>NZ_DALZYX010000002.1:75278-481304 GCF_031987975.1 Pseudescherichia sp. | reverse complement strand
GATGGTAGTGTGGGGTCTCCCCATGCGAGAGTAGGGAACTGCCAGGCATCAAATTGCAGTTAACCGGGATAAAATATCCGGGTAGTGACAAAGAAATTCGGTGGAGCGGTAGTTCAGTCGGTTAGAATACCTGCCTGTCACGCAGGGGGTCGCGGGTTCGAGTCCCGTCCGTTCCGCCACTTATTTAAGAAGCCGTATCTCTCACGAGATACGGTTTTTTTTTGCCTGCTATTTACAGCACAACCGCCGGCTTCACGGCTGCTGACGCTGTTTCACATACTCACTTAGAAAGTCAACAAAGGCACGAATACGCGTGCTGACCGCTCTGTCACTGTAATAGACCGCGCTAAAAGGCATCTCAACCGGCAGGCGTTTATCCGCCAGCACCTCGACCAGCTCGCCGCTGGCAATCTCATTGTCCGTCATATAGTCAGACAGGCAGGCTATACCGTTACCTGAAAGACAGAGATACTTCAGCGTTTCGCCGCTGTTAGATGAGATACCGCTGTTGATTTCATAGAGTTGACCATCCTCACAGGCTATGGGCCAGGTATTAAGCGACACAGGCTCGGTGAAGCCCAGACATGTGTGATGTTTAAGATCGTCTACGCTCTGCGGCGTACCGTATTTAGCCAGATAGGCAGGGGAGGCGATGATCCTGCGGGAGCTTTTAAACAGCGGGCGGGCGCGCAGGCTGGAGTCTGTCAGCGTACCGACACGTATAGCGACGTCGACTTTACGCTCGATCAGGTTAATAAACGTCTCCGACGAGACTAGCGACAGTGTTACCTCTGGGTAGCGCTCACGAAACGGCTTAATCATCGGCATTAAAAAATGCAGCACAACCGGCGTAGCTGCATCAATACGTAGCAGGCCACGCGGGGTATGCTGATGCTCCATCACCTCGTTTTCTGCTGCCGCCATCTCCTGCAGAATAAGCTGTACGCGCCGGAAATAGCGCTCACCCTCTTCAGTAAGGCTTAGATGGCGCGTGGTGCGGTTAAGCAAGCTCACGCCCAGCTTGGTCTCCAGCTTCTTTACTGCCCGGCTGATAGCCGAATTAGCCTGCCCAAGCTGCTCAGCGGCCCGGCTAAAGCTCCCGCTCTCCACTACGGCGACAAATATAGCCAGCTCTTCTGATGTTGCCTTCATTTTTGCACCTGTAGCAAAATTTTATCCGCATTTTATCGATTATTGTTATTTAACCATGCGTCCACGCCAGGTGTCACTTCCTTCTCAACGCAACTGTTTTTCCGGTCAGCGTTGAAAGTGTGCGCTAAAATCCCTATAACAGAAGGAGTGGATCTGGTATCCAGGGCAGACAGGTTATAGAGGTAAGAAGCCGAAAGTGCGAAAACATACCCATGCCATGCGCTATATCGCGGGACAGCCCGCCGAGCGGATCCTGCCGCCCGGGTCATTCGCGAGTATTGGCCAGGCATCACCCCCAGGCGCGCCGCTGAGCGAGGAAGAGAACATCCGCGTCCTGGTGTGGAACATTTTTAAGCAGCAGCGCGCCGAGTGGCAGTCGGTGCTGCAAAGCTTTGGTAAAGATGCCCACCTCGTGCTGCTGCAGGAGGCACAAACCACGCCTGAGCTTATTCAGTTTGCTACTACCAACTATCTGGCAGCGGATCAGGTCCCGGCGTTTGTGTTGCCTCAGCACCCCTCTGGCGTCATGACGCTGGCATCGGCCCATCCGGTCTACTGCTGTCCGCTGCGCGAGCGTGAGCCGATCCTGCGTCTGGCAAAGTCCGCTCTGGTCACGGTCTATCCTCTGCCTGACGGACGACTGCTAATGGTCGTCAATGTCCACGCGGTTAACTTTAGCCTTGGGGTAGATGTCTACAGTAAGCAGCTGCTGCCTATTGGCGATCAGATCGCCCAGCATAATGGCCCGGTGATCATGGCTGGGGATTTCAATGCCTGGAGCCGCCCGCGAATGAATGCGCTTTATCGCTTCTCACGAGAGATGTCCCTGCGCCAGGTGCGTTTTACGGATGACAACCGCCGCCGGGCGTTTGGTCGCCCGCTCGATTTTATCTTCTATCGTGGTCTCAACGTGAACGAAGCCTCGGTGCTGGTCACGCGCGCCTCCGATCACAACCCGCTACTCGTTGAATTCAGTCCCGGCAAACCTGATAAGTAGTGGTGTGTCAGGTCTGCCGTAGGGCAGGCCTAAATGGGTGCTGCCCTCTTTTCACTTAACTAAAAGGACAGCACAATGGCAGCAAAATCCCATCATGATAATGTCGAAGATCAGTTTGGCTCCCAGGCAAGCGCCTACTTAACCAGCGCCGTGCATGCCGCAGGCCGTGATTTAGAGCGGCTGCGCGAACGCCTTCAATGCTTCCCTCAGGCCCATGTTCTGGACGTCGGCTGCGGGGGAGGGCATGCCAGCTTTACTGCCGCCACAGCGGTAGGAGAGGTGACGGCATACGATCTCTCCAGCGATATGCTGGGCGTCGTGGCTGCCGCGGCAAAAGAGAAAGGCTTGAGCAATATTAATACCCAACAAGGCTATGCGGAGAGCTTGCCTTTCGCTGATGAGACCTTTGATGTCGTAATCAGTCGTTACTCTGCGCACCACTGGCAGGATCTCGGCCAGGCATTACGTGAAATAAAACGCGTTCTGAAGCCTGGCGGAACAGCATTTCTGATGGATGTGATGTCCCCCGGAGAGCCGGTTCGCGATATCTGGTTACAGACGGTTGAAGCCCTGCGCGATACCTCTCACGTCCATAACTACTCAAGCGGTGAGTGGCTGACACAGATTAACGAGGCGGGACTGATAACTTGCGATTTGGTTACCGATCGTCTGGTGCTGGAGTTCTCCTCCTGGATCGCCCGTATGCGAACCCCGGATGCATTGAGCAAGGCGATTCGGCTCTATCAGGAGAGCGCATCACAGGCGATAAAAGCCTACTTTGAGTTGCAGGATGACGGTTCTTTCACCAGCGATACGGTGTTTATTGCTGCGAAAAAACGCTAGGCTACAAAATTGGCAATAAAAAAAGCACCGGGGGAAACGGTGCTTTTTTATATGAAACGGTTCGATTAAGAGTCCGGTGTGGCGCTATTCTTCACAAACAGCGTCAGCTGATCGCCAGGCTGCAGGTTATCCGTATCGTCATTCCAGCGCATAACATCCTTAATATTTACGCCGTAATCTTTAGCAATACTGGAGAGCGAATCGCCTTTACGCACGCGATACTTAACGCTATCGCTGTTGCTGGCAAGACGTTGCGCGCTGCTGCCTGCGCCAATGGTTAGGCTCTGGCCCACTTTCAGTGTTGAACCGCGCAGGCTATTCCACTGCTGGAGATCCTTAGCGGTCACGCCGAGGCGTGAAGCAATACCGGAAAGCGTATCGCCAGAACGTACCTTATAGCTCTTGCTGGTCAGCGGGGTGTTATCTGCCATCAGCGTAGGCTGTACGGCAGCGATCTCACCCGAAGCCAGTGATTCGCGCAGCTGGTCGGCATGCTTCTGCGGCACCATTACGTACTGCGGTCCACCCGAGCCAAGCGTCGAGCCTTTAACGCCCGCGTTGAAGGTCTTCAGCTTGCTTACCGGCATACCGGCCATATCCGCCAGCTGGCTCATGCCAACCGGACTGTTTAGCCGGACACGTGCCAGCGCGCGGCTATCGTCAGGCGTAGGCAGACGCACACCGTAGCGCTTGCTGTTCTTGAGAATATCGCTCAAGGCCAGCATCTTAGGCACGTAAATTTTCGTTTCCTGAGGCAGCGAGAGCGACCAGAAATCGGTAGGTTTACCCCGCGATTTATTCGCTTTCATTGCCTTCATGACACGCCCTTCGCCGCTGTTATAGGCAGCCACCGTCAACAGCCAGTCGCCGTCAAACATGCGGTTAAGACGCTGCATCATGTCGAGTGCGGCAGTGGTAGATGCCACAACGTCACGACGCGCATCGTAAGTGCGAGTCTGTTTCAAACCGTAGTTGCGCCCCGTGCTCGGAATGATCTGCCAAATGCCTGCGGCATTGGCGCCAGACGTCGCGTGCGGGTTAAAAGCGCTCTCCACTATGGGTAGTAGTACCAGTTCCATGGGCATGTTACGTTTCTTAACCTGCCCTGCTATCCAGTACATATACGGCTCTGCCCGTAAAGTTACATCGTGGAGATAGCTCTTGTTTCTTAAATACTTCTGTTTTTGTTCGCGAATCCGGTCGTTTTCCGGAATTCCCATCTTCAGCTCGTCGCTAATGGCAGCCCACAAGTCCTGATCCTGCGCGAGGGATGTTCCATCGTCCATCCACCGCGCCTGACTTGTAAACTTACCTGCTTCCCCTTGACTAGCTGCAGAAAGGCTCTGTGCGTGCTGTTGTACGTTGCCATCGTGATTAGACGCCTGGCAACCCACAAGCAGGACAGAGGCGAGTAAGATCGCTTGTGCCTTCATGTGTGTGAGTCAATAGTTGCTTAAAAGACGAGCAATCATAACGGCGAAGGATCCAGATGACAAGTATGAAATTTCAGAAAGCGTCTTTCTTTGACCTCAACCATGCAAAACGCGTATTAGGCTGTTGCAATTTTGTTTCTTTATCAATAACACTAATCAAATCAGGATCTTCAGTACGGAGAAAAACATTAATACGACGCTCATTTTCCAGCGTAACCGGCAGCGTTGTTTGACTTTTTGTGCGTAACTGCTTCACTTTATTAAGATAATCCTCAATAGCCGGATCGTTGGGCAGAATATGCTGGGCAAACTTCATATTCGCTAATGTGTATTCATGCGCGCAACAAATAACCGTTTCCGGCGGAAGCGCGTTAATTTTCTGAAATGATTGATACATCTGATCCGCTGTTCCTTCGAAAAGTCTGCCACAACCGCCTGAGAACAGCGTGTCGCCGCAAAAAAGGTAAGGAATTGTGTAGTAAGAAACATGACCGAGAGTATGACCCGGCGTTGCAAAAACAGAAAATTCGTAGCCCAAAAGAATGAGCTTATCGCCCTCGACTACGCATTTCGTTGCCCCTTTATCTTGTGTCTCTTCTGGGCCATATACCACTACGTCCGGGAACCGCTGGCGTAGTTCTTTCACGCCGCCAACGTGATCGTGGTGGTGATGGGTGAGCAGGATCGCCTGTGGCTGCCACTGGTTTTCTTCGATAGCATGAAGCACCGGAGCCGCTTCGCCCGGATCGACAATCACACAGTGACCTTGGTCATTGCTTAACACCCAGATGTAGTTATCCTGAAATGCGGGAATACTGTTAAGATTCATATAATACCTCTCAAAGCGTAGCGGAAGGTTGTGATGAAACCGGCAAGGATACCTCGAACGTTCTCAGCACCTGCCCACTGGGCTGATTTTTCCCGTGGCGAATACTACCGCGAGGCGCTGGAGCAGCAGCTAAAGCCCTGGTTCGCAAAAATCTACGGATTTCACCTGCTTAAGATTGGCAATCTCAGCGCGGAAATCAATGCCGAAAGCTGCGCTATCTCGCATCAGGTTAACGTCTCGCTGCAGGGCGAGCCTGCACAGGTCAGGGCCGATCCACTGCATCTTCCCTTCGAAAATAAATCCGTGGATGCTTGTCTGCTGGCTCATACGCTTAGCTGGTGCCAGGATCCGCATCGCCTGTTAAATGAAGCTGACCGCGTGTTGATTGATGATGGCTGGCTGATACTGAGCGGGTTTAATCCCGTTAGCCTGCTTGGATTGCGTAAGGCGCTGCCTATCAAACGTCGGTCAGCGGTCTACCGCAGCCGGATGTTCACTATGATGCGCCAGCTCGACTGGCTGTCGCTGCTCAACTTTGAGGTGGTGCACCACAGCGGTTTTCAGGTGCTGCCCTGGACCCGACAGGGAGGTAAAGTGCTCAGCACCCATCTGCCCGCGCTGGGCTGTATGCAGCTTATCGTCGCCCGCAAGCGCACCATCCCTCTGACGCTCAATCCAGCGAAGCAGAGCAAGGCGAAAGCGCGCGTGCCCCAGGCGGTGGGTGCTACGCGGCAGTATCGTAAACCCTGATTAGCTCTCTGGCTGGTAACCGACATCTTCCTGAGTGGGATTCATCGCTGCACTGCGGGCCAGCTCGTCGCAGCGTTCGTTTTCCGGATGACCCGCGTGGCCTTTAACCCACTCCCAGCGGATCTGATGCTGGCTGAGCGCCGCATCCAGTCGCTTCCAGAGATCGACATTCTTTACCGGTTTCTTCTCGGCCGTTTTCCAGCCGCGCTTTTTCCAGTTGTGGATCCACTGGGTGATCCCCTGACGGACGTACTGGCTGTCGGTGCTCAGCACCACTTCACAGTGCTCTTTCAGCGCCTCAAACGCGACGATGGCCGCCATCAGCTCCATCCGATTGTTGGTCGTGAGGCGATATCCTTCGCTGAAGGTTCTTTCATGCTGCCGATAGCGTAAAATAGCGCCGTAGCCGCCTGGTCCTGGGTTACCTAAGCAAGATCCATCGGTGAAAATTTCTACCTGTTTGAGCATCTCTGGTAGACTTCCTGTAGTTGAAATCGACGTAAAACGACAAGTCTGACATAAATGACCGCTATGAGCACTGCAATTACACGACAGATCGTCCTTGATACGGAAACCACCGGTATGAACCAGATCGGTGCCCACTATGAAGGACATAAGATTATTGAAATCGGCGCGGTAGAGGTGATCAACCGTCGTCTGACCGGCAATAACTTCCACGTCTACCTTAAGCCGGATCGGCTGGTGGATCCGGAAGCCTTTGGCGTGCACGGGATTGCAGATGAGTTTTTGCTGGATAAGCCGCTCTTCAGCGACGTGGCCGATGAGTTTATCGACTATATTCGCGGCGCTGAGCTGGTGATCCATAACGCATCGTTTGATATCGGCTTTATGGACTATGAGTTCAGCAAGCTGAACCGGGGCATTCCTAAAACGGACACCTTCTGTAAGGTGACCGATAGCCTGGCAATGGCCAGGAAGATGTTCCCCGGCAAGCGCAACAGTCTTGATGCGCTCTGCTCACGCTATGAGATCGATAACAGCAAGCGAACGCTGCACGGCGCACTGCTTGATGCCCAGATCCTCGCCGACGTCTTCTTAATGATGACGGGCGGGCAGACCTCAATGGCCTTCTCCGTTGAGGGAGAAAACCAGCAGGCGCAGGGCGAAGCCACCATTCAGCGCGTTGCGCGCCGGGCTAATTCGCTGCGTGTGGTGTTAGCCAGTGATGAAGAGGTGATGGCCCATGAGTCGCGTCTTGACCTGGTGCAAAAGAAAGGTGGATCCTGCTTGTGGCGGGGCTGAAACGCTTTGTTTTGTAGATAAAAACAGCTCGCGGGCGATTTTTGCAGCAAACAGATCAAAAGCAGTGAAAAAGCGTTGACGGCGTGCGTGGCAGTACGTAATATTCGCCTCGTTCCCAAGGGAACAGTGGAGCGGTAGTTCAGTCGGTTAGAATACCTGCCTGTCACGCAGGGGGTCGCGGGTTCGAGTCCCGTCCGTTCCGCCACTATTCAGAAGGCCTGAATCAGCAATGATTCAGGCCTTCGTCGTTTTCGCTTTTCAAACGGGCAGCTGTGTACCCGTTAGTGACATCACTTCTCTAGCGTAAAGGCGTCGGCATCCTGCCAGGCCGGGAATTTTTCGCGATACTCTTTTAATGCGGTGAGTGACAGCTCGGCATCGATACGTGTAGCCTGGTGCGGCTCGGCGGTAGCGAGAATTTCTCCCTGCGGGCTGACAATCCGGCTATCGCCGCGGTAGTGATGTCCGTTGCCATCGGTGCCGACGCGGTTGCAGCCCGCGACATAGGCCTGGTTCTCAATAGCCCGCGCTACCAGCAGCGCCTGCCAGTGCAGCGAACGCGGGGCAGGCCAGTTGGCTACGTACAGCGCCAGGTCGTAGTCATTGCGGTTGCGCGACCAGACCGGGAAGCGCAGGTCATAGCAGACCAGGGGCAGAATGCGCCAGCCTCGCCACTCAAAGACCACGCGCTCGGTGCCAGCCTCGTAGTGGTGATGCTCATCAGCCATGCGGAACAGGTGGCGCTTATCGTAGCTATGCACCTTGCCCTCCGGCTCGACCAGCAGGAAACGGTTTACCGCTCCGCGATCGCTCTGCAGCGCCGCGCTACCCGCAACCAGGGCATTCGTCTGCTGCGCTTTGGCCTGCATCCAGGCGATAACATCACTCTGCGGCAGCGACTGCTGTGCCGCCTGCATAGCAAAACCCGTCGTGAACATCTCCGGCAGAACGATAACGTCGCGCCCGATAATATTTTCCAGTTGGCGATCGAAGTGCCGCAGGTTAGCTGGACCATCCATCCACACCAGCGGCTGTTGCAACAGCGTAATTTTCAAACCAGGCACGATGAGTCTCCCCATTTTTATAGCGTTCAAACACTCTACCACGGCAAAACGCGATTGTGTGGCAATAAAAAACCCTGCCCGGGGGCAGGGTCAATAGCAACACAGGAAACGTTACGCAGCTTCGATTTTACGCACTTTTTCCGGCAGGGCAGGGAGCAGGGGCTTGACCGGTTGGGTCGCCAGCGCGTCTGCCTCGAAGTCATCAACGTTGATGCTGCGCAGTCGGCTCTCCTCGGCTTTGATCAGGATCCGCGCTTCGTCATAGTCGATAATTCCCTGGGCCAGCGCGTCGTTGGCCAGCGTATCCAGACGGGTAAAGGGCAGATTCTTACCGATCTCTTTACAGATGCGCTGGTGAATCGGATCCGCAGCGATCACGTCCAGCAGGGCGTCTTCCAGCAGGCCAACCGGGTTATGCTCGCTGGCGGTCAGATACTGACCGCGACCAATGCGGGAGCGAGTGGCACTCGGCGTTTGCAGGATCTTCGCCACAGCATGGTCCAGCTTATCCGACGGGGCAAGGTAGTGACGCCCGGTAGGGAAGATGGTCGCGCGCAGCAGGGCGGCAACGCCGCGGTTCGGGAAGTTGGCCAGCAGGTCGTCCATCGCCTGCTCTGCCTTATAGATCGCATCCTGCACGCCCCAGTGGACCAGCGGCAGATCGG
Organism: Pseudescherichia sp.; assembly: GCF_031987975.1. Lineage (GTDB taxonomy): Bacteria > Pseudomonadota > Gammaproteobacteria > Enterobacterales > Enterobacteriaceae > Pseudescherichia. The sequence goes on along the minus strand of NZ_DALZYX010000002.1, from coordinate 472,308 downwards.
CTTCGTGGCGGCCCTCGTCGTCGTAGCGTTTCAGCGTCGCGCTGGCGAGGAAAATCTGACTCAGAATATCCCCCAGCCGCGCCGAGATACGTTCGCGACGTTTCAGGCTGCCGCCCAGCACCGCCATCGAGACATCTGACAGCATCGCCAGGTTGGCGCTCAGACGGTTAAGGTGCTGGTAGTAGCGGCGGGTCGCATCCCCGGTTGGCGTGCTGCTGGTCAGGCCGCGAGTCAGGCCAAGCCAGAAGCTACGTACCGTGTTGCTACCCACGTGGCCGATGTGTTTAAACAGCAGCTTGTCGAAGGCGTTAAGATCGTTGCTCTGGGCAGCAGCCATCTCATCCAGCACATAAGGATGGCAGCGGATTGCGCCCTGACCGAAGATCATCATGCTACGGGTGAGAATGTTCGCCCCTTCAACGGTGATGGCGATCGGCGCGCCCTGATAAACGCGGGCCAGGAAGTTACTCTCGCCGAGCATAATGCCTTTCCCGCCGGCGATATCCATAGCATCAATAATTGATTGCTGACCGCGGTGGGTACAGTGATATTTGACGATGGCAGAGAGCACCGCCGGTTTTTCCCCAAGCACGATGGCGTAAGTAATCAGCGATGCGGCAGCATCCATCACGTAGGCGTTACCGGCAATGCGCGCCAGCGGCTCTTCAATCCCCTCCATCTTACCGATGGCGATGCGGAACTGACGGCGAATATGCGCGTAAGCGCCGATGCCCATTGCCGCGGACTTCAGACCACCGGTAGAGTTGGACGGCAGAGTAATGCCGCGACCCACCGACAGACACTCCACCAGCATCCGCCAGCCCTGACCGGCCATTTTCGGTCCGCCGATGATGTAGTCAATCGGCACAAAGATATCCTGACCGCGGGTCGGGCCGTTCTGGAACGGAACGTTAAGCGGGAAGTGGCGACGGCCAATCTCTACGCCGGGCGTGCTGGTGGGGATCAGGGCGCAGGTGATGCCCAGATCTTCATCGCCGCCCAGCAGTTTTTCCGGGTCGGAGAGCTTAAAGGCCAGGCCCAGCACGGTAGCGATGGGGGCCAGCGTAATGTAGCGTTTGTTCCAGGTCAGGCGCATACCGAGCACCTGCTCACCCTGCCATTCGCCCATACAGACCACACCGGTATCCGGGATCGCACCGGCATCGGAACCCGCTTCCGGGCTGGTCAGGGCAAAGCAGGGGATCTCTTCCCCACGGGCCAGACGCGGCAGGTAGTGGTTTTTCTGCTCTTCGGTGCCGTAATGTTGCAGCAGCTCGCCCGGGCCTAAGGAGTTAGGCACGCCGACGGTGATCGCCAGAATACCGGAGACGCCGGAGAGCTTCTGCAGCACGCGAGACTGGGCGTAGGCGGAGAACTCGAGGCCGCCGTACTCTTTTTTAATGATCATCGCAAAGAAGCGGTGCTCTTTCAGGTACGCCCACAGCTCGGGCGGCAGGTCGGCCATCTCGTGGGTGATCTGAAAATCATTTGCCATGCGGCAGGCCTCTTCTACCGGCCCGTCGATAAACGCCTGCTCTTCAGCGGTCAGACGTGGCTGTGGATAGCTATGCAGCTTTTTCCAGTCCGGATTGCCACGGAACAGATCGCCTTCCCACCATGTGGTCCCTGCGTCGATCGCCTCTTTCTCGGTGCGTGACATGGGCGGCATCACCTTGCGGAAGCCGCGAAACACCGGGGCAGAGATCATCGATTTACGCATCGCGGGCAGGTTAAACGGCACCAGCATAATTGCCAGCGGCACCAGCACCCAGACGGACCACAGGCCGGAAACGCCAAGCGCGGCGGTCCAGGCCAGCAAAATCAGGCTACTCAAAAACAGGCTAACGCGATGGTAGAACAGCGCGCCAATCAATACGACTGTTGCGATAAGACTCAAAATCATCATAAACAATTGCTCCCTGGCTTGTAGGAGGTCTGACCACTTGTGATGTTATTGTTGTAGTGGATGACACTATATTTAGCAATGTGTTTACAAAGTAATTACAACCTGGTTCACATTGTTGAGGGTGATGACGGCACGGATACCTAAAACGCCCGGTGATAAGTATGGCTTTAGCTTCTCGCGTGTGGTGCTATCCGGTAAACTGCGCTCGTAAAATTCATCTATTCTGAAGGACATCTTATGTACCAGGATCTGATTCGTAACGAACTGAATGAAGCGGCGGAGACGCTGGCTAATTTTCTGCAGGATGACGCCAACATTCACGCCATCCAGCGCGCAGCAGTGCTGCTGGCGGACAGCTTCAAAGCTGGCGGCAAAGTGCTCTCCTGCGGCAACGGCGGTTCACACTGTGATGCGATGCATTTTGCTGAAGAGCTGACCGGTCGCTACCGTGAGAACCGTCCGGGCTACCCGGCTATCGCTATCTCTGACGTTAGCCACATCTCCTGCGTCGGCAACGATTTTGGCTACGACTACATCTTCTCCCGCTACGTGGAAGCGGTAGGCCGCGAGGGCGACGTGCTGCTGGGCATCTCCACTTCCGGCAACTCCGGCAACGTGATCAAAGCGATTGAAGCCGCACGTGCTAAAGGCATGAAGGTGATTACCCTAACCGGTAAAGACGGCGGCAAAATGGCTGGCAGCGCTGATATTGAGATCCGCGTTCCGCATTTTGGCTATGCCGATCGTATTCAGGAAATTCATATCAAAGTGATCCACATCTTGATTCAGCTGATTGAAAAAGAGATGGTTAAAGCTTAAGACGTCGTACGGGGGCACGGCCCCCGATGAGCTGTGGAGGTGTTGTATGTGCGAACTGCTCGGGATGAGCGCCAATGTGCCTACGGATATTTGCTTTAGTTTTACCGGGCTGGTTCAGCGCGGTGGAGGAACCGGGCCACATAAAGACGGCTGGGGTATCACCTTTTACGAAGGCAAAGGCTGTCGCACGTTCAAAGATCCGCAGCCCAGCTACAACTCACCGATAGCGAAACTGGTTCAGGATTACCCGATCAAATCCTGCTCGGTAGTGGCGCATATTCGCCAGGCTAATCGGGGAGAAGTATCGCTGGAGAATACGCATCCCTTCACCCGCGAGCTGTGGGGACGCAACTGGACCTACGCCCATAACGGCCAGCTGACAGGCTACAAATCGCTGGAGACCGGCAATTTCCGTCCGGTTGGCGAGACCGACAGCGAGAAGGCGTTTTGCTGGCTTCTGCATAAGCTCACCGCACGCTATCCGCGCACGCCGGGCAATATGGCGGCGGTGTTTAAGTACATTGCGACGCTGGCAGGGGAGCTGCGTGAGAAGGGCGTGTTCAACATGCTGCTGTCGGATGGGCGCTATGTGATGGCGTTCTGCTCGACCAACCTGTTCTGGATCACCCGCCGCGCGCCGTTTGGCGTGGCCAAGCTGCTGGACCAGGACGTTGAGATCGACTTCCAAAAAGAGACCACGCCTAATGACGTGGTCTCGGTGATCGCTACCCAGCCGCTTACCGGCAATGAAACCTGGCACAAAATCATGCCAGGGGAGTGGGTGCTATTTTGCCTCGGGGAGCGTGTAGTTTGATGCCAGCTGAGGCTGGATCGCGCCGTTGCTCTTAAGCGGCTTGCTCACCACGTAACGCCCGTTCACCACCGAGACCACCGGCGGCTGGTGAAGGGTATTGAAGTAGTCATAGCCGGGCTTCAGCTGATTCCAGAAGTCTGCATAGTACGAGTTCTTATGGCGCGCCATGTTGGCGTCGGTCATGCGGAACGGATAGATGCTAACCTGCACGCCCGGCTGACCAAAGACCAGCGCACCGGTCACAAACTGGAAGATCTCATCGATGCCGGAGTCGGTCATGGCGTAGCAGCCCACCGAGACGCATGCGCCGTGGATCATCAGATACTTACCTTCATAGCCGTGCGAGCGATCGTAGGCGTTAGGGAAGCCGATGTTGATCGCCTTATAGAACCGGCTGTCCGGTTTAAGCTGGCTGCGCTGAACGGTATAGAACCCTTCCGGGCTTTTGAAGTCGCCCTGGCGCTGTTTCGGACCGAGACCGCCGGAGTAGTTACAGATCCTGTAGCTATCCATCAGCTGATACTGCTCGCCCATCTTGACGTACAGCTCAAGCGTGCGCTCTTCCTTGAAGATCTGGATATAGACCGGGGAACCCATTAACTGCTGCTTATATTCTTTACTCACGGGCGTTGTTGAGCTATTGCTGCTGAGCAGGCCGGCAAACGAGACGCACGGTATTGTAAGCATCGCAATGAATAATGCGATTATGCGCATACTACTTGTTCCTTGATAAAGCGGTTACCACATTGCCAGGACGGCAAAAGAGACCCGAAATCAGACTAATCTGGATTAGGAGCGCTCACATTAGCACCCCGGTATTTTTTCGCAAGCCCGCCAGGCGGAGTTTACAAATTGTTTTGCTCAGGCCCCATCATACCGATATCAGCGGCCGTTGGCTAAGCTTCTGCATAAGCGATACTTCTCATTTGATCAACAAAGGCTGTATACTTATCCAGTGAGGGCAGAGACTTTCCAGGCAAAATAAGCAGATGCGAAAAATAATACACGTTGATATGGACTGTTTTTTCGCAGCGGTGGAGATGCGTGATAATCCTGCCCTGCGAGATATTCCTATCGCCATCGGTGGCAGCCGGGAGCGGCGGGGCGTAATCAGCACCGCTAACTACCCGGCGCGCAAGTTTGGCGTACGCAGCGCTATGCCTACTGGAATGGCGCTCAAGCTCTGCCCCCATCTTACCCTGCTGCCGGGTCGTTTCGATGCCTACAAAGCCGCCTCACGGCATATACAGGAGATCTTCTCCCGCTACACGTCGCGCATTGAACCCCTCTCGCTGGATGAAGCTTTTCTCGATGTGACCGACAGCGTGCACTGCCACGGCTCCGCGACCCTGATAGCGCAGGAGATCCGCCAGACAATCTTTAACGAGCTGCAGCTCACCGCCTCGGCGGGTATTGCGCCGGTGAAATTTCTGGCAAAGATCGCCTCGGATCTCAACAAGCCCAACGGCCAGTACGTCATTACCCCGGATGAGGTCCCGACGTTCCTCAAAACGCTACCGCTGTCAAAAATTCCGGGCGTTGGTAAAGTCTCGGCTGGCAAGCTGGAGAGTCTCGGCCTGCGCACCTGTGAGGACGTACAGAAGAGCGATCTCGCCATGCTCCTGAAGCGCTTTGGCAAGTTTGGCCGGGTGCTGTGGGAGCGCAGCCAGGGGATCGACGAGCGGGAGATCACCGGCGAGAGGCTACGCAAATCGGTGGGCGTGGAGCGTACTCTGGCAGAGGATATTCACGAGTGGGAGGAGTGCGTGGCGATCATCGAGCGCCTCTACCCGGAGCTGGAGCGGCGACTGGCGGTGGTTAAGCCGGATCTGCTCATCGCCCGTCAGGGGGTAAAGCTAAAGTTTAACGATTTTCAGCAGACCACCCAGGAGCACGTCTGGCCGCAGCTGAATAAAGAGGATCTGATCGCCACCGCGCGCAATGTGTGGGACGAGCGCCGGGGAGATCGCGGCGTGCGGCTGGTGGGGCTGCATGTGACGCTGCTCGATCCGCAGCTTGAAAGACAGTTAGTGCTGGGGCTGTAAAAAAGCCCGGTGGCGGCTTCGCCTTACCGGGCATTACTCAACTTACTTCGCCGGAATGGCTTTAAGCAGCTCGGTCAGCAGGGTCCAGTACTGGCCCACGCTCTCGATGTGAACCTGCTCATCCGGGGAGTGCGGACCGGTGATGGTTGGCCCGATAGAGACCATATCCATATCCGGGTAAGGCTTTTTAAACAGGCCACACTCGAGACCGGCGTGGATCACCTGGATGTTCGGCGTTTTGTCGAACAGGCGCTGATAGGTTTCACGTACCAGCTGCATTACCGGGGATTTCGCATCCGGCTGCCAGCCTGGGTAGCTACCTTTTGCCGAGGTCTGTGCGCCCGCCAGCGTGCCTAACGACTCCAGCATGCTGACCACGTACTCTTTACCGCTGTCGATCAGGGAACGGATCAGGCAGATGATCTCTGCGCTGTCGTCTTCCATAGTGACCACGCCCACGTTAAGGGAGGTTTCGACCACGCCTTTCGCTACGTCAGAGTTACGGATCACGCCGTTCGGGGTGGCGTTCAGCAGCTGCACGAAGGCGTCACGGGAAGCGGTCGTCAGCGCGGCTTTATCAGAGGCAACGCTCTCCAGCTGCACGGTCAGGTTCTTCTCTTTGATCGCCAGCTCGTTGCTGAGGATAGCCTGGTACGCCTCCGCCAGCGCCTTCAGCTGTTCAGCTTTGTCTGCTGCTACCGCAACGGTAGCGAAGGCTTCGCGCGGAATGGCGTTACGCAGCGTGCCGCCGTTAAAGTCCAGCAGGCGCAGATCCAGCTCGGCAGCGTGACCGGCCAGGAAACGCGCCAACAGCTTGTTGGCGTTGCCAAGACCGAGGTGAATATCGCCGCCGGAGTGACCGCCTTTCAGGCCCTTCAGGGTCAGGCGGAAGGTCTCAAAGCCAGCGGGAACGGCTTCGCGGGAGAGGGCCAGGGTGGAGATAAAGTCGATGCCACCGGCGCAGCCCATGTAGATCTCACCCTCTTCTTCAGAGTCGGTGTTGATCAGGATGTCGGCCTGTAACCAGCCAGCCTGCAGACCAAACGCGCCGTCCATCCCAGCCTCTTCGGTCATGGTCAGCAGCACTTCCAGCGGGCCGTGGGCCACGGTGTCATCAGCCAGCACGGCCAGCGCAGAGGCCATACCGATACCGTTATCCGCGCCCAGGGTGGTGCCACGGGCTTTCACCCACTCGCCATCAATGTAGGGCTGAATCGGATCGACGGTGAAGTCGTGCACGGTATCGTGGTTTTTCTGCGGCACCATATCCAGGTGCGCCTGTAATACGACCGGCTTGCGGTTTTCCATACCGGCGGTGGCAGGCTTGCGAATCAGGATGTTGCCAACCTGGTCGCGCTCGGCGTGAAAGCCTTTCTCTTTCGCCCAACCCATAACGTGTTCAGCGAGCTGTTCTTCATGATAGGAAGGATGGGGAATAGAGCAGATTTTGGCAAAAATATCCCACAGCGGCTGGGGGGATAGTTGAGACAGTTCAGACATAATGATTCTCCATGTCAATGGCCTGCAAAAAAGTGGGGCAGGGCACAGGATTAGCGATAACAGAGCATCACGCGCGATGCGGGTGAGATAAATGCAGAATACCACTTTATTGCTTGTCTGAGTGTGACACATGTAAAAAGCGCAGGGCGGGCCGCGTAACACTGGTTTTTAGTGCGTCAGATCTCTATAATCTCGCGCAACCCATTTTCCCCTGAACACATTTAAGCCGCTTTACAATAGGCTGGGACACTTCACATGAGCGAAAAATACGTCGTCACCTGGGACATGTTGCAAATTCACGCCCGCAAGCTGGCCGCGCGCCTGCTGCCGTCAGAACAGTGGAAAGGCATCATTGCCGTTAGCCGCGGTGGTTTAGTTCCGGCTGCCCTGCTGGCCCGTGAGCTGGGTATTCGCCATGTTGATACCGTTTGCATCTCCAGCTACGACCACGACAACCAGCGTGAGCTGAAAGTGCTGAAACGTGCTGAAGGCGACGGTGAAGGCTTTATCGTGATTGACGATCTGGTAGATACCGGTGGCACCGCAGTGGCTATCCGTGACATGTATCCGAAAGCCCACTTCGTGACTATCTTCGCTAAGCCTGCCGGCCGCCCGCTGGTGGATGACTATGTAATCGATATTCCGCAGGATACCTGGATTGAGCAGCCGTGGGATATGGGCGTGGTCTTCGTACCGCCTATCTCTGGCCGCTAAGCCGCTTTTTTCTAAACTTTACGCCCGGTTATGCCGGGCGTTCTGTTATTTAGCGCCTGGCAGGTTACAATAGAGGAAGTGACGTAATCATGGAGGCTGCGCGCAATGACCCAGGCTAACCTCAGCGAAACCCTGTTCAAACCCCGATTCAAACATCCCGAAACCTCGACGCTGGTCCGCCGTTTTCAGCGGGGCAATCCCCCGGCGATGGATTCCGCGCTGGACGGGGCCAGTGTTCCGCACTGGTATCGGCTGATCAACCGTCTGCTGTGGGTTTGGCGCGGGGTCGATCCGCGTGAAATTCTTGACGTGCAGGCGCGGATTGTCATGAGCCAGGCCGAGCGTACCGATAGCGATCTCTATGACACGGTGGTGGGCTATCGCGGTGGCAACTGGATCTACGAGTGGGCGACCCAGGCGATGAAGTGGCAGCAGAAGGCCAGCCAGACCCAGGATGATACCCTCAGTGGCCGCCAGTGGCTCCACGCCTCCAATCTCTACAGCATTGCCGCTTATCCACATCTGAAAGGCGATGACCTGGCCGAGCAAGCACAGGCGCTAGCGAACCGCGCCTATGAAGAGGCTGCTCGTCGTTTGCCGGGTAAGCTGCGCGAGCTGGAGTTCGCCATTCCCGGTGGCTCACCGCTGGTGGGCTTCCTGCATATGCCTAAAGGCGACGGGCCGTTCCCGACGGTGCTGGTATGCGGCGGTCTCGACAGCCTGCAAAGCGACTACTACAACCTGTTCGAGCGCTACTTTGCCCCGAACGGCATCGCGATGCTGACCCTTGATATGCCGTCGATTGGCTTCTCGTCGAAGTGGAAGCTAACTCAGGACTCCAGCATGCTGCATCAGCACGTGCTGAAAGCGCTGCCGGACATTCCGTGGATCGATCACACCCGGGTGGCCGCCTTTGGCTTCCGCTTTGGGGCCAACGTTGCCGTGCGTCTGGCCTACCTTGAGTCGCCGCGCCTGAAGGCGGTGGCCTGCCTCGGGCCGGTGGTGCACTCGCTGCTCACCGATCCTCAGCGCCTCAGCGGCGTGCCGGAGATGTACCTCGACGTGCTGGCCAGCTGTCTGGGCATGCATGATGCCTCGGACGAGGCGCTGCGCGTGGAGCTGAATCGCTACTCGCTGAAAACTCAGGGTCTGCTGGGACGCCGTTGTCCGACGCCAATGCTCTCCGGCTACTGGAAAAACGATCCCTTCAGCCCGGAAGAGGAGTCGCGGCTCATAGCCTCGTCTTCTGCCGACGGCAAGCTGCTGGAGATACCTTTTAAGCCGGTTTATCGCAACTTCGATAAGTCACTGCAGGAAATTACTGCCTGGATGAAGCATAGATTGCGTTAATGCGTTGCTTAATTCCATTGATTTGGTAAAACAGTTGCATCACAAAAGGAGATCGCAATGACGTTACCGAGTGGACACCCGAAAAGCAGACTGATCAAGAAATTTATGGCGCTTGGCCCCTATATCCGTGAGGAGCAGTGCGAAGGGAACCGTTTCTTTTTTGACTGCCTTGCCGTATGCGTCAACGTAAAGCCTGCTCCGGAAAAGCGTGAGTTTTGGGGATGGTGGATGATAATGGAAGCCCAGGAACAGCGCTTCACCTACACCTACCAGTTTGGCCTCTTTAACAAAGAGGGGCACTGGGAGCCTGTTGCTATTAAAGATGCAGAAGTGACCGATCGTCTTGAGCAGACGTTGCGGACTTTCCACGAGCGCGCGCGCGAGCTGCTGGCGTCGCTGGAATTAAAGCTGGAGCCTGCCGATGACTTTAAAAACGATCCGGTTAAACTCAGCGCCTGATTAATTAATCGCCATAAATAAAAAAGGCCCTTCACCGACATGAAGGGCCTTTTTATTATGCAGAATTAGAACTGATAGGTTACGCCCAGGGCAACGACATCGTCGTTGGTGGTAACCAGGCGGTTATCGTCATCAATCTGGTTAATTTTATAATCAACGAAGGCCGACATATTTTTGTTGAAGTAATAGGTTGCGCCGACATCAATATAGTTGACCAGATCTTCATCACCAAAGCCCTCAATATCTTTGCCTTTGGTCAGGACGTAGCCCACGGACGGACGCAGACCGAAGTCGAACTGGTACTGGAGCACGGCTTCGAAGTTATCTGCTTTGTTGGCAAAGCCAGCAGAGGAGGAGATTGGCGTCATGTTGTAAGACACGCCGTAGAAGGCAGCTGCGTAGACGTTGTTGGCGTCATATTTCGCCCCGGCAGCCCAGGCTTCAGCATTTGCGCCACGGCCAAGCGCCATGCGGTTCTGTGCGTCGGTGCGGTCAGAGTTAGCGTATGCGCCAACGATAGAGAAATCGCTGCCGCCGAAATCATAGGCCAGAGAGGTACCGAAGCCGTCACCGTTCTGTTTCACGACGCTGCTGCGGCCGTTTTCGTTTTTGCCCTGGTACTGCAGGGTCAGGTCCAGACCGTCCACCATGCCGAAGAAGTCGCTGTTACGGTAGGTCGCCACGCCGCTGGTGCGTTTGGTCATAAAATTGTCGGTACGGGCCAGGCCGTCACCGCCGAACTCAGGGAACATATCGGTGTAGGCGGCCACGTCATACAGCACGCCCAGGTTACGACCGTAGTCCAGTGAGCCAAAATCTTTAATTTTCACACCGGCAAATGCCAGACGGGTTTTCTGCCCGGAGGTGCTTTCGTCGTTATTACCGGCAAACTCCGCTTCCCAGCGACCGAAGCCCGTAATCTGATCGTTAATTTGGGTTTCGCCTTTAAAGCCGAAACGAACGTATGTTTTATCGCCGTCGTTGCTGTTGTCATCGCTGAAGTAGTGCATGGCTTTCACTTTGCCGTAAACGTCCAGCTTGTTGCCATTTTTATTAAAAACTTCTGCTGACTGTACAGATGCGGAAGCAACCAGACCCATTACCACTAATGCCAGAGTACTCTTTTTCATTTTGATTCCCGATTTAAACAAAAGACGCTCTAATATTCGCCAGGCTTATACCTGCTGAAAACAGAGAGGGTTTTAACGTTCGGAAATGAAAGATTTATGACAATGTCGGAATAATTTTAAAAATCCGTGTTTATTTATTTCTGCAATAAAACTGCAAAAAACTGCCGTTAGGCTTGCCGATCCTCGCAGCAATCTCTCACCCTTTTGACCGAGGTTATTGGCAAGCGGCCTCACTCCTGTTACAACGTCAGACTGACATCACATTTCCTTATTCGTAAAACGGCAGAGAATCATGAGTGACACCCAGACGCTGGTGGTAAAACTCGGCACCAGCGTGTTAACGGGCGGATCGCGCCGCCTCAACCGCGCCCATATTGTGGAGCTGGTACGCCAGTGTGCACAGCTGCATGCCGCAGGGCATCGTATTGTTATCGTCACTTCCGGGGCGATTGCCGCCGGACGTGAGCACCTGGGCTACCCTGAGCTGCCCGCCACCATCGCTTCCAAGCAGCTGCTGGCGGCAGTGGGGCAGAGTCGCCTGATCCAGCTCTGGGAGCAGCTCTTCTCCATCTACGGTATCCACGTCGGCCAGATGCTGCTGACGCGTGCCGACATGGAAGACCGGGAGCGCTTCCTCAACGCCCGCGATACCCTGCGCGCGCTGCTGGATAACAGCATCGTACCGGTGATCAATGAGAACGACGCCGTCGCTACCGCTGAGATCAAAGTGGGCGATAACGACAACCTCTCCGCGCTGGCCGCCATTTTGGGTGGAGCGGATAAGCTGCTGCTGCTCACCGACCAGCAGGGACTCTACACCGCCGATCCGCGTAATAACCCGGATGCGGAGCTTATCGCCGATGTTCACGGCATTGACGATGCGCTGCGCGCTATCGCCGGGGACAGCGTCTCCGGCCTCGGCACCGGTGGCATGGGCACGAAACTACAGGCTGCTGACGTCGCCTGCCGGGCGGGTATCGAGACCATTATCGCCGCCGGCAGCAGGCCGGGCGTTATCGGCGACGCGCTGAACGGCGTGCCGGTAGGGACGCGCTTCCATGCCCAGACCTCACCGCTCGAGAGCCGCAAGCGCTGGATCTTCGGCGCACCGCCTGCGGGTGAGCTTACCGTAGACGAAGGAGCAACGATGGCGATCCTCGAAAAAGGCAGCTCGCTGTTGCCAAAAGGGATCAAAAGCGTGACAGGTAACTTCTCCCGTGGTGAAGTGATCCGTATCCGTAACCTGGAAGGTCGGGACATTGCCCACGGCGTCTCCCGCTACAACAGCGACGCGCTGCGACGCATCGCTGGCCAGCACTCACAGCAGATCGACGCTATTCTCGGCTACGAGTATGGCCCGGTCGCCGTCCATCGCGACGACATGATCACCCGTTAAGGAGCAGACGTATGCTTGAACAGATGGGCATCGCTGCGAAAGCAGCCTCGTATAAGCTGGCGCAGCTCTCCAGCCGAGAAAAAAACCGCGTTCTGGAGAAGATCGCTGATTACCTGGAGGCCCAGGCTCACGACATTATCCAGGCTAACGATCAGGACGTGCTGGAAGCCCGGCGCAACGGCCTGAGCGAAGCGATGCTTGATCGCCTGGCGCTCAACCCTGAACGCCTGAAGAGCATCGCCGACGATGTGCGCCAGGTGTGCAAGCTGGCGGATCCGGTAGGCCAGATTATTGACGGCGGGCTGCTCGACAGCGGCCTGCGCATTGAACGCCGCCGGGTTCCTCTCGGCGTAATCGGCGTGATCTACGAAGCGCGGCCTAACGTTACCGTTGACGTCGCCTCCCTCTGCCTGAAGACCGGCAACGCAGCGATCCTGCGCGGCGGCAAAGAGACCTGGCGCACCAACGCTGCTACCGTGAAGGTGATCCAGCAGGCGCTGGAGGAGTGCGGCCTGCCGGCAGGCGCTGTCCAGGCAATTGAGAGTCCGGATCGTAAGCTGGTTAACGAGATGCTGCGCATGGATAAGTATATCGACATGCTAATCCCGCGCGGTGGGGCAGGGCTGCACAAGCTGTGCCGCGAGCAGTCAACTATTCCGGTGATCACCGGCGGTATCGGCGTATGCCATATCTACGTGGATGACACCGCCGAGATTGAACCCGCGCTGAAGATTATCGTCAATGCTAAGACCCAGCGCCCGAGCACCTGCAACACCGTAGAGACGCTGCTGGTGAACCAGCAGATTGCCGAGCGCTTCCTGCCCGCGCTGAGCGACAAGATGGCGCAGAGCGGCGTCACGCTGCACGCTGACGCGGCGGCGTTGAAAACGCTGCAAGGTGGCCCGGCGCACGTCGAGGCGGTGAAGCCGGAGCAGTATGACGACGAGTTTTTATCTCTCGATCTCAACGTCAAGCTGGTGGCCTCGCTCGATGAGGCGATCGAGCATATTCGCGAGCACGGCACCCAGCACTCGGATGCGATCCTCACCCGCACCCTGAGCAACGCCAACCGTTTCGTGAACGAGGTGGATTCGTCTGCGGTATACGTCAACGCCTCTACGCGCTTCACCGACGGCGGGCAGTTTGGCCTCGGCGCAGAGGTGGCGGTGAGTACGCAAAAATTGCACGCTCGCGGCCCGATGGGTCTTGAAGCCCTGACCACCTACAAGTGGGTTGGCTTCGGCGACGATACCATTCGTGCTTAAAACTGACCGGGTGATGCAAAAGTAGCCGCTTGATTGCCAAGGGCATTGACGCAACACCCGGTTAGATCTAACCTTCTACCCCATGGTTACGCTCGTAACCGGTCCCTCAGGGCCGATATAGCTCAGTTGGTAGAGCAGCGCATTCGTAATGCGAAGGTCGTAGGTTCGACTCCTATTATCGGCACCAGTTTAATCAATCACTTACCTGCTATTGATGTAAATCACGTTCTCCTCTTGTGCCATATTTGTGACATTGCGATTTAAAATCGCGTCAATTTTGCTCGCGTGCTCACTCAGATGACCTGTCGACAGGTGAGCGTATCGCTGTACCATTTCCAGAGTTTCCCACCCGCCCATTTCCTTCAGCGCCAGCAATGAAACGCCTGACTGAACCAGCCAACTGGCCCAGGTGTGTCGGAGGTCATGGAATCGGAAGTTGCTTATGCCTGCACGCTTAAGTGCTCCCTTCCATGCCTTGTTGCTGTCCGTTCGCATTTTCCTCACTGCTGCCGTCTTTGTTCCGTCATTGCGGTAAGCTGGAGTGGTGTGCACGAAAACCCATCGCTTATGTTTTCCCTGCTGTTTTGCGATTATCTGGCATGCCGTCTCGTTCAGTGGTACGCCAATTGCATTCCCCGCTTTTGTTTCATCCGGATGCATCCATGCCATCTTTTTATCCAGATCGACCTGTGACCATTCAAGATTGGTGACATTCGATCTGCGCAGGCCAGTAGTAATGGCGAAAACCACGACCGGGAAGAAGTGGGGCGCTATCTCTGCGAAAAGTCGCTTTGATTCTTCCTCTGTGAGCCAGCGTATTCGACCGTTCTTCACGCGAGGCGTGGATATCTTCGGTGCTTTATCCAGCCAGTGCCATTCAACCGCCATATTGAGGATCGCCCTCAGTATGGCCAGGTGACGGGTGCGGGTTCCTTTGGCTGCCAGTTTTTCTGTATACTCCGGCACAGGCTTCCCTAGCCTGACGCACCTGTCACGGGTCATTTCCCAGTTAAGCCGGTGGCGGCGGTTTTCCATCCCGTCAACCGCCTCCATTATTTTTGCTGCCGAGATGTCAGATAAGAGCCACCCGCCAAAGTGCATCATCCAGAAACTGATAATGCTCTTGTCGTCGTCCAGGCTTTTCTTTTCCTCCTTCTCCCTGATCCACCTGACACAGGCCTCATCAAACGTTTTTTTAGGTGCGTCACCCATCTTATCGACGCGCCATGCTTCCGCCTTCAGACTATCGTGAAGCTCCTGCGCCTGCCTTTTGTCCGTTGTTTCAAGAGAGCGTCTAATTCTGCTGCCGTTTGGCGCGACGAAGTCACAGTGCCATGTGTCGCCGCGTAGTTTGATTGACATGCTTTATCCCCCTGCATCTCAACCGCATTCACCGCGCTATTGTGTCTCGTTGACTTGAGCGCTGCAATGCAGTCTGACTTACAAATCCGGTACGGGCTTTTTGGTTTATCCGGGTTAATCTTTGCCGCCTGAAGGCGACCACTGCGGATCCACTGCGTTATGGTTCCTTTATCCAGCTTGAGGAACGCCGCGGCCTCCTCACGGGTGAAGATTTCTTCTTCCACTGCTTTCCTCCGGGCAAAATTTATAATTCGCTCTCATGCTTTTTCATAAAAGAAACATAAACTTCGTGAGCTTCAACTTCTTTTTTGAAGCGACCTAAGCTATACCTTTTACCTTTAATCCTTGCC
The DNA here is from genome assembly GCF_031987975.1 of Pseudescherichia sp. Taxonomy (GTDB): domain Bacteria; phylum Pseudomonadota; class Gammaproteobacteria; order Enterobacterales; family Enterobacteriaceae; genus Pseudescherichia. The sequence continues at coordinate 457,198 of NZ_DALZYX010000002.1, read as the reverse complement.
TCGGCCTTCCATTTCTTCTGCTTAGCGTCGTAGGTGTATCCTGAAAATTTCCTCTTCCTTTCAAGGCGTATATGGGAATTCTTAGTGTTCTCACCTTGTGTCACGTCCCTCAAATTGACTATTCTGTTATCGCTACGAATGCCATTTACGTGATCAATAACTCCTGATGGATACCGGCCATGCGTAAGCAGAAAGGCCAGTCTGTGCGCTAAATATTTCCTTCCTTTCACAATAAAGAACCTGTATCCATTGCTCTGTCTTGTGCCCTGCGTCCAGTCTTTCCGGTACGAGCCAACACCTATCTTTCGGAAGAAAAATCCGGTTTCCGGGTTGTATTCAAAAAGAGAAGACATTTCCTCAAAAGAAACATTTTCAATTCTAGAAATGCACATATTCCCTCCAAAAAAACGCCCGCACAGTGGCGGGCTAAATAATCAATCCGAACTCCAACGCCAGTCTCCTGTGTCAGAGCGGTGCGGGATTGCACCCAACAGCCTACTCAGGGAGTGGGCTGTAAGTTGCCATCAACGTATCAGTCCGAGTTCATAATTGAGATACTCTAAGCATTCCCTGTCTTGCTCAAAGCAGTAATCCCAAGACTCCTGATCGAGACAATCACGAACTAATTGCCACTTCCAACCGCCGCTGTGCATAACGCGGCGAACCTTGCGTTTAACAATGGCGTCAAGGTCGAAAATCACACCACCACCTCCACCGATGCCGTTGCGTAAAACATCCAGATCAATCTCAATGACCCGGAATAGCTTCGGTAATTTCGGTAATTCCTCAATACGCATATTGCCTCCATTAAAAAAGCCGCTGTGTTAGCGGCTCATTCGTTAGCCATTCGGGCTAAATCATTTTCCAAATCCTCAATGCGCTCGAAGGCATCGTCAAAAGATACGGCCGATAGCTTGCCGCCCAGCACATCCATGTCTTTATGCACTGATGGCTCTTTGCCATCCTCAAAATCGACTACAAACGTCATCTTGCTCATTATCTTTCTCCTTTCCCCAGCGCGTCATACTGGTTAGGTGTGGTGTCGATGGGGTGGTTCATGGCGTCCTGCAATCTGTCCAAAAGAACATATTCCCGGATTGGGTATCCTTCCTTAGCCCATCCGTGAGCCTCAGAAGAGGATGCGGTGTAACAGTATGGTGAGCCACTCTTCAATTGCAGCTCATACAAGTCAGCTACCGGCACGAAAATGAAGCAGCTATCTGACGACTGCTTGAGGCGGTCTGCGATATCTCCAACCTCCTGTTCCAGCTTTTTAGCGCTGGCTAACAGCTCGCTATCCTGTCCCTGCTCAGCCTTAAGCGCCTCCCTGCTTGCCTGCCATGCCTCCCAACACACATCCAGAAGATACTTGTTTGGATAGTCTTCAGCATCCCAACCCGTATGCTCTTCAAACCACGCCTCAAACTGCTCGCGATCGCTCATTTGGCCTCCTGAAGCTGCAAGTAGACGATCATAGCTGCCAAAAGCGGGTTAGTGCTGCTGTGAGTGGCTGCTTGCTGATTTATCTTTCCATTCCGCAATGCCTGAAATGCAGTCCATTCCTGTTCGTGCTCGTCAAAGCCAACACCGATTCCTTCTCTATGCATGATCGGCCAGGCGTCAGATGCACTATGGCAATAATTTTTCTTTCCTTTAATTCTTCCCTTGTCATCCCGGAAAGTTATGCTGCCATCTTGATGGATGAAGTACGCCGTCCATCCGAAGCTCTCGCCAACCGCTATGTTAATAGCGTCAAAATGCATCATTCCATAATCCATCACACACCTTCCTTGTAGAGAGACCAGCCGTTGATGGCATCTACATAGCGGCGCTGCTTTCTCATGTTTCCATGCAAACCCATCCTTAAAGTTGCCTGGTTTCCTGTAACCTCAACCACTTTATAGATAAAGCCGCGAGGCGATTGCCAAACCTCACCAACCTGAAAGCGCTCACCTTTTTTAACTTCTCCTGTCATCACGACCACCTCTGCTTATTCTTCAATTCGATTAACTGCTGGCACGATGCGCACGTCCGGCATCCCGGCACAGCTTCGCGACGCGCCTGTGGTATCGCCTCATCACACTCGATACAGTGCGTCTCTGATACTGCGTTGCGGTCTATGCGCATAGCCTCTATTGCAAGCTCAAGGCGACGTTCGGTAAGTTCGTTTGCGGCATCTATAATCTCGGCAGTCATTGCAGTAACCCCAGCTTTGATGAAAGGAAAACACAGGCAACAAAAGCAATAACCAGCGCTATACATTCACCTGTGCTCATGGTGCCTCCCTACGTGCGATAACTCTCGCACCGAATTGCATTAGCTCATCCCGATCCACAGTTGCGAAGTGGCAGTGTGTGCGGGGGAATGGTCGCCAGATGATGAGCATCGAACCTTTGCTGTTGCCGCTCACTGGCTTACCGGATAGTGGGTTGATGAATGCCAGCCGGCCACCGGTAATAAAGCGCACTTCGCTTGCTGTCTCGATAGCCTCCCGGAACCAGCCGACGGAGGTATCAGCGGGAAGAAGCATCACGGTGCCGATCATGTTTTTGCTCTCGGCTGCTGCCTTCCTGACGAATGGGCCGATATCGCTGTATGGCGGGTTCATCCATGCATAAGCGCCGCTTTCCACGCTGTCGCTCCACGGAGTAACCAGAGTGTCCTGCTCGGAGCTGATGAATTTGCGGCAAAGTTTGTTTGTTGCAGATGCCGCGGCGTCAAGCTGGAACCAGAACTCTGCATTCAGAGCCTCGAAGATGGCGGGCGGAGTGGCCTATAAATCACGCTGCTCTGACGGGGTTGAGGTTGCAAAGGTGTAATCCTGCATCAGTCCATCCTCGTGTGACCGTAGCGGCCAATGTAGCGGCGATACTGCTCGCCAGCTTCAACAGGTCGGCGAGGGCCAGTGGTTTCCCATCTCGGCCTGAATGACGCCTCATAGTTGTCCTGCCAGACCCGGTTAGCCCACAACTCATCCATGAGCCGTTGCTCGCGCTGCTGCTTGCTCTCGACCTCGTACTGAGTGCCGAGCGTTTTAGTTAAGTGGGCATACAGGCCAGCCAGCACCTCTTCTTTGGTGCCGGAGCGTTTTGGTGGGCGCAGATATCCCGCCCCGGGTGAAGAGGTGATCATTGGAGACTCCAGTGGTTAAATGGCGTGAATGGTGTGGCGCGGGAACGGCAGGGTTACAGGCGCAAAGGGGATGTCGTCATCAAAGTCCATCGGTGGCTCACTGGCTGTAGGCTGCTGCTGCGGTCTTTGTGCGGTCCGTGGTTGCTGAGTAGTTCCCTGATTAGAGGCTTTCGGCGGCAGATCGATATCCCTGACCAGAATGGTAGGAGTCTGAGCCTGTGAGCCGTCGTTGCGCTTCCATTCCTCGATAACGAACTCTCCCGTAACCGTTACCTTTACGCCCTTCAGAATCGAAGCTGAGAGCTTCTCAGCCATCGCCCCAAACATTTTGCAGTTCAGCCAGGATGTTTTCTCGTTGTCGCCAAATCCGCTTTTGGCCGGGAGAGAGAATTGAGCGATATGCTTGCCGTTAGGGGTGACGCGGACGACCGCGTCTTTACCCACATTGCCGGAGATAGTGATAGTGTTGATTGCCATTTATGCCGCCTGAGTTTGTTGCTGGAGTTCGCGACCGCGAGTTTTGTAGGTTTCCTGAGCGCGAGCCTCATGCTCTTTAGAGCCGCCAAGCCTGCCCCAAGCTTCCTTAAATGCTGCCTGTAGCTCTGCTACCGACTGGCAGATCATTGCCTTATCAGCAAACTCTTTGAGAGCGTCATCAGCTGCCTGCGGTGTTATGTGATGAACTTCAGCATCAGCATCGATGGCCGTCTGCTCAGTAGGAATACAGAAGGTCTGGAATGCCGCGTATTTGTAGGCGATCGACATAGCCTTGTTAGTTGCCTTGTCGCCGCTATCCATCGCCTCCCCGTAAGTCACTACCGTGTGCCTGGTGCCGTCCTCTGTGGCCACGAAATCAAACTCAGCCTTTACGACGACATAGAACAGAACGCCGCCTTTCTGCGTCACCCGCTCTGTTACAGTTCGCTCGGTGATGCGTGGCAGTATGACCAGGCCATGTTTGGCCAGCATCGGAGCCAGCGCGTTATAGACCTGATCGATGCCCCGGAAAGAGAACCCCTGCTGCCTGTTCTCGCGGTCCTTGCTGATGCCTACCTCAGCCATGTCCCTGGCTACGGCGCTGATGGCTTTATAAACACTCATACATTCCCATCCTCACTGCTTGTTGCTCACTGTGGTAATCGGCAATGGCCTCCTGCGCTGCCAGTTCGTGGGTCATTTCAGGTTCGCCGATCACATCCTGCATCAGCCGCACAAACGCATCGTCATCCCATCGCTCTAACGCGCTCATGCTGCCTGCTCCTGTGCGATGACGGTGTAGCCTTGCTCTGCCAGCCACTCCAGCACCACAGCGCCGTCCAGCTGCATCAGAACCTCACGAGTGTCAACAGTGCCGTCGAGCACAACACCTTCCAGTTCGACTACCTGATTGCGCTGGCTATCGAGGTAGCCATGCACGCTGTCACATTTACATTTAATCTTCATAGCTCAACTCCTGGGTGAGCGAGGGCCGCCGCGTAGTGGCTGCCGGGGTGGAATAGGGTGGCGGGTTTTACTTGCCGAGGGCTTTGGCGATGGCAGAACGCGCTTTTTTTACGGCTCCATACCATTCCGGATAAGTGGTAGTGGCTCTGTTTTCGGCCTGCTTGAGAAGCAACTGGAGCGCATCAAGAAGCTCAGGAGCAGCTGCCATCAGGTTTGCATTGGCTTCATCAATATCTCCAGGTTTACGGCTGACGTAGCAAATGCTTCCACCTTTTTCAGCATCAACCCACCCGCCAACATTTATCCATTTCCCCGGCGTTCCTTTAAATTCTTCCATATCCACCTCAATGCGTCAGCGGAAGCCCGCGACCGTTTAGTAAGACCTCAACCACACCATCACGAATCTGAAGGCTCTCAAGCACCGTATGGATGTAGAGACACTTCTTGTCGTGCTTAACCGCTGATACGCGGTAGGTGCGTCCCTGATGGAGTACGTGCATGCCAGGCTCAACACACTGGCGGATGATTGGCATGTGGCCGTAGTGGCTATGCATTGCGAACCTCCGTTAAGTGCCCGAATCCAGCAAGCTCCATCTGCTGCCGATTGAGGCTTAACGTGTTGCGAGAGTTATTTACATCGGTAAGCAGCCAGCGATAGCCGCAAGAAAGCGGTGTGACGCGATACAGCGTGTTGAGGTGGGTGACGGTCATGATGCCTCCCGAGCACGGAGCATGGCGTCTGCCAAGAGGTATGCATTCTCAGCAACAGTATCCACTGTCCCAGAAAAAACTGGATGGCTGCGAGAATCCCCATAGGTTGAAAGCCATCCTTGCAAAGCCTTCGCCGCGAAGTAGTCACGCAGCGACATGCCACCATCAGTAATCACTTCTTCAATGCCGGGAGCTATTGACCTCCTGACGTGCGGAAAGGCTGGGCCGCCATTAATCTTGTTGGACATAATCATCTCCCCGCTTATCGCCGCGGCGCGGAACGTAACGTTGAACAATTAACTCGCGTGTCTGTTGCCAAAAAAGAAGCCCACTCGAAAGCAGGCTTTTGTTTGGGCAAAAAGAAACCCGCCGGAGCGGGTCTATTCAGTTGGTGCATCAGGAATACTCATCCAGTACTCAACTGTTGGTCGATAATTACATTTGCCTACCCAGCCGTCGCCGTTATGCCACGTCACGAATGGCGGCTCGCCTTTGTTGTGACCAACCACAAAATCAGCATCTTCTGGCAGCCGTTCACTGCTTTTCACCCACTCCATCCTCTTTCCCCTCTCTGTATAAGAAACCCGACCGGGCTAACCTTCGACTATTTCGAAGTTGTCGAAAAATTGGCAGACCGCTTTTTCGCCTACGTCGTCATTGTCAATCCAAAGCTCACCACGGAGTTGGACTTCATATCCATACGGGTCAATTTCTCCGTCGTCCGGTACGTAGGCATCGTATACTTTGCCAACAGTCATATCTCTACAGGTGTTAGCCTGAGGAAATTCATCAGCTTGCTTTACATACTTAACTTTTACTTTTTTGCCCATTTTTACCCTCCTCATCCCCTGCGTCGCCGCTATGAAATATTTGGTACTGGCGACTGAACCTGTTTCAAGTTCAGTATTTCAAGTCGCTTCTTAGTCCGACCCGAGCACTGATGGGTCTAAGCTCCACGACACGCCAGTCCAAATACCTCAGTAAAGCCGCGCTAGACGGCCTCATTCATCCACCTCTTCATCAATGTCGTAAATATTGTGATAGCACTCGTGGCATAGCTCCTCTTTGCCATCTCCACTGTGAATAGATTCCGATGCCATTTCTTTTCCGCACAGGTCGCATTTAGAATCCGGAACTTTCTGTCTAGCCATATCTCACCCTCTGTTAGATTTGCCGTCAGCCCCTGAGGAGCTGCTGTTGAAATGCTGACGCCTGGCATCGCGTATCTGTCTGAGTTGATGCTCTGTAGCGCCTTTGTGATGCTTGCTGATGTGACACACCGGTGTGCGTGGGTCGAACTCAACTCCGCATACCGGGCAACGAATAGCGTTTTTCATGGCTCACCTCAGATGAGAGGGATAGATTTGCCTTTCTGCTTCTGGCGTCCGACGCAGGTAACACCACGATCACCCGGCTTGCTGTACCATACCTTGTGATTCCTGCGCTCAATCGTGCTGGCGCGGTTTTCCAGCTGCTCCCGGTACTCAGCCAGCACCGTGAGGTCAATCGGGTTCACAGCGGCTTCTACGCGTGATTTGGGCTTGCGGCTCAGTGAAAGCACCGGGCGGCTATCAGGCTTAGCGCTCACCCCAACTAACAGGGGGTTTGCAGCTTTCCATTCGGCCTGTTTCTCAGCGCGGCGGTCACGGCGACGATCTTGTGCGTTCATACATCCTCCTGTCAGTTAGCTTTGGTGGTGTGGTGGTCGCTGTATTTTCAGCACCTGTCGTCGCCTAGGTCAGCCGTTACCTAACCTACTAGCTGGTAGGCGCGCTACCAGCACATCCACCACACCCCAAAGCTTTCTGCTTTGAACACTGCGCTTTTTCAGCGCCAGATTTTTAAGAGCTTCACCGTCCTGGTGAGTAGTGCGTCCTGCTGATGGGTTTAATTTAAGCGTTCTTAAGAAGTTGTGCAAGTGCTTTTCTTTAGAAATCTTAAATTAGTTGGTGTGGGTAATTTAAGTTTGTGAAAATTAAGACAATAAAAAACCCGCCGAAGCGGGTTTGATTTAAGAGTATGAGGGTTAACGCCTGCGGCGGTACTTCCTGTGCTCCATCATTGTGCCAACAATGCGGATCGGAACCGAGTCAGATCGGAGGGTGGGGTAATCATCATTTAATGGAACAAGTTCAAACACTTCCTGCCCATCAATGACGCCTCTTGGCCGGTACTTCTTGAAAAGCGCTTCCTCTTCACCATTTTTCGCTACAACGAAATCGCCTGGAAGTGGGTAGACATTAGGGTCGATAACGACCGCATCCCCCTCACTGAAATCAGGCTCCATAGAGCGGCCTTTGATGATCAGCGTGAAAGCAGCATCTGAAAGTTCCAGGTTGGTCTGCAAGTACTCGATGTTCCCCTCCAAATCCCTTATGGTCGATTCAGCGGTCCATTCTCCGGCCTGAACATAGCTCAGGATGGGGACAAGCTTTGTATCGGCAGCAGCTGGCTCTACATTTGACGGCGAGTCTTCACCGTACAGAATGTACTCCGGTGCGCACTGCAAAGCTTTTGCCAGGGAAAGAAGGTTGTCTCCTTTTGGATTCGTCTTGTCATCTTCCCATTGAGATATGGCACCGCCTTTGACCCCAACTTTCGTTCCTAGCGATACCTGTGTCAACCGCAATTCTTTTCTGCGCTTGCGTATGCGCGTGCCGATAGTTTCATTTTTCATAGTTAAGACATCTTAAGAGTTGTTGACTTAAGATTCCTTTTGTTGAATAATTTAAGAACGCTTAAGAGAAAGGACGTGGACATGTACAAGAAAGAAGTCATTGCCCACTTCGGGAGCCAACGAGCAGTAGCTCAAGCATTGCGGATCAGCGATGCAGCGGTTTCGCAGTGGAAAGAAGTCATCCCCGAAAAGGATGCGTACCGACTGGAGTCTATTACAGCCGGTGCATTGAAGTATCAGGAACAGTCCTACCGCAAGGTCGCCTAGCACTACCAGCTCTTACACATCTCTCGCTGAAAAAGCGATCACTACTAAAAGTCAAAATTCATGGCTTTGTCCGCACTGGGCAAGGCCTTAACTCATTTTAACCACAGCAATTAACTAACAGGAATTATCACAAATGGATAACGCAACTACCCGAAACAAAACGCAGGCTCGAAAAATCGAGTCGTGGATCCTGAATCAGATTGCGATTAAAGGCGCGTCAAACGTAGCCAAGGCAATCGGAATGGATAAATCAGGCATTACCCGCTGGAAAGAAAGCATGCTGCCTAAGCTGGCGATGCTCTTAGCCGTTCTGGAGTGGGGCGTCGTAGACGACGATATGGCGAGACTGGCAAAACAGGTTGCAGAGATTCTCACAAATGAAAAGCCCCAAACGAGCGGTAACTCGTTCGGGGCCTAAAACACTGTGTTATGTCAAACATCAGGAGCTAATTATGGCAAATCCAAAGCGTTTTTACCAGGACGAAGTTCATAAGAACGTCATCCGTGTTCGTTTCCTCCGAAATGTAAGCCAGGTAACCGCCGCGAAGCTGCGAGAACTCCTGACCAAGTGCAAATCCAAGAAGGAAGCGGATCATGAGTAACGTAGCCTATGACAACGTCGCATTGTTAAGGCCTCATCTGGAGGTCGTGGAGCGCAAAGTGGCTGACCTTGATGACGGTTACGCCAGACTTTCCAACATGCTTCTTGAAGAGTACGCCGGGGCTGATCTGACCAAGCGTCAGTTCAAGGTTCTGCTGGCAATCCTGAGAAAGACATACGGCTGGAATAAGCCGATGGACAGAGTCACTGACTCGCAGATCTCAGAGATAGCGAAACTACCTGTCAAGCGGTGCAATGAAGCCAAGTTAGAGCTTGTCCGGATGGGTCTCATCAAGCAGCAGGGCGGCATGTTTGGCCCCAACAAAAACATCTCAGAATGGCGCATCCCTCAAAACGAGGGAATATCCCCTAAAACGAGGGAGAAAACATCCCTCATTTTGAGGGAGTCACATCCCTCAAAACAGGGGGACACAAAAGACACTATTCAAAAGACAATAAAAACAAATACCCAAACCCACGATGCGGGTTTGGTTGCTGATGAGAAATCTCAAGCACCAACAGAACAAAAACCGCCTCGCACCAGAAAGCCAAAACCATCGACAGCACTTCCGGCTTTTGACCGTGAACGACTCAAGCAGACATGGAACACCAAGGCTAAGGCGCTAGGACTTCCAACCCTGCTAAGCGTAACGACCTCTGTCGAGAAAGGTTTATCCCGCCTGTGGGCATCGTACATCAAGCAGTGCAAGGAGCTTGGCAAAGAGCCTCGCGACGTGGACACGTTCATCAACGGTTACATCGAGTTTGGCTACAAGCCTACAGATTGGGCTTGTGGTGCCAATCCATCAGGCAGGAAGTACGGCATCGATACCGCGCTCCGGCAGGAAAAGATTGACCAGATTTTGGCGGAGGAGAACTGATGGAGAGTTACGAATTTGAATACCAGCTCATCGGTTCGATGATCATGAAGGGCGACCATATCGACTGCCGTGACATCGCCGGTAAGCTCCCAGCGGTAGCGTTTGATAACTTCCACCTTCGCAGCATGTACCAGGCAATCGTCACGCTGCTGAACAAGGCCGAGCCAATCGACATGTTCACAGTTCAGGGGGCGGTACCGGCGGCGACAAAGGACCTGGTGCTTGACGTAGCCACCAATACGATTAGCGCAGCAAACATCCGTGGATGGGCAAAGCGCGTTCGCCAGTGCTGGATGATCCGCAAGGGTGTTGAGGACTTGCAGAACGCGGCAAAGATTCTCGCAGCGGCAGGAACTCACGACATCAACGAACGCATTGCTGAGGCTACCGGCATCGTAGGCAGATTGCAGTTCGAAACCAACGACAGACTGCCACGGCGTATCGCAGATCTGATTCCCGACTATCTGGAGGTTCTGGAAGAGCGCCTGAAGGGTGAGGAGTCCGGGCTGTACCTCAAAACGGGCATTGAGCCGATGGACGCGGAGTACGGCGGATTTGACCGAACTGACCTGATCGTCATCGCCGGCCGACCTGGCATGGGTAAGACCGAGCTGGCAATCAACATCGCCAACTCAATCGGCCGGCAGAAAGGCGTTGGGCTTCTGATCTCGATGGAGATGTCTGAAACGCAGGTCGTTGAGCGTCATATCGCTGACCGTGGAGGCTTGTCAATCGGAGCGCTACGTAACCCTTTGGGAATGAGGCAGGAAGATTACACGAAACTGACAGCGGCTACAGGAATGCTTCTTGACGAAGATAACCACGTCCTTACCGGCTCGTTCACCACGGACGAAATCATCAGCCATGCAGAACGGATGAATATGGACGGCGGACTTAGCTTTCTCGCCATCGACTACCTGACGCTTATCGACATGCCTAAAGCCGAGCGTTCTGACCTGGCGATTGCTGAGGTTACCCGCAAGATGAAGCAGTTCTGCCTGCGAAACAAAGTGCCTGTAGTCCTTTTGGCGCAGCTAAACCGCAACGTTGATGGGCGAGGAGACAAGCGACCAAACATGGGTGACCTGGCTGGCTCAAGCTCCATCGAAAAGGATGCAGACGTCATCATCTTCCCGTACCGCGATGAGGTCTACAACGAAAACAGTGACCTGAAAGGACTTGCAGAAATAATCGTCGGGAAATACCGCTCCGGCCAGCCAAAGACCTTCTACATGGAATGGCGCAACGGCCACTTCGTGAACATCGATCAGCAGGATGCAGCTAACCGCTTTGCCGAGAACGAGCGACAGGCTGCCAAATCCAATTCCTCCAACTGGAGAGGCTAAATGAAACGAATTTCCTACCTTCAGCAAATTATTACCTACATCAGCGAGCATCCTGGCTGCCACTCAACCGACATCATCGCCGGCACCGGCCTGAATAAATCAACCGTTAACGGGACGTTAAGCAGGCTCGTAATCGATCAGCGCGTCCGCCGGGAAGGGTTTGAGAAGCAGCACCGCTATATCGCCTTAGATAAGCCTGCGCCACGCGGCAGGGTCAAGCCAGAGCCTAAGCCGGAGCCAGTAAGCATGCACGCTATGTTCAACACCCTTCTTCGCAGAGTCAGGGAGAGCAGAGCATGACAGAAGCACGCAACACCCGCGAAATCATCAACGAATGTTACCCAGAATTTCCGGAGACCATCCTGAACGCTGAACTCTGCCGCGCAATGGACCGTATCGAAGGCCGCAGCATCAAGCAGGCTCTCAAGGCGTTCGCCCGCGACCGTATAACCAAGGTCGAATCTAAGCCGCTTAAAGGGGCGCTGGAGCAGATGGCAGTCAGCATGTTCCCTGAGACTGAGATAGCACGTATACGCGCCTGTGTAGGCCGCATGGAGTCGGCACTGGTCAAGACATTCGGAGTTAAGAGAGCATGAGAATTTATATCGCCGGGCCGATGAGCGGACTGTCTGATTACAACCGGCCGGCTTTCTGGTTCATGGATATGACACTCAGTGCCAAAGGGCACACGGTGCTAAACCCTGCATCACTCCCTGACGGCCTCACGCAACCACAGTACATGGATATCTGCCTGGCAATGTTGCGCTGCGCAGAGGCTATCTACCTGCTTCGAGGTTGGGAAGAATCGGCCGGCGCGGTGGCAGAGAAGGCGCTCGCCGAGAAGTTGCAGCTGGAAATTATCTATCAGGACGGTGCGGCATGAAGAAACTAACAAAGCCTCAGTTCGCTTTCCTCATCTCCATCTACAAAGGCGCAGTAGAGCGCAATTCAGTCCACACCATCGGCAACACATTAAACAAACTAGGCCTGCTCAATTACTCCTACCCAAAACGTCAGTGGTACGTAACAGCAGCAGGCATTGAGCAGATTAGCAAGGGGGAAGAATAAGATGAACGTGACCGAAATTGATAACGTGTTTCATTGCGACTGTAGCTTCTCATGGCAGCGCGGAAAGAGTGGTGCGCATGATTGTACTGTAGGTCTTCGGGCGCAGCGTGACCAGCTGGCGGCGGAGAATGCGGGGATTAAAAAAAGCCGGGCAATCCTTGCGGAGAATACTCTTGAAGCCTGCAACGCTATTGCGTCAGCGGGATTTAGTCATGAAGCCATCATGCGCGGCTTATATGCATCAACAGGAAATGGAAATAAATATCCAAAACCAATCACGGCGCTGGTTGACGAGGCATTGCGTGAAGTGGAAACCCCAGCCACCGACTCCTGGCAGCGCGAGCAGATGGCGCGGGGTGTGGATGCAGCTATTGCTCACGCCTTCAAAGATGGTGTGCCGGATGACAGGATGCAGTTTATTGCGCGTATGACTTACTTCGCCGCCCAACTGCGCAACGGGGAGGCTGTATGAGCGACAAATACGCAGCGTTGAGAGCAACGGCTGAGGGTGGATTTTCTGCATGGTCTCGCAATGTGACGGTACCAACAAAAGAACTCCTCGCCCTGCTGGCAGAGCGAGATGCTGATAAGCGGCGGATAGCTGAGCTGGGCGAGGCGCTGGAGAATCGGAACGCAGAGCTTGGCAAATATGCCGGGAAACTGGAGGCGCGGACGCTCACCGTTAAGCTGCCTCCCGTCATGCGGATTGATGAGCCTGGAGTTTCGTTCAACGCTTATGGGCAGAGCGGTATCCAGAATGCGCTTTACGAAGCCTGCGCCGCCGCTGGCATCAGCCTGAAGATTGAGGGGGCGTGATGATCGCTGCAAATTATACGGTTCACATGTACTGCGCTGGCATCATCACTAAGGTGGAGTCTTTGGGAGGGAAATGTGAATGAGTTGGCTCTTTTCGCAGGCGCTGGCGGAGGAATACTCGGTGGGCACCTCCTTGGATGGCGAACAGTTTGCGCAGTTGAACGTGATGCCTACGCAGCACAAGTTCTCGCGCAACGACAAAACGATGGAATTCTCCGACCTTTCCCGATTTGGTCTGACGTGCGCAGTTTTGACGGCAAACCGTGGCGAGGAATTGTTGATGTCATTTCTGGAGGATTCCCGTGCCAGGCATTTAGCAAGGCATCAAGAGGAAGAATCACAGCAGAAAATATGTGGCCAGAGATGCGAAGAATTATCTCTGAAGTTAGACCAAAGTTTGTCTTTGCAGAAAATGTCTCCAGAGGTGCAATCGAAAGCGCAGCAAGCGACCTTCTTGGAATGGATTACAAAGCCCGAGCGATTAATCTCTCCGCGAAAGACTTGGGTGCAGACCATATACGGGAAAGATTTTGGTTACTTGCATACACCGACGACGAAAGCGAATTACTCGGCAGCATCAATGCAAAAGTGGGAGTCAGCAAGGAACTTCACCATGGTGTTTGGGATTCCTACTCCCCAGAACCAATCTTGGTTGATGGGGTTCCCTTTAGGATGGATAGATACAGAGCCATTGGAAATGCACAAATTCCAATCGTGGCAGCGGCAGCATTCTCCATGCTTAAACCAGATTGAGGACGCAGCATGAATACTTTCACCAAAGACCCATCCACTCACCCGGCCAACGGCCCGCTCACGGAAGAGCGGCTGATCCGCGTTCGTGAGGTGCTGGCGCTGCGGGATGCGGGGCAGGAGCCGGTGGCGTGGGTTAGATATTGCTCGGATGGGACCATTGACGGACCATTACTGAATTATCAGATTGATGATTGCAGAAAGTCCACATGGACGCCGCTCTACGCCGCGCCGCCAGCGCCGGTAGTCACCGCAGAACCTGTGCGCTACATGAACCGCCACACAGGGGCCTGTTACACGCAGGAGCAGCAGCCGGATGCAGCCACGGATACTGCTGTCTATGTGCCGCTGTTTACCGCGCAGCAAGCGCTGGTAGTTGACCGACAGGCGATCATCAACAAAGTGCAGGGGCTATGTAGCCGTCTACCCGGCGCGACTTTCTCAAATGCCGCTGAATTTGCGATAGATGAGATGCTCCAGTCGTTCGGTAATTCCGAACAACTCAACTCTCCGGCGGCTTCGGATGGTTGGGTTGCCGTACCTGCTAAGCACACGTCTGCAATGTATTACGCAGGAGGTGAATTGATATCAAAACATAACTTCAACCCTGGTGATATCTGGCAGGCAATGCTAGACGCAGCACCGAAGCATGATGGTTGGGCGATGATGCCTGCGGCGTATCTCGATTTGATATCAGCACCGAAGCAGGAGGAGGCCAAAGACAAAACCACTCAGCAGTTTGAGTCTTTGGGCTTCTTCGTTACCTCAGATGAACGGAAGATGGAGATTCCACGTTGTAGCAAGCATCCAGAAATCACTCTCCAGACGAATCCGTTCGAGTTACTTATGTCGTATCCTCCGCGTCCGGTAATGTACTGCCCTGAATGTGAGCCTTGGGTTGCTGAGCGGGTTGAGGTTGATAAGCAGCTTCGTCATAAGGGGGTGAGGTGATGTACGACAAATACACCCTCAACCGCTGCGACGCCATGGAGTGGCTTGCAGAACACTACCCAGTCTTTCCCGACAATATGCCAGACGTGCCTCTAAAGGCTGATTGGTGTAGCGCCAGTCTGTTTAGGGGGTGGAGCTTCATAATCCTGCTTGACGGTTCTCTGGCATTCGCTGACTGCTTATCTCCACCCATCCGTGCCGAAGATATGAACGGGTTCAGGCTGCCAACCTTGGCGTAATTACCATAGAAGCGATATGGAAATCCCCATATCGACATAACCGGCCTCTAAGGAGGCCTTTTTGTTTCTGCATTTTCAACGCGTAGGTTATAATTACCATGCACAGAGTCTGAACCACTTTGTGCATGGAGTCTGAACAACTCCCCCGGCCCGAACAGCCATAGCTCGTGTGTCATAGATGAGAACATATCTATGACGCAACTGAACGCAACATCTCTCCTGTCACAGATGGCGAAAGTCACCTGCGATTTTCTGCATTCTGCGGTCTCCTGTGTGGAGGCCGTATGAACCTGCAAAAAGACGGCATCCGTCTGCATAAATCAAACTTCAACGCTATCGGTCAGCAGATCCAGCCCATGCTGGAATCTGGCGACTGCTATCGCCTAATCATCAAGCCGTGGAAAGAAAAGCGCAGCCTGTCACAAAACTCGCTTATGTGGCTGTGGAATGGCGACGTCGCTACTGCAGTAAACCTGCACTCATCCAGCAATCTCACCGAAGAAGACCTGCACGAATTCCTCAAGGACATGTTTTGCCCGGCCAAGCCGGTGACCGTCCTTGGTGTCACCAAGATGGTGAAGTCCACCAAGCTTCTCGACACCGAAGAGATGACCTTCTACCTGCGCCGCATCGAAGTCTGGTGCATTGAGCGCGGCATCAAGCTGCGGATCCCCGCGAACTCCGAATATCACGCAAAAGGACATGATCATGTTTGAAAAAGAAGTTTGGATTCCGGTTCCGGGATATGAAGATCGCTTTGAAGTTAGCTCATTAGCGCGTGTTAAAAGCCTTCCAAGGAAAGTGACTACGTGCGGAAGAGACCGGAAGACATGGACTACCAGAACTATCGCTGGCCGGATTCTTAAGGGCTGTACGTCCTCGCAATACATTAGGGTGTCGCTATCTGGTAAGCACGAGATGCTGCATAGATTTGTGGCGCTCGCCTTTGTACCAAACCCGAACAACTACCCGCACGTTAACCACATTGATGGCAATAAGCATAACAACCTGCCAGAGAACCTGGAGTGGTGCACTCATGCGATGAACATGAAACACGCCAACGAAACGGGCCTGTCGAATAAGAATAAAACGCCTGTTATCGCCGAGCGTGACGGGTTCGGGTATTGGTTCCCTTCAATGCAGTCCACCAAGCATTACGGATGCAACCCTGCACTGGTGCATGCCTCAATTAATGGGCGGCAGAGTGAGCATAGGGGTATGCAATGGAGCTACTGTCCCTCGATTAGTCACTGCGAATATCAGCAGCTGCGCGATAAGCAGGAGGCATGATGCATAGCCCTCTCGCTCGCCTCATCGATCGCCATATCTACCGCGTGCGCAAAGAGAAGCGTAAGCCTTCTCCGCTGCAGTCGGAAATCCCAACTCTTAAAAACTACACCGCGAGCCTGTGGGACTCCCGCTGGGCGCGTCTGGCTGCCAGAAGGAAAACAGCATGAGCATCTATCAACGTATCAATGGCGCTGACTGGCGCAATATCTGGGTCGTTGGCGACCTGCACGGCTGCTACACCAATCTGATGAACCGTCTTGATGAGGTTGGCTTTGAGGCTGATAAAGACCTGCTCATCTCCGTTGGCGACCTGGTTGACCGAGGCACCGAAAACGTAGAGTGCCTGGACCTGATCAATCAACCGTGGTTCCGGGCTGTGCGCGGTAATCATGAGCAGATGATGATTGA
This sequence comes from Pseudescherichia sp., assembly GCF_031987975.1. Taxonomy (GTDB): domain Bacteria; phylum Pseudomonadota; class Gammaproteobacteria; order Enterobacterales; family Enterobacteriaceae; genus Pseudescherichia. Next base: position 440,618 of record NZ_DALZYX010000002.1, on the reverse strand, counting down.
TGGCCTGTCAGAACACGGCAACGTTAACCACTGGATAGCTAACGGCGGGAGCTGGTTCTTCTATCTCGACTACGAAAAAGAGGTGCTGGCAAAGGCTCTGGTTTTCAAAGCGGCTCAACTGCCGTTGATCATCGAACTGGTGTCCGGATACCGGAAGGTAGTCATCTGCCATGCAGACTATCCACACGATGAATACGCATTCGATAAGCCGGTTCCTGAGGAAATGGTCATCTGGAATCGTGAGCGTGTCAGCGATGCGATGGATGGCAAGATAAGCGAAATCACTGGTGCCGATCTGTTTATTTTCGGGCATACCCCGGCGCGTAACCCGCTCAAATATGCCAACCAGATGTATATAGATACCGGTGCCGTATTCTGCGGAAACCTCACTCTTGTTCAGTTGCAGGGAGGCGAGTAATGGCTCTTAAACGTGATAAATACGACGCCATTTTTTCTGAGCTGGTTCGCGAACGTGCTAACTGGTGCTGTGAAAGTTGTGGTCGTGATTTCAATACAAACCGCGCATCTCTTCATTGCTCCCATATTAACGGACGCCGCCATGCAGCGACCCGCTGGCATCCATATAACGCGCTGGCCCACTGTGTTGGCTGTCATCGTCGTTTAGGTGAGGAGCCGATCCAGTTCGCCCGCCACGCTGAGTATGAATACGGCGTGATGACGGTTGAGCAGGTGGCCCGCGCCGCGCTGCACCCAATGAAGATTAAGCCGTGGCAGAAAGAGGAGATGTACCAGCACTACAAGCAGGAGTTGGTAAGACTGAAAGCTCTCCGCATCACCGGCATTCTTGGCCGCATCGAGTTCACCGCACCTGACTGGTATCAGCAGAGCATTACCTTGCGTATGGGAGAGGCAGCATGAGCATCGAAACCATTTACTGCATCGGCTACGTGGCCCTCATCGCCGCGCTAGTGTGTCGTGACTTCCTGTATAGCCGGAGGGTGTCGCAATGAGTACTCAAAACGCACTGGCGCTACTTAATTGGTACCGGTCCAAGAATGTCCATGCGGTTCGCACGCCTGCTGGAATCCAGTTGATGGGTATCCGAAATCTCACAGAGGAAGAGCGCCGTAAGCTGCTCTCCTTCTCACAGACTGAACTCGACGCAGCAATCAGGTGGCAGAAATGAACCGCCCTGACATCGAGCGCTACCAGCGCGAATCCATCCTCCGCGCCGGATTCGACATCAACCGACACGGCCCCGGTGGCACAGCACAGCAGATTATCCGCAACAGTGAGCGCCGCAAGGCAGAGAGAAAGCATAAGGCAGGAGAGACAGCATGACGGCTCAATATCTGGAATACGTACGCCAGCAACTCATCACTGCCACCGCCGACCTGAGCGGGGCAACAAAGGGGCAGCTCATGGCATGGCTGGAGAATGCGCAGTTCGACACCGGTACGCATAAGCGGAAGAAGATAAAAGTCCTGGATGAGGTAAGCGGGAAAATGATTACTCTGGATAACCCGCCGATCCCCGGCAAGCAGTCGCACGCTAAAGGCTCCTCTATCGCGCTGGTTCAACCTGTCGAGTTCTGCACTGCCTCATGGCGTCGAGCTGTGCTGGCGCTTGATGAGCACCAGAAGGCGTGGATTCTGTGGAGCTATAGCGAAGACACCGCATTCACGCACCAGGTGGCAATTACCCAATGGGCGTGGCAGCAGTTCAGCGAATACCTGGGCACTCGTAAAATTGCAAACAAAACGCTTAACCGGATGAAGGCGCTTATCTGGCTGGCCGCGCAGGATGTGAAGCAGGATCTGGCAGGTAAAGAGACATATGAGTGTCAGGAGCTGGCGCAACTGGTCGGCGTGAGTAAGTCCACCTGGAGCGAAACATATCAGCCTCACTGGCAGGAGATGAAAAACTCATTTATCCGGCTCGATAAAGGCGCTTTGCATTCAGCTTCGCGATCACGTTCACAACAAAAGGCGACAAATTCCGCATCAAGTATTGCAAAACCGAACTAAATGGGTTACTTTTAGTGAAAGTTTGATATCCTGCCAACTTTACGCATTTGGCAAAACAATACAAAAACACTCCCTCTGCCAGCCTTCGAGCTGGCTTTTTGTTTTGCGCCCGAGATAACTTTCCCCCTCTCGATACCGGCGCTTTTTTATTACAGCAGGCCGGAATGTTCCGGGCAGCCGGAGACGGCCTCATGGCGTTTGAGTTCATCACAAAGGAATTCCTGATCGGCGCTGGTAGCTCTTTAGCCTCAGCTGTCGCTGGATTCATGGCTTTCAGCCGATTCTGGGTAAGCAATAAAGCTCGCAATGCAAATGACGCTCAGCAGATTGACATGCTTGACCGTCAGGAGAGAGGGCTTGATCGCCTGGAGAAGGAAAACAGCGAGTTGCGGTCTCAAATTAAGGACCGCGACGAAGAGATCAGGAATTATTTCCGCGAACTATCTGTATCAAACGCAAAGCTACAAATCATTGAGCAGCAATTGCAAAACCTGAAAGAGCAAAATGAGCTTCTTTCAATTCAGGTAGGCCGCCTCACCGAAACCAACAAAGAGCTAGCCTCCGAGGTGGCTCACTTGCGTGCCACGATGAGGACATAAATATGACAGGCACTGCAAATCAAATACCAGATAAAGAGACTGACAAGCCCTGGTACAGGCACTGGCAAATGTGGGTAATTATCCTCATCGCGTCGTTCGGTATATATGTCGGTGGCGTCACATCAGGCTACTTCATGTTCCGGGCTGAAAGCCTGCAGCGCACGGAGCAGCGTGATAAGAAAGTAGACGAGATACAGAAGAAGCTCGACACCCTTCCTGAGCAAACCGCCAAAGAACTTAAAGCCACTGAGCAAGGTGATCCGAAATGACTAATGTTGATGCGGTCAATAAAGCGATTGACCAGACCATTGGCAAAGAGGGTGGTTACTCAAATAACCCTAACGACATCGGCGGCGCAACGATGTGGGGAATCACTCAAAAGGTTGCCCGCGCTCATGGTTACACTGGCGATATGCGGTACCTCCCGCGCAACACAGCCGTCGCTATTTATGAGGCTGACTACTGGACTGGCCCGCGCTTCGATCAGATTGCTGAGGTTTCTCAGGCTGTCGCCATTGAGTGCTTCGATACTGGCGTAAACATGGGGCCATCTGTACCGGCTAAGTTCCTGCAACGCTGGCTTACCGCTCTCAACAACCAGGGCAAGCTTTATCCTGACCTGACTGCCGACGGTATGATTGGCCCGCGCACTATCTCCGCCCTGAAAAGCTTCATCGCATTACGCGGTAAGAAAGGAGAGCAGGCACTGGTTAAGGCGCTCAACTGTAGTCAGGGTGCCCGCTATCTTGAGTTGGCAGAATCCCGCCCGGCTAACGAGGCATTCATCTACGGATGGCTGGAGCGTGTCGAATGCTAATGACATGGCTATTCATCATCGCACTGATCGTGATTGCTGTCCTGTTGCTGCAGCGCTTCACTAAGCTGGAGTTTGTCGCCCACGCCAAAATTCTGTTTAAAGCCTGGTCGGTATGGCTGAGCACCGCAGGCGCAACGCTGATGGTTTTCCTGATGAGTGCGCCGGATACACTGCTGAGCGCTTGGAACTCACTCCCTGAAGAGATTAAGAGCCTCATCCCGCCGGAATGGCTTTCCTACATCGGACCCGCGCTGGTAATGCTCGGAGTAGTATCTCAGTTCATCAGGCAGCGCAAATTGCTGGAAGAGAAACGCCAGATGGAGCGCAGGCTATGAGCGAGTTCCTCAACCCGTTTGGAGTCGTAACGGTGATCGGAGCGATTATCGCTTTCGCCGCGGCCTTTTTCGGTATCGGCCACCTGAAAGGGAAGTCCTCCGCTGAGAAGGCGTCTACTGAGCGTGAAACCAAAGCGATGCTCGACGATATCAAGAAGACATCCGAATCGCGTCAGCAGTCAGCCAGTGAGGCAAAAGATGTTTCAGAAAACGTTATTCGCATGTCTGATAGTGATGTCGATAGTCGCCTGCGGAACAAATGGCGATTACCGCCCGGCGAAGGTGATTGATACCGGCTGCGACTGGACCTCTTACATCTACCTCACTGACAGCGACATCACCAACCTGTCACCTCAGGCTAAGCGGCAAATCCTGACGCACAACGAAACCCGCCAGGCACGCTGCGAGAAGGAAACAAAGTGAGCTTCTACACGCTATGGAATATCGCTGCAGCGTTTGGCCTGGGCGTGCTCTTCTGGAATCTCCGGATGCAGTACAGAGACCGGGAGCACCTCAAAGAGATTCAGCGCCTCAATGAAGAGCACCTCCGCTCCATCAGTAAACTTCGGGATGATCACCTGAACAGCCTCAACAAGGCGATGGAAGACATCAAGAGCATCATGAGCAAGAAGTAGCCATTACAGAGGCTGTTCACGAGCAGCTTCGATAATGGTTAAAGGAGAATGTCATGGCATCTAAAGACGAAACGCTAACCACTGAGTGGAAGCAGATTACCGATGGCACTCAAAGTGTTTCTATCCAGGTAATAAGCGGTACCGCCTGGTTCCGCGACTCCCCAACTAAGCCTCCCGGCAACATTCAGGGCCATCCGGTTTCATCACCAAAATGGCTAGGCGTAACCCCTCCTCAGCAGATGTGGGGACGATCATCAGGCGGCGAAGCGAAAATAATCATCACGTGAGGCGACTATGGGACTCTTTCCGCAAGACGGCTTCTCTCCACCGCAGCGTGTAATGACAGACAAGGTGACCACTACCGAGCTTGAGATCGGCAAGGTGGTAACTAACCAGCCAGATCAGGGCGCAGGCGCGTCTATTACTGGCGATGCACCGAAGCAGAAACTAAACCTCGCCATCCCTAAAGGCGCAGACGGACAGTCTCCATCCCCTAACGCTTTGTCTATTGGGACAGTAATCACAGGGCAGCCTGCCACCCAGGCAGCAGCAAGCGTAACTGGTGAAGCTCCGAGTCAAATTCTCAACCTAACCATCCCCCAAGGCGCTACAGGCCCTGTTGGCCCGCAAGGCCCTACCGGACCACAGGGTGCAGCCGGTGCGCAAGGGCCAAAAGGCGATAAGGGTGATACTGGTTCTACAGGTCCCCAGGGGGCTACGGGACCTCAAGGCCCGGCAGGAACAAATGCGACGCCAGTCTATTTTGAAACGGTATCCGGGAAGGTTGTCACGGCTGGCACTGCTGTTTCTATCGTCTTTGCAAAGAAATACACCTCGCCGCCCCAGGTTAAGCCGGACCCAATCTGGAACGGAAACCAAATGGTCATCGGACAGGCTTCGGATATCACCGCAACTGGCTGCAAAGTCATAGTAAAACAATCCGTCGGAACGCTGTTATTAAACGGAAGCCCTTACGCAGACGCACCGGCAAACACTAATTTCAGCATGTTCGTTATCGGAAGCTAAGAGGAAACAACGATGTCCATCAAACGTTACCAGTTGCCGCTGTACAAAGGCAAAGACCATCAAGTCCGCGCTCTGAAGATTAAAGAAATCCATCAGGATCCGGACGGCGCTGCATATCTCACTCCGGAAGACGAATCCTACCCGCAGTTTCAGGTGTCGGCTGAGTTCATGAGCCAGAACAAGCCGAAAGAGGGCGGCTACTACGTAGAGTCGGTTGACGGCCAGCCGTACTACGTCGAAGCGAAAGACTTCACCAAAGAGTATTCACTGCTGAAGTGATCATTACAGAGCATCTCAAGGGGTGCTCGATAATGATAATGGAGAAATAAGATGGCAGAACTCACAGAGCAACAAGAGCGATTCTGTCAGGAGTACGTTGTTGATCTCAATGGCACTCAGGCAGCAAGCAGGGCAGGGTACAGTGAAAAGTCATGTCGCCAGATAGCTAGCGAAAACTTGTCAAAGCCGTACATCCGCGATCGCATATCCGAATTAGCTAAAGAGCGTAACGCCGCGGTAGGACTTAGCGCAGAGTTTGTGATCGAAGGTGTGATTAAAAATATCCGTCGGTGCGAGCAGGCTGAGCAGGTTTACGACAAACGCGGCGAGCCGGTAATGGTTGAAGGACCTGATGGCATCATGTCGCCAGTCTACAAGTACGACGCAAATGCAGCACTGAAAGGCTACGAACTGCTTGGTAAGCACCTGAAGCTGTTCACTGACAAAGTAGAGCACTCAGGCACCATCGAAACCATGTCAGACGAAGAACTGAACGCAAAACTCGCGAGGCTTGTAAATGCACAATCTGAATCGCGAGGAGAAGCTTGAGTTAATCCGTCTGCTGGAAGAGAAAGCCCGCCGCGCTGAGGTGTACCGGTACCGGAATTATTTCGAAACTCGTTACCCATGGCAGCGCAAATTCATATCTAAGACCGCAGAGTTCAGGCAATGCGCACTCATCGCTGCTAACCGTGTAGGCAAGACTGACACGGCAACGTACATCGATGCCATCCATCTGCTTGGTGAGTACCCGGAAGGCTGGGAAGGGCACAGGTTCGACCATGCGCCGCTAATGTGGTGCCTTGGTTATTCTGGCGAGAAGTGCCGAGACCTGTTGCAGGCTGCAATCCTTGGCAAGAAGGTTAACGGTGAGTTCAGTGGCGGACTCATACCTGCAGATCGCATCGTATCTACTGAGCCAATGACTGGCACACCAAACGCCGTACGCTCAGCTTACATCCGGCATAGCAGCGGCGACCTCAGTAAAGTGCAATTCTGGTCTTACACACAGGGGCAGCACGCCCTGATGGGGGATGACATCGACTGGTTCCACATCGATGAAGAGCCAGAAGACCAGACGATCTATCCTCAGGTTCTTACCCGTACCGCCACAGGCGATAAAGGCCGAGGCGGGCGTGGTATTCTGACGTTTACCCCGGAGAACGGACGCACAGAGCTAGTTATCAAGCTATTAGACGACCCTGCCGACTCGCAATTTTGCATGAACGTTGGATGGGATGACGCGCCGCACCTTACCGAAGAGACCAAGCGTAGCCTCCTGGAATCATACCCGCCCCATCAGCGCGATATGCGTACGAAGGGCATACCAATGCTCGGGCAGGGGCGGATATTTGACTTCAGCGAAGATCGGATCACCTGCGAGCCATTCCCGATACCGAAGCATTACATGGTTATCGACGGCATGGACTTCGGCTGGGACCACCCGCAAAGCCGCGTGCAACTTGCTATCGACATGGACAGCGAGACCTTCTACGTCACCAAAGCCTGGAAGGCCAGCAAGACTTCTCCTGCTGAAGCGTGGGGCGCTACTAAGGCATGGGCTAATCGTGTGCCTACCTCATGGCCCCAGGATGGCCTACAGACGGAGAAAGGTAGCGGACTGCAGCAGAAGTCCTACTATGCCGACGCTGGCTTCCTGATGCTTCCTGATGCTTCCTGAGCCTGCTCAGTGGCCTGACGGTTCAAGGTCAGTTGAGGCCGGACTATTTGAGCTTCACGACCTGATGAGTTCAGGTCGATTCAAAGTGTTTGCCGGTCTGCGTGACTGGTTCGAAGAATTCAACTTCTATCATCGTGACGACAAGGGGCGCATCGTGAAGACCCGTGATGACCTCCTCGACGCTACTCGTTATGCCTACATGATGCGGCGATTTGCCAAGCGCTACGGCGATATTGGCATCGTTAAAGAAAAAGTAATACCTGCACCAATTCGCCCAATCCCCCGGAGTAGATAAATGGCCGATACCAATGAGAAATTGCAGACCATTCTCCGGAAGTTTGACCGGGACTGGTCGGCAAGCGACGAGGCCAGGACAGAGGCAAGCAACGACCTATTCTTCTCCCGAGTTTCACAATGGGATGACTGGCTGAGCGACTACACAACGCTTCAGTATCGCGGACAGTTCGACGTTGTTAAGCCGAAGGTTCGCAAGCTCGTTGCTGAGATGCGTAAGAATCCAGTAGATGTGCTGTATAAGCCGAAAGACGGAGCCAGCCCTGACGCTGCTGACATCCTGATGGGGATGTACCGCACAGATATGCGCCATAACACTGCGAAGATCGCTGTCAACGTCGCAGTGCGTGAGCAGATAGAGGCGGGCGTTGGTGCCTGGCGCCTGATTACGGAGTACGAAGACCAGAACCCTACCAGCAATAACCAGATTATCCGGCGTGTTCCGATTCACGAGGCGTGTTCTCATGTAGTGTGGGACAGCAACGCCAAGCAGCTAGACAAGAGCGATGCGCTGCACTGCACGATCATCAGCGCGATGAGTAAAGACGGCTGGGATGCATTTGCTGAAGAGCATGGTCTTGACGCCGATGACTATCCGACCTTTCAGTCTCCTTCCTCCAACTGGATATTCCCCTGGGCAACCAGCGAGACATTCTATGTCGGCGAATACTACGAGGTGGAGGAGAAGAAAGAGACGGTATATATCTATCAGGATCCGCTGACAGGTGAGCCGGTTAGCTACTTCAAAGCCGATATCAAAGACGTTATCGATGAGCTGGCTGAAAAGGGCATGGAGAAGATTGGCGAGCGCAAGGTTAAGCGCCGCCGGGTCTACAAAAGCCTCATCACCATGACCGAAATCCTTAAAGACCGTGAGCGCATTGCTGGCGAGCATATCCCTGTTGTGCCAGTGTATGGCGAGTGGGCGTTTGCTGGCGACAAGGAAGTTTACGAGGGCATTGTACGTGGCACCAAAGACGGCCAGCGCCTGCGTAACATGATTATGTCGTTCAATGCTGACATTGTGGCAGAGAAGCCGCAGAAAGTGCCTTACTTCTATCCTGAGCAGGTGGCAGGGTATGAGCAAATGCACGATAGCGGCAATGCGTATCGATACAAGTTGCTGAATCGTACTGATGAGAACGGTAACGACCTGCCGCCTAATCCGATATATGTAGACCAGCCTGTGCAGGTCCCTCAGGCTAATGCCTACATGCTGGAAGCGGCCACCAATGCCGTTGAGCTAACATCCAGTGTTGGCCTTGATGCGAATGACATCGGCGGTCAGCAGGTAGCTTTCGAAACGGTCAACCAGATCAACATGCGTGCCGACCTGGACACCTATGTGTTTCAGGACAACCTTGCTACGGCTATGCGTCGTGACGGCGAGATTTACGCTGCGATGGTCAGTGATATCTACGACGTGCCGCGCAATGTCACCATGACGCTGGAAGACGGCAGCGAGAAGGAGGTTCAGCTCTATTCACAGGAGCTAGACCTCCAGACCGGCACAGTCGTTACGCTGAACGATATCCGTGGCCGCTATGAGTGCTATACCGATGTTGGGCCGTCGTTCCAGTCGATGAAAGAGCAGAACCGTGCTGAAATTCTGGAGTTACTCAGCAAGACAGATCCACAGGTAGACCCAGCAGAATACCAGTTGTTAAAACTTCAGTACTACTCGCTGCTTGATGGCAAGGGTGTTGAGCTGCTTAGAGACTATGCGAATAAGCAACTGGTAATACTTGGTGCTAAGGATCCGGAGACGCCTGAAGAAGAGCGGTGGGTTGCTGAGGCGCAGCAGCAACAGCAGCAACCTAATCCAGAGATGCTAGTTGCCCAAGGCCAGTACATGGCAGGACAGGCAGAGCTAATCAAAGCACAGAACGAGGACAAGAAGATCGCAGTTGAAGCGGCCAAGGTTGAAGCCCAGAACCAGTTGGCAGCAGCTAAGATTGCCGAAATCCTCAACGGCGTTGACCTGGATAAGCAGAAGGAATTCCGCCAGGCGCTCGAAACCATCTCCAAATTCCAGCAACAGAGCAGCAATGATGCACGCGCTAATGCTGAGTTAATCCTTAAGGGCAACAGTCAGGCGCACACCCAGCGCATGGACGTTGCCAGCATCCTGCAATCGCAGAGACAAACTTCACCCTCCGGCGGCGTAGCCGAGACACCTCAATAAGAGAGAGTTAATCATGACCGACACCACCGAAATTCAGGTAACTGAAGACTCACCCGTGCACGTCGATAATGCGGCGGCATCCGCAGTCGATACAGCGTCACATGCCAGTGATGATGGTGCGCACGATGAGGGCTTCGAGATTGTCCTGAAGGACGATGAGACCAAACCTAAGCAGGATCCGGCAGTCAATGCGCAATTTGCACAGCGCCGCCTTGAGCGCAAGCGTCAGCGTGAGCTTGAGCAGCGGGCAGAGGCCGTGCAGCGCGGAGAAATTCCGGAAGACCTGCGGGTAAACCCTGAGTTACCTCCTCAACCCAACGCCAGTGAATATTTCTCTGATGAAGCTCTGGAGAAGTATGGATGGGACACCAATCGCGCACAGGCTGCATTCACGCAGGCTAATAACGAATGGCTGCTCAAGGCGCAGGATGCGCGCAGCAATGCAGTAGCAGAGCAGGGACGCAAGACTCAGGAGTTTACCCGACATTCAGCACAAATCGTTGAGGCAGTACGTAAGCACTATGATACGGCAGAGAAATTAAACCTGCCTGATTATCAGGAGAAAGAGGAAGTGTTCCGCCAGGCTGTCCCGCCAGATGTGGACACAACCATTATGGACCTCTTCCCTGAGAAGTCGGCAGCGATCATCTATCACCTGGGTTCAAACCCGGAGAAATTACGCCGCATCTTAGCGCTGGACGGTCAGCGTGCGCTCATCGAACTTACCAGGTTATCTGAACAATTAACTCTCAAGCCTCGTGCTAATGCGAGATCTAACGCCCCTCAGGCAGATGAGCCTGTGCAGGGAAGTGTTGCCGCCGCGAACGTATCAGCCATTCAGAAGAAGATGGATGAAGCAGCGAAGAAAGGCGACACGGATGCTTATCGCAAGTACAAGGCTCAGCTTAAAGGAATCAAATAATGGCTCTTAATGAAGGTCAGATGGTAACTCTCGCAGTAGACGAGGTTATCGAAACAATGCAGAACATGATGCCGATGGTTGGCAAAGTCAGTAAATACTCGCCGCCGGGCCGTGAAATGCAGCGTGGTGACAACACGATCTGGATGCCTGTCGAGCAGGAAGCACCAACTCAGCGCGGCTGGGACCTGACCGACAAGGAAACCGATCTGCTGGAGTTGAACGTAAAAGTGACGCTCGACGACCCGGACAACGACTTCTTCGACATTCGCGCCGATGATGTTCGTGACGAAACCACTTATCGTCGCCGCATTGCCGCTTCCGCTAAGAAGCTGGCAAACAACGTTGAGAAAGAGATCGCTAACACAGCGGCAGAGATGGGGTCGCTGGTTGTTACCAGCACCGGGCCAATCGGCAATGCCAACACTGGCTGGGACTTCATCTCTGAAGCAGAATCACTAATGTTCTCCCGTGAGCTTAACCGCGACGCTGGGCTGAGCTTCTTCTTTAACGCCAATGACTACCGTGGCGCAGGTCGCGATCTGGCTGGAAAGGACTTCTACGGCCGCATTCAGGATGATGCCTATACCAAAGGCGTCATTCAGAAGCAGGTTGCTGGCTTCAATGATGTTCTGCGCTCGCCTAAACTTCCTACTCTGTTTGGCTCCACCGCTACCGGCGTTACCGTTTCAGGTGCGCAGAAGTTCAAGCCGCAGTCATGGCGCCTCAACGAAGACGCTTCCCGTGAAAACGTGGATAACCGCTTCGCTACGGTGAATGTTAGCTCCGGCACTGGCTTTAAGCGCGGCGATAAGATCTCCTTCGCTGGCGTCAAGTTCCTGGCGCAGATGGCGAAGAACGTTCTGGTACAGGACGCGACATTCTCCGTCGTAGCCGTGAACGGCAATGCTATCACCATAACGCCGAAGCCGATCGCACTGGACGACACCTCGCTGACCGCTGCTGAGCGTGCCTATGCGAACGTTAATACCTCGCTGGCAGCCGGTGCGGCAATCAACGTGCTGAACACCGACACCGCGCCGACCAACGTGTTCTGGGCTGATGACTCTATCCGCCTGGTATCGCAGCCGATCCCGCTGAACCATAACCTCTTTGCTGGCATGAAGTCCGAGGCGTTCAGCATTCCGGGTACCGGCCTGAACGGCGTTATCGCCTTCCAGGGTGATATCTCCACCTTCAGCGGGAAGTGCCGTATCGCGCTGTGGTACAAGTCTACCGCTGTGCGACCGGAAGCTATCGGTGTTGGTTTGGCGAATCAGGATGTAGCAACCGCCATTGAAGGCTGATGATAAGGGGCTTCGGCCCCTTTCTTACTGGAGAAAGTCATGAGCACAATGCTTTACAAAGAAGGCAAGGGAACGCGCATCTGGGGCAAGCAGTACAAAACCATCGTCGTGAAAGATGATGAAGTTCAGGAGCATCTTGCTGATGGCTGGCACAAGCACCCTGACGATGTTCATGCCCAGAAGGCTGAGCAGACCAAAATCAAGCGCACCCGTAAGACCAACGCCGAAGCGGCTGAAGAGGTAGATGATGGACATGTCGACGAAGGGCGATCTAGTTCTGGCGGCGCTTCGGAAGCTGGGAATAGCGTCTGATGCAACCCTAACCGATGTAGAGCCGCAGTCAGTCGAAGATGCTGTTAATGACCTCGAAATGATGATGGCGGAGTGGTATCAGGACGGCGCAGGCATTATCACCGGTTACGTTTTCTCCTCTGATGAAAATCCCCCGGCGACCGGTGACGAGCACGGCATGCGATCATCAAAAGTGAGCGCAGTCGTTTTCAATCTAGCCGTGAGAATTGCCCCTGATTATGCAGTCGAGCCATCAGCCAAAATAGTGATGAGCGCCCGGAATGGCAAGGAGTTGCTCTACAAATCCACCGCACTGACCCGGGCAGAAAGCTCAGGCCGCATCTGTTACCCCAATCGCATGCCAGTAGGTTCCGGAAATCGCGGCGCTACGCTGAGTAATATCAACTTCTACCACAGACGGGAAAAGAAAGATGCCGATAGTTCAACTCCCTCTGATGAAGGGTAATGCAAAAGACAGGTTTAGCGCTGACTATGTCGATTACCTTCCGGTGAACATGCTGGCTACGCCAAAAGAGATTCTGGATAGCAATGGGTATCTGCGGTCGTTTCCAGGGATCCAGTTGAGAACCTTTGTGGACGGCGCTTCAAGAGGGGTTAAATACAACACCACTCAGGACGCCGTCTACAGGGTGTGCGGTAATCGGTTATACCGGGCTGGCTATGAAGTTGCTCCTGTGTCAGGGACGGGCAGGGTAAGCATGGCTCACTCACGCGTAAGCCACGCGGTCATTATCGAGGGTCGTGTTACACAGTTTAAGTATGACGGTGGCGTGTCAGTAATAGATAACTGGCCCGAGTCATCAGGTTACGCCAGGTACGATATTGGCTCTGCAAGCGATATCGTAAGAGTCAGAGGCCGATATATTTGGGCAAAAAAAGGGTCTGATTCGTTCTTTATCTCTGACCTTGAAGATGAGACTAAGCCAGATCGCTATAGTGCTGAATACCGAGCGGAGTCTCAGTCAGATGGCATAGTTGGTCTGGATGTATGGCGGGACTTTGTGGTCTGCTTTGGCACAAACACTACGGAGTTTTTCGCACTGACGGGAAATAGTGGCGCTGGCGCTGCTGTGTATGTCAACAATCCGGCGTATTTCGTGCCCAAAGGAATAGCGGGGACGTACTGCAAGTGCAGTTTCATGGACGACTTTGCAATAATCAGCCATCCCGCCACTGGCTCACCTTCTATTTATCTGATGGGGAGCGGGCAGGTAAAAACCATCGCAACAGCAACGGTAGAGAAAATTCTCCGCAGCTACTCTCTTTCTGAGTTATCCCGGGGTGTACTTGAACCATTAAGGTTTGACTCTCACGAGTTGTTGATGGTTCACCTTCCAAGGCATGTGCTTATTTTTGATGCCTCAGCCAGCCAGAACGGGCCACAATGGACGATTTTGAAGACGGGCCTCAATGACGACGTTTACAGGGCTATTGATTTCGCTTACGAGGGGAATGACATCTCGTGTGGTGATAAATCATCTCCGTATGTTGGGCAGGTTAACTTTAACCTGTCCAGTCAGTACGACGTACCACAGGAGCATTTGCTCTACACGCCCATGTTCAAGGCAGATAACGCACGGGTGTTTGACCTCGAATTAGAGGCGGTGACCGGCGCGGCACAGATGGCGCAAAAAATATTTATCTCTGCAACCGCCGACGGAGTTACCCATGGAGAAGAGAAGTTGCTCCACTGGGATAAGCCCTTCCGATATGACAGGAGAGTCATCTGGAAGCGGGTGGGCAGGATCAGGAAAAATATCGCTTTCAAGATACGGGTCATAACTAATACGCCGGTGACTCTGTCGGGGTGCCAGGTGAGGGTTGAGTAATGGCTGACGACTCCCTTAAAAACCCTGTTAGTTTGAATGCCGCAAATCTTTCTGCCGCATCGCTTCCTTCGGGCCTTTCACGGGCATATGAGATCCACATCCTTACTCAGTCGCAGGACTTGACTGGCGTTGCAGAGAAAGCAAATCAGGCAGGTTTAGGCGCCTACGATGCTCAGGTAAAAAACGATGAGCAGGATGAGCAACTGGATGATCACGAAGGCAGGATATCAGCTAACACCAGTGCAATTGCATTGGTTGAGGTCAGGGTTACAACAGCTGAAGGAAAGATTGTAACACTCCGTAGCGATGTCGATTTCCTGCTTGATGAGGTGATCAACATTCAGTCGGCAGTCGCAGCAGCGGAAAATGACATAGACAACCTTCAGACTGACTATGTATCTAAGAAAGCAACAGCCATTCAGTCAATATCATCGCCAGTCTCAGTGACGACGTCGCTGTCTGTGAACGGGACAAAGGTCGTCGGCGCTCGCCAGACAGGATGGACTCCGGCAACAGGATCCGCACTTCTTGCCTCTTTTAATGCCAGCCAGACCTACAGCGCCAGCGCCACCTACAGCCAGGCAGAGATTAACGCTATCGCTACGGGGCTTGTTCAGGCGAGGCAGCGAATTAAGGCACTTGAGGACATGGCCAGGGCGCACGGACTAATCAACTAATGACCAGCATAGACAAAGTTACTGGATCACAGCTTATGAGGCTGTGGGGAGTGCCGTCGTGGCCTGAAACAGAAGGTGATTACCTGCTGTGGAATGGTGTTGCCATATTTGTGTGTCTTGATTTTGGCGAGAGGGTGGATTTGCACATGGCGATGAAGCCCGGAGAGCGGCACAGATGCAGAGAGGCTGTGCGCGACATTCTGGGTCTAATTGGTAACCGGGAAATACACGCCCCCGTGCGAATCGAGCACAAGCATGTGTGCAACCTGGCGCGTAAGTTTGGTTTCTCCGAACGATGGCGCGGTGTTGTCGAATATATTGACAACACGAGCGGCGAATTAATTTTGATGACGAGGTGCGCTACATGAGCGGCATTGCTAAAGGTATTGGTAACGTTGTGGGTAGTGTGGTTGGTGGCATTACCGGTTCTAACAAGGCTGCTGATGCACAGGTTAGCGCCGCCAAAGACTCCAACCAGATGGCCTGGAATATTTACCAGGATCAGAAACAAACAAACCAGCCATTTCTTAGTGCTGGACTCAGCGGCCTGACAGGATTAACCGGCATTGCTGGGCAACCAATAAACCGCAGTCAACTATTAACTGATTATTACAGCTCCCCTGAATATCAACTAATGAGCGACCAGGCTCGTTATCAGGCGTTAAATGCTGCCGAAGCAACTGGTGGACTAGGATCTACTTCGACGGCCAATAATCTGGCAGCAATTGCTCCGCAGCTTGGGCAGAATTACCTGTCAATGATGACAGACCAGCAGAATAACATGTATGGGCAGCTTCTCGGACTCACCAACGTTGGCCTTTCCGCTGCAGGCGCTAATAACGCGGCGGCTGGTAACTACTCCAACGCTTACGGACAAAACATGGGGCAGATAGGTGCGGCTCGTGCAGGCCAGGCCGTGGCTGGATTCAATACACTGGCCAATGGTGCGGCAGCATACTTCACTGGCGGAAAAAGCTTAATCGGTGGTGGCGGAGGTCTTTACTAATGGCGGATCCAATTGATTACACGTCAGGACTGAATCAGTCAATAATGACCGGTGCCAGGCTTGGAAGTCTGATGGGGCTGTATAAGCAGCAAGAAATTGAGAGCCAAAAAGCTCTGAGGCAAGAGGCACTGGCACAGCAGTTTCAAAGAGACTGGGGTGAGTCTTTTGGAGATCCGCAAAAGATGTCGGCTCTTGTTGCGAAATACCCAGGTCAAATAGATGCCATTAAACAAGGAATAGGCTTTCAGGATGAGCAGCATCAGTTAGCTCTGGGTAATGCAGCACGAGATCTGCGAATTGCCATGGCATCAGGCAATCCGCAGGCCATTGGTGCGGCCGCATCCCGCAACGCTGGCGTGCTCGGCACCATCAATTCATCTCCAGAGGAAATCCTGCAACAGTATCAGCAAGATCCTCAGGCTCTGGCTAGCATTGTAGATGCGGTAGGGCTTAGCGCTCTTGGTCCGAAAGATTACTATGGGGTTCAGAACGACCGGGCGCAACGCGCCAACGATCAGGAGACTCTCGCGGAGCGCATCCGCAGTAATCAGGCTGGAGAGGCTCTACAAGCCAGAGGGCAGGATATTCAGGTCAGGGGGCAAAATATATCTGCTCAGAACGCCAAGTTATCGGCAAGCGGAGCAACCAGTGACATGAAAAACTTTTCCGCATACTCCAGCTTGCTTAAAACAGATCCTGAGGCAGCCGCGCTCTTTGCTCAGGTGGCAGGAATTAATACTGGAGTAGGGGCAGGGAATAGACAGGTGCAGCTGTCTGACGGAAGGACAGTGTCGATAGGTGGGAAGTTGCATGGCGCGGGAGCGAATGCTTTCTATGAGGGGCGGGATAACAATGGAAACACTGTTCGCGTTCCGGCAAACGCAATAGCCTCGCCTGCAACATCGGCTGCTACAGCTCAGAATTATGCTATGAAGAAAGACATAGACACCATCGAAGCGGCCAGTCCAGATGATTTGAACTTCATCACCGGTGTGACTGGTGGTAATGGCACTCCTGCGCTAGGGGCCGACGTCAGAAGCAGAATCAGTGGTAAAGAGCAGAGGCAGATTTATAACGCGACGCAGCGTATTCAAGGACGAATGCAAAATCAGGGTATTGCGGCTGCGCGTGATATGGGGGCAAGTGGTATCAACACTGTAGCTGAAGCAAAAATGTATTTTCAGGGCATGCCACAAATTGATTTTTCTAGCCCGGAGTCAGCACAGCAATCAGTTAAAGACATCAAGACCTACACAGACAATTACAACCAGCAGTATAACGTCAATGTTG
The DNA here is from genome assembly GCF_031987975.1 of Pseudescherichia sp. Taxonomy (GTDB): domain Bacteria; phylum Pseudomonadota; class Gammaproteobacteria; order Enterobacterales; family Enterobacteriaceae; genus Pseudescherichia. The sequence goes on along the minus strand of NZ_DALZYX010000002.1, from coordinate 423,439 downwards.
GTACGAGTCGCCAGCCAGTCAACCAGCAAAGCGCTCAACAATCAGCGGGTGGCATTCATACGTCTAAATCAGGAATCACATTCACGGTGAAATGATGGAAGTTACAGCTAACGGCAAAACGTTCAGTTTCCCTGACGGCACCAGCACTGAAGATATTGGTGCTGCGATTGATGAGTATTTCGCTGGACAGTCAAATCCTGAGCCAACAGCGACAACGCAGCAGAATCAGCCCGCGACGACAACACAAGAGCAATCAGAGCCATCTTTAGCACAGCAGGCTGCCGACTGGATCACTGGCGGGCAGAGCATTGGTCAGGCCGCAGAGCAGGCGGGTAGGGGGCTGGTAAATATCCCGTTCGATGTTTTACAGGGCGGTGCCAGCCTAATCAATGCGATCAGTCAGGGCCTTGGCGGGCCGCGAGTGCTTGACGATGTATACCGTCCGGTTGATCGCCCGTCAGATCATTATGCGCAGGCTGGAGAGGCAGTTGGTGGTTATCTAATTCCAGGCGCCGGTGTTGCTGGTAGCATGGCTTTAGGTTCGTTGGCAGAGGCAGCAAATCAGCAAGGTGATTTTGCCCAGAACGCAGCAACAAATGCGGCGGTAAACCTGGGTGCTCAGGGTGTACTTTCCGGTACAGCTAAGGCTATAGGCCGTGGCGTAACGGCTGTACGTGGAGAGATTGCACCGGAGGCTCAGCAGGCCATAAATTTTGCTGAAAAAAACAATGCACCTTTGTTGACCACTGACGTAGCACCCCCAGGTACATTCACTGGAAACTCAGCGCGGGCATTAGGGGAGAAAATCCCAGTTACAGGTACTGGAGCTTTGCGGCGCGGACAGCAGGAAGCAAGGAATGAAATAGTCCAGCGCTATGCGCAGCAGTTTGACTCGCCGGCACCTGAAGAAATTGTTCAGAGCTTACAGAGGCAGACGAGCAAGGTTAAACAGGCTGCCGGTGGGCGATTATCTTTGGTAAATGACGCCATGCAGTCCGCAGGTACTATAAATCCCACACAAGCTATTTCAGCAATCGACACTGAGATAAACAGGCTTTCACGGCTGGGCGGTGCGGCTGACACGCAGACCATTTCCAAGCTTGAAACCTACAGGGATGAACTGAATAAAGGTGCGGATTTTGGCTTGTTGAGAGATTTGCGTACCCAGTTCAGACAGGACGTAAAAGGTGATCGGACTGTATGGCCTAATCAGTCGCAGGCTGCTGTTAACAGAGTTTACTCTGCATTAACCAATGATGTGAACCAAGCTGTATCCGACACTCTCGGGGCGAAAATGGCGAGCAGGTATAAACAGGCAAATGCTGTATACGCCAATGAAGCGCAAATGGTTAACAACACACGCCTAAAAAATGTCCTGCAGAAGGGAGACCTGACGCCTGAGGTTGTCAATAACCTTTTGTTTAGCAACAAGCAAAGCGAAGTCAGGCAGCTATACAACTCCCTTGATAGCAAGGGGAGAGGAGCTGCCAGGGCGTCAGTCATTGGAAAGGCATATGAAAAGTCGGGAGGGAGTCCTGACAAGTTCCTCAATGAAGTTAACCGGCTTTCATCGCAGACGGGAATTTTGTTCAAAGGAGAGGAAAGGCAATACCTGCAAGGCCTGACAAAATATCTTGACCAGACAAGACACGCATCACGTGCCGGGGCGGTAACACCGACAGGACAGGAGTTGTTCCAGATCGCCGTCCCTGCAGGTGTGGCAACGGATGTTCTTGGTACTGGCGGGGTGGGGACAGCAGCAGGGTTAAGCTACGGTGCCGTGGCGCGGTTTTATGAAAGTAAGCCAATCAGGAATGCGATTTTGAGATTGGCTAACACTAAACCAGGCACGCCACAATATGAAAAGGCGCTAAGTCAGGCGGCTTTAATTGTAAGGCCATTTGTTGCAAATCATACAGAAAGTACGAATTGATTCACTTGGTGAAATATATTTTGTTATCGCAACTAAGAGAATTTATTTTACCACTTTCATTGATAGACGCAGATGCGCTTTCACAAGCTTCCCCAGCTTGATTAAAGAAAGAAATGGAAGAGTATTGCGAAGTGGAGTACACGCCTATCTTGCCTGAAACCTTTATTATGGCGTGGTTGTCTGTATCCCCAACAAACCAAAGCATTGCCATCTCCTTAGTCCCGAACTCATCCCGGTAAAGCATTGTAGGGACATGAGTTCTAGTAAACTCCATTGCTTTAGGGATAAGAATATCCTCGCGCTCTTTCTTTATTTTGTATGCCTGATACGCGCCGAATCCAAGCCATGCCACACCCATAGCCGAAACGACCAAGGCAATCACAAAGAGGTACTTCAGCACCTTTTTAATGTCATTGTAAGCATTTTCACCGAAGCTCTTTGATTTATCCAATTTCTACTCCTTTGGGGTATGGACGAATATAAAGCTGAAACCAAAACCTATCCAGCCCTGGCAGCCGCCGGGGCTTTTTTATGCCCGGAGTTTACAAATGGCAGATGTTACCGCAAACGCAGTTGTCAGTATGCCGAGCCAGCTATTTACCCTGGCGCGTTCGTTCAAGGCTAACGCCAATGGCAAGATTTATGTTGGTAAGATTGACACAGATCCATCCAACCCGGCAAACCAAATCCCTATTTATTTGGAGAGCGAATCTGGTGAAAACATCCAGGTGGCGCAGCCGATCCGGATTAACTCTGCTGGTTTCCCGGTATACAACGGTCAGATTGCCAACTTCCTGACTACCTCAAATTACAGCATGGCCGTTTACGATGCCTATGGAACTCAGCAGTTCTACTTTCCAAGGGTGACGGGTTCGTCAGGTGATTTGCTGGACTTCAAGGATCAACTGGCTTCTGCTGATGGCGTCAAGCTAGTCGGTAATGCCGTTGACAGGCGAGGTGACACGATGACCGGTGGATTGCGTGTGACCGGAAATGAAATAGCTAATTTAATCGTTGGTAACCTGCCCTTAGGTAATCCTGGGTCTGATGCTGTTCGTGATGGCGTTACTGTGGTTCGTCTGTTACAGAACTCACCAACTAACTGCCATGGCTTTGCAGATAAGACATTTATTGACACCGCTACAGACTACGGAGGGTACGGTGTATTTGATGCAACGCTAAACCTGAAAGGCGCGCATACGCATAACCACGTGTATAGCTTTCAGGACAGGACAACATATGCTGGCTCTGGCGTGCTGGAGTTAATGAAAGGCCTGATGTCTTCCCCCGTGCATCAGGGAACAGGACAAATCAACGACCGTGCGGGCGTCTATATTAACGACGTCCTCCTGCAGGGAACAGGAAATCTGCAGCAACAGAACGGCATTCTCATTGAGCATTTGCAGGCGGGAAAACAGGCCAACGTCGGTGTTCACATCAGGCAAATTACCGGACTGGCTTACTACGCACCTAATGGCGGTCGAATGTTCCAGAATGGCGTGGCCGGGTTCGGCGTTGATCCGAGTGTATCTAACTTTGCCATCAATTTCCGGGGAAGCGCCAGCAACCCTTTCTATGGGTTCGCCTCTACAGATGGCAACGGAATGGCCATCGGAGTTACTGGCGACACGAAAATGCAACTCGTTGCAGCAGGAGAAACGCGGCTTTTAGTTAAAACGGCTGCCACCTTCCAAAGGGCTGTGACGCCTGGCAATGACAACCTGACCCCCTGTGGCGACATGGTTAATCGCTGGAGCGTACTATTTGCTGGCACAGGAACTATTAACACCTCTGATGGCCGTGAGAAAACAGACCCTATCACCGTCGAAACCCTCTCTGGGTTGATGGGCCAGGACCCAGACGCCATTCTTGATGCTTGGGGTGATGTGTCGTTAATCGCTTTCCAGTGGCTGAACTCGATTCAGGAGAAAGGAGAGGATTCAGCTCGCTGGCACTTCGGGGTAATCGCTCAGCAGGTAAAAAAAGCGTTTGAAGAAAAAGGTCTCGACGGAACTCGCCTCGGCCTGCTCTGCCACGATGAGTGGGAAGATCAATTCGATATAGTGCCCGCGGAGGTCATTGAGCATGAACCGGAGTATTTAGATGCTCTTGATGGATCGCTGCAGCGCATTGTAACTAAAGATGCATGGACGGAAGTGGTCAAGCCTGAAAGCAAGATTCTCGTTACGCACGCAGGTGATCGCTGGGGCATCCGTTCAGATCAGTGCCTGTGGCTGGAGGCTGCTTATCAGCGCCGGGAGCGTCAACGGCTAGAGGATAGGGTTAGCAATCTGGAAAGGTTATTCGCGGACAAGTAGTCACACCCTATGCTTCCATAGCGAATACTCATCCCATAGCCATATAGCTATCATTGCTATGTCCAGGCTAACAAATCCCTTATCAGCAGATATGCCTGTGACCAGCATTAGCAGACATGCAACACCCATGGCACGGATAAACCAGTGAGCTAATTTTGTTAACAAGACCATGGCGCCACCATTTCTATGTAGATGGGCAGTGTAATGGTTGTTTAATGATCAATCAATAACCATGGGATTGGGGCGGAAATTGCCTTGAGAAACGCACAGCTCTGCACCCATGCAGGGCTTTGCGCTCTCTGTGCCATGTTTGTGACATGCACTCATTCACAACCTCCATCATCTTCCGTTTTGTGCCACTGACTTGATGGCTGTGAATGCGGTCAAGGCCAGTTAAAACAGTTAGTTAAATGTGGTGCTTCGGATTCGTAATGCGAAGGTCGTAGGTTCGACTCCTATTATCGGCACCAGTTTTCTCAGTTGGTTATCTGCTGTTGATGTAAATCCCCTTTCTTTATTTAGACATATTTCTGCTATTTAGAGTTTTTTCTATTTTCTTATTTTCTTATCTTCTTAACTGCTACTTTGTAATCCATTGGTTAAAAAAGATGGGCTTTTTAACCATTATTCAAAGAGATATATAACTAAAAATTAATTTCCCGCATATTTTGTAATATAAATATTTTTAATGTAATTTTGTAATGTGTGCTTATTTTCGGGAAGAATTACTGTGCACTTTTATTGCTTGGGGCTTATAAGGTTAAGGCAGTAATGTTGCTGCCAATTATTAAGTTTTTTATATGTCAAATTATTATGTATATGCTGTGCGTTATAATTCGAATCATTCGCATATTGATGTACTTAGAGTTTCTCAAGGTGGAGGTGTTTCCGTTGATCTTAGAAGGCAAGAGGTTGTGTCCAGGATTTTTAATGAAACAGATGTATTTATCACGGCAATACAAAGGAGTGATGGTCAGTATTATCAGGGAGCTAGAGTAATTATTGATCCTGTCGGTGGCAATTTTTATTTAAAAACCGTAGCTGATGGGATCGCGAGGGATAACCTCGAACAACTACCGCAGTTCTAATCCAAAGGGCCGCAGATGCGGCCTTTTTGATGGATACTAAAAATCATATGCACCCCTCTATTAATCAAGGCCGTCGCGAATCCTGCCTAAGCGGAAATATCCGCGTATTGATAATCGCGATATTCACCTCGCAGGGCGTCCCATCATCAAGAAACACCGTTTCCGTAAGCTCGATAACCGCATCATTCTCCTTTAATTTTAATAAGGAGAGCACATCCGCATCGGTCAAATTGATTGCCTCCAGGTTCTGGTCCCGGCGCTGGATCTTCTTACCGGTAATTTGCTCGATATAGGAGAATTTCGACATCTCCAGCCTGCTGAACTCCATGGTGCTAAACATGCTCACCGGCAGGTGGCTATGCTCCAGCGCAACGGGAATATCATCGAAGCACATCAGACGCAGAATTTTATAGACCTTGTCGCTGTTCTTAATACGTAACGCCTGCGCCATATCAGGGGAGGGAACGCGGATAATACTGGCAGAGATAACCTTTCGCACGCCCTTATAGCCATGCTTCTGGGCTTGATAATCGAAAGGTGAGAGCGCATGAAATCGTCCAGAGTGGTTGCTTACCCCAGTTGACCCTACATACAAACCCGAGCCTTTAACCCGGTAAATCCTCTGCTGCTCTATTAAAATGCGCGTGGCTTCGCGCACGGTAGCGCGGGTGATACCAATATTTTTGGCAATGGCAATTTCAGTATCGAGCTTATCGCCAGGCAACAGGCCGTCATCCTTAATTTTCTTCAGGATGTAATCGACTACCTCTCTCTGCTTCTCTGTTATGCCATCAACCATCGATATTCTTCCCGATAAGTGTGAAAGAGCGACTCCCCTGAGCCTGTCTATACATGTATGCCTGATATTCTTCGCTTAGCACCACTTGAGTGGTGTAGAGATGTGATCGGCTTAACGAATTTGCATCCAAATCCCGCGAGTTCGCCGCAATGTGACCGTTACATATTGTATCTGCCCAGATCCCGGTCCACTATCTAGATGACTATACATCTTAAAGATGTCTATACGTATCAAGCAGCCTGAAACAGAGAAACGCGTTTTTTTAGATCAGGGAGAAAAATATGTCGCATCTGGCAACGTGGTTAAATAACGAGAAAATACAGTACGTTGAGAGCGTAGCGGACTGGAAAGAGGCCATCCAGATCGCCGGGCTTCCTCTCCTCAATGAAGGAGCAATATCTCAAAGCTATATCGAGGCTATTATCCGCCTGAAAGAGGAGGTCGGCCCTTACTTCGTTATCGCTCCGCGGATTGCTATGCCGCACGCCCGTCCGGAAGAGGGCGCTCAGGCGCTGGGCTTATCGGTTGTAAAGCTGGCTAAACCCGTAGTGTTTAACGCTGATGAGAACGATCCGGTGGATACCCTTTTCATGTTTGCCGCGCCGGACAGCAACAGCCACATAGAGATGATCTCTCAGTTGGCTGAGCTGCTCTCTGATGAAAGCGAAATGGAAAAGGTCTTCAACGCCCGCAGCAAAGAAGAACTGAATGCAATTTTATTGGCCGATAACGGTATCGCCCAGTAGACGAATAGTGATCAATGATTAATGAGGTGAGTTATGAAAATGATGGCGGTGTGTGGTTCAGGTCTGGGCAGCAGCTTCATGATGGAAATGAATATCAAAAAGGTGCTGAAAACTCTTAACGTGGTCGCGGATGTTGAACACTCCGACCTGGGATCGGTAACCCCCGATGTGGCTGACGTTTTTGTAATGGCGAAGGATATTGCCTATAGCGCCAACCTGCCTGAGGGCAAGATTATCATCATCAATAACATTATCGATCTGAAAGAGATCGAGCAAAAAATACGCGAGTATTTTGAGAAAAATAACGCTTAAACAGAGATGAACATCTTCCCGTAGAGGTTAATATGTTTATTCAAAACCTTTTGCAGTTTGTCGTCGATGTGCTGAAGGTGCCTTCCATCCTTGTTGGACTGGTGGCGCTGTTCGGGCTGGTGGCACAGAAAAAACCTTTCCCTGATGTGATTAAGGGGACGGTAAAAACCATTCTTGGCTTCTTAGTTTTGGCTGGCGGTGCCTCTGTTCTGGTCAGCTCATTAACCCCGCTGGGCGATATTTTTAAAGAAGCATTCGACGTTCAGGGGATCATCCCGAACAACGAAGCGATGGTCTCTATTGCCCTCGCCAAGTACGGTGCACCGACCACGCTGATTATGGCGTTTGGCATGGTGGCTAATATTGTGGTCGCCAGGTTTACTCGCCTGAAATATATCTACCTTTCAGGGCACGTAACCTTCTACATGGCCTGCATGGTAGCGATTATCCTCTCGGTAGCCGGTTTTGAAGGTGTTCAGCTTATCTATACCGGATCGTTAGCGCTGGGTATTTTGATGGCGGCGTTCCCGGCGCTGGCTCAGCCCTATATGCGTAAAATCGTCGGCGGCGATCAGGTTGCTTTAGCGCATACGGGCACGATTGGCTATGTTCTCTCAGGCTGGATTGGTACCCTGGTCGGTAAAGGATCGAAATCCACCGAAGAGATGAACATGCCGAAAAACCTCAGTTTTCTGCGTGACAGCACCATCTCTATTTCCCTGACCATGATGGTTATTTACCTCATCCTGTCAGTATCGGCAGGTAAAGAGTATGTTGAGGCTAACTTCAGCGGCGGTCAAAACTATCTGGTCTACTCGTTTATCCAGGCGATTACCTTTGCGGCGGGCGTATTTATTATCCTGCAAGGGGTGCGCTTAATCCTCGCGGAGATCGTCCCGGCCTTTACCGGTTTCTCTGAGAAGCTGGTGCCTAACGCCGTACCAGCTCTGGACTGCCCGATTGTCTTCCCATACGCGCCCAACGCGGTGCTGGTTGGGTTTATCTCCAGCTTTATTGGTGGACTGGTAGGGCTGTTCATTCTGGGGCAGCTGCACTGGGTGCTGATCCTACCCGGTGTCGTACCGCACTTCTTCTGCGGTGCTACAGCGGGCGTTTTCGGTAATGCTACCGGCGGTAAACGTGGGGCTATCTGCGGGGCGTTTGCCCACGGGATCTTGATCACCTTCCTGCCTGTTGCGCTGCTGCCGGTTCTGGGGGCGATTGGCCTCACCAACACCACCTTCTCCGATACCGATTTCGGCGTAGTGGGGATTATCCTCGGCAATATGGCGCAATTTATGGATAAGGGGATGATTACCCTGACCATCACCGGCATCTTTGCGCTGCTGGTTATCTATAACTTCACGGCTAAAAAGAAAGTGCCGGTGGAAGAGGGTGCAGGTCAGTAAAGCAGGGTCAAGAGGAGCAGAGGGATGATTCCCTCTGCTCTTTTATTTGTATTCGATATATAACAATCGCTACAGCTCCAGCATCTGGAGCCAGCCCCTTGCGCGGGTGGCTGGCTGCGCGACTGCCCTGGCGATGGCCGCACCGATCTCCGCGCAGGCGGTGATGCCCTGCACAAACGGCTGATCATGCATCAGATAGGGAATTGCGCCAAAAGCAATGCGTCCGCGCACGCTGGCTGGCTCATGGAGCGTGTAGTCATCCCCAACGGCGGGGAACTCCTCTCCACTGGCGGCGAGCTGCTGGCGTAGCGTTGGGAATGGTAAATCTGCCGTCTTCAGCGGCTTTTGCCCGCGCGCATCGATAAAGACATCGTACTGATAGCGCTCGCCCTCAGCGAAGATGGTCGTCTGCTGCTCGCCGATCTCCATCTCGTAGTTCGAGCCGAGTGCGAGAACGCTCAGGATCCCAGCCTCGCGCAGAGCTAGCAGGCGGCGAATCGACTGGGAAGGCACGGCGGCATAGTTATCGATAAAGATCCGGGCGAGGCCCGACTCGAAGCGTGCGCTGTCATGCTCGTCAAGCCACGGGACAATAGGTTGGATGGCTTCATGCAGGCGCAGGATCGTATAGCGCCACGGCACCGTCCGCCTGTCGCGCTTGTTACGCTCGACCTCATTCAGGTTGGTCTCTGCCCAGCGGAAGGGATCCTGTTTCTTACGGTCGGCAAACCAGGCTGCGAAAAAGCTGTCGGCATCCAGCGTGCTAAGAGCGATCTGCTCACTCCAGAGCGGATCCGCCAGCGTCAGCTCTTTGACCATCAGCGCAAAAACGCGGTCGAGCAGGCCATCCGGCCCGGCGGCAATCTCTTTTTCAATCGCGCTCTCCGTTACTATGGATAACGGCTCGTAAGGAATAGGGCAGTAGAAGTCCGCTTCTGGCAGGATGCCCGACCGCGACATCAGTACGATCTGTAACGCCTTGCTGTCGGCGTCGAGGTTGAAATGCAGACGCTTATCCTCGGTCTCAAAGAAGGTGCCGTGCTGAATAGCCACGGCCATTGCGGCGTCGATGCCGCTCAGGGAGGTGCCCATCACGCCGACGTTGCAGGCCGGAATGTGTGCCTCCATCAGCCCGGACCAAGGGCTGGGAAAATAGGTGCGCGTTGCGCTGCTCTCTTCCGGCCAGACGTGCCCGGTAGCAACAACGGCAAGATCGAACCGCTCCGCAGCCAGTGTGTTTTCTGTCCACAGCCGAACGCCCTCTGGCGTGGCTTCAATATCGGTCACCCGACAGGACTCATGCACCTCTATCTCAAAGCCGAGCTGTCTCGCCTGCACCACCAGCGCCAGGAACTGGGCGCGGTAATATTCGCCGAGTAGAATACGCGGCAGAAACTGACGGACATGCAGAGAGGAGGCCTGTACGCCGTAGCGGGCCAGATGTTCTTCGCTCAGGCTGCGCAGCCAGTCGATATAGGTTGAGAAAATGGGCGGGATCTCAATACTGGCGATATTGGCCAGCATCATTCTTGAGTTCTCTTCGCTGCTGTAAGGCATGCCGACGCCTGCCTCACTGGACTGCTCATAGATGGAAATGGAGAGTGGTGTGCTGTTTTTCAGCAGGGAAAAAAAGGTATAGATACCCGTCGGTCCTGCGCCGATGATTGCGATTTTTTTCATTTTTGTTCACCCGCTATTCTTGTTTTACCGCCTGTCCGTATGCCAGTCGGGCTGCATAAAACTAGTGTAGACCACGGGGTGGGAACATGAGGCCGGGTAAGCGAAGCAGCTTCCCGGCGCTATGCGGAATTAGAAGCGGTAGCCGACGCCGACGTTAAAGCCGTTAATGGAGCGGCTGCCGTCGATATCGACGTTAGTGCCTTCGTAACCAACGTTAATCGCCAGCTGCTCGGTCGGGTTGAACTGCACGCCCGCACCCCATGCGAAATCGGTCGATTTCTCAGAAATGCTTTCACGCCCGACGTAGTAATCGCCTGCGTTTACCCAGGTGGTATCGCCGTCGGCTTTGGTATGAGCAATGCCGCCCAGCGCATAGAGGGAAACATACTCGTTAATGCGGTATGCCGGGCCGACCATCAGGGAGTAATATTTCACGTCGATGCTGTTATGCACTGCATCGGAGGCCACGTAGTAATCCTGATCGTCATCACCGCTCATGTAAGTGAAAGAGCCGAGCACGCTGAGGGGAGAGTCCAGCTCATAGCGGTATTGCACGTTCACGCCACGAATATCCTTAAACCCTTCCACATCGCTCTGCGCATAGCCAATAGAGAGCGTATTGCTCTCTGCCATTGCTGCGCCGCTTATCAGGCTGGCCACCACTAACATCCCCAGAGTAATTTTTTTCATTTTCCTGTTCCATTTGCCATCAATTACGGTGGCAGAATTGTTGGTTTTTTTAGCAGGGGTTGAAAGGGGGAATAATCTTAAAGCTTTGATAATATGAGTAAATAATACCCCCTAATTTGGTAGTTGCGCATACGTTATCTTCATGAGGCAACCTTCATATCGAAAAAATCGCACTTAACTAAAATCGCTCAAAAAAACTACTGGATATTTGAACAGGGATTAGTATAATAATTACACAACCCAGTCGGGTGCTATAGTAAGTGAGTGGTGAAGCCTATGATGATTCCATTTGAAAGCCTTAATTCTCTGGATCAATCGGCAACGATGAGTAGCCGTGAAATCGCTGCGTTGACAGGCATAACCCACGGTGAAGTAAAACGTATTGTTAAAAGCCTCGAAACGGCGCAGCGTTTATCAGAGCCGGTACGGGTGGCAATGTTTGAGCGGGATGGCGAGAGCTATCAGGAGTTTTTGCTGAACAAGCGCGACTCTCTGCTGGCCGTAGCGCGTTTGTCGCCAGGCTTTACCGCTGCTGCACTGGATCGCTGGCAGGAGCGCGAAAACAAGACCGCGCTGCCCGATTTCACCAACCCGGCGGCGGCGGCTCGCGCCTGGGCCGAGCAGTATGAGCAGCGCCAGAGAGCCGAGCAGCAGCTGGCGCTCTCCGTACCCAAGGCGGAGTTTTTCGACCGTTTCGTGGAGGTGCAGGACTCGCTGGGTTTTCGCCAGCTCTGCAAGATGCTGAAGGTGAAAGAACCGGAGTTCCGTCAGTTCCTGCTGGAGCGCAACATCATGTACCGCGTTAATGGCACGCTGACGCCGCAGCTGCATCATCAGCAGGCGGGCTACTTCACCATGCGATCCGGGGTAGGTGAAAACCAGCACACTTTCTCCCAGGCGCGTTTTACCGCCAAAGGGGTGAAGTGGGTGGCGGGTCTCTGGGCCGGACATATCGCCACGCAGCCAAAGGGTGCGGCAGCGGCATAAGCCTGCGCTAGCCCTTCCAGCCCTTCGTCAGCACGCTGGCGGAGGGCTTTTTTTTTCCAGCCGCATCATCCCTGAATGTGCCTTTTCTGTTCATCTTCTTAGATCTCTTCCCACGTCCAGCCAACCTCGTTACTCCTCTTCAGGCAGATCTGTGGCATAACCCTGTAAAAAGTGACAACGATTCCTAAAGGCAGGGCCATAACAATACGATAACCTGTCTGTGGCAGATGAAGAGAGTGGTTAAGGTGGCTTATAATAACCGGCGGAAAATGAGAATTTCATGCTTTGGCATTATTGTCATTATTAAAAATAACCGTCCTCGGCTAAAGGCAGGCCCAATGTTAAGTAACCCGATCCCTTTTAGCGGGGACAACGTTAGTACTAATCATGAATGATAATAAAAAGCCATCCGATTCCGGCAATGTCGATACACAGCATCTTATTGATCTCCTTGATAACAACTCTGACTGGGTCTGGGAAGTTGATGCCCAGGGGCGCTACACCTGGTCCTCAAAAGTAGTAACCAGCCTGCTGGGCGTCTCACCGGAAGAGGTGATCGGTTGCACCCCTTTTGACTTTATGCTGCCCGGTGAAGCCGAGCGCGTCGGACGCGCTTTTGGCGAAATCGTTGCTAAGCGTATTCCATTCTCCGGGCTGGTTAACCGCAACCGCCGCGCCGATGGTCGGATCGTGGTGCTCGAAACCAGCGGCGTTCCGCTGTTTGATGAGCAGGGTGAATTGCGCGGCTACCGGGGCATCGATCGCAATATCTCAACGCTCGGCGAGCGCGTTATGCAGCTGGAGACTATCTACGACTCGACTCCGGTTGCACTCTGTATGATTGACCGTACGGGGCGTCTGGTGATGTCGAACAAGGCAATGGCCCAGCTGATGGATAACGCCGCTAACGATCCCGCTGAGAGCCATATTGCTGAACAGATGCCCGGCTGCTGGCAACAGTTTCAGGCCGCTTTTGCCCTGGCCGATACCGGTGCGGAGATCCCCTGCCGGGAGATTGTCTGGCGCAAGCGCTGCTACGATACCCACTCCGTACCGGTGCATGATGCCTCTGGTAACGTGGTGGGGCTGTCGGTGACCTGGGTGGACATTACCGAGCGCCGTCGCGCGGAGCAGAAACTGGCTAGTGCCAATGCGATCCTGCAGCAGCATGCCCAGCACGACCATCTCACCGGCCTGTTCAACCGTCGCTATATGGACGAGTGTCTCTCTAACGTCATCACCAACGCCCTTGAGGAGCAGTTTCCGCTTTCGGTCTGCCTGGCTGACATTGACTATTTTAAGCGCTATAACGATACCTACGGCCACCAGGCGGGGGATGAGTGCCTGCGCAGGGTAGCCGACGCACTGGTGGCAGCGCGTCGCCAGTCCGAAGATAATGTCAGCCGCTACGGCGGAGAGGAGTTTTTAGTGATCCTGCCGCGCACCGACAGCGCAGGGGCACTGGCGATGGCAGAAAGAATGCGTGAAAGCATCAATGCGTTACGCATTCCTCTGTCTGCCAGCCCAACCGGCTACCTGACCATCAGCATCGGCATCGCGACCCTTAGCGAATGCAGCATGGTGACCGAAAACCGGCCGCTTCATCTTATCGCCAGCGGCGTCATCCATCAGGCCGATACCGCGCTCTATGCTGCAAAACGGCGGGGACGCAACGGTGTCGTGGCGGCAGCGGCGATGCAGCGGGCGTAGATGCGTTTCGCGATTTAATGTTCAGGGCGGCTATCAGGCATATAGCCCAGCTTGAAGAGCAGTGCGACGATGGCATATTTTACTGCCTGCGCCAGGACTTCGGTACACTCGCCCTCAAAATGCTGAAGAGCTGAATCAACCCTATTACCCGGCAGCGCCCAGCCAAACCAGACGGAGCCGGCAGGCGTGCCGTCTTCGCCGCCGTCCGGGCCGCCGTAGCCGCTAACGGCAATGCCGACATCTTCACCTGATACCCTGACCGCACCTGTTGCCATCTCCTCCACCGTGGCTTTACTGACGGCGGTATGTTTGGCAAGTGTTTCCGGGTTCACATTTAGCAGCGTCATCTTCGCTTCATCCGTAAAGGTTATAAATCCGCTGCCGAAAAAAGAAGGTGTGTCCTTCGCTGCGCACAACGTGGAGCCGAGCAGGCCCCCGGTGCAGGACTCCGCCGTTGTCAGGCGCAGTTTTTTGCTCGTTAAAAGATCACCCAGTTCATTTGCCAGAAAATCCAACGGTTTTTCCATGAATTGCTGGCAAAATTGTTGCTCTGTTGTCATTGTTGGCTATTCCTTCTGTGCATCTTGAATGGAACAAATCTTCTTAAGTATTGCAGCAAAATGTCGGGCCGGTTTTCAGGGCGAGAGAATACCGATTTTTCTGTAAGAAGAGTGCTGTAATGAAGGGCACAGAGAGAGGCGTAAAGCCTTCACCGCAAGGTATACTGATTGCGTCACCTGCCGTAAAGGACCTGAACATTATGATTTCTACACTGATTTACCGGAGCCGCCTGAGTCCCGACTTTGATGCGTCAAAGTTAGGCGATCTGGTATGCCGGGCGCAGAGACGCAACGCAGAGCTGCAGATCTCCGGTATTTTACTTTTCGACGGGACCCATTTTCTTCAGGTGCTTGAAGGTCCGCTGGCGGATGTGAATACCCTGTATGCCAAAATCAATGGTGATCCGCGGCACGATAGCGTAGTTGAGCTGATGCGCGACTATGCCCCCAAGCGGCATTTTGAAGATCCCGGCATGTCGCTGTTCGATCTCCGTTATGACAGCCCACGATCGGTGCTGCGCTCGGTAATTATTGCTGGAGCGCTAAAGTTTAATCTCGCCTGCGACGGGCGAGTCTATAAGTTTATCAAATCATTCCTGCGCGGTAGCTGGCGCGAACAGTATCCCGGGCGGAATGAACCTGAACGCTGGGCCTTTGTGCCCGTCGAGCCGCCGCTGGCGCAAACTTTACCGTTCCTGTTCCCCGATCAGCCGTGCCAGTTCGCCATCCAGCCCATCGTAGAACCGCTGCGTGGGCAGATTAGCTCTTTTGAGGCGCTGATCCGTAGCCCAAACGGCGGTTCACCCCAGGACTACTTTGCCTCTATTCCGCCGGACAAAATTCACGAGGCCGATCTCCTGTCAAAGGAGTGGGCGTTTGCGCTGGCGAAACAGATCGGCATCGGCAGCCATAAGCTCTCTATTAACCTGCTGCCCATGTCGCTGGTCAATATTCCTGGCGCGGTGGATATTTTGTTGGCGCAGATCACCCGGCACGGGTTGGTTCCTGAGCAGGTGATTGTCGAGGTGACGGAGGACGAGGTGATCTCCGGCTACGACGAGTTTACCACCGCGATTATGCAGCTACGTTCGGCAGGTATTGGGTTGGCCATTGACGACTTCGGCGCAGGTTTTGCCGGGCTGTCGCTGCTTACCAAATTTCAGCCGGGCGAACTAAAGATTGACCGCAGCATTGTGACCGATATTCACCTGCATGGCCCAAAGCAGGCGATTGTTAACGCCATCGTCAAGTGTTGCGCCGAGCTGGAAATCAGCGTCGTGGCGGAAGGGGTTGAGCGGGTAGAGGAGTGGTGCTGGCTGGAGGCGGCGGGTATCAAGCACTTCCAGGGCTACCTGTTTGCTAAACCGGCCCTCAACGGCGTCGCGCCGGTCTGCTGGCCGGTAAAGCAGGCGAAACCATCATCTTGACTCAGGCATTGACGCGGAAATTCGCGGCTTAACCCGCCCATGCAGCGCCGGGTTATCACTCTCATCTTTTAGCTTAACGCCGGTCAGGCGGCGTAAAAAGGCCTGCTCCAGCAGCCAGGCAAGCTTAAACGCAGCGGCCTCGTAGCTCAGGCCCTCCGGGCGGATGTTAGAGATGCAGTTGCGCTCTGAGTCCATACGGGCGCGCGCCGGCTGCCAGGTCAGGTAAACGCCCAGGCTGTCCGGGGACGACAGCCCCGGACGTTCGCCAATCAGCATCGCTACCGCTCTACTTTTCAGCGTCTCGCCAATCTCATCCCCCAGCGCCACGCGCGCCTGGTGCGCCAGCACCACCGGCCCGATGTTCAGCCCCAGCGTCCGAAGGTAGGGCAGCAGGGCCGTAATCAGCGCCACCGCCTGGCGGTGCACCGCATGGGAAGATAGCCCGTCGCCAATCACCAGCAGCAGATCGTGGGCGGGTACCCGGCTGGCCTGAAGGATCTCGCGACTTTCGTCGCTCAGCCTGCGCCCCAGATCCGGACGGTTCAGGTAAATATGCCGATCCGCCGCGGCACTGTGGGCGGTCAAGGTTTGCTGGCCCAGCGCCATAAGCTGCTGCGCCAGCCGCTCGCTGTCAAAAGGCTGGTGGACCGCGTCGCGAGCCTGGGCGTGAGCCAGGCCGAAGCTGAGCACCTCCCGGGTTGGCAGGCTTGCACCGCTGCGCCCCAGGGCGATACGAGCATCGGTAAACTCGCGCAGCAGCGACCAGGCGTCAGGATGATTCATACGTTTACCCCCTCAGGCGGCAGCACGCTCAGCAGCGGATGATTGGCTCCGGTGAGCCGCAGCTGGCCGGCGCTATCGATAATCTGCATTTTCGTCAGCCACTCGCTAAACTCCGGGGCATGCTTCAGCCCCAGCAGACGCCGGGCATACAGCGCATCGTGAAAGGAGGTGCTCTGGTAATTGAGCATGATGTCATCCGCTCCGGGGACGCCAATCAGGAAGGTCAGCCCGGCGTTGCATAGCAGCGTCAGCAGGCTATCCATATCATCCTGATCCGCCTCCGCGTGGTTGGTATAGCAGACGTCGCAGCCGATCGGCAGACCCATCAGCTTGCCGCAGAAGTGATCCTCTAGCCCGGCGCGGATAATCTGCTTGCCGTCGTAGAGATACTCCGGGCCGATAAATCCCACCACCGTATTGACCAGCAGCGGATCGAAGTGGCGCGCCACGGCATAGGCCCGCGCCTCGCAGGTCTGCTGATCGACATCATGATGGGCGTTGGCGGAGAGGCAGCTGCCCTGGCCGGTCTCAAAATACATTACGTTGTTGCCCAGCGTGCCGCGCCCAAGGCTCAGGGCGGCTTCCCGGGCCTCCGCCAGCAGCGCCAGGTTAATGCCGAAGCCGCTGTTTGCCGCCTCGGTGCCTGCCACCGACTGGAACACCAGATCGACGGGGGCACCGCGCTCTATCAGCGCCAGGGTATTGGTGACGTGCGTCAGCACGCAGGACTGGGTGGGAATAGCAAAGCGGCTAATGATGTCATCCATCATATGGTTCAGCCGCTCCAGCACCGGCAGGCTGTCGCTGGCGGGATTGATGCCGACCACCGCATCCCCTGCGCCATAGAGTAGGCCGTCGAGCATGCTGGCGGCGATGCCTTTCAGATCGTCGGTAGGGTGGTTAGGTTGCAGACGCACACTCAGGTGGCCCGGCAGGCCAATCGTGTTGCGAAAGCGAGTAACGACCCGGCAACGGCTGGCAGCGAGGATCAGATCCTGGTTGCGCATCAGCTTGCTAACGGCAGCGGCCATCTCCGGCGTAATGGCACGCGCCACACGGCTTAGGGTAAGGGGATCGGTGGCGTCGTCCAGCAGCCAGTCGCGAAAGTCGCCTATCGTCAGATGGCTAATGGTGGAAAACGCGTCGCGATCGTGAGTATCAATAATCAGCCGGGTAACCTCATCCGCTTCGTAAGGGATAAGCGGATTGGCCAGGATCTCGCGCAGCGGCACCTCGGCCAGCGCCATCTTCGCCGCCATGCGCTCTTCGGCAGAGTCGGCGCTGATGCCTGCCAGCACATCCCCGGAGCGGGCCGGGGAGGCTTTCGCTAGCAGCGTTTTCAGGCTGGCGAACCGGTAGGTGCGGTGCGCCAGAGTGGTTTTATACATGTCGCCTCCTCAAGAGAGGGCGCGCAGCTGTGGATCCAGCCCGGCGCGCTCGCGGGCCGTGGCCGTGCTGCGGAACCACAGGTAACCAGCCAGCATCATCGCCGCAAAAATCAGCGCCAGCAGCGGATTGAACCAGACCATCGCTACCAGGCAGAGCACCGCCATGCCGAGGGCAAACGCCGGTGCATAGGGAAATAGCGGTGCTTTAAAGGGGCGGATTAAGTTCGGCTCGCTGCGGCGCAGTTTGAACAGCGCGGCCATCGAGGTGATATACATAACAATAGCGCCGAACACCGACATCGTCACGATGCAGGCGGTGAGCGGCATACCGCTGATGGTAATTACCGAGTCCGAGAAGATAGCCGCGATGCCCACCACGCCTCCTGCCAGAATCGCCAGGTGCGGCGTACGGGTCTTATGGTTCAATGTCGCCAGGCTGGCTGGCAGATAGCCCGCTCGTGCCAGGGCGTAGATCTGCCGTGAGTAGCCCATGATGATGCCGTGGAATGACGCTACAAGGCCAAACAGCCCCAGCCAGACCAGCATATGCAGCCAGCCGCTGTTGTTACCGACAATGACCTTCATCGCCTGCGGCAGCGGATCGTTGATGTTGGCGAGGTTACGCCAGTCGCCGACGCCGCCGGCAAAGATCATCACCCCAACCGCCAGCACGGTAAGGGTCAGAATACCGCCGCCCAGCGCGCGTGGAATGGTGCGCTGGGGATCCTTCGCCTCCTCGGCTGCCATCGACGCGCCCTCAATGGCGAGGAAAAACCAGATAGCAAACGGAATGGCGGCAAACATGCCGGAGAGGGCGAGGCCGCTAAAGCTCTCTGCGCCTGCCCAGCCGTTAGCGGTGAAGTTATCCCATGAGAAGCCCGGCGCGACCACGCCCATAAACACCAGCAGCTCGAAAATCGCCAGCAGGGTGACGATCAGCTCGAAGGTGGCCGCAATGCCGACGCCGAGAATGTTCAGCGTCATAAAGATGACGTACGCGGCGCAGGCGATCCATTTTGCATCCAGCGCCGGAAACTGCACGTTCAGGTAGGCTCCAATGGCCATCGCAATCGCCGGTGGGGCAAAGACAAACTCGATCAGGGTGGCAAACCCGGCAATAAACCCGCCGGTTGGCCCAAAGGCGCGATAGGCGTAGGCAAAGGGACCGCCGGCGTGGGGAATGGCGGTCGTCAGCTCGGTAAAGCTAAAGATAAAGGCGCAGTACATCGCCGCAATGGCCAGCGCCACGACAAGAAAGCCCATCGTGCCCGCCTGCGACCAGCCGTAGCTCCAGCCAAAATACTCGCCGGAGATCACCAAGCCAACGGCAATCCCCCAGAGACGGAAGCTGCCGAGCGTTCTTTTCAGAGTAGTTGTTTGTGTCGTCATCATTTGCTGCCTCGCCGTTACACAGTTAACCGGGAGCCTGCAAAGGCGGTGCCAAAAATTAACCTTAGTTATTTCAATGATATGAAAAGATCACGCTAAAAGCAGTGCACCGAAACGCACGGGGCGATGGTGCAGCCTGCCCCGGCGCGGTGAAAAAGAACTAGTTCGCTTTCGTCAGATGCGCACCGATATAGCGCGCATAGCGCTGGCTTTTTAGATGGGTGAGATCCACCAGCACCAGGCCGTCCACGCAGTGGTTGAAGTCCGGATCGCTACCAAAGTCGATAAACTGGACGCCGCCCGGCGTGCACAGCTCTGAATACTGCTTGTAGAGCGGGGGAATGCCGCAGCCCAGGTTGCCGAGCAGCGACTTCAGGCGGGTAAGATCCTCGGTGTAATCGTCGCCGGTAAACTGGGCCAGCACCTCTGGGAGCGAGGCTGGCCAGGGGCGACGGGAGACGGCCAGCGGATGGATCGGCGGGAACCAAAGGCGGTAGAAGGCCACCAGCAGATCCCGCGCCGCCGGAGGCAGGCCACCAGAGATCGACACCGGGCCGAAGAGATAGCGGTACTGGGGGTAGCGCGCCAGGTAGGCACCAATGCCTGACCAGAGATAGTCCAGCCCGCGACGGCCCCAGTAGCGTGGCTGAATAAAGCTGCGTCCCAGCTCAATGCCCTGCTGTAAAATGTCGTCCATTTTATCGTCATAGTGAAACAGGCTGTAGCTATACAGCCCGCCCAGTCCCTGCTGCGCGACCTGCCGTGCCGTGGGCATAAAACGGTACGCGCCGACGATCTCCAGATCGGCCTCATCCCACAGGATCAGATGCAGATAGTCATCGTCATAGCGGTCGATGTCGCGCCGCTGCCCGCTGCCTTCCCCCACGGCGCGAAAGGCGATCTCCCGCAGACGACCCAGCTCGCGCAGCACCGGTACATCCTCCTCGCCGTTGCGCTGCCAGAGATAGATGGTCTTGCCGTCGGGAGTCTGACCCAGACATTCTGCCTGCGCCAGAGCGCGCTTGAGGACTAGCCGCGCTTCCGGGCGGGCAATGGCGCATTCGGTTTTAAACAGCTCCGGCAGACCTTTGCCCAGGCGGATAACATGCTGGCGGCACCGCTCTGCCGTCTCGCGGGCGCTGATGTGCGGGTTATGCAGACTTTCCCACGGGATACGCTGGCCAAGGGTGATCGGTAGTATGCTGCCCTGGCGACGGAACATCTGCTGCATCAGGAGCAGCATCGGCAGGGTAGGTGAGATCAGCGTGCTGACGTAGAAGAGCGGGCTGTTATGGGCGCGGATGAACACCGGCAGCAGCGGGGTGCGAAATTTCGCCGCCAGCTTCATAAAGCCGCTGTGCTAGGGACTGTCGCCAATGCCGTGGCGAGTCAGGCGCGACACCTCGCCCGCAGGAAAAAAGATCAGCACGCCGCCCTGCTGGAGCTGTGTTTCCATTTGCAGCAGCGAGGATTTGCGCGTGCGCCCACCGAGGTTATCGACGGGAATAAACAGCGAGCTAAGCGGCTCCAGGTGACTCAGCATCCGGTTGGTCACCACTTTAACATCCCGTCGCACGCGGGAGATGGCATGGAGCAGGGCGAGGCCATCCAGGGTGCCGGTAGGATGGTTGGCGACAACAATTAATGGGCCATGCTCGGGGATCTGCTCAAGGTCGTGGGCGGAGAGAGTGCTGCGGATGTGAAGATGCTCAAGGATCTGCTCGACCATATCCAGCCCCTTCAGGTGGCGATGGCGAGCGGCGAACTGTTGAAATTCCTCTTCGTAAAGCAGACGTTTCAGCAGGTTGCGTTGCCAGGGGGCGGGTTTGGCCTGTGGCCAAAGGTCATCAAGAACGCTGTCGAGACTAAACATGGTAGTTCCTCCATCCGTCTTAGGCAGACAGTAGAAGGGCGAGATGGCGTTTCTGTGACAGGGAGGTGAATTTTCGAGAAGCAGCTGCTGTAAATGCAGTTAATTTTTCTTATCTATCAGCACTTATTGTCTCTTTTTCTTTCTGAAATTGGTTTAAAAATAGTTAAACATAACAATAAAAGGAGTGTGGTTATCATGGCGCTTCACGGAAAGTTTGTATTGAACAATGCAGATTACTCACCCTTCACCCTCTACGGTGTTGGTACATTTTTGGCTTTTTCTGGAAATGGAATTTACCGTAATAGAGGTGCTTGTAGTAGCGTTCTCAAAAATGGTCCATTACCCACTGGCAGATATTGGATTGTGGAACGTGGTTCAGGCGGTTTTTTTTCAGGGTTTAAAGCTGATGCGCAAGATACATGGAACCGGGTTTGGAACGGTGCGACGTTCGGGCGTGATGAATGGTTTGCACTTTATAGAGATGAGTGGGGTATAGATGATGGTACATGGATAAACAACGTTCATCGTGGCCTTTTCAGGCTTCATCCCGGTCATATTTCAGAAGGATGTATAACTATTCCTCATAACTCTGATTACGCTCTAATTAGAAATGCATTAATGCGAACCCAGCCTATTCAAGTTCCCTGTATGAAAACGCTGAAGGCTCGCGGCTTTGTAGAGGTGCTAGCAAATGGAAACAATAATAGTTGCTCGCCTTCTTAAAACCTGGGCGCGCAGATTACTAAAAACGGCTTTTTTTATATTAGTTTCAATAGCTGTTGCTCGTTTGTTAGGTAATCCAGAAATTTGGATTAGCTATGATTTTGCAGAGAAAATTGCAAATTATATTTATGCGGACGTGAACGCAGAAACAATATATGACACCTATTTTTATATATCATTCCTAACCGTTATTTTTATCACCATTACAATTTATATTTTAGTTAACAACTTGTTCAAGTTTATAAGGAGTCATTAAATGCCAATCCCCCCTATCTATGGCTTAAGGATGATGGTGGCGCAGACATAAAAGGATCTGTAGACGTTCAAGACCGAGAGGGCAGTATAGAGCTTATCGGGTTTAGCCACGGTATTAATCTTCCTGTGGATAGTGCTAATGGTAAAGTTACTGGAACACGTTCACATTCGCCAATCATGTTTGAGAAAGAATTTGATAGTTCCAGCCCATACTTATATAAAGCTGTTGCCACTGGCCAGACATTAAAAAGCGCTGAGATTCGCTTTTATCATATTAATGACGCTGGTCAGGAAGTGTGTTATTTTATCATTTTAATGGAAAATGTCAAAATAACGGGTGTTAATCCAGGTGTGCCTAATACCAAATTAGCTGGAAACTTGCAATTAAACCATATGGAAGCAGTTTCTATGATGTATGACAAAATAACCTGGAAGTACGTAGACGGGAATGTTCAGTATACTGATGCATGGATAGAGAGGATGACAGCCTCATAATACTCTTGAATATGTTATTGCCCGGCACGTAAAGCGCTACCGGGCATAACGGTTTAACGCAGGAGTTTCCGTTCGGCCAGATCCAGCGCAAAGTAGCTGAAGATCAGATCCGCACCGGCGCGTTTGATCGCACCCAGGCTCTCGAGGATCACTTTATCCTCGTCGATAGCCCCGGCCTGAGCCGCAAACTTGATCATCGCATACTCACCGCTGACCTGATATGCGCCGAGCGGCAGCTCGGTGCGCTCACGGATGTCGCGCAGGATGTCGAGGTACGCGCCTGCCGGCTTAACCATCAGGCAGTCAGCGCCCTGCGCTTCGTCGAGCAGCGACTCGCGGATTGCCTCCCGGCGGTTCAGCGGGTTCATCTGGTAGGTTTTACGATCGCCCTTCAGCGCGGTTCCCGCCGCTTCACGGAACGGGCCGTAGAAGGAGGAGGCGAACTTGGTGGAGTAGGACATGATCGCCGTATCGGTAAAGCCTGCCGCGTCCAGCGCCTGGCGAATTGCCTGCACCTGGCCATCCATAGCGGCGGACGGGGCGATGAAATCGGCGCCGGCGGCAGCGGCCACTACCGCCTGCTTACCAAGGTTGATCAGGGTTGCGTCGTTATCAACGCCGTGATCGCACAGCACGCCGCAGTGGCCGTGGGAGGTGTACTCGCAGAAGCAGGTATCGGACATGACCACCATCTCCGGCACCGCGTCTTTACAGATCCGCGACATACGCGCCACGAGGCCATCTTCACGCCAGGCATCGCTGCCGGTAGCATCGGTATGGTGTGAAATACCAAACGTCATGACCGAGCGAATGCCCGCATTGGCGAAGCGCTCAATCTCACGCGCCAGATACTTCTCTGGAATGCGCACCACGCCCGGCATGGCGTCGATAGCTTTATAGTCGTCCAGCTCTTCTTCAACAAAGATGGGCAGCACAAAATCATTGAGGCTCAGCGTTGTCTCTTCAAACATGGCGCGCAGCGCGGCAGATTTGCGCAGGCGGCGCGGGCGGGAAATTAAATCGGTCATGGTATGCCTGAGGTTGGTGAAACAGGCGGCTAGTATAGCCCAATCAGCTGCGGGATGTTTCGCCAAAACAGGCGTTAACTCACCCCGCAGCGTATAGCGGATCAGGAGGCGGGAATAAGCTGCGGCCTGTTGCCGCTCAGCTCGCTCACCAGGTCGTTAACCCCATCGCTCATGTTTTTAAAGCGGGTCAGGGGAGAGCGGGTCACCACCACGAAAACGCCGACGTTGCTCTTCGGGATCATCGCCATATAGGTGATAAACCCGCCGCCGCCCCCGGTTTTCTGAATAATCCCCGGGCGACCCTCCTTCGGCGACATATAGACCCAGCCCAGTCCCAGCGCGTCGGCTTTACCCGGCACATCCATGCCTACCACGCGAGTCAGCTGGCTGCGCTGGTAGATAAGGGTCTGCATCCGGTCGGCCTGATTACTGCGGGCGTAGAAGTCCGAGGAGAGGAACTGCTGCATCCAGCGCATCATATCTCCCGGCGTAGAGTAGACCCCACCGCTGCCGATGGCCGCCAGGGTGTTATCGCAGGGGCTGGCGCCTTTCTCCGCCACCATCAGACGACGACACTGGTCCGGCGAGGGGGTAAAGGTGGTGTCCTTCATTCCCAGTGGGCGGGCAATCTGCTCGTCAAAGAGTTGGGCGTAGGGCTTACCGGCGGCATTGGCCAGCGCATCCGCCAGCAGGTCGAACGCCAGATTTGAGTAGGAGGCCTGCGAGCCGGGAGCGGTCTTCAGCGTCGCGGTCGAGAGCCAGTTCCAGCGCTGCTGGCGGGTTGGCCAGGTGAAGACCGAGCGGTGCGCCGCGCCACCGGGCTGCTCGCGAGGCAGGGCGCTGGTGTGGGTCGCCAGGTTTACCAGCGTAATGGGCGATCCCTGCCAGCCCGGTACCCGTGCACCAGCAGGGGCGTATTTACTGAGGGGATCGTTGAGCTTTACCACGCCCTGATCGAGCAGCTTCACCAACATTTCGCTGGTCATCAGCTTAGAGATGGAGGCGATGCGGATCAGCGAGTCGAGCTGGGGACGCACGTTGTTGCCCGGACGCGTTTCCCCGAAGCTGCGGAACACGCGCTGGTTGCCGTCTATCACCACCATTGCCATGCCGGTCGCGCCGCTGCCGTAGAAAATATGGTTGGCGTAGCGATCGACAACGTCGGACGCAAATTCCGGATCGGGGGAGGTCTGTGCCGCATTTGCTGATGAAAAGGTCAGGGCGCACAACAGAGTGGATAAGAGCAGGCAACGTTTCAACGACAGCATCCATCAAAAAAGTTAAAGAGATAGAGCGTATTTATACTACTTACCGGCGCGATGCAAAGCCCGAAAAAGCGCTTTATTTTGCCGTCAAGCGTAACGCCGGGTAAACAGACGCTTTTTTCCTGCAACACAATGTCTTCTTTTGACATGAAGCGCTTGTGGTAATCTCACTGGCTTCGGTATTTTCATACCCATAGCGAATCAACAACACAATAAGAGTGAGCTGTCGCAGGAGAATTTCATGTTTAAATCTTTTTTTCCCAAGCCGGGGCCGTTTTTGCTCTCGGCGATCCTGTGGTCGCTGATAGCCGTCATCTTCTGGCAGGCGGGCGGCGGGGAGTGGTTAACCCGTATTTTGGGTGCCTCTAAAGAGACCCCAATAGGCGCGTCACGCTTCTGGTCTGGCAGCTACCTGATCTTTTACGCTTATTACGCCCTGTGCGTTGGCGCGTTTGCCCTGTTCTGGTTTACTTACGCTCCGCACCGCTGGCAGCGCTGGTCGATACTCGGCACCGCGCTGATTATCTTTGTTACCTGGTTTATGGTCGAGGTGAGCGTGGCGATCAACGCCTGGTACGCGCCGTTTTACGATCTGATCCAGCGCGCCCTTAGTGCCCCGCATAAGGTAGCCATCGGCCAGTTTTACCGTGAAACAGGGGTATTCCTCGGTATCGCGATGATTGCGGTGCTGGTGGCGGTATTGAATAACTTTTTCGTCAGCCACTACGTCTTCCGCTGGCGTACGGCGATGAACGAATACTATATGGCCAACTGGCACCGCCTGCGCCATATTGAGGGCGCGGCCCAGCGTGTACAGGAGGACACGATGCGATTCTCCTCGACGCTGGAGGATATGGGCGTCAGCCTGCTCAATGCGGTCATGAAGCTGATCGCGTTTCTGCCCATCCTCGTTGCCCTGTCGCCGCACGTTTCCGAGCTGCCGATTGTCGGCCACGTTCCCTACGGGCTGGTGATCGCCGCCATCCTCTGGTCGCTAGTGGGTACCGGCCTGCTGGCGGTGGTAGGGATCAAGCTGCCAGGGCTGGAGTTTAAAAATCAGCGCGTCGAAGCAGCCTATCGTAAAGAGCTGGTCTACGGTGAAGACGATCCTGAGCGTGCTTCGCCGCCCACCGTGCGCGAGCTGTTTAGCGCGGTGCGGCGGAACTATTTTCGTCTCTATTTCCACTACATGTACTTCAACATTGCGCGCATCTTCTATCTGCAAATCGACAACGTTTTCGGCCTGTTCCTGCTGTTTCCGTCGATGGTTGCCGGTACGATTACGCTTGGCCTGATGACCCAGATCACCAACGTTTTCGACCAGGTACGTAGCTCGTTCCAGTACCTGATCAACTCCTGGACCACGCTGGTGGAACTGATGTCTATCTATAAGCGTTTACGTACCTTTGAGCGTGAACTTGACGGCGAGGATGTGGTACAGGCGACCACCTCACTCGGCTAATGACCGGAGCGGCTATGCAAGCATCACGCAGTTTAACCCTGCTGGCGGGACTGATCCTCGTCGGCTGTAGCACCTCGCGCCCGCCGGCGCTTAAAGAGGGCGAGAAGGCGATCGATGTGGCGAAGCTGGTACGGCAGAAGATCCCCGCCAGCGTAAAGGATCGTGACGCCTGGGCGGAGGATCTTGCCACGACCTTCAAGAGCCAGTCTCTTCCGCCGACGCGGGAGAACGTCTGCTCAGTGCTGGCGGTAGCGCAGCAGGAGTCTAACTATCAGGCCGATCCTGCCGTGCCGGGGCTAAACAAAATCGCCTGGCAGGAGATAGAGAAGCGCGCCGGGCGGCTGCACATTCCCGCTTTTGTGGTGCGTACCGCGCTAAAGGTGCCTTCACCTAACGGCAAAAGCTATGCCGAGCGGCTTGATAGCGTTAAAACCGAGAAGCAGCTTAGCGCAATCTTCGACGACCTGATCAACATTGTTCCGCTGGGACAGACGCTGTTTGGCTCCCTCAACCCGGTACACACCGGCGGGCCGATGCAGGTCAGCATCGCCTTTGCCGAGCAGCATACGCGAGGCTATCCGTGGAAGATGGAAGGCACCGTGCGTCAGGAGGTCTTCTCCCGTCGCGGTGGTCTCTGGTTCGGGACTTACCATCTGCTTAACTATCCGGCCAGCTACAGCGAGCCGCTCTACCGCTTTGCCGACTTCAACGCCGGCTGGTACGCCAGCCGCAATGCTGCCTTCCAGAGCGCAGTCAGCAAGGCCAGCGGCGTGAAGCTGGCGCTGGACGGGGATGTGATCCTCTATGGTAGTCGCGAGGCGGGCAGCACCGAGCGGGCGGTACGCAAGCTGGGGCCAAAGCTGGGACTCAGCGACGCCGAGATCCGTGACCAGCTGGAGCGGGGCGATCGTCAGGATTTTGAGCAAACCGAACTCTATAAAGGGGTTTATCGACTGGCGGAGAAGAACAGCGGGAAGACGCTACCAAAAGCGCTGCTGCCGGGTATTCAACTTGAAAGCCCGAAGATCACCCGCAACCTGACAACTGCCTGGTTTGCGAAGCGCGTGGATGATCGTCGGGCGCGCTGTATGCAAGCGAATTAATTTACTTACGGCGTCACGTTAATAGTGACGCCAGCGCAGCAGCAGGGCGATAACGCCAAGCAGGGCGCTGCCAATGAGAAAAGGAACCAGACCAAAGATCGTGCCCACGCCGAGTCCCATATCGATGCGTGGCCGATTGCTCTCCTGCATCTGCATAAAATTCTCAAACACACCCGGGGCGTGGATCAGCGCATTCAGCAGCTGCGCACCTGCCCAGAAGCAGAGCAACACGAAGACCGCATACGCGATATTGCCTGGCGTGGAGGCGTCTCGTCTCTTCTCGTTGGCAAAGGGCTTCGACATCATAAATTCTGCCATAGTGACCTCCGATACGCGTTATTGAGCTGGCAATGCACCAGTAATTCAGAGTGATTTTGACAGGTCATAACGATTGTCAATATCAGATTGGTGACAATTTACGCATTATTATTAGACTGGTTTAAGGTTTTACATCTCCAGTCACAAAATCATGACTTTTGTTGCGTTTTATTAACGTTTTCGGATTTTCCGCATGCGCCACAGACTCGCTGTCGGTAATATGCCAGGATGCTGTTTTTCTCTGCCGGAGCTGCTATGAAACTGCCTGCCAAAATTCGCCGTGACTGGCACTATTACGCCTTTGCTATTGGGCTGATCTTTATCCTTAACGGCGTGGTCGGGCTGCTGGGGTTTGAGGCGAAGGGCTGGCAAACTTATGCGGTGGGCCTGGTGACCTGGGTTATTAGCTTCTGGCTGGCGGGATTGATTATTCGCCGCCGTCCCGAGGAGGAGACTGCGGCGGAATCGCAGGATTAAGCCATCGAATTTTTCAGGGCGCTGTCAGCCTGATGGCGCTCTACAGCCAGCTCGATCAGGCGGCTAATCAGATCGGTATAGCCCAGGCCACTGGCCTGCCACAGCTTGGGATACATGCTGATATTGGTAAAGCCGGGCAGGGTATTAATTTCGTTAATGATAATGTCGTTATCATCCGTCAGGAAGACATCAACTCGCGCCATGCCCGCGCAGCCCAGCGTCTCGTAGGCGGTCACGGCGGTCTGGCGGATGGCCTCGTTCACCGCCGGATCGATCGCCGCTGGGATCACCACCCGTGCGCCGTTGTCGTCGATGTATTTGGTGTCGTAAGCGTAGAACTCGCTGTTGAGCACAATCTCGCCGCAGGTGCTAGCCTGCGGGTTATCGTTCCCCAGCACGGCACACTCGATCTCCCGCCCTTTAATGCCGGTCTCCACCACTACCTTATGGTCGAATGCAAAGGCGAGATCGACTGCGGTATAGTATTGCGCCTCGCTGGTTACCTTGCTGACGCCTACCGACGAACCCTGGTTGGCCGGTTTGACAAACAGCGGCAGCCCAAGCTGCGCCTGCACGTCGGCAAAGGAGTGTCGCTGACGGTTAGCGCGAGTGAGGGTGATAAAAGGGGCGACCTTTAGCCCGGCGTCGCGCAGCAGGCGCTTGGTGACGTCTTTATCCATGCAGGCTGCCGAGCCGAGTACGCCGGAACCGACGAACGGCAGATTCGCCATCCGCAACATCCCCTGCAGGGAGCCATCTTCCCCCAGCGTGCCGTGAACGATAGGAAAGATGACATCTACCGCTGGCAGAGCCGCGCCACTCTCGGCATTAATAAGCTGCGCCGTCTCTCTGCCTGGAATATGCGCGACGCTAATCGCGGAGGGATTAAGCGCGATACGTGCCGGATCGCTGGCGTTCTGTAAATAGTTAGTTGCGTCGTTGATGTGCCACTGACCCTGCTTATCGATTCCCAGCAGCACCACATCGAAGCGGCTTTTATCAATAGCATCGACAATGTTTTTTGCCGACTGGAGCGACACCTCATGCTCTGCCGATTTCCCACCAAAGACGATCCCTACCCGCATTTTTGCCATCACCGCATCCACTCTTATTGCTCGAAAAAAGATACCTTACCACGTCAAAACGCGTGATTCGCGGCCTTCTGCCATAATGTTTTTAGGTGATTAAAGGGGGAGCGCGTGAGAGGGACAGGAGCGATCGTTTTTTTGCTTATCGTGGGGGCAGGGGTGGTAGGCTATCGCCACCTGCCTTCGTACTACAATCCGTTTGTGCCGCTGCGTCTCGACGATCCGCCAGGTCGCATCACCCAGTTTAAGCTTAAGCGGCTTACGCCCGAGCAGTGCGACGCTCTGCTCGTGGAGGCCAATCAAAAGAAGCTGATTGCTTCCCAGCCGGTTGCCGACAGCACCGGCACCTGTCCGCTGACCAACACCGTACGGGTCCGGGACTTTGGTTCGGTAAAGTTGAGCAGCAGCTTTCTCGCCTCTTGCCCGCTGGCGCTCAGCTCGGCGCTCTTCGTACAGCAGCAGGCCCGACCGCTGACCGAGCGCTACATGTCCACTAAGCTGGTGCGCATCGATCATCTTGGCAGCTACGCCTGCCGCAACATTTATCATCGCGCCAACGCCCGGCTGAGCGAGCACGCTACCGCAGAGGCGCTGGATATCAGCGGCTTTCGCCTGGCGAACGGGCAGCAGGTGACGGTGCTGCGCGGCTGGAAGCAGGACAAAACCCAGCCCTGGCTGCGGGCGATGCTCAGCGCAAGCTGTGGCTATTACGGTAACGGCTTAGGCCCGGACTATAACGCCGCCCATGCCAACCACTTTCACCTTGGGATGCGCGGGTATGGATTATGCCGTTAAGTGCCGCTAAGCATAATCCGCAGTTATGCTATGCTGGAGCCTGCTGTTAAAACCTGAATAATTGCAGATGCTTATGGAATCCTGGAAGGTTAATCTTATTTCGGTATGGTTTGGTTGCTTCTTTACCGGCCTTGCGATCAGCCAGATTTTACCGTTCTTGCCGCTCTATATTGCCGAGATGGGGGTGACCTCGCACGAGGCGCTGTCAATCTGGTCCGGACTGACTTTTAGCGTGACCTTTCTCGTGTCGGCCATCGTCTCACCGATGTGGGGAAGCCTTGCCGACCGTAAAGGGCGCAAGCTAATGCTGCTCCGCGCCTCGCTGGGAATGGCCATTGCCATTCTGCTGCAGGCCTTTGCCACCAACGTCTGGCAACTGCTTTTTCTGCGGGCGATAATGGGTTTAACCTCTGGCTACATTCCCAACGCCATGGCGCTGGTGGCCTCGCAGGTGCCACGCGAGCGCAGTGGCTGGGCGCTGAGCACGCTCTCCACGGCGCAGATCAGCGGTGTCATCGGCGGTCCGCTGCTGGGGGGCTTTCTTGCCGATCACGTCGGCCTGCGGGCGGTATTTTTCATCACCGCCACGCTGCTGATAGTCAGCTTTCTGGTAACCCTGTTCCTGATTAAAGAGGGCGGTCGGCCTAAAGTCAGCAAGGAACAGCGTCTGAGCGGCAAAGCGGTATTTGCCAGCCTGCCCTATCCGAAGCTTATCTTTAGCCTGTTTGTGACGACCATGGTGATCCAGCTCTGTAACGGCTCAGTGGGGCCGATCCTGGCGCTGTTCGTCCAGTCGCTGGCGCCGGACAGCGGCAATATTGCCTTTCTGAGCGGTATGATTGCCGCCGTACCCGGCGTCTCGGCGCTGATGTCGGCTCCGCGCCTGGGCAAGCTTGGAGACCGGATAGGCACGGCGCGGATCCTGATGGCGACGCTAATCTGCGCGGTAGCGCTCTTTTTTGCTATGTCATTCGTGACCACGCCGCTCCAGCTCGGTATCTTACGCTTCATGTTGGGATTTGCCGACGGAGCGATGCTGCCTGCGGTGCAGACGCTGCTGCTTAAATACGCCAGCGACCAGGTGACCGGCCGTATCTTTGGCTACAACCAGTCGTTTATGTATCTGGGCAACGTCGCCGGACCGCTGATGGGAGCAAGCATCTCTGCAATGGCCGGTTTCCGCTGGGTGTTTATTGCCACCGCCGTGGTGGTACTGATCAATATCTGGCAGCTGGCAATTGTACTCAGACAGACCCGCCGTACTGAGCTGGCGCTGCGCAAAAATAACGGCTAAAAATGTTATTTTTGTTAAATGTGCCATGATAAATTTGGCTGAAAACCTTAAAAAATTGTGTATGAGGATAGTACGCGATGAAAAACCTGATTGCAGAGCTGCTGGTTAAGCTAGCGGAAAAGGAAGAAGAGTCTAAAGAGCTGGTGGCACAGGTGGAGGCGCTGGAGATTGTCGTCACGGCTCTGCTGCGTCATATGGCACAACCGGAGCAGCAGGCAGTGATCCAAAGCATCGAAGGGGCGCTGGAGGCGGCCAGTCCGGACTCTCAGGTGCCTCGTCAGGATACCGAGCTGTTGCAGCAGTATCTTAATAAACTCCTGCACCATCCGCGTTCACGATAAGCTTAGCCCTATCGGGTGAGTGTGATCTTCCTCTCACCCGAAATATCATACTTTCTCCCCGCCGCACCTCTCTATAATTTTGGGAAATGTTTCAGAATATTCCCAATAATGATGAATGATAACAATCTTTATTCTAAAACCGCAGTTAACAAGGAGTGGGTTGATACCCCCAATCAGGACCAGCATTTCCTGTCTGGCCAGCTTTTTGCGCGGCGGCTTCGATTACCGCGTATTTTCGGCCTTGGATGCCTTTTCTTCCCCTTAGGCGGTGCCATGACCTCCCAGCCTGTGGCCGGAGGCTGGTGGCTGTTTCTCTTGAGCTGGTCGTTTGTCTGGCCGCATCTCGCCTGGCAGCTGGCGAACCGCTCAAGCGATCCTCATGCTGCCGAGATTAATAACCTCAAGATCGATGCTATCCTGGCGGGGATCTGGATCGGCGTGATGGGCATGAATATCATGCCGTCGGCGGTGCTGGTGATGATGATCAGCCTGATGCTGATGGGCATGGGCGGGCCGCGGCTGTTCGGCATTGGCATTGTTTTGCTGCTGGGAGCGAGCCTGGTGATGCTCCAGCTTACTGGCACGGCGATAAGCTTTACCAGCGCGCCGTTGGAGTGGTGGCTCTGCCTGCCTTTTATCCTGCTTTACCCGCCGCTCTTTGCCTGGGTTAGCTTTCGCACGTTTACCCGGCTTGCGAGGCAGAAACAGCGTCTGCGGATCATGAGTACCCGCGACGGCATGACCGGCGTTTATAACCGGCGGCACTGGGAAATATTGCTGCGCAATGAGTTTGAAAGCTGCCGACGCAACCAGCGGATGGCAACGCTGCTGCTTATTGATGTCGATTATTTTAAAACGATCAACGATACCTATGGCCATGACGTAGGGGATGAGGCAATCATCGCTATTAGCCGCCATCTGCAACTCACCCTGCGCGGGAGCGATATCATTGGCCGCTTTGGCGGGGATGAGTTTGCCGTGATCATGAGCGGCACGCCGGTGGACAGCGCCATTGCAGCAATGAGCCGGGTCCACGATACCCTGGCAGAGATCCGCCTGCCCTGCGCGCCGCATCTGACGCTACAAATCAGCGTCGGCCTCGCGCCCCTCACGCCGGGGATTGAGCACTACCGCGAGTGGCTCAAGGCCGCTGACATGGCGCTCTATAAGGCGAAGAAGGGCGGCCGCAACCGCACGGAGGTGGCCGCCTGAGGTCCGCCACATAATCAAAGCTTGCTCAACGCGTCGGACTTCTCCATGCACTTGGTCATAGCCTCAATCACGGCGGCGCGGAATCCGCGCTCCTCCAGCACCCGCACCGCCTCAATGGTCGTGCCGCCCGGTGAACAGACCATATCTTTCAGTTCGCCAGGGTGTTTACCGGTCTCCAGCACCATCTTCGCTGACCCCATTACCGCCTGGGCAGCAAACTTGTATGCCTGCGCCCGCGGCATACCGCCTAGCACGGCAGCGTCAGCCATCGCTTCAATAAACATAAAGACATAGGCCGGGGCGGAGCCGCTGACGCCCACCACCGGGTGGATCATCGACTCAGCCACCACTTCCGCTTCGCCAAAACTGCGGAAAATAGCCAGCACGTCGGCAACGTCTTCCGGCGTCACCAGCGCGTTCGGGGTGATGGAGGTCATGCCCGCATTGACCAGTGCCGGGGTATTAGGCATGGTGCGCACGATTTTACGATCGTGGCCAAGGGCGCGCGCCAGCTGATCCAGGGTGACGCCTGCGGCAATCGATACCACCAGCGTCTCTTTATTCAGGCTGGAGGTAATTTCGCTCAGCGTTTTGATCATCACGTTTGGCTTCACCGCGCCAAAGACGATATCGGCGATCTGAGCTACTTCCTGCGCGCTCTGCGCCGGGTTAATGCCGTACTGGCTGCTAAGGGCTGCAACCTTCTCCGGCGTCGGGGTGTAGATCCAAACCTGCTCTGGTTGCACCTGGCCGCTGGCAATCATCCCGCCCAGAATGGCCTGACCCATATTGCCGCAGCCGATAAATCCGATCTTTTTCTCCATCACCTTTTCCCTGAATATGTGATTAATGGGGGAGTTATAGCTTATCATAGTGACCATAAACTATTCAGGAGTAGCTATGGCAATTTGGGTGGATGCAGATGCGTGTCCAAATGTAATTAAAGAGATCCTGTTTCGTGCTGCCATTCGTACGCAGACGCCGCTGACGCTGGTGGCGAACCAGACCCTGCGCGTACCGCCTTCAAAATTTATCCGCTCCCTGCGGGTGCCGGCGGGTTTTGACGTTGCCGATAACGAAATTGTGCGCCTGTGCGAAGCGGGCGATCTGGTGATCACCGCCGATATTCCCCTGGCGGCAGAGGTGTTAGGGAAGGGCGCGGCGGCGCTTAACCCCAGGGGAGAACGCTATAGCGAGGCTACGATCCGCGAGAAACTGACGATGCGCGATTTTATGGATACCCTGCGCGCCAGCGGCGTACAAACCGGCGGGCCGGATAGCCTCTCCCAGCGCGATCGCCAGCAGTTTGCTGCCGAGCTGGATAAATGGCTGCTGGCGCGATCGCGGCAGGACTTGTCAAAGGGACGCCCTTTAAAGTAAGGTGGCGCGACAGATGCCATT
Organism: Pseudescherichia sp.; assembly: GCF_031987975.1. Lineage (GTDB taxonomy): Bacteria > Pseudomonadota > Gammaproteobacteria > Enterobacterales > Enterobacteriaceae > Pseudescherichia. Next base: position 389,090 of record NZ_DALZYX010000002.1, on the reverse strand, counting down.
TTATCTTTACACGCTGAAACGCGCCATTCATCGCAGTGTCATTATAAATTCGTAACGTTTTATTTACGACTTTTTCGTACTAGTGTAATAGTATTGGCGCTTTAACTATTCGTGTTCCGCAGATCGCGGTCCAAGGGAGTACACCAGGTCATGACGTTACCCATCTTTTTAATTGGCGCTCGCGGTTGTGGAAAATCCACCATCGGTGTTGAGCTGGCTCGCGTGCGAGACTGTCGGTTTATCGACACCGACCATGCGCTGCAGGAGCAGGCGCAGACGACCATCGCGACGATCGTTGAAAAAGAGGGCTGGCCCGGTTTTCGTGCCCGAGAAACGGCGACGCTGCAGGCTGTCTCTGCGCCCGGGACGATCATCGCCACCGGCGGCGGGATTATTCTCAGCGAAGTTAACCGCCGCTTTATGCGTGAGACGGGAGTGGTTATCTATCTCTGCGCCCCCGTCGCAGTGCTGGCCGAGCGGCTGGAGGCCTTCCCTGAGGAGGCGCAGCGTCCGACCCTCACCGGCAGGCCGATAAGCGAGGAGGTGAGCGAGGTGCTGGCCCAGCGCGACGCGCTCTATCGCGAGGCGGCGCACCACATAGTGGATGCCGCGCAGGTGCCTGAAAAGGTTGTCGCTGATATCCAGGCGGCGTTGCTACTGGCTCGGGCGAGCTGATTGCAGATTGCAAGCATTGGCTATACTCATAGTTCTACCGATAAAAAAGGAAGCGCTATGCCTACAAGACCGCCTTACCCGCGTGAAGCCCGTATTGTTACCGTTGAGAAAGGAGGCCAACAGGAGACTGTAACCTGGTATCAACTGCGTGCCGATCATCCCGAACCGGACTCGCTGATCAGCGAGCACCAAACTGAACAGGAAGCGCTGGATGCTAAACGGCGCTATGAAGATCCTGATAAAACGTAATTCACACTCTCCCGCTTCATAAAATCAGACTGCACTGAAGAGGCGGGAGGTTGATGGTTACAGAATTGTTATGAGAGCATAGGGCAGTATCATAATTATAAGAACCGACAACCGACGTTAAGAAAGGCGGAAGAAAGATGAGTGCAACCCTGGCTATCCTCACCGTTGGTGTGGTGCCTGTCGATGCTGTGATGCCGCTCCTGACCGAGCATATCGACGCAGAGCAGATTACCCAAATTAGTTTGCTGGGGAAGATGGATCCTCAGGATGTTTATGAGGACTACGCTATCGAGCCGGGGGAGATGCCAGTGCATGCGCTGCTTAATAATGGCGAAGTGGCTCAGGTTTCACGCAAAAAAATAGAGCGCGATTTGCAGGCCGTTATCAGCGTCATGGACAAGCAGAACTACGAAGTCATTTTGTTGATGAGCACCGAACGCTTTACCGGGCTGTCATCGCGTCACGCTATTCTCCTTGAGCCGCAGCGGATCATTCCCCCGCTGGTCTCCTCTATCGTCGATGGTCATCAGGTTGGCGTCATTGTTCCCCTGGCCGGGCTGATCCCTGGTCAGAAGGAAAAATGGCAGCTGTTAGAAAACGCCCCCTATTATGAAGTTGCCTGTTCTCTGCACGGCAGCGACAGCGAGCTTATCGCCGCCGGGCGAAACTTAATCGCGAAAGGTGCTGACGTACTGATGCTGGACTGCCTTGGTTATCACCAGAAACACCGCGACCTGCTGCAAAAAGCGCTGGACGTGCCGGTGCTGCTCTCTAACGTGCTGGTGGCCCGTCTGGCATCCGAGCTGTTGGTATAGTAATTTTGCGTGACAGAGAGGAAGGCTGGCCCCTATAGTGATTTTCCATACACTTATTTATAAGGGCCACCCATGCTTCAGAGTAACGAATACTTTTCCGGTAAAGTGAAATCCATTGGTTTTACCAGCAGCAGCACCGGCCGCGCCAGCGTAGGCGTGATGGCCGAGGGTGAGTACACCTTTGGTACGGCCCAGCCGGAAGAGATGACCGTCGTGAGCGGCGCGCTGAACGTGCTGCTGCCCGGCGAAACTGAATGGAAAACCTACTCTGCTGGCGAGGTATTCAACGTGCCGGGCCACAGCGAATTTCATCTGCAGGTAGCTGAGGACAGCGCCTATCTCTGTCGCTACCTGTAACGCGTTTTGCCTGTCCCCTGCATCTGTCCCCCTACAATGAGGGGACAGTGCCTGCTGCCTTAGCGCTGCGCTTCGCCGCCAAGACCTTCTACCAGATTTTGCACCAGCGCCGCCAGCTCGCCGGTCATCAGGATAAAGTCCGCATCAAAGCGCTGGGCGAAATCATCCCGGTCGATATCCTCATTCTGATCGCGCAGTTCATCGGCAAACTTCAGCCGCTTGATCGAACCGTCGTCGCACATCACAAACTGAATACGCTGCTGCCAGTCGAGAGCCAGTTTGGTGACCAGCTTGCCTGCTTCAATGTGTACCGCGATCTCATCGCTAACCAAATCCTGCTTTTTACAGCGGATCACGCCGCCATCTTCGAGGATCGCTTTCAGCTCCGCCTCGTCCTGGATCTGGAAGCCCTGCGCCGCGCTGCCGCTGCGCACCCACTCGGTCAGGGTTAGTTCAATAGGGTTCTCCAGCGTCAGCGGCACTACCGGCAGCGAACCGAGGCTTTTACGCAGCAGGGCCAGCGTATCTTCCGCTTTCTTGGCGCTGGCGCAGTCAACCATAATCAGGCCGTTAACGGTATCGATCCACATCATGGTCTGGCTGAAGCGGCTAAAGGCGCGCGGCAGCAGAGAGTGAAGCACCTCATCCTTCAGCGAATCTTTTTCGGTCTTCTTCAGCTTGCGGCCCTGATCGGCTTCCAGCTTGGCAATCTTTGATTCCAGCGTCTGCTTGACGACCGATGACGGCAGGATCTTCTCTTCTTTACGGGCGCAAATGATGATTTGGCCGTTGTTGGTGTGGGTCAACGCATCACTGTGTGAGCCCATCGGCGGAACCCAACCGGTTTTTGCCATATCCTGGCTACCGCAAGGGGTAAATGAGAGCGCGGATAACTGTTTTTCCATCTCCTCTGCACGCAGCGCAATATCGCGGCTGAGACGGTAAACCATTAAATTTTTGAACCACAGCATGATATTTTCCACAGCCTTGTCGTTAAATCAGCGGGCATGATAGCGAATTGTCTTGCCGCTTGCATTGCTAATCCCCCGGCGGGGTTCTACTCTCTTGATATTGCTAAAAATAAGGAGATCGCTGTGCGTATAGGTATTGATTTGGGCGGTACCAAGACAGAGGTGATTGCGCTCGGCGACAGCGGGGAACAGCTGTTCCGCCACCGCCTGCCCACCCCGCGCGACGACTATCAGCAGACGATAGAGACCATCGCCACGCTGGTGGATATGGCAGAGAAAGAGACCGGCCAGCAGGGTACGGTGGGGATGGGTATTCCCGGCTCTCTCTCGCCTTACACTGGGGTGGTTAAAAACGCTAACTCGACCTGGCTGAACGGCCAGCCGTTTGATAAAGACCTGAGCAAGCGCCTGGGCCGTGAAGTCCGCCTGGCAAACGATGCCAACTGCCTGGCCGTATCCGAGGCTATCGACGGTGCAGCCGCGGGGGCGCAGACCGTTTTCGCGGTGATTATTGGCACCGGCTGCGGCGCGGGTATCGCCTTTAACGGCCATGCCCACTCCGGTGGCAACGGCACGGCGGGGGAGTGGGGACATAATCCGCTGCCGTGGATGGACGAGGACGAGCTGCGTTACCGGGAAGAGGTGCCGTGCTACTGCGGTAAGCAGGGGTGCATTGAGACCTTTATCTCCGGCACCGGCTTTGCCCGTGATTTTCATCGCCTGAGCGGCCAGCCGCTCAAGGGTAACGAGATTATTCGCCTGGTAGACGAGCAGGATGCCGTTGCCGAGCTGGCGCTGAGCCGCTACGAGCTGCGGCTGGCGAAGTCGCTGGCGCACGTGGTGAATATCCTCGATCCGGATGTGATCGTCCTTGGCGGCGGCATGAGCAACGTTGACCGGCTCTATAAAACCGTGCCGCAGCTGATCAAAAACTGGGTGTTTGGCGGGGAGTGTGAAACGCCGATCCGCAAGGCGGTGCACGGCGACTCCAGCGGCGTCCGCGGCGCGGCGTGGCTCTGGCCGCTGGATAAATAGGTCTGACATAATGCCCGGCGGCGCGCTGCTTGCCGGGCCTACGTTGTTATGACACGGCAAACCTGCCGTCGAGCTTGCTGTAACCCAGACCGTTGATCTTCCTTACCTTAATCTGCACCGGGATCCGCTCCTTCATCGCCTCGACGTGGCTGATCACGCCGATGGTCTTGCCGCTGGCGTTGAGCGCGTCGAGGGCGTCGAGGGCGGTATCCAGCGTTTCGCTGTCCAGCGTACCGAACCCTTCGTCAAGGAACAGCGAGTCGATACGCGTTTTGTGGCTCACCAGATCCGAGAGCGCCAGCGCCAGCGCCAGGCTGACGAGGAAGCTCTCCCCGCCGGAGAGGGTGCGCGTATCGCGTACCGCATCCGCCTGCCAGGTATCCACCACCTCCAGCTCCAGCGCCTCGCTCGCTTTCCGCTTCAGCAGATAGCGACCGTGCAGGCGAGTGAGCTGGTTATTGGCCAGCCAGACCAGATTATCCAGCGTCAGCCCCTGGGCGAACTTACGGAACTTATCTCCCTCTTTGGAGCCAATCAGCCCGTTCAGGTAGCTCCAGTCCGCCAGCTGGCGGGTGGCCTCCTCAATCTGCTGCAGAAGCGCCTGCTGGCGCTGACGGCTCTCGGCGTCCTGTTTAAGCTGCTGGCGGATTTCTCCCTGACGGGTGGTGTTCTCACGCAGTTGCTGTGCCAGGGCGTTTAGCGCCGTCCGTGTCCGCTCAATGCTCGTCTCCTCGCTCAGCCCGGCAGGTGGCTGGGTCTGGTGCGTAGTCAACGCGGCATGAGACTGGGTTAACAGAGCCTGGCTCTGCTGTAGCTTGCTCTCAAGCGACTGCTGAAGCTGCTCAAGTCGCTGGCGCTCGCCATCCTCAAGCAGGGCGGCCAGAAATGCGTTTTGGTCAGAGAAAGGACTCTTTGCCAGCTCGGCGTCAAACTGCGCCTGCTGCTGCGCGACGCGCCCGGCCTCCAGAGCCAGCTGCTGCTGGAACGTTTTAACCTGGCCGTGGAGAGAGACGCAGTCGTGATGCACCTGCTGCCAGCCGTCGAGGCTGATGGACTCTCCTTCAGCTGGCCCATCGGCAGGGAGCGTCTCCAGCAGCGGCTGGAGCTGGGCCGTGCGCTCCTGTAGCGTGGCGGCGTGGGTCTGATTCTGCTGCCAGCGGCGGGACTCTTCCTCACGGGCGGCAAACCACGCCGACTCTTCCTCTTCTGCAGGCGGCGTCAGGCCGAGCTGGGCCAGGCTCTCCGCCAGCGTCTGACGGCGGATATCAATGGCTTGCTGAGCGTGTGCTGCCTGCTGCTTTAGCTCGTTGAGCTGCTCCTCCAGCGCCAGCCGCTGGCTAAACCGGTAGAGCTGTTGCTCCCGGGTCTCTTCAGCCTGTAACCAGCTGCTAACGTCATCTTCAGGGGTAAGAGAGATCGCCAGTGCGGCGCACAGCTCGCGCCACTGCAGGCGTAGCGCACGATCGTTTTGCGCTTCGGCCTCAGCGGCAAGGCGCTCCCTCTCGCTCTGCTTCACCAACGCATCCAGCTGGCCGCGCAGAGCCGCACCGCTTTCTGCCAGCTGCTTGACCTCGCGCTCCAGGGCATCGCGCCGGGCCTGGTTGGCATCCACGGTAATCGCCTGATACTCCGCGACCGCCGGGTGGGCGGTCGATCCGCAGAGCGGACAGGGTTCACCGGCCCGCAGGCGCTCGCGCTCGGCCTCAAGGCCTTTGATCCGCTCTTCCAGGGCGCAAATGGTCTTCACCTCGGTCAGCAGCGCATTCTTCTCTTTGTAATCCTGACGGCGCTGGATCAGGGTCTGGTTGAGCGTTGCCTGCTCCGCCTCGCTCTCGGTCAGTGTCTTTTGCAGCGGTTTGATACGCTGCTGGAGAGGTGCGAAGCTGGCATGAAGCACATGCAGGCGCTGGCGCAGCGGGCGCTGTTGGGCCAGATCGGCTATCGCCTGCTGCAACATCTCGGCGCTGAGATCCAGCGCGGGAGCGTCCAACGCCGTTAGCTGCTGCTGAAGCTTCTCCCGGCGTGCACTGAGCGTCAGGGCGTGCTTTCTCTCCTCAGCCTGCTGAGCAAAGTTAGCCCGCCAGCCGGTCAGCTCACTCTGCCACAGCCGCCAGCGATCGTGGGTGGTAAGCCAGTCGGCCAGCGTTTTCTGCTCCTGCTGAAACGTACTCATCTGTGCTTCGGCGGCGGCGCGGATGCGGCTGCGTTTGTTTAGCACCTGATGTAAGCGAGTATTCACTTCCTCTGCCTGGCGCTGGGTCTGAGCGTGGGTGCGGATCTGCTCCTGCAAGCTCTGCCACACTGGCCGTAGCAGCAGAGCGGGGCGAGCCTGCTCCAGCGCGGCAAGCTGCGGGCGGGCGCTCTCCAGCGCCTGCTGGGCGGTATTCAGCGCGGTCTGTGCCCGGCCAGCTTCGGCATTAAGCTCCTCGCCACGCGTCAGCCAGTGGAGCAGGGACTGCTCGCGCTGTTGGGCGGCAACCAGCGTCTGCTCCTGGTCAGTAAGCACCTGCAAACTGTCATTCAGCGCCTGGGCCTGCTCTGCGCTCAGTAGCTGAATGCCTTCGGCCTGAGCCTGGCGCTGCTCCAGCTCGCTGCGCGCCGCCTTGTGCTTCTCAAACACCATCGCTGAGATCTGGCCGTAGATCTCGGTGCCGGTCAGCTCCTCCAGCAGCTCGGCCCGCTCTTTCGGTTTGGCATTGAGGAAGGCGGCAAACTGCCCCTGGGAGAGCAGCATTGAGCGCGTAAAGCGGCCATAGTCCAGACCGGTGAGAGTGGCGGTCAGCTCCAGCTTATCTTTTACCTTGTCAGCGAGAATTTTGCCGTCGGCGCAAAGCGCCAGCTCCACGCGGGGCACCTGAAGATTTCCCCCGGCCTGGTTGCGGGCGCGGTTCTGACTCCAGAAGGCGCGGTAGGCCACGCCTTTTACCTCAAACTCCACCTCCGCCAGGCACTCGGCAGTGTCGCGGGTCATCAGATCGTTCTGCGACTGCGAAACGTTGCTCAGGCGCGGTGTCTCGTGATAGAGCGCCAGGCAGATTGCATCCAGCAGGGTTGTTTTCCCCGCCCCAGTAGGGCCGGTAATGGCGAACAGGCCGTTGCTGGCAAATGGCTCGGCGGTAAAGTCGATCTTCCACTCCCCCTTCAGGGAGTTGATATTCTTCAGGCGCAGGGTAAGAATTTTCATGCGTCCTGCTCCTGGGTCAGCTCTTCCACGGTGGCGCTAAAGAGGGTGCGGACCCGCTTACTCTGCGCTTCGTCCGGCTCCTCTAGCGCCAGGCGGCGCTCGAATACCTCCTCCACGCGTAGCTCACTGAGGGTTTCCCGCAGCTCGCCCGCCATCATCCGCTGGCGCTGCTCACGGCTGCGGCGTACCAGCAGCACTTCGACCGGCAGATCCTCGGTCATGGCCTGAATACGGCGCTGCATGTCCGTCAGCCAGTCGTCGGTGGTGATCTCGATATCGAGCCACACCGGCGGCGAGGCGGGAGCGTCGCGCCACTGCGCAAGCTGCTGACCAATGGCAGTGAGATCGCCTTTGATCACCGCCAGCTGCTGGGTGACCGGCACGGCCAGGGGGATAATGTCCGTCAGCCTGCCGTCGGCAAAGGTCACCAGGTTAACGCTTTTCGCCTTGCCGGTTTCGTCGAAGCTGAGGGCGATAGGCGATCCGCAGTAGCGAATATGCTGCTGGCCGCCAATGACCTGCGGGCGATGAATGTGCCCGAGGGCGATGTAATCCGCTGGCGGAAAGTTTTGCGCCGGGAAGGCGTCCAGGGTACCAATATAGATGTCGCGCACCGCGTCGCTTTTGCTGGCCCCGACGGTGGTCAGATGGCCGCTGGCGATAATCGGCAGCGCAGCGTCACCGCGCAGGATGCAGGCCTGCTGGTACTGCTGCTGGTAGTAGTCGGTAATGGCCGCCAGCAGGTGCTGCTGCTTCTCGCTGCCGGAAAGCCCCGCCTGGCTGGTGACGATGTCGCGCGGGCGCAAAAATGGCACCGGGCAGAAGACGGCCCCGGGCGTGCCGTCGCGCTGGTTAAGAATAAACGGCGCACAGCCTGCCGCGGCTACCACGGTGGTATGCAGAAAGGCGAGGATCTCCCGCGACTCGTTCAGGGTGGCGACCGAGTCGTGGTTACCCGCCAGCACCACCAGGTGGCAGCCGGTCTGCTGGAGTTGAACCACGAAGCGGTAGTAAAGCTCGCGGGCGTAGCTGGGGGGCGAGCCGGTATCAAAGATATCGCCCGCGACGATAATCGCATCGACCTGCTGGGCCTGTGCCGTCGCGAGCAGCCAGTCAAGAAAGGCGGCGTGTTCAGCGGCCCGGCTTTTGCTGTAAAAGTTTTGGCCGAGGTGCCAGTCAGAGGTGTGGAGGATGCGCATATCTGTTCCGTGGCAAAAAAGCGTAAGGCGGATTATAAACGTTTAGGCACAGCGGGAAAGCGGCGATCGTCTTCCGGGTGTCATCTGTAGTTTTTCAGATTCATAATGCCTTCACGCTTTTCATAAATCTGTCATAAATCTGACGCATAATGCGACGCAACATATTGATTACAACTATATAGGGCAAATCATGGCGAGACGTATTCTGGTCGTAGAGGATGAGGCCCCCATTCGGGAGATGGTCTGCTTCGTGCTCGAGCAAAACGGCTTTCAGCCTGTTGAAGCGGATGATTATGACAGTGCGGTGAACCAGCTCAATGAGCCGTGGCCCGATCTTATCCTGCTCGACTGGATGCTGCCCGGCGGCTCCGGCATTCAATTTATCAAACACTTAAAACGTGAAACCCTGACGCGGGATATTCCTGTTATGATGCTCACCGCGCGCGGTGAAGAGGAAGATCGCGTCCGCGGCCTGGAGACCGGGGCAGATGATTACATCACCAAACCCTTCTCGCCGAAGGAGCTGGTGGCGCGTATCAAAGCCGTGATGCGCCGTATCTCGCCGATGGCGGTAGAAGAGGTGATTGAGATGCAGGGCCTGAGCCTCGATCCCACCTCCCACCGGGTGATGACCGGCGAAAACCCGCTCGACATGGGACCGACGGAGTTTAAGCTCCTGCACTTCTTTATGACCCATCCGGAGCGTGTCTACAGCCGTGAGCAGCTGCTGAACCACGTCTGGGGAACCAACGTCTACGTTGAAGACCGCACGGTGGACGTGCATATTCGCCGCCTGCGTAAAGCGCTGGAGCTGAGCGGCCATGACCGTATGGTGCAGACCGTTCGCGGCACGGGTTACCGTTTTTCGACCCGCTTCTAACAATTGACTGGAGTGTGACGCGTGCTGGAACGGCTGTCATGGAAAAGGCTGGTCTTTGAGCTGTTTTTAAGCTGTATCCCGGCCCTGGTGCTTGGGGCTATATTTGGCTATTTGCCATGGTTTCTGCTGGCCTCGGTCACCGGATTACTGATCTGGCACTTCTGGAACTTACTTCAGCTCTCCTGGTGGCTGTGGGTAGACCGCAGTATGACCCCCCCTCCCGGACACGGCAGCTGGGAGCCGCTGCTCTACGGCCTGCATCAGATGCAGCTACGCAACAAAAAGCGCCGCCGCGAACTGGGCAGCCTGATCAAACGCTTTCGCAGTGGCGCGGAGTCACTACCGGATGCGGTGGTGCTCACCACCGAAGAGGGGGTGATCTTCTGGTGCAACGGCCTTGCCCAGCAGCTGCTGGGGCTGCGCTGGCCAGACGATAACGGCCAGAATATCCTTAACCTGCTGCGCTACCCCGAGTTTACCCAGTACCTGAAGCAGCAGGCCTTTGCTAAACCGCTCAACCTGATCCTGAACACCGGGCGCCACCTTGAAATCCGCGTGATGCCCTACAGCGAGCAGCAGCTGTTGATGGTCGCCCGCGATGTAACCCAGATGCACCAGCTGGAAGGGGCAAGGCGCAACTTCTTTGCCAACGTCAGTCATGAGCTGCGCACGCCGCTGACGGTATTGCAGGGCTATTTGGAGATGATGCAGGAGCAGACCCTGGCCGGTCCGACGCGGGAAAAAGCGCTGCACACCATGCGTGAGCAGACATCTCGCATGGAGGGTCTGGTGAAGCAGCTGCTGACGCTGTCGAAAATTGAGGCCTCGCCGATTCACACGCCTAATGAAGTCATTGATGTCCCGATGATGCTACGGGTCGTGGAGAGAGAAGCGCAGACCCTGAGCCAGCAGCGGCAAACCCTTGAGTTTCATGTCGATAATTCTCTGAAGGTGTTGGGCAGCGATGAGCAGATGCGCAGCGCCATCTCTAACCTCGTCTATAACGCGGTAAATCATACCCCGCCCGCAACCCATATCACCGTCCGCTGGCAGCGGGTCGCAAACGGGGTGGAGTTTAGCGTAGAGGATAACGGGCCTGGCATCGCCGCTGAGCATATCCCACGTCTGACCGAGCGTTTCTACCGCGTCGATAAGGCGCGATCCCGCCAGACCGGCGGCAGCGGGTTAGGGCTGGCGATCGTTAAGCATGCGGTCAACCACCACGACAGCCGTCTGGAAATCGTCAGCGAGCCGGGCAAAGGAACACGATTTAGCTTCACCCTGCCGGAAAGGTTAATTGCCAAATCCACTGAGTGAGGCCTTCGCTGTCAGCATAGCTTTCCACAGGCCGCAAAAAGCGGCCTGTTAGCTTTGCACCATTCAGCACAGCACCTGCTTTTCTGCGGTTGCTGCTTTTTTGTTCGCATGATTAGCCATGTGTTTTTCTTATAATTGGCGTTTTATGCTGCTTATTTACGCCGGTCTACTATAACCATCTGGTTTTGCGATCCCATCTTGCCTTTAAACGTTATAAGCGTTTAAATTGCGCCCCTGTCGATGACAGACAGGCTGGATTTGCGTGGTAAATCGAAAAACTATTCTTCGCCACGCCCGGTGGGAAGCATATCCCGCTGGAATCTAATGATATTACCGCTGTATTGTCCCGTAGGGACTGGCGAAAAAGTCAACACGTTCAACACCACATCCACAGGCAGTTAATACATATGACCCATCGTTTAAAACCACGAGATATCGTTGCTCTGGGCTTTATGACATTCGCGCTGTTCGTCGGCGCGGGTAACATCATTTTTCCGCCAATGGTCGGTTTGCAGGCGGGTGAACACGTCTGGACGGCGGCCTTTGGTTTTCTGATCACTGCCGTGGGTCTGCCGGTACTAACGGTTATCGCCCTGGCGAAAGTGGGTGGTGGTGTGGATAGCCTCAGCACCCCGATTGGCAAAGTGGCTGGCGTGCTGCTGGCGACCGTTTGCTATCTGGCCGTAGGCCCGCTGTTCGCGACTCCGCGTACCGCTACCGTCTCGTTCGAAGTGGGGATTGCCCCGCTGACCGGCGACGGCGCGATGCCGCTGTTTATCTACAGCCTGGTCTACTTTGCGATTGTTATTCTGGTCTCGCTCTATCCGGGCAAGCTGCTGGATACGGTAGGTAACTTCCTTGCACCGATGAAGATCGTCGCGCTGGTGGTGCTCTCGGTTGCCGCTATTGTCTGGCCGGCTGGCCCGATCAGCCATGCGATGGAGGCCTACGAGCACGCCTCGTTCTCCAACGGCTTCGTGAACGGCTACCTGACCATGGATACGCTGGGTGCGATGGTGTTCGGTATCGTGATCGTCAACGCGGCACGCTCTCGCGGCGTGAGCGATGCGCGTCTGCTGACCCGTTATACCGTGCTGGCTGGCGTGATGGCGGGCGTAGGCCTGACGCTGCTCTACCTGGCGCTGTTCCGCCTCGGCTCCGACAGCGCTTCGCTGGTCGATCAGTCGGCAAACGGCGCGGCTATCCTGCACGCCTACGTTCAGCACACCTTCGGCGGCGCGGGCAGCATGATGCTGGCGGTACTGATCTTCCTGGCGTGCCTGGTCACCGCTGTCGGCCTGACCTGCGCCTGTGCAGAGTTCTTTGCCCAGTACGTGCCGCTCTCTTACCGCACGCTGGTGTTTATCCTCGGTGGCTTCTCGATGGTGGTTTCTAACCTCGGCCTGAGCCATCTTATTCAGCTCTCTATCCCGGTGCTGACGGCGATCTATCCGCCCTGTATCGCACTGGTTGTATTAAGCTTTACCCGCAACTGGTGGCATAATTCCTCCCGCGTAATTGCGCCTGCCATGTTTATTAGCCTGGTCTTCGGCGTAATGGACGGCATTAAAGCGTCGGCGTTTGGTGGTATCTTACCGGCCTGGACGACACGTCTGCCGCTGGCGGAGCAGGGTCTGGCATGGTTGATGCCGACCGTAGTGATGGCGGTGCTGGCAATCTGCTGGGATCGCGTGGCGGGACGTCAGGTGACATCCAGCGCACATTAATTTACGGTTGCGTCTTTAACCACGGGGCTTACAATCCCGTGGTTTTTTTATTTTTAAACGGCAGTGGAAACGATGGAAAGTACGAACAAGCTAAAGCGGGGATTAAGCACCCGGCACATCCGCTTTATGGCGCTAGGCTCGGCGATTGGTACCGGGCTGTTTTATGGATCGGCTGACGCCATCAAGATGGCGGGTCCCAGCGTGCTGCTGGCCTATATTATTGGCGGCGCGGCGGCATATATTATTATGCGCGCCCTCGGTGAGATGTCGGTGCATAACCCGTCCGCCAGTTCGTTTTCGCGCTACGCCCAGGAGAACCTCGGGCCGCTGGCGGGCTATATCACCGGCTGGACCTACTGCTTTGAGATTCTGATCGTCGCCATCGCCGATGTCACCGCCTTCGGTATCTACATGAGCGTCTGGTTCCCGACGGTGCCGCACTGGATCTGGGTCCTGAGCGTGGTGATGATCATCTGCGCCGTCAACCTGATGAGCGTTCGGGTCTTCGGCGAGCTGGAGTTCTGGTTCTCGTTTTTCAAAGTGGCTACCATCATCATCATGATTGCCGCTGGTTTCGGTATCATTATCTGGGGCATCGGCAACGGCGGGCAGCCCACCGGCATCCACAACCTGTGGAGCAACGGCGGCTTCTTCAGCAACGGCTGGCTCGGCACGGTGATGGCCCTGCAGATGGTGATGTTTGCCTATGGCGGCATTGAGATCATCGGCATCACCGCCGGTGAAGCCAAAGATCCAGAGAAGTCGATTCCGCGCGCCATCAACTCCGTTCCGCTGCGTATCCTGGTGTTCTACGTTGGCACCCTGTTTGTCATTATGTCGATCTACCCGTGGAATCAGGTCGGTACCCAGGGCAGCCCGTTCGTGCTGACCTTCCAGCATCTGGGGATCACCTTTGCCGCCAGCATCCTGAACTTTGTGGTGCTGACCGCCTCGCTCTCAGCGATCAACAGCGACGTGTTTGGCGTCGGGCGTATGCTGCACGGCATGGCGGAGCAGGGCAGCGCCCCGAAGATGTTCGCCAAAACCTCCCGCCGGGGCATTCCCTGGGTAACGGTGCTGGTGATGACCGTGGCGCTGCTGTTTGCCGCCTGGCTGAACTACATCATGCCGGAGAATATCTTCCTGGTGATCGCCTCGCTGGCAACCTTCGCCACGGTCTGGGTATGGATTATGATCCTGCTGTCGCAGATCGCTTTCCGTCGCCGTCTGTCGCCGGAAGAGGTCAAGGCGCTGAAATTCAAAGTGCCAGGCGGGGTCGCGACGACCATTGTCGGCGTGCTGTTCCTGGCCTTTATCATCGCCCTGATCGGCTACCACCCGGAGACCCGCATCTCGCTCTACGTGGGCTTTGCATGGATTGCTCTGCTGCTGGTGGGCTGGATGTTTAAACGTCGAAAAGCAGTGGCGTAAACCACCGCACATCGCATACTGTTCTCTGGCAGGATCAACCTAAAGGAGAGCAGTTATGCTGAATGCCTGGCATCTTCCGGTCGCGCCGTTTGTAAAACAGAACAAAGACAAGCTGCAGGTTGTTCTGTGGCTGACCGGAGACGCGCTGCCGCTGCGGGTGACCCTGCGGGCGGAAAATGACAATGAAGAGACCTCGATCCGCATGCATCCGCTGCGAAGTGCGCCCAAGCCTGGCGTTACGGCCTGGCGGGCAGAGATCGACTTAGCCAGCGGCCAACCGCGCCGCCGCTATAGCTTCAAGCTGCTGTGGGACGACCGCCAGATCTGGTTTACCCCGCAAGGCTTCAGCCGCTTTCCGCCTGCCCGGCTGGAGCAGTTTGCCATCGACGCGCCGGATAGCGGGCCGCAGTGGGTAGCCGATCAGGTCTTCTACCAGATTTTTACCGACCGCTTTGCCCGTAGCCTGCCGCGGGAGTCCAGTCAGGACAATCTCTATTATCACCACGCCGCCGGGCAAAACATTGAGCTGCGCGACTGGGACGAGCCAGTTACCGCCCACGGCGGCGGCTCCACCTTCTACGGCGGCGATCTCGACGGTATCAGCGAAAAGCTGCCGTATCTTAAAAAGCTTGGCGTCACGGCGCTCTACCTGAACCCGGTCTTTACCGCACCCAGCGTGCATAAATACGACACCGAAGACTATCGCCACGTTGACCCCCAGTTCGGTGGCGATGGTGCGCTGCTGCGCCTGCGGGAGAATACCCGTCGGGAAGGGTTCCGCCTGCTGCTGGACGGCGTCTTCAACCACAGCGGCGACTCCCACGCCTGGTTTGATCGCCACAATCGCGGCACCACCGGGGCGTGCCATAACCCCACGTCGCCCTGGCGGTCGTGGTACAGCTTCTCCGCCGACGGGCGGGCGCTGGACTGGCTGGGCTACCCGAGCCTGCCGAAGCTGGACTATCAGGATCCCTCTCTGGTGGAAGAGATCTACCGGGGTGAGGACAGCATCGTGCGCCACTGGTTGAAAGCGCCGTGGAGCATGGATGGCTGGCGGCTCGACGTAGTGCATATGCTGGGGGAGGCAGGCGGGGCGCGCAATAACCTCCTGCACGTCACCGGCATCAGCCAGGCGGCGAAAGAGACCAATCCAGAGGCTTACATCGTCGGAGAGCACTTTGGTGACGCCCGTCAGTGGCTACAGGCCGACGCTGAAGACGCCGCCATGAACTACCGCGGCTTTACCGTGCCGCTGTGGGGCTTTCTGGCCAATACCGACATCTCCTACGATCCGCAGCAGCTCGATGCCCAGACCTGTGCGGCGTGGATGAATAACTACCGCGCCGGTTTGTCGCACCAGCAGCAGCTACGCATGTTTAACCAGCTCGATAGCCATGACACCGCCCGGTTTATTTCTCTGCTGGGTAAACAGATGGATCGCATGCCGCTGGGCGTGGTCTGGCTCTTTACCTGGCCGGGCGTACCCTGCATCTACTACGGCGATGAGGTCGGACTGGACGGCAACAACGATCCTTTCTGCCGTAAGCCCTTTCCGTGGGATAAAAAACGGCAGGATCTTACCCTGCTGGCGCTCTATCAGCGCATGGCAAAACTCAGGCATAAAACCAAAGCGCTGCGCTACGGCGGTTGCCAGGTGATCCACGCTGAAGGGGACGTTTTTATCTTTATGCGGGTTTATCAGCAGCAGCGTCTGCTGGTGGCGATCAACCGGGGAGCGGCAATTGATGTCACGCTCTCCGCCTCACCGCTAATGGATGTGAAGCAGTGGCAGATCAAAGAGGGTAAGGGAGAGATTGTTGCGGATACCCTGCACCTGCCGGCGGTTTCCGCTTCGGTCTGGTTGGGGAATTAAGCTGTTCTGTAGGCCGGGCAGGCAGCTGCCCGGCGTTAAAAACTACAGGTTTGTCAGGTGTTCGCTGAGGAACTTCGCCACGCCATCCGGAGAGGCGTTCATTCCCTCTTTACCTTTTTCCCACTGGGCCGGGCACACTTCGCCATGCTCTTCGTGGAACTGTAATGCATCCACCATACGCAGCATTTCGTCGACGTTACGCCCCAAAGGCAGATCGTTCACTACCTGATGGCGCACGATGCCTGATTTATCAATCAGGAAAGATCCGCGCAGGGCCACGCCTTCGTCCGGATGCTCAACGCCCCAGGCTTTCTGCACTTCGCGTTTGATATCCGCCACCATCGCATACTTCACCGGCCCAATGCCGCCTTTCTCCACCGGGGTGTTACGCCAGGCGTTATGGACAAACTCAGAGTCAAACGAGACGCCGACCACTTCGACGCCGCGCTGCTGGAACTCTTCGTAGCGTTTATCGAAGGCGATCAGCTCAGACGGGCAGACGAAGGTGAAGTCCATCGGCCAGAAGAAGAGAACCGTAGTTTTGCCTGCGGTGTGCTGTTTGAAGTTAAATTTCTCAACGATCTCACCGCTGCCTAATACCGCCGCGGCAGTAAAGTCCGGAGCCGGACGCGTGACCAGAACCATATTAAATCTCCTTTTAATAATGAGGTTATTTAGCGCAACGCGGCCAGTATAGGAGGGCGAAAAGAGAACGCAATGCTTAAAGCTGCTTATTTTGCGCCTGATCCATCATGCGCGGATAGAACTGCCAGAACTGCTGCTCCAGCGCCGGGTAGTGGGCGTCCAAATCGTGCCAGGAGTCGCGCAGGGCGTCGAGGCGGGGACGGCGGTTAGCCATGCCGTTCAGCACCTGCTGAATAAATGCCATCTCGCGGTAGCGCTCCAGCCAGTTTTCCGACCACAGGTAGCTATTAAGATTGACGAACTGCGGCGGCGATACCGGCAGAATGGTGGCCACCTGAGCGCGGGCGTAACGGACAAACTCCGTCAGCGGCCGATCGGGAGAGATCTGCGCCCAGTGGCGGGAGAGAAAGTGATCCCACATCACGTCCAGCGTAATAGGCGCGACGCGCCGCGTCTCCGGGCGGAACCAGGCCTTGGCTTCACGCACCTCCGGCAGGGCGTCGGTCAGGGCATCAACGCGCCGGTGCATACGAATACCCTCTACCACCTCGTCAGGGTAGGTGCCGTCCGGGTTGCCGCGCACGAAATCGGCGAGCAGGTTGCCTGAAAGCGAGCTGTTCGCTAAATGGGCCAGATGTAAATGAGCAAGAAAATTCATCGTCTATTCTTTATCCACAGGCGGGTAACGGTTGCAGGGAGCACGCCCCGGCACTAGACTACCCGCCTCTTAATTATGTCTTGAGTTAGCGTCATGCGTGTTGCCGATTTTTCCTTTGAACTACCTGAATCCCTGATTGCCCACTATCCGCAGCCTGAGCGTAGCAGCTGTCGTTTGCTGTCGCTTGACGGGCCGACGGGGGCATTGACGCATGGTACTTTCACCGATCTGCTCGATAAGCTCAACCCGGGCGATCTGCTGGTGTTTAACAATACCCGCGTCATCCCGGCACGCCTGTTTGGCCGTAAAGCCAGCGGCGGCAAGATTGAAGTGCTGGTCGAACGTATGCTCGATGATAAACGTATTCTGGCACATATTCGCGCCTCTAAAGCGCCAAAACCGGGTGCCGAGCTGCTGCTGGGAGACGATGAGAGCATCCATGCCACCATGGTAGCGCGTCACGATGCGCTGTTTGAGGTGGAGTTTAACGACGCGCGTCCGGTGCTGGATATTCTCAACGCTATCGGCCATATGCCGCTGCCGCCCTATATTGACCGTCCGGACGAGGACGCCGACCGCGAGCTGTACCAGACCGTCTACAGTGAAAAGCCAGGCGCGGTTGCTGCCCCGACGGCGGGCCTGCACTTTGACGAGCCGCTGCTGGCCGCGCTGCGTGAGAAGGGCATTGAGCAAGCTTTTGTGACCCTGCACGTGGGGGCAGGTACCTTCCAGCCGGTGCGCGTCGACAGCATTAAAGATCACATCATGCACTCTGAGTATGCCGAAGTGCCGCAGGAGGTGGTCGATGCGGTGCTGGCAGCGAAAGCGCGCGGTAACCGGGTGATCGCAGTAGGTACCACCTCCGTACGCTCGCTGGAGAGCGCGGCCCAGGCGGCGAAAAGCGATCTTATCGAACCCTTCTTTGGCGATACGCAGATCTTTATCTATCCAGGCTATCAGTACAAGGTGATTGACGCGCTGGTGACGAACTTCCATCTGCCGGAATCAACGCTAATTATGCTGGTGTCGGCGTTTGCCGGTTATCAGCACACCATGAACGCCTATCACGCTGCCGTGGAAGAGAAATATCGCTTTTTTAGCTACGGGGATGCGATGTTTATCACGTACAATCCTTCCGCTATTGATGAGCGTGTCGGGGAATAAGTCCGCGACACCGGTTTAAACGTCAGACTGTTTTTCTGATGCTGGAGAGTTAAGTGAAATTTGAACTTGATACCACCGACGGTCGCGCGCGTCGCGGCCGCCTGGTGTTCGATCGTGGCGTCGTTGAGACGCCTGCTTTTATGCCTGTGGGAACCTACGGCACGGTAAAAGGGATGACCCCGGAAGAAGTTGAAGCCACCGGCGCGCAGATCATCCTCGGTAACACCTTCCACCTCTGGCTGCGTCCTGGCCAGGAGATCATGAAGCTGCACGGCGATCTGCACGACTTTATGCAGTGGAAAGGGCCGATCCTGACCGATTCCGGCGGCTTCCAGGTCTTTAGCCTCGGCGACATCCGTAAAATCACCGAAGCGGGGGTGCACTTCCGCAACCCGATCAACGGCGATCCGATCTTCCTCGATCCGGAAAAATCGATGGAGATCCAGTACGATCTCGGATCCGACATCGTAATGATCTTCGACGAGTGCACGCCGTACCCTGCCGACTGGGACTACGCCAAGCGCTCAATGGAGATGTCCCTGCGCTGGGCACAGCGCAGCCGCGATCGCTTTGACTCGCTGGAGAACAAAAACGCCCTGTTCGGTATCATTCAGGGCAGCGTTTACGAAGATTTACGCGATATCTCAGTCAAGGGTCTGGTAGAGATTGGCTTTGATGGCTACGCTGTCGGCGGTTTGGCTGTCGGTGAGCCAAAGGAAGATATGCACCGTATTCTGGAGCATGTCTGCCCGCAGATCCCGGCGGATAAACCACGTTACCTGATGGGCGTAGGGAAACCGGAGGATCTGGTCGAGGGCGTGCGTCGCGGCATCGACATGTTCGACTGCGTCATGCCAACGCGTAACGCGCGTAACGGACATCTGTTCGTGACTGATGGCGTAGTGAAAATCCGCAACGCGAAGCACAAAAGCGACACATCGCCGCTGGATCCGGAGTGTGATTGCTATACGTGTCGCAATTATTCACGTGCTTACTTGCATCATCTTGACCGTTGCAACGAAATATTGGGCGCGCGCCTCAATACCATTCATAACCTGCGTCACTACCAGCGCTTAATGGCTGGTTTACGTAAGGCTATCGAAGAGGGTAAATTAGAGAGCTTCGTGACCGATTTCTACCAACGTCAGGGTCGTCCAGTTCCACCTTTGAACGTTGATTAATTTTAATAATGAGGGAATTTAAATGAGCTTTTTTATTTCTGATGCTGTAGCGGCAACAGGTGCACCGGCGCAGGGTAGCCCGATGTCTCTGATCCTGATGCTGGTGGTGTTCGGTCTGATCTTCTACTTCATGATCCTGCGTCCGCAGCAGAAACGCACCAAAGAGCACAAAAAGCTGATGGACTCCATCGCTAAAGGTGATGAAGTGCTGACTAACGGTGGTCTGGTTGGCCGCGTAACTAAAGTAGCGGAAACTGGCTACATTGCTATCGCGCTGAACGACACCACTGAAGTGGTTATCAAACGTGACTTCGTAGCTGCCGTTCTGCCGAAAGGCACCATGAAGGCGCTGTAATCTACTGTTTTCCCAAAGGGAACTGCCGTGTTAAACCGTTATCCTTTGTGGAAGTACATTATGCTGGTCGTCGTCATTGTCGTCGGCCTGCTTTACGCACTTCCCAACCTCTATGGTGAGGATCCGGCTGTTCAAATCACTGGCGCGCGCGGCGTCGCCGCCAGTGAGCAAACGCTGATCCAGGTCCAGAACACTTTACAAGAACAAAAAATCACCGCTAAGTCTGTGGCACTGGAAGAGGGCGCGATTCTTGCCCGCTTTGACTCCACCGATACGCAGCTGCGCGCCCGTGAGGCGATGATGAGCGTATTGGGCGATAAGTACGTTGTCGCGCTGAACCTTGCGCCGGCCACTCCGCGCTGGCTCTCCATGCTGAAAGCGGAGCCGATGAAGCTCGGCCTCGACCTGCGTGGTGGCGTGCACTTCCTGATGGAAGTGGATATGGACACCGCGCTGGGCAAGCTCCAGGAGCAGAACATGGACAGCCTGCGCAGCGATCTGCGCGAGAAGGGCATTGCCTACACCAACGTGCGTAAAGAAGATAACTACGGCATGAGTATCGTGTTCCGCGACAGCGCGGCACGTGACGACGCCATCTCTTATCTGACCCCGCGCCACCGCGATCTGGTTATCAACACCCAGGGCGGCAACGCGCTGCGTGCGGTGATGACCGACGCGCGTCTGAGCGAAGCCCGCGAGTATGCGGTACAGCAGAACATCAACATTCTGCGTAACCGTGTTAACCAGCTGGGCGTGGCTGAGCCGCTGGTGCAGCGCCAGGGTGCTGACCGTATCGTCGTCGAGCTGCCGGGTATTCAGGACACCGCGCGTGCGAAAGAGATCCTGGGCGCGACCGCCACGCTGGAGTTCCGTCTGGTCAACACCAACGTTGACAGCTCCGCTGCTGCCTCAGGCCGCGTGCCGGGCGACTCGGAAGTGAAGCAGATGCGCGAAGGGCAGCCGGTTGTGCTGTACAAACGCGTTATTCTGACCGGGGATCACATCACCGACTCCACCTCCAACCAGGATGAGTACAACCAGCCGCAGGTTAACATCTCCCTCGACAGCGCCGGCGGTAACATCATGTCTAACTTCACCAAGGACAACATCGGCAAGCCGATGGCGACCCTGTTCGTGGAGTACAAGGACAGCGGTAAGAAAGATGCTAGCGGCCGCGCCGTGCTGGTGAAACAGGAAGAGGTGATCAACATCGCCAATATCCAGTCTCGCCTCGGCAATAGCTTCCGCATCACCGGCATCAACAATCCGAACGAAGCACGTCAGCTCTCGCTGCTGCTGCGTGCGGGCGCGCTGATTGCCCCAATCCAGATCGTTGAAGAGCGTACCATCGGCCCAACCCTTGGGATGCAGAACATTCAGCAGGGTCTGGAAGCCTGTCTGGCGGGTCTCGCTGCCTCCATCATCTTCATGGTCTTCTTCTATAAGAAGTTCGGCCTGATCGCGACCTCTGCACTTATCGCTAACCTGGTGCTGATCGTCGGCGTGATGTCTCTGCTGCCAGGGGCAACCCTGACCATGCCGGGTATCGCGGGGATCGTCTTAACCCTTGCGGTCGCGGTGGATGCGAACGTACTGATTAACGAACGTATCAAAGAAGAGTTGAGCAACGGCCGTTCGGTACAGCAGGCGATTGACGAAGGTTACAAAGGCGCGTTTAGCTCCATCTTTGATGCCAACGTCACGACGCTTATCAAGGTCATCATCCTGTATGCCGTAGGCACCGGGGCAATTAAAGGCTTTGCGATTACTACCGGTATCGGTGTGGCGACGTCAATGTTTACCGCTATCGTCGGTACACGTGCCATCGTAAACCTGTTGTACGGCGGCAAACGCATCAACAAGCTGTCTATCTGAGGAGTGCGTTGTGGCACAGGAATATACTGTTGAACAATTGAACCACGGGCGTAAAGTCTATGACTTTATGCGCTGGGATTACTGGGCTTTCGGCATCTCCGGTTTTCTGCTGATCCTGTCGATTATCATCATCGGCGTGCGCGGCTTTAACTGGGGTCTCGACTTCACCGGCGGTACGGTCATTGAAATCTCGCTGGAAAAACCGGCCGACATGGACATGATGCGTGATGCGCTGCAGAAAGCCGGTTTTGAGGATCCGCTCCTGCAGAACTTCGGCAGCAGCCGTGACATCATGGTGCGCATGCCGCCTGCCGAAGGGGCGACCGGCGGTCAGGCGTTGGGCAGCAAGGTGGTGAGCGTTATCAACGAGGCCACCAGCCAGAACGCGGCGGTAAAACGCATCGAGTTCGTGGGGCCAAGCGTTGGTGCCGATCTGGCACAGAATGGCGCGATGGCACTGCTGGTGGCGCTGATCTCTATCCTCGTCTACGTTGGCTTCCGCTTCGAGTGGCGTCTGGCGGCGGGGGTAGTTATCGCCCTGGCGCACGACGTGATCATTACCATGGGCGTGCTGTCGCTGTTCCATATCGAGATCGATCTGACTATCGTGGCATCGCTGATGTCCGTTATCGGTTACTCGCTGAACGACAGCATCGTGGTTTCCGACCGTATTCGTGAGAACTTCCGCAAAATCCGTCGCGGGACGCCTTACGAAATCTTTAACGTGTCGCTGACCCAGACGCTGCACCGTACCTTGATCACCTCAGGCACCACCTTAGTGGTGATCCTGATGCTCTACCTCTTCGGTGGCGCAATGTTGCAGGGCTTCTCGCTGACCATGCTGATCGGTGTATCCATCGGTACGGCCTCGTCAATCTACGTAGCCTCGGCGCTGGCGCTGAAGCTCGGGATGAAGCGTGAGCATCTGCTGCAGCAGAAGGTAGAGAAAGAGGGGGCGGACCAGCCGTCCATTCTGCCGTAATTAAGCTTCTGCCAATAAAAAAGCCAGCGATAAGCTGGCTTTTTTTATGTCTGATGCCGGGCATCAGCAGGCTTAGAAGTTGTAACCTGCCACCAGGTAACCACCCCAGCCGGTAGAGCGGACGTTGAAGTTGCCGCTGCCGAAGTTCAGGCTGGCATCGTCGTTCCACTGGCCGCCGTTGTGCCAGTAACGCGCTACCACAGAGTAGTGCCAGTGATCGTAGTTCAGGGCCAGAATGTGGCTGGAGGCGATGGAGTCGTTGGTACGCGCCTGCATGCCGTTCTGATCGCGGAAATCTTTGTCGCCCAGCTCGGAGCCCCAGTCAAAGTTGGTGAAGCCGATATAGCTCAGCTGGCCGCCCCACAGCTGGGTGATCGGCACAAAGTATTTCACCTTGAAGCGGTAGCCATCCCACTCGTTCTCGTTTGCCGCTTCGTAGTTCTGCCACTGGTATTTGGCATAAACGTTCAGAGAGAGGCTCATCGGCAGGCCGGTATCGATATCCGTACCCAGACCCATGTACCAGGTGCTCTGACGGCCCGCTTTGTTGCGGCCCATGTCATAGATGTAGTTGTTCGCGAAGTACCACTCTTTAAACGGACCAAACGCCAGGCTGGTATCGGTCAGCTTGTCGATAGAGAAGCGCGGTTCAATCTCCATAAACAGCGGGGAGCCGTGGTTCCAGATACCCTGCGCGGTGCTGTTACCACCGAAGAATACTGGTGCATCCATGTAGCCATAGAAGTCAAACCAGTCCTTTTTGGCGAACGCTTCGTACTCCAGGTAGGTATCGTTACGAATGGTCGGTCCGAAACGGGTGTGGTAGCTGCCTACCACGTTAACGCTCTGATGCCACCAGTCGGAGACGAACTCGCTGTTGCTGGTTTCGGCCGCATTAACGGCGAAAGTGGAGGAGAGCGCGAGTGCCGCACCGGCGACGAATAATGTTTTTTTCATATTTATGCCACTGATTGAAGTCCCTGACGGGATCGAAAGAACGCTGTTGATGCTTTTCAAAATGTTTCGTGTTTCTGCGGGCCTATTATAAGTTTCCCTGCTCACAAAAATATGTCTTGTTTCACATATCTATCACGTACGTAATCGATTGCGTTCACGTTTGCATAGATAAAACGGGGCGATTGTACTGGCATTCCGATTTGTTGCCAATATTTGAGGTAGGGAAGAGGCGCTAAAAAGAGGTGATAACAGCAAAGTAAAAAGCGAAGGGCGACGCTGCGCCCTTACAGAAAGTAACCGAGTGTGACGCTATTGCATATTGGCAGGCTGAATATCGTGAATGCGGATAAAGCCAAGCTGCTCCGGGGTAATACCGTTGAGCTGTAGCGGGACGCTGACGTCGCTGGGTGCAAGCGTGCTGGCGGGGGCGCTAATGAGCTGATTCTGCACGTTAACTTCCTGATAATTCTCCGTCGTGCCCTGAATCTGACCCCATTCAACCGTGCCGCTAAAGGCTGGTAGCGGCGTATTCGACTCACCCTGAATAAGCAGCGTCAGGCGCGTTCCGCCTGCGTTCGGCGCAATATCCTTCAGTGACATGCGCAGCATACCGAGCTGGCTGTTCAGTCGCGCCGGGGTATTGGCTCCCGGTAACAGGTAGACGCCGCTCTCAGACTTCGCGTTCAGGCTGTTCTGCTGAGTGATTTTCACCGTCTCCTGGTTGAGCTTAGTCATCTCTTTGTTAAGCGTGCTCACGCTCTGGTGCAGCTGGCGCACCTCACTCTGCTGGGCGCAGGCGCTAAGGGTAAACAGGCTCCCCAGCAGGGCGAGTTTCAGATAACGTCTTGTCATGATAACGGTTTCCTTAAACGTTTTATTGCCTGTAAGGGTAGATCGTTCGGACACGCTTGCCATCGATCCTTTATCCCAAAAGTGCTGATGCCTTTGTTGTCGCGGCATATCAGGTTAAAATAGATTTCAGTTAATTTTATCTTCAGGACGCCGTATGCATTGCCCATTCTGTTTCGCCGTGGATACCAAAGTAATTGACTCTCGCCTGGTGGGCGAAGGCTCCTCCGTGCGCCGCCGCCGCCAGTGCCTGGTATGCAACGAGCGCTTTACAACCTTCGAGGTGGCCGAGCTGGTGATGCCGCGCGTCGTGAAGAGCAACGAAGTTCGCGAGCCGTTTAACGAAGACAAATTACGCAGCGGCATGCTGAAGGCGCTGGAGAAACGCCCGGTCAGCGCCGATGACGTCGAGATGGCCCTCAATCACATTAAATCCCAGCTGCGGGCCACCGGTGAACGCGAGGTTCCCAGCAAAATGATCGGCAACCTGGTGATGGAGCAGCTTAAAAAGCTCGATAAAGTGGCCTATATCCGCTTTGCCTCCGTCTACCGCAGCTTTGAAGATATCCGCGAATTTGGCGAAGAGATCGCCCGCTTACAGGACTAGGCCGATGCTGGAAAATAAGCAGGACGAGATCTACATGGCCCGGGCACTGAAGCTGGCGCAGCGCGGGCGTTACACCACCCATCCTAATCCAAATGTCGGCTGCGTCATTGTGAAAAATGGCGAAATCGTCGGGGAGGGGTTTCACTTTCGTGCCGGCGAACCCCATGCGGAGGTGCACGCTCTGCGCATGGCGGGTGAGCGCGCCCGAGGGGCAACCGCCTATGTCACGCTGGAGCCGTGCAGTCACCACGGCCGCACGCCGCCCTGCTGCGAAGCGTTGATTAATGCCGGCGTTGCCCGCGTGGTCGCGGCGATGCAGGATCCCAACCCGCAGGTGGCAGGACGGGGGCTGTACCGTCTCTCTCAGGAGGGGATCGAGGTCAGCCACGGCCTGATGATGAGCGAAGCGGAGCGGCTTAACCGCGGCTTTCTCAAGCGCATGCGCACCGGCTTCCCCTGGATCCAGCTCAAGCTTGGTGCGTCGCTGGACGGGCGTACGGCGATGGCGAACGGCGAAAGCCAGTGGATCACTTCGCCCGCGGCGCGCCGGGACGTTCAGCGCCTGCGCGCCCAGAGCCACGCGATATTAACCAGCAGCGCCACGGTGCTGGCGGACGATCCGGCCCTGACCGTACGCTGGGACGAGCTGGGTGCCGATACTCAGGCGCGCTATTCCGAGGCCGATCTACGCCAGCCGGTGCGTATCGTCGTCGACAGCCAGAATCGCGTGTCGCCGGCGCAGCGCCTTGTTCAGCAGCCGGGTGAAACCTGGTTTGCCCGTACCCGCGCCGACGATCGTCAGTGGCCGGACGGGGTGCGCCAGATTTTGGTTCCCGAGCATAATGGCCATCTCGATCTGGTCTCGCTGATGATGCTGCTGGGACGCGAGCAGATCAACAGCATCTGGGTAGAGGCGGGCGCGCAGATGGCTGGCGCGCTACTGCAGGCCGGGCTGGTGGACGAGCTGATCGTCTATCTGGCGCCGAAGCTGTTAGGCAGCGAGGCGCGTGGCCTCTGCGTGCTGCCGGGGCTTGAGAGCCTGGCGGCCGCGCCGCAGCTAAAATTCACTGAAATACGTCAGGTAGGCCCGGATTTATGCCTGCATCTGACCCCCGCGTAGTGCGCTCGTAAAAGGGAAGCAGTGCGTAAAATAGTATGATAAAATCCGCCCCCCTGCGGGGGCTATATGAGAACCCTAAGGTAAGTTTATGAACATTATTGAAGCTACTGTTGCTGCCCCGGACGCTCGCGTCGCCATCACCATTGCGCGTTTCAACAACTTCATCAACGACAGCCTGCTGGAAGGTGCTATCGACGCCCTGAAGCGTATCGGCCAGGTTAAAGATGAAAACATCACCGTTGTTTGGGTTCCAGGTGCTTATGAGCTGCCTCTGGCGGCGGGCGCGCTGGCAAAAGCCGGTAAATACGATGCGATTATTGCGCTCGGCACGGTGATCCGTGGCGGTACGGCACACTTCGAATACGTGGCGGGCGGCGCAAGCAACGGCCTGGCGCACGTTGCCCAGGAGAGCGCCATTCCGGTAGCCTTTGGTGTGCTCACCACTGAAAGTATTGAACAAGCCATCGAACGCGCTGGCACGAAAGCGGGTAACAAGGGTGCTGAAGCAGCACTGACCGCGCTTGAAATGATTAATGTATTGAAAGCCATCCAAGGCTGATTTTTGTAAGGGGAATTCCGTGAAACCTGCTGCTCGTCGCCGCGCCCGTGAGTGTGCCGTCCAGGCGCTTTACTCCTGGCAGTTGTCCCAGAACGACATCGCCGATGTTGAATACCAGTTCCTGGCGGAACAGGATGTCAAAGACGTTGACATCGCGTACTTCCGCGAGCTGCTGTCCGGGGTGGCGACTAACAGCGCATATCTCGACGGCCTGATGAAGCCCTATCTGTCCCGCCTGCTTGAAGAGCTGGGCCAGGTTGAGAAAGCGGTACTGCGTATCGCGCTGTTTGAACTCTCCAAACGTGATGACGTGCCGTATAAGGTTGCCATCAACGAAGCCATTGAACTGGCGAAGACGTTTGGCGCAGAGGACAGCCACAAGTTTGTGAATGGCGTGCTGGATAAAGCCGCACCCGCGATCCGCCCCCACAAAAAGTAATCTCAAGGCCGGTACGGCGGAGCGCAGTTGCCGCTTCGCCCCGGCCTTACTCATTTATTCTGCTGAGGCATAACGTATGGCATGCGGCGAATTTTCCCTTATTGCCCGTTACTTTAACCGTGTCAGACGCGCGCGCCTGGATGTTGAAACCGGCATCGGCGATGACTGCGCGCTGCTGAACGTTCCGGAAAAACAGACCCTGGCAATCAGTACCGATACGCTGGTATCGGGCATTCACTTTCTCCCGGATATCGATCCTGCTGACCTGGCCTACAAAGCGCTGGCGGTTAACTTAAGCGATCTGGCTGCGATGGGCGCTGACCCGGCGTGGCTGACCCTTGCGCTGACCCTGCCGGAGGTCGATGAACCCTGGCTGAAAGCGTTTAGCGATAGCCTGTTCGAGCAGCTTAGCTACTACGATATGCAGCTCATCGGCGGGGATACCACCCGTGGGCCGCTCTCCATGACGCTGGGTATTCACGGCTATGTTCCCGTGAGCCGGGCGCTGAAACGCTCAGGCGCGAAGCCCGGAGACTGGATCTACGTTACCGGCACGCCGGGGGACAGCGCCGCCGGGCTGGCGATCCTCCAGGATCGTTTGCAGGTAGACGATCCTAAAGACGCCGACTGGCTGGTTAAACGCCACCTGCGTCCAACGCCGCGTATTTTGCACGGTCAGGCGCTGCGCGATCTGGCTAATTCCGCTATCGATCTCTCCGACGGGCTGATCTCCGACCTTGGGCATATTTTGCAGGCCAGCGAGTGCGGCGCGATTATCGATGTTGATACGCTGCCGTATTCGGATGCCCTGCGTCGCCACGTGGATCCAGACCAGGCTCTACGCTGGGCGCTGGGCGGCGGTGAGGATTACGAGCTGTGCTTCACCGTGCCCGAGCTTAATCGCGGTGCGCTGGAGGTGGCAATTGGTCAGCTAGGCATTCCCTATACCTGCATCGGGCGGATGAGCGCCGATATTGACGGTATCAGCTTTACCCGCGAAGGCAGGGCCGTGACGTTTGACTGGAAAGGATATGACCATTTTGCCGCGCACTAAAGATATCGCTAAAAGCCGCCTGAACTTGCGTAATCCGTGGCACCTGCTGGCCACCGGTTTTGGCAGCGGCCTGAGTCCGGTGGTGCCAGGCACCATGGGCTCGCTGGCGGCGATCCCGTTCTGGTATCTGATGACCTTCCTGCCGTGGCAGCTCTACTCCATGGTGGTGATGCTCTCTATCTGTATTGGCGTCTACCTGTGTCATCAGACGGCAAAAGATATGGGCGTGCACGACCATGGCAGCATTGTCTGGGATGAGTTCATCGGAATGTGGATCACCCTGATGGCGCTGCCCACTAACGACTGGCAGTGGGTAGCCGCTGGCTTTGTGCTGTTCCGCATCTTTGATATGTGGAAGCCCTGGCCGATCCGCTGGTTTGACCGCAACGTGCACGGTGGGATGGGTATCATCGTCGATGATATCGTTGCCGGGATTGTGGCGGCAGGGATCCTCTACGTTCTTGGCCATCACTGGCCCATTGGTATTATTTAATCAGTTTTTATCCGGCCCATAGCGGGCCGGATGCCTACCTCTATTTAAATCCCACTACCGGATGCTGTTTATACGGTGTTTCCAGCTCGGCAATCTGCTCCGGCGTCAGGGTTAACTCTACTGCCTGAATCAGGTCTTCAAGCTGCTCTTCGCGCGAGGCACCGATAATCGGGGCGGCCACGCCGGGCTTGCTCAGCAGCCAGGCAATCGCCACCTGCGCCCGGGTCGCGCCGGTCTCTTCCGCTATGGCCGCCAGCCGCTCGGCAATCTGCGCGTCTCCGGCATCGCTCTCGTTGTAGAGGGTTTTACCGAACTCATCCGACACCGAGCGGGCGGTGGTTTCCCCCCACGGGCGGGTCAGGCGGCCACGCGCCAGCGGACTCCACGGGATCACCGCTACGCCTTCTCGATAGCAGAGCGGCAGCATCTCGCGCTCCTCTTCACGGTAGATAAGGTTGTAGTGGTTCTGCATGGTCACAAAGCGCGCCCAGCCGTTTTGATCCTGAAGCGCCAGCGCCTGGGCAAACTGCGAGGCGTGCATGGACGATGCGCCGATGTAGCGCGCCTTACCGGCCTTTACGACCTCGTCCAGCGCCGCCAGCGTCTCTTCGATAGGGGTGTTATAGTCCCAGCGGTGGATCTGCAGCAGGTCAACGTACTCCATGCCAAGGCGGCGCAGACTGTCATCAATGGAACGCAGGATCTGCGCCCGGGAAAGCCCTTCCGGCAGATCGCCCACCTGATGATAAACCTTGGTCGCTACTACCACCTCTTCGCGACGGGCGAAATCCTTCAGCGCCCGGCCAACGATCTCTTCGCTGCTGCCGTCAGAGTAGCTGTTTGCGGTGTCAAAAAAGTTAATGCCGCCTTCAAGGGCGTGCTTGATAATGAGGCGGCTGCTCTCTTCCGGCAGGGTCCAGGCGTGATTGCCACGATCCGGTTCGCCAAAGGTCATACAGCCAAGACAAAGACGGGAAACCTTAAGATCCGTTGTTCCTAACGTGTTGTATTGCATGGTTCCACTCCTGCATAAGGGTACAAGTACCCTTAAGCATAGCAGGAGCGGAACCGGAGGCTCAGGCCAGCCAGGTCTGAATTTTTGCGGTGATACCGGCGGCATCGAGGCCCAGCTCGATCCGCGCCTCCTCCTGAGTACCCTGCGGAATAAAGTAGTCCGGCAGGCCGAGGTTGAGAACCGGAGCCGGTTTACGGTTAGCCATCAGCACCTCATTTACGCCGCTGCCCGCACCGCCGATAATGGCGTTCTCTTCCAGGGTCACCAGCGACCCGTGGGTTGCCGCCAGCTCGAGGATCAGCGCCTCGTCGAGGGGCTTCACAAAACGCATATCTACCAGCGTGGCGTTCAGCGTCTCGGCGGCTTTTTCCGCCTCCGGCAGCAGAGTACCAAAGTTGAGAATGGCTACCTCTTTACCCTGACGTTTCACCACCCCTTTACCAATAGGCAGCTCGGCCAGCGGCTCAAGCGTCACGCCTACGGCGTTGCCGCGCGGGTAGCGGACGGCGCTCGGGCCTGCGCTGTAGTGGTAGCCGGTGTAGAGCATCTGGCGACACTCATTCTCGTCGCTCGGGGTCATGATCACCATCTCCGGCACGCAGCGCAGGAACGAGATATCAAATGCCCCCTGGTGCGTCTGCCCGTCCGCGCCGACAATTCCTGCCCGGTCGATAGCAAACAGTACCGGCAGCTTTTGGATCGCCACGTCGTGGATCACCTGATCGTAAGCACGTTGCAGGAAGGTGGAATAGATCGCCACCACCGGCTTGTAGCCGCCGATCGCCAGCCCGGCAGCAAAGGTCACCGCGTGCTGCTCGGCAATCGCCACGTCAAAGTACTGCTGCGGATATTTGCGTGAAAACTCCACCATGCCGGAACCTTCGCGCATGGCGGGCGTCACGGCCATCAGCCTGTTGTCTTTCGCCGCCGTTTCGCACAGCCAGTCACCGAAGATTTTTGAGTAGGAGGGCATGCCGCCGCTGCTTTTTGGCAGCGTTCCCTTGGCCGGATCGAATTTCGGTACGGCGTGGAAGGTGATCGGATCCTTTTCGGCTGGCTCGTAGCCGCGCCCTTTTTTGGTCATGATGTGCAGGAACTGCGGGCCTTTCAGGTCGCGCATGTTCTTCAGCGTCGTAACCAGGCCCAGCACATCATGGCCATCAACCGGCCCAATATAGTTGAAGCCCAGCTCTTCAAACAGCGTGCCGGGTACGACCATGCCCTTGATATGCTCTTCGGTGCGTTTCAGCAGCTCTTTGATCGGCGGCACATTGGAGAAGACCCGCTTCCCGCCCTCGCGCAGGGTCGAGTAGAGCTTGCCCGAGAGCAGCTGCGCCAGGTGGTTATTCAGCGCGCCGACGTTCTCGGAGATCGACATCTCGTTGTCGTTGAGGATCACCAGCATATCCGGCTTGATATCCCCGGCGTGGTTCATTGCCTCGAAGGCCATACCGGCGGTGATCGCGCCGTCGCCTATCACGCAGACGGTGCGGCGCTGTTTGCCCTCTTTCTCTGCCGCCACCGCAATGCCGATCCCGGCGCTGATAGAGGTAGAGGAGTGGCCCACGCTCAGCACGTCATATTCGCTCTCGCCGCGCCACGGGAAGGGATGCAGGCCGCCTTTCTGGCGGATGGTATCGATGCGATCCCGGCGGCCGGTCAGGATTTTGTGTGGGTAAGCCTGATGGCCGACGTCCCAGATAAGCTGATCGAACGGCGTATTGTAGACATAGTGCAGCGCCACGGTCAGCTCAACCGTGCCAAGCCCGGAGGCGAAGTGGCCGCTGGAGCGGCTCACGCTGTCGAGAAGATAGCGGCGCAGCTCGTCGCAAAGCTTCGGCAGGCTCTCTTTGGGCAGCAGGCGCAGATCCTGGGTGGCGTTAACCAGCGCCAGGGTCGGGTATTTGGCAGTATCAAAACTCATCAGAGACTCATTGTTGTTTATTTATCACGCTGAATTATAAAATCGGCCAGCGCTTCCAGGGTCGAGGTGTCCAGAGAGTAGGCGGCCAGCTGCGCTAACGCGCTGCGGGCGTCGTCAATCAGGTCTCGGGCTTTCGTCCGGGCTTGCTCAAGGCCCAGCAGTGCAGGATAGGTGCTTTTACCCAGTTGCTGATCGGCCCCCTGACGTTTGCCGAGAGTTGCAGTATCGCCCACCACATCCAGAATGTCATCCTGTACCTGGAATGCCAGGCCGATAGACTCGGCGTAGCGATCGAGGATGGGCAGCACCTCACGTCCTCTCTCGCCAGCACTCAATGCGCCCATGCGCACCGCCGCGCGGATCAGCGCCCCGGTTTTGTGACGGTGTATGCGTTCCAGCTCGGCAAGCTGAACCTGTTTACCTTCGGCCTCCAGATCCAGCGCCTGTCCGCCGCACATGCCTGCTACGCCGCTGGCCTGTGCCAGCTCGGCAACCATCGCCAGACGATCGCGATCGGCGACTTCCGGCATCGGCGCATCGGCGAGAATAGAGAACGCCAGCGTCTGCAAAGCATCTCCAGCCAGAATTGCACTGGCCTCACCATACTTAATATGGCAGGTGGGCTGGCCCCGGCGCAGATCGTCATTGTCCATGGCCGGTAGATCGTCATGGATTAGGGAGTAGGCGTGAATGCACTCCACGGCGGCGGCTGGAGCGTCCAGGGTTTGGGCGCTGACGCCAAACATGTTACCGGTCGCATAGACCAGAAATGGACGCAGGCGCTTGCCGCCTAATAGTGCGCCATAGTTCATAGCCTCAACCAGAGGAGTGTTCTGAAAGGGCAGGGGGGCGATGAAACGTCGCAGCGCGACGTTGGCCTGTTCAACGCAGGTTTCTAATTGTGTTGTAAAATCCATATTACTCGGCGTCCGGGGTAAAGGGGGTGAGCGGGGCCTCTTCCTGCTCTGAGAGCAGGATCTGCACGCGCTGCTCCGCCTGCTGCAACTTAGTTTGTCCCTGACGCGCCAGCTGCACGCCGCGTTCAAATTCGCTCAGCGCCTCTTCAAGGGGCAGATCGCCACTTTCAAGACGGGTCACTATCTGTTCCAGCTCGGTAAGTGCCGTTTCAAAGCTGGCCGGTGCGTCGTTTTTCTTTGCCATAAGGATGTCTGACTCTCGTTTTATTCATCTGCGCTATGGTAGCGAAGTCGTGCTGCCTGTTAAATAACGCGCAATGGTCATGCAGTGTGCAAGGTAGACCCCGATGGTGGTATACTTGCGCGCCTGGAAGCAGCCGCGGTTAGGGGCTGCTGTATTAATCCCCCACAAGTCCACTATGCGACTTGCCAAAGAACCTTTGCCGCCATGAAGTTTATCATTAAATTGTTCCCGGAAATCACCATCAAAAGCCAATCCGTGCGTTTGCGCTTTATTAAAATTTTAACCGGAAACATTCGTAACGTTCTGAAGTACCATGACGAAGAGATT
The DNA here is from genome assembly GCF_031987975.1 of Pseudescherichia sp. GTDB lineage: Bacteria > Pseudomonadota > Gammaproteobacteria > Enterobacterales > Enterobacteriaceae > Pseudescherichia. The sequence continues at coordinate 356,012 of NZ_DALZYX010000002.1, read as the reverse complement.
AAAGTCGTTCGTCACTGGGACCACGTGGAAGTTCGTACTAAAGACGAGACCCTGCGTCCTGCTATCCGCGATGCGCTGACCCGTATTCCCGGTATCCACCACATTCTGGAGGTAGAAGATGTGCCTTATACCTCCCTGCATGACATCTTCGAGAAGGCGCTGGCACAGTATCGCGAGCAGCTGGAGGGGAAAACCTTCTGCGTGCGCGTGAAACGTCGCGGTAAACATGAGTTTAGCTCTATTGAGGTAGAACGCTACGTCGGTGGCGGCCTGAATCAGCACATTGAGAACGCCCGCGTAAAACTGACCCATCCGGATTACACGGTCCATCTGGAAATTGAAGACGATCGCCTGCTGCTGATCACGAACCGCTCGGAAGGCATCGGCGGTTTCCCTATCGGTACCCAGGAGGACGTCCTGTCGCTGATCTCCGGCGGCTTCGACTCCAGCGTCTCCAGCTATATGCTGATGCGCCGTGGCTGCCGCGTACACTACTGCTTCTTTAACCTCGGCGGCGCGGCCCATGAGATCGGCGTGCGTCAGGTAGCCCACTACCTGTGGAACCGTTTCGGCAGCTCGCACCGGGTACGCTTTGTGGCGATCAACTTTGAGCCGGTGGTTGGCGAGATCCTCGAAAAAGTAGACGACGGTCAGATGGGCGTGGTGCTGAAGCGCATGATGGTGCGTGCGGCCTCGAAAGTCGCCGAGCGCTACGGCGTGCAGGCTCTGGTAACGGGTGAAGCGCTGGGCCAGGTCTCCAGCCAGACCCTGACCAACCTGCGCTTGATCGATAACGTCTCCGATACGCTGATCCTGCGCCCGCTGATCTCCCACGATAAAGAACACATTATCGACGTGGCGCGGGCGATCGGCACGGAAGACTTCTCCCGTACTATGCCGGAATACTGCGGCGTAATCTCTAAAAGCCCGACGGTAAAAGCGGTGAAGGCGAAGATCGAAGCCGAAGAGCAAAACTTCGATTTTGCGATCCTCGATCGAGTAGTAGAAGAGGCCACCAACGTTGATATTCGTGAGATCGCCCAGCAGACCGAGCAGGAAGTGGTTGAGGTAGAGACCGTTACCGGCTTTAGCCCAAACGACGTTCTGCTGGATATCCGCTCCCCGGACGATCAGGAGAGCAACCCGCTGGTGGTCGAGGGGATCGATGTAGTCACGCTGCCGTTCTACAAGCTGAGCACTAAATTTGGCGACCTCGATCAGAGCAAAACCTGGCTGCTGTGGTGCGAGCGTGGAGTCATGAGCCGCCTGCAGGCGCTCTACCTGCATGAACAGGGCTTCACTAATGTGAAGGTCTATCGCCCGTAGTCAATGAAACGCCCGGCGGCACAAAGCTGCCGGGCGTTTTATCTCTTACGCTTCGTAAAAGTTATAGATCCCCGCCGCCATCACCAGCTGCGATGCGACCTCATGCGCTTTTTCGCGTCCGACCAGCAGGTCAATAATCTTTAATGCAAAATCAATTGATGTACCAGGCCCCTGGCTGGTGAGCAGATTCACTCGTGGATCCCAGACCACGCGCTTATCCTGCCACTGCTCCTCGGGGATGCGATCCTTCAGCGCCGGAAAGCCGGTCATGTTGCCGATAGGGAAAATATTGTGCGGTACCAGCACGGTGCCTGCCGCCGCGCAGATAGCGGCCACGATCCGGCCCGAGCGGTGAAACTGTTTTACCGTCTCCACCAGCAGGGGGCTATCGCGAAAGCACTCCGCGCCCTTAACGCCGCCGGGCAATACAATCACGTCATAGTCGCCGTCGGCAACCTCTACCAGCGGGGCGTCGGCCAGCAGCTTAACGCCACGGGAGCAGGTCACGGTCAGATTGCCGTCGCTGGCGACGCTGGCGGTGGTGACCTTAATCCCGCCGCGTACCAGCAGGTCGATGGTGGTCACCGCTTCGGTCTCTTCGCTACCAGGGGCGAGGCAGATCAGTGCCGATGCGCTCATACTCACTCTCCTTACGTTTAATCTGTTCATAGAGCCGGGTATTTTCCGGCACCGCAATGCCGTGGGCGCGGGCGCGCCGGAGCAGATAGCCGGTGATGTAATCCGCTTCGGTACGGCGCTGGGCGCGGACGTCCTGCAGCATGGATGAGATGTTTTCTGAAGTATTTTCAATAACCTGATTAACGTAATACAGCAGGTCATCCGCCGAGGTGTGGTGCCCTTCTCGCTCCATCACCGCTGCAACCTCATTACAGATGGTCTCTGTCAGCGCAGGATGCGCCAGCAGCTCGCCGTTAGGGCAGTTCCACAGGGCAGTCAGCGGATTAATCACGCAGTTCACCGCCAGCTTGCGCCACAGCTGCGGGCGGATCGTATTATGCCAGGCAACGTCCGGCAGAACTTCCTGCAAAATGTCCGCCAGATAGCTATAGTCGCCGTCCTGCTGCCGGGCGGGGCCAATATGGGTGGTGCCGCTGGCAACATGAATAATGATATTGCCGTCCCGGCGGGCAGCGTGGGTGGTGATGCCCATCAGCAGCGGGTGGGGAATAGCTTTTAGCTCCTCAACCGTGCCCATGCCGTTGTGGATCAGCAGCACTGGGGTGGTCGTAGGCAAAATGGAAGCCAGGCTTTTTACCGCATCGGAAACCTGCCACGCCTTGAGCGTGACCAGCAGCAGATCGCTCTGGGCCAGAAAGTCGGGATCGTTCGCCGTCAGGGATTCATTGAACACGCTGCCGTCTTCGTCAATCACATTGACGCTGCAGTAGGGCTGGGCTACACGTAGCCAGCCTTGCACCTCATGGCCACGCTTACATAGCGCAGTCAGCCACAGTTGCCCTAAAGCTCCGCATCCAAGCACGGTAATTTTCATTGTTCCTCCTCACCTGCAACAGCGCCAGGTGGCAATGCGTTAAGTATAGCGCCGTCGGCTAAGCTTCTCGTTATGTCCGGTTGCGGGTATTATGCATCGCAACAAAAGTGAAAGGAGAAGAAAAGATGCCATCTTTCGATATTGTTTCTGAAGTTGACCTTCAGGAAGTGCGTAACGGCGTAGACAATGCCAGCCGTGAAGTTGAGTCACGTTTCGATTTCCGTGGCGTTGAGGCAACGTTTGAGCTGAACGATGCTAATAAAACCATTAAGGTACTGAGCGAGTCTGATTTCCAGGTCAATCAGCTGCTGGATATCCTTCGCGCCAAGCTGCTGAAGCGCGGCATTGAAGGAACCTCTCTTGATGTGCCGGAAGAGTTTGTGCACAGCGGTAAGACCTGGTTTGTCGAAGCCAAGCTGAAGCAGGGAATTGAGAGCGCGGTACAGAAGAAGATCGTGAAGCTTATCAAGGACAGCAAGCTGAAGGTGCAGGCGCAGATTCAGGGTGAGGAGATCCGCGTAACCGGTAAATCCCGCGACGATCTGCAGTCGGTGATGGCGCTGGTGCGCGGCGGCGACCTGGGGCAGCCGTTCCAGTTCAAAAACTTCCGCGATTAATAAAAATGCCCGGTTATCCGGGCATTTTTTTAGGCTCTGAGCGCCTGCTCAACCTCAAAGCGATTCGTTACTTTGCTGTCAATTTTCACATAAGCGCTGCGCTCTTCAGGGACGATCAGCACCTCGCTAACGCCCGCGTTGCTCTCCAGCTGCTGCTTAAGCGTATCGGTAATCACCACATCGTCCGGGATCTCTACGCGCAGGCTGCTGACGTAGGGCGGCTCCTGCATAGTACTGGCTACCAGCAGCCAGACGGTGGCCAGCAGCGCGCCTGCCAGGAATACCGTCTGGGAGTCGAACAGGCCGTCAACCCAGCCCCCCAGTGAGCCACCAATGGCCACGCCAATAAACTGGCTGGTGGAGTAGATGCCCATCGCCGTACCCTTATAGCCCGCCGGGGCCTCTTTGCTGATCAGCGAGGGGAGGAGAGCCTCCATCAGATTAAACGCGAGGAAGAAGAGCTGGACGCCCGCGACCAGCTCCCAGAAGTGCGGCCCGGCTCCCCAGAGCACAATCTCAGCAATCAGCAGGACGATGACGCAGAAGACGAAGACCCGCTTCATATGGCGCTTCACTTCGGCATAGATAATAAACGGCACCACGCTGACGAAGGAGATGAGCATCGTAGCCAGGTAGATTTTCCAGTGCTCTGCCGCCGGGAAACCTGCGGCCTCCATCTGCCCCGGCAGGGCAACGAAGGTGGACATCAGCAGGATATGCAAGCACATGATGCCGAAGTTAAGCTTCAGCAGCGGCGGGCTGGCGATCACTTTGCTAAAGCATCCTTTCACCATTCCCGATTCACGATTCAGCACGTGATTTTTGCTGTCCGGAACCACCCACAGCGTCAGAATAATGCCCGCCGTGGCCAGGCCTGCAATCATCCAGAACAGGGCGTGCAGGCCGAGCCGATGGGTAACGATCGGGCCAAGCACCATAGCAATAGCAAAGGTGATACCGAAGCTGACGCCAATAAAGGCCATCGCCTTGGTGCGGTTCTGTTCGCGGGTTAAGTCAGAGAGCAAGGCCATAACCGCGGCGGCGATCGCCCCGGAGCCTTGCAGGGCGCGGCCAAGAATAATGCCCCAGATAGAATCTGAGAGGGCGGCAATCACGCTGCCAATAACAAAAATGACCAGCCCGCCGACGATCAGCGGCTTGCGGCCAATGCGATCCGACAGCAGGCCGAAGGGGATCTGGAATATCGCCTGCGCCAGGCCGTAAATACCAATGGCGAAGCCGATCAGCGCTTCGCTGGCCCCCTGTAGCGCCATGCCATAGGTGGTCAGAACGGGCAGGACCATAAACATGCCGAGCATACGCAGCGAGAATACAGTCCCTAAACCCCAGGTGGCGCGCAGCTCGCCCGGCGTCATTTTATAGTCGTTCATTACTACCTCAATCAAAAAACCGGACACAGTATAGTGCAGGGGAGGGCGGGGCAGATTATCCCGTGGTGCGCAAATAGTACATTAATGAGTTATTGATTTAATAAATAAAAAAGGGCGCCGTAGCACCCTTTTTGTAACATCTTTTTTAAATTACCAGACGTAAGTCAACAGGTTATGCGAGTCCGGGACCATAAAGTCCACGGACATCATCACCGAGAGGGAGGTGATTGCGACGATAGAGAAGACGAACAGCTTACGTGCCCATACTCTATCATCTTCGACCTTATATCCCTTCAGCGCCATGCCCAGCCACCAGACGCTGACCGCTGCAGCTACCGCCAGATATTTGTATCCGGCATAGCCGCCCAGCGAGAGCATCAGCGTAGCCACGGCGAAGGCGATGATATAGAGCGTAATGTGGTTTTTCGCAACCGAGATCCCTTTCACCACCGGCAGTACCGGGATGTTCGCCGCCTGATAATCCTTGAAGCGGAAAATCGCGATGGCGTAGGAGTGCGGCATCTGCCACAGGCTAAAGATAGCCAGCAGGATCAGCGCACCGCTGTCGAAATCACCCGTTACCGCGCAGTAGCCAATCACCGGCGGCGCAGCGCCGGAGAGAGAGCCAATCAGCGTGCCATAGACGGAGTGGCGTTTCATGTACAGGCTGTAGACGCCGACATAAACCACGAACCCCATCACCCCCAGCCAGCAGGCCAGCGGGTTAGCACCAAACCACAGCAGCATAAAGCCAGCAATACCCAACAAGGTGGCGTACACCAGCGAAATTTTCGGGGAAATCAGGCCTTTGACCAGCACCCGGTTCTTCGTACGCTCCATTTTACGGTCAATGTCACGGTCGATGTAGTTGTTAAATACACAACCCGATGCCACCACCAGCGACACCCCGATCAACGTATAGGCGAAGAGGGGATAGTCGATGCTGCCCTTGGAGGCCAGCAGGAACCCCCCGATCACGGAGATCAGGTTGCCGAAAATGATGCCTGGTTTCGTTACTTGCAGGTATTGCTTAAACATCATACTCGCCGCTCTTAGTGAACCATCATGTTGTAATTCAGGTTCCACATAATCCAGATTGAGCCTACCACCAGAATGGCGATGATCAGCACGGTAAAGACAAAGGCCACCAGGTTCCAACGCTCCTCAGAAGAGTTGTTCATGTGCAGGAAGCACACCAGGTGAACCAGAATCTGTACTACTGCCGTCACCAGCACGACCCCAAGAAGGGTGCCGTGCGAGGCGGAGCCGTTCATCACCATCCAGAACGGAATTGCGGTCAGGATGATCGACAGGATAAAGCCTGTCATGTAGGTTTTTACGCTGCCGTGAGCGGCGCCGCTATGATCGGTAGAATGACTCATTACATCGCCCCCATCAGGTAAACTACAGAGAACACACAGATCCAGACCACGTCCAGGAAGTGCCAGAACATGCTCAGGCACATCAGACGGGTGCGGTTCATGCTGGTCAGCCCGCGACGGGAGACCTGGAACATCAGAACCGCCATCCACACCAGGCCAGAGGTCACGTGCAGACCGTGGGTACCGACCAGGGCAAAGAAGCCTGACAGGAAGCCGCTACGATCCGGACCAAAGCCCTCAGCGATCAGGTGATGAAATTCATAGATTTCCATCCCGATAAAGCCCGCACCGAACAGGAAGGTCAGCGCCAGCCAGGAGAGAACCTGGCTTTGACGACCGTTGTTCATGGCGATAATCGCCATGCCGTAGGTGATGGAGCTGAAGAGCAGCAGGGCAGTTTCAACCAGCACAAACGGCAGTTCGAAAATATCTTTCCCGCTCGGGCCACCTGCCGTGCCGTTCACCAGAACGGCATAGGTAGCAAACAGACATGCAAAGAGAATGCAGTCGCTCATCAGGTAGATCCAGAAGCCGAACACTTTGTTCGACCCTGTATCGTGGTGGTGCTCATGCTCGTGGGCATGAGCGTTAGCGTGAGTTAGAGTCTCAGTTGACATTTTTCAGTCCTGCCTTGCTAATTTCGTCGAAGTGCTGGTTTTCCAGTTTTTCAACGGTGGCAACCGGTACGTAGTAATCCACGTCCTCATCAAAGCTTTTCACAATCCAGCTCACGATCATGCCGGCAAAGCCGAGGATCGCCATCCACCAGATATGCCAGATCATGGCAAAACCAAAGACAAGGCTGAAAGCACAGATAATCACGCCTGCGCCGCTGTTTTTCGGCATATGAATCTCTTCATAGTGCTTCGGCTGGATGTACGCTTCGCCTTTATCTTTCATTTCCCAGAATGCATCACGCTCATGAATGTGCGGCACAACGGCAAAGTTATAGAACGGCGGCGGAGAGGAGGTTGCCCACTCCAGCGTACGGCCACCCCACGGGTCACCCGTCAGGTCGCGGTTCTGGTCACGATCGCGTACGGAGGTGTAGATCTGCATGATGATGCAGAAGATACCGATAGCAATCAGCAGGGCACCAATCTCAGCCACAATCATCAGCGGCTGGAACATCGGATCGATATTCTGGCTTACGCGACGGGTCATACCCATGAAGCCCATGGCGTACAGCGGCATAAAGGTCACGAAGAAGCCGATGATCCAGAACCAGAAGGCGCGTTTGCCCCAGGTCTCGTTCATGGTGTAACCAAAGGCTTTCGGCCACCAGTAGGTCAGGCCTGCGAAGCAACCAAATACTACACCACCGATGATAACGTTATGGAAGTGCGCAATCAGGAACAGGCTGTTATGCAGAACAAAGTCCGCGCCCGGCACCGCCAGCAGTACCCCGGTCATACCACCGATGGAGAAGGTGATGATGAAGCCGATGCTCCACAGCATTGCTGAATGGAACTGGATACGACCCTGGTACATGGTAAACAGCCAGTTGAAGATCTTCACCCCGGTCGGGATGGCGATAATCATCGTGGTGATACCGAAGAAGGCGTTTACGTTCGCGCCGCTGCCCATAGTAAAGAAGTGGTGCAGCCATACGATAAACGACAGAACGGTAATCGCGATGGTTGCCCACACCAGGGAGGTGTAACCAAACAGACGCTTTTTAGAGAACGTTGCAACTACTTCTGAGTACACGCCGAACACTGGCAGAACGAGAATGTACACTTCCGGATGGCCCCAGGCCCAAATCAGGTTGATGTACATCATCATGTTGCCGCCCATATCGTTGGTAAAGAAATGGGTGCCCAGATAACGGTCAAGGGTTAGCAGCGCGATGGTTACCGTCAGGATTGGGAAAGAGACGATAATCAGCACGTTAGTACACAGTGACGCCCAGGTAAATACCGGCATTTTGAACATGGTCATGCCAGGGGCACGCATGCGCAGAATGGTCACAAAGAAGTTAATACCGGTCAGGGTCGTACCAATACCGGAGAGCTGGAGACTCCAGATCCAGTAGTCAACGCCTACGCCAGGACTGTACTCAATACCCGATAGCGGCGGATAGGCCACCCAACCGGTCTGAGCAAATTCGCCCACGCCCAGGGAGATGTTAACCAGCACCACGCCCACAACGGTGAACCAGAAGCTCAGGTTGTTCAGGAATGGGAAGGCAACGTCACGGGCGCCGATTTGCAGCGGCACGACCAGGTTCATCAGGCCTACCACGAACGGCATCGCCACGAAGAAGATCATGATAACGCCGTGAGCGGTAAAGATCTGGTCGTAGTGGTGCGGCGGCAGGAACCCGGCTTCGCCCGACGAGACGAGCAGCTGCTGGGTACGCATCATGATGGCGTCGGCAAAACCACGCACCAGCATCACGATAGCAACGAGGATATACATAATCCCCAGGCGTTTGTGGTCCACGGAGGTGAGCCACTCATTCCACAGATATGACCACTTACCGAAGTAAGTGAGCGCTGCAACTAACGCCAGACCTCCGACGAGAATTGCTGCCACCGTAACCATGATAATCGGCTCATGGTACGGCACTGCATCCAGTGTAAGTTTTCCGAACATCGTATTATTCCTCGGCCCCTTAGTGAGAGGTTTCCGCGTGATTCATGTTCATGCCTTCCATGCCTTCATGCGAGTTCTGTTCGCCTTCAGCCTGAGTCACGTCCATGCTCTTCCCAGGTCCCATAAATTTGTTGATAACATCAACAAACAGATTGGGTTTAACACTGGAGAAGTATTCGACTTTATTGTATTCGCTTGGTTTTGCCAGCAGGTTGTACGCGTCCATGTCATTCATGACTTTTGACGACTGCTTCGCTTTCGCCACCCACTGGTTGAAGGTCGCGGCATCCGGCGTTGCGATTGCTTTGAACTTCATGCCGGAGAAACCAGCACCACTGTAGTTAGCAGAAATACCATCGTAGGTACCAGCTTCGTTGGCAATGAGGTGCAGTTTGGTCTGCATCCCGGCCATTGCGTAGATCTGGCTACCCAGTCGCGGAATAAAGAAGGAGTTCATCACCGAGTTCGAGGTGATTTTGAATTCCACAGGCGTATTCGCCGGGAATGCAATCTCATTGACCGTTGCGATGCCCTGCTCCGGGTAAATAAAGAACCACTTCCAGTCCATTGCAATGACTTCGATGGTCACCGGCTTCGCATCGTGCACCAGCGGACGGCTGGGTTCGAGCGAGTGCGTGGTTTTCCATGTCAGTACCGCAAGGAAAATGATGATAAGGATGGGAATCGTCCAAACCACAGCTTCAACTTTGTTCGAGTGCGACCAGTTGGGGCTGTATTTGGCTTCCTTGTTCGACGCCCGGTACTTCCAGGCAAAACCGATAGCCATCACGATGGCGGGAATCACGACAATCAACATCAGCCCAAGAGCCGTCAGTATCAATGAACGCTGTTCCAGTCCAATCTGTCCTTTTGGATCGAGAAGTGCAGAATCACAGCCGCTCAGTAACGCCGCGCCTGTGATTAATGACAACATTCCCAAAATTTTATTGTATTTCCTGAGTCTCATTTAACGACCTCAATTCCACGGGGGTCTGGTGGCGTTTAAAGTGTGCGGGCATTTTACGGGAAGGTTACATTACTGTAAACATGCGTAGCGGGCTGTCAGTAGGGTGTTACTGGGTTCTGCCGCGTATGTCACACAGAATGCAACAATCTGTAAAATCTCACAATCGCCGCGTTCGGCCCCAAGGTTATAACCAAAACCGGGACTAATACTTATAGACCAGGGGAAATGGTATAACCAATCCATTTTGTGAACATTTAATTAACATTAATTCAGCAATTATCAAACATTGCGCGAAGCTTAATTTGATAACTATGCTGAATCATTAAAGCGTAGTCGCAAACCTATACCGCACAAAATAATTAAACAAAAAGAGAGATTAAGCCAGAATTAAACAAATATATCCTGAAATTAAATTCTTTAATTATTTTGCGCAATTATTACCTGCAGTAACTAACGGGTTATTTTTCCTGCGCAGTTTTGCGCAGGGCAAGGTAGTCCAGCAGGCCGCCGTAGAGGATGCCCCCTAATGCCAGCAGCGCACCCCCCTCCAGCAACCGCAGCGCGAAATCCCATGAGGTCAGCCCAAGGGCATTAAGCGTAATGATGACCAGCCAGGCCGCCAGCAGCAGGCAGCCCAGGGCCAGCGCGCGCAGCGCAAGCCGGTAGGCGTCGGCGTAGCGGCTACGAGGCAGAAAATCGTCGGTGCGCTGGGTATAGGCCAGCGTCTCTTTACATACCAGCAGCAGGACAAGCCCCGGCACGGCGGCGATGACCGAGAAGAGATAAAAGGTTGACCAGCCCCAGCTATCAACAAACCAGCCGGCAATGGGTCCCACGTAGACGCGCCCGATAGCGGAGAGAGCAGAGAGTAAAGCAAACTGGGTGGCGGAGAACGACTTATTGCACAGGGTCATTAGCAGGGCAACAAAGGCCGCCGTACCCATTCCGCCGCAGAGGTTTTCAAAGAATACCGCCGCCGCCATGCTGTAGAGATGCTTGTCAGTTACCGACAGCAGCCAGTAGCCCGCGTTAGAGGCACCCTGCAGGATGCCAAAGATCAGCAGGGCGCGAAACAGCGACAGGCGCTGCATCAGCACGCCGCCGTACAGCGCGCCGAGGATGGTGGCAATCAGCCCAAGGGTTTTATTTACTACACCAACGTCGCCTGCATCAAAGCCCACGCCGCGGATCAGAAAGGTAGTGGTCAGGCTCATGGCAAACGCGTCGCCCAGCTTATAAAGGACGATAAGCAGCAGGATCAGCCAGGCGTTGTTGCGCCCAAAGAAGTCGCGTAGCGGGGCAACCACCGCCTGCTCCAGCGATTTGGGTACCGGCACGGCATCGTCCGGCTCAGGGGCGAGGAGGGTGGCTATAATGCAGGGCAGCATCAGAGCCGCCATCAGCCAGTACATCCCCTGCCAGCCCAGCCAGCGATCCGCCAGCCACAGCGCCAGACCGCCGGAGACCAGCATCCCGAGGCGGTAGCCCAGCACGCTGATAGCTGCGCCTGCACCGCGCTCTTCGGCGGGCAGCACGTCCGTCTTCCAGGCGTCAAACACAATATCCTGCGAGGCGGAGCAGAAGGCGATGATCACCGCCAACCCGGCCATCCAGCGCAGTTGCGAGGTGGGTTCCAGGAAGCCCATCCCTGCAATAGCGATCAGCAGCAGGATCTGAGTAGTCAGCAGCCAGCCGCGACGGCGGCCAAAGAACGGCGGCGTATAGCGATCCATCACTGGCGACCATAAGAACTTAAATACGTAGGCCTGCCCGACAAGCGAAAAGAAGCCGATGGTCTTCAGGTCAATGTTTTCGACGGTCATCCACGCCTGCAGCGTACCGGAGGTCAGGGCGAGGGGGAGGCCAGAGGCAAAGCCAAGGATCAGCAGGATAGCTGACTTAGGTTGCTGGAAGATGCGTAGATAGCGGCTGGGCATAAGAGACGGGCTGACCCGGCGCAAACCGGGTCAGCGGGCAGAATTAACGCGCGTTCTGCTTGATAAAATCGTGGATGCTGGTGTCCTGAGACATATCAGCAATGGTGTCGGTCAATACGCTGTTCACGCTATCGGCAATGTTTTTATTCGACGCCTGTAGTGCCCCTTCAACCGAGTAGTTGGCACGGTAGTTTTTGGTCATCTTGTTACCGTTCGGGGCGGTAGCGATGATAGCAATATCGGCCTTGGTGGCGATGTTGTAGCGCACGTTGCCCTGGGAGACGTCAGCGTAGAGCTGGCTTACGATGATCTGCAGATTCACGGCGCCGTTCGGGCCAATCATGTAGCCGCGAGCGGTCATCTGTTTCTCCAGCACTTCCTGCAGCAGGAAGCGCAGGTCGCGAGAGGCGGTCAGGGTCACCAGCTGGTTATCACGGGTCACTTTTGCCAGCGCCTGGTCCTGGCGTTGATCGGCACCGTTAATGCTTACGGTCACGCCCATCAGGCTCGGATCCTGCTGTGGCAGGGTAATCTTCGGTGATACATCAATGGTTGTAGGGGGCGTAGCACAGCCAGCCAGCATAAACAGCGCAACCAGCGGGAAAAGGACTTTTTTTAACATATAAGAGATCTCTGTGAATCTTAAGCTTATAAAGGAGTAATTCGCGCCATCATAACATTGCCAACGGCCGGGGCAACCCGGCAATGCATGTAAATTCATCGCCTTGTGCATTTTGTGCTCACAAACCGATTTTAACCGACCATAAAGGAGGCCTGAATGAGAATTTTCAAGGTTGGTTCATGCCTTTGAATGATAAAACGAGACGAACGCTAAATATTTGTTGTTTTCTTGTTATGGAAGCGGTAAAAGCGGCTAATATTTAAAGGGATGGGTTACATCTGAACGCTGTCTGAGGAGTCTTTTCATGATGATACGCGAACAAATAGAATCAAAATTAAGGGCAACGTTTGAACCCGCGTTCCTCGAAGTTGTTGATGAAAGCTACCGTCACAATGTTCCGGCCGGTTCCGAAAGCCATTTTAAGGTGGTGCTGGTAAGCGATCGCTTTGCAGGCGAACGTTTTCTTAACCGCCATCGCATGATTTACAGTACGTTAACGTCTGAGCTTGCCACGACGGTGCACGCGCTGGCCCTGCATACTTATACCCTGAAAGAGTGGGAAGGGTTGCAGGATACCCTGTTCGCGTCGCCGCCCTGTCGAGGTGCAGGCACCATTGCATAATAAATGAGGTTTGCAACAGCGAGAACTTTTCCAGTATGTTGCGTACAGAATATGTGAAAACGGCCTACGGGCCGTTTTATTTTGTCTGAGTTTTGTTCGATGAGTCCAAAATTCAGACAAAAATTAGCCGTGAATTGTGAAAAAGGCCGCAACAGCGTGCAATAACCGTTCTCGACTCACAAAAGTGATGCCGCTATAATGCTGCGTCCTATTTTTTGAACGTCTTCGGGATGATTCTGGTGACAGGGAATGTGTATCTGATTCAAGAGAGCATCCCGGTTCTGCGCAGCCACCATAGCGGTCTGCGGGTAGAGTTGACCGAGCACTCTGATTTTTTGAGGTAACAAGATGCAAGTTTCAGTTGAGACCACTCAGGGCCTTGGCCGCCGTGTAACGATCACTATCGCTGCTGACAGCATCGAGACCGCTGTAAAAAGCGAGCTGGTCAACGTAGCGAAAAAAGTTCGCATTGACGGCTTCCGTAAAGGCAAAGTACCGATGACCGTTGTTGCTCAGCGTTATGGCGCATCCGTACGCCAGGACGTGCTGGGTGAGCTGATGAGCCGCAACTTCATTGATGCGATCATTCAGGAAAAAATCAATCCGGCCGGCGCGCCGACCTACGTACCGGGCGAGTATAAGCTGGGCGAAGACTTCACCTACTCCGTAGACTTCGAAGTTTACCCGCAGGTTGAACTGACCGGCCTGGAAGGTATCGAAGTTGAAAAACCGATCGTTGAAGTCACCGACGCTGACGTTGACGGCATGCTGGACACCCTGCGCAAGCAGCAGGCGACCTGGAAAGACAAAGACGGCGCGGCTGATGCAGAAGATCGCGTAACCGTAGACTTCACCGGTTCCGTTGACGGCGAAGAGTTCGAAGGCGGCAAAGCGACTGACTTCGTACTGGCGATGGGCCAGGGTCGTATGATCCCGGGCTTCGAGGACGGCATCAAAGGTCACAAAGCGGGCGAAGAGTTCACCATCGATGTGACCTTCCCGGAAGAGTACCACGCTGAAAACCTGAAAGGTAAAGCGGCCAAGTTCGTCATCAACCTGAAAAAAGTTGAAGAGCGCGAGCTGCCGGAGCTGACCGAAGAGTTCATCAAACGTTTCGGCGTAGAAGATGGCTCCATCGACGGCCTGCGCGCTGAAGTGCGTAAAAACATGGATCGCGAGCTGAAAGGCGCGGTACGTAACCGTGTTAAAACTCAGGCGATCGACGGTCTGGTAAAAGCGAACGAAATCGACGTGCCGGCTGCCCTGATCGACAGCGAAATCGACGTGCTGCGCCGTCAGGCTGCTCAGCGTTTCGGTGGCAACGAGAAACAGGCTCTGGAGCTGCCGCGTGAGCTGTTCGAAGAGCAGGCTAAACGCCGCGTTGTTGTAGGTCTGCTGCTGGGCGAAGTGATCCGTACCCACGAGCTGAAAGCGGACGAAGCGCGCGTGAACGAGCTGATCGAAGAGATGGCTTCTGCTTACGAAGATCCGAAAGAAGTAGTTGAGTTCTACAGCAAGAACAAAGAGCTGATGGACAACATGCGCAACGTTGCGCTGGAAGAGCAGGCTGTCGAAGCCGTTCTGGCGAAAGCGAAAGTGACTGAAAAAGCCACTTCCTTCAACGAGCTGATGAACCAGCAAGCGTAAGTTACGTTTCCCGCCTTTACGCGGAAACGAAAGCCCGTCACCTGCTGGTGGCGGGTTTTTTTTTAACAATCTGCAGCGATCGGAAGAGTGCTAAAAGCACGTTTCAGTGTTAGCGTTAAGCCAAAAGATTGTTATGCTTGAATTAAGATGATGCCATCCCCATAACAGGGAGACTATCAAGAGCAACGCTTGCTGCAGATCCGTCCACGGTGGTCGTAGTCAGACCAGACAGAGTCAAGTAGAATCGGGACAGCAGGTATATTTATTTTTATCCAGGAGACGGACATGTCATACAGCGGCGAACGAGATAACTTTGCACCCCATATGGCCCTGGTGCCAATGGTTATTGAGCAGACTTCACGCGGTGAGCGCTCATTCGATATCTACTCTCGTCTTCTTAAAGAGCGCGTCATTTTCATGACCGGCCAGGTCGAAGACCATATGGCAAATCTGATCGTGGCGCAGATGCTGTTTCTGGAAGCAGAAAACCCGGAAAAAGATATTTACCTGTATATTAACTCTCCGGGTGGGGTGATTACCGCCGGGATGTCAATCTATGACACCATGCAGTTTATCAAGCCTGACGTCAGCACCATCTGTATGGGCCAGGCGGCGTCAATGGGCGCATTCCTGCTGACCGCAGGCGCAAAAGGCAAACGCTTCTGTCTGCCAAACTCACGCGTGATGATTCACCAGCCGCTGGGTGGCTATCAGGGCCAGGCAACGGATATCGAAATCCATGCGCGTGAAATTCTGAAAGTGAAGGGGCGCATGAATGAACTTATGGCACACCATACGGGTCAATCATTAGAGCAGATTGAGCGTGATACCGAGCGTGACCGCTTCCTCTCCGCTGCCGAAGCGGTAGAGTACGGGCTGGTTGACTCAATCTTGACCCATCGTAATTAATGCCCAGGCCTGACGAGTACCGCTATAATCATTGAGAGCGGCACGACGCTGTATAGCGTCCTGCGCCTGGAGTGGCATTTGCGTCGTCGTGTGCGGCACAAAAAACAGAAAAGAGGTTTTGACTCATGACAGATAAACGCAAAGATGGTTCGGGCAAACTGTTGTACTGCTCTTTTTGCGGCAAAAGCCAGCATGAAGTGCGTAAGCTGATTGCCGGGCCGTCCGTGTATATCTGCGACGAGTGTGTCGATCTGTGTAACGACATCATTCGCGAAGAGATTAAAGAAGTTGCCCCGCATCGTGAGCGTAGCGCGCTCCCGACGCCGCACGAAATTCGCCATCATCTGGACGACTACGTTATCGGCCAGGAGCAGGCCAAGAAAGTGTTGGCGGTTGCGGTTTACAACCACTACAAGCGTCTGCGTAACGGTGACAGCAGCAACGGCGTTGAGCTGGGTAAAAGTAACATTCTGCTGATCGGGCCGACCGGTTCCGGTAAAACGCTGCTGGCTGAAACGCTGGCGCGCCTGCTCGATGTGCCGTTTACTATGGCCGATGCCACCACGCTGACCGAAGCGGGCTACGTGGGCGAGGATGTTGAGAACATCATCCAGAAACTGCTGCAGAAGTGCGACTATGACGTACAGAAAGCGCAGCGCGGCATCGTTTATATTGACGAAATTGATAAAATTTCCCGCAAGTCTGATAACCCGTCGATTACCCGTGACGTTTCCGGTGAGGGCGTTCAGCAGGCGCTGCTGAAGCTGATCGAAGGTACTGTGGCAGCTGTACCACCGCAGGGTGGACGTAAGCATCCGCAGCAGGAGTTCTTGCAGGTTGATACCTCGAAAATTCTCTTTATCTGCGGTGGGGCCTTTGCTGGCCTCGACAAGGTGATCTCTCACCGTGTGGAAACCGGATCAGGTATCGGCTTTGGCGCGACGGTGAAGGGCAAGTCCGAGAAAGCAAAAGAGGGTGAACTGCTGGCACAGGTTGAACCAGAAGATCTGATCAAGTTTGGTCTGATCCCTGAGTTTATCGGCCGTCTGCCGGTGGTCGCGACGCTCAACGAGCTGAGCGAGGAAGCGCTGATCCAGATCCTGAAAGAACCGAAAAACGCCCTGACCAAGCAGTACCAGGCGCTGTTCAATCTGGAAGGTGTCGATCTCGAGTTCCGCGACGAAGCGCTGGACGCCATTGCTAAGAAAGCGAACGCCCGTAAAACCGGCGCTCGTGGCCTCCGCTCCATTGTAGAGGCGGCCCTGCTGGATACCATGTATGACCTGCCTTCCATGGAAGATGTGGAAAAAGTGGTCATTGACGAAGCGGTTATCGCCGGTCAAACCAAACCGCTGCTGATTTATGGTAAATCGGAAGCGCAGCAGGCTTCTGGCGAATAATTAACCTATCCATACAAGCGGTTAACCAAAAAGGGGGGATTTTATCTCCCCTTTTATTTTTCCGTACTCCCGACGTTGAATGTAAGGGAAACATCCCCATATACTGATTTACATGTTAACGGTCGCATGACGCACAGACCTGCGGCCGGGTTACCAGGCGGACATTAAACTTAAGAGAGAGCTCTATGACTTCTGAGCGTTCTGAACGCATTGAAATCCCCGTATTGCCGTTGCGCGATGTGGTGGTTTATCCGCACATGGTCATCCCCTTATTCGTAGGGCGGGAAAAATCGATTCGTTGTCTCGAAGCGGCCATGGACCAGGATAAAAAGATCATGCTGGTGGCGCAGAAAGAGGCGTCCACGGATGAGCCGGGTGTTAACGATTTGTTCACCGTCGGGACCGTGGCTTCTATTCTGCAGATGCTCAAGCTGCCTGACGGTACGGTTAAAGTACTGGTCGAGGGTCTGCAGCGCGCGCGTATCAGCACCCTGTCTGATGACGGCGACTACTTCTCTGCGAAAGCCGAGTACCTGGAATCGCCCGCGATTGACGAGCGTGAGCAGGAGGTGCTGGTTCGCACCGCTATTGGTCAGTTTGAAGGCTACATCAAGCTCAACAAAAAAATTCCACCGGAAGTGCTGACGTCGCTTAATAGCATTGACGATCCAGCACGTCTGGCTGACACCATTGCCGCCCATATGCCGCTGAAGCTGGCGGATAAGCAGTCCGTGCTGGAGATGTCAGAGGTTAATGAACGTCTGGAGTATCTGATGGCGATGATGGAGTCGGAGATCGACCTGTTACAGGTTGAGAAACGCATCCGTAACCGCGTTAAGAAACAGATGGAGAAATCCCAGCGCGAGTACTATCTGAATGAGCAGATGAAGGCCATTCAGAAAGAGCTGGGCGAGATGGACGATGCGCCGGACGAAAACGAAGCGCTGAAGCGTAAGATCGACGCGGCGAAAATGCCGAAAGAGGCAAAAGAGAAAGCGGAAGCTGAGCTTCAGAAGCTGAAGATGATGTCTCCGATGTCGGCAGAAGCGACCGTGGTGCGCGGCTATATCGAGTGGATGATCCAGGTTCCATGGAACGCCCGCAGCAAGGTCAAAAAAGATCTGCGCCAGGCGCAGGAGATTCTGGATACCGATCACTACGGTCTGGAACGCGTTAAAGACCGTATCCTTGAGTACCTTGCGGTACAGAGCCGGGTTAACAAGCTTAAGGGACCGATCCTCTGCCTGGTAGGGCCGCCAGGGGTAGGTAAAACCTCTCTGGGGCAGTCTATTGCCAAAGCCACCGGACGTAAATACATCCGTATGGCGCTGGGCGGCGTGCGTGATGAAGCGGAAATTCGCGGTCACCGTCGGACCTACATCGGCTCTATGCCGGGCAAACTGATCCAGAAGATGGCGAAAGTCGGGGTGAAAAACCCGCTGTTCCTGCTGGATGAGATCGACAAGATGTCCTCGGATATGCGTGGCGATCCGGCTTCGGCGCTGCTGGAAGTGCTTGATCCAGAGCAGAACGTGGCTTTCAGCGATCACTACCTTGAGGTTGACTACGATCTCAGCGACGTGATGTTCGTTGCGACGTCAAACTCGATGAATATCCCTGCGCCGCTGCTGGACCGTATGGAAGTGATCCGTCTGTCGGGCTACACCGAAGACGAGAAGCTGAACATCGCCAAACGTCACCTGCTGCCGAAGCAGATTGAACGTAACGCCCTGAAAAAAGGCGAAATCACGGTAGACGATAGCGCCATTATCGGCATTATCCGCTACTACACCCGTGAAGCGGGCGTACGTAGCCTTGAGCGTGAGATCTCCAAGCTGTGCCGCAAGGCGGTGAAACAGCTGCTGCTCGATCCGGCACTGAAGCAGATCACCATTACCGGCGATAACCTCAACGAGTACCTGGGCGTTCAGCGCTTTGACTATGGCCGTGCAGACGATGAGAACCGCGTCGGTCAGGTAACCGGTCTGGCGTGGACCGAAGTGGGCGGCGACCTGCTGACCATCGAAACCGCCTGCGTGCCGGGTAAAGGCAAGCTGACCTACACCGGCTCGCTGGGTGAGGTGATGCAGGAGTCCATTCAGGCAGCGCTGACTGTGGTGCGCGCGCGTGCAGAGAAGCTGGGCATTAATGGCGACTTCTATGAAAAACGCGATATCCACGTTCACGTTCCGGAAGGGGCAACGCCGAAAGATGGTCCGAGTGCCGGTATTGCGATGTGTACGGCGCTTGTCTCCTGTCTGACCGGTAACCCGGTGCGCGCCGATGTAGCGATGACCGGTGAGATCACCCTGCGCGGTCAGGTGCTGCCGATTGGCGGTCTGAAAGAGAAGCTGCTGGCAGCGCATCGTGGCGGTATCAAAACCGTGCTGATCCCCTACGAGAACAAGCGTGACCTCGAAGAGATCCCGGAGAACGTGATTGCCGATCTCGACATTCACCCGGTGAAACGCATTGAGGAAGTGCTGACCCTGGCGCTGCAAAACGAGCCTTCAGGCATGCAGGTCGTTAGCGCAAAATAGTGACCCCGCGCAAAGAGCGTCGATAAAAACAAGGCTGGCAGCGCATTTCGGGCTTGCCAGCCTTTTTTTGTATAGCTAATTTAGATGGCTGGTTTGCTGTATCATCAACAACGGGTGTTGTAAGGGCATGACAGGCCTGATATAACTGCTGCGCGGTCGCACTTCGATGGATTAAGGTGCGATATAAATTATAAAGAGAGGAAGAGAAGAGTGAATAAATCTCAACTGATAGACAAAATTGCTGCAGGGGCTGATATCTCTAAAGCTGCGGCTGGACGTGCGTTAGATGCTTTAATTGCTTCTGTGACTGAATCTCTGCAATCCGGAGACGAGGTAGCGCTGGTAGGTTTTGGTACTTTCGCGGTTAAAGAGCGTGCTGCCCGTACTGGTCGCAACCCGCAAACCGGCAAAGAGATCACCATTGCTGCCGCTAAAGTTCCGGGTTTCCGCGCGGGTAAAGCGCTGAAAGACGCGGTAAACTGATAGCGATCCCTCTCAGGATTGTGACAAAGTACAAGGGCGCATCACCAGATGTGCCTTTTTTATTTGCGATGCCGGAATTAATCGGGCCTGCGGGCTGACAACGCCCCCGGTTTCTTGTCACAATACGGCTTTACGCGCAGCACCCAGGATTAATGGCGCTGCGTGAGACAGACAGTCACCTACAGCGGAGTGTTGTTACACCATGATGGACAATTTACGCGCGGCGGCCAACCACCTCGTGCTCAAGATCATTCTGGGTTTGATTATCGTGTCATTCATTCTGACTGGCGTTGGTAACTACCTGATTGGCGGTAACAATAATTATGCCGCAAAAGTTAATGGCCAGGAAATTGGCCGCAGCCAGTTCGAAAATGCGGTGGCGGCTGAACGTAACCGTATGCAGCAGCAGCTGGGCGAACAGTTCTCTGAACTGGCCGGTAACGAAGCCTATATGAAGAACATGCGCCAGCAGGTGCTAAGCCGCCTGATTGATGAAGCCTTGTTGGATCAGTACGCTCACCATCTGGGCCTTGGCATCAGCGACGAGCAGGTGAAGAAAGCGATCTTCTCGACTCAGGCTTTCCAGAACAACGGCAAATTCGACAACGCGCGCTATAACGCGCTGGTCAATCAGATGGGCATGACCCCCGATCAATATGCTCAGGCGCTGCGTAACCAGCTTACCTCCCAGCAGCTGATCAACGCCGTTGCCGGTACCGATTTCATGCTGAAAGGTGAAACCGACGAGCTGGCAGCGCTGGTCGCCCAGCAGCGTCTGGTACGCACCGCGACCATCGACGTTAACACCCTGGCGCAGCAGCAGACCGCCTCCGATCAGGAGATCGCCAGCTACTACGAGCAGAACAAAAACAGCTTTATCGCACCGGAGCAGTTCCGCGTTAGCTACATCAAGCTGGATGCAGCCAGCATGCAGCAGAACGCCAGCGATGAAGAGATCCAGGCCTACTACGATCAGCATCAAGATCAGTTTACCCAGCCGCAGCGTAATCGTTACAGCGTGATCCAGACCAAAACCGAAGATGAAGCGAAAGCGGTGCTGGATCAGTTAAGCAAAGGTGCTGATTTTGCGACGCTGGCAAAAGAGAAGTCTGCCGACATTATCTCTGCCCGTAACGGCGGCGACATGGGCTGGCTGGAAGACTCCACCACTCCTGAAGAGCTGAAAAATGCCGGTCTGAAAGAGAAGGGTCAGCTCTCCGGCGTGATTAAGTCTTCCGTTGGTTTCCTGGTGGCGCGTCTCGACGACGTTCAGCCTGCTCAGGTTAAGCCGTTCAACGACGTGCGTGACGAGCTGGCGGCGAAGGTGAAGCAGGAGAAGGGCCTTGATGCCTATTACGCGCTGCAGCAGAAGGTGAGCGATGCCGCAAGCAACGACAACGAGTCGCTGGCGGGTGCAGAGCAGGCCGCAGGTGTGAAAGCGGTAGAGACAGGCTGGTTTGGCCGTGACAACCTGCCGGAAGAGCTGAATTTCAAACCGGTTTCTGACGCTATCTTCGGTGGCGCGCTGGTGGGTGAAAACGGTACGCCGGGCAATAACTCTGACATCATTACGGTCGATGGCGATCGTGCGTTTGTGTTGCGCGTGAGCGAGCATAAGGCCGAAGCCGTGAAGCCGCTGGAAGAGGTGAAGACCCAGGTTGCTGATATTGTTAAGCACAACAAAGCCGAGCAGAAGGCGAAGCTGGATGCCGATAAGCTGCTGGCCGATCTGAAAGCCGGTAAAGGCGACGACGCGCTGAAAGCCGCAGGCCTGAGCTTCGGTGAGACGAAGACGCTGTCGCGTACCGGTCAGGATCCGCTGAGCCAGGCGGCCTTTGCGCTGGCCCTGCCGGCGAAGGATAAACCGGTCTACGGCGTGGCTAACGATATGCAGGGCAACGTAGTGCTGCTGGCGTTGGACGAAGTGAAAGCGGGCACCATGCCGGACGCGCAGAAAAAGGCGATGGTTCAGGGGATCACTCAGAACAACGCCCAGATCTCTTTTGAAGCGCTGATGAGCAACCTGCGTAAAGAAGCCAAGATCAAAACGGGCGACATCGTCGATCCGCAGCAGTAATTTCTCCGGGCGTCTCGCAGACTTTTGCAACGTCCTGCAACAATCAAAGGCCGCTTTCGCGGCCTTTTCCATTTCTGCAATCTGCCGTTTGTCTCCTGTTACCGCTCTGTTTATTGTGCAGGGGCTGTCAACAAACAAGGAGAAAGCAGCATGAAACGTGGAATCAAAATAGCAGTAGTGACCCTGACACTTGCCTGTGCCGCCATGGGCCAGCGTGCGCTTGCCGCTGATGCGCCGGTGAAATCCCCTCAGGCCCAGACGGCACAACATAAATCCGCCGCCGCGCCTGCGGCCAAAGCAAAAGCGCCGGAGGCGGCGAAGGGCGACGAGGAGACAACCCGAGTGAGCATCAACGCCGCGTCGGCAGAGGCCCTGGCCCAGGCCATGAACGGCGTGGGGCTGAAGAAAGCGCAGGCGATCGTCAGCTACCGCGAGGAGTATGGGCCATTTAAGACGCTGGAAGATCTGCAGCAGGTTCCGGGAATGGGAGCCTCGCTGGTGGAGCGTAACCTGGATCGTTTAACCCTGTAATTTTTGCTTGCGTCGTAGCCATTTTTTGCCATGCTAAAGAGGTCATACCAGTTATGACCTCCGATCCTACATAACATAAGAAAAAAGGCTAATGCGCTATGCAGACTGAGATTAAAGTTCGTGGTTATCATATCGACGTGTACCAGCATGTAAATAACGCTCGCTACCTGGAGTTTCTTGAGGAGGCCCGCTGGGAAGGGCTGGAGAGCAGTGAAGGTTTTCAGTGGATGACGGCTAACCACATCGCGTTTGTGGTGGTAAACATCAATATCAACTATCGCCGCCCGGCGGTGCTGGGCGATCTGCTGACAATTAGCAGTAAAATAGAGCAGCTGAACGGCAAAAGCGGCGTGCTGAGCCAGGTCATCACCCTGACGCCGGAGGGCGAAGTGGTGGCTGACGCGTTGATCACCTTTGTCTGCATCGATCTGCGCAGCAAAAAAGCGCTGGCGCTGGAAGGGGATCTGCGGGAGAAGCTGGAGTTGATGATGGAGTAAGCGTTCACGCCCGGCGGCGTTGGCGCTTGCCGGGCCTACAAACCGCACTGTGCTACCGTAGGCCGGGTAAGCGTAGCGCCACCCGGCGTCACGTAACTTACTTCAGGCCGGTCTTCTGCTTCATTGCCGCCATCACCGCGGGCTTCTCTGCCAGGTAGTGATTGAGACCGTTGGCGCGCAGGTTACAGGCGGCGCACTGGCCGCAGCCGTCGCCCTTGATGCCGTTGTAGCAGGTCAGCGTCTCCTCACGTACCAGCTTCAACTGCTGCCAGTAGTCGGCCAGCGCCCAGGTTTCCGCCTTATCGAGCCACATCAGCGGCGTCTCAAAGCGAATATCCTTCGCCATACCGAGGCTTACCGCATGGTTGAGCGCCTTAACAAACTCGTCGCGGCAGTCCGGGTAGCCGGAGAAGTCGGTTTCGCAGACGCCGGTGATCACCGCTTCGGCCTGCACCTGATAAGCGTAGATCGCCGTAAGGGTCAAAAAAAGAATATTGCGGCCCGGCACGAAAGTGTTAGGGATACCGCTGGCGTCCGGCTCGTAGTCCGGCACCGGGATGCTGTCGCGGGTCAAGCTACTGACCGCCAGCTCGTTAAGCAGGGTAACGTCCAGCACCTTGTGCGCCCGTGCGCCCAGCTTTAGCGCCAGCTCACGCGCGACGTCAATCTCGGCCCGATGACGCTGGCCGTAATCGAAGGTGACGCAGTGGACTTCATCATAGTGATGCAGCGCCTGCACCAGGCAGGTGGTGGAGTCCTGGCCTCCGCTAAAGACGACAACGGCACGTTTCATAGATTTTCCTGACAGTTTCAATAGCAATAAAGCCGCTATGGTAGCGCCTGATAGCGAGCACGACCAGTATCCATTTGCTATCGCAGCAGTTGGGCAATCTCTGCGGCATAAGGCGCGGTATCGCCTATATTGGCGCTTACCCACGTCGGGTTGTAATAGGTATCGAGATAGCGCTCGCCGCTGTCGCACAGCAGGGTAACAATCGAGCCGGTACGCCCCTCGTCACGCATCCTGGCGGCAAGCTGCAAGGCGCCCCACATGTTGGTGCCGGTGGAGGCCCCGACCTTACGCCCCAGCTGCGTCTCCAGCCAGTGGGCAGTGGCGACGCTGGCGGCGTCCGGGACGCGCAGCATCTCATCCACCACGTCCGGAATAAACGACGGCTCTATGCGGGGGCGGCCAATACCCTCGATTTTGCTGCCGACCGGGCTGCGCAGGTTGGTATCCCGCTGCTGCCAGTAGTCATGAAAGACAGAGTTTTGCGGATCGACCACCGTGAGCCGGGTATCGTAACCCTGGTAGCGAATATAGCGCCCGATGGTCGCCGAGGTGCCGCCGGTTCCGGCGCTCATCACGATATGGTCAGGCACCGGGTACGGCTCATAGCGCATCTGGCGATAGATGCTGTCGGCAATATTGTTGTTACCGCGCCAGTCGGTGGCACGCTCGGCGTAGGTGAACTGATCCATATAGTGACCGTGCAGCTCCTGCGCCAGCGTCTCCGAGGCGGCGTAGATCTCGCAGGCGCTCTCGACGAAGTGGCAGCGGCCGCCGTAAAACGCGATCTGCTCAACTTTACGCTTTGCGGTACAGGCGGGCATCACGGCAATAAACGGCAGCCCCAGCAGCCGGGCAAACCAGGCCTCCGATACCGCCGTCGAGCCTGAAGACGCCTCAATAATCGGCGTGCCTTCGCGGATCCAGCCGTTGCACAATCCGTAGAGGAACAGCGAGCGTGCCAGGCGATGCTTCAGGCTGCCGGTCGGGTGCGTGCTCTCATCCTTCAAATAGAGATAGATCCCCGGAAAGGCGGGCAGGGGGAGGCGAATCAGATGCGTATCCGCCGAGCGCTGGGCATCGGCATTAATTTCACTGATAGCATGTTTGGTCCAGGCGTTGTTCATCCGGGGGCGATCCTGTTTGTCAATTTGTGCCTAGCTTAACGGAAAGCGCCTAAAAAATTGTTGCTATTCCGCCTTTCAAATAGAATGTTGAGAGAAAAAAATTCTCCCGGAGACCGGTTATGTTAGATAAAATTGACAAAAAGCTGCTTACTTTGCTGCAACGAGACAGCTCTCTCTCTTTGCAGGCATTAGCCGATGCCGTTAATCTGACGACTACCCCCTGTTGGAAACGGCTTAAGCGACTGGAGGATGAAGGGATCCTGCTGGCACGCGTGGCGCTGCTGGATGCCGAAAAGCTGGGCCTCGGCCTGACGGCGTTTGTACTCATCAAAACCCAGCAGCACTGCAGCGAGTGGTATCATCAGTTTGTCAGCGTGGTCTCCGCCATGCCGGAGGTGTTGGGCTTTTGGCGCATGGCCGGTGAATATGACTACTTAATGCGCGTTCAGGTCGCCGATATGAAGCGCTACGACGATTTTTATAAACGTCTGGTCAATAGCGTGCCAGGCTTGTCCGATGTGACATCGAGTTTTGCGATGGAACAGATAAAATATACGACAGAGTTACCCATTGAATAACGCTTCTGGCCCTGCAGTCAGGGGCCGAATAAAGACCTTCAGGATATAACCGCGTGCGATTATTTGCTCAACTAGGCTGGTACTTTCGCCGGGAATGGCGACGCTATCTCGGTGCCGTAGCCCTGCTCATCATCATTGCTCTTCTGCAGCTGATCCCCCCGAAAGTGGTGGGATACGTGGTCGACGGCGTGACCGAAGGCCGCTATCAGCCGCAGGATGTGATGATGTGGGTCGGTCTGCTGGTACTGGTGGCGGTAGTCATCTACCTGCTGCGCTACGTCTGGCGCGTGCTGCTGTTTGGCGCGTCTTACCAGCTGGCTGTAGAGCTGCGGGAAGACTTCTATCGCCAGCTTAGCCGCCAGCATCCGGAGTTTTACCTGCGTCACCGCACCGGCGATCTGATGGCCCGCGCCACTAACGACGTCGATCGCGTGGTCTTTGCCGCCGGGGAGGGCGTACTGACCCTGGTGGATTCGCTGGTGATGGGCTGCGTGGTGCTGATCGTGATGTCAACCCAGATCAGCTGGCAGCTTACTCTGCTGGCGCTGCTGCCGATGCCGGTTATGGCTCTGGTGATCAAACGCTATGGCGATCAGTTGCATAACCGATTCAAGCTGGCGCAGGCGGCGTTCTCCTCTCTTAACGACCGTACCCAGGAGAGCCTGACCAGCATCCGCATGATCAAAGCCTTTGGCCTTGAGGATCGGCAGTCTGGCCTGTTTGCCGAAGATGCCGCCGATACCGGCAGAAAAAACATGAAGGTGGCACGGGTTGATGCCCGCTTCGATCCGACCATCTATATTGCCATCGGCATGGCAAACCTGCTGGCGATCGGCGGCGGTAGCTGGATGGTGGTTAACGGCAGCCTGACGTTGGGGGAACTCACCAGTTTTACTATGTACCTCGGGCTGATGATCTGGCCGATGCTGGCCCTCGCCTGGATGTTTAATATCGTTGAGCGCGGCAGCGCTGCCTACAGCCGTATTCGCGACATGCTGGCGGAAGCGCCGGTGGTGGACGATGGCAGCGAGCTACTGCCGGAAGGGCGTGGCAACCTGAATGTGGCGATCCGTGAGTTCCGCTATCCGCAGGCGCCGCATCCGACTCTGGAAAACGTCAGCTTTACGCTGACGCCAGGACAGATGCTGGGCATCTGCGGGCCGACCGGGGCAGGGAAAAGTACGCTGCTGTCGCTCATCCAGCGGCACTTTGACGTGACTCAGGGAGAGATCCGCTTTCACGATCGGCCTCTGCCGCGCCTGAAGCTAGACGCATGGCGCGGGCGGCTGGCGGTGGTTAACCAGACGCCGTTTCTCTTCTCTGACACCGTAGGCAATAACATCGCACTTGGTCATCCTGGCGCAACCCAGCAGGAGATTGAGCACGTCGCCCGGCTGGCCAGCGTCCATGAAGATATCCTGCGCCTACCGCAGGGGTACGATACCGAGGTGGGTGAGCGCGGGGTGATGCTCTCCGGTGGGCAGAAGCAGCGTATCTCGATTGCGCGGGCGCTGCTGCTCAACGCCGAGATCCTGATCCTCGACGATGCTCTGTCGGCGGTAGATGGCCGCACCGAGCACCAGATCCTGCATAACCTGCGCCAGTGGGGCGAAGGGCGTACGGTAATTATTAGCGCGCACCGGCTCTCGGCGCTCGCCGAAGCGAGCGAGATCCTGGTGATGCAGCATGGGCACATTGTTCAGCGCGGGCAGCACGAAACCTTAGCCCATCAGCCGGGCTGGTATCGCGATATGCACCGCTACCAGCAGCTGGAAGCCGCGCTGGATGACGAAGAGAAGGAGAGTGCTGATGCGTAGTTTTGGACAGCTTTGGCCAACCCTTAAACGCCTGTTAGCCTACGGTAAGCCGTGGAAAAAACCGCTGACCAGAGCGGTAGTCATGCTGTGGGTCGCGGCGGCGGCTGAGGTCGCCGGTCCGGCGCTGATCAGCTATTTTATCGATAACATGGTGGCGAAGAGCTATCTGCCGCTCGGCCTGCTGGTGGGGCTGACTGTGGCCTATATTGGCCTACAGCTGCTGGCTGCCGGGCTGCACTACGCCCAGTCGCTGCTGTTTAATGAGGCCGCCGTCGGGGTAGTGCAACAGCTGCGTACCGACGTAATGGACGCTGCTCTGCGTCAGCCGCTAAACGCCTTTGATACCCAGCCGGTAGGGCAGCTTATCTCCCGCGTTACTAACGATACCGAAGTGATCCGCGATCTCTACGTGATGGTGGTTTCCACGGTACTGCGCAGCGCGGCGCTGGTGGGTGCGATGCTGGTGGCAATGTTCAGCCTCGACTGGCGCATGGCGCTGGTGGCGCTGGCTATCTTTCCGGCGGTGCTGTGTGTTATGGCGCTCTATCAGCGCTACAGCACGCCTATCGTACGTCGCGTCCGTACCTACCTCGCAGATATCAACGATGGCTTTAACGAAGTTATCAATGGCATGAACGTGATCCAGCAGTTTCGTCAGCAGGCGCGCTTCGGTGAGCGGATGGGCGAGGCCAGCCGCTCCCACTACTCTGCACGGATGCAGACCCTGCGGCTCGATGGCTTTCTGCTGCGTCCGCTGTTGAGTCTCTTCTCGGCGCTGGTGCTCTGCGGGCTGCTCATGCTGTTTGGCTTTACCTCGGTAGGTACCATTGAGGTAGGTGTGCTCTACGCCTTTATTAGCTATCTTGGCCGCCTTAACGAACCGTTGATTGAGCTGACAACTCAGCAGTCGATGCTGCAGCAGGCCGTGGTAGCAGGGGAGCGCGTATTTGAACTAATGGACCGACCGCGCCAAACCTACGGCGACGACGAGCGCCCGTTGGCCAGCGGCGCTATCGACATTGAGAATCTCTCTTTCGCCTATCGCGACGATAATCTTGTGCTGCAGGATATCGATCTCTCCGTGCCGCCACGCAGCTTTATTGCGCTGGTAGGGCATACCGGTAGTGGCAAGAGCACCCTCGCCAGTCTGCTGATGGGCTACTATCCCTTGACGAAAGGGGAGATCCGTCTTGATGGTCGGCCGCTCTCCACCCTCAGCCACGGCGTGCTGCGCCAGGGCGTGGCGATGGTTCAGCAGGATCCGGTAGTGCTGGCGGATTCCTTCTTCGCTAACGTCACCCTCGGGCGGGATATTAGCGAAGCCCAGGTTTGGCAGGCGCTGGAGACCGTGCAGCTGGCGGAGCTGGCCCGGAGCATGCCCGACGGTATCCACACCAGCCTGGGGGAGCAGGGGAATAACCTATCGGTGGGACAGAAGCAGCTGCTGGCCCTGGCCCGCGTGCTGGTCGCCACCCCGCAGATCCTGATCCTTGATGAGGCAACCGCGAATATCGACTCTGGCACCGAGCAGGCCATTCAGCAGGCGCTGGCGGCTGTACGCCAGCATACAACCCTGGTAGTGATTGCCCATCGCCTCTCTACTATCGTCGAGGCTGACACCATTCTGGTCCTGCATCGCGGTCAGGCAGTAGAGCGCGGTAACCATCAGGAGCTGCTGGCCGCCGAGGGGCGCTACTGGCAGATGTATCAGCTGCAGCTGGCGGGTGAAGAGCTGGCCGCCAGTGCGCAAGAAGAGTCGCTAATCGCCTGATGCACCATAATCAGGCAAGCTACTAACAGGATCGTCTGTTGGTGCAAAAATACCGCGCACCATGCACTGTCATGGTGCGTTTTTCTTTCCCAGGAACAATCTGAATCCCCATCACACTTTTCTACGAAACGCGCTTCCCTGTGCTGGCGGCTTAAGCCGCTGAATTTTTCCCTTTTTCCAATTCTGGCACACCCCTTGCAACACTCATCCTGTGTTAGCTGCGGCCATTACCGATTTTCGACTGAGGGGGATTTATGAAGCTGGTTACCGTGGTCATTAAGCCATTTAAACTCGAGGACGTCCGAGAAGCGCTGTCGTCTATTGGTATTCAGGGGCTGACCGTGACCGAAGTGAAAGGCTTTGGTCGTCAGAAGGGGCATGCTGAACTGTACCGCGGAGCTGAATACAGCGTTAACTTCCTGCCGAAGGTGAAGATTGACGTGGCTATTGCTGACGATCAGCTTGATGAAGTGATTGATGTCATTAGCAA
This sequence comes from Pseudescherichia sp., assembly GCF_031987975.1. Lineage (GTDB taxonomy): Bacteria > Pseudomonadota > Gammaproteobacteria > Enterobacterales > Enterobacteriaceae > Pseudescherichia. Next base: position 326,380 of record NZ_DALZYX010000002.1, on the reverse strand, counting down.
AGCGGCCTACACCGGAAAAATTGGCGACGGCAAAATTTTCGTTGCCGAACTGCAACGCGTTATCCGCATTCGTACCGGCGAAGCCGACGAAGCGGCACTGTAACGTCAGACACACAGTGATTGGGATGGTAAAAATGAAAAAAGTAACCTTAAAAACGGCGATGGCCGCACTGGCAGCGTTACCGGGTCTGGCGATGGCGGCTCCGGCCGTGGCCGACAAGGCAGATAACGCCTTTATGATGATCTGCACCGCACTGGTGCTGTTTATGACCATTCCGGGGATTGCGCTGTTCTACGGCGGCCTGATCCGTGGCAAAAACGTGCTCTCGATGCTGACTCAGGTCACCGTGACCTTTGCGCTGGTCTGCGTGCTGTGGGTGGTCTACGGCTACTCGCTGGCGTTCGGCACGGGCAACAACTTCTTCGGTGACTTCAACTGGGCGATGCTGAAAAACATCGAGCTGACCGCCGTGATGGGCAGCTTCTACCAGTATATTCACGTTGCGTTCCAGGGCTCATTCGCCTGCATCACCGTCGGCCTGATCGTCGGCGCGCTAGCCGAGCGTATCCGCTTCTCTGCGGTACTGATCTTCGTGGTGGTGTGGATGACTCTCTCCTACGTACCGATTGCCCATATGGTCTGGGGCGGCGGCCTGCTGGCGTCCCACGGCGCGCTGGACTTTGCCGGCGGTACGGTTGTGCACATCAACGCCGCGATTGCGGGCCTGGTGGGTGCCTACCTGATTGGTAAACGCGTTGGCTTCGGCAAAGAGGCGTTTAAACCGCACAACCTGCCGATGGTCTTTATCGGTACCGCAATCCTCTACATTGGCTGGTTTGGCTTCAACGCCGGCTCAGCCGGTGCCGCCAGCGAAATCGCTGCCCTGGCGTTTGTGAACACCGTTGTTGCCACCGCTGCCGCTATCCTCGCGTGGGTATTCGGTGAGTGGGCAACCCGCGGCAAGCCGTCTCTGCTGGGTGCATGCTCCGGCGCGATTGCTGGTCTGGTTGCCGTCACGCCAGCCTGTGGCTACATCGGCGTGGGCGGTTCGCTGATTGTCGGTATCGTGGCAGGCCTGGCCGGTCTGTGGGGCGTGACCATGCTGAAACGCTGGCTGCGCGTTGACGACCCGTGTGACGTGTTCGGTGTGCACGGCGTCTGCGGTATCGTAGGCTGTATCCTGACCGGCGTGTTTGCCTCTACGTCCCTGGGCGGCGTCGGCTACGCCGAAGGCGTGACCATGGGGCATCAGGTGCTGGTCCAGCTGGAAAGTATCGCTATCACCATCGTCTGGTCAGGCGTCGTCGCCTTCATCGGTTACAAGCTGGCGGACATGATTGTTGGCCTGCGCGTACCGGAAGAGCAGGAGCGCGAAGGCCTGGATGTGAACAGCCATGGCGAAAACGCTTACAACGCGTAGTCTGGTTTAACCCTCTGGAAAACCTCCCGCCTGCGGGAGGTTTTTTTATTTATTCGTTACGGTTGCGCATCACCCCTTCCTGCACGCTGGACGCCACCAGCACGCCATCCTGGGTATAGAACTCGCCGCGTACAAAGCCGCGTGCGCTGGAGGCGGAGGTACTCTCCACGCTATAGAGCAGCCACTCGTTCATATCAAACGGACGGTGGAACCACATCGAGTGATCGATAGTGGCAACCTGCATGCCCCGCTCCAGAAAACCGACCCCGTGCGGCTGTAACGCTACCGGCAGGAAGTTAAAGTCAGAGGCGTAGCCCAGCAGGTACTGATGGGTGCGAAAATCCGCCGGCATCGTGCCGTTGGCGCGGATCCATACCTGGCGGGTTGGTTCAGCCACGTGACCCTTCATGGGGTTATGAAACTCAACCGGGCGGATCTCCAGCGGCTTATCGCAGAGAAACTTCTCTTTTACCTGCGGTGGCAGAAGATGGGCCAGCGAACGGGCAATGTCCGTTTCCGACGGCAGATTATCCGGGGCAGGGGCGGCAGGCATGGTTTTCTGATGCTCATAGCCTGGCTCGGGTGCCTGGAAGGACGCCGTCATATAGAAAATAGGTTTACCGTTCTGGATGGCGGCGACCCGGCGGGCGCTAAAGCTGTTGCCGTCGCGTAGCACCTCTACGTCATAAATAATCGGTTTTTGGCTGTCGCCGGGGCGTAAAAAATAGCTGTGGAAAGAGTGAACGAGGCGATCTGCCGGAACGGTCTCCTTTGCTGCATAGAGGGCCTGTCCCACGACCTGGCCACCAAAGACCTGGCGCAGGCCCAAATCCTCGCTTTGACCGCGAAACAGACCCTCTTCGATTTTTTCCAGATTAAGCAACGTCAGCAGATTATTCAGCGCTTGACTCATAGGTGTCCTCAATAAAATAAAAGCGACCGGAGCGGATACAGGCAGAGTATAACCCAGAATTGCAAGTGGTCCGATGGGTGCAAAAATCTGAATACACGGCTGTTTCCAGGCAAAAATCAGTGATGTGTGCCACACTTACTGGCGTTCGATACGATTTAAGTATTAACCACTGATTCTGGCGGGCGTCATACCTGCTGGTGCATTGAAGATAAGGAGAACTCAATGAAACTCGTGCACATGTTAAGTGGTTTAGCGGTTGCCGTTTCTCTGGCTGCCTGTGCCGACAAAAGCGCAGATATCCAGACGCCCGCACCAAACCCAAATACTTCCATTGCCTCAACGCAGTCCGTGATTAAGCAGCCTAACGTCTCTGGTACGATCTGGATCCGTCAGAAGGTGGCTCTGCCGCCGGATGCAGTACTGACCGTGACCCTGGCCGATGCTTCCCAGGCCGACGTGCCGTCTAAAGTCATCGCCCAGCGTGCCGTTCGTACCGAAGGTAAACAGGCTCCGTTCAGCTATGAACTGCCGTTTGACCCGGCGCTGGTGCAGCCGGACGCGCGTATTCTGCTAAGCGCCGCGATCACCATTGATAATAAGCTGGTGTTTATTACTGATGGCATCAAGCCAGCGGTTAATCAGGGCGGTACCCGTATCGACCTGACGCTGGTGCCGGTTCAGCAGACCGCTGTGCCGATGCAGCAGAGCGGTGGGGCAGCAACCACCGTGCCGTCTACCTCGCCAACGCAGGTTAACCCTTCGTCAGCGACTCCCGCACCAACGCAGCTGTAACGATCAAACCCTCTCCCCGGAGAGGGTTTTTCAATAGTTCCAGCGATAGCGCGCTAAATCGATTATGCCATTACCCGATACCTGTACGCCGTCGGCGAGCAGAGCCTGACGCTGGCGCTGCAGATCCGGCCCGGTGAGGGAGATATGCCCCTGACGATTCACTACCCGATGCCACGGCAGCGTACTGCCTTCCGGCAGGCGTTTGAGCACGCCGCCCACCTGGCGTGCCGCACGCGGCGAGCCAGCCAGCCGTGCCACCTCGCCGTAGGTGGTCACTGAACCGGGCGGTATCGCGGCGACGATTTGCCACACCCGTTGGGGAAAAGAGTCGTTGTCTGCCATAACGGTTTCCTGAAAAGTCTCTCACCAGCATAATCAGCGCTTGCTGGCCTGTGAAGAGGCGGTTGCGCAATAAACCAGCATCCAGCAGGCTGCGGCTTGCAATTGCCGGGCCATACGGTAATAATGCGTCCGCGCGTTGGTTAACAACGCTCTCAATGGGGGCCCTGTTGGTTCTCCCGCAACGCTACTCTGTTTACCAGGTCAGATCCGGAAGGAAGCAGCCAGAGCAGATGACGTGTGTGCCGGGATGTAGCTGGCAGGGCCCCCACCCATTTCTGCCCTTCGCTATGCCAGTCTCTTCACGTGCAGTTTGCTTCCTGCTTAAGATCATCTCTCTGTCGTATTGCCTGAGATCTATTTGTCATTAAACTGAAATGCTATTGTCATTTTTATGTCATATATTCCTGCCACAGTAATATTACAGTAATGTGATCGATAACGCGCCAGGAAAACTATTTCTGGATCAACGCATAAAGCTGGTGTATTAATTACTCGTCTCATTTATACCGAAAGGGATAATCATGGTCAGCGCAGTATTAAATGTTAAAATTGACGAAGCAGTAAAAGAGAAACTTCGCCAGTATGCAGAGGCGAATAATGAGAACTTAAGCACGGCAACCGAAAAGCTTCTTCAGCTGGCCTTTGAGTCCAACGGCGACGGCATCTCAGAAGATGATATCGACAGCCAGCATACCGAAGAAGAGAACGCTTCTGCACTAAGCGTTAAAGAGATCAAAGCGTTACGTAAACTGCTGAAGAAGAAAAAATGAAACCGCTACAGTCAACCGCCAGTAACTATGCTGAAGCCTGCGAACAGCTGCGCTCCGGCTATGTAAAACAGGTTCGTCTGAACTGGAATGTCGGGACAGATGAGTTTTTTCGTATTGCATCAGAGTGGTGTGATGCAGGCGCAAAAATAAAGAAACAGGGCGAGAGTTTTATTATTGCCTTGAAAGGTTTTCCCATTCCCCGACAATAGCAATATCGCGATCGGAATGCCGATCGCTGTCACATTAAATAGACTTGCGCTGCCGTATAAGCGGCGGCTGGTTAATTAACGAAGACCATATTGGCTGTAAGGCCATAAATGCCTCTTGTAATACTGTCTCCGGCTGAGTAAACGGCATACGCAAATAGCGTTCAAACGCCCCCGCCAGACCAAAACGTGTACCCGCCCCCAGATGAATACCAGCGCTCTCTGCACCGGTAGCAAATCGCGTTGCCAGCGCTTCCGGCAACTCTACCCAGAAAGAGAGTCCACCCTGTGGGCTTTGCGTCTGCCACTGCGGAAAAAACGTCTGCATCAGACGCAGACAGGCATCCCGGCGAGCGGCAAGCATCTGCCGATGGGCGGGCAAAAACGACTCCCCATTTTCAATCAGCCAGCGGGCAGCAAGCTGCTCCAGCACCGGGGTTCCTAAATCGAGCGTGTCACGCGTCTGTACCAGCGAGGCGATGGTGCGGGCCGGGGCGCGGATCCAGCCCAGCCGCAGTCCCCCCCAGAAGCTTTTAGCGGCGGAGCCGAGGGAAATTACCGAGGCATCAGGACTGAAAGCCGCCAGCGGGGGAGGCGGCGGCGCGTCATACCAAAGATCGGCCATGGTTTCGTCTACCACCAGCGTTGTGCGCGTACGGGCGGCAACCTCTGCCACGGTTTGCCGGGTGACAGCATCCATACAGCGGCCGGTAGGATTGTGAAAATCCGGCATCAGATAGGCGATCCTCGGTGACGTCTGGGCGATTGTTGCCGCCAGCCCATCGCTATCCCAGCCCTGCGGCGGCAGCGCCACGCCAACCGGGCGGCAGGATGCTCCCTCAATCGCCGCTATCGCCAGCGGGTAGGTAGGGTGATCGACCACGACCCGGTCGCCCGGCCCGGTCAGCAGGCGCAGGATCAGCGCAAATCCGCTGAGCGCCCCGTTAACAATCATCACTTCATCAGGCCGGGTCGGCAGGCCGCGCGCAGCGTAGCGGGCCGCTATCGCTTCACGTAGCGTCAGCAGCCCTTGCTGATCGTAGCCGGTGGAGGCGAAGTGCTGCGGCATAGCGATCAGCGCCTGCTGGTACGCCTGATGGATCTCCGGGCTGGCCCCCAGCGAGGCGGTGGAGAGATCCAGCGCACTGCCTGCGTTTGTCCGGGTAGGCACCGTGCGGCTGCTTTCTGGCAGCATCACGACCGAGCCGCTGCCGTGGCGGCTGAGAAGAAAACCCTCGTCACGCAGCTGCGCCAGCGCGCTGGCCACGGTGGTGCGGCTGATGCCGAGCGCAGCAGCCAGCTCGCGCTCTCCCGGCAGGCGGGTCTCCAGCGCCAGCCGACCGTCGAGGATCAGCATCCGCAGCGCCTGGGAGAGCTGCTGCCACAGCGGCGTGCGTGACGCGGTGTGTTGCCACTGGCCTAGCAGGCGCACCAGCGACTGGCTTCCAAATCGACGTGATGACATAGGCAGTCCACTTTTTTAAAACTGGTCATTAATGATAATGCCAGTAAGAGAGAGGATGTCACTCTCTTTGATTGAATGAGGTGAACTATGCTGCGGCGTCTTCTGCAACTCTATATCGGCCTGACGTTCTACGGCGTCTCTACCGCCATGTTTATCCGGGCGGATCTCGGGGCCGATCCGTGGAATGTGTTTCACCTCGGCGTAGCGCAGCTTCTTTCACTCAATATTGGCGTTGTAATGATTGCCGTCGGCGCGCTGGTGCTACTGCTGTGGATCCCTCTGCGCCAGCGTCCGGGCCTGGGCACTATCAGTAACGTGGTGATCATTGGATTAGCCGCAGATGCTGCGCTGACGCTAATGCCCCCCCTGGCGTCGTTGCTGGCACGCAGCCTGGTGTTGATAGCCGCCGTGGTAGTCAACGCGTTGGCGACCGGGATGTATATTGGTGCCGGGTTCGGTGCCGGGCCGCGTGATGGCCTGATGACCGGCATCACCGCCCGCACCGGTTGGTCGGTGCGCGCGGTGCGTACCGCCATTGAGGTGAGCGTTCTGCTGCTGGGCTGTGTAATGGGCGGCAACTTTGGCGTGGGAACGGTGCTCTACGCGCTGGCGATTGGCCCGCTGATCCAGCTCTGTTTGCCATGGTTTCGCCAGCCGTCCCGCGTTGCGCCGGTCAGCCAGCCGCAGGAGCGTGTGTTGTAAACCCGCGAAGCGCTCACAGCAAGGGGGAGCGGTTTAGGGTACACTGGCGGCACGCCAGCTGCCAGGGTAACACCATGAAATCCATTACGCTTTACGATGTTGCCCGTCACGCGGGCGTCTCCTATCAGACCGTCTCCCGCGTTATTAACCAGGCGGAACACGTCTCGGTGCGTACCCGCGAAAAAGTGCTCTTTGCCATGCGCGAGTTGAACTACGTTCCCAACCTTGGCGCGCAGCAGTTGGCGGGCAAGCGTAGCCGCACTTTGGGGCTGCTCACCAGCGATCTGGCTCTTCACGCCCCGTCCCAGATCGCCTCGGCAGTGAAAAACCGCGCCGCGCAGTCCGGGGCCGGCGTGATCATCGCCATGCCCGAGCAGGCGACCCAGGCGGCCTGTCTGCTGGCGTTACAGGAGCTGCTGGCCCAACGGGTTACCGGGCTGCTGATCAATCTGCCGCTGGAAGATGACCAGGCCGAGGCGCTGGCGGCGCTGGCTCATCCGACGCCAACCCTGTTTCTCGACGTTAGCCCGACGGCAAAGGTCAATAGCCTGGTGTTTGATGCCGCACAGGGGGCGAGGCTGGGGGCCGGGCGCGTTTTGACGCTGGGTCATCGCGTTGTCGCCTTGCTCGGTGGGCCGCAAAGCTCGGTCTCAGCGCGGGCGCGTCTTGCGGGCTGGCTGGAGACGTTGGCACAGGCAAACGTCACCCCAGCGGCCTGCGTCCACGGCGACTGGAGCGCGGCCTCAGGGTATGAACAGGCTAGCCGGCTGCTGGCCTTACGTCCGTTGCCCGAGGCTATCCTGGTGGCAAACGATCAGATGGCGCTTGGGGTGCTGCGCGCCTGTGCGGAAAAGGGGATCGCGGTTCCCGGCCAGATCTCGGTTATCGGCTATGACGATACCGCCGATAGCGCATGGTATACGCCGCCACTGACGACGGTACGTCAGGCCTTTAGGGAGGCGGGGGAGCGCAGCGTGGAGTGGCTGCTCCAGCCGCCCGCGGATGCTGAGCTTAGCCAGACGCTGCTGCCGGTCACGCTGGTTATCCGCAGCTCGGCCTGAAAGCCCAGTCGCTTTTGTGATCGACCCCGCTTATGGCGATGGCGATCCTTTACCTTTATCCCTCGTCGGGGCATCGTAAAGGAAATTGTGAGCGCTTCGCAAAAATAATGAGGTCGATATGTCCGCTGCTGCACTGAACACCCTGCTTGCCCGCCGCGACTGGGAAAACCCGGTTGTGACCCACTGGAATCGCCTGCCGATGCACGTTCCCTTGCGCAGCTGGCGTGACGCCGCTGCGGCGGCTCAGGATAGCCACTCCTCCTCATGGCGGCTGCTCAATGGCGAATGGCGGTTTAGCTTCTATTCCGCTCCGGAAGCTGTGCCAGCGTCGTGGATAGAAGCGGATTGCGCCAGCGCCGTTGCCATGCCGGTTCCTTCCAACTGGCAGATGCAGGGATTCGATACGCCGATCTACACCAACGTCACCTACCCGATCCCGGTTAAGCCGCCGTTTGTCCCTGCGGAGAACCCTACCGGCTGCTACTCGCTGACGTTTAACGTGGACGCGGAGTGGCTGGCAAGCGGCCAGACGCGAATTATCTTTGAAGGGGTCAACTCGGCTTTCTATCTCTGGTGCAACGGGGAGTGGATTGGCTATTCGCAGGATAGCCGCCTGCCCGCGGAGTTCGATCTCAGCGCGGTGCTGCGGCCCGGCGCTAACCGCCTGGCGGTGATGGTGCTGCGCTGGTGTGACGGCAGCTATCTTGAGGATCAGGATATGTGGCGCATGAGCGGTATCTTCCGCGACGTGGTACTGCTGCATAAGCCTGCCACCCACATTAGCGACTTCCAGGTTGAGACCGCGCTGAACGCAGATTATAACCATGCCCGGATAAGCACTACCGTCCAGCTTGCCGGTGAGCTAGCCGACTGCCGGGTGGCCATCACCCTGTGGCGCGGCGAGGAGCAGATCGCCAGCGCAGAGCAGCGCCCCGGCAGCGCGATTGTGGACGAACGTGGCGCATGGGCCGAGCGGCTGAGCGTCGATCTCTCTGTCGATAAGCCAGATCTCTGGAGCGCCGAGACGCCGCATCTCTACCGGTTGACCATCGCGCTGCTGGATGCGCAGGGCAGGCTGCTGGAGGCCGAAGCCTGCGACGTGGGCGTGCGGAAGGTAGAAATTAGCAACGGCCAACTGAAGGTCAACGGTAAGGCGCTGCTGATCCGCGGGGTTAACCGCCATGAGCATCATCCGGAAAACGGCCAGGCGGTAGACGAGGCCACCATGCGCCGGGATATTGAGCTGATGAAGCAGCATAACTTTAACGCCGTGCGCTGCTCCCACTATCCGAACCATCCCCTCTGGTACCGCCTGTGCGATCGCTACGGCCTGTATGTAGTCGATGAAGCCAATATTGAAACCCACGGCATGGTGCCGATGAGCCGCCTGGCGGACGATCCCCAGTGGTTCCCCGCCATGAGCGAGCGCGTTACCCGCATGGTGCAGCGCGACCGCAACCATCCCTCGATTATTATCTGGTCGCTGGGGAACGAGTCCGGCCATGGGGCGAGCCATGACGCGCTCTACCGCTGGGTGAAGTCCAGCGATCCCACCCGCCCGGTGCAGTACGAGGGCGGCGGGGCGAACACGGCGGCGACCGATATTATCTGCCCGATGTATGCCCGCGTGGATATGGACCAGCCTTTCCCCGCCGTGCCGAAATGGTCGATTAAGAAGTGGATTGCTCTGCCGGATGAGACGCGCCCGCTGATCCTCTGCGAATACGCCCATGCGATGGGCAACAGCTTTGGCGGCTTTGCCAAATACTGGCAGGCGTTTCGCGATAACCCTCGTCTGCAGGGCGGCTTTGTCTGGGACTGGGTCGATCAGGCGCTGACCAGGCGTGATGAAAACGGTAACGCCTTCTGGGCCTACGGCGGCGATTTTGGTGATACCCCGAACGATCGCCAGTTCTGCATGAACGGGCTGGTCTTCCCGGATCGCACCCCGCATCCGGCCCTCTATGAGGCCCAGCGCGCGCAGCAGTTTTTCCAGTTCCGCCTGCTTAGCACCACGCCGCTGGTGGTTGAGATCCATAGCGAGTACCTTTTCCGCCAGGCGGATAACGAGGTGCTGCGCTGGCACATTGCCCGCGACGGTGACGTGCTGGCCGAGGGCGAACAGCGGCTAGAGATCCAGCCCCAGGGCGTACAGCGGCTGGAGATTGATGCGCCTGCGCTGTCTGCTGTGCCGGGTGAGGTATGGCTTAACGTTGAGGTTTACCAGCCGCAGGCTACCGCGTGGTCGCCAGAAAATTACCGCTGCGCGTGGGATCAGTGGCGGCTGCCTGCGCCGCTGGCTATTCCACCACAGGAGGAGGCAGGTCCGGGCGCAACGCTGGCAACCAGCGACGAGGCGTTTAGCGTCAGCTGGCAGGATCGGCGCTGGCACTTCTCGCGCCGCAGCGGCGATCTGGAGCAGTGGTGGTGTGGGGAAACGCCGACCCTGCTGACCCCGGTTCGGGATCAGTTTACCCGCGCGCCGCTTGATAACGATATTGGTATCAGCGAGGTGACGCGAATCGATCCCAACGCATGGGTCGAACGCTGGAAGGCGGCGGGCATGTACGCCATGACGCCGCGCCTGCTGCACTGCGCGGCGCAGGAGAGTGCCGGAGAGGTAGTGGTTACGACCCGCCACGTCTGGGAGCATGGAGATAAGGTGCTGTTTATCAGTGATAAGCGCTGGCGCATCGACAGCCACGGCGTGCTGCATGGTGAGGTTGAGGTGCAGATTGCCACTGACGCGCCGCCACCGGCAAGGGTAGGTCTCTGCTGCCAGCTGGCTGCGGTGGAGGAGTCCGCGAGCTGGCTGGGTCTGGGGCCGCATGAGAACTACCCGGACCGCAGGCTGGCGGCAAGCCAGGGATGTTGGACGCTGCCGCTAAGCGCGCTGCACACGCCCTATATCTTCCCCAGCGATAACGGGCTGCGCTGTGATACGCGGCAACTAGAGTACGGCGCGCACCGGCTGAACGGGCATTTTCATTTCTCTCTCAGCCGCTACGGCCAGAGTCAGCTCCATGACACGACCCATCACCATCTGCTGCGCGAAGAGGGGGGCTGCTGGCTTAACCTCGACGCGTTTCATATGGGGGTAGGCGGCGACGACTCGTGGAGTCCGAGCGTGTCACCGGAGTTTATTCTGACTGAGGAGCGAGTGCGCTACGCCTTCAGCTGGCGTCAGGCGTAGCCTGATAGGGCTGGAGATTCTCTTCGGCCCACACTATAAACGCCTCCTTTGGCAGCGCCTTGCTGTAGAACCAGCCCTGGGCAAACTGCACCCCGTGACTGCGCAGCCACTCAAGCTGGCCTTTGGTCTCAACCCCTTCTGCGACCATCGCCAGCCCCAGCGCTTTTGCCATCTCGATAATGTGCGGGGTGACGTTTTTGTACTCCAGCGCGTCAACAAAGGATTTATCGATCTTCAGAATATCGACCTCAAGATTTTGCAGGTAGCTCAGGCTGGAGTAGCCGGTGCCGAAGTCGTCGATATAGATCGCGTGCCCCGCCCGGCGAAGCTCGGCAATGGCCGGGGAGCTGACTTTTGGATCGGCAAAGCCGCGCTCGGTGATCTCAAGGGCAATCTGCGAGGCGCTGAGCTGCCAGCGGGTCAGCAGCGTGCTGAGCAGAGGGGGGAGGCGCTTCGACACCAGATCGCCGGGATCGAGATTGATCGAGACGTGTTGATCCGGATGACGCTGTAGCCATGGTCCCAGATCGCTGAATACCGTCTCAATAATCAGCTGCGTGAGCTGCGGCATCAGGCCAGACTGCTCCGCCAGCGGAATAAAGATATCCGGTGTGAGAAAGCGACCGTCGGCCTGCCGCCAGCGGGCCAGCGCCTCGGCCCCGACCACTTTTCCGCTGCCCAGAGCGACAATCGGCTGGTAGTAGGCCTCGATTTCGCGGGCGTTAATGGCATCCAGAATGCGATAGTGGGGCGACTGGAGACGGCGAAGCATCCGCAGCAGGAAGAACGCGATCAGCAGGCTCATCAGCACGCCGATCGGAAGCCAAATCAGCAGCTGCCGGTGCAGGTTTTTCCCCAGTGGATCGAGGGAGGCAGCGGTAATAATGGCTAACCCCAACTCGGGGAAGCGGCGTACATCATACAGGATGCCTTTCTGCTGGAAACGTGTCAGCGTACTTTGCCGCGCCTGCTGCCAGATCGCAGGATTGAACCCGCCGCTGCTGGCAATCAGTCGGTTGGTCGTCATGCTCACCAGCGACACGTCAATGGGCCATGCCCCAAAGGGCAGGACGTCAATAAACGACAGGGGATCGATCATTACTACATGGCGCTCGCTGCCCAGCGCAGCCATGATGCGGTTTAAGCCGATATCGTTTTGGGTGGTGAGCCAGGCCTGGTAACCGTCCGGGGTGATCCTCTCTGGCGGCGGGAGCATACCTTCCCGGCTATGGTTTTCCAGCGACGAGCAGACGGGTTGCAGGTGGTCAACGTAGATCATCTCCTGCACGTAGTGGTTAGCAAAGGCAACCCTGCGCATTGCCAGCAGATGGGCGGGGCTACAGGGCGTGCCCGTAAACTGGTCAATCTCTTTGAGGGCTAATTTGGCTTGCTGAACCACTTTTTGGGTGCGCATCACAACCCGACTGGCGTAAGCGTCCAGCTCTTTTATAAAGGTCTCCTGCGCCTGGCGGTGCGCCAGCCAGATGCTCAGTCCCACCGGGACGAGCACCGCAAGGATCAGGACAACGGTAACAACGCTTACCAGCCGTCGGCTTGTCATCATCAAACGTTCCTTTTTGATATATGGCGAAAGAGAGTCAGCAGCAGATGTGTGTAATCTTTATACCATTCTCTGCGGCGATCCTCTGCTATTTCACGCCAAAATTCCTTGATGCAAAAAGCGTTTAATGAAAAAAGCGTAGCGCTAGCGGCGGTGGGCCAGCCGACGTACCAGACGATCGCCGGTCATCTGCACCCCCTGAACCAGCGCCACTAAAATGACTACCGTGCCCACCATCACCTGGTCGTTAAAGCGCTGGTAGCCGTAGCGAATGGCCAGATCCCCCAGCCCGCCGCCGCCAATGACCCCAGCCATTGAAGAGAAACCAATCAGCATCACTACGGTGAGCGTGGTCCCCGCCAGCAGCGTCGGCAGCGCCTCCGGCAACAGCGCTTTAGCAATGACGTGCCAGACGCTGCCCCCCATCGACAGAATGGCTTCGATTCGCCCATAGTCCACCTCGTCCAGCGCGTTCTCCGTCAGCCGGGCAAAGAAGGGGAACGCGCCGATGGTGATGGGGACCACCGCAGCGGTGCTGCCCAGCGTGGTGCCAATCAGCAGCCGTGTAAAAGGGATCAGCGCAATCAGCAGCACGATAAACGGCAGCGAGCGGCCAAGGTTAATAATGGCCCCCAGCACGGCGTTGGTTTTAGGCATCGGCAGCAGGCCGTTTGCCCGGGAAATATAGAGTACAACGCCGATGGGCAGGCCGATCAGCACGGTAAACAGGGCGGCCAGCGCCACCATGTAGACGGTCTCCAGGGTACCGTTCAGCAGCATCGGCCACAGCTCATCCCAGCTCATGCTACGCATAGCGGCCTCCCGTTAAAGCCATGTCGTTCCAGGAAGAGGCGTTCCGCCTGCGGATCGGGCAGCAGCGCCTGGCGCAGGCGCGACCACGGCGTCACCAGCAGATCGGCAATCTTGCCGCTTTCGACAAGCTCGCCACTCTCCAGCAGCGCCGCATGATCGCAGAGGCTTTTTACCACCTCCAGCTGATGGGTAATCAGCACAATCGTCAGGCCGAGCTGGCGATTGATATCCGCCAGCAGGCTAAGCACCGACTGGGTGGTCTCTGGATCCAGCGCGCTGGTGGCCTCGTCACAGAGCAGCACCTGCGGGCGCGCCGCCAGCGCCCGGGCGATGCCGACGCGCTGCTTCTGCCCGCCGGAGAGCTGCGAGGGGAAGGCCTGCGCTTTGTCGCTCAGTCCTACCAGATGCAGCAGCTCCTCGACCCGCGCCCGGCGCTGCGCTTTAGCGACGCCGGCGATCTCCAGCGGCACGGCGACGTTGTCCGCCACGCTGCGGGCATGCAGCAGATTGAAGTGCTGAAAAATCATGCCGGTTTTCAGACGGTGCGCGCGCAGCGCCGCTTTATCGAAGCCGGTGATGTCGTGCCCGTTGACCAGAATACGGCCCGTAGTCGGCCGCTCCAGCAGGTTCAGGCAGCGGATCAGCGTGCTCTTACCCGCGCCGCTGCGCCCGAGGATACCGTAAATAGCGCCTTCAGGAACGGTTAACGAGATGTCATTCAGCGCCGGTCGGCCTGCTCCGGCATAAGTTTTACTCAGCCCTTCAATCACAATCATGACTGCGGCGCGACCGGAATAACCGATCCGTTGTAGTTTTTACGGATAAATTCGGCTACCTGCGGCGAGGTGAGATCCTTTGCCAGCTCCTTAATACGCGGATCGTTGGCCAGCGCCGGATTGGTCACCAGAATATTGGCGTAGGGATTATGCTCGGCGCTCTCCAGCCCCAGCGCGTCTTTAGCAGGCGTCAGGCCCGCCTCCAGCGCATAGTTGCCGTTGATTACCGCCAGATCGACGTCGTCCAGCGAGCGCGGGATTTGCGGGGACTCGATCTCAAGAATTTTAATGTGCTTCGGATTCTCGGCAATGTCCTTCGGCGTGGCGAGGGTGGTAGCCGGATCGGTAAACTTCGCGTTGAGCTTAATCAGCCCCTGGCTTTGCAGCAGGAACAGAGCGCGGCTCAGATTGGTCGTGTTATTCGGTACTGCCACCGTGGCGTTGTCAGGTACCGACTTGAAATCTTTATACTTACGTGAGTAGATGCCCAGCGGCTCAATATGAACCGTCGCCGCCACGGCAAAGGTTTTGCCCAGCGCCTTTTCCTGATCTTTTAGATACGGAACGTGCTGAAAGTAGTTGGCATCGACGTCGCCGTTAGCTAGCAGTTCGTTGGCGTTGACGCCGCTGGTCAGCTCCACCACCTTGATGTCCAGCTTCGGATCGAACGTTTTGATGTAGTTAAGAATTTCCGCGTGTGGCACGGCGTCCGCCGCAATGCGCAACGCTTCCGCATGGGCGGAACCCCATGCCAGAGACAGAGAAAGTGCCAGGCCAGCCAGTTTAAATGCTGCAGGTTTCATGATTTTTATCCTTTATCGTTATGACGGTAGGTTTGATCAGGCAATCAGCTGTTCGCTGCGCTCGCGCAGCACGTCCCGGTAGTAACGCTCGGCCACGTCCGGATGGGATCGCAGCCGACCTTTCAGGTAGTTCCAGCCCACGTCACGCAGCAGTGGGTTCTGCGGATCGCTCTCTGGCCCTAGCGCCTCCTGCGCCAGCTGCTCGGGCAGGGCGTAGACCGGCACCACCGCGTCCAGCTGTGCACCGAGGAAAAAGGCGATCGATAGCCGCTCCTGCCCGGCAGCGGGGGAGACCACCCGGTGCACCGTGGCGCGCAGATAGCCGTTGGTGGCCAGCTCCAGCAGCTCACCAATGTTCACGACGAAGCTCCCGGCCAGCGGGGCGGCATCCAGCCAGCGGCCCGGTGCCACTTCTACCTGCAAGCCTCTCTGTTCATCCTGCAGCAGGAAGCTCAGGAAGCCGGAGTCCTTATGTGCGCCGACGCCTTGCTGGCTCTCGGTTGCCGGCTGGCCTGGATAGCGGATCAGCTTGATGTGCTCATTAGGCTTATCGCCATACAGCGCATCAAAGGCGTCCGGAGGCAGATCCAGTGCCTGGGCGAAGGCGCGCAGCAGGTTGAGTGCCATGCTGGTCATCGCTTTTTGCCAGGCGAGCAGGGCAGGCTTCAGGGTCGGCTGCGCCTCTGGCCACAGGTTTGGTCCCTGCAGACGCCGCCAGCGCGGATCGTCCCCGGCAACGTTCAGGGCCGGACGCTCAGCGCCAATATCAAATTGCTCGCGCCAGTCAGGCTGGCCGCGCGTTAGCTCAGAGGCCGCCCGGTTATAGCCGCGAAAATGGGGAGAGTGGATCATCGCCACCTGTTGCTTCTCACCGTCGGGAAGGGCAAAGAAGCGGCGCGCCTCCTGCTGGACGGCGCGTTGCAAGGCGTCATCGACGCCGTGATTCACCAGATAGAAGAAGCCGATATCCCGTGCGGCATGGCGCAGCTGTTCCAGAAAAACGGGACGAGCAACGGGATCGGAAAAGTGCGACAGATCAAGAACGGGCAGGCGGGTAGCGGTCATGGCTGACTCCTCATATTGGCTTTCTGGCAGAGTGCCTTAACGCCAAATTTTCAACCAATAACCTTCTTTTCTAATTTATGACCGGGTGGGATCAAGTGCTTTTGCGAAAAATAGATAAGGCAGGGGATGCGGTTCGCGGCAGGCCAAAATGATAAGAGCCCTGACCGGAGAAGTCAGGGCTCTTAGGGTACTGCTGATATTGCATTTAACATTAAGGAACTTAACTACATGATACTGCTTATGATACTGCTTTAAATGTACACGCTAAGGTCTTAGACCTCGATACTTAAGTACACACCCTTCGCGATATAGACTTTTTGATGCGTGGCCTTACTTCCATTGCGTTTTAAAACATGACGTTTCAACACGCAACCCATACTACATACAACGGGGCCTTACATCATCGCGATTTTCGTTCACACCCTGCGATTGTAGATACTGACTACGTGGCCTTAAAGCGTCATCGGGTAGACTTACAACATAGTTACGCTACGCCGATTCTCCCATACAACAATACTTCGTGGCCTTTATCGCATTCATACATTACATCTTACTGCTTAACAGCGCTCTCAATAAGCAACGCTGTTATCTATAAATGTAATACTTTTTTTTGGAATGTCAATTCAGATTGAGAGAGCGGTTTGGTAGCCGTTTCGTTGATAATCAACGAGCTACGTTCGTAGCGAGGCCAGTGAGTGGCGCTGCTTGCCGTCGGTGGTGAAGTTATCCGGGGACAGCCAGCGTTGCATGGCGGCGTCAATGTCTGGCCACTCACCGTCAATGATAGAGAACCAGTCGGTATCGCGGTTGTGGCCCTTGACGACTAATGCCTGGCGAAAGCGGCCCTCATACTGAAAGCCTAAGCGCAGCGCGGCCTGCCGAGAGGGTTCATTAAGGCTGTTACATTTCCACTCGTAGCGGCGGTAGCCAAGCGTCATAAAGGCGTAGCGCATCAACAGCCATTGGGCCTCGGTCGAGGCGGGGGTACGGCTCAGCAAAGAAGAGAAGTGGACATGGCCGACTTCGATGACGCCGTTGCTGGCGTCAATTCGCATCAGCGCAAGGGTGCCTACCGGCCTGTCGGTTTGCGTATCAATGACGGCAAAGTGGAGCGGATCCGTTAGCTGCTCTACGCTCTCAACCCACGCCGCATACTGTTCTATGCTCTCTTCCGGTTCGCGCGCCAGCCATGTCCAGCTGCGCCCATCGCCGCTGAGCTGATACGCGGCAAAGAGCGCATCGGCATGAGAGCGCGTCAGCGGCTCAAGGCGGCAGTAGCGTCCATGTAGAACAACGCGCTGTGGCAGCGGGCGAGGTTGCCAGCCGGGAAGGGCATCGCCAACCGGCTGTCCGTAGTGATTATACTGACTCAAGAAGCGACCTGCGGCTGGGCATGTGGCCCGGCTTTGGGCTTCGTCAGCGAGTAGACGTCATAGAACGAAAGCTCGCCTTTTTTCTGCACCATCTGCTGCAGCTGGCTCTTTTGCGCTGCGTCTACCGCAGGCGATTGCATAATGGCATCGATTAGCTCAGGCGGCACAAAGCGTGTGTTGTACCACTCACCGTTATAGCAGACGCGGAAATCGAGCACGTCAATATCCTCATAGCGGTAGCGCGGATAAACGTCAAAGAAGAAGAAACCGTTCAGCAGGGCGAAAAGCACTACCAGCAGCCAGACGGAGCCGGCCAGGGTTTCGGACTGGAGCATCACCGCCAGGGTAGCAAACCAGCCAACGTACATGCCGATAAACAGCCAGGGATGGTTGCGAATAAAGCTAATGCTGAAGCGCGGCCGATTGTCACGCTTCTCGCGGATATTTAGCTCATTAATAGTTTGGGTAAGCAGTCGCTCTATTTCTGTCATTTTTTACCTTTGGAGATCGGACAAAACGCAGGTGAAACAGCCTATTTTACGATCCGTGGCAGTGATAAAAAAGTAACAGACAGGCGACAAAAAACCATAACAGTTAAGCCGAGGCCAGCGGCAGCTTTTTAATGATCCGCGCCGGGTTACCTGCCACCACTACGTCATCGGGAATATCGCGAATAACCACGCTGCCGGAGCCAATCACCACGTTATTACCAATGGTCACGCCAGGGTTTATCACCGCCCGACCACCGATCCAGACATTATTACCAATAGTGACGGGGGCACCAAACTCTAATCCGCTGTTGCGTTCGGTCGCATCAAGCGGGTGGGTAGCGGTATAAATATGCACGCCTGGGGCAAGCATGCAGTTATCGCCAATATGGATCGGACAGACATCCAGCATTACGCAGTCAAAGTTAGCGTAAAAATCATTGCCGAGAAAAATATTGTAGCCATAGTCGCAGCGAAAGCTCGGCTCTATGTAGCCATTACCGCTTTTACCGAGCAGCTCGGCAAGCAGGGCGCGCCGTTCGCTCTTTTCTGATGGGGCGGAGTGATTATACTGATGCAGCAGTTCCCTGGCACGCAGGCGATCTGCCCGTAATGTCTCATCGCCAGACCGGTAAAGCTGGCCGGCAATCATTTTCTGCTTTTCTGTACTCATGGCTATCTCACTGTTAAACATAACAGGAGCATCCTGGAGTGAGATAGCCTGAAAGAGTATAACGGCGGTTGTAGTATGTGAAGTAGTTCACATTACTTTACGAGACAAGTGCCCGACCCTGGGATCCACCAAAACGCGTCTGATAAAGGCAGCGAGAAATCGCAATAGAAGCGTGCGCGATCTAGCGAACAAATTTCCACACGGAGGAGGGAATTTTGTCGTAAAGCTTATTCATTGTCAGCTCAGCCAGACGGTGATCGGCTGCGGAATAAAATACTGTCAGCTCATTGTCAGAAAGTTCGTATTTATTTTTTTCAATCACGCGTTCAAGCGTATCAATTGTCTGACAGCGCCGCAGGCGCATCAAATAATCTACTTTTGTTAATGGTTTATCAGACATAAATTCACCTATGTATTTGTAATAGTTTTAACAGGACAAGCTAACAGGGTTAGCCTTGCTCACATTAACGAAACAGCGAAACAGGCGGTTGCCGGATTTGCGCCATTTCTGCAAGTCTTCTGTACTAATGCCATAGCTACTGAACAGCATGAACGTGTCGTCCAGGTATTCGTCAATCTGGGCAATCAGTTTATTATCTTCATTGTACTTAATTTTATAATTAAGTGCGAAGGTCGCAATATGCTCAATCAGCTCATTTAACTGCAAATTGATTGCCGACGTGGGATCGTTAACCCAGCCATGGTGGCTCTCTTCAAGGTTTGAGAGGCAATCATGGTACAACGTTTCGCAAAGAAATTTCAGCTGCGCGACATCATGCCTTTTTGGCGAGTATTCGTCCATAACGTATCCCCTTTAAAGTGGCTTTTTTTTCACATGGAACACTGTTTCGGGATGGATACCTCCTTGAGGGCGGCGTCTAAGCTGCTCTTGCGCCTCAATTTAACTATAAGTCACTCTGAAAAAGTTTTCCTGGAGCGATTACGAAAAATTACAATTATCATCTTTTGCTTTCGATTTACCCTCCATCAAAGGGGTGAACCTCTCTCGTCTGCTCACGCATGGTTAAGAATATTCTTACGTGAATGTATCTTTACTATTAATTAAGAATATCTTCACTTCTTAAGATAATCCTTTAAGCTATAGGAATTATGCGACATATATCTACTACAGAAAATAATGCAATAAACAATAAGTCGTCATGATGATTTTCAGGCAGAAAATGAAAAGGCCGCTTGCGCGGCCTTTGATTTACAACTCGTTAAGATTCAGAGTGGATTAGTGATGTTCAACGGCATGGCTGTGTTCAACATCTTCTGATTTGCGGCTAAAGCGGCGGCGTACCACCACAAAGAAGACCGGTACGAAGAAGACGGCCAGCACGGTTGCCGTTACCATCCCGCCCATAACGCCAGTACCTACTGCATTCTGCGCGCCGGAGCCTGCGCCGGTGCTGATTACCAGCGGCATAACGCCGAGGATAAACGCCAGCGAGGTCATCAGGATAGGACGCAGACGCATACGTACCGCCTCGAGCGTTGCCTCAATCAGCCCTTTGCCCTCTTTATCCATCAGATCCTTGGCGAACTCGACGATAAGTATCGCGTTCTTCGCCGACAGGCCAATGGTAGTCAGCAGACCTACCTGGAAGTAGACGTCGTTGCCCAGCCCGCGGAACGTCGCCGCCAGCAGTGCACCGATAACTCCCAATGGAACAACCAGCATAACCGAGAACGGAATCGACCAGCTCTCGTACAGTGCCGCCAGACAGAGGAAGACCACGATCAGCGAGATGGCGTACAGGGCAGGGGCCTGGTTACCGGAGAGGCGCTCCTGATAGGACATGCCCGTCCAGTCATAGCCTACGCCCGCAGGCAGCGTACCCGCCAGCTGCTCCATCAGATCCATCGCTTCACCAGTACTCTTGCCTGCACCCGCTTCACCCAGGATCTCCATCGATGGCAGACCGTTATAGCGCTCCAGACGCGGAGAACCATACTCCCAGTGCGACGTAGAGAACGCCGAGAACGGCACCATCTGGCCATCGCTGCCGCGCACGTACCAGTTATTGATATCGCTTGGCAGCATACGGTACTTAGCCTGTGACATCACGTATACCTTCTTCACGCGACCGCGGTCGATGAAGTCGTTTACGTAGCTACCGCCCCAGGCCGTACCCAGCGTGGTATTGATGTCGCTGATGGAGACACCCAGCGCCTGCGCTTTCTCCTGATCGATATCGATCTTGAACTGCGGCGTATCTTCCAGGCCGTTAGGACGGACGCCCACCAGCATGTCAGGGTGTTTCGCCACTTCGCCAAGCAGTTGGTTACGCGCCTGCATTAGCTTGTCATGGCCAAGGTTGCCCTGGTCAATTAGCTGGAAGTCGAAGCCCGTTGCCGTACCCAGCTCAACAATTGCCGGCAGGTTAAAGGCGAAGACCATCGCATCTTTAATCTGTGCGAAACGCGCGCTGGCGCGGCCCGTAATGGCCGGAACTTTGTTCTCTTCCCCTGCACGCTCTTCCCAGTTTTTCAGGGAGACGAATGCAATACCGGTGTTCTGGCCACGGCCCGAGAAGCCGAAGCCGTTAACGCTAAACACGGAGTTAACGTTCGCTTTCTCTTCTTTCAGGTAGTAATCCGTTACCTCATCGAGCACCTTCTGGGTACGCTCCTGGGTTGCCCCTGCCGGCAACTGTGCCATGGTGAGGAATACACCCTGATCTTCATCTGGCAGGAACGAGGTTGGCAGACGGACAAACAGGAACGCCATGCCCGCAACAATAATGATATAAAGCAGCAGATAACGACCGGTACTGCGCAGAATATTCCCTACGCTGTCGGTGTAGTGGTGCGTGCTCTTATCAAACATGCGGTTAAACCAGCCGAAGAAGCCTTTTTTGCCTTCGCCGTGGTCGCCTTTAGCGATCGGCTTCAGCATAGTGGCACAGAGGGCTGGCGTCAGGATCAGCGCCACAATCACCGACAGCACCATCGCCGAAACGATAGTAATCGAGAACTGGCGATAGATCGCCCCGGTAGAACCACCGAAGAAGGCCATCGGGATAAATACCGCTGACAGCACCAGGGCAATACCCACCAGCGCGCCCTGAATCTGTTCCATCGATTTCCGCGTCGCCTCTTTGGGCGGCAGACCCTCTTCGGCCATAACACGTTCGACGTTCTCTACCACCACGATGGCGTCATCCACCAGCAGGCCGATAGCCAGCACCATACCAAACATGGTGAGGGTGTTTATCGAGTAGCCGAAGGCATTGAGGATCGCGAAAGTTCCCAGCAGCACCACCGGAACGGCAATCGTTGGGATCAGCGTCGCACGGAAGTTCTGCAGGAACAGGTACATCACCAGGAACACCAGTACGATCGCTTCGACCAGCGTTTTCACCACTTCGTTAATAGAAATTTTAACGAACGGCGTGGTGTCGTACGGGTAGACCACCTGCAGGCCCGCCGGGAAAGTCGGCTTGAGAGACTCAATGGTTGCGCGTACCGCTTCAGCTGTATCCAGCGCGTTGGCACCGGTTGCCAGCTTGATCCCCAGACCCGACGCCGGTTGACCGTTGTACTTGGCGATGACGTCGTAGTTCTCACCGCCCAGCTCAATCTCTGCCACGTCGCGCAGGCGAACCTGAGAGCCATCCTGGTTCACTTTCAGCAGAATTTTACCGAACTCTTCCGTTGAGGTGAGACGGGTTTGAGCAATGATCGAGGCGTTCAGCTGCTGGCCTTTCACCGGCGGCGTACCGCCGAGCTGGCCTGCGGCGACCTGGGCGTTCTGCGCTTTAATCGCATTAATCACGTCAACCGGGGTGAGCTGGAAGTTGTTCAGCTTATTCGGATCCATCCAGATACGCATCGCATACTGGGCACCAAACAGCTGCACGTCACCGACGCCCGCGGTACGGCTAACCGGATCTTTCACCGTCGCGCCCACGTAGTCGGCAATATCTTCCTGGGTCATCGAGCCATCGGTGTTAATCATCCCCAGCACCATCAGGAAGCTGCTGGATGACTTCTCAACGCTGACGCCCTGCTGCTGTACTTCCTGCGGCAGCAGCGGCATGGCCAGCTGCAGTTTGTTCTGCACCTGAACCTGCGCGATGTCCGCATCGGTACCGGAGTTAAAGGTCAGCGTGATCTGCACCGTACCCGACGAGTCGCTGGTGGAGGACATATAGAGCAGGCCATCGATACCGTTCATATTCTGTTCGATAACCTGCGTCACGGTATCCTGCACCGTTTTCGCATCTGCGCCAGGGTAGGTAGCTGAGACCGTCACTGCCGGTGGCGCGATCGAAGGATACTGCGCTATCGGCAAGTTGAGGATCGAAAGCGCCCCCGCCAGCATGATAATGATCGCGATAACCCATGCAAAAATGGGGCGATCGATAAAAAACTTAGACATGTCTTAACGGCTCCTGTTTAAGTTAAGACTTCGTTTGTTCTGACTGGGCGCCAGCTGCAGCTTGCTCTTTCTTGTCAGAAGCCTGCTCGGTATTCACTTCCTGCACTTTAACCTGCGCGCCCGGCCGAACTTTCTGCAGTCCGGTGACAATCACGCGATCGCCATCTTTCAGACCGCCGGTGACCAGCCACTTATCGCCAATCGCCTGCGAGGTCTGCACCTGGCGACTTTCAACCTTATCGCCTTCGCCCACGACCATGGCAGATGCCTCACCGCGCGGCGTGCGGGTGATACCCTGCTGCGGAACCAGCAGCGCATTCGGGTTCAGCCCCTCTTCCAGACGGGCGCGCACGAACATGCCCGGCAGCAGAGTCTGATCCGGGTTAGGGACGATAGCGCGCAGGGTAATGGAGCCGGTGGTTTCATCAACCGTGACGTCAGAGAACTCCAGCGTACCGGTCTGCGGGAAAGTTGCGCCGTCGTTGGTAAGCAGCTCAACTTTTGCTTTGCCGTTCTCTTGCTTCAGGGTGCCTTTCTCCAGCTCCTGCTTCAGACGCAGGTAATCATTGCTGGACTGGGTCACATCCACATAGATCGGATCGAGTTGTTGCACGGTTGCCAGAGCATTGGTCTGGCCGGTCTGCACCAGTGCGCCTTCCGTTACCGACGACTTACCAATGCGGCCGCTGATAGGGGAAATCACTTTGGTATAGGCCAGATTGATGCGTGCGGTCTCAACGGCGGCCTTCGCGGCCACGACTGAGGCATTCGCCTGCTGCGCTTCCGCCTGGGCGTTATCGAAATCTTGCTGACTGATATATTTAGTACCAATCAGGCTCTGGTAGCGCTTAAGGGTAACTTGAGCAATATTTGCCGCAGCCTGGGCGCGGGCTAAATCGCCTTTTGCGCTCTCATAGGAGGCTTGATAAGTGGCCGGATCGATTTGATAAAGCGAGACACCCGCTTCGACATCGCTACCCTCGGTGAAGTTACGTTTTAAGATGATGCCGCTAACCTGCGGTCTGACTTCAGCAACGCGATAGGCGCTGGTGCGGCCTGGCAGTTCAGTGGTCATCTGCAGAGGTTCGGATTTGAGTGTAACAACCCCAACTTCTGGCGCCTGCTGTGCTCCTTGTTGAGCCGGTTTATCATCACATCCTGTTAGCGCTAAGCTGCCCGAAAGCATCAGAACGGCCGCCAGAGGGGTAAATCCTCTGTTTTTGTTCATAGGTAAACCTCGAGTGTCCGATTTCAAATTAATCAGTGGATCAAACGCCCACAAACCCATTGCTGCGTTTATATTATCGTCATGCTATGGTACATACATTCATAAATGTATGTAAATCTGACTCCCTTAAAATCACCAACATATGGCACGAAAAACCAAACAACAGGCCCAGGAGACACGTCAGCATATTTTAGATGTCGCTATGCGGCTGTTTTCAGCGCACGGCGTCTCCAAAACGTCTCTGGCAGACATTGCGCAGGCTGCGGGTGTAACGCGTGGCGCAATTTATTGGCACTTCAAAAATAAGTCAGATTTATTTGGTGAAATTTGGGAGTTGTCAGAGTCCAGTATTGGCGATCTCGAGCTTGAGTATCAGGCAAAATTCCCTGATGATCCACTCTCCGTTTTACGCGAAATTTTGGTCTATATCCTTGAAGCAACAGTTGTCGAAGAGCGTCGCCGTTTAATGATGGAGATCATCTTCCACAAGTGTGAGTTTGTCGGTGAAATGGCCATAGTGCAACAGGCACAGCGTAATTTATGCCTCGAAAGTTACGATCGTATTGAACAGACTCTCAGCCACTGTATTAAAGCGAAAATGCTGCCTGCTAACCTCCTCACCCGCCGGGCGGCTATTCTGATGCGCAGCTACATCTCCGGCATTATGGAGAACTGGCTCTTTTCCCCACAAACGTTTGATCTCAAAAAAGAAGCCCGCGACTACGTTGCCATCCTGCTGGAGATGTTTCAGTTCTGCCCAACCATGCGTGCACAGCCTGGGCTACTCAGCGCCTGATTTTACTCCATGACGCCAGGAAATATCCTGGAGGCTATGCGCATTGCTATGTTGTCCCAGACGGGCGTGATATTCTCTGCGCGTGGCCAGTCCCGGCCCGCTTTCCCGTAAAGAAACCATTCATCTAAAAATTATGCTGCACTCCATACGCTCGCAAAATCCGCTATCCGCTTTTGCTCTGGTGCTGATGCTTGTCGCAAGCCTGTTTTCGACGGCTTCGCAGGCCCGTGCCAGTACCGATCTGCCTGTCCGGGCAGAGGTGCAAAGCCAGCTTGATGCGCTCAATAAGCAAAAAGATCACACCCCGCAGGATAAGCTCGTCATTGACGATCTGACGCAAACCCTGGATACCCTCGATAAGCTCGAGCGGGTCAAGCAGGAGACCACCCAGCTTCGCCAGAAGGTCGCCCAGGCACCGGATAAGATGCGCGAGGCGACGGACGGGCTTAACGCCCTGAACGATAAAGACAACGATGACGAAACGCGCAAAACGCTGGCGACGCTCTCGCTGCGCCAGCTGGAGTCGCGGGTCTCGCAGCTGCTGGACAATCTTCAGACCGCGCAGAACGATCTGGCAGCCTACAACAGCCAGCTAGTGGCGCTGCAAACCCAGCCGGAACGGGTGCAGAATGCCATGTACACCGCCTCGCAGCAGCTACAGCAGATCCGTAACCGCCTGAACGGTACTGGAGCAGGAGAGGGCGCCTTGCGTCCGACTCAGCAGACGCTGCTGCTGGCCCAGCAGGCGCTGCTAAATGCCGAGATCGACCAGCTGCGTAAAAGCCTGGAGGGTAACACCACCCTGCAGGATACCTTGCAGAAGCAACGCGACTACGTAACGGCTAACAGTAACCGTCTGGAGCATCAGCTCCAGCTCCTGCAGGAGGCGGTCAACAGTAAGCGCCTGACGCTGACCGAAAAAACTGCTCAGGAGGCGGTTACGCCGGATGAGACCGCGCGTATCCAGGCCAACCCGCTGGTGAAGCAAGAGCTGGATCTCAACCATCAGCTCAGCCAGCGGCTGATCGACGCCACGGAAAACGGCAACGCGCTGGTTCAGCAGAATATCAAAGTTAAAAACTGGCTCGATCGTGCCCTGCAGTCCGAGCGCAATATTAAAGAGCAGATCTCAGTGCTGAAGGGAAGCCTGCTGCTGTCGCGCATTCTCTATCAGCAGCAGCAGACGCTGCCCTCCGCTGACGAGCTGGAGGATATGACCAACCGCATCGCCGATCTGCGTCTCGAGCAGTTTGAGATTAACCAGCAGCGTGATGCTCTGTTCCAGAGTGACGCTTTCGTCGGCAAGCTGGAGGAGGGGCACGAGAGCGAGGTGAACGATGAGGTGCACGATGCGCTGTTACAGGTTGTTGATATGCGCCGCGAACTCCTCGATCAGCTCAACAAGCAGCTCGGCAATCAGCTGATGATGGCGATTAACCTACAGGTTAACCAGCAGCAGCTGATGAGCGTCTCTAAAAGCCTGCAGGAGGTGCTGACCCAGCAGATTTTCTGGGTAAACAGCAACAAGCCGATGGACTGGGAGTGGATCAAAGCTTTCCCGCAGGCGGTAAAAGAGCAGTTCCGCACCATGAAGATCACCGTGAACTGGGAGAAAGCATGGCCTGCGGTGGCGATTGCGTTTCTGGCCGGGCTGCCGCTGCTGCTGATTGCGGGCCTGATCCGCTGGCGTCTGGGCTGGCTGAAACAGTACCAGGCCCGGCTGGCGGATGAGGTGGGGCAACTGCGCAACGACAGCCAGGGCCATACGCCGAAGGCAATCCTTATTGACCTGATCCGTGCTCTGCCGGTCTGCCTGCTGATCCTCGCGGCAGGGCTGATCCTGCTCACCATGCAGCTTAATATTAGCGAGCTGCTGTGGGCCTTTAGTAAAAAGCTGGCGCTCTTCTGGCTGGTATTCGGCCTGTGCTGGAAGGTGCTGGAGAAAGACGGCGTCGCGGTGACCCACTTCTCTATGCCTGCGGAGCTGACCAGCCACTGGCGCCGGCAGATTGTACGCGTCAGTCTTGCATTACTGCCGCTGCACTTCTGGTCGGTAGTCTCTGAGCTATCGCCGCTGCACCTGATGGACGATGTCACCGGACAGATTGTGATCTTCCTGAACCTGCTGGTGATTAGCATTCTAATGTGGCCGATGTGCCGCGACAGCTGGCGCGATAAGGAGTCGCATGCCCTGCGGTTGCTGACGGTCACGGTGCTCTCCATTGTGCCGCTGGCGCTGATGGTCCTGACCGCCACTGGCTACTTCTATACCACGCTGCGCCTCTCTGGCCGCTGGATTGAGACCGTCTACCTGGTGATTATCTGGAATCTGCTCTACCAGACGGTGCTGCGCGGACTGAGCGTGGCGGCACGCCGTATTGCCTACCGCCGTGCGCTGGCCCGTCGGCAGAATCTGGTGAAAGAGGGCGCGGAGGGCGCGGAGCCGCAGGAAGAGCCAACCATCGCTCTCGAGCAGGTCAACCAGCAGACGCTGCGCATTACCATGCTGGTGATGGTGGCGCTGTTTGGCGTTGTCTTCTGGGCGATTTGGTCCGATCTGATCACCGTATTTGCCTACCTCGACAGCATTACGCTCTGGCACTACAACGGCATGGAAGCAGGGGCTAGCGTGGTGAAAAGCGTCACCATGGGCAGCCTGCTGTTTGCAATCATCGCGGCGATGGTGGCCTGGGCACTGATCCGCAACCTGCCGGGGCTACTGGAGGTGCTGGTGCTCTCGCGTTTGAAGATGCGCCAGGGGGCTTCCTACGCCATCACCACCATTCTTAACTATGTAATTATTGCCGCCGGGGCAATGACGGTGTTTGGTTCGCTGGGGGTATCGTGGGATAAACTCCAGTGGCTGGCGGCCGCGCTGTCGGTCGGTCTCGGTTTCGGCTTACAGGAGATTTTCGGTAACTTTGTTGCCGGTATTATCATCCTGTTCGAACGCCCGGTACGCATCGGCGATACGGTAACCATCGGTACCTTCTCCGGGACGGTCAAC
The DNA here is from genome assembly GCF_031987975.1 of Pseudescherichia sp. Lineage (GTDB taxonomy): Bacteria > Pseudomonadota > Gammaproteobacteria > Enterobacterales > Enterobacteriaceae > Pseudescherichia. The sequence goes on along the minus strand of NZ_DALZYX010000002.1, from coordinate 298,545 downwards.
AAGATCCGCATCCGTGCCACTACCATTACCGACTTTGACCGTAAAGAGGTGATCATTCCGAACAAGGCCTTCGTAACCGAGCGCCTGATCAACTGGTCGCTCTCCGATACCATCACCCGCGTGGTGGTGCGACTTGGGGTGGCCTATGGCTCCGATCTGGACAAAGTGAAGGAAGTGCTGCTGAAGGCGGCAATGGATCATCCGAAAGTCATGCACGATCCGGAACCGGCAGTCTTCTTTACGACTTTCGGGCCGAGCACGCTGGATCACGAGCTGCGTCTCTACGTGCGTGAGCTGCGCGATCGCAGCTATACCGTAGATGAACTGAACCGTACCATCGATCGGCTGTGTCGGGAAAACGGTATCGATATTGCGTTTAACCAGCTGGAAGTGCACCTTCGCAATGCGAAAGGTGAGGAGCTGACCGAGGTGAAGCGCGACCTGAACGGCGACGATCCGGCGCGCTCCGTCGCCTGATGCGCTTTTAAGAACGCGTATCCTGAAGCGGGACTTTTTTCTCAAAGTCCCGCTTTACTATCTCCAGCGCCTTCAGTACCGTCTCCGGCGCGATTGCATGTTCCTCCAGCAGCATGATCAGATCCACCGCCAGCTTGATCTCTTCCGGCGCATTTTCCAGCGACATAGTTACTCCTGAAATTCATTACCGGGTTAACCGGGCGAGTACGTTTTCAATCCGCGCCAGCGCATGGCGACAGCGGGCCAGCCTACCCTCCAGCGCCACCACTTCTCGCTGTAAATTTTGCTGCTCCTCAAAACCGGTGGCCCTGGCGAGTAGCAGCTCGCGAGCCTGTTTCATCTCCTGCAGGCGACGCTCATACTGCTGGTGCTGTAGCCGCTGGCGCTGCCATTTGGTCACCGCTGGCGAGGCGCTGTCCCACTCCCTCAGCGACCATGTGGCCGTCTCCCGGGTAAGGGCGGCGAGCTGTGACGAAAGATGTTCCGCCAGCCAGGCCACCTGCGGCTGCTGTCCGGCATTAACCGCATGACGCAGGGCGGCCAGATTATGGTCGGCCTCGTCCAGGCAGGCACGCATTAAGGTGCTGCGGGTCTGGAACAGATGGCGGTCAAAGCGTGCGCTAACGGTGGCGTGGTGGGCCAGCGGCGCAGCCCGCTCGCGCAGGGAGGCGAGCTGTTTCTCCAGCGAATCTAAAAGCAAAACCGTTTTCAACAATCTTTCCCCTGTATTCATCGGGGCTATGTTACATTAGCCAAAAAAGCCCGATAACGATCCTATTATGCAACGTACTCTGTTAATTATCACCGGCTGGCTGGCGGTTGCGCTCGGCACGCTCGGCGTGGTACTGCCGGTACTGCCTACGACGCCTTTCATTCTTTTAGCCGCCTGGTGCTTTGCCCGCTCGTCACCGCGATTTCACGCCTGGTTGCTCTATCGCTCCTGGTTTGGCGGCTATCTTCGCCACTGGCAGCAGTATCGTGCCATGCCGCCGGGCGCAAAGCCCCGGGCCATCGCGGTTATCATATTGACGTTCGCGATCTCATTATGGCTGGTTAAGCTCATGTGGGTACGTTTTCTGCTGCTGGCGATCCTCGCCTGCCTGCTACTCTTTATGTGGCGCATCCCGGTGGTTGATGAAAAGCAACAAAAGCAGTGAAGCGCACTCAAGCTTATTGCATTTGTCCCGTTCTGCCAGTACATTCGACCGTTTTCGAGCACGGGCACGCTTGGTTAAATGTTAAACAATAGTTACATGGCCCCGTAAAGCGTGCAGTGAGTATGACCGTTTCTAGCAGGCAAAAAACCATGACAGCAACTGCTCAGCAGCTTGAGTATTTAAAAGACAGCATTAAAAGCATCCAGGACTATCCAAAACCGGGGATCCTGTTCCGGGATGTCACCAGTTTGCTGGAAGATCCGAAAGCGTATGCTCTCAGCATTGAACTGCTGGTCGCGCGTTTCAAAGACGCAGGCATTACCAAAGTCGTCGGGACAGAAGCCCGTGGCTTCCTGTTCGGTGCGCCGGTGGCCCTGGCGCTGGGTGTTGGCTTTGTGCCGGTGCGTAAGCCGCGCAAGCTGCCGCGTGAAACTATCGCCGAGAGCTACGAGCTGGAGTACGGCACCGACCAGTTAGAGATCCACGTTGATGCCATCAAGCCAGGCGATAAAGTGCTGGTGGTAGACGATCTGCTGGCAACCGGCGGCACTATTGAAGCTACCGTTAAGCTGATCCGCCGCCTGGGTGGGGAAGTCACCGACGCTGCCTTTATTATCAACCTGTTTGATATCGGTGGCGAAGAGCGTCTCGTGAAGCAGGGTATCACCTGCTACAGCCTGGTCCCGTTCCCGGGCCACTGATCGCCATCCGTCAGTACACAGTCTCGCTGTTAGGGCGAGGCTGTGGTAGCATTGCCCCTCGTATATCCACCTTCCAGCGTTCCAGAGCCTGCCCATGAGTTATCAGGTCTTAGCCCGTAAGTGGCGACCACAAACTTTTGCTGACGTCGTCGGTCAGGAGCATGTGCTGACTGCACTGGCGAACGGCTTATCGTTAGGACGCATTCACCATGCGTACCTCTTTTCCGGCACCCGCGGCGTCGGAAAAACCTCTATTGCCCGTTTGCTGGCGAAGGGGCTGAACTGCGAAACCGGCATCACCGCGACGCCGTGCGGCGTGTGCGACAACTGCCGCGAAATCGAGCAGGGACGCTTTGTCGATCTGATTGAGATCGATGCCGCCTCGCGTACTAAAGTTGAGGATACCCGCGATCTGCTGGATAACGTCCAGTATGCACCGGCCCGCGGCCGCTTCAAAGTCTACTTGATAGACGAAGTGCATATGCTGTCGCGCCACAGCTTCAACGCCCTGCTGAAGACCCTTGAGGAGCCGCCAGCACACGTGAAGTTCCTGCTGGCGACCACCGATCCGCAGAAGCTGCCGGTGACTATTCTCTCCCGTTGCCTGCAATTTCATCTTAAGGCGCTGGACGTGGATCAGATCCGCCAGCAGCTTGAGCATATTCTCGACGAAGAGAAGATCCATCACGAGCCGCGCGCTCTGCAGCTGCTGGCCCGCGCCGCCGACGGCAGCCTGCGCGACGCCCTTAGCCTGACCGATCAGGCGATTGCCAGCGGCGACGGTCAGCTCACTGCCCAGGCGGTGAGCCAGATGCTCGGCACGCTGGACGACGATCAGGCGCTGTCGCTGATTGAGGCGCTGGTGGAGGCCAACGGCGAACGCGTCATGTCGCTGGTCAACGAGGCTGCCGCCCGCGGCGTAGAGTGGGAGGCGCTGCTGGTTGAAATGCAGACTCTGCTGCACCGTATCGCCATGGTACAGCTCTCTCCCTCCGCGCTCGGCAGCGATATGGCCGCTATTGAGCAGCGCCTGCGCGAGCTGGCACGCACCGTGCCGCCGGGCGACGTTCAGCTCTACTACCAGACGATGCTGATTGGCCGTAAAGAGCTGCCGTTTGCGCCGGACAGGCGGATGGGCATCGAGATGACCCTGCTGCGTGCGCTGGCGTTCCATCCGCGTATGCCGCTGCCGGAGCCGAGCGTGCCGGCGCAGGACTTCTCCCCGGTCGCACCGACGGCGGTGCTGACCCCAGAGCAGGTGCCGCCATCGCCCCCCGCCGCGCCGCCGCGTAGCGATGCGCCTCTGTCGGACACCACCAGCCAGGTGCTGGCCGCCCGCAGCCAGCTGCAGCGTGCTCAGGGAGCGACCAAAGCAAAAAAGAGTGAACCGGCAGCGGCAACCCGCACGCGGCCGGTGAATAACGCCGCGCTTGAGCGGCTGGCATCGGTTACCGAACGCGTCCAGGCGCGCCCGGCTGCCGCTGCCAGCGAGCAGGCGCCGGTAAAAAAAGAGGCCTACCGCTGGAAGACCACCCTGGTTACCGAAGAGGTAAAAGAGGTGGTGGCTACGCCGAAGGCGCTGAAGAAAGCCCTTGAGCATGAGCGCACGCCGGAGCTGGCGCAAAAGCTGGCTGAAGAGGCTATAGCCCGCGATCCGTGGGCGGCAGAGGTGAGTCGGCTCAGCCTGCCTAAACTGGTTGAGCAGGTGGCGCTTAACGCGTGGAAGGAGCAGGACGGCAGCCGCATCTGTCTGCACCTGCGCACCACCCAGCGGCACCTTAATTCGGCTGGGACGTTAAAAGTTTTAGGTGAGGCGCTTAATACCCTGCACGGTTCGGCGGTTGAAGTGTCTATCATTGAAGATGATAATCCCGCGATGCGCACTCCGTTGGAGTGGCGTCAGGCGATTTACGAAGAGATGCTTGCGCAGGCGCGTGAGTCGATTATTGCGGATAGCAACATTCAGACCCTGCAGCGGTTTTTCGATGCGGATCTGGATGAAGAGAGCATTCGCCCTATTTGATCGTAAGTTTGACTTACGGTTGTCATTTTTAACGTGAATGAAGAGAGAAGCCTATGTTTGGTGGTAAAGGCGGTCTGGGTAACCTGATGAAGCAGGCCCAGCAGATGCAAGAGAAGATGCAGCAGATGCAGGAAGAGATTGCGAAGCTGGAAGTGACCGGTGAGTCCGGTGCCGGTCTGGTGAAGGTCACCATCAACGGTGCGCACAACTGCCGTCGCGTGGAGATCGACCCAAGCCTGCTGGAAGACGATAAAGATATGCTGGAAGATCTCGTTGCTGCGGCCTTCAACGATGCGGCGCGCCGTATCGAAGAGACCCAGAAAGAGAAGATGGCAGGCGTCTCCTCCGGTATGCAGCTGCCGCCGGGCTTTAAGATGCCATTCTAATGGCTTTGCGCAGCTAGCCATTATCAGCGCTACGCGATCTCAAACGATCCTGTCAGCAAGGCAGATCTTGAGAGTGAGCGTAGCGCATCATAAGTGAATCAAAATCAGTCAGTTTTAACTACCCTACCTCCACTCATTTCCGTTGTTCTCTTAGTCCCATAATGGGATATCATTTGCTAAAGTCCCATGATGGGACTAGAGTGGTGCTATGAAAATCATATCCGTTAAAACGCTGAAGGAGTTTTGGGCGGTACACCCTGATGCAGAGCAGTCGCTTAAAGCGTGGCATGATGAAGTTTTGCAGGCTGAATGGAAAACGCCAGCCGATATTAAGGCCCAGTACCGAAACGCCAGCATTCTTAAAAACAGGCGGGTAGTTTTTAACATTAAGGGAAACGATTACCGCTTAATCGTCTCCATTGCCTATCTGCGCGGATGGGTATACGTGAAATTTATCGGAACACATAAAGAGTACAATGCCATCAATGCTGAAAGTGTTGAACGGGGGTAAGTAAGATGCAAATTAAACTCATCAAAAATGAACAGGATTACGAAGCTGCTTTAAGAGCTGTGGCACCCATGTTCGATGACGAACCCTTGATGAATACACCGGAAGGGGATTTTTTTGAAGTGATGTGCCTTCTTATAGAAGAGTATGAGAAGAAGCATCACGCTATCGCTCCGCCCGATCCCATTGAAGCGATTAAATTCAGAATGGAACAGCAGGGGTTAAGCGTTGGCGATCTAGAGTCTGCAATAGGGAAATCTAATCGCGTCTATGAAATTCTTAATCGTAAACGTAATTTAACGTTGCCTATGATTAGAAAGCTTCATGCTCAATTTGGTATTCCTCTTGAAAGTCTGGTGGGTCAGTAAGCGTCGAGACTTTCCGTCAGCTCTCAGGCTCCATTAAGATTCAATATCGAATAAATTATTTTAAGTGATTGATATGTTTAATTTTAAATATTGTAAGGGGCCGTTCTAATGCAGACCAGTCCGCTGCTGACGCAGCTTATGGAAGCCCTGCGCTGCCTGCCGGGCGTTGGCCCGAAATCGGCGCAGCGCATGGCCTTTACGCTCCTGCAGCGCGATCGCAGCGGCGGAATGCGCCTTGCCCAGGCCCTGACGCGGGCGATGTCGGAGATTGGCCACTGTGCCGACTGCCGTACCTTCACCGAGCAGGAGGTGTGTAACATCTGCTCGAACCCGCGTCGTCAGGAGAACGGTCAGATCTGCGTGGTAGAGAGTCCAGCGGACATCTACGCCATTGAGCAGACCGGGCAGTTCTCCGGCCGCTACTTCGTGCTGATGGGGCACCTGTCACCCCTCGACGGCATCGGCCCGAACGATATCGGTCTCGACCGGCTGGAGCAGCGGCTGGAGCGTGAGCAGTTAAAAGAGGTGATCCTCGCCACCAACCCCACGGTGGAAGGGGAGGCGACCGCCAACTACATCGCCGAGCTGTGCGGGCAGTATGGCGTTGATGCCAGCCGCATCGCCCACGGTGTGCCGGTGGGCGGCGAGCTGGAGATGGTCGACGGCACAACGCTCTCCCACTCGCTGGCCGGACGCCACAAGATCCGCATTTCGTGAAAAAACGGGGGCATTTTTCTGCCCCCGCTTGAAATCCTTTCGCCATATCCCCATCTTCCCCTCAACACCAAATGGCATTGTTGAGGTATTTTTTCGATGAAAGGACAAGAAACACGCGGCTTCCAGTCAGAAGTAAAACAGCTTCTGCATCTGATGATCCATTCTCTCTACTCCAACAAAGAGATCTTCCTGCGTGAGCTTATCTCTAACGCCTCGGATGCGGCAGACAAGCTGCGTTTCCGTGCGTTGTCAAAACCCGAGCTGTACGAGGGTGACGGTGAGCTACGCGTGCGCGTCTCCTTTGATAAAGAGAAGCGTACTCTGACCATTGCCGACAACGGTATTGGTATGAACCGCGACGAAGTGATTGACCATCTGGGTACGATTGCTAAATCCGGTACTAAAGCATTTTTACAGTCGATGGGCTCCGACCAGGCGAAAGATAGCCAGCTGATCGGCCAGTTCGGCGTCGGCTTCTATTCGGCGTTTATCGTTGCCGATAAAGTCACCGTGCGCACCCGAGCCGCGGGCGACAGCGCAGAGAATGGCGTGTTCTGGGAATCCGCAGGCGAGGGCGACTACACCGTTGCCGATATCACCAAAGAGGATCGCGGAACCGAGATCACCCTGCACCTGCGCGAAGGCGAAGATGACTTCCTCAACGACTGGCGCGTTCGCTCCATCATCAGCAAATACTCCGATCATATCGCGCTGCCGGTAGAGATCGAGAAGCATGAAGAGCAGGATGGCGAAACCGTTATCAGCTGGGAGAAGATCAACAAGGCCCAGGCACTCTGGACCCGCAGCAAGTCTGAAATCAACGACGACGAATACAAAGAGTTCTATAAGCACATTGCCCATGACTTTACCGATCCGCTGGCCTGGAGCCACAACCGCGTAGAGGGCAAGCAGGAGTACACCAGCCTGCTCTACATTCCGGCCCAGGCACCGTGGGATATGTGGAACCGCGATCACAAGCATGGCCTGAAGCTCTACGTGCAGCGCGTCTTCATCATGGACGAGGCCGAGCAGTTCATGCCGAACTACCTGCGCTTTGTGCGTGGCCTGATTGATTCCAACGATCTGCCGCTGAACGTCTCCCGTGAGATCCTGCAGGACAGCTCCGTCACCCGTAACCTGCGTAGTGCCCTGACCAAGCGCGCATTGCAGATGCTCGACAAGCTGGCGAAGGATGATGCCGAGAAGTACCAGGGCTTCTGGAAACAGTTTGGCCTGGCGCTGAAAGAGGGTCCGGCGGAAGATAGCGCCAACATGGAAGCGATCGCCAAACTGCTGCGCTTCGCCTCTACCCACACCGACTCTTCCGAGCAGACGGTGGCGCTGGCAGACTACGTCTCCCGCATGAAAGAGGGCCAGGAGAAGATCTACTACATCACCGCCGACAGCTACGCCGCCGCGAAGAGCAGCCCGCATCTTGAACTGCTGCGTAAGAAAGGCATTGAAGTGCTGCTGCTCTCCGATCGCATCGACGAGTGGATGATGAGCTATCTCACCGAGTTCGACGGCAAATCTTTCCAGTCCGTGGCGAAAGCCGATGAGTCGCTGGATAAGCTGAACGACGAGGTAGACGAGAGCGCGAAAGAGGCTGAAAAAGCCCTGGAGCCGTTCGTTGAGCGCGTGAAAACCCTGCTGGGCGAGCGCGTGAAAGAGGTGCGCTTTACCCACCGCCTGACCGATACGCCGGCGATCGTCACTACCGACAACGACGAGATGAGCACCCAGATGGCGAAGCTGTTTGCCGCTGCGGGCCAGGCCGTGCCGGAAGTGAAGTACATCTTTGAGCTTAATCCGGACCACGTTCTGGTGAAACGCACTGCGGATATCCAGGACGAAGCGCAGTTCAAAGCATGGGTTGAGCTGCTGCTGGATCAGGCTCTGTTTGCCGAGCGCGGCACGCTGGAGGATCCTAACCAGTTTATCCGCCGCATGAACCAGCTGCTGGTTTCTTAACCTCTCTTCGCACCGTTCCCTCCTACCCCCTGGTAGGAGGGAACGATTCAGCTGCTCAACTTCCCGCCGAACCCGCCTGCATAAGCCTCGCTTCCTTGTGGTGATACTGACTTTAGTGGTATGGTTTTCGCTTCAAACAACGTTGTATACCTGTCATCAATTATCTGGGTATAAAAATTCAAAACGTAGAGGAATTACGCAATGCGTATCATTTTGCTCGGCGCTCCGGGCGCAGGTAAAGGCACTCAGGCTCAGTTCATCATGGAGAAATACGGTATTCCGCAGATCTCCACCGGTGACATGCTGCGCGCCGCGGTTAAATCTGGCAGCGAGCTGGGCAAACAGGCAAAAGACATCATGGATGCCGGTAAACTGGTGACTGATGAGCTGGTTATCGCGCTGGTAAAAGAGCGTATCGCCCAGGAAGATTGCCGCAACGGCTTCCTGCTGGACGGTTTCCCGCGCACCATTCCTCAGGCAGATGCGATGAAGGACGCGGGTATCAACGTTGACTACGTGCTGGAGTTTGATGTGCCGGACGATCTGATCGTCGATCGCATCGTGGGCCGTCGCGTGCACGCTGCCTCTGGCCGCGTCTACCACATCAAATACAACCCACCGAAGGTGGAAGGTAAAGACGACGTGACTGGCGAAGAGCTGAGCACCCGTAAGGACGATCAGGAAGAGACCGTGCGTAAGCGTCTGGTAGAGTACCATCAGCTGACCGCGCCGCTGATCGGCTACTACCAGAAAGAAGCCGAAGCCGGCAACACCAAATATGCGAAGGTTGATGGCACCCAGGCCGTCAGCGCCGTTCGCGCCGAGCTGGAGACGATCCTCGGCTAAGCGCTCTCGGTTAAAACGCGCATCCCCGGTGCCTGCGCCGGGGATGTTCTCCTCTTCTCCCTCTCCCCAAGATTTTCCCTTTCGCAGCAATGGGTTTCGTTTACGCCCGTTTCAGTTACAATTCTTACAGGCTTAAATGAATATGAGGCACGAATGAGTCAGGCTAAAACCGGCATCCTGCTGGCGAATCTGGGTACCCCCGATGCTCCCACCCCCGCAGCGGTAAAACGCTATCTTCGCCAGTTTTTAAGCGATCGTCGCGTAGTGGATACCCCGCGTCTGCTGTGGTGGCCGCTGCTGCGCGGCGTGATCCTGCCGATTCGTTCTCCGCGCGTGGCAAAACTCTACCAATCCGTCTGGATGGAAGAAGGCTCACCGCTGATGGTCTACAGCCGCCGCCAGCAGCAGGCGCTGGCCGCCCGACTGGACGACGTCCCGGTATCGCTGGGCATGAGCTATGGCTCGCCTTCACTGGAGAGCGCGGTTGACGATCTGATCTCCCAGGGCGTAGAGCATATTGTGATTCTGCCGCTCTACCCGCAGTACTCCTGCTCGACCGTGGCCGCCGTCTGGGACGAGCTGGGGCGTATTCTGCAACGCAAACGCAGCATTCCCGGTATCTCGTTGATCCGTGACTATGCCGATAACCCGGCGTATATCGACGCGCTGGCTAACAGCGTGCGTGCCTCCTTTGCCCGACACGGTGAGCCGGATCTGCTTCTGCTTTCCTATCACGGCATTCCCCAGCGCTATGCGGAAGAGGGTGATGTCTATCCCCAGCGCTGCCGTGATACCACTCGTGAGCTGGTCTCAGCCCTTGGCATGCCGCCGGAGAAGGTAATGATGACCTTCCAGTCACGCTTTGGCCGCGAGCCGTGGCTGACCCCTTACACCGATGAGACGCTGAAGATGCTCGGTGAGAAGGGCGTGAAGCACATTCAGGTCATCTGTCCGGGTTTTTCCGCCGACTGCCTGGAGACGCTGGAGGAGATTGCGGTGCAGAACCGGGAATTTTTCCTCGAAGCGGGTGGCGAGAAATATGAATACATTCCGGCGCTTAATGATTCCGCCGATCATATCGACATGATGCTGGACCTGACGGCCCCCTACCGCTAATCGCGCCCGGTGCCGGGAGTGTGCTACCATTCCCGGCCCAATAGGTTATTCGTAATAAGCGCGCATGAAATTTCCCGGTAAACGCAAATCCAAACACTATTTCCCCGTTAACGCCCGCGATCCGCTATTACAGCAGATCCAGCCGGAGAGCGATGCCAGCGCCTCCTGGGTAGTCGGTATCGATCAGACGCTGGTGGATATTGAAGCGAAGGTGGACGATGCGTTTATCGAGCGCTATGCCCTTAGCGCCGGGCACTCGCTGATTATCAGCGATGAGGCTGCCGATGCGCTCTATAAAGAGCTGGTTCGCGACAACCTTATTACTCACCAGTTTGCTGGCGGCACCATCGGCAACACTATGCACAACTACTCCGTGCTGGCGGATGACCGCTCGGTGCTGCTGGGCGTCATGTGCAGCAACGTGGAGATCGGCAGCTACGCCTACCGTTACCTCTGCAACACCTCCAGCCGTACCGATCTCAACTATTTGCAGGGCGTTGACGGGCCAATCGGCCGCTGCTTTACGCTGATTGGCGAGGCGGGCGAGCGTACCTTCGCCATCAGCCCTGGCTATATGAACCAGCTGCGCCCGGAGAGCATTCCTGAGTCGGTGATTTCCGGGGCCTCCGCGCTGGTGCTCTCCTCCTATCTGGTGCGCTGCAAGCCAGGTGAGCCGATGCGTGAGGCGACCATGAAGGCGGTGGAGTACGCTAAAAAGCACAACGTGCCGGTGGTGCTGACCCTCGGCACCAAGTACGTGATTGCTGATAACCCGGCGTGGTGGCGCGACTTCCTCAAGGAGAACGTCTCTATCCTGGCGATGAACGAGGAGGAGGCCGAGGCGCTGACCGGGCTGAGCGATCCGCTGCTGGCGTGTGATAAGGCGTTAGACTGGGTCGATCTGGTGCTCTGCACCGCCGGTCCGGTAGGGCTGTACATGGCAGGCTTTACCGAGGAGTCGGCGAAGCGCAAAACCCAGCATCCGCTGCTGCCGGGGGCCATCGCCGAATTTAACCAGTACGAGTTTAGCCGGGCGATGCGTCACCAGGACTGTGAGCAGCCGCTGCGTATCTTCTCCCATATTGCGCCGTACATGGGCGGGCCGGAGAAGATCATGAACACCAACGGCGCAGGCGATGGCGCCCTTGCCGCGCTGCTGCACGACATCACGGCCAATAACTTTCACCGCACTAACGTGCCGAACTCCAGTAAGCACAACTATACCTGGCTGAGCTACTCGTCGCTGGCCCAGGTGTGTAAATATGCTAACCGCGTCAGCTACCAGGTACTGAACCAACATTCGCCGCGCCTGACCCGTGGCCTTCCGGAGCGAGAAGATAGCCTGGAAGAGGCATACTGGGAGCGTTAATAGATAGCCCGCCAGCGGCGGGCTTGAATTTCTCTGTTAAACACGCACACCTTATTTTGAGCTAACGTAAAGAAATGAAAAAACCCGATAAATAAAATGGGGTTATGCCAAAATAAGGGCGTGTTTAACTACTGAGGACAATTTTTCATCCACACTGAGGAAAAGCAACAACGTGGATAAGTTGTAAAATTATGAACAAGATGTTCGCACCCATGATTATTATCCGCTCCTGCCTTCACACCTTATCCCACTGTTCGATCTGCGACCAGCACTGGCGCTCTGCGCTATAGCTCCGTTCTCTCCTTTACTCACAATTTAATTTCACTCTGCTGACACGCTTATTTTGCGTGGCGGATACCTATTTCTCATTAGGAGAGAAATGATGCGTTATTGGATCCTGTTAGTTCTGGCTATTGCGGCTGAAATAACCGGCACCCTTTCGATGAAATGGGCGAGCGTCAATAATGACACAGCTGGTTTTATTTTTATGCTAATGATGATTGCACTTTCGTACATTTTTTTATCTTTTGCTGTAAAACGTATTGCCCTGGGTGTGGCGTATGCCATCTGGGAAGGCCTTGGTATTTTGTTCATTACCTTGTTCAGCGTAATGCTGTTTGATGAAACCTTATCGACGATGAAAATCGTGGGCTTACTTACCCTGGTTACCGGCGTTGCGCTGATCAAATCCGGTACGCAGGCACGCAAGGAGCAGCAGCATGGCTACGTTTAATGCAGTGCATATTGCCTGGCTGGCCCTGGCGATTGGCCTTGAGATCGTCGCTAACATCTTTCTCAAATATTCTAACGGCTTTCGTCGGCCCCTATACGGCGTGCTGTCGCTGGTCGCCGTGCTAGGCGCGTTCAGCGCCTTGTCACAGGCGGTTAAAGGGATCGATCTGTCAGTGGCTTATGCGCTATGGGGTAGCTTCGGCCTGATTGCCACCGTCGCAGCAGGTTGGGTACTATTTGGTCAGCGGCTGAACAGCGTGGGCTGGGTGGGCGTGGCGCTACTAACGGCGGGCGTGGTGCTGATCAAACTTGCCTGAGAGAAATAAACTCACTTGCATCTCGATCATGAAGGTTCTTCATGTTGAATGAAATTATATCACTTTTACTCACGCAGTGACTCAGGCATAAAGTGATCATGTTTTTAACAATTGATCATACAGATGACGATGAATAAAGCGATTACATTTAACGTGAAGAGTCTCTGCTTTGACGAGAATTATAATCCCTCGGAGAGCACGCGTATCACTACCAATTTTGCTAATTTAGCGAGAGGTGAAAAGCGCCAGGAGAACCTGCGCAATGCTTTAACGATGATCGACAACCGGTTTAATTCGCTGGCGCACTGGGACAACCCTACAAGCGATCGCTACGCTGTTGAGCTGGAAATTATCTCTGTCGAGATGAATATTACAGCTGAAGGCAAGAGCGATGTTTTCCCGGTGATTGAGGTTTTAAAAACAGCAATTGTCGATCGTCAAACTGACGAGCGTATTGAGGGCATCGTCGGCAATAACTTCTCCTCATACGTTCGGGACTATGACTTTAGCGTGCTGCTGTCAGAGTATAATAAAAATAAAGCCGAGTTTGGCACGCCTGATGACTTTGGCGATCTGCACGGCAACATATTTAAGCGCTTTGTTGCATCAGACAGCTATAAAGAGAAGTTTAACAAAGCACCGGTTATCTGCCTGAGCGTATCAAGTAAAAACGTCTACCATCGGACAGGCAACGAGCATCCTGTATTGGGCATCGAATATCAGCAGGATAGCGCCTCCCTGACGGATCGCTATTTTGCAAAAATGGGATTGCAGGTTCGCTACTTTATGCCGCAGGGTAGCGTTGCACCGTTGGCCTTCTATTTTGCTGGCGATCTGCTGCGTGATTACAGCGATCTGGAGCTAATCGGCACCATCAGCACGATGGAGACATTCCAGAAGATCTACCGGCCTGAAATTTATAATGCTAATTCTGCCGCCGGAAAAGTCTACCAGCCAAGCCTCAATTATCAGGACTATTCACTAACGCAGATTGTTTACGATCGCGAGGAGCGTACCAGATTAGCTATTGAGCAGGGAAGGTTTACTGAAGAGTACTTTATCAAACCTTATCAGGCCATTCTTGAGCAATGGTCTACCCGCTCCGCTCTTTGATCAACAAAAAATAATAAGGTCACCTGCTATGAAAAAATTATTACCCACGTCCACCGCGGGCAGCTTGCCCAAACCGGCCTGGCTTGCACAACCTGAAACCCTGTGGTCCCCCTGGAAATTGCAGGACGGAGAGCTTATTGAGGGCAAACAGGATGCACTGCGTTTGTGCCTGCAAGAGCAGGAGCAGGCAGGTATTGATATCGTCAGCGATGGTGAGCAGACGCGCCAACACTTTGTTACCACGTTTATTGAGCACCTTAGCGGCGTGGACTTTGAGAACCGCCAGGTTGTTAAAATTCGCAATCGCTACGATGCAAGCGTACCGTCCGTAGTGGGAGAGGTGAGTCGCCAGAAGCCGGTGTTTGTTGAGGATGCCAAATTCTTACGCCAGCAAACCGATCGGCCAATTAAATGGGCCTTGCCGGGGCCGATGACGATGATCGATACGCTCTATGATAATCACTATAAAAGCCGTGAAAAGCTGGCCTGGGAATTTGCCAAAATTCTCAATCAGGAAGCAAAAGAGCTGGAGGCTGCGGGGGTCGATATTATCCAGTTTGATGAGCCAGCGTTTAATGTCTTTTTTGATGAGGTGAATGACTGGGGTATTGCTGCGTTAGAAAGAGCCATTGAAGGGCTTCAGTGTGAAACGGCAGTGCATATCTGTTATGGCTACGGCATCAAGGCCAATACGGACTGGAAAAAGACGCTGGGATCCGAGTGGCGTCAATATGAAGAGATCTTCCCCAAGCTGCAAAAATCTAACATCGATATTATCTCCCTGGAGTGTCAAAACTCTCGCGTGCCAATGGATCTCATTGAACTGATTCGCGGAAAGAAAGTGATGATTGGGGCTATTGATGTGGCAACCAATACCATTGAGACACCGGAAGAGGTCGCCGATACGTTACGTAAAGCGCTTCAGTTTGTTGACGCCGACAAGCTCTATCCCTGCACCAACTGCGGCATGACCCCGCTGTCACGCCGGGTGGCCAGAGGCAAGCTCAATGCGTTAAGCGCAGGCGCAGAGATTGTCCGCAGAGAGCTGCTGGGTAAATAACCTCGTCACTACGTGAAGACACCCTGGTCAAGGCGACCAGGGTTAAAATAATGACTTGTTCGTTACCAGCATCAGCGCCTCGCGCAAGATACTCTGCTGTACCTCTCCAGACGACAGCTTCATTCTGACAATCAGCACCAGCTGAATCTCTTTAAAGGTCAGGCATTTACCGGACTTAAGCAACTCCGCTGATATGGCTCCGATAGCTTCTTCCGGACTGGCATACTCTGGCTGTAAAACAATCGCTGAAGCGCTATGGTCCGCTTCAACCACGATTTGGCAATTGATAGTATTCCCTTCATTTTTGTGGATTATTTTATTCATGACGTGCCTTTACTGCATTGGCAAGCGGGCCATTCGTCCTCGAATAACGCTGCTTAGGTTTGATATCTGTACTGCCAATGCCGTGAGAAATCCTTGCGAACTATCGCACACCAGCGCTATCGAGCGCGCCGCATTAGGCTAGATGAAAATAGGTGGAAGCTGCTTAATCAGCTTATTGGGATGAGGTGCACCCGCATCGATTCGAGGGCATCAAACCTGCTAGAGGATGTGGTCTGGACGATCACCAGACAACACCATCTTAACACCTTTCCAGGCCCGCAGGGAACTCTTTACATATTGTTTAAAATGTATGCTATCGATGCGAGGCAAAGGCTGAGCTGTCACACCTCCGCTATATTTTTACTAACCAACGGGTGGGGAAACCTATGTTTGAGGGATTTACGCACACAACAATACGCGTGTCAGAGGCAGAGCTTAATGTACGCTATGGCGGAAATGGCCCTCCCGTTTTGCTGCTGCACGGACATCCTCGAACCCATGCAACCTGGTCAAAAGTGGCTCCAGAGCTTGCCAAATCATTTACCGTTGTATGCCCTGATTTGCGTGGTTTTGGCCGCTCATCAAAACCTGCTGACCAACCCGATCATGCTGGCTCTTCTAAAAGAGCGAAGGCAAAAGATTGTGTCGAGTTGATGAGCCAGCTGGGTTTCGAACAGTTTGCGCTTGTTGGTCACGACAGAGGGAGTTACACCGCTTACCGGGCTGCCCTTGATTACCCGGAGCGGATCACCCATCTCGCTGTCCTGGACTGCATCCCCATACTTGAGGCGCTCAATCGATGTAATGAGAAATTTGCCAGACAGTGGTACCACTGGTTCTTCTTTGCTCAACCGGAAAAACCAGAGCAGGCAATTCTGGCTGACCCGGACAAATGGTATGGCGGTCAGCCGGAATCAATGGGAGATGAAGAGTACGTTGAGTTCAGGCGAGCCATACACGATCCGCAAACGGTACATGGGATGATCGAAGACTACCGGGCGGGTTTATCCATAGATAAAGAGCATGAGCTTGAGGATCGTCGGCGCGGGCGGATAATTACATGTCCGACGCTCTGCCTGTGGTCGAAATACGACGATCTGGAAGATCTCTACGGCGACGTAGTCGGTATCTGGAAAAGCTGGGCAAACGATGTCCAGGGCAGAGCAATAGCCAGCGGCCACCATATGGCTGAAGAGGCACCCGAAGAAGTGGCAGCGGAGCTGCGGCGGTTTCTTTTACAAGGCCGTTAGCTGTTGGCCTGCTCCTGGTTTATTAACGCACCGGCATGTCAGATGTATTGTTTGTTGTTCAGAGCGACAGGCATACACGCCTTATACGTCAGCGATGAGCGAGAAGCGGACCTTGCAATGAGTGATTATCTTTTTACTTGATGCCATAATTAGTAGGTAGAGACCTGACGTAATCTGCAACTTCTCCATTGTAAAAAGCCGATATTCTCACAAAGGCATCCGCTATATCCTCTCGGTTAAGTTCATCAAGGGACTGAAGAGTTCCTGCAATACTTTCCTGCATCTCAATGGCTACATCTGGATTAATTAGAGACTCGTCAGTAAATTCGAGTGCGATAGCTATATCAGCTATGACTTTTACTAATTGTATAGATTGTGATGGCATATAAACTTCTTCTTAGTTATTGAGTAACTTCCTACGCATCAGCTTAGCATGAAGTTAGCAACGTCCGCTTCTGGCACAAAGCGGACGTACTGCCGGGGTCATAATTTATCCCGTGAACGCCTCTTGCGCCGGACGCTTTTCACTCAGCGCGGCGATATCCTTTGGCGTAGTCCGGCAGCATCCGCCAATGAGTCTCGCGCCTGCCTCTAACCACTGTGGTAGATAACCTAATAAGGATCCGCATGTATCGCTATGAGCATGCCACTCCTTCGTTGTCGCGTCATAGGTTTCACCGGAGTTAGGGTAGACAACCAGAGGCAGCGCAGTCAGGCTATGCAGATGTTTTAGCGCCGCCGTCGTTTTCTCCAGCGCAATACAGTTAATCCCCAGCGCAGCGATTTGCGGATATTTTGCCAGCGTCTCTACGACCTGGGCGAGAGGAGTACCATCACTTAAATGCTCGTCGTCACGTAAGGTAAATGAGAACCACGCCTGCGCCTGCGGATAATCCAACAGCAGGTCCGCTAATGCTTCTATTTCTGCAAAGGAGGGGAGGGTTTCACAGGCCAGCAAATCTGCCCCGGCATTAAGCAACGCTTCAATCCTCGGACGGTGGAACGCCTGAAACTCTTCGCTGCTGCGCACGTAGTCACCGCGGTACTCAGAACCATCGGCTAAAAATGCGCCGTATGGCCCGACAGAGCCAGCCACAAGCAGCGGACCCGCGCTGGCATTTTCTGCCTGGTAAATTTCACGCGCCTCCTGCGCCAGCGCCACGCTGTGCTCAATGAGTGTCCTTGATTGCGACTCGGTCAGCCCGCGAGCCGCAAAGCCGGCTGGCGTGGCCTGATAACTTGCGGTAATCGCTACTTGTGCGCCCGCGCGGAAGTAGTCCAGATGCACATCCCGGATGAGCTGTGGATTTTCCATTAATACTTTGGCGGACCAGAGATTATCGGCAAGGTTGCATCCGCGCGCTTCCAGCTCGGTGGCCAGGGCACCATCAAGGACAATAAAGGGATGGCTTTCAAGCAGAGCGGTAAGGGGATTAATCTGCGGCATACTCAGCCTCCTTCGATTTTGTTCTGTGAGTAAGAAAATAGGTCGCGTAGCAAAGGGCAACAAAAGGCAGTCCGCAGTAAAGCGCAATGCGCTGATCCGGATCGAATGCAAGGCCAACGCAGGCCAGCAGACAGAGCACGAATCCCAGGACGGGAACCAGCGGGTACCAGGGCGCTCTGTATTTCAAATCGGTCAACGGCTTGCCCAACTGGAGATGACGGCGACGAAAGATAAAGTGTGCCGCGCAGATACTGAGCCATACCGCTACAACGGCGAAACCAGAGATGGCGCTGAGGGCAACGAACACGGTATCAGGCGCGACCACGCTCGATAAAAGCGCCAGCAGGCCGCCAATCATAGAAACAGAGAGAGCGACCAGCGGCACGCCGTTCTTATTGACGCGGGCAAAACAGCTCGGCAGCGTTTTTTCATTGGACAGCGACCACAGCATGCGACCCGACGCATAGAGTCCGGAGTTTGCCGCTGAGAGAATGGCGGTAAGAATGACGAAGTTAAAAATATCCGCCGCATAGGGAATGCCTATTTTCTCAAAGACCAGCACAAACGGGCTTTTCTCAACCCCCGCCACCTGCATTGGAATAAGCGCTGCCAGGACAAAGACGGTGCCGATAAAGAATATAATCAGCCGGGCGATGGTGGTACGGATCGCGACCGGGATAGCGTGGTGCGGATTTTCCGTTTCGCCTGCCGCAATACCGATAAGCTCCGTGCCGGAAAAGGCAAAGTTAACTGCTACCATCGTCATCAAAATGGGCAAGCCGCCGTGTGGGAACCAGCCCTCGCTGGTCAGATTGGATAGCCCCGGCGCAGGTGAACCATCCTTCATCGCGATAAACCCGAAAATTGCCCCGCAGCCCAGGATGATGAACACGATAATGGTCGCGACTTTAACCAGTGAGAACCAAAATTCACCTTCGGCAAAAAAGCGCGTTGAAATCGCATTTAGGGAAAAAATCACCACACAAAAGAGGGCGCTCCATATCCAGACGGGAATATGCGGGAACCAGTACTGCATACAGAACCCGGCGGCGGTAAAACTGGACCCCAGCGCCACTGTCCAGGTGAGCCAGTATAGCCATGCCACGGTATATCCCGTTGCCGGGCCAAGATAGCGTGCCGCATAAACATGAAAAGCACCGGTGACCGGCATCGCTACGGAAAGCTCGCCAAGGCACTGCATCACCAGCCAGACGACCAGCGCCCCAATCAGATAAGCCAGCAGCGTTCCCGCTGCGCCTGTCGTAGAGATGATGTATCCGGTATTAAAAAATAACCCTGTGCCAATAACGCCGCCCAATGAAAGCATAATCAAATGGCGGGTTTTCATCGTGCGCTTAAGCTGCCCATTCTCTTGCTGCGTGTGCATGTTACCTTCTAAACGTATAGATGTCTAAATGTCTACATAGGGTGTCTTTATAACGTGATTGTTAACAAAATGCCAGCAGCAGGATAGATGCGCTTACGTAAGCAGAGAGAGATAGTGATGGGAAAAAGCACACCTGTAAGGAAATACCCCGGCAGGAGAGGATCTGCCGGGGCGAATGTTTATCCTGTAACTGCCTCTTCAACGGGGCGCTTCTCTATCAGCGTCAGCATGGTGTTGGCGATCTCCCGCTCGCCCATAACTACCTGATTCGCGCCGCGTTCGGTGATGTAATCCACTTCATCGTCATAGTGCGCCCGGGCAATAATCTCAATATTCGGGCACTTCTGGCGGGCGGTAGCGACCACTTCACCGGCCTCGTAGCCGTTAGGGATGGTCAGCAGCAGCCAGCGGGCGCAGTCAAGGTGCGCCAGATTCATAATCTCTTCGTTGGCAGCGTTGCCCAGTACCGCGCGGATCCCGCGCTCGCGCAGCTCGTCTACTCGGGTACGCGAAGTTTCGATCACCACCAGCGGAATGCCCTGGGCCATCAGCTTTTCACCCAGCAGGCTGCCTACGCGGCCAAAGCCCACCAGCAGGGCATGGTTGCAGATATCCACCGGGATCTGCTTCTCATCTTCGGTTGCCTCTTCCAGCGTCTGCTCCTCGAGGGTTTCGGTCTTGTCGAGGTACTTCTCCAGCAGGGCAAAGAGGATCGGGTTAAGCATAATCGACAGGATCGCCCCCGCCAGGACCAGGTTCTGCCCGGTCTGCGGCAGCAGATCCAGCGCCATGCCGAGGCCAGCCAGGATAAAGGCGAACTCACCAATCTGCGCCAGGCTAGCGGCGATGGTTAACGCAGTGCGCGGCGAGTGGCCGAACATGCGTACCAGGAAGAAGGCGGCAATGGATTTACCGAAGATAATGATCGCCAGCGTACCGGCCACCGCCAGCGGCTCATCGAGCAAAATTTTCGGATCGAACAGCATCCCGACGGAGACAAAGAAAAGGACCGCAAAGGCGTCGCGCAGGGGCAGGGTGTCGTGCGCGGCACGGTGGCTTAATTCGGATTCATTCAACACCATACCGGCAAAGAACGCGCCGAGGGCAAAGGAGACGTCGAACAGCTCGACTGCGCCGAAGGCGATGCCCAGCGCCAGGGCCAGTACCGAGAGGGTAAACAGCTCCCGTGAACCGGTGGCCGCGCTGCGAGCCATGATCCAGGGGACGAGACGGCGGCCCACCAGCATCATGATAGCGATAAAGGCTACCACCTTGCCGATAGTAATCCCCATATCCACCGACAGCGTCGCCAGCCCAACGTTACCTTTTTCGATCATGCCGGCGACAGCAGGCAACAGGACCAGCGTTAACACCATCACCAGATCTTCTACAATCAGCCAGCCGATGGCGATCTGCCCGCGCTGGCTGTCGATAAGCTGTCGCTCCTCAAGGGCGCGCAGCAGCACCACGGTACTGGCGGTAGAGAGACAAAGCCCAAAGACGATACCGGTCATGAGTGACCAGTCCATTACGGCGGAGAGCGCCATACCCAGCAGCGTCGCCACAGCTATCTGTGCGATCGCGCCGGGAATGGCGATGGACTTTACCGCCATCAAATCCTTCAGAGAAAAGTGGAGGCCCACACCAAACATCAGCAGGATCACCCCCAGCTCAGCCAGCTCGGGGGCCAGCTTGGTATCGGCTACGAAGCCGGGTGTAAAAGGACCGGAGAGCACGCCCGCTAACAGGTAACCCACCAGCGGAGAGATGCGCAGCTTGTTGGCAATCATGCCGAGGATAAAGGCGAGCACAAGGCCGCCAACAATGGTGGTGATAAGCGGTGTGGCGTGATGCATTCCGTCTCCTTTCGCAGTAGTGGATCCATTTCTGGCTAAAAAACCAGAAGCCCGAGTTACAGTCTATGACAATTTTAATGATTATGTTGATGAATAATTGTTGAATATTGAAGAAAAGCACGCTCTGGAACAAAAAAAGCGGTTGAGGGGGGATTAGCGCAGGGAATGTCTTATAAGTGCTATGGCATGGGCAACGTCGGCGGACAAAGTTTGCCTTTGTCCGCCCTGGAATCAGGCTTTATGGCGATTATCGGGCAGGAATATGGTTAACATCCCTAAAAGCGGCAGAAAAGCACAGATTTTATAGACTACGAATATATTAGTATGGTCGGCAACCAGCCCCAGCAAGGCTGCGCCAAGCCCGCCCATTCCAAAGGCGAAGCCAAAAAATAGCCCGGAAACCATGCCGATACGTCCCGGCAGCAGCTCCTGGGCATAGACCAGAATGGCAGAAAAGGCCGACGCAAGAATAAAGCCAATGATCGCCGTTAAAATCCCGGTCCAGTAGAGGGTTGCGTAGGGTAAAACCAGCGTAAAGGGGGCAACGCCGAGGATAGAGCCCCAAATAACATATTTACGGCCAATCTTATCCCCAACAGGGCCGCCAATTACGGTGCCCGCTGCAACGGCCAAGAGAAACGCAAACAGATGAAACTGGGCGTTTTGCACCGATAAGTGGAATTTTTCCATCAAATAAAAGGTGTAATAGCTGCTGATGCTCGCCATATAGAAGTATTTCGAGAAAATGAGCATCAGCAGGATGCTCACCGCCAGGATCACTTTATTACGCGGCAGCGGACTGCGCTCAATAACGGCTTTTTGCCCCTTATTCACCCGATGCTGGGCGGCATACCAGCGGCTGACCTGCGCCAGCACGACGATAGCCAGCAGGGCGGCCAGCACAAACCAGCCCACATTACCCTTGCCGTAGGGGGCGATAATCAGTGCCGCCAGCAGCGGCCCGAGAGAGCTACCAAAGTTGCCCCCCACCTGGAATATAGACTGCGCCAGACCGTGGCGACCGCCAGAGGCCATACGCGCCACGCGAGAGGACTCGGGATGGAACACGGAGGAGCCGGTTCCCACCAGCGCCGCCGCCAGCAGCACCATGCCGAAGCTGCCCGCCAGCGTTAACAGCACCAGCCCGCAGAGGGTAAAGCACATGCCGATAGGCAGCGACCACGGCATCGGGTGTTTATCCGTGTAGTAGCCCACCACCGGCTGCAGCAGAGAGGAGGCGAGCTGGAAGGTGAGGGTGATCATACCGATCTGCACAAAGCTCAGCGAGAAGTCAGCCTGCAGCAGCGGGTAGAGGGCAAGGATCAGCGACTGCAGCATATCGTTAAGCAGATGCGAGAGGCTGATTGCCCCCAAAATACCGAACGCAGTACGCGGCGGCGATGCGGCAGCGCCGGAAAGCGCGCCGGTGGATTGATTTATTGCCATAAAATGTCACTTCTTGTCTTTTATTGGAGTGCAGGAGTTGTGAAAGCGTCCTGATTATTAGCGGCCTAAGATACGCGTCCCGACTCTTTGAGGGAAGTCGCAGACATAAAATCCTATTTGTTTATTCTCTGTCCCCGCGCTACTTTTGCGTGTGTTATGTCATCAGGGAGAGAGAAATGAATATGTTAAAGCAGGGCGTTGCGCTGGCGCTTCTCGCCGCGTGGGGACTGACTAGTCTGCCTGCCCGAGCCTGGGAACAGGATAAAACTTATAAAATAACCATCCTGCATACTAACGATCATCACGGCCACTTCTGGCGCAGCGACGACCGTGAATATGGTCTGGCGGCGCAGAAAACGCTGGCGGACAGCGTCCGCAAAGAGGTAGCTGCCGAAGGGGGCAGCGTGCTGGTGCTCTCCGGCGGCGATATTAATACCGGCGTGCCGGAGTCCGATCTGCTGGATGCCGAGCCGGACTTCCGCGGTATGAACCTTATCGGCTACGACGCGATGGCGGTCGGCAACCATGAGTTTGATAACCCCATGGAGGTGCTGCGCCAGCAGGAGAAGTGGGCTAAATTTCCCTTCCTGTCGGCCAATATTTATCAGAAGAGCACCGGCGAGCGCCTCTTTAAGCCCTGGGCTATCTTCAAGCGCCAGGATCTAAAAATCGGCGTTATTGGCCTGACCACCGACGACACTGCCAAAATAGGCAATCCGGAATTTTTCACCGACATTGAGTTCCGCAAGCCCGCCGACGAGGCGAAGCTGGTCATTCAGGAGCTAAATGGTCTGGATGAGAAAGAGCGGCCGGACATCCTGATCGCCACCACTCATATGGGGCACTACGACAACGGCGAGCACGGATCCAACGCGCCGGGGGACGTCGAGATGGCACGCAGCCTGCCAGCGGGTTCGCTGGCGATGATTGTCGGCGGCCACTCCCAGAACCCAGTGTGTATGGCTGCGGAGAATAAAAAGCAGGTGGACTATGTCCCGGGCACGCCCTGCGCACCGGACCGGCAGAACGGTATCTGGATCGTTCAGGCTCACGAGTGGGGCAAATACGTTGGCCGCGCCGACTTTGAGTTCCGCAACGGTGAGATGAAGCTGGTGCACTATCAGCTGATCCCCATCAACCTGAAGAAAAAGATCGTCTACGACAACGGCGAGAGCGAGCGCGTGCTCTATGCGCCGGAGATCCCCGAAAATGCCCAGATGCTCTCTCTGCTGACGCCGTTCCAGAATAAGGGCAAGGCCCAGCTGGCGGTGAAGATTGGCTCGGTCAATGAGCCTCTTGAGGGCGATCGCAGCAAGGTGCGCTTTGTGCAGACCAATCTTGGACATCTGATCCTCGCCGCCCAGATGGCGCGCACCGGAGCCGACTTTGCAGTAATGAGCGGAGGCGGGATCCGCGACAGCATCGCCGCAGGGGATATCACCTACAAAGACGTGCTGAAGGTGCAGCCGTTCGGCAACATCGTGGTCTATGCCGACATGACCGGGAAAGAGGTGGTGGACTACCTCACCGCCGTGGCGCAGATGAAGCCGAACTCCGGGGCCTATCCGCAGTTCAGCCACGTCAGCTTTACCATGGCAAACGGTAAGCTTAACGATCTGAAGATCAACGGCGAACCGGTGGATCTCACTAAAACCTACCGTATGGCGACGCTCAGCTTTAACGCCACCGGTGGCGACGGCTACCCGCGTCTTGACGATAAGCCCGGCTACGTTAACACCGGCTTTATTGATGCCGAGGTGCTGAAGCAGTATATCCAGCAAAATTCACCGCTGGATGCAGCAACGCTTGAGCCGCAGGGTGAGGTGAACTGGCAGTAGCGTTAATCCCGGCGGGCGATATCGGCGAATTTTGCGTCCAGCATCTTCGCCAGGTCGCCTGCCGCCAGCTCAATATCCAGCCCGCGTTTGCCGCCGGAGATATAGATCGTGGCGAACGCCTGAGCAGGAGCGTCAATAAGCGTCGGCAGGCGCTTTTTTTGCCCCAGCGGGCTGATACCGCCCACCAGATAGCCGGTGGTGCGCTGGGCAATAGCGGGATCGGCCATATCAACCTTCTTCGCCCCCAGCGCCTTCGCGACCTTTTTCAGATCCAGCTGGCCTGCCACCGGTGTCACCGCAACCGCCAGCTGCTTCATATCGCCGTTTACCGCCACCAGCAGCGTTTTATAAACCTGGTCAGCGTTCAGGCCCAGCTTACGCACCACCTCGTCGCCAAAGTTAGTTTCATTGGGATCGTGATCGTAGCTATGCAGCTGAAAAGGGATCTTATTCTTTTCGAGTAACTTTACGGCGGGGGTCATAAAAATCCTTCTTACCACGGATGAGCGAGCTATCAGCATACGCCTGACGGCGCTCGCAAAAATAGTACCATCTTGCCGTTTAGGCGCTAATTTTCTGCCGCAGCAGAGTCGGTAAATTTCCTTCGCCGTAAAGATGCAGCGCGCCTGCTGCCACCACATAGTGGCCCGGCGGCAGCGCCAGCAGCCGCTTGCACCAGGCCTGGTTGCGCTGGTGCATCAGCACATCGTAAAGCGGCTGGCTAAAGGTCGAGGGCAGGGACTGCGACGCCTCGGCAGGCGGGCTATTGAGCCACCAGCTAAGCATCACCTGCAACAGCCGGGCGTTAGTGTGCCAGTGGGTCAGAGTATCCAGCAGTAGCGCTTTACCATCCTCCGGCAGCTGGCAGAGCAGGTTAACCTGATCCGCCGTCCCCTCCAGCTCAATCACCCGCAGCCGCCTGTCGTGAGCGGCCTGGAGCATCTGGTAGTCGATACCGTAGTCGGGGCGCAGGCCTAAGCGCTGGGCCTGGGTGGCCTGCAAGACTAGCGCGATCTTCCAGGCTGGCTGCTGGTCAAAGCTCTCCAGCGGCAGCGACAGCTCGTTCAGCACTCGGGAGAGATCGGCAAGCTGGGCGGGATCCAGCCGCTCGGCCAGCGGCGGGCGTGGGGGAAGTTCAGAAAAAGGCGAGCCGCTCACGGAGACGTCAGCTTCAACGATCAGAGCATCGGCCTGCTTAAGCTTGCGCAGCAGCCCCTCCGGCAGGGGAGACATATCGCGGGTGCCCATGTGAATACTGCCGACAAGGTGCAGGTAGCGCCCGCCTGGCAGGGTGATGTCCAGCGCGGGCCAGGAGTAAGTGCGGCTATACAGCGCGCCCAACAGCATTTTTAAACGGCTAAACAGGCCCATAGGCTCTCCCGGCTGAAAAGTTCATGCTAGCGCGAGCCGGGAGAAGGTGCAAATAGCTACTCTTTAGGGGTAAAGCGCAGCAGACGGTTGGCGTTGCTCACGACCGTAATGGAGGAGAGCGCCATTGCTGCACCCGCTACCACCGGATTAAGCAGCGTTCCGGTCAACGGCCACAGGATCCCAGCGGCAATCGGGATGCCCAGCGAGTTATAGATAAATGCTCCCACCAGGTTCTGCTTCATATTGCGCAGCGTGGCGCGAGAGATGGCCAGCGCATCGGCAACGCCCATCAGGCTGTGGCGCATCAGGGTGATGGCGGCGGTCTCAATCGCCACGTCGCTGCCGCCGCCCATGGCGATACCCACCTCGGCTTGGGCCAGCGCCGGAGCATCATTGATACCGTCCCCGACCATGGCCACCTGGCGACCCTGGCGTTGCAGATCCTGAATCGCGGCGGCTTTGCCATCCGGCAGTACGCCGGCAATCACCTCATCGATCCCGGCCTCTTTGGCGATAGCATTGGCGGTAACGGTATTGTCACCGGTCAGCATCACCAGCCGGTAGCCAGCTTGATGCAGGCGCTGTAGCGCCGCCACGCTATCTTCACGCAGCGGATCGCGAATAGCAATCAACGCTGCTGCCTTACCGTCTACTGCCAGCAGTACCGGCGTTGCGCCCGTGGCCGCCTGGGTGGCGATGTCGCTCTCCAGCGTGGCAGTATCAATTCCCTGTTCATTCAACAATGCCTGGTTGCCCAGCAACAGGCGTCGACCTTCGCTCTCACCGCTCAGGCCTAGCCCACGCAGGGTACGAAAGTTAATTACCTCTGCCAACGGTTCTGTTCCAGCCTTATCGATAATCGCCCGAGCCAGCGGATGGCTGGAACCCTGCTCCAGCCCGGCGGCCAGACGCAGCGCCTGCTGGCTGGTGAGATCGCCATAGGTCAGCACAGTAGTTACCTGCGGGCGACCCTCGGTAAGGGTGCCGGTCTTATCAAACACCAGCGTGTCGAGCTGGCTGGCGCGCTGGAGTGCATCGGCATCGCGTACCAGCACGCCAAACTCGGCGGCGCGGCCGACGCCAGAAATAATCGACATCGGCGTCGCCAGGCCGAGGGCACAAGGGCAGGCGATAATCAGCACCGTGGTGGCGATCACCAGGGTATAGACAATCTGCGGCGCGGGGCCAAAGACGTACCAGATCGCACCGCTAATCAGCGCGATGGCGACCACCACCGGCACGAAAACCGCGGAGATCCTGTCCGCCAGCTGACCGATCTCTGGCTTGCTGCTCTGGGCCTGACGCACCAGACGCACGATCCGCGAAAGAGTAGTGTGGCTGCCGGTGCGGCTGGCGCGGAACAGTACGCTACCGTCGGAGACAACCGTCCCCGCATGTATCGTGTCGTCACGCTGCTTCTGCTGCGGGACAGGTTCGCCGGTCAGCATCGCCTCATCAAGCCAGGCTTCGCCTTGAGTAATTTCCCCGTCCACCGGAACGCGATCGCCGGTTGTCAGGCGCAGCGTCATGCCCGGATGAACTTCGGCAAGGGGAACGGTCTCTTCCCCGGTATCAGTCACCACCCTGGCGGTGGGCGGCGTCAGATCGAGCAGGCGCTCCAGCGCTTTCGATGAACGTTGGCGGGCGCGAGCCTCCAGCATGTGGCCGAGGTTGATCAGGCCGATAATCATTGCGCTGGCTTCATAGTAAAGGTGGCGAGCCTCCATCGGGAACCACGCTGGCCAGAGGTTGACGCCCATCGAGTAAAGCCATGCGGCTCCAGTACCCAGCGCCACCAGGGTGTCCATGGTCGCGGTGCGGTTGAGCAGGCTCTTCCACGCGCTGCGGTAGAAGTGGCCCCCGGCGAAGATCATCACGCCAAGGGTAACCAGGCCAATGATCAACCAGAGGCTGCGGTTGGCATCGGTGACCATCATGTTGTCACCCATCATGCCCCAGACCATCACCGGGATGCCCACCAGCAGAGCAACAATCGCCTGCCAGCGGAAGCGTTTCATGGTGGCAACGGCGGTCTCCTGCTGACGTTCGCGGCGGGTGGCGTCATCGTCAATCGCCTCCGCGCCGTAGCCCGCGTTCTCTACCGCGCTCACTAATTCAGCGGCGGAGGCGCTGCCCATCACCAGCGCAGAGCGCTCCGCCAGATTGACCCGTGCCTGGGTTACGCCGGGTACCGCCTGCAAGGCTTTCTGCACTCGGGTAACGCAGCTGGCGCAGCTCATGCCACTCAACAACAGCTGCTGGCTGTCGTCGGTATCATCCGCTGCCGGAAGCTCTGGTTCGGCCGCTGTCAGTGCTTCCGACGGAGATGATGACTCTGCCAGCGGATCAGCCTTTGGGTGGCTAAGCGTCGCCCCGTATCCAGCCTGTTTAACGGTATCGATCAGTGCATCCGCACCGGCGCTGCCGGTGACTTCCGCCCGGTCGATAGTGACGTCGGCGCGCTCCACGTCGGGGCGCTGTTCAAGGCTCTCTTTCACCCGTTTGACGCAGTGGCCGCAGGAGAGACCCTCCAGCGCCAGTTCAATTGTTTGGGACATCATCATACTCCTGTGCATTTAGGATTGACTGAGCCGCTGTTTTGGCTAACTGTGAATAAGCTTAAACCTTCCATTAAGGGGAAGGTCAAGGGGGAACCATGAATATTAGCGACGTAGCAAAAAAGACAGGCCTAACCAGCAAGGCGATCCGCTTCTATGAGGAGAAGGGGCTGGTGACGCCGCCGCTGCGCAGCGAGAACGGCTATCGCAGCTACACGCAGCAGCATCTGGATGAGCTAACCCTGCTGCGCCAGGCGCGGCAGGTGGGCTTCAATCTGGAGGAGTGCGGCGAGCTGGTCACCCTGTTTAACGATCCGGCCCGGCACAGCGCCGACGTGAAGGCGTACACCCTGCAAAAGGTGGCGGAGATCGAGCGGCATATTGGGGAACTACAGGCGATGCGCGATCAGCTGTTGGCTCTGGCGAACGCCTGTCCGGGCGACGACGGTGCCGACTGCCCGATTATTGATAACCTCTCTGGCTGTTGCCACCGTCATTCGGCTAAAGAGAGCTAGCGCGCTTTAATGCGTAGGGTAATACCCTCAACCGCCACCACTTCCACCGGCGTACCGGCGGGCAGATCGTCATCGGCGCTCACCGGCCATGTGCTGTCACCCACGCGCATATGGCCGCGGCCATTGACGAGAGGGGTGTCGAGGGTAAAGTGCTTGCCCACAAGCTGCATGCCGCGCTGGTTAAGCGCCGCGTCGGCAGGCTTCTGCTCGCGCACGCGGCGGGCCAGCCAGCGCCACCACAGCCACGCCGCCAGCAGGGTGAGCAGGGCAAAAAGCGCCCCCTGCCACTCCCAGCCGAACGGCAGCAGCCAGACCAGCAGGCCCGTCACCACCGCCGCTACGCCGCTCCACAGCAGGTAGCCGTTGCCGCCCAGCATCTCGGCTGCCAGCAGCAGGCCGCCAAGGCTGAGCCAGAAGAGGTGCGGGTGCTGGAGTAGGGAGTCGATCATAAGCCTTTCCGTTCGCTGGCGCTCTCTTTCACCAGCTCGGCGATGCCGGCGATAGAGCCCATCAGGCTGCTAGCCTCCAGCGGCATCAGCACCACTTTGCTGTTGGTTGACGAGCCAATGTGCTGTAGCGCCTCGGTGTATTTCTGCGCCACAAAGTAGTTCACCGCCTGAATATCCCCGGCAGCAATCGCCTCGGAGACCATCTGGGTAGCGCGGGCCTCCGCCTCCGCCGAGCGTTCACGGGCTTCCGCCTGCAAAAACGCTGACTGTCGCTCGCCCTCGGCCTTGAGGATCTTCGACTGCTTCTCCCCCTCAGCTTTGACGATCTGCGCCTGACGGATCCCTTCCGCTTCCAGAATGTAGGCGCGCTTGGTTCGCTCAGCCTTCATCTGGGCGTTCATAGAGGAGATAAGCTCGGCGGGCGGACGCACGTCGCGGATCTCAATGCGCGTCACCTTAATGCCCCAGGGATTGGTCGCCTCATCAACAATGTGCAGCAGGCGGGTATTGATGTTATCGCGCTGGGAGAGCATCTCATCCAGCTCCATCGAACCCAGCACGGTACGGATGTTGGTCATCGTCAGGTTAATGATCGCCAACTCAAGGTTGCTCACCTCGTAGGCCGCCTTCGGGGCATCAATCACCTGAATAAAGCAGACCGCATCGATGGTGACGTTGGCGTTATCTTTAGAGATCACCTCCTGAGAGGGGATATCCAATACCTGCTCCATCATGTTGATTTTGCGGCCAATACGGTCCATAAACGGCACGACCAGGCTCAGGCCTGGCTGTAACGATTTGGTGTAACGCCCGAAGCGCTCGACGGTCCACTGGTAGCCCTGCGGCACAATCTTCACGCCCGCACCGACAATCACCAGTGCAACGAAGATCAGTACCGGGATGACGATTAGCATTGTACACCCTCCCTGCCGCGATAGCGGTTAATCAATAAAGCAGTGAATAGAGCTTACGGCGATAGGACGAAGCCAGCGCGTCGCCGGTTCCCAGTGCGGCGAGGATCTCCTGCAGCATTTTACGCGCTTCACCGTTTGCGGCAGTGAGATCCTTGCGTAGGTGGCTAAACAGTAGCTCCAGCGCCTCTTCGTTGCGCCCAACCTGATGCAGCTGCAACGCCAGCTGCGTTGCCAGCTCGGCGTTATCCGGCGACTGCTCAACCTGCTGCTGCAGAAGCTGGATTTCCGGGGTGTCGGCAGCTTTTTTCAGCAGCTCGATCTGCGCCACCAGGCCCTGGTAGCGCGTATCCTGATCCTGCAGCGGAATGGTTTTCAGCACCGCTTCGGCTTCATCGGCGCGGTTGAGAACGATCAGCGTTTCGGCCAGCAGCAGACCAAACTCGCCGTTCTGGTTTGAGAGCTGCCAGGCCTCTTTCGCCAGCGGCAGCGCCTCGGCATATTTGCCTTCCTGAGCCAGGGCCATCGCCTGCTGGGCTTTCAGCTCCTCTTCGCGAGGCAGCACTTTTTCCAGCAGGGCGCGGATCGCCTCTTCCGGCTGCGGCCCCTGGAAACCATCCACCGGCTGGCCGTTCTGGAACAGATAGACGGTAGGGATTGCCCGCAGGCCAAACTGCGATGCCACCATCTGCTCGGCGTCGCAGTCCACCTTCGCCAGAATAAACTGCCCGCTATACTGCGCGGCCAGCGACTCCAGCACCGGGGTCAGCTGCTGGCAGTGCTGGCTGCGTTCGGACCAGAAGTAGAAGAGTACCGGCGTGGCGACCGACTGCTCCAGCGTCTGTTGGAGGTTCGCTTCGGTAATAGTGACAATATTCTGTACGGACATAGCTAATTCTCTGTTTTCACGTTTATCTTTACATGGGGTTGAGAGGCGTGGCCTTCAACTCACCCGCGCAAAATTTTATCCATCGCCCGTCCCGGCAGCAGGCGCTTCAGCCAGCAGACGGCGTGGGTGACCAGCGTCACCGGATAGCGCAGCTTTGGACGCTTGCTCTCAAAAGCATGGCGCACTTTTGCCACCACCGCCTCCGGGCCAAGGGTAAACCGTGCGGCAATGCCAGGATTTTCCACCGGGTTATCCTGCTGGGTCTGGTTAACGTTTTTGGTAAAGCGCGTACGGATAGGGCCTGGCTCGATCAGGCTCACCTGAATGCCGCTGTGGCGCAGCTCCATGCGCAGGGCGTCAGACCATGCTTCAAGAGCATATTTACTCGCCGCGTAGGCCCCGCGTCCCGCCGTGGAGATCAGCCCCATTACCGAGGAGGTCATCACGATACGCCCCTCGCCGTGGGGAAGCATTGCCGGTAGCAGGCGCATGGTCAGTTGATGCGCGCCAAAGAAGTTGGCAGAAAACTGCTGCTCCATCTGCTCGCGGCTAATGGTGGCCAGCGGGCCGTAGACGCCGTAGCCCGCGTTGTTGAAGATGCCGTAGAGGCGATTGCCGGTGCGCGCGATAATCTCATCGGCGGCGCGATCGACGCTCTCCGGGGAGTCGAGATCCAGCAGAATGCCGGTAAAGCCCATCCCGTTCATGCGTGAGACGTCATCAGGCTTACGGCAGGCGGCGAGGATATGAAAACCCTGGCGCTTTAGCTCTACCGCCGCTTCCAGACCGATTCCGCTGGAACATCCTGTTATTAAAACCGATTTTTGCATAACTTTACCCGTAGGCGTCCCCGATTATTTATGAGTCATGGTTAACTATCATGGTTAACTAAGGGTGCAAGGCGCGTGGCCATCCAGTCGGCGATAAACGGCTGGGCATCCAGATTGGGGTGAATGCCATCCTCCTGCATCCATTGCGGCTTGAGGTAGACCTCCTCCATAAAAAAGGGGAGCAGCGGCACGTTAAACTCTTTCGCCAATGCGGGGTAGATGGCGCTGAAGGTCTCCGTATAGCGACGGCCATAGTTGGCCGGCAGGCGGATCTGCATCAACAGCGGCTGCGCGTTTGCATCCTTAATGGTCTGTAAAATTTTACGCAGGGTCTGCTCCGTCTGCTGTGGCGCGAAGCCGCGCAGGCCATCATTGCCCCCCAGCTCTACCAGCACCCAGCGCGGCTGATGCTGCTTCAGCAGCGCGGGCAGGCGAGAAAGCCCCTGCTGTGAGGTATCGCCGCTTATACTGGCATTAACCACCGGCGGCGTCTGCTGCCATTTATTATTCAGCAGCGCAGGCCAGGCCGAGCTGGCCGCCATGCGGTACCCGGCGCTCAGGCTGTCACCGAGAACCAACAGCGTGTCAGCGGCTGCGGCACGGAAGGTAAACAGAAGCATAAACAGGAAGGGCAAATGCCAGCGGAAAACATTGTTGAAGTTCATCATCTTAAGAAGTCCGTCGGTCAGGGGGAACATGAGCTTTCCATCCTCACCGGAGTTGAGCTGGTTGTCAAACCGGCGCAGACGATTGCCCTGATCGGTGAGTCGGGTTCCGGCAAGTCAACCCTGCTGGCGATCCTTGCCGGGCTTGACGACGGTAGTAGCGGCGAGGTTAACCTGCTGGGCCAGCCTCTGCATACCATGGATGAGGAGGCGCGGGCGGCGCTGCGGGCGCAAAACGTCGGCTTTGTTTTCCAGTCCTTTATGCTGATCCCCACCCTCAACGCGCTGGAGAACGTCGAGCTGCCGGCGCTGCTGCGCGGTGAAAATGGCCGCCAGAGCCGGGAGAACGCCAAAGCGCTGCTGACCGATCTCGGCCTTGGCAAGCGGCTGGATCATCTTCCCGCCCAGCTCTCAGGCGGCGAGCAGCAACGGGTGGCGCTGGCCCGCGCCTTCAATGGTCGTCCTGGCGTGCTCTTTGCCGATGAGCCGACCGGCAACCTCGACAGGCAGACCGGAGATAAAATCGCCGACCTGCTCTTCTCCATGAACCAGCAGTATGGCACCACGCTGATTCTGGTCACGCACGATCCGCAGCTGGCGGCCCGCTGCGATCGTCGCCTGCGGCTGGTCAACGGCGAACTGCGGGAGGAAGCATGATTGCCCGCTGGTTCTGGCGCGAATGGCGTTCGCCGTCGCTGCTGATCGTCTGGCTGGCCCTCAGCCTGGCCGTGGCCTGCGTGCTGGCGCTGGGCAACATCAGCGATCGCATGGAGAAGGGACTCAGCCAGCAGAGCCGCGACTTTATGGCGGGCGACCGGGCGCTGCGCAGCTCCCGCGAGATCCCCCCGGCGTGGCTGGAGGAGGCGCGTAAAAGAGGACTGAAGGTAGGCGAGCAGCTCACCTTCTCCACCATGACCTTTGCCGGGGATACACCGCAGCTGGCTAACGTCAAGGCCGTGGACGCTGTCTATCCCATGTATGGCGAGCTGCAAACCAATCCACCGGGCCTTAAGCCGCAGGCGGGGACGGTGCTGCTTGCCCCGCGCCTGATGGCGCTGCTGGAGCTGAAACCTGGCGACTATATCGACGTCGGTGACGCCCGGCTGCGCATTGCCGGGGAGGTGGTGCAGGAGCCGGACGCCGGATTTAACCCCTTCCAGATGGCTCCGCGCCTGATGATGAACATTGCCGACGTAGAGGCGACCGACGCGGTACAGCCCGGCAGCCGGATTATGTGGCGCATTAAGTTCGGCGGCACGCCGCAGCAGCTCGAAGAGTATGAGAAGTGGCTCCTGCCGCAGCTTAAGCCGGAGCAGCGCTGGTATGGCCTCGAGCAGGACGAAGGGGCGCTGGGCAAATCCCTTGAGCGCTCCCAGCAGTTCTTGCTGCTGTCGGCCCTGCTGACCCTGCTGCTGGCGATCGCCGCCGTAGCGGTGGCGATGAACCACTACTGCCGCAGCCGCTACGATCTGGTCGCCATTCTGAAAACGCTGGGGGCAGGGCGCGCCCAGCTGCAAAAGCTGATTGTCGGCCAGTGGCTGCTGGTGCTGGCCCTCGCCACCGTCACCGGGGGCGCTATCGGCCTGCTGTTTGAGCAGGTGCTGATGATCCTGCTCAAGCCGGTGCTGCCCGCTGCGCTGCCACCTGCCAGCCTCTGGCCGTGGCTGTGGGCCACCGGGGCGATGCTGGTGATCTCCCTGCTGGTGGGGCTGCGGCCGTATCGTCTGCTGCTGGCGACCGCGCCGATCCGCGTCCTGCGCCGCGATGCGGTGGCGAACGTCTGGCCGCTTAAGCTCTACCTGCCGATTGTCGCCGCCGTTGCGGTGGCGCTGCTGGCCTGGCTGATGGGCGGCAGCATGCTGCTGTGGGCGGTGTTGGCGGGTGCGGTGGTGCTGGCGCTGCTCTGCGGGCTGCTCGGCTGGATGCTGCTCAACGTCCTTAAGCGGCTGACCCTGAAGTCGCTGGCGATGCGGCTGGCGGTAAATCGGTTGCTGCGCCAGCCCTGGTCAACCCTGAGCCAGCTCTCGGCGTTCTCTCTGTCGTTCATGCTGCTGGCGATGCTGCTGGTGCTGCGCGGCGATCTGCTCGATCGCTGGCAGCAGCAGCTTCCGCCAGAAAGTCCTAACTACTTCCTGATCAACATTGCCCCCGAGCAGGTGACGCCGCTGAAGACGTTTCTTGCCGAGCACCAGATCGTTCCTGAATCGTTCTATCCCATCGTGCGGGCGCGCCTGACGCAGATCAACGGCCAGACTACCGAAGGGAATAGAGACGAAGCGTTGAACCGGGAGCTGAACCTCACCTGGCAAGCGAACCAACCGGATCACAACCCGCTCACCGCGGGCAGCTGGCCACCAAAGGCGGGGGAAGTCTCCATGGAGGAGGGGCTGGCGGAGCGGCTCAATATTCGCCTGGGGGACAGCGTGACCTTTATGGGGGATACCCAGGACTTCACCGCCAAAGTGACCAGCCTGCGTAAGGTGGACTGGGAGAGCCTGCGGCCAAACTTCTTCTTTATCTTCCCGACCGGAGCGCTGGATAACCAGCCTCAAAGCTGGCTGACCAGCTTCCGCTGGGAGAATGGCAACGGCATGCTGACCCAGCTTAACCGGGAGTTTCCAACCGTCAGCCTGCTGGATATCGGGGCGATCCTCAAGCAGGTCGGCCAGGTATTAGGGCAGGTGAGCCGGGCGCTGGAGGTGATGGTGGTGCTGGTCACCCTCTGTGGCATCCTGCTGCTGCTGGCTCAGGTGCAGGTCGGCATGCGCCAGCGTCATCAGGAGCTGGTGGTCTACCGCACGCTGGGAGCCGGCAAGCGCCTGCTGCGCACGACGTTGTGGTGTGAGTTCGCGCTGCTGGGCTTTGTCGCCGGGCTGGTAGCGGCCATCGGCGCAGAGACGGCGCTGGCGGTGCTCCAGACCCGGGTGTTTGATTTTCCGTGGCAGCCTGACTGGCGGCTGTGGATCATCCTACCGCTCTGCGGGGCGCTGCTGCTCTCCATCTGCGGCGGCTGGCTGGGTACCCGGTTACTGAAGGGCAAAGCGCTGTTCCGCCAGTTCGCAGGTTAATCTCACCTCTCATGCGCGCCGGGGATTGTCCCGGTGCGCAACTTTTCCCCTCGATGATTATTCAGCAAGTCCATGCTTTAGCAGCACAAAATAGTAAAAAAGTGCCACCACGGCCATATTAATAAAAGATATTATTTGCGCGCTAAATAGTTAGCTGTCTATTCATCAAGGAAATGGCTCCATGGCAATAAAAATAACAGCGCTGGCGATGACGATCGGCGCAGCAGTGGCAGTGACATCTTTTACTACTCACGCGGAAATTACGCTCTTAAAGCAGGATCCGGCCGCAGGCGATGCACTAAGCCGCCTCAACTTTGCAGTCGGCGGCAGTATTCGTCCGCAGTTCAACAATATGACCGGCGATGGTGATAAAGGCTCATACAAACGCAACGGTTTTGACGGCGGCACGCGTTTCCGTTTCGCGGCCGATTACTACCTGTTTGATGACATCAACTGGACCAACTACTATGAAGTTGGCGTCAATATTCCGGCAGTTTTTGACTGGGATAATCACTACGCCAAAGGCGCGAATGACACCAGCCGCCGAATGCTCTATACCGGCTTCAAAAGTAAAACCTGGGGCGTGCTGACCTTTGGCCAGCAAAACAGCGTCTACTACGACGTGATCGGGGCCAAAACCGATATCTGGGATTACGATATGATCGGCCAGGCACCGGGCAACGGTATTAACGGCGATTACGACGGCTCCTACCGTTCACGCAAAATGCTGAAGTATAAGAAGACCGTCGGGGATGCTGATATCTATGCCTCTTACCTGTTTAACGACAACTATAACCCGATGAACGGCCTGCGCTATGAGCGTACCGGCGGCGGCTCGCTGGGACTCGACTACCGTCTGACCTCCGATCTCACCTGGGGCACGGCGTGGAACTACACCCGGGCGAAAATCTACAACCCGCACAGTAACGACAGCAAAACCTGGGATCAAAACATTCTCGGTACGGCGCTAAGCTGGTCTCCAGACCAGTGGACAATCTCCGTCGGTGGCGGCTGGTATCAGAACTTTATGACCACTAAAAAGGTCTCCATCGACCACTACTTCGCCGGCGATGCGTGGGGGATTGAGTACTATGCGGGCTATAAAATTCCGGTAGGTCAGTACGCACTTAAATCCGTGCAGCCCTACGTAATGGGCGATCGTATTGAGTATCTGAACGGCCGCAGCTACCAGCGCACCGACAATGGAGTTGGGGTGACCTTCCAGCTCGATTATGGTTTCCGCGTTGATTATGAGCATGTCTTCACGTCCAGCACGGATAATCTGGGCGATATGAATCTGGTGCGTCTGCGCTACGATTTCTAATCCGACCGATCCCCGGCAGCGCATCCGTCTGCCGGGGCATCACTATCTATATGAAATATTTTCAATTACCGCCGCGTCGGGTTTATGCCATCTTAACGCTCTGCGTTATGCATAAATTGTCAAAAAAGCGCGCCGCTTAGTCCTGCGCGTCATACAGCAAACACAATACACTTTGGGAGAATCTATGGGACGTCGTCTCAGCTTTCGTGCCAGCGTTGCTGCACTACTTCTGGCCTGTGGCCTGCCGTTTGCCCACGCCAGCGATCCGCAAACCATTACCTTCGGCGTTGCGCCGGGTCCCTACGGCGATATGGTAAAGCAGGCTATTGCGCCTTCGCTGAAAGAGAAGGGCTATAAAGTGGTGGTGCGTGAGTTTAGCGACTACGTGCAGCCGAACATGGCGCTCTCTAACGGCAGCATCGACGCCAACCTGTTTCAGCACTCGCTCTACTTAGAGAAGTTCGCTGCTGATAAGGGGCTGAAGCTTACTAAGCTTATCGTCGTCCCGACGGCGGGCATGGGTCTCTACTCCCACAAAGTTACCAGCGTCGATCAGCTGAAGAAGGGCGATATCGTCACCCTGTCCAACGATCCCACTAACCTGGCGCGCGGCCTGCGTTTTCTCCAGGCCATGCAGCTGATCACCATCAAAGAGAATATCGATCCGACCAAAGCCTCCGAGCGCGATATCGCCACCAACCCGAAAGGACTGGTGTTTAAACCGCTGGAAGCGGCGCAGCTACCGCGTACGCTGGATAGCGCCAGCGCCGCGCTGGTAAACGGCAACTTTGCCATTGCCGCTGGCCTCAAGCTCTCCTCCGCGCTTAAGCAGGAGCAGCTGGATGAGAACCTGAAAAACGTCATCGCGGTGCGCACTGAAGATGCCGATAAGCCCTTCGCCAAAGACATTGTGGCTGCGGTGCAGTCTCCGGCCTACCGGGCGGTGATTGACGATCCGCAGAACATCTTCAACGCGTTCCAGAAACCAGAGTGGATGCATGATTGAGATAACTAACGTCTGCGTAGATTTTCCCGCAGGCAAGGGACCCACGACACGGGCGGTGGACGATGTCAGCCTGCATATTACGGCAGGGGAGATTTTTGGCATCGTTGGCACCAGTGGCGCGGGGAAAAGTACCCTGCTGCGCACCCTCAACGCCCTCCAGCGCCCGAGCGAGGGTGAGGTGAAGATCAACGGCGTGGCGATCTCCGCGCTGGAAGGGGTCACCCTGCGCAAAGCACGTCAGCGCATCGGCATGATCTTCCAGCACTTTAACCTGATGCACACCCGTACCGTGGCGCAGAACGTCGCCTTTAGCCTGAAGGCTGCGGGCTGGGCCAGCAACGAAATCGCGCCCCGGGTTAAAGAGATCCTTGAGCTGGTTGGTCTTACGGACAAAGCAGGCCGTTTCCCTGCACAGCTGAGCGGCGGGCAGAAGCAGCGGGTGGGGATCGCCCGTGCGATTGCTAACCATCCTGACGTGCTGCTCTGCGACGAGCCGACCTCGGCGCTGGATCTGGAGACCTCCGCAACGATCCTTGCCCTATTGAAAGAGATCAATGCTCGGCTGGGGATCACCATCGTGCTGATCACCCATGAGATGAACGTGATCAAGTCGATCTGCGATCGGGTGGCGGTGATGTCCGCAGGCAAGGTCGTTGAACTGGGCGAGGTGTTTGATATCTTTGCCCACCCGCAGCACCCGTTTACCCAGCAGCTGGTCTCGCATACCCTGAACCTGACCCTGCCGGAGCGGCTCCAGCAGGATCTGCCGGGGCGGCTGGTGAAGATCCTGTTTATCGGCGATTCAGCCGAGCAGCCGGTGCTCTCTGAGGTCGCGGTGATGTTTGGCGTGGCGGTCAATATTCTGCACGGCAAAATTGAGTATCTCGGCGAGCGAGCGCTAGGGATCCTGGTGGTGCGCTTAACCGCCGCCGATAATCCGGCAGCGGTCGAGGCCGCCGTCGATCACATCCGTCAGCGTACAGCCCAGGTGGAGGTGCTTCGTGGATGATTTACTGGCCGATCTGAGCCTGGCCTTTGGCGAAACCTTCCAGATGCTGAGCATCTCTACGGTGCTGGCTATCGTTGGCGGCCTGCCGCTCGGCTTTCTAATCTTCGTTACCGATCGGCATCTCTTCTGGCAGAACCGCGCGGTGTATCTCATCAGTTCCGTGCTGGTAAATATTATCCGCTCGGTCCCCTTTGTGATCCTGCTGGTGCTGCTTCTGCCGCTGACGCAGTTCCTGCTCGGCAACACTATCGGGCCAATCGCCGCCTCGGTACCGCTCTCGGTTGCCGCTATCGCCTTCTATGCCCGGCTGGTGGACAGCGCCCTACGCGAGGTAGATAAGGGGATCATCGAGGCCGCCGAAGCCTTTGGTGCCAGCCCGCTGCGTATCATCTGCACCGTGCTGCTGCCGGAAGCCAGCGCGGGCCTGCTACGCGGTCTGACCATCACCCTCGTGAGCCTGATCGGTTATTCAGCGATGGCGGGGATTGTCGGCGGCGGCGGGGTAGGGGATCTGGCGATCCGCTACGGTTACTACCGCTATGAGACGCAGGTGATGGTCGTCACCGTGGTGGCGCTGATTATTCTGGTGCAGGTGGTACAGATGCTGGGGGACTGGCTGGCGAAGCGCGCCGACAAGCGCGATCGCCGCTAACTAACCGTTTAGCAACCAGCCGTTGACCTCCTGCCATGAGCCGCGAAAGACAATCTTCGCGGCTCTCTTTTTCAACTGGTAGTGGTACATCGGATCGTAATACTCCTTCAGTAACGGCACCAGCCAGGCATCATGACCGCGGGTATCGCCGCGCTGCTGTTGGATCGCCAGGGCAGTATCCAGGTGTGCGCTGAGTTCGGCAAAACGCTGCAATCCCAGACGGCGACGAATGGCGAACAGCCCACGATGCAGGTATTCAGCATATGTCTGCCAGCCCGCTTCCTCGCCATGTGCAGCGGTAAAATCGCGCTGCATACGCACAAAGTAGTCGTGGTGCAGACGCGTCACGCGCAGATCGAACGGATCGTCCACCACCGCGATAGGCGACTGTGCCATGCGAGAGTACAGACACCCCGGCAGATGGTTGCCGCCAATCGTCCGCCCTTCATCTTCCAGCACCAGGCGCGCCGCGTCGTGTTTAAGCAGTTTTACCGCCAGCGCATTTTCAAAGCTCGCCTGCGAAAGCTGTGCCTTTAGCGTGCGGCCAAATGACGATCCGCGATGGTGAGCCAGGCCTTCCAGATCGATACCGTCAGGATGCTGGCGAACCAGATCGGTTTTACCGCTGCCGGTGCAGCCGCCAACCAGGATCAGAGGGCGCTGGACGCGCTGCTCCGTCGCGATGGTTGCTGCCTGGCGCAGCGCCTTATAGCCGCCGGGAATTAACGGATAATCAATACCCGTTTCGCGTAGCCACTGCTGCGTGATATGGGAACGCTGACCGCCACGAGCGCAGCATAGATAGCCGTTGGGATGACGCAGGCAGGCATTGCGCCATGATTGAATGCGCTGCTCGCGCGTGACGCCAGACACCAGCTGGTGTCCGAGCTTTAACGCGGCCTCAGGGCCATGGCGTTTATAACAGGTGCCGACCGCCGCGCGCTCTTCGTTGTTCATCAACGGGAGGTTGAGCGCCGATGGCATTGCGCCCTGGGCAAATTCAACCGGGGCGCGCACGTCCAGCAGGGGGGTATCAGCGGTGAGGATCGCACAATAATCCATGTCTTCGTTCATGAGACATCCTTCTGTACATCAAAGGGCGACGTTGTACGTCAGAGCGCACTATTTTACGCGCTCATTTGTGCGATGGGGGCAAAAAAATGATACGAAGGGCTGTGCTGTAAACCGGGTAGCGCTGACGCTTACCCGGTCCATATGACGAAAATTGCGCAAGCAGCTTAGCTGAGCTTTGACTGCGCCCATGCGATACCGCTGGCATACTCCGGCGGTAATAGCGGCACGATCGCTTCCAGCGTCGCGATCAGGCGGTCGGCGTCGCTGTCGTTGAGGTTCAGATGTCCCACCTTGCGACCAGCCCGCACCTCTTTGTCGTACCAGTGCAAATGGACCAGCGGCAGCTTCAGCCAGTCATAGTTCAAATCGCTGCCAATCAGGTTGATCATCACTGACGGGGCATTCACCACCGGCTGCGGCAGCGGCAGGCCGGTAATGGCGCGCAGGTGCAACTCAAACTGACTGATCGACGCGCCGTTTTGTGTCCAGTGGCCGCTATTGTGTACCCGCGGAGCCAGCTCGTTAATCAGCAGTCCATCAGGGGTCACAAAACACTCCATCGCCATCACGCCGACGTAGTTCAGCTCGCTCATGATCGCGCCCAGCATCGCTTCAGCCTGCGCCTGCTGGTCTGCATCAGCCTGCGGGAAAACCACGCTGGTACGCAGAATGCCGTCCTGATGCAGGTTATGGGTTAGCGGATAGAACACCGTGCTGCCGTCGTGTCCGCGCGCGCCCACCAGCGATACTTCGCCGCTAAAGTTAATGCCCTGCTCGACAATGCACTCGCCGTAGCACTCTGCGGGAAGCGTATCGGTCTCACCGGCGCGCAAACGCCACTGGCCGCGGCCATCGTAGCCGCCGACGCGACGCTTAACGATCGCCAGTTCACCCAGCGAGTCAAACACGGCAGGCCACTCGTCGGCGCTGACCAGCAGCTGCCATGGGGCGGTCGCCAGCGAGAGGCGGTCGAAGAGCTGCTTCTGCGTCAGACGGTCGGCAATAATGGGGAAAACGTCGCGGTTAACGAACGCCGGATGGCGCGCCAGCTCGCGGGTCAGGGCTGTCTCCGGCCAGCGCTCAATCTCGGCGGTGATCACGCTCTGTGCAAAGGGGACGGCTTCCGGCTCGGCATCCAGCCCCACTGGCCAGACA
Source organism: Pseudescherichia sp. (assembly GCF_031987975.1). Classification (GTDB taxonomy): domain Bacteria; phylum Pseudomonadota; class Gammaproteobacteria; order Enterobacterales; family Enterobacteriaceae; genus Pseudescherichia. Next base: position 256,660 of record NZ_DALZYX010000002.1, on the reverse strand, counting down.
GCAATGCCCAGCGGCTCACCGGCCTGGCGCAGCATTCGACCCAGCTGGCCGTTGCCAAGAACGCATACCTGTTTCATGCCGCACCTCGCGGATCTGGGTTATCCAGCACCTCATCGGTCTGGGCTTTACGCCACTCCGCCAGACGCTGATGCAATTCGCTGTCGTGAGTAGCAAGGATCTGCGCCGCCAGCAGCGCCGCGTTGGCGGCCCCGGCTTTACCAATCGCCAGCGTTCCCACCGGAATACCGCGCGGCATCTGGACGATGGAGTAGAGGCTGTCAACGCCGCTCAGCGCCGCGCTTTGCACCGGTACGCCGAGCACCGGCACCAGGGTTTTGGCTGCGATCATGCCCGGCAGATGCGCCGCGCCGCCCGCGCCGGCAATAATCACCTGATAACCATTCTGCTCTGCGCCTTCGGCAAAGCTAAACAGTTTATCCGGGGTGCGGTGGGCAGAAACGACTTCAACATGGTGGGGAACGTGCAGGATATCGAGGACTTCAGCGGCAAACTGCATGGTTGCCCAGTCGCTTTTGGACCCCATCACGATGGCGATACGTACCGGATTATTGCTCGAAGACATGCGTCTGAAAACTCCTGTGGATGTGCGGCATAACGCGTAACAGGGCACAGAGAATAGCATGGAAATCGGGCAAGGAAAACGGTTGCGCAGCTAACCTTGCTGGCAATTTTCATAACGTACTAAAAAGGAAAAGCGATAAGTTCGACTTGTTCCTGAGTGACTTTTATCATTGAGCCTTCGCTATGCCAGGCACCCAGCACGCAGCGAAACGCCGGTTCGCCGTTAGCGGTAAGCTCATGCACTGCCGGGCGGTGGGTATGGCCATGGATAAGCCATTGCACGCGATGGCGTTCAAGCGCATCACTCACTGCCTGCTGGTTCACATCCATAATCGTGAGGGATTTACTGCTGTTGGCGGCTTTGCTGTCGGCGCGCATCTTTGCCGCCACCTTATGGCGGATAAACAGGGGCAGGGTGAGAAACAGTCTTTGTAGCCAGGGCTGATGAACCTTGGCGCGAAAGGCCTGATAGCCTGCGTCATCGGTACAGAGGGTATCGCCGTGCATAATCAGCACCCGACGACCGTAGAGGTCGAGCACCTGCTCTTCGGGTAGCAGGGTCATGCCGCTCTCACGGGCGAAGCGCTTGCCGAGCAGGAAGTCACGGTTGCCATGGATAAAGTAGCAGGGGATGCCGCTGTCGCTCAGTGCCTTTAGCGCGGCGGCAATCTGTTGATGCAGGGGATTGGGATCGTCATCGCCAATCCAGGCCTCAAAGAGATCGCCAAGGATATAGAGCGCGTCGGCTTCCCGCGCCGTACCGGCCAGAAAACGCAGAAAACCGGCGGTTATCGCCGGTTCTTCTGTACACAGATGCAGATCTGCGATGAAAAGCGTCGCCACGATTACTCGCTGACGGTCACGTTTTCGATGATCACGTCTTCTTTAGGAACGTCCTGGTGCATGCCGCTGCGGCCAGTAGAAACCGCTTTGATTTTATCGACCACGTCCATGCCTTCAACCACTTCGGCGAATACGCAGTAGCCCCAGCCCTGCATGTTTTCACCGCTGAAGTTCAGGAAGTCATTGTCTGCCACGTTGATGAAGAACTGCGCGGTTGCAGAGTGCGGTGCCTGGGTACGGGCCATCGCCAGCGTGCCACGGGTGTTTTTCAGACCGTTGTTCGCTTCGTTTTTGATCGCGTCTTTGGTCGCTTTCTGATTCATGCCCGGCTCAAAGCCGCCGCCCTGGATCATAAAGCCGTTGATAACACGGTGGAAAATGGTGTTGTTGTAGAAACCTTCGCGGCAGTAGTCCAGGAAGTTCTTAACAGTTTCAGGCGCTTTGTCATCAAAAGTTTTGATTACGATATCGCCGTGATTAGTGTGGAAAGTAACCATTTTTGCATCCTGTTCCGGTAGTGTAGAGCATCGACCCTGCTGTGGGTCACGTATAGTCGCCTGTTATAGCATAACCGCAAGGTTCGATCACCTTGCAAAGGGTGCTGCTTCGGTTATCAATTATGGGTATCATACTGAGTTCATTCTCCACACACGTCTTAACGGAACCTTTGATGCTAAAAATTTTTAATACGCTGACGCGACAAAAAGAGGAATTCAAACCTATTCATGCCGGGAAAGTGGGCATGTACGTGTGTGGTATCACCGTTTACGATCTCTGTCATATCGGCCACGGCCGGACCTTTGTCTCCTTTGACGTGGTAGCGCGCTATCTGCGTTTCCTCGGCTATGAGCTGAAGTATGTGCGTAACATTACCGATATCGACGATAAGATCATCAAACGCGCCAATGAAAATGGCGAAAGCTTTGTCGCGCTGGTGGATCGCATGATCGGTGAAATGCACGCTGACTTTGACGCCCTGAACATCCTGCGTCCAGACAGCGAGCCGCGTGCCACCCACCATATTCACGAAATCATCGAGATCACCGAGCGCCTGATCGCGCGCGGTCACGCCTACGTGGCTGATAACGGCGACGTGATGTTCTCCGTGCCCACCGATCCCAACTACGGCAAACTGTCGCGCCAGGATCTTGAGCAGCTGCAGGCCGGGGCACGCGTCGAAGTTGCCGAGATCAAGCGCAACCCGATGGATTTCGTGCTGTGGAAGATGTCCAAGCCGGGCGAACCGAGCTGGCCGTCGCCGTGGGGCGAGGGGCGTCCGGGCTGGCACATTGAGTGCTCGGCGATGAACTGCAAGCAGCTGGGCCACCACTTCGACATTCACGGCGGCGGATCGGACCTGATGTTCCCGCACCATGAAAACGAAATCGCTCAGTCTACCTGCGCCCACGACGGCGAGTACGTGAACTACTGGATGCACTCCGGTATGGTGATGGTTGATCGCGAGAAGATGTCGAAATCGCTGGGTAACTTCTTTACCGTGCGCGATGTGCTGAAGTATTACGATGCGGAGACCATCCGATACTTCCTGATGTCCGGCCACTACCGCAGCCAGCTCAACTACAGCGAAGAGAACCTTAAGCAGGCGCGTTCGGCGCTGGAGCGTCTCTACACCGCGCTGCGCGGAACGTCTAATTCAGATGTTGAGTTTATTCGTGGGGAGTATTACGAAGACCGCTTTAAAGAAGCCATGGATGATGACTTCAATACTCCTGAAGCGTATTCAGCGCTTTTCGATCTAGCTAAAGAAGTTAATCACGCTAAACAAACTAATAATCTTGAAGAGGCGAATGCCGCAGCTACGACCCTACGCAAACTTGCTAAGGTACTCGGCCTGCTGGAGCAGGAGCCGGAAACCTTCCTGCAGAGCGGTGCCCAGGCGAACGCTGGGGAAGTCGTGGAGATTGAAGCCCTGATCCAGCAGCGTCTGGACGCGCGTAAAGCCAAGGACTGGGCGGCGGCAGATGCGGCCCGTGACCGTCTGAACGAGATGGGGATCGTGCTGGAAGATGGCCCGCAGGGGACCACCTGGCGTCGTAAGTAAGCTGTTTTGCCTGGCGGCGTTCTGCTGCCGGGCGATTTTCATACTAAGCCGACTCTCGCGTCACCAGCTGTCCGGAAAGGGTGATGCGCTGGGTCAGCAGATCCGGCTCTTTGATTTTGCGGATCATCAGCGACGCCGCCTGGCGTCCGGTCTCTTCGCTTGCCGACGACACGTAGGTAAACGAAGGCGACGTTAAGTTCACGTGTAGCATATCCTCGAAGCCTACCAGCGCTACCTGCTGCGTCAGAAACACATCTTTACCCACCGTACGCCCCACCTGGTGAATGCCGGAGAGCGAGCCGATCATTGCATCGGGCGAGTGGCAGAGCAGGGCGGTGATGGTGTTGTTCTTCTCCAGCAGTTGTCGGGTAGCGTGGCTGGCCGCGTGGGTGCCCTCCATGCAGGCCGGGGTAGACTCATCCCGGGTCACCAGTCCGTACTGAGTCAGCGCGCTGCGGAATCCGGCTAGCCGCTGCTGGCGGATCAGGCTACTTTCCGTTCCGCCGATGTAGGCAATACTGCGGTGGCCGCGCTCGATCAGGTAGCGGGTGGCAAGGCTGGCGGCCTGGCGGTTGTCGCGCATTACCAGGTTGCACTCCTCCTCCAGCAGGGATTGCGAGACGACAACCAGCGGCAGGGGACAGGTGCGGATAAGCTTCGGCAAGTGCGGGGTGGTGGCATCGGAGGCAAGATAGATCACGCCGGCCACGCCCTGCTGCTTAAACGAGAGCAGGCAGCGTTCAAGGCTATCACTGTCGTTGAGGGGCTGGCTGAGAAAAACCATGTAGCCCTGCTTCTCCAGCTCCAGTACGGTGCTGGCCATGACCTTCACCGAGAAGCTATCGCTAAAGTCACGCAGGATCAGGCCAATAAGGTTAGAGGTGTTGGCGCGTAGATTTGCTGCCGCCACGTTGTGAACGTAGCCGAGCGTGTCGATCGCCTGCTGCACCTTTTCAATCGTGGCGGTCGATATTTTCCCTTTCTGGCGAAGCACCAGCGAAACGGTCGAGACAGAGACCCCCGCCAGCTTCGCGACATCAATAATGCTGACCTTCTTCAAATCCACTCCCTGAACTTAACGGCTATGCAGTCAACGATGAAAAGTCTCCTGTACGATACAGGAGACCTAATCACCTTAACAGCTTCAGGTTACTTGCCGATCATCCCCGACATGGTCTGGGCGATAAACTGCGCGCGTGCGCCGAAAATCACCTGGATGCCGTTATCGCCAACGAACACCACGCCACGCGCGCCGACGCCGTTGAGGCCATCTTTGTCCACCAAATCGCTCTTCGCCACTTCAAGACGCAGGCGGGTGATACATGAGCCTACCGAGCTGATATTCTGCGCGCCGCCCAGCAGGGCAACGATCTCGGTCGCCAGCTCGTCATCGGTTTTATCGTTAACGTTAGCGGTGACTTCCGTGCGGCCCGGCGTTTTCACGTCAAAGCGGCGGATCACAAAGCGGAAGGTGAAGTAGTAGATCAGCCCCATCGGGATGCCGACGATAATCGCATTCAGGAAGTTGGTCTGGTAGCCGTTAAACGACGGCAGAATACCGAACGAGATGTAGTCGATCAGGCCCGCCGAGAAGGATTTCGCGATGTGCGCATGCAGCAGATACATGCACATATACGACAGCCCGGCCATGATGGCGTTGAAGACGTAAAGCACCGGCGCAACGAAGATAAAGGTAAACTCAACCGGCTCGGTGATCCCGGTCAGGAAGCAGGTCAGCGCGGCGGAGAAGAGGATACCGGAAGCGATCTTTTTGTTCCGGGTATGCGCTTCATGATACATCGCCAGACAGGCGGCAGGCAGCGCAAACAGCATCAGCGGGAACTCACCCTGCATGAACTTTCCGGCGTTCTGGTAGGTGTCGCTGCTGAACGATTTAGCGCCTTCTTCCAGCATTTTGAACCAGATAGTCTGGTCGCCATGGATCACCTGGCCCGCCTGGGTGGTGTAGTCGCCAAATGAGTACCAGAACGATGGATACCAGATGTGGTGCAGACCGAGCGGGATCAGCGCGCGCTCTACCAGCCCGAAGATAAAGGTCGAGGCGGCCTGGTTATCGCCGTTCACGACCACCGAGAGCGCATCGATTCCCGCCTGGATATGCTGCCAGACGTAGGGCAGGAGCAGGCCGAGCAGGAACGACAGGAACGCAGTAGCAATCGCCACAAAACGTTTACCGGAGAAGAAGCCGAGAAATTCTGGCAGCTGCATGGTGTGGAAGCGGTTATAGCACCATGCGGCCAGGATGCCACAGATCAGGCCGCCAAAAACGCCCATCTGCAGCGTCGGAATACCGACCACCATAGCGTATTTCCCGCCCTGAGAGGCCATCTCTGGGGTAATCGACAGTACCGTGCCGATGGTCATATTGGTAATAAATACCGAGACCGCCGCCGAAAGCGCGGCGATGCCGGACTCTGAGGCCAGCCCCACCGCAGAGCCGATAGCAAACAGCAGCGGCAGGTTATCAAAGATAACCCCACCGGCGTTCATCATCAGCGGCAGGTGAAACTTATCACCAAACGCCAGCAGCAGGCCAGCAGCAGGCAACAGTGAAATTGGCAGCATTAATGCGCGGCCAATCATAGATAACTTCGATAGCGATTTTACGAACCCCGACAGCAGACTCATGCGGTTTTCCCCCGATTATAGAAACCCTGGTGATGGCATTATTATTTTAGTATTTACGACACATAGAACGTTTTAGTAGAACGTTCTACTTATCGTGATTTAAGCCGTAGAGAGCCGCAACAGAAATCTGCTGGCGAGACAGACGAATTTGTTATTCTTTGATGTTGATCGAGCAATGGCCCTTATGAATAAAGGGCCATTAAGGCGGGATTAATCAGTTACAGTGATACTTTGGCCGTCAAACGTGACCGTTTGTCCGGCGACGATCTTACAGCGCTTGCGGGTTTCCACCGCGCCATCGACGCTGACCAGGCCATCGGCAATAAAATTCTTCGCCTGCGCGCCGCTTTCGCTCCAGCCTTCCAGCTTCAGCAGATCGCACAGCTCAACGTGCGGATGTTTACCTAACGAGAACGTTGCCATCTTATGCTTCCTCTACGTCGTGATACTCTTCGCACGCCTGCAATGTATTCTGAATCAGGGTTGCGACGGTCATCGGGCCTACGCCGCCCGGTACAGGGGTAATATAAGCGGCACGCGAGGCGGCGTCTTCGTACACTACGTCGCCGACCACTTTGCCACTCTCGAGGCGGTTGATGCCAACGTCAATGACGATCGCCCCCTCTTTGATCCACTCCCCGGGAATAAAGCCCGGCTTGCCCACGGCGACGATCAGCAGATCGGCGTTCTCAACGTGCTGGCGCAGGTTTTTGGTGAAGCGGTGGGTGACGGTGGTGGTGCAGCCAGCCAGCAGCAGCTCCATGCTCATCGGACGGCCCACGATGTTGGATGCGCCGATCACTACGGCGTTCAACCCGTAGGTATCGATGTTGTAGCGCTCCAGCAGAGTAACGATCCCGCGTGGCGTGCAGGGGCGCAGGCGCGGCGCACGCTGGCACAGGCGGCCCACGTTGTAGGGGTGGAAGCCATCAACGTCTTTATCCGGCGCGATACGCTCCAGCACCTTCACGTTGTCGATGCCCGCCGGCAGCGGCAGCTGTACCAGAATGCCGTCAATCTCACGATCGGCGTTGAGCGTGTCGATCAGGGTCAGCAGTTCGGCTTCGCTGGTGGTTTCCGGCAGATCGTAAGAGCGAGAGATAAAGCCTACCTCTTCACACGCTTTGCGTTTGCTGCCGACGTAGATCTGCGACGCAGGGTTGCTACCGACCAGCACAACGGCCAGACCAGGGGCGCGAAACCCTGCCGCAACGCGAGCCTTCACTTTTTCCGCAACCTCAGAGCGCACCTGCTGCGCAATCGTTTTACCATCAATAATCTTTGCTACCATCAGAGAGAAGATTCCATCTGTAAATTGAAGTAGAGGGGATGGTGTATAGTGTGTCAGAAGCGCGCCGTGCTGTCAGTTAACGTTTGCATTATTCACGCGTGAGAGGAACCTAAAGTGCGGCCCGATGCTCATTTCAACAGCATCTGACCGTAAAGGCATTGACTCACCGGGCATTGACCGTATAATCCCAGGCGTTTCCATCGTTTAGGTGGAGCATCCCGCGCAATGCGCCCTTAGCTCAGCTGGATAGAGCAACGGCCTTCTAAGCCGTAGGTCACAGGTTCGAATCCTGTAGGGCGTGCCAAATAAGCTCAATCGTTAGCATAAATATCTTAACGGCTTGATATATCTTGCAAAGCTGATAACTAAGAAAGAGATTATAAATACAATGCAGGTATTTATGGTCGGATCAACAATAGCTCCTCCATGAAAAGCGAAGCCATAACTATCCAGTAATCCGTATACCAGCCAGGAAAGAAAAATCAATTGACATTATGCTGTTAAACAATACAAACGATGAAATAAATACGAGTGGGGTAGCATAGCTATAGAAGTATTCAAATGCAAAGATCAATAATCCCGGTAGGGTAAACCCAAAATTTCCCAATCCATAAAGAAAATCATAGCCGCCATAAAAATAATTAAGAAGAACAATGGCAGAGGGCGTTAAGATAGAAAATATAAAAAGCAGCACAAACACATGTTTGAATTGCTTATTGTCATCATCAGTTTTAAATATCTTCTTTATGGCTGGTAAAAGTATTACAAAACCCAGAAATGGAGGGAGAAACCAAAGGTGAAAAGAGGGGTTGCTAGTGAATATTTTATTTATAAGCTCTACTATGCTAGTGCCACCCTGTTAATAGTAATAGATCCCTGACCATACAACACGTAGTTACACGCATTATGAAAGCCCTCTAAAGAGGGCTTTAAGTTTAGTTGCAATTACCGAGCGAAAAAGAGATAACCAAGTCTCCATCTTTAAAGTAGGTTTTATAGACCCCACCGTTAGATATCTCTTGCATATTGCACATGTTTTTAATCAGTTCCTGCTGTCGTTCTGGCGTCGGTCGAGAGAATCCAACGTAGAACTCAGTCATTTTTACCACTCCCCAGTCAAGCTGCCCATCAAAATAGACTGGGATCAACTGACGCATCAACGGGTATTTATCTACTGCTTTTTGCACCACTGGCGTGTCAAGCATTTTACCGTCTACAGTTATCGTTTTTACGTTTTTAAAACCAACCTTGAAAATATCAAGGGATATTTCATTGATAACTTTTTCTGTAAACTTGTCCTGAGATTTTGATGCATTAGCAAATGTAGCTATAAATGAAAATGACAGTACGCAGACAATAATGCTCAAGAAATTTAAGCGATGCGCTCTTTCGTTAAAAATGAATGAGGATAGCGCTAAAATTCCAGCAATAAAAAAACCAAACCCTATAAACACCCTTGGGCCAATAGGTATGTTTTTAAGAACGAGACCCGGTCCCGGTATACAAAAAAGCAAAACAATCAGCGATAGGGATAATAATCCAATATTAACAATCTTTATTTTCGCACTATCCTGCCGCTTTAGCATCCGAACCGCAAGGGTCACTGCTCCCGCGAAGGCAAAGATAAAGACTATCAGGAAAATCTTGCCCGTAAAGCCGGTGAAAAGCGATCTTAATACCTTTTCAGTGAGACGGATGTTTGCATAAAGGTCATCTGTTCCACCTATTAACTGGTTGTACCCGTTGGCATAATCGCTAGTGACAAAAAAAGGAACGACTGCTTTTGAGTAAAGCACATAGCCGACTGCCAGACCTGCTACGGCCGCGCTAACATTGAACGCCAGGTTTAATGGATTAGCTCGCTTATTTAGCTCAAAAAGAACGTAGATGCACATTACTGCGATAAACGCGCTTAGAGCAGCCTGATAAAAACAGAGTGATACAGCAACACCAGCAGCGGAGCTTAAAAACAGCTTTAACCAGCCTCTCCCGGTCGCGAAAACGGGGGCGCAGGCAAATGCAACAGATAATGCCATCGTCAGCGAGTCAAACTGAAACGCCAGGTTCTGTACAAAAAATGGGCTAAGGAAAATTGGGGTGAAAATTAGCCATCCCATCTTATGCTCAGCGTTAAATTTCAGATGAAGTAAGTAACAGAGCGAAGTTAAGATGAGGATACAGGCTATTTGCGGAAAGGGTGCAATATTGGTTGCAGGCGCACCCATATCCAGCAAGGAAAATACCAAATCTGAAAACGGCCTTCCATCGATTCCCCAGGAAAAATAACCATAAACAGACCTTCCAATATCATCGAAATAAGGGCTGTTGTTAATTATTAAAGGCAGTATATAGAATATGCCGATAATCCATAGCGGTACTATTTTTTTATAGTTAAACTCGCTTACCATTTTCTTTTCCCTTCAATAAAAATTTAGGTCTTTGCTTAACCTCTATGTAAATTCGACCTACGTATTCACCCAAAACACCTATACCTATTAGCTGTACGCCGCCCAAAAAGAGTATAGAGACTAAAAGCGATGGATAGCCACTCACAGGATTACCAAAGACTAAGGTATCTAAAATCATCCATGTCCCATAAAGGAACGCGAGTCCAGCCACAATCAGGCCGATGTAGGTCCACATTCTGAGCGGGAAAGTGGAAAAGCTGGTAATGCCTTCCAGGGCCAGATTCCATAACTTCCAGCCATTGAATTTTGTGCTCCCCGCTACACGCTCAGCACGGGCATATTCTACAACGTCTGTTTTGCCGCCAACCCAACTGAGCACGCCCTTCATAAACAGATTACGTTCCGGCATAAGCTTGATATTTTCTACCACCTCACGAGACATCAGCCGGAAATCGCCTACGTTTTCTTCAATCTTTGGGGTGCTAATTTTATTGTGCAGCTTATAGAACCATTCAGCCGTTTTGCGTTTAAGCCGACCGTCTGTTGATCTGTCGTGACGCTTTGCAAGGACCATGTCGGCACCCGCTTGCCATTTCTCAATCAGGCGAGGGATCACCTCAATTGGATCCTGCAGATCTACGTCGATCGGGATAATAGCTTCGCCTGTTGCATGATCAAGACCAGCGAATAGGGCTGGCTCTTTGCCGAAATTGCGAGTGAATGATAAAGGATTGACGAGAGGGTCTGAAACAGCAAGGGCATTGATTATTGATTCCGTTGCGTCTTTGCTGCCGTCGTTAATAAAGACGATCTCTACCTCATGCTGCTTTAATTCCTCGAACTCCCGCACCGTTTTATAAAAAATGGGTATCGCGTCTTCTTCATTGAAGACGGGAACAACCAGAGAAATTTTCATTTCGCATCCCTAAAGACAATGAACTTTGAATACAAAAATCCGCATACCAGGCTGATAGCGGAGAACAAAATGAGAGTGACAATGGGCGGCGTAGCGCATTTATCTGCAAACCAGCCCACCGTAGCGCTTAATACTCCCATAAAGCCAATATAAAGCATATAACGCATGGTTGTAGTCGATGCGTTAAAGGTGAACCTGGCGTTAGCGAAGAAACTGAAGCTCACCGCAACGACAAAACCAGCAAAGTTAGCCAGAGCCTGGTTCGTATGGAATACATAGAGACATAAGGCAAAAATCACCCAGTGAATGAGAGTATTGATTACACCTATCGATGTATACTTAGCGAATAGCTTTAACATTATAAAAATCAGTCAATTCTGAAAGGAGTGGAAGTTTAGCACTCATCAGCCACTTGATCGACAGCAATAAGTTATCGAGCTGTACAGGCATACAGCGTTTAATAAGCGGAAAGAGTGCTAAGAATGACCGATTCAACCTGCTCCGCCTGCAGGTCAATATCGACTAATCGTTCATCTTCCCCAGTAACGACGTAGTACACCTTTCCGGCGCTTCTATCGCGCGCTGCTTCTCCGCATCGCTAAGCTGCTCCCAGGCATGGATCACCGCTTTACCCAGTGACGGTGAAAACGCGTTCTTACGCAGGGCGTAGTCTGAATTGCCGCCCTCAATCATCTGCTCCATCTCGGTCAGGCCACCCGCAGACGAGCCATTTTTCACCGTGCAAAGCACGGAGGCGTAATAAGCTTTGTCCTCGTCGCTGTAGTGGGGGACCAGCCACCAGGCCAGCAGTGCGGCAAGAGCAATAAGCAGGATAACGGTGCGGGGTTTAACTTTTTTCATCTTAATAACGGTAGCCTTAAAAAATGTGCCGACAGTATAGCGCCTTTGCTTAAACAGAAGGACTACGGTAATGCCTGCTACACTCGCATAAGGTTATCTTGTGGAGGACACATGAAATTAGGCTTCGCTTGTAAGTTTCTGGATCCGGATTTAAAGCAGCGTTTTCCCCTTAAAGCCACCACCCGTACGCGATTTTTAAGTCTGGAGAGCGAAGAGAGAACAAAGCTGATCTATACGCTGTCAGCAACCAACCTGACTAATCTCTATTTGCTTTTTCAGGAGCTGGCGCAGTTGCCCCCAGCCCTGCGAATGATGCGCATCGGCAGCGATCTATTGCCGCTCTATACCGTGCCCGAGGCCACGGCGCTGTATAACGAGTTCTTGCCGGAGCTTTATCCGCTGTTTGCTAAATGCGGTGAGTTTGCCCGCGCGAATGACATCCGTCTCTCGTTTCACCCTGGGCAGTATTCGGTTCTCGCTTCAGACAACGTGCTGGTGGTAGAGCGCGCCCTGGAGGATGTGGAGTATCACACGCTTTGCGCAACGCTAATGGGCTATGGCAAAACCTTCCAGGATTTCAAAATCAATATCCATATGAATGGTAAAGCTGGCTTTGCCGGGTTCAAAAGTGCATTCGGCAGGCTCAGCCCGGAGGCCAGACGGATGCTGACCGTCGAGAACGACGAGATCTCTTGCTCGCTGGACGACGTTCTGCAGGCGAAAGATCTCTGCCCGATCGTGGTGGATATTCATCATCACTGGGTGAAGGAGGGCGAGTTTATCCAGCCCAACGATCCGCGTATCGCGCAGGTTAAGGCCTCATGGCGGGACGTCAGGCCGGTGATACACTACTCCATCTCGCAGGAGGGAATTATCCCCGAGCAGGGCTTTCCGGATCAGAGCAGTCTTGGCGTACCAAAAACCAAGCTCAGGGCGCACTCCGACTTCTTCTTTAACCCAACGCTAAATGATTGGGCGTTGTCGTTTGTAGATTTCGACATTATGTGTGAGGTGAAAATGAAGAACCTCGCCCGCGACCGGCTCTATGAGTATGCGATGTCAGAAGAGCATTAAACTGTTACGCTGCCGCATCGTCAGAATTAAATTCAATGTGTATGCGATCGTAGGGGAGAACAATTTTCTCCCCTTCTTTATCTAATACACCACCGTTCAAGAGTGACTGCACGTCGTTGTATACGCCACGAAAATCGCGTTTAACAATGCGCGACAGCTCACGTATAGACATTGACGGAGCACTCTCCATAGCCTTGATAATCTGCCAGCGATTAGGGGCTAGCATAGTTTTGGCAAGCTGTTCGACAGTAGGGAAAACCAGTTCTGCACCAATAAAGTCACCTTCTACTGCTCGCGTTGCATTGGCGGCGGCAGCCCGAAATGCATCATTAACGGTCATCACTCTGACGGTTAATACTCTCATGGTCAGCCCTCCTTAAACTATTAATATCGTTTTGAAAACTAACAATCAAATTCTCAATGTTGGTAAAGGTTATAGGGTATTCTTGCTCGACAATATGTTTATGGTCACCTTTACCTCTTTCGTTGTCGTAGCGCATGACACAAACGCCATCAACGACATAAGCAAGACTATATTTATACAGATGGCGGCTTCCTTTGATAGCCGGATCAACCTGTAGAATGCGGATAGTGGCAAAGGCGTTATTCGCAATCTGGATCCGCGTATTCATCAACTCTATAGCGGGCATGATTTCACTCTCCTTGTGATGATGTAAATTATAACATCAACATAGTGTTGATGAAAATATTTACATCAAGATGGCGCTATCATAACCCGCTTCACTCCCCCTCCATCCCTTCGCCGCGTTCGCCTTTCTCCCAGGCCACCCGGCGGTGGAACATTCTTTTCAGGGCGCGGCCAACGGTATTAAACCAGCCGGTGGGACGCGGGTCGGCGAGCATGCTCAGAGCGCGGGCGTAGTCCAGCACCAGCCCCGGCGTCCAGGCCATCGTCTCTGCGCGCTTGCGTAGCTGAAGCGCCACCCACAGCTCCGGAGTAGACATCAGCTTGCCCATCGCCATCCAGAAGCCACGCGCCTGCCACAGCCTGCCAACGGATCCCTCCAGCGCAGCCTCCAGCCCCCGGGCTACGGTGCTGGAGCAGTTGCGGTGCGTCAGGTTGTAGGATTCATCCCGGCGATAGCTCTCCCAAAACGCTGCCAGCCGTGTCTCGCTGTAGTTGCGGATACGCACCTTGCGGGTTGATGGACACCACTGCACGGACTCCGTGGCATAGTCCGGCTGAAACTGCCCCGGCACGTCGTTCTCCGGCGTAGCGCGCAGCGTACGGGCAAAAGCATCGGGAGAGCGGTCGATCTGCACGGCAGGGTAGAGGCTGATATAGATACCACCCGGGGACTCCAGCGCGGCGTGGCCGGTAGAGATAACCCCGTTGCGATCGACAGCAGCGATATAGCGGCTGATGACCGGACGCGGAACGGCCTCACTCGCCGCAGAGCCTACCGGGGTCCAGACGTGGACCGTCAGGGCTTTTTCATCGTCATCCGGTGGTCCATTCCACTCCACAACGGCGGGAGGAGGGATATCCATCTCCTCCATAAACTCTTCGCCCTTCAGACCAGGGTTAACCGCGGCCCGCTTGACGCGATTAGCGAGAATAAACAGATTCCAACCGGCGAAGGCCAGCACCAGGCCGAGGCAGTAGGGGACGGTGCCCGCATAGTTGGAGGGCCAGGGCTGGAAGAAAAACAGAGCCAGTACAATCTCCGCTATCCCACCCCATAGCGCAGGCCGCCAGCGTTGATAGCGGACAACCACCGCAGAGGCAATCTGCAATGCGCCATCAAACAGGAAAAGCAGGCCAAAGATTATCGACAGCAGGACGTTGCCGTCATGGTTACCAGCAAGGATCAAGACCGCTGCAAGAGAGAACGCCGCGCCCTTTACGTAGCGCAGAATACGCTGCCCCCCCATGCCGCTGTGGGCTACCATCAGCGTGGCGCAGCCTTCAAACAGCAGCAGCGAAGCGAATAGCTCAATAGGGAAGAACAGTGCACCGTCCAGCGCATCGATAAACAGCACCACGCCAGCGGTGAGCGTAAGCCAGCCAAAGCGACGCAGCCCGCGCCAGTGCGAGCGTAGAAAATCTATGCCAAGCAGGATCAGGGTGAGCCGCATCATAGGTGAGGATCCGCAATAATCTCTCCCTATTTATAACCTGGCCGCTGGCCGCATGCGCAATGAATTGTCTATTTTGTAATCATCTCTGAAGGCTGCATCACGCTCCCGCCACCCGCTGCGGAAAATGCTCCAGCAGCCAGTCGATAAAGACCCGCAGCCGATGCGTAACGTGACGGCTTTGCGGATAGACCACATGAAAAGGGTAGGAGGCGGGCCGCCACTCCTTAAGGATCTCTACCAGCGTGCCGTTGCGCAGCGCCTCAGCCGTGGAGTAGCTAAAGGTTTGGATAACCCCCAGCCCCGCCAGGCCAGCAGCCAGATGCGCGTTGCTCTCGTTGACCCCGATACGGTGTTCGACCTTAATTTCCATCTTCTCTCCGTTACGTTCGAAGCGAAAAGGAAAGGCCCTGCCATTTTGTGGGGAGAGATAGCTGACCAGCCGATGACCGTTCTTTAGCTCTTCTGGATAGGCGGGCGTGCCGAAGGACTTCAGGTATGCTGGCGTCGCGCAGGTGATGAGCGTTGCCGAGCCAATGTGGCGCGCAATGAGGGATGAGCTTTCCAGCGGGCCACCGCGAATGACGCAGTCCACGTTATCGCTAATCAGATCGACAGCGCGGTCGGCTACCCCTAAATCGATGCGGATATCCGGGTAGCGCGTCATAAATTCAGGAAGGCGAGGGATGAGCACGTCGCGAGCGGTAGAGCCACCAATATCGATCCGCAGGAGTCCATGCGGCTTGCCGCGGGCCGCACTGAATGAGGTGTCGATATCCTCCAGGTCACGCAGAATGCGGGCGCTCTTTTCATAGTAGTCGCGTCCCTCTGGAGTGACCGTGACGCGCCGGGTAGTGCGCTGGAGCAGGCGCACGCCAAGGTGCGCCTCCAGCTCCTGGATCAGTTTGCTGACCGTGGCATTGGGCATCTCCAGCGAGTCCGCCGCCCGGGTAAAGTTGCCTGCCTCTACTACCCGGGCAAAGACCCGTATCGCCACCAGCTGATCCATCTATAATCCCCGTCTGTAATATTACGGCAGATTATATACGGTCCGTCGCTTCATCCTCATCTGCAATCAACACAACTTTGCCAATATGCGTTCCCTCATCCAGCAGCCGGTGAGCATTAGCCGCCTCCGCTAATGGGAAGGTTTTGTAGATCTGTGGCTTAATCTCTCCGGCCTCAATCAGCGGCCAGACGTGATCGTTAAGCGCCTCAATCAGCTCCGCCTTCGCGGCAGGCGAGCGCGAGCGCAGAGTGGAGCCAATATGCATCAGCTGCTTAGTTAGCATCGGAAACAGGTTTAACTCTTTGGCAGGACCTGCGAGCACGCTAATCTGCACGATGCGTCCGTGCATCGCCGCCGCCTCGTAGTTACGTGCGACGTAGTCACCTGCGATGATGTCGAGGATAATATCTGCACCGTGGCCGTCGGTGACCTGTTTGGTGACCTCGACAAAATCTTCCTCTTTATAGAGTACAGCAACGTCTGCGCCAAGCTTCAGGCTGGCCTGACGGTGCTCGTCGGAACCCACGGTCGTGATAATCTTAGCTGCGCCAAAGGCCTTGGCCAGCATGGTCGCAGTGGTGCCGATACCTGACGCGCCGCCGTGGATCAAAATAATGTCGCCCGCTTTGAACTGGCCGCGCTGGAACATATTGAGCCAGACCGTCATAAAGGTTTCCGGCAGCGCAGCCGCTTCAATAAAGTTCAGTCCGGGCGGCAGCGGCAGGGTGTTACTCTCATGAGCGGTGCAATACTCGGCATAGCCGCCACCGGTAATCAGGGCCGCCACGCGATCTCCCGGCACAAAACTCTGCACCTCAGCGCCAACGGCAACCACTACGCCTGATACCTCCAGGCCCGGGATATCAGATGCGCCCGGCGGCGGTGCGTACTTCCCCTTGCGCTGCAACACGTCCGGGCCGTTAACCCCAGCGGCGACGATGCGGATCAGCACCTCGTCCTTTTTTGGTTGGGGAATCGGGCGCGTCGTTGTCTGCAACACCTCCGGCCCGCCGGGCTGGGTAATGTCGATAGCAGTCATGGTGTCAGGGATAGTATGGGTTTGGTCAGACATCGTTTTCTCCTGTGGTCTTTAACCTCATTATGGTTCAAGAACCACAGGTGAGTTTGTTATCGCTTGCTCTTAATCGTAATCCACCACGACTTTGACCTTGCTCTGGACTCTGCCAGCAAACACTTTATTACCATAGCGTGCATAGCGAAGTTGTATGTCAAGTGGATAAGTTGAGTTATTTTGTAACGTGCTCCCTCTGCTTGCAAGAGCAAATTTCTCGCTGATGGGGAAGTTAATGGGCTTGCCGTTTTTTATTAGTTGGAATCCTACCTCTCCTGCGCCTCCCTGCTGCGTTTCTAAATCGTTCTTCAAAATCGTGCTTTGAGCCATATTAATGGATTCAAAGTGATAATGAATATTGCTGGTCGCGACGCCGGTAATGCTGCTGCATCGTAACTGCGGCTGTTCACCTTTCGGAGCAGCAGAGCCGTTGCTGTCTATTTCGTGGTAGCTAATATCCTGCGCTGAAATATCCTGATCTTTAAACGTGCAGGTAGTAGGGGTGAACTTCACGGAAAAAGGGATTTCATAGATATATTTATGATCTTTATTCGGGTTTTTGTTATTACATAAATTATCAATGCAAGGTGTGGGTTTAATAATTAATTTATTTGCAAGCACTACAGGCTCGCCAACATCTATAGTCGCTAAGGTGCTACCGGTATGATTAACTCTGATGCTATATTTTAATTTGTAGCTCAGTTTGTCATTCAAAGCCGAAGCAGAGTAATTGTTAACGAGGGACCATGAACCCTCTGTAAGGCTGCCTGTTGTTGTTTTTACAGCTTCTAATGATATAGCGAGAACCAAATTATGTGCATTATTTTTGATGGAGTAATAATATTCATTTTTGCCTTCTGACGTTGATAGGTTAAATTCATTGGAGATAACGTAACACATGAAATCAGGCATTCCGCTAAGATCGAGAGGGTTTACAATATCTCGATCGGCTACATCAAGATTAATGACAATAGGGGCGATTTTTTTTGTTGGTGTTGTATTGCTACCTGAAATATAGCAATACGCCTGCGCCTGAAAAACCGCAAAAACCGTAATAAGTGCCAGTAAAATACGCATAGTCATCCCTTCTAGCGGCAAGTATAAACTTTGCTTTCGTCGATTGTTTTACCGAATGTGATGGTACAGAAAAGGTTCTGCTGCTTATCCGTCGCCACATGAACAGCTTGCGGCACGCTATCGGTACGAATAAATAGCTGGCTACCCTGAGCAACCACGCCTATGTTCTGGCCCGCCTCGTCTTCTACTTCATAGCCAAAGGTCAACGGTGAACCGTCTGGGCGTCTGGCTGTGAAAAGATGCGGCTTACGACTGTCGGTATCAAATTTAGCCAGCACGACCGCGCCACGATAGGGCACAACACCTTTACGGTTGCCGTTTAACGCGACGTCGCTTTCGGTGTTGGAGGTATCCAGCAGCAGCGTATTTTCACGGTAAGGGGTTAAGCTGCTATAGATCGCTTTACCCTGCTTACTGGTGGTGTTGTAGCTGTTTCCCTGCACGCTGGCCCCTGCCAGCCCTGGCGCATCAATAATGGCAAAGGTCTCGGTAAGGGAATGGGTAAAATTAACGCCGCCGCCCCAGGCAACTACGCCGCCCTGAATGCTGCCGCTGGCCTGGTTATAGCGGTTAGACTGACTATAACTGCCGTCCAGGGTGGCAAAGGGAGCATGCCAGGCGAGGTTCGCACCCGCCGCGGTTTCATGATCTTGTCGCTGGTGGCTCAGGTTCACGCCATAGTTAAATTGATCCCTGTCGCCCGCGATGCCGTTAATATTGGTGTTATTTGACTGGTAGCCATCATTATCAAAGGTGGTGCTGTTAGAGACGTACAGGTCACGCCGTGGCGTGGTGATATCATCACCCCACGAGAAAGGAATTGAGAAGTAGATGTTAAACCGTTTATCCTCCCGATCATCCTCATCGTAGGACTGGCTGGCGGAGAGGGTATAGGTAACTCGTGACCAGTTATTCGAGTAGCTTAGCTGGACGTCGTTACGGGTTCCTCCCCGCTGCCAGTAGTCGCGCCAAAGAGCGCTGCCGGAGAGCGACCCCCAACCCGCAGGCAGCGCCTGGTTAACCGCCAGCGAGAAGCTGTTTTTACGGCCAAAATCATTTTGGTAGTAGTCAGCAATGTCATAAACGTCGTCGTCGTCGCGATGGTAGCTATTTTTATTGTTTGCCCAGACGTGATCGTTAAAGGTGCGGTAGTTCTTTGAGGAGTAGCGCCATGCCGCCATCGATAGCTGTGTCCCGGTGGGCGTCAAATATTTACTCCAGGCAATCTGGTAGCTCTGACCGTCATAGGTTGCGCCATCATCCTGGCTGCTGTGGGAGCGGGTAACGTCCAGGGAGAAAGCACCAAGGCGGGTATTCCAGCCGCTACCGAGCAGAAAGGCATTGTAATCGTTCGACAGCATCGTGCCGGTGTAGAGCGTCATTAAATTATTGACGCCATACTGCCAGCTTCCCTGCATAAAGTCCGCCTGATCGCTGGCACCTTCAATATGGCTACGTCCGGCGGCAACGTCATATTTTACTACGCCGGGCTGCAGCATTTTGGGCACGCTGGAGAAGGGCACCAGATAGTGTGTCGTGCTACCATCCGCCTCTTTCACGGTCACGTCCAGGTCGGCTCCGCCGCCCGCCAGCTGTAAATCATCAATAGCAAACGGGCCGGGGGGAACTTCGCTCTGGTAGACCACAAAGCCGTTCTGCTCGACGGTCACCAGGGCGTTACTCTGGGCTATCCCCCTTACGACCGGCGTGAAATTCTGCTTTGAGTTGGGCAGCATCTGCATATCACGCCAGAGCCTGACGCCGTTGAAACGCACCGAGTCAAACAGCTCGCCGTCGGTATACATATCCCCGGCGCGGGCAGTGCTCAGAATTTCAGGAATGCCGCGCTCCAGATAGAGGGTATTGCTCTTCCACTTGCCCTGGTCGTCGTCGCCTTTGGTGTAGTTAGCGCTGGAGTGAAGCTGGAAACCCAACAGATTAAGACCACTGTTGAAATTCACATAGCTGTTCTTGCTCGTGCCGTTCTGTTTGTAATCGCTATAGTACTGGCTGGCATAGTAGGAGGTGTAGAAGGCGTTAATCCCCCGGTCCCAGGTTTCCGGCGGCATATAGCCACGCTCGTGTGTGGTTACCCAGGCCTGGGGGACGGTGAGCCTGAGCGCAAGCTGGCTCATGTCATAGTTAACGCTACCACCCTGGACAGCATCGTTTAGCGTCAGGCACTGTTCCATCGATGCATCTTTAAATGCGTCGGTTTTAATACCTATCTGCTGTAGCTGGGAAATAGGCAAGCAGGTTTTATCCGCATCGTTCGCCACCACTATGCTATAGCGTCCACGCCACTCATCATTAAGATAAATATCCAAATCGTACGCACCGGGCAGGGGAGCATCGCCATCTAGTTGTAGGTTAGATGCCCCGGTCCCTTTTAATCCACCGTGTAAAAAATGGGTGTCAAAAGTTTCAGCCCGGGCAGAAACAATGTGCAAAAGCAAAGAGGAGACTATCCCTAAAGTAATTAGGTTAAGTTTATACATAGTTGCTTCCTTGACTATTAATTACTTTTGATGCTTTCGCGCAGATAATTTCCGTAATCGTCGATAAGCGTGACGGCGTAAGTGTTGGCAGCGGGTGCGCCGGAAAGAGTCAGGTTTGTACGCGGTGCCAGTAGCAGTGTCTCTTTATTAATTTTTGTCCCGTTGTTGATCTCCGGGATTGTTAGCCAGTTAGGCGAGCTATTTTCAATAACAATGCCGGTGCTGGCTCTCTTAATATGCAGTTGATTAAAACTCTCTTTATTAACAGCATGCAGTCCAGTCGGGCGATAGATAAGCTTTATTCTGTTCTGCAGAGCAAACCTTATTTTATTGCTTTCAGTATTATTTGCACCGTTCGGCGGAATATCCAGAACGTTAAGGTAATAGATTGACTCTCGATCCTGAGGCAGGCTTGCCTTAGTCAATTTAATTTTCAACTGCTGACCAGTATTGCCTTTTACTTTAACAACCGGCGGTGTCACCAGAAAAGGCACCTGCAGTTTTTCCGGCGGTGTTTGGGTATCGCCATCGTCAATCCAGGCCTGCACCAGCGCACTGCGATCGCCCTGGTTCATGAGCTGAACGGTAACCTCTTTCTTCGCCGCCGGATAGATAACGCGTGTGCCGTAGATGTAAACGCCGCCCCAGGCAGGCAGCGCCGCAACGGCTAACAGGGCCGCAAAAATCCTTTTCATTATCTTCTCTCCGCAAGAGAAATCCGGCAGCGGACTGCCGGAAAATAACCTTAGTCTGCGATAACCATGATGGTAACGGTAGAATCTACGTCGCCTGCTTTTACAGCTTGATCCGACAGCCTGGCGTACTGTGCAGAGATATCAAACGTATATTTACCTTCTGCATTTGGACTACTGGCGATAGCGGTATTACCGTCAGTGTTGACACGATTGTTATTAATAAAAAGGGCATAGCCAACGCCCTCTGCATCACCTGAGGTATTATTGGTGACGCTATTCTCACCGTGAATACCAAACTGCTCGCTGACAAATTTGATCTTTGGAACTGTAGTCGTGTTATCGCAGACTACTTTAAAAGGCGTGCTTGTTTTATTGGTATAACCAGTATATGCGGTACCCGGGGATAAATCTTGTAGTGAGTTTGTACCAATCTGCTGCATATCAATATGAGCCGTTTGTCCGCCGGATTCAAAATGGCAGGTTGTGCCTTTTATTACGCCGTGGATTGTTAAGGTGCCTGCGTCAACCTCCGCAGCAAAAACAGCAGGCGAAGCAAAAGACACAGCTAAAACAGCAGCAGCGATAAGTGATTTTTTCATTTCATTCCCCTGGAAATTTAATATTAAATAAAAATGGATCTCTTTTGTTGATCTTACAATTGCACACGGACCGGCGTGCAGCAATAAAAACGACGTATTTTATTGATGCAAAGCAATTTATAGCACTTATTATATTTGATGTGATTATATTATCACTTAGTCATTCATTCATTTAATAAATAACAGAAATTAACTGATGAATATATTAAACGGGCTGGCTGGCTCCAGCCCGGCAGGAAAAGATGGCGGGCTAATGCAGGGTTAATCCCAGGCCGTGATGATCACTTTTCGGCTCTCATCGCCGGGCAGGGCCACAGTTTGGGTTGAAACACCATGCTGTATAACGCGCTGGCCGTCTGACGTAACGGTAAAGCCTGACTCGACAACTCGGCCAGAGATTGAGAGCGTAGCGGTATCCGCGGCTTGTGCGGTAAGTGCACAGGTCAAAAGTGCAGAGGCAACCAGAGTAAGAGCTATTTTCATAAATGTGGAACCACATCAAAAGGAAGGGAAATTTAAGATAGGGTGATTTTTGTGCAGCGTCAACAAATAGCCATAACAGGAACACATTTATTACGGCCAGGCACTGCCTGGCCGCAGTGAGCATTAAGATTCAGGCGGCAGCCGCCCCTCTTCAATAAACTCGTCGTCAAGTTCGTCGGCGTTGCCCTGGTGATCTTTTCCCGAGAGCAGGTTCCAGCAGGCAAGGAACAGGGCGGCGATCAGCGGCCCGATCACGAAGCCGTTAATGCCGTAAATTTCCAGACCGCCGAGGGTAGAGATAAGCACCAGATAGTCGGGCATTTTGGTATCTTTACCGACCAGCACCGGGCGCAGCAGGTTATCGACCAGGCCTACTACAATGACAAAGAAACCAACAATGAAAAAGCCCTGCCACATCTGGCTGGTGGCAAAAAGGAAGATCGCCGCAGGCACCCAGATGATGGCCGAACCCACCGCCGGGATCAGCGACAGGAAGGCCATCAATGCGCCCCACAGCACGCTGCCGTCAATGCCTACAATGTAGAAGCCAATCCCGCCTAGCAGTCCCTGCAATGCGCCAATCACCACCGTGCCTTTTACGGTTGCACGGGAAACGCCGGCAAACTTAGCGAACAGGTGATGCTTGACATAGCGTGACAGAGGCAGCGACTCCAGCGCCTGATTCACAATGTACGGCCCGTCTTTCAGCAGGAAAAAGAGCAGGTAGAGCATAACGCCAAAGCTAATGGTAAAGCTGAAGGTGCTCTTACTAATTAAAAACGCGCTACCGGCCAGATACTGTCCGCTCTTCAGTGCCACCTGCGACAGCTGCTGCTGGATCTGGGTGGCATTATTCAAATCATGATCGGCCAGAAACTGCTGCGCCCAGCCAGGCAGATGCGCTACTAGATCGGCAACCACCACCGGGAACTGGGTATTGTTGTCCTGGAGCTTGCTGTAAACCGTATTCGCTTCAAAGGCCAGAGACGAGAGAATGATCGCCAGCGGCGTAAAGACGATAAGGCAGATAATCAGTACCGTCAGCAGGGAAGCGATACCGTTGCGCCCGGCGATCCTGTCCCGTAAACGGTTTTTGAGCGGATGGAATATCACTGCCAGTATCGCTGCCCATAAAATAGCCGAGTAGTAGGGCGTTAAAATGTCAAAGAACGCCAGCGTAACGACCAGCAGTATCAGGATGAAAAAGCCTTTCGTTAATCCCTTAAATCTCATATTTACCTCTCCGGTATGTGATGCACTTCTCGAAATATAGAAGGTACTCACCAGATTACCATTTTCACTGCTGGAATGAGTCCGTTACGCCCGCTGCCAACAGCCAGCGCACCTTTCTGGCAGAGGAGAGGAGAAATGTCTACGCTAAAATGACTACCTCTTTTCTGGAAGAGAGACTATGACGAACGCCATCGATTCCACCTCTTTTATACAGCTTGCCGCCAACGACTGGGTACCGAATAACCCGCAACTGCCCGTTATTCTCTACCGTCAGGTGTTTACTCCTGATAAGAGTGCGGTCAGCACGGCACAGCAACTGTTTGAAAAAAACGGCTGGCCTGCGCAGTGGGTAAATGGCGTTTATCCTTATCATCACTATCACAGCAATGCCCATGAAGTGCTGGCCTTTGCGGGTGGGGAAGCGTTGCTTATGCTCGGTGGCCCGGATGGGCAACAGGTAATGGTGCGCGCGGGGGACGTAGTGTTACTGCCTGCGGGGACGGGCCACTGCAATATTCGCAGCAGTGAAGATTTTACCGTAGTGGGAGCTTATCCGCCTGAACAGCAGTTTGATCTCTGTCGCGGGGCACCTACACGTGAGATGCTGGAGGCAATTGCCAATGCGCCTTTTCCCCACAGCGATCCGGTATTTGGAGAGGATGGGCCGCTTATTGAACGCTGGGTAAACATTTAAGCACCGCTAACATAATAGTAAATGCATATTTTACGCTTTAAAAAATGTTCTTCCGTAAGGTTATAGTTTTAGTAAATAAGGCCGCGCTAGTTGTCCTTGAGATTAATAAATAGCGCTTTACAAGTGTAAATCTGTGTAATTATCACGCGGTTAAAGTCGATATAATCTGAAAATAATGTTCTTTGCCGTCGGATACGCTATAAAAGAAAGACATATAAGTTTTCATAACAAAGCATGATAGCCAGAGGCATGTATGCAGATAATTTATTTCAAAGTGGAATGCTTATTCCCTGAGCTTTTACCAACTTCAACAGTTACTCTTAAAGAGGTAGTCTTAACAAGAGAGAGTGAAGTTATATCAACTTTTTCTAACTTAAAAATTAATAAGTTACCCTTTTACAGCTTCCATTTAGTCCCGGTTGGGTTCAGAAAAATTGAACATCATATTAAGGGCGAGCCAGGTAAGCATTTACAGTTTTCCTCGGGCTATCTGCCATCCGGGGAGTTCCAGGTTGAAACGCCCGCTGGCGAGAAAGTGCTTGGCTATGATGCGCTTACCGCGCTGTGGCGGCTGGTTGAAGAGAGCGGTGATGAGCGCTACCTCACTACCAATGAGTTTATCTCACGCGATTTTTCGATTATTCGACCGCTAAAATTAGTTTATCGCAACCGCCGGGATATTATTTGCTGAGCGAAACGCACTCTATTTTTAAAATATAATATATTTTGCCTGCGGGGTTATCCCGCGCGCAGGCTTTCAATTAATGGCGAATCGGCGGTCAGGTTAAGTGACGGACGAAATAGTGACTCATGTAAAGCAACTTGATTACGGCCACGTTTTTTCGCTGTATACAGCGCGACGTCGGCCGCACTATATAGTGCTTCAAAATCGCTGTGTCGTACGCCAAGGCTAACGCCAAAGCTGGCCGTCACATACTGCTGGGGTAAACAGTCTAACGGCGAGGCATTAAGCGACGCATGAATATAGCGTGCAATTATTATTGCCTCTTCCAGTCGGGCGTTTGGCAACAGAATAGTAAACTCTTCGCCCCCCACGCGACCAATAGATGCCTGCGAAGGTAGGGCGTGGCGTATGCGTGAGACCAGAGAGCAGATGACTTTATCACCCATCGGGTGACCGTACTCATCGTTGATGCGTTTGAAGTGATCGATGTCCAGTAGGATCAGCGCCACGTTCCCCTGGGTCAGAGAGCGGTTAATATGATTAATGATCGCGCTGCGGTTATAAACGGCAGTGAGCGGATCGTGGGTCGCTTCGTACTCAAGGCGGGCCGCCAGCTTCTGTAGCTCATCATTCATGCGCGTTAATTCGCGTTCGGCGCGATCGCTGCGTGAGATCAGACGGTAAGACTGGCGAATGAGCCGCTGGTAATGTTTCGCCACCGTCCATAGCTTTTCCCGGCACTCTTCGGCAGGGAGCCGCGCATCGGCGGCGGCTACCCGGGCGTCTTCCAGGACAGCATACTCCTCCTGAAATAGCTCGTTAATATCTAGCATGCGTTAAGGTCCGGAGTTAAAAAGACGGCAAGGGCCGGAAAATCGAGGCTGACCTCCTGGCCAAACTCTTCTGAAATATCGTCATCTGCATCGTAATACCAGTGTAGCTCGCAGGCTTTGCCCCTTTTCGCGAAGCCGTTGAGTGACTCGAAAAACTCAAAAAGCAGCTTGGTGCTGGAGCTATTGAAATAGCTCAGCGCCACATGCAGCTGCAGCGGGGCTGCACCTGCAGGCATCTCCTGTAGCCAGCTCTCTGTGGCCTGCAGCAGCGGACGGAAGAAGGCAGCAGCGTTCTCCGGGTAGGCCTCACCTTTCAGCACCAGATGATGCGCCGCAAAATCAAAGTTCACTTCCGGTGTGGCAGAGGTCGCTGCGAGCACAATCGCGGTGGGCAGTGTGGTATCAGTCATGGCAGAAGGTGGCCTTAAGGTGGAATGCGGACAGCGAGCTGGCCGCCAGAGGATGAATGCGGTACTCCAGCGGTTCGCTGGTATCTCGCGCCATAGTCAACAGCCCGATGTTGGCCCCTTTACTGGTCGCGGGCGCTTCGCTACGTAAATTCTGTTTCCAGGCCTGCTTGATCTCGTCTTGAGTCATGGTGCGCAGCACGTCGAGGTTGTTACGCAATAATGAGGATGCTTCGCAGCCCACCAGGTTAGCGGTTTCAAGATAGTAGTTATCATGATCGGTATGCAGACAGAGCGAGCCGAAGCGCAGCTCCTCTTTGTCCGTGCCGATATAGCGCTCGTCGCTGGAGTAGCGCACTATGTTCTGGCCCATCTCAATAAAAACGGAGAAGAGCCGACGGCGCAGCGGTAGGGAAGATTCATGCTTATCGAGCCATGCCCGAACCACGTCACCCATCGCTACGATATGCTGCTGCGAAAAATAGCCAGTATAAAACAGCTCTACCGCGCTCTGTCTCTGTAGCGTAATCAATGGCAGCAGCACCGCCTCTTTGACCTGCAGGTCACTTAATTTCATGTTGTTTCTCACCAGCGAAAACCAAACCACGTCATGTCATCACGGGACGCTTCCTTACCCTGCCAGGCCTGAAGGCCCTCCAGCAGCGCGCCGGAGAGGGCGCTCATCGGCAGGGTACGGTTCTGTAATAACAGGGATTGAATACGTTTTTTACCAAACATAATGCCGCGCTCGCCGCCAATCTGATCCGTCACGCCGTCCGTAACAATCATCACCTGGTCACCAGAGCGCAACGGGCGCTGATGGCGATGCCACTGCTGATCCGCGGGCGTATCGGTATAGCCAAGGCCTTTTCTGTCGGACTCCAGCATGCTTACTTCGTTATCCTCCGCGCCCAGCATAAAAGCGTGCATCCGGGCGCTGGCCCAGATAAGCCGCTCGTTAGCTTTGTCGGCATACAGGGCGATGGCATCGCAACCATCATTAGACTGGTTAAGGTCGGCGCTGGGATGGAGCTGGCTCAGGGTCTGCTTAATGTGGCGATTAACAATGGCCAGCAGACGATCCGGCTCGTGCGCCGGGGCCTGGGAGAGCGCTTTCTCCAGCGCTGAGGCGAAGATAAAGGTCATAAACGCGCCGGGAACGCCGTGGCCGGTGCAGTCAGCGATCACCGCCAGCCAGCCATGATCATCGCGTTGAAAAGCGTAGATGTCACCGCCCACGCAGTCCCGTGGCTGCCAGTAGAGACACCACTCCTTCAGACTCTCCTCAATACCCTGCCGCGAACGGCTCAGCATCGACTCCTGGATCACCCGCGCATACTCAATACTCTGCATGATCTGAAAATGCTGCTTGGCCTGTAGGTCAGAGACTGTCTTAATCAGGTCGATGCCTAACCCAATTCCCAGGTACTGCCCCTCATCGGTCAGGATAAAACCTTCGGTCACTGCCTTGTCGCCGGTTTCGATTACCCGCTCGGCGAGATACTCCAGCCCGGCGCTGGCTTCGACGATCAACGGCGTCTTATCCATAAAGGCGATGCAGCTTTTTTGATCGTAAAGTTCGTGAAAAAAGGGGCGGCTCATTTGGGAGAGAAAAATGTGACGGTTAATCATGCCGAGCGGGCGGCTGTTTTCCAGCACCGGCAGGCCGATCAGCGTCTTGTGCTCACTAAAGAGGGCCATTACCTGCTGATTGTTGGAGTCGGGAGTCACATGCGGTACAGCGATGCGTAACATGCCTGCGTTTAACTGGCGCGAGGAGAGAGGTATTTCCATAAGAACCGGCGTTTTCTCAGCAAGTAAGATTTATCCTAGGATAGGTTCGTAATATGACGCTTTTATTTCAATCACTTGCCGGAAGTAACAACGCTATTTTATCGAGCCTAAAGGCAAACTGTAGCCATATCTAACGCCTGTTTGCAGGCAAAAAAAAGCCCGCGCAGGGCGGGCAGTAAATACTGGAAGCAATGTGAGCAATGTCGTACTGAATACCTGAGATATTTACTCAACTATTCAGTGATGAGAAAGATAATCTTTATCATCTTAACTTGCAACCCTATCTTATATGGGGTCGATTAAGGGCAATTTGACTGGCCATCCACGCCATCTGAGGCGCAATGTGATCGAAGAAAACGTAGTATCCCTGGCACAGATAATTTTGCCAATGATTGCCGTCGCGCAGCAGGCGGTGCTTCGGGCAACCTCCCTGGCAGGCAAAGCGATACTGACACCGTTGACAGGTGGCAGAGCGGGGAACCTTAGTTGAACTAAAGCTCCGCTGCCGTTTGCTCTCGGCCAGCCGGGAAGGGGCGTCGCGGAGAATATTCCCCAGCCGGTGCGCCGGGGTGACAAAATGGTCGCAGCTATAGACGTCACCGTTCTGCTCTACTACCAGCGATGCGCCGCAACTGGCGCGCATCACGCACAGGCCTGGCGTTTCACCTGCCCAGGCGGCAAGGGTGTTATCAAAAAGCTGAACAAATACCCGGCCGACATCGTGACGCAGCCACTCATTAAAGATAGCTATGTTAAATTCACCCCAGGCTCTGGCGCTGACCGACCAGTTAGTTACAACATGCTGATGCTCAAGAGCAATGGTCTCGCCAAAACGCTCCGCACTCTGATCATGCGGCGAAGCAGGCTCGACCACGGGAATAAACTGCAGAAACTTGCCGCCCAGCTCGCGGGTCAAAAAATGGTAGATTGCCAGCGGATGCTCCGCCGATCGGCTATTTACCGTTGCCAGCAGATTAAACTCCACGCCGTGGCGCTTCAGGGCCTCAAGGCCATCAATGACTTTCTGAAATACGCTGTGGCCACTGCGCGTCCTGCGCCCGGCATCAAAAACAGATTGCGGGCCATCCACCGACACGCCAACCAGGAAACGGTGCTCAGCCAGAAACCCAGCCCACGTATCGTTAAGCAGTATGCCGTTAGTTTGCAGAGAGTTGGTAATGCGCTTGCCCTGAGCAAACCGCTGCTGGAGAGCGACCGCGCGGCGAAAAAAGTCCAGTCCCGCCAGGGTTGGCTCGCCCCCTTGCCAGGTAAACGCGACTTCGTTGCCCGGCGTGTCGGCAATGTAACGCCGAACGTATTCGCTCAGAACGCGATCCGTCATCTGGAACGCGGGCTGCCGCTGGTGCAGAACACCGTCGCCTTTCTCCAGGTAGAAGCAGTATTCGCACGCCAGGTTGCAGTGAAAGCTGGCGGGCTTCGCCATCAGATTGAAGCCCTCTTTCATCATTCACGGTGCCGCTGGCGGGCAAAGCTGGCCGAGAGGCGATCCAGCAGGATAGCCATCAGCACGACGACCAGGCCGCTTTGTAGCCCCAGGCCAATTTCAAGCTGCTGAATGCTACTAAGTATGTCGTTACCGAGGCCGCCTGCGCCCACCATCGAAGCGATAATTACCATCGACATCGCCATCATAATGGTCTGGTTAACGCCAGCCATAATGGACGGCTGTGCCGCTGGCAGCTGCACTTTCCACAGCAGCTGCCACGGCGTACAGCCGAAGGCGATGCCAGCTTCAATACGCGCGCTGTTCACCTGGCGAATACCGAGATCGGTCAGGCGTACTACCGGCGGCATGGAGAAGAGGATAGTGGCGAAGATGCCCGGCGGGCGTCCCAGGCCAAACAGAATGGTGGCCGGGATCAGATAGACAAACGCCGGCATGGTCTGCATAAAGTCGAGCAGGGTACGCACCACGCTGCCAACCCGCGCCCGCCTTGCGCTCCAGATCCCAAGCGGGATACCGATCAGCAGGCTGAAAAAGGTAGAGGAGAGAGTAAGGGCCAGGGTTACGGCGGCGTGATCGCTGTAGCCGCTGTAGATAATATAGAGGGTAGCGAGCAGCGCAAACAGGGCGAAGCCTTTACCAATGCGCCACGCGCTCAGCCCCACGGCCAGGATCACCAGCCCCCACGGGTTCAACGCCCCGATTAGCTGCTCAAGGCCACCGGCAAAGGCATCTACCACCCGGGCAAACGCATCGAAAAATCCGCCCGCGTGGGCTAGCAAGGTGTGTACCGCGTCGTCGATCTGGCGGCTAAAGTCTAAGGGATAGCTCATGTAATTCCTTACTGCGTCCAGACATCGGCATAGGTTTCCGCCAGCTGCCAGCGCGAAACATCCACGCCGGAGAAGAAGTGACGTACGTAGGCGGTGGCCGGGGCGTTGATAAGCGCCTCCGGCTTGCCTACCTGTACCAGCTCGCCTTTCTCCATAATCGCAATGCGTGTGCCAAGGCGCAGCGCCTCCTCCATATCGTGAGTGACAAATACGATGGTGCGTCGGGACTCTGCCTGCAACGTTAGCAGCAGCGACTGCATCTCCCGGCGAATGATTGGATCCAGCGCAGAGAAGGCTTCATCCATTAGCAGCACGGTGGGGTTAACCACTAGCGCTCGGGCGAGGCCCACGCGCTGCTGCATCCCACCGGAGAGCTGATGAGGATAGCTGTCGGCAACATCACCCAGGCCAACCTTCTCTAACATGGCGCGCGCCTGTTGATGGCGAAGCGGACGGGCAACGCCTGCTACCTCCAGACCAAACGCCACGTTGTCCAGCACGCTGCGCTCTTCAAACAGGGCGAACGACTGGAAAACCATACCGATATGCTGGCGGCGCAGGGCGATCAGCTCTGCTGGCGGCAGGGCGGCCAGCGTTTGGCCCTGAAAAATCACCTCGCCGGAGCTGGCCGGAATAAGGTGATTCAGGGTACGCAGCAGAGTCGATTTGCCCGATCCGGAGAGACCGACAATGACAAAAATCTCACCGGCAAAAATCTCTAAATTAATATTGTTCAGCGCGTTAACGCTGGCCGTTTGCTGACGGCGGGAAAAAATGCGCTTGCCGCCGCCAGGATAATAGTTCTTATTAACCGCTTTGAGCTGGAATATAGGCTGTGACATAGTTTCATCTTAATATTTATAAGCTACTACACATTAACGTAATCGCCAGAGAGGCGAAAATCTATTTTGCTTTATTGGATATACATAATAAGCATTAGCTTAGATAATTTCTGGCAAAGCTTTTTCCGTCAAATGAAAACTCCATGCCTCATCTAATAACCAGGCTTTTACTTTTTCATGCTGGGCGGTGGTGGGTTTGCCGCTAGCAGAAATAAGATAATAGCCGCGCTCGGTACGCAGCTGCGGCCCGCACTGCACCAGCTGATTGGCCGCCAGGAACGGCGCGATAAGCGGTTGCCAGCCGAGGGCAATCCCCTGGCCCTCCAGTGCCGCCTGGATCACCAGCGAATAGGCATTAAAGGTACGCGAGGCAGCATGGCTCTGGCCGTAAACATGGTGCTGGCGGAACCACTCTTCCCACGTCATCCAGCGCTGAGGGCGGGTATCCGGCAGCTTAAGTAGCGGGAATGCCAGAAGGGATTCAGGCCGTTTATCCTGCTGAAGTTGCTGCATAATTTTCTGATTGCACACCGGAAAGACCGTTTCGGGAAAGAGCCGCTGGGTCTGGGTGCCCGCCCAGTTTCCGTGACCAAAATAGATGGCCAGATCGGCATTGCTGTCGCGAAAGCTGTAGTCATTTGGCGAAGTAGCGATCTGCACCTCTACGCCGGGAATAAGCTGCTGAAGCCGCTCCATGCGCGGCAGCAGCCAGTAGCTGGCGAAGCCCATATCGGTATCGATACGCAGCACGCTGCGCTGGTGGCGGGTGCGCTCCAGCTGCTCGCTGATCTCGTTCAGGCTATTACGCACAATCAGGTAGAGACTGTTGCCCGCCTCGGTGAGCTGTACGCCCCGGTGGCGGCGCTCAAAGAGGGACGCATTGACGACGTTTTCCAGCGCCTGAATACGCTGGCTCACTGCCGGCTGGGAAAGTCCCAGCTCGTGCCCGGCCGCGGTAAAATTACCCAAACGCGCCGCCGCTTCAAATACCACTAGCGCCTGGAGAGGCGGAAGCTGTAATTTCCCTGCCATTAGTCCACCTTATGTCACGATAATGAAATAACCCCTTCACAGGGATAAATAAGCGTGAGATAAACCTAACACGTTTTTCTTTTTTATTTTATTTTTGGACGCTTCACGCTTATGAATAAACCGAATATCGTTATTCTTATGGCCGATCAGTTAACGGCCAGCGCCCTCAGAACATATGGTAATAAGGTTAGTCTGACACCGAATATCGATAAATTAGCGCGCGAAGGGGTGGTTTTCGAATCCGCCTACTGTAATAGTCCGCTTTGCGCGCCGTCGCGTGCGTCGCTAATGACCGGACAGTTTATTTCACGTAATTCGGTTTTTGATAATGCTGCCGAATTTCATGCTGATTCGCCCACTTTTTGCCACTATCTGCGCGAGCAGGGCTACCGGACCTGGCTCTCCGGCAAGATGCACTTCTGTGGCCCGGATCAGCTTCACGGTTTCGATGAGCGTCTGACCACCGATATCTACCCGGCGGATTTTGGCTGGACGCCGGACTGGCACCATCCGGAGCGCCGCCTGGACTGGTTCCACAACATGAGTTCGGTGCTGGAGGCGGGAGAGTGCGTGCGCACTAACCAGCTCGACTTTGACGACGATGCGCTCTTCCAGGCGCGCCAGCGGCTCTATGATGCAGCGCGGCGGCCCGACGAGCAGCCGTTTATGCTGCTGCTCTCCCTGACCCATCCCCACGATCCCTTTGCCATTCCGAAGCGTTATCTTGACCGTTTTAACGAGGCGGATATCGACATGCCGAAGACCCGCAGGGGGGACGTAGAGGACGACGCTCACTCCGCCCGACTGCGGGCCATGTACCAGTTGGAAGAGGGGCTGATCACCGACGAGCATATTCGCCGCGCGCGTCACGCCTACTATGGCGCGATGGCCTACGTCGATGACTGCTTTGGTGAAGTGGTGCGCACTCTGGAGGAGACCGGGCTGGCGGAGAATACCGTGGTGATGGTCATCGCCGACCACGGGGAGATGCTCGGCGAGCGCGACCTCTGGTACAAGATGACCTTCTTTGAAAACGCCGTGCGCATTCCCTTTATTGTGCACAACCCTAAACGTTTCGCGCCGCGCCGGGTAAGCCAGAGCGTCTCGCTGGTCGACGTGCTGCCTACTCTGGTGGAGCTGGCCTCCGGTGAAGATCGTAAACCGCAGGCGATTTCTCCCCTCGACGGCAGCAGCGTAGTGCCACACCTGAAAGGCGAATCGGGGCCTGACGATGCGGTGAGTGAATACCTTGCCGAAGGAGCGCTTGGCCCGATGCTGATGATCCGCCGTGGCAGCTGGAAATACATTCACTCCTTTAGCGAAGCGCCGCAGCTATTTAACCTCGCTGAGGATCCCCATGAGCGCGTCAACCTGGCGAGCCATGCGCGTTACCGGGATCAGGCTTACTCTTTTGCCAGCGAGGTGCGCTCCCGCTGGGATCTGGAGGCGCTCCATAAGCAGGTGCTGGCCAGCCAGCAGAAGCGGCTTTTCCTCACCCGTATCGCCGGGCGCGACGCTATTCCGAAGTGGGACTACCAGCCGTTCCTGGCGGCATCGGAACGCTATATCCGTAATCACCAGACGCTGGATGAACAAGAGGCCTTTGCCCGCTATCCGCGTCCTTTTCAACAACCGGCAGGAAAATAAAATGAAAAT
This sequence comes from Pseudescherichia sp., assembly GCF_031987975.1. Classification (GTDB taxonomy): domain Bacteria; phylum Pseudomonadota; class Gammaproteobacteria; order Enterobacterales; family Enterobacteriaceae; genus Pseudescherichia. Next base: position 222,967 of record NZ_DALZYX010000002.1, on the reverse strand, counting down.
GAAGACACTCACGCAATTCGTTCTGCTGGCTGCGGCTGGCTGGCTTCCGCTGAACAGCATTGCCGCAGAAGAGGCGCGCTGTGACACCATCACCCAGTCCGATCCGGGCTGGACGGACATCGCGGCCACCAACGCACTCTCCGGCGTGGTGCTGAACGCGCTGGGCTATCAGCAGAAGGTGCAGAACCTCTCGGTAGCGCTGGCCTATCAGGGGCTGAAAACCGGTCAGGTGGATGTTTTCTTAGGCAACTGGATGCCTGCCCAGGAGCCGGTTATAAGCAAGTTTACCGCCGACGGCTCGGTCAAGGTGCTGGGGGCTAACCTGCCCGCGGCCCGTTTTACTCTCGCGGTGCCGGACTACGTGGCCGCTGCGGGCGTGAAAGACTTTGCCGACCTGCAAAAGTACGCCGACAAGTTTAATCATAAAATTTACGGCATCGCCCCCGGCGCGCCGGCCAACCAGAACCTGAAGAAGATGCTCGACAAGCACGATTTTGCCCTGCAGGACTGGAATCTGGTGGAGTCGAGCGAGAGCGGGATGCTGGCGCAGGTGACGCGGGCGGTGGAGCGGAAGGAGTGGATCGTCTTCCTCGGCTGGGAGCCGCATGCCATGAACACCCGCTTTAAGCTGGCCTACCTGAGCGGGGGCGATGCTTACTTTGGCGCTAACTACGGCAGCGCGACGGTCAACACCGTCACACGTAAGGATTTCGCCACTCAGTGCCCGAACGCTAACCGCTTCTTCAGCCAGCTGAAGTTTGACGTCCCGCTGGAGAACGCCGTTATCACCCGCGTGCTGGACGATAAGCAGAGCGCCCAGGAGGCTGCCCGCGCCGAGCTGGCTAAACGCCCGGAACTGCTGGATAGCTGGCTCGCTGGCGTCACCACCCGCACCGGGGAACCGGCGAAGCCAGCGGTGTTAAAAGCCCTGGGGCTGTAAGCGATAACGGCAGCACTAAAATCCTGTTAAAAACCACGTAACTTCTATGAGGCGAAGCTGCGTGGTTTTTTCTCAACTTTTCAAGGTAATTATTCTTGATCGCATACTCATAATGAGTATAGTTCTCATTCTCTTTAGCGTTTGGTCAGGCCGTTTTTGGCCGGCGCGCTACCTTCCTGATGAATGACTTTGAACGGTTAAGGATGCTTCTGATGAAAATGAAAACCTCTGCCCTGGCTCTCTGCGTGGCAATGGTGCTGAGCGGCTGCAATACCACCCAGTCCGCCAGCGCAAAACCGGCCGCCGAGGCGCAAAAACCGCAGGCAGCGTCCGCGCAGCAGAGCAACGTCGTGAAGCGCGATCTGGCGGAGGGTGTTTATGAGCTGGCGTTAAGCCCGGCGGGCGATGCGCTGTACGTGGCCAGCGCTGAAGGGTTCAAAGACGTGCAGGGCGGGGTGGTCTACAAGCTCGATCCTAAAACCTTAAAAACGATCGGATCGACCCATACCGATCTAAAAAACTTCGGCATGGATATCGCCCCGGACGGTAAAACTGTTTACGTCACCAACTCGCTGGACGCGGGCATTAGCGCCATCAACACCGCCGACGGCAAGGTGCTGGCGCGGGCAATCTTCCCGGAACGTAATAAAGAGGGCTTCCCGTACGGCGCACGCCAGGTGCTGCTGCATAACGGCCTGCTCTACATCGGCGCGGTAGCCGATCCGGCGCTGATCTGGGTGGTGGATGCGAAAACCATGAAGCTGAAAACGCGCATCAAAAACACCGGTAAATGGATGACCGGCCTGCACTACTCCGAGCAGACCCAGCGCATCTATGCTGCCAACGGCGGCGGTGAAATTCTGGTCATCAATCCGCGCACCAACCGTGTGGAAAAGCGCTGGAAGCCGCTGGCTGAAAAAGAGGCCCTGCTGCTTAACTTCGCAGAGGACAGCGCCACCGGCCGCCTGTTCGTGACCGATAACTCAAAGGCAAAAACCACTCTGGTGCTGGATATCCATACCGGCAAGGTGATCAAGCAGCTCGACGTCGGTGACTCCCTGTCGGTGAAGTTCAACCCGAAACGCAACGAGATCTACATCAGCCAGCGTGAGTCCGGCAAGCTGCTGAGCCTCGACGGCACCACCTACGCGGTGAAGCAGGCGTGGGATCTGCCGCCAAACCCGAACAGCCTGCTGGTCTCTGCCGACGGCCAGACCCTCTATGTCACCGTCAAGCAGGCCTTCAATAAAGATCACTCGACCAACGGTCCGGACAGCGTTGTCCGCATCGCCCTGAATCAGTAATCCAACCGGCCCGGCAACGGGCCATTTTTTTAACCACGCTCTCGTATGAGTTAATGATGCGACCTATAAAAAATAACGCTCTCACTTTGCGCAAGTCCTTGCTTGCGCTGGCTATCGGCGCGGTAGCCCATTCAGCGCAGGCTGAAGCCGCTGACACCAGCAAGACCAATCAGGAAGATACCATTATGGTGCAGGCAGCACCGGTCAGCGAGTTTACGCCCGGCGGTGATGTGCCGGTTCCTGCTTATCTGGACGGTCAGGTAGCCCACGGCGGCCGTCTGGGGATGCTCGGCGAGCAGAAGGCGATGGACGTGCCCTTTAACGTCATCGGCTATACCGCCAAAGCGGTAGAGGATCTGCAGGCCAAAACCATTGCCGACGTGGTGCGCAACGACGCAGGCGTCCAGCCGGTGCAGGGCTACGGCAACTCCGCCGAAACCTACCGCATTCGTGGCTTTAAGCTCGACGGCGACGACATGACCATGAGCGGCCTGCCGGGCGTGGTGCCGCGTCAGGTCGTAGATACCCAGATGATCGAGCGTGTCGAGATCTTCAAAGGTGCCAACGGTCTGCTGAACGGCGCGGCGGGCAGCGGCGTAGGTGGGATGATCAACCTTGAGCCTAAGCATGCGGAAGATACCCCCACGACCCGCGTAGGCGTCGACTACACCAGTCAGGCGATGGTCGGCGGATCGCTGGATCTGGGGCGTCGCTTTGGCGATAACAACCAGTTCGGCACGCGCATTAACCTGCTGCATCGCGAGGGCGAAGCCCCGCTGGATCACGATCGCCGCCGTACCACGCTGGCCTCGATCGGCCTCGACTACCGGGGCGATCGCCTGCGCACCTCGCTGGATGCGGCCTACCAGAAGAAGACCTTCCACGGCAGCGGCATGGGGGTCAATATTACTGGCGTAGATTTCATTCCCGACGTGCCGGATCCCAGCAAGAACTTCAGCCAGACGTGGAGCTACAACGACATTGACAACCAGTTTGGTGTGGCCCGCGCCGAGTATGATCTGACCGACACCTGGACCGCCTATGCCGCTGCGGGTGCGCAGCAGGCCCATGAAATTGGAACCTACAGCTCGCCGAAGCTGCTCAACGCCAACGGTGATGCGACGGCAAGCCGTCTGGATACCAACCGCTATATCGATGCTAATAGCGGCATGCTGGGCCTGCGCGGTAATCTCGATACCGGCTTTGTCTCGCATAAAATCAACGTTGGCTATTCGGCGCTGATCAAACGCGACAGAACCGCATGGCGGATGTCCTCCGCTGCTGCCAACCCGACCATCAATATCTATCATCCGAGCGATGTGGCAATGCCGCCTGTGACGAGCTTTGGCGGTAACTATGGCGATCCGCGTACCACCAGCCGGAACCGGACTCAGGGCTGGCTGCTGAGCGATACCCTGGGCGTGCTGGATGACAGCCTGCTCTTCACCGTTGGCGCGCGTAACCAGAAGGTGGTGGTGCGCAACTACAACAACGCCACGGGAGCGGAACAGAGTGACTCCCGCTATGAAGAGAGCCGCTGGATGCCAACCTACGGCGTGGTCTATAAGCCGTGGGAAGAGCTGTCGCTCTACGCCAACCATACCGAAGCCTTGCAGCCGGGCGCCGTCGCCCCGAGAAGCGCCTCTAACTTCGGTCAGAGCACCGGCATTGCCCACTCGAAGCAGAATGAGGTCGGGGTGAAGATCGACTACGGTCGCATCGGCGGTACCCTGGCGCTATTTGAGATCAAAAAACCCTCTGCCATTCAGTACGGTACGGATGGTCCCTACAAGCTTGACGGCGAGCAGCGTAACCGCGGCCTGGAGCTGAACGTCTTTGGCGAGCCGGTGCTCGGCCTGCGCCTTAACGGCAGCGCCACCTGGGTCAACGCGGAGATGACCAAAACGCAGAACGGCACTAACGACGGCAAAGATGCTATCGGTGTGCCAGGCGTCTTTATGGTGTTTGGCGCAGAGTACGACATCAAGCCGGTAGAGGGCCTGACGGCAACGGCGCGCGTGAACCACTCCGGCTCGCAGTATGCCAACGCCGCCAACACCAAAAAGCTGGATGACTACACCACGCTGGATCTGGGCGTTCGCTACCGGACCCGCCTGAATCAGGATGCCAACGAGATGGTGTGGCGCGTGGGCGTGGATAACGTGACCAACGAGAAGTACTGGTCCGGCGTCGAAGATCTGGGCACCTACATCTTCCGGGGCGATCCGCGCACGCTGAAGATCTCCATGAGCTACGACTTCTAGGTAAGGAGTCTGCATAGGCGGCGCAAATATGAAGGAATTAAGGATATTCAGGTAAGAAATAAGAAGATTGCGCCGCTGTATACAAAATAATAATAGTTATCATTATCATGCTCATTCTCAAAATATGACAAAAAAATGGAGAAGAGTGGCATGGTTGTAAGTAACCTTTTCAAAAAGCGTCCGCTGGCGCTGGTGTTATCCTCCTGTCTGAGCGTTAGCGCCTGGGCGGTAGACGATGTAGCGGTGGACGACGGTGAAGAGATGGTGGTACATGCCACCGCAGAGCAGGAGCTTAAGCAGCAACCCGGCGTGTCGATCATCACCGCCGAGGATATTAAAAAAGAGCCGCCGGTGAACGACCTGTCGGCCATCATCCGTAAAATGCCGGGCGTTAACCTGACCGGCAACAGCGCCTCCGGCAGCCGGGGCAATAATCGCCAGATCGATATTCGCGGCATGGGTCCGGAGAATACTCTGATCCTGATCGACGGCGTGCCGGTGACCTCCCGCAACGCCGTGCGCTACAGCTGGCGCGGCGAGCGCGATACCCGTGGCGACAGCAACTGGGTGCCGGCAGAGCTGGTGGAGCGCATCGAGGTGATCCGTGGGCCGGCAGCGGCGCGCTACGGCTCCGGCGCAGCGGGCGGCGTGGTGAACATCATCACCAAACGACCCACCAACGACTGGCACGGCGCGCTCTCCCTCTACACTAACCAGCCCGAGAACGACAAAGAGGGGGCGACCAAACGCGCCAACTTCGATCTCAGCGGGCCGCTGGCAGGCGATGCGCTGACCATGCGCCTCTACGGCAACCTCAATAAAACCGACGCCGATGCCCAGGATATCAATACCGCCCAGAACGGCTCCTACGCCGCCGGACGAGAAGGGGTGCGTAACAAAGATATCAACGGTCAGCTGTCATGGAAAATCACCCCCACGCAGATCCTTGATTTCGACTATGGCTACAGCCGTCAGGGTAATATCTACGCCGGTGATACCCAGTACAGCAACGGTAACCTCAGCCCCAACGGGCTGGTTAATACGCTCTACGGCGATGAAACCAACCGCATGTACCGCCAGAACTACGGCCTGACCCATAACGGCATCTGGGAGTGGGGCCAGTCGAAGGTCGGCGTCTACTACGAAAAAACCAACAACACTCGCCTGCAAGAGGGATCTACTGGCCGCGTCGAAGGGATGATCAACAGCGACACCTATGACACCAGCCGTCTTGAGACCTGGCGCAGCACCGGCGAGGTAAACATTCCCGTCACGCTGTGGGTCGATCAGACCGTGACGCTGGGGGCAGAGTGGGAGCGCGAGGCGCTGAACGATCCGGCCTCGATGTCCGCCACCGACGCGACGGGGATCGCAATCGGCAATGTTGCAGGCAACCCGGCCGATCGCGACAGTAAAAATAGCGCCGAGACCACCGCCGTCTACTTCGAGGATAATATCGAAGCCGCGCCGGGCACCTTTATCATTCCGGGGATCCGTCTCGACTACCACAATAAGTTTGGCACTAACTGGAGTCCGTCGCTGAACGTCTCTCAGGATCTGGGGGAAGACTTCAAGCTGAAGGCGGGGATCGCCCGGGCCTATAAAGCGCCGAACCTCTACCAGTCCAGCGAGGGCTATCTGCTCTCGACGCGCGGCAATGGCTGTCCGAATAACATCGCCACCGGCAGCTGTTATCTGCTGGGCAACAACGATCTCGACCCGGAGACCAGCGTTAATAAAGAGATTGGCCTTGAGTTCAGCCGCAGCGGCTACGTAGCGGGTATCACGTACTTCCGTAACGACTATAAAAACAAGATCGTTGCCGGGACGGACGTACTGGGTTACGCCTCTAACGGTTACAACATCCTGCAGTGGGAGAACGGCGGCAAGGCGGTGGTGGAAGGTCTGGAGGGCAACCTGAGCATTCCGCTGGTTGAGGATACGCTGACCTGGCGCACTAACGGCACCTACATGATCCAGTCGGAAAACAAAGACACCGGCAACCCGCTCTCGGTGATCCCGGAGTACACCGTCAATACCATGCTTGACTGGAAGATGACGGACAAGCTCTCTACCAACGTTAACTGGACGATGTATGGTCGCCAGAAGCCGCGTGAGCATGCGGAGATCCGCACTGAGACCGGCACGCTGGCCACCAATGAGGTGGGCGCGTACTCCATCGTTGGCCTGAACGCCAACTACCAGCTGACGAAAAGCCTGCTGCTCAACGGCGGGATCAATAACCTGTTCGATAAGCGTCTCTATCGTGAAAACGAAGGCGCATCGACCTATAACGAGCCGGGCCGCGCCTACTACGCTGGCGTTACCCTGTCGTTCTGATAGCGAGGGCTGGCGGCAACGCCAGCCTTTTCGTCTGCTTGCTACCGGTAACGCTAAGTGTTAAAAGATGCCCCTTTATTAAAATAGACAGGGGTAGGACGTGAAAAACGCGTCAATCGCATCTGGCCAGCAACAGGCAGATGGCGCGTCGGGGAGTGGGCCGACGCTGCAACGGGGTTTGCAAAACCGTCATATTCAACTTATCGCGCTGGGCGGTGCTATCGGTACCGGGCTGTTTCTGGGCATCGGGCCTGCGATTCAGATGGCCGGGCCAGCGGTACTGCTGGGCTACGGCATTGCCGGGATTATCGCCTTCCTGATTATGCGTCAGCTGGGCGAGATGGTGGTCGAGGAGCCGGTCTCCGGTTCGTTCTCCCACTTTGCCTGGAAATACTGGGGTCCCTTCGCGGGCTTCCTCTCCGGCTGGAACTACTGGGTGATGTTTGTGCTGGTGGGCATGGCTGAGCTGACCGCAGCGGGCATCTATATGCAGTACTGGCTGCCGGACGTACCGACGTGGGTCTGGGCCGCCGCGTTCTTTATCATCATCAACGCTGCCAATCTTGTTAACGTCCGCCTCTATGGCGAGATGGAGTTCTGGTTTGCGCTGATCAAAGTGCTGGCGATTATCGCGATGATCGGCTTTGGCCTGTGGCTGCTCTTCTCCGGCCACGGCGGCGAGCGCGCTACCTTTGATAACCTCTGGCAGCACGGCGGCTTCCTTGCTACCGGCTGGCACGGGCTGATCATGTCCCTGGCGGTGATCATGTTCTCCTTTGGCGGTCTGGAGCTGATCGGCATTACCGCCGCCGAGGCCCGCGATCCGCAGACCACCATTCCGAAAGCGGTGAATCAGGTGGTCTACCGTATCCTGATCTTCTATATCGGCTCGCTGGTGGTGCTGCTGGCGCTCTATCCATGGGTAGATGTCAAAGCCGACAGCAGCCCGTTCGTGATGATTTTCCACGAGCTGGACAGTAACATCGTCGCCTCGGCGCTGAACTTTATTATCCTGGTGGCCTCGCTCTCGGTGTTTAACAGCGGCGTCTACTCTAACAGCCGCATGCTGTTTGGCCTCTCGGTGCAGGGCAACGCCCCGGCGTTTTTAACCCGCGTTAACGCCCGCGGCGTGCCGGTGAACTCGCTGTTCCTCTCCGCAGGGATTACTTCCCTGGTGATCCTGATTAACTACCTGCTGCCGAAAGAGGCCTTTGGCCTGCTGATGGCGCTGGTGGTGGCGACGCTGCTGCTGAACTGGATCATGATCTGCCTCGCGCACCTTAAGTTCCGGGCGGCGATGCGTCGTCAGGGCCGTGAGAGCCAGTTTAAAGCGCTGCTCTATCCGGCAAGCAACTATATCTGCATCGCCTTTTTAGTGCTGATTCTCGGGCTGATGTGCACCATCGACGGCATGCGGATGTCCGCTATCCTGCTGCCGGTGTGGATCGCTTTCCTCTTCATCGCCTTCAAACTGCTGCGCCGCAAGGCACGCTAATCTTCTGCCCGGCGGCATGCTGCTTGCCGGGCTTCATCCCTCCGTCATATTTATCGTGAGCCTTCTCCCAGATCTCAGCTAACCCACAGGCAAACTATTTTGTAATCGATTACTTTTCTATTGATCGCATTTTGTAATCGATTACTTTACACGGGTGAGGCGATAAAATGGTGTCAACAACCGAAAGTAGCGGCAAAGGGCAGGTGCAGCATCGACTGCTCGTGCCAAGACTGTCCCTGATGATGTTTCTCCAGTTCTTTATCTGGGGAAGCTGGTCCGTCACGCTGGGCCTTGTTATGACCCAGCACAACATGGCTCTGCTGATTGGCGACGCCTTTTCAGCCGGGCCGATCGCCTCGATTCTCTCGCCGTTTGTGCTGGGAATGCTGGTGGATCGCTTCTTTGCCTCGCAAAAGGTGATGGCGGTGATGCACCTCGCCGGGGCAGCCATTCTCTGGTTTGTCCCCCAGGCGCTGATTGCTCAGAACGGTGCGCTGCTGATTGGCCTGCTATTTGGCTATACGCTCTGCTATATGCCAACCCTGGCGCTAACCAACAACATCGCTTTCCATAGCCTGGCGAACGTCGATAAGACCTTCCCGGTGGTACGCGTGTTTGGCACCATCGGCTGGATCGTGGCGGGGATATTTATCGGCGTGACCGGCATCGCGGCGAGCGTCAACATCTTTATGGTGGCGGCTGCCTGCTCGGTGCTGCTGGCGCTCTATAGCCTGACGCTGCCCCATACCCCTGCGCCCGCTAAAGGGCTGCCGGTGGCGGTGCGCGATCTTTTTTGCGCCGATGCCTTTGCGCTGTTGAAAACGCGCCACTTCTTTGTCTTCTCGCTCTGCGCCATGCTCATCTCCGTGCCGCTCGGGACCTACTACGCCTACACCGCCTCGTATCTGGCGGACGCCGGGGTAGGGGATGTCAGCACCGCGATGTCCTTCGGCCAGATGTCTGAGATCGTCTTTATGCTGGTGATCCCGCTGCTGTTCCGTCGCCTCGGCGTGAAGTACATGCTGCTGATCGGTATGTGTGCCTGGTTCGTGCGCTACGCCTTTTTTGCCCTCGGGGTAAGTGAAGAGACGCGCTTCCTGCTCTATCTCGGTATTTTGCTGCACGGCATCTGCTACGACTTCTTCTTTGTCGTAGGCTTTATCTATACCGACCGCGTGGCAGGAGCAAAGGTCAAAGGCCAGGCGCAAAGCATGATCGTCATGTTCACCTACGGCATCGGGATGCTGCTTGGTTCGCAAATCTCCGGCGCGCTCTATAACCGGCTGGTCGCCGGGCAGGCTGTGCCCGAGGCGTGGGTTACCTTCTGGTGGATCCCCGCCGTCGCCGCTGCCGCTATCGCGCTGGTATTCCTGTTTACATTTAAATATGACGACAACGAGCGGGCTTAATGGTGGAGGATGGTATGAAAACAGTTCAGGGACCGGGGATTTTTCTGTCGCAGTTTATCGGAGAAAAGGCACCCTTTAACACCCTGGAGGGGTTGGCGGAGTGGGCGGCGCGGCTGGGCTACAAGGCGCTGCAAATTCCCTGCAATCATCCGCATATTTTTGATCTCGAGCTGGCCGCGCTGAGCCAGACCTACTGCGATGAGATCAATGGCACGCTGGCGACGTACGGGCTGGTGATTAGCGAGCTTTCAACGCATCTTGAGGGCCAACTGGTGGCCGTGCACCCGGCTTATGACGCCGCCTTCGACAACTTTGCCCCTGAGCATCTGCGGGGTAATCCCACGGCACGCCAGGCGTGGGCGGTAGAGAAGGTGACTCAGGCGGCGGTAGCCTCACAAAAGCTGGGCCTGCGCAGCCACGCCACCTTCTCCGGGGCGCTGGCGTGGCCTTACTTCTACCCGTGGCCGCCGCACAATGCCCTGCTGCTCGACGAAGCCTTTGCCGAGCTGGCTCGTCGCTGGCGGCCTATTCTGGATCGTTTCGATCGTTACGGGGTCGATCTCTGCTTTGAGATCCATCCGGGGGAGGATCTGCATGACGGGGTGACCTTCGAGCGCTTCCTGACCGCCGTGGATAACCATCCGCGCTGCAATATTCTTTACGATCCCAGCCATCTTCTGCTCCAGCAGATAGATTACCTGGCATTTATCGATATCTATCATTCGCGGATTAAAGCCTTCCACGTTAAGGATGCAGAGTTCCGCATCAACGGGCGCAGCGGCGTCTACGGCGGCTATCAACCGTGGGTGGATCGCGCCGGGCGCTTCCGCTCGCCGGGGGATGGGCAGATAGACTTCGGGGCGATCTTTAGCAAGCTGACGCAGTACGGCTACGACGGCTGGGCGGTGCTGGAGTGGGAGTGCTGCCTAAAGCAGGGTGACGCCGGGGCGCGGGAGGGCAGCGAGTTTATTCGCCGCCACATTATCCCGGTTGCGGATCGGGCGTTTGATGATTTTGCCGCAGGCGGCGGCGATCGGGCCAGCGTGCGGGCCATGCTGGGATTAGGAGATGCATCATGATCGGCGTAGGGATTATTGGCAGCGGGTTTATTGGCCCGGCGCACATTGAAGCCCTGCGCCGTCTGGGGGACGTGCAGGTGGTAGCGCTCTGCGATCGCTCCCTGGAATCAGCGCAGCAGAAGGCCGCTGCGCTCAACGTGCCCTTTGCCTTTGGCGATATCGACGCCATGCTGGCCCACCCCGGTATTGATGTGGTGCATAACTGCACTCCTAACCACCTTCATGCTGAGATAAACCGACGCATTTTACGCGCCGGTAAGCACGTTTTCTCGGAGAAGCCGCTCTGTATGACGCCGGAGGAGGCAACGGAGCTGGTGGTGCTGGCCGAGCAGGCGGGCGTGGTGCACGGGGTCAGCTTTGTCTATCGTCAGTTTGCCATGGTCCAGCAGGTGGCGAGCCTGCAACGCCACGGCAGGCTCGGGCGGCTCTTCTCGGTCTACGGCAGCTACCTTCAGGACTGGATGCTGCTGGAGACGGACTACAACTGGCGGGTGGACGCCGCGCTGGGCGGCGCGTCGCGAGCGGTGGCCGATATCGGCTCGCACTGGTGCGATACGTTACAGTTTGTTACCGGGCAACGGATCGTGGAGGTGATGGCCGATCTGGCAATTGTCTGGCCGACCCGCAAGGCGCGGCTGGACGGCGGGGCGACCTTCAGCGCTGGCGGAGTCGAGGCGCAGTATGAGGATCGCCCGGTTACCACCGAAGACGGCGGCTCGGTGCTGGTACGCTTTGCCGACGGCAGCAAAGGCTGCTTTAGCGTCTCGCAGGTCAGCGCGGGGCGGAAAAACCGTCTCAGCTTTGAGGTGAATGGCAGCTGCTGCTCGCTGGGCTGGGATCAGGAGATCCCTCAGCAGCTGTGGATTGGGCACCGTCAGCGTCCCAACGAGATCCTTACCGACGATCCGGGTCTGATGTCGCCCGACGTTGCCAGCAGCGCGCACTTTCCCGGTGGGCATATAGAGGGCTGGCCCGACGCTTTTAAGAATATGATGGCGAACTTCTACCAGGCGGTGCGCGCTGGAACCATGCCGGAGGCCAGCGCCAGTTCGTTTGCCTCTTTTTATGACGGCGCCGACGTGATGTTCATCATTGATGCCATTATAAAAAGCCATCAGCAGCAGCGCTGGATGCCGGTGACCCGCTAAGCCGCTGCCGGTTCGCCGGGCAGCGGTTTTATGGTAGCCTGCTATAAAAAGCGTTAACCGCAGGATGTGTTGTCGTTATGTCAATTCAAAAAATCGCTCGCCTGGCCGGAGTGTCGGTAGCGACGGTCTCCCGGGTCATCAACCACAGCGGGTCCGTGAAGCCGCAAAACCGCGAGCGCGTGCTGGCGGCGATTGAAGAGAGCAACTACCAGCCGAATCTGCTGGCCCGCCAGCTCCGCACCGCCCGGAGCTATATGATCCTCGTGCTGGTGTCGAACATCGCCAACCCCTTCTGCGCCGAAGTGGTAAAAGGTATTGAGGAGGAGGCGGAGAAGAATGGCTACCGTATCCTGCTGTGCAATACCGGCTCGGATATGGCACGCTCCCGATCGGCGCTGACCCTGCTGTCGGGGAAAATCGTTGATGGCATCATCACCATGGACGCCTTCTCTAAGCTGCCGGAGCTGACGACCATGATTGGCCAGGCGCCCTGGGTACAGTGCGCCGAGTATGCCGATGAGGGGAGCGTCTCCTGCGTCGGGATTAACGATATCGACGCCTCCCAGTACGTGATCCAGCACCTGATTAACCGGGGCCGCCAGCGCATTGCGCTGATCAACCACGACCTGAGCTATAAATATGCCCGCCTGCGCGAGCGGGGCTATAAGAACGTGCTGGAGCAAAACGACCGCAGCTGGACGGCAGTCGAGTACGCCAGCGAGCTGAGCTTTAATGCGGGCAGGGCGGCGATGGAGAGCCTACTGCGCGCCGATGAGCGCCCGGATGCGGTATTTGCGGTCTCCGATACCCTGGCGGCTGGCGCACTGCTGGCAATAGCGCAGGCAGGGCTGACGATGCCAGACGACATCGCCGTGGTGGGCTTTGACGGCACGCCGCTGGCGGAGATGGTCTCGCCCCAGCTCAGCACCGTGGCGCAACCTTCCCAAGAGATTGGCCGTAAAGCCGTGGCCCTGCTGCTGAACAAAATCGACAATCCCGAGACCCCGGCAGAAAGAGTGATGATGGACTGGCGCTTTATTGAACGCGCCAGCGCCTGAGTCACGACGTCGCGATTGCCGGGCTGCGGTTCAGATGGTGGCGCATGCCAATGGCCATCGCCGCCAGCAGCAGCATCATTACCGCCTCAACGCCAAGGAAACCGATCATCGCCTGCGTATAGCTGCCGTGATGGTGACGCATCAGCACTAACAGCAGCGAGCCAAACACCGCCGGGCCAAGGCCCAGCGTCGCCTGCTGCAACGTGCTGAGCAGGGCGCTGCCCGCCCCGGCATCGTTGGCGGTGATATCACGCATTCCCACCCGGTAGAAGCAGTTGACGATCAGCGCCTGACCGTAGCCAATCAGCGCGGTTGACGGCACCAGCGTCAGGGCCGTGGTGGCCTGACCGTAGTGGTGGAAGGTCTCCATCAACAGCAGCAGCCCGCCGATCTGTACCGCCAGGCCAGAAAGCAGGATCCGCCCCATGCTGTGGCGGGCAATCAGCTTCGGCGCGTACATTGCTGAGAGGAAGTAGGCCACGCCGAGGGCAATAAAGCTGTTGCCTGACTGCCACGGGGCCATTCCCAGGCCGCACTGCATGGTCAGCGCCATGCAGAACATAAACCCGGACCATGCGCTAAAGAACAGCAGGGCGATCACCATGCCGAAGCGAACGCTGGCGAGCTGCAACAGCCGCGGCGGCAGCAGCGGATGTTCGCCGCGCCGTTGCTTGCCCAGCGCGCTGGCCCGCATCCACACCAGCAGCGGAAGCGTGGCCAGCAGCATCAGCTGCATCGACCACGGCCAGTGCAGCTCCGGTCCCAGCGCCATCGGAAACAGCAGGCAGCAGAGGATCAGGGCAAGGATAAATGTTCCCTGCCAGTCGATGGGCGAATGCGTATCGCGCCGGGTCTCCGGCACGTAGCGATAGCTGAAGGCCAGCACCAGCAGGCCAATCGGCACGTTGATGAAAAAGGCGTTACGCCAGCCCAGCCCGGCGATATCTGCCGACACCAGCCAGCCGCCGCACATCTGTCCGACAATAAATGCGATACCACCAATGCCGCCGTAGAGGCTGATAGCCCGCGCGTGAGCCGTGCCTTTCAGGGTGACGTGCAGGGTCGCGAGGATCTGCGGGACGATCAGCGCCGCCCCCGCACCCTGCAGAGTGCGAGCCACCAGCAGGGCGGTAATCGAGTTAGCCATGCCGCACAGCAGCGAGGCGAAGCTGAACACCGCCACGCCCCACATAAACAGACGGCGGCGACCATAGTTATCCCCTAGCTTGCTACCCATCGCCAGGCAGACGGCAAAGGCCACGCCATACAGGGCGACGATAAGCTCCAGCTGGGTGGCGCTGGCGTGTAGCGATGCGGTAATTGAGTCGAGGGCGACGTTAGTGATCGAGGTGTCGATCAGGGGCAGCATCTGGCCGGTCAGCAGCAGGAATAGCCCCGCGCGGCCGGGTGAAACAGGTGACGTTTTCATGGTAGCTCCATTGCGTCATTCAGCGAATGGACGTAGCATCGCTGATTGAATAAACGGGTACCAGTTCCTGATTATACTGGTACTGACACTACCATGCTGAAGAGAGGCTGGAGAGACCATGAGCCTGATGAGCCACAGCGAGCTGGACGTCGCGCAGATACGCCAGGACGATCGCCGTAAACAGCTGGGCGCTTTTCTGCGGGCGCGGCGGGAGAGCCTGGATCCGCAGCGGCTGGGACTTCCGCGCAGCGGTCGGCGGCGCACGCCGGGCCTGCGCCGGGAGGAGGTCGCGATGCTGGCTGACGTCGGCGTGACCTGGTATACCTGGCTTGAGCAGGGCAGGGAGGTCAATCCTTCAGCGGTGGTGATGCAGGCGGTGGCCGATGCGCTCCAGTGCAGCCCGCTGGAGACGCGGCATCTGTTCCTGCTGGCGGGTCTGCCGCCGGTGGAGTCGGCAAACGTCACGCCGTGCGAGGGGATCAGCCCCGGCACGCGACGGATGCTGGACAGCCTGTTGCCGCAGCCGGCCAGCATTCAGAAACCCAATTTTGATATCGTGGCGTGGAACGACGCTTTCTGTCGGCTGATGGGCGTCGATTTTGCGGCGCTGCCGGAAGACGATCGCAACTGTATCTATCTCTATCTGACCCATCCGGGCTGGCGTAGCCGACTTGCAAACCGGGACGTGCTGCCGACCTTTGTCTCCTATTTCCGTGCGGCGATGGCGGAGCACCGCGGCGAAGCGGCGTGGGAGAACAAGCTGGCACGCTTTTTTGCCGCCTCGGAGGAGTTTGAGGCGCTCTGGCACCAGCGCTACGAGGTGCGTGGGGTAGAGAATCAGATTAAAAACTTCCATCACCCGGATTTTGGCGAGTTCCAGCTCCAGCAGATGTACTGGTACTCTGCGCCGCGTAACGGTTCGCGGCTGCTGGTCTATCTGCCGGTCGATGAGGCGGGCGAGCAGGTGCTGGCAAGGCTGTAACGAGGGATTCTCCCCGGCATCTGAACGCCGGGGAGCGGGCCGGTACTGAATTAGATCTCAGTGACCACCACCTCTTCTGGCAGGCGGGATTTTGGCAGGGCCTTGTTGAAATCTTCTACGCTGTGATGGCCGACCGGGACGACCACCAGGCTGGTGAAGCCTTGCTCTTTCAGGCCAAATTCGGCATCCAGCACGTCGGCATCAAAACCTTCGATCGGTACCGCGTCGAGGCCCATTGCGCCCACGCCCAGCAGGAAGTTACCGACGTTCAGGTAGACCTGACGCGCCATCCACTCATGGTCATCCTGGCGATCCTTACGGTGCAGGTCGGCAAAGAAGGTGCGGCCCTTGTGGTTAGCCGCTTTGGCTTCCGGCGTGGCAAAGCGGCCGTCGGCATCTTCCTGATCCACCACCTTCTCCAGCCAGCCGTCGTCCATGGCGGTTTTCGCGCAGAACACCACCACGTGGGAGGCATCCAGCATTTTGCGTTCGTTGAACACGTAGCCGCCCGCTGCAGATTTCGCTACCCGCGCTTTGCCCTCGTCGGTGCTGGCAACGATAAAGTGCCACGGCTGTGAGTTGGTGCTGGACGGGCTATAGCGCAGCAGCGTTTTAATCTTCTCCGCTTCGTCGGCGGTCAGTTTTTTACTGGCGTCAAAAGCCTTGGTTGAGTAGCGCTGCAAGGCAATGGAAACGATATCCATAAATACTCCTGATGATATTTTTGGGATGAGTTGTGCTGCGCTGTAGCGTACAGATTCAGCGAAGAAAAAATAAGTGAAAAACGTGCGCTTTAGCTACCGTTGCTGTCCGCCAGGGCGCGCCACATCGCCTCGAAGCCGTGAGCTTTAAAATCGGCTGCCTTCTCGGGTTCGCGGCTGGCGAACTCAATGGTGGTTTCGGCAAGGGAGAGGAACAGCGCATCGCCAAAGGCGTGGAAGGCCTCAGTAAGAAAAATTGGCAGCACCGAGCGACGGCATAGGGTGTGGAGATCCGGGAATAGCTCATCCACATTTTGCTGGGTGGCGCAGGTAATTTTACCCGATACCGCCAGCTGACGGATTGCCCGGTGACCGATGGGGTGCAGAATGCCCCAGTCGATATAGCTATTCCAGATGTAGCGGGTCAGCGCCTTGGCTTCGCTGACGGAGCGATCGAGACCGTCGAGCATGGCATGGCAGAGATCGGTTTTTAGCGCGAGATAAACCGCATTGAGCAGATCGTCTTTGGTGGCGAAGTAGCGAAAGAGGGTGCCTTCCGCCACGCCCGCGTTACGGGCTATCAGGGCGGTGGAGGCGGTGATCCCCGACTGGGCAAATGCTTCGGTTGCCGCTTCCAGTAACGCCTGTTTTTTATCTTCACTCTTCGGACGAGCCACTACCCTTTACCTCATACGCTGTTAAACCCTGATTGAAACATGACATCTGCCGCTCCGCAACGGGTGATGTCAAAGATCGAAAATCATCTTGACGACTTTTTGACTCTTTCTATAATGAGTGCTTACTCACTCATAATCAAGTTTTAGCGCTTAAAGAGCAGAGAGGAACGACGTATGACCATTTCCGCTCAGGTTATCGATACGATTGTCGAGTGGATCGACGACAATTTGCACCAGCCGCTGCGTATTGAGGAGATTGCCCGGCACGCAGGCTACTCCAAATGGCATCTTCAGCGGCTGTTTATGCAATACAAAGGCGAGAGCCTGGGACGCTACATCCGCGAACGTAAGCTGCGGCTGGCGGCTCAGGAGCTGCGTGATACCGATCAGAAGGTATTTGATATCTGCGTTAAGTACGGCTTTGATTCTCAGCAGACCTTTACGCGCATTTTTACCCGCACGTTTAATCAGCCGCCGGGGGCATACCGGAAGGAAAACCACGGCCAGGCGCGGCATTAGGTCTCTGTTAGCCCGGCAGACCTGCGCTGCCGGGCGGTATGACATCTTACCAGGCGTAGCTGACCGTGGCGGTGGCGGTACGCCCAATGCCCCAGAAGCAGGCGCTGTCGCTGGCGCATGACGCAACGTACTTGGTATCGGCCACGTTATTGACGTTAAGCTGCACCGTAGCGCCTTTCAGGCTGCTGCTCGCCTCTCCCAGATCGTAGCTCAGCATGGCATCGTAGAGATCCACCGCCGGAACCTTAAAGGTGTTGCGTGCGTCGCCGTAGCTGGTGCCGAGATAGCGCATGCCAACGCCTGCGGTGAGGCTTTTGAGCGGGCCGGACGGCAGCGTATAGCTGGCAAAGGCCGAGGCTATATGGGTAGGGATCCGCGCCGGGGTCTTGCCCTGGGTGCCTGCCACGGTGGTGCTGGCGGTCTCCGCGTCGGTATAGGTGTAGGAGCCAATCAGGTTCAGACTATCAAACAGGGTGGAGTGGATCTCCGTTTCAATCCCCTTCGAGCGCACTTCTCCGGCGTTTTCAAACCATCCCAGCGAGCTGTTGTAGGTCGGGACGTTGCTCTGCTTGAGATCGTAGACTGCCAGCGTCATCAGGGTGCTTTCCACCGGCTGATACTTCACGCCCACTTCGGTCTGCTTGCCGGTGGTGGGCTTGAACGGGGCCAGGCCCGGTGCGCGGTTGGTTTGCAGATTCGGCTCAAACGAGGTGCTGTAGCTGATATAGGGCGAGAGGCCGAAATCAAAGGCGTAGAGCAGGCCGGTACGCCAGGTGAACTTATTATCGTTCTGCTGCACGCTGCCGTCATCGGCGGTAAAGTCGCTGGTGCGTACCTCATCCCAGTCGTAGCGGCCGGAGAGCAGCAGCTCCCAGTTGTTCCAGCTCAGCTGATCCTGCAGATAGAGACCCATCTGATCCAGATCCTGCTGCTCGTCGCTGGCGGTGCTGAAGGTGCTCTCATCGACGTTGATACCATAGACCGGATTTAGCCAGTTCAGATTGTACTGCGCACCCATGCCGCGCTTCAGACTCTGAGCGTCCCGGCTGGATTTGTAATCCAGGCCGCCAAGCAGGGTATGGTTCACCTCTGCGGTGGTGAACTGCGCCTCCAGCTGATTATCGATGCCGAACTCGTCGGTCTGGCGCTCTTCGTGCTGGGCGCGACGGGTCAGCAGCGTGCTGTTCGGTGCGCTGGAGGCATAAACGAGATAGCGGTACTTCTGCTTGATGGTGGCGTAGCGCGCATTCTGGCGGAAGGTAAAGGCGTCATCGAACTGATGCTCAAACTCATAGCCGACCATCGTCTGCTCGCGCCAGGACTGGTTATAGTTCGGATCGCTGACGTTGAAGTCCAGCGGAATGTGCTGCCCGTCGGCGCTCCGCACCGTGCCGTAGGCGGGCAGGAAGTTGCGATAGCCTGCGTCCGGATCCTTCTGGTAGCTGGTGAGCAGGGTAAAGCGCGTCTGATCGTTAGGGTACCAGGTCAGGGCCGGAGCGATGGCCACGCGCTCCTCTTTATAGTCTTTGACCTGGCTGTGCTGGGTGCGGGCGATCCCGTTCAGGCGATAGAGCAGGCGGCCATCGTCGCTCAGCTGGCCACCGAAATCGAACGCTCCCTCTGCCAGCTCATCGTTACCGGTGCGGAACTGAACGCGGTGGATCGCTTCGCTGGTGGGGCGCTTGCTGGTCATGCCGATCAGGCCGCCTGGGTTGACCTGGCCGAAGAGCACTGAGGCGGGGCCGCGTACCAGCTCCACGCGCTCCAGCAGCCAGGGATCGACGGTGCCGGTCTGCGACGAGGCGGTTGCCCCGAAGCTCAGACCGTCGAGGAATTTCGGCACGTAGCTGAAGCCACGTACAAACACCTCATCGTTACGGTTCGAGGAGCCACGGTACTCGGTAAAGACCCCGGCGGAGTAGCGCAGCGCCTGCGAGACCGAGGTGACGTCCAGAGCCTGCATCTGATCGCGGGTAATCACCGATACCGACTGCGGGGTCTTCACCAGCTCGGCTGAGGTTTTGGTTGCCGACAGCGTTTTGGTCGCCACCATCCCTTTCAGCGGCGCGGTAGGATCCTCCGCCGCGCCCGTTGTCACTACCAGCGTCTCCTCATTGGCTAGCGCAGGCGTCGCCGCCCCGGCAGCCGCCAAACTCAGTAACCACGTCTGCATTATCTTGTTGTTTTTAAGCATTATTACCAATTCCCTTGCCTGTTTGAGATCCCTGCCAGCAGAGCAGGGGGCGCTATCATCAACGCTGCGAATGATATTGCAAATTATTACCATTTGCATTAGCGTTGTTGGCAAATTCTGGTAGGGAAACGTGAACAATGAAGATGGCGGTAGGCGGTTTATTGATGGGGCTAAGCGCATTACCTGCGATGGCGGCGACCTGTAATACGCCAGCGATGCAGGGCGAGCAGCAGGGGAAATTTGATGCCAGCGGCGAGGTCTGTTTTCAACTGCCGCGGCTGGCAGAGAACTATATTGCTGCCACGCTCTATGGCGTGACCGATGCCCGCCTGCTGGATGGAAACAACCGCCGCCTGCGCACGCTGCTGGAGGATGGTCCCCCGGACGGCGAGCAGTCGCTGCTCTTTGCCCTGCCGGTGCAGCAGCCTTCGTCGCTGGTGCTGCACGGGGAAGAGGGGATGCGCTGGCGGTTTAGCTGGCAGATGCATGAGACCACGCCGCTGCGCCGCGCACAGGTGCTGGATCCGGTCAGCCCGGCACTCCAGCGGCTGGCGGCCCAGCTTGCAGCCGGAGGCTCCAGCGAGAACTTCTGGCAGGCGCGCCAGCTGGCAGGGACGCCGCTGATCGAGCCGGTGGACGCCAGCCACAAGCGCGTGACTTTTTTGTGGCGCGGCGCGCGCAGCAACGTCTTTATCCTCGGTTCACCAGGAGGCGATCACGATCCGCTCTTCCGGCTGGGCAACTCCGACGTCTGGTTCCGTAGCTATGTCGTGCCTAATGACACTGTGATGCAGTATAAGCTGGCGCCGGACGTGCCTCAGCTTGCGGGCAGCGCCGTGCCGCAGCGGCGTGCTATTCTGGTGAGCGCCCAGGCCGATCCCCTCAACCCACAGACCCTCAGCGAGCCGCACAGCGATCGCTGGAAACGCGCATCCCTGCTCGATCTTACTCCTACCCGCTACTTCAGCAACGCGGCGATGGCCCAGCCGGTGCGCCACGGCACGCTAACCCGTCACCGGCTGCACAGCGAGTTGCTAAACAACAGCCGGGAGATAACCCTCTACCGACCGCGCTCGGCCCAGCCCGCACGCTGGACGCTGATCCTGTTTGATGGCAAAACCTGGCAGGGAGATTACCATACCGCCAGCGTGCTGGACGCCCTCATCGCCCGCCATGCGCTGCCGCCTGTTAACGTGGTGTTTGTTGACAGCCTTGACGCGGCGCGGCGCGGGAAGGAGCTACCGCCTAACCCGGTTTTTGCTGACTTTATGGCTCATGAACTGCTGCCTTGGCTGCGCCAGCGCGGCGTGGCGTTGACGCGAAGCAAGACGGTGGTCGGTGGGGCAAGCTATGGTGGGCTGGCCTCCTCCTGGGTGGCGCTGCGCTATCCGCGCCTGTTTGGCAACGTGCTGAGCCTATCCGGCTCCTACTGGTGGTCGCCGAAAGGGGAAGCTCCCGGCTGGCTGACGCGCCAGTATCAGCAGTCGCCGCGCTACCCGGTGCGCTTCTGGGTAGAGGCCGGACGTTTTGAGACGCAAGGTAAAGGGGGCGGGATCTACCGCGACAGCGCGGAGTTTGCCCGGGTACTGGACGACAAGGGGTACAGCGTCAGCTTCCACCCCTGGTCAAGCGGCCATGATTATGCCGCCTGGACCGAGGCGCTGGTCTATGGCCTGCGCGACTTAACGGGAGGAGTGGTTCAGTGAGAACCAGCGCCGCCAGATAAAGCGCAGCACGTAGTACTCTATGGTCCCGAGCAGCAGGAACCAGGCGCAAAACAGCAGGGTATAGAGCTGCCCGGCGTCCACCAGATGAAAGGTAGCGATAAGCTGCTGGGTCAGCGCGCCACCCGGCGAAGGGACGGGCAGCAGCAGACAGGAGAGGAAGGCCAGCAGTAAAATACCTGCGGCCGTCATCAGGGATTCAAGCGGGTGCGTCATGGTGATGTTAATCGTCAGTTAAAACGATATTGTCAGCCATTTGCCAGACCGGCGCAACCAGACCGGCGCTATTGCGCCGCCCAGATCTCCGCGTGCTTCTGCACCAGCCCAATCAGCGAGCCGCCGTCGGCAACGAAATCGCGCATCAGCTGATCCTCACTTTTACCACGCCGTACAAACTGCGCCAGCGCTTCCAGGGCGCTGCTGCCGTTCAGCTTATCGGCGTAGGGGGCAATTTTGTCCAGCAGGCGCTGAATATCTTCACCAATGGTAACCTGCTCGCCGGTATGCACGTCAGTTAGCACGCCTGCAAAGCCGTAGCGGCAGGCCTGGAAGCGATTGAACTTATAGAGCAGATAGTCACGCTCCTGCAACTTGAACGGCCGCTCGGCCAGCAGCCAGTGAGAAATCGCCTGGATAAAGCCAGCAATGTTCACCGCATGACCGAGGGTCAGCGGAGTATCCATCACCCGCACCTCAACCGTACCAAAGTGTGGGCTGGGGCGAATATCCCAGTGTAAATCCTTGATGCTATCGATCATGCTGGTGTAGCTCAGGCGGCGGAACAGCCCCTCAAATTCCGACCAGTTGCTGACCCAGGGGGCATGGCCGTTGTCCGGAAAAGCGGAGAAGATGTTAAGCCGCGACGAGGCGAAGCGGGTATCGGTGCCCTGGATATAGGGCGAGGCTGCGCCGAGCGCAATGAAGTGGGGTACGAAGCGCGACAGGCCGTGCATCAGATAGATGGCATCATCGCCGCTCGGACAGCCCACGTGGACATGCTGGCCAAACACCGTCGCCTGCTGCACCAGATAGCCAAACATCTCCAGCGTGCGTGCGTAGCGTTCGTCATCGCACACCTCCTGACGCTGCCACGTCTGGAACGGGTGCGTGCCGCCGCCGCAAATTTGCAGATGGTGTTCGCTGGCGGCGCGCAGGATAGCCTGCTGCATGGCGGAGAACTGTCCGGCAGCCTGGTGGATATCTCCGCAGACGCCGGTGGCAATCTCCAGCATACTTTCGGTGATGTCGTGCTTCACTTCGCCACCTTTGACTTCAGCCTTGACGGCGTCAATCAGCGTGGTGGAGTCCTGGCTAAGGTCGTATCCCGGCGGGTTAACCACCTGCAGCTCCAGTTCAATACCCAGGGTGAAGGCGTCAGATCGATGAAAATCGGGTAGAGGCATAGGTAAACTCGCTGTTGTCTGTTTTTAATCAGTATAGAGCGAGTTTGGCCCTAACCGAGGCGGCAGCCGGGCAACAGGCGATAAATCAGACAATTACAGCTGCTGTAGCTGCCTCTGTAGCACCTCGACGCCCGGCGCGATGGCGTCGGGGTTGATGGCGTGGAAGCCCATGCGAAAGAAGCTGTCAGGCGGGGCGGCATCAAGGAAATGGCGTGCGCCCGGCTCAATCAGCACCCCTGCGTGGGCCGCCCGCCAGGTTAGCTGCTGGGTATTCACCGACGGCGGCGTCCGCAGCCAGAAGGCGTTAGCGTGCTCGCTTCCTGCCATTAGCGTGCACTCTGGCAGAGAGGTGCGCAGCGCGGTGGCCAGCGTCTCCCAACGACGGGCGGAGTCTTCGTGGTAGCGGCGCAGATGGGTTTCGTAGTAGCCCTGGGCGAGAAAGTGCGCCATTTGATACTGAATGTTGGCCGGTGGATGACGGTAGATCAGACGCCTGAGGGCGCGCGCCTCGTCGATGAGATCCGGATCGGCCACCATAAAGCCCAGCCGCAGGCCAGGGGAGAGCGCCTTCGACAGGCTGCTGATATAGATCACCCGCCCGCTGCGATCGCTGGCCTTCAGTGCGGGCAGTGGGTTCTGCATAAAGTTACTCTCCGAGTCATAGTCGTCCTCAATAATCACCGCATCATGGCGGGTGGCGTGGGCCAGAAGCTGTGTACGCCGCGCTCTGCTCATCGTCACCCCCGTTGGCACCTGGTGACCAGGCGTAACGTAGTAGTAGTCGCAGGGCGCGTCGCTGAGCACCAGCCCCTCTTCATCCACCGGGTGCGGCACAATCGTGGTATCGCTGAGGAGAAAGGTATTGATCGCTTCGCGAAAGCCTGGGTTTTCTACTGCGACCCGCGTCTGTCGGGACATCAGCAGGCGGGTCAGCAGATAGAGGGCATTTTGCGATCCGAGGGTGATCAGGATCTCATCCGGGGCGGCAACGATGCCACGCTTGGGCAGCACGCGGGTGCGGATCTGCTCAATCAGCATCGGCACGTCCTGATCGATATGATCGACCACCCAGGCCGGATCGCGCACGCCGCCATGCAGCCAGTTTGCCGCCGCGCGCCATGTGGTAAGCGGAAAGCGCTGGGTATCCGGCTGGCCGTAGATAAAGGGGTAGCGATAGTGCATCCAGCCGGCAGGTTTAAGGATCGACTCCTGTTGACTGGGCTGCATCTTCAGCCTTTCGCCCCAGCGTGGTGCGTTTTTTACACATTCCGGTGCAGGCGGCTCCGGCTCCCGTACCGCCGCAACGGACTGTGCTGCGTGATAGTCTGGATGCAGATAGTAGCCGCTGCGCGGGCGGCTGATAAGATAGCCTTCATTGACTAAGCCCTCGAAAACCAGCGCCGTGGTATTGCGGGAGACATTAAGCTGGGCGGCCAGCGCCCGGCAGGAGGGCAGCGGCGTATCCGCTGGAAAAATGCCGCAGAGGATAGCGTCGATGAGCGACTCACGCACCTGCTCCTGCAAACCACGTTGGCGGTCGAAATTAATATGCAGTAAGTGTCGAATCATAGTGCGCTCCTTCAGGCTCTTTAGCGGAATGCAGCAAGTTTTATACCAGCTTATTTAGCGCTGACACGGACATACGCTAAAACTGGCTCTATTCAGAATGGACAAAGCCTCCCTATTGTAAAAACGCACCCCCGATAATCGGACGTAACGTTAATTCGGCACGGTTATTGCAGCGCCTGGAACGTCGCGGCGGCAACGGCCTGGCATATTAATTTAAGGTGGAACAATGAAAAAAGTTATCGGCAAATATTGTCTTGCAGCACTCGTGGTGATGGCATTTTCTCACCCTGCGACAGCCAGAGATTTACCTGAAATTGAAAAGTCCGGGACGTTTAAGGTTGCGACCGAGGATGACTATGCGCCGTTTAACTTTATGACCGACGGCAAGAGCGACGGTTTTAATAAAGATATGCTCGATGAACTTAAGAAATATGCCAAATTCAATATCGACCAGAGTATTTTACCCTGGACAGGCCTGCTGGCTGCCGTCTCCACCGGGCAATATGATATGGCACTCACCGGGGCAGTGATCACCGACGAACGTCTTAACGTATTTAATTTCACACCGCCATGGGCCTCCGCCCAACACTATTTTGTTAAGCGTGCGGGCGACGACAGCTTAAATTCCATTAAAGATCTCAGCGGCAAAAAAGTGGGCGTGCAGGCCGGTAGTGCGCTGCTTGCCCGTCTGCCCGAGCTGAAGGCGATGCTGGAGAAAGAGGGCGGCAAGCTCGGTCCGGTGGTGGAGTATCCCTCCTACCCGGAAGCCTACGCCGATCTGGCGAACAAGCGCCTCGACTACGTGATTAATGTAGTGATCTCGGTGAACGATCTGGTGAAGGCCAGACCAAAGGTCTTCGCCAAAGGCCTGGCGGTATCTGGCCCAGGCTATATGGCATGGCCAATCCCGAAAAACTCGCCGGAGCTGCTGGCCTATATGACTAAATTTATCAACCATCTGCGCGAAACCGGCAGGCTAAAAGAGCTGCAGATGAAGTGGTTTGGCGAAACCTATGACGATCTGCCCAACGAGCCGATTACCAGCGCCGGGCAGTTCCATAAGCTAGCCGGTTTATAAGCGCGTAATGAAAGCGAGGAGGGCAACATGGATTCAATGGCGTGGCAGTTACTGATTGAAGGCGCATGGACGACCCTCTGGATCTCAGGCCTGGCGATCGTTTTTGGCGTCGTGACGGGCCTGATCATCGCCTTTATCAGAATGATGAAGATCCCTGTCGTCGATCAGATTCTGGTGATCTATATCAGCCTGGCCCGCGCGACGCCGCTGGTCACGCTGGTACTGTTTCTGTTCCTGTCGCTGCCGACGCTGGGCATCAACATGGATAAAACCCTGGCAGCGATCGTCGCTCTGACCCTCAACACCTCGGCATTTAACGCTGAGATCTGGCGCAACGCCTTTCGCAACTTCCCTCGTGCCCAGCGCGAAGCTGCGGAGTCGGTGGGAATGCGGCGCTGGACCTACTTCCGCTACATCATGCTGCCGCAGATGTGGATTGAGAGCCTGCCCGCGTTAGTCAACGAGATGTCCTTCTTGATCAAGGGCAGCCCGGCGATTGCGGTGATCGGCGTAGTGGATTTGACTCGCGTCACCAACCGTATCTCCTCGGTGACCTACGAACCGCTCTCGCCGATCCTTGCCGCCGGTCTGCTCTACGTGGTGATTATCGGCCTGCTGTTGAAGTTGCAAAGCATGGCGGAACGCAAAGCTAAGCGCCTGGCGCGTTAACAGCAGGAGGAGCTATGAATCAGTGGAGTATCGTGTGGTCAGCGCGGGAGAGCTTTTTTAACGGCCTGCTGACGACCCTGGAGCTATTTATTATCGCCGCTGCTGTCGGTCTGGCGATAGGTATTGCGCTCTGCTACGTCATGGAGCATCAGAATCGTGTGGTCGATCGACTTATTATTGGCTTTGTCAGCCTGATGCGCGCTATCCCTTTCTTAATTCTTGCCTATCTGCTCTATTATGGCCTGCCGGAGCTTGGCGTCAGTATGGAGGCGTGGAGCGCGGGGCTGCTGGCGCTGGTTATTTATCACGGCGCCTACTTCTTTGAAATATTACGTAGCCAGCGGCGGATCTTCTCTGCTGGTTATATTGAGGCGGCGGTCTCTCAGGGCTTCTCCCGCTATAAAATATTCCGTCGTATTGTGCTGCCGAATATATTTTCATCGTCGCTGCCGCTGCTGGGCAATCAGCTCATTATCTGCCTGAAGGATACGGCATTCCTGAGTATTATTACCGTGCAGGAAATTACCGCTGCGGCTAACGGCGTGCAATCCACCTATTTTATTCCGTTTAATGCTTTTATTGTCGCGATTGGTCTCTACTGGGCCATCAGCATTCTGCTGGAGCTGCTGATCAAGCGACTGAGCAACTACGGTGCCAGAAGAGGAATGACCCATGCATGAGACAACGGCGGTGAGCGTAAAGAATCTCTCCAAGCAGTTTGATAACGTAGAGGTGCTGCGGGATATCAACCTGACGGTAGAGAAGGGCACGGTGGTGAGTATTCTTGGCTCCTCCGGCTCCGGCAAATCGACGCTGCTGCGCTGCATGAACTGGCTGGAGCAGCCGGATCGCGGTGAAGTACGCATCAGCGGCCAGCGCATCGGCGTAGATGAGCAGAGCGGTAGGGCGATGTCGCACCGGGAGCTATCGCGCATTCGCGAGCGTGTCGGCATGGTGTTCCAGGGCTTCAACCTCTGGCCGCACCTGACCGTACAGCAGAACGTGACCGAGGCGCTGCTGCATGTGAAGGGGATGAAGCGCGACGAGGCCAACGAGATTGCCCGCCAGCAGCTGGAGAAGGTAGGGATGGGGCATAAGGCAGATGTTTATCCGATCACCCTTTCTGGCGGCCAGAAGCAGCGCGTGGCCATTGCTCGCTCGCTGGCGATGTCGCCGGAGGTGATCCTCTTTGATGAGCCAACCTCGGCGCTCGATCCGGAACTGGTAAGCGAGGTGCTTGCGGTGATGAAATCCCTCGCCGCCGAGGGTTATACCATGGTAGTGGTGACTCACGAGATGGAGTTTGCCCGTCAGGTCTCTAACGAGGTGGTGTTTCTGGAGAAAGGTCTGCTGATCGAGAAGGCCCCGCCGGAGAAATTCTTTACCGACCCGGACTCCGAGCGGGTACGCAAGTTTTTGCAGACCAGCCGTTAAACATCGAAATGGGAACTAAAAAGCCCCTGACCAGGGGTTTTACTCATGCTGCTTTAGGCGTCAGATGATAATCGCCGGATCCGATCCAGCATTTGCGGTTACACTGACCGCTAAGCGCTTCCAGGGCATCAACGACAGCCTCTTCTGCCTCTTCTGGTAAATCATTATCGAGAGCATCATTAAGGATGTTGAAAGCAAGGGAGCCACCGGCACGCCCATAACCATCAACCATGTCGTTAATAAAGGCGAAAAGAGCCTGGCGGCTCGTACCCTGCACGATCATCTGGTTAATTGCTTTTTCGTAGTTAACTCTGATTTCTGTCATCATCTTGAACCTCCCAAAGAGGTCGGGTTTCTTGCAGGTACTTTTCGTAATCGCGGATATGCATGCCATATCTTGGGACAATCATAGCATGCGTTTTTGAATCCTCAATGAACATTAAATGTTCATTCTTTTCCAAAGTCTTGCTACAAATACCGTAGCAGGTAAGTCCTCTTTTGGACTTGAACAGGAACGCGGGAATATTCGACTTTGGCGGAATCGTAAGCGAAATTCCCTGCGCCAGGTGGACAAAAAGGCCGTCACTATCCAGAAATACATCAATGTTTCGCTCTACTTCAGCGATCTCATTAACTACAACGCTTGTACGAACGGCCAAACAGTCGCGCTCTCCCTGCATAATTAGCGGTAACTTATCGATATCAGCCTTCATCATACGCAGATATTTGATAACCAATTCATTGCATCCAGTTTGCCAGCGGAGTGGGTGAGCGCATTCTGCCGCAAGGATTTTCAAGCAACAAGAGAGGGGGCGAATATAGGATCGAGCAACTCTAATCCTGTAGCCCCGGTAAGCGCAGCGCTACCGGGGACCACATCACCTTAATCCCGGTCAATAGCAAACGGCTGCCAGGCCTGGCGCACCGGCATTACCTCGACGCGGTTAATATTCATATGGTCTGGCAGGGTCGCAATGTAAAACATCTGCTCGGCGATATCCTGCGCCGTAAGCGGCGTGGTGCCGCCGTAGAGCTTGTCCGAGGCGGCCTGATCGCCTTTGGTGCGTACCAGGGTAAATTCCGTTTCGGCTATGCCCGGCGCGAGATCGGTGACCCGCACGCCGGTGCCGAGCAGATCGCAGCGCAGGTTGTAGCTGAACTGCTTCACGAAGGCTTTGGTCGCGCCGTAGACGTGGCTGCCCGGATAGGGCCACTGCCCGGCAATGGAGCCGATATTAATAATGCTCGCCCCTGCGCCGTGGGCGATCAGCGTTGGCAGCAGGGCGTGAGTGACGTTAACCAGCCCGGTGACGTTGGTATCGATCATCGTCTGCCAATCCTGTAGCTCGACCGCCTGGGCAGGCTGCGGTGCCAGCGCCAGCCCGGCGTTGTTAATCAGTGCGGTGACATCCCGGAACGCCTCCGGCAGGCTCGCGACCGCCGCTTTCACCGCCGCGTTATCACGCACGTCCAGCTCAATAATATGCACCGGCACATGCGTGCCCAGCTCGGCTTTCAGCGCCTGCAGCCGGGCGATACGCCGTCCGCTCAACACCACGCCCCAACCTGCGCGGGCAAAGACATGCGCTGCCGCCGCGCCAAACCCTGACGTTGCCCCGGTAATAAACGCCACTTTCGTTGCTGTTGTCATCTCGTTCTCCTGTTGAGTTCAGGAGTCCACTATAGAAACAGCGGCTGGCGCGACACAGGGCCAGTTTTGCCTGCATTTTGTGACACCCTTGTCACAGCGCGATCGCAGGACTGGCTCTATCTGCCCGCTGCCCGCCCGCCGCATGATGAACCCAACAACAACGGTATGAAAGGAGCAGGGCATGAAACTGGCACTTCAGAGCGAGATGGCGATAACGAATGACGATGTACGTCAGCTGGACCGTTCGTATGTATTTCACTCATGGTCAACCCAGGGCAACCTTAACCCGCTGGTCATCGCCGGGGCGGAGGGATGCGAGCTGTGGGATTATGATGGCAATAGCTGGCTCGACTTCAGCAGCCAGCTAGTCAACGTCAATATCGGCTACCAGCATCCGCGCGTGCTGGCGGCAATGAAGGCTCAGCTGGAGTCGCTGGTGACCATCGCCCCGGCGACCGCCAACCTGATGCGTGGCGAGGCAGCACAGCGCATCGTGGCGCTGGCACCGGAGGGGTTTAGCAAGGTGTTCTTTACCAACGCCGGCGCGGACGCCAACGAGAATGCTATCCGCATGGCGCGTCTCTATACCGGGCGGGATAAGATCTTCTCTGCCTACCGTTCGTACCACGGTAATACCGGCAGCGCCATCGCGGCCACCGGCGACTGGCGGCGCGTGCCGAACGAGTACTCCCGCGGCCACGTTCACTTCTTCAACCCCTACCTCTACCGCAGCGAGTTTAATGCCACCACGGAAGAGGAGGAGTGCGAGCGCGCCCTGGCCCATCTGCGCCGGATGATTGAAGTGGAAGGTCCCACCTCGATTGCCGCCATTCTGCTGGAGTCGATCCCCGGCACGGCGGGCATTCTGGTGCCGCCGAAGGGCTATATGCAGGGGGTCCGCGCGTTGGCGGACGAGTTCGGCATTATTCTCATCGTTGATGAGGTAATGGCGGGCTTTGGCCGCACCGGACGCTGGTTTGGCTTTGAACATGACGGCATCGTGCCGGATCTCATTACCTTCGCCAAGGGGGTAAACTCAGGCTATGTCCCGGCTGGCGGGGTGCTGATCTCTGAGCCTATCAGCCGCTACTTTGACGACCACTTCTTTGCCGGCGGGTTAACCTACTCTGGACACCCGCTGGCGATGGCGGCGATCGTTGCCACTCTCGACGCGATGAAAGAGGAGGGGGTAGTGGAGAACGCGGCAGCGATGGGCGACGGCGTGCTACAACCGGGCCTGCTGACGCTGGCAGAGAAGCACACCTTGATTGGCGAGGTGCGCGGCCGGGGGCTGTTCCAGGCGATCGAGCTGGTAACCGATCGCCAGCGCAAAACGCCGGTAGCCGCCGCCGATATGGGTGCTATCAAGCAGGCGCTGATCGAGGGGGGGCTGCTGCCCTTTGTGGTAGAGAACCGTATTCACGTGGTGCCGCCGTGCACCATCAGCGCGGAGCAGATCCAGCAGGGGCTGGCGATTTTTGACCGCGTGCTGGGGCAGTTTAGCGGTCTGGCGAAGTAACACACAGGGCGTCGAGAGCTGACGCCCCGATCCCTTTTTCACCCCGCAAAAAAATTTTCCCGCCTGCTTAATTTTTTTCGATGTACGCCGCTTTAGTTCTGTACCTCAGCTGAGATCCACTTATTCAAGGAGCAGAACAATGTTATCCATCAATACCAACGCCGCCTCTATGGCAGCAGTCAACGCCATCAACAAAAGCAACGCCTCACTGAGCCAGTCCATGGAGCGCCTGGCAACCGGTAAGCGTATCAACTCCTCAGCGGACGACGCCGCAGGCAAGCAGATTGCGAACCGCATGCAGACCCAGTCTGACGGTATGGCGATGGCCCAGCGTAACATTGCTGATGCCACCGCCATGCTGCAAACCGCAGACGGCATGTTTGACGAGATGAACGATATTCTGGGGCGCATGGATGAACTCGCTACCCAGGCAGCGAACGGAACCTATAGCGATGATGACCGCGCGGCGATGCAGTCGGAGTTCGACGAGCTGGGGCAGGAGATGTCCGACATGCTGCAGAACACCACCAACGGCGGCACTAACCTGTTCAATGCCTCGGAAAACGGCCTCTTTACCAGCACCTCCGGCGTGACCTTCCAGGTAGGCTCCCAGACCAGCGATCAGATCACCATCAATATTGCTACTCAGGTCAGCACGCTGGCAACGGATCTGGGTACGCTGAGCGCGGCCTTTAGCGGTGATTACGGTACGGATGGTTCAGGCGGCACCGCAGCCAGCGGCAGCGAATTGTTAACGTTGGACTCGGCAAACGCCACCATCAGTTCCGTGCAGAACGTGATGAAGGAAGTCGGCAGCATTCAGTCTACCCTCGGTGCCACCATGAACCGCCTGAGCAGCACGGCCACCAACCTGCAAAGCATGCAGGACAACACCGAAGTGGCGATTGGCAACATCATGGATACCGACTACGCCACAGAGGCCTCAAACATGTCAAAACAGCAGGTGCTGATGCAGACCGGCATTACCATGCTGAAGCAGGCCAACAGCATGTCCGGGATGGTCTCCAGCCTGCTGCAATAATCGACCGGCTTCACACAGCCACACCGCTTTCGGGCGGTGTGGCTGTGTTGCCTGCGGTAGCGACAGCGGAAAGCTTTTTTCCCCTGTCTACGGAAGCTGCCTTTCCTCGCCAGTTTTTTAATTCAAAAAATTCAAACAGATGAAAGTTGGCACCGTTATTGCTGAGCCTGGTTGTAACCGAATGGAGCGACGATGATAAACCCGCAAACAATGGCGAAACAATTTGCCCTGATGGATATCTCCACCCGGGCGAGCCAGCTGCAACGCCAGCAGACCGATCTTGATACCGAAAGCTCAGCGCTATCGACGCTCGACAGCGCCCTGACGTCGTTCCAGTCGGCAGTCGATGGGCTGAACAGTGACACCAGCGGTCCGGTAGTGAATACGGTGTCAGCCAACAACGATTCGGCCACCGTCACGGCGAACTCTGAAGCGCAGGCCGGTACCTACACCTTTTATGTCCAGCAGCTGGCGACCGCGCAGCAGAGCACGTTCAATATTGCCGACGGCGATATTCCCAGTAGCGGCACGTTCACCATTACGATGGGCGACAGCGAGATGGATATCGATCTCGCCCAGGCAGACGGCAACGCTGACGGCAGCGTGTCGGTGAGCGAGCTGTGCGACGCCATTAACGGTTCAGAAGATAACCCCGGCGTCACCGCCACGCTGGTTAACACCGGTGATTCCACAACGCTGATGCTCACTGCCGATGAGACCGGCACCGCTTCGGCATTTACCGTCTCTACCAGCGGCGTCCATCCCAGCTCGGCTTTTGCTGCCGACCTCAGCGCGCAGAAAGATCTCTCTGTCGCCCAGGACTCCATTGTCTATCTTGGTAGCTCGCCGGAGGATGGCGTAGAGATTACCAGCGGCTCCAATACCTACACCGATCTTATTCCCGGCGTCTCAATCACCTTTGCCGAAACGTCAGAGGCGGATGGCCCCATTACTTTTACCGTGGAGAACGACGCGTCGGCATCCCAGGAAAAGGTGCAGGCCTTTGTCGATGCCTATAACACGCTGGTGGATACCCTCGATTCATTAACCACCTTTGGCAGCAACGGTCAGCCACCGGGGCCTTTTGCCGGCGATGCAGGCATCTCCTCGCTGGAGCGTCAGATCCAGAGCATCACCCATGCCACCTATAACGGTGTCTCAATGCTCGACTACGGTATCGCGCTGGATGCAGAAGGCCATCTGCAGATCGACTCGGAGCAGTTTAGCGCAGCGATGGCGGAGAACCCGGAGGGGTTGACCTCGCTGTTTGTTGGCGACGACAGCATGACCGCCCAGATCGATAGCGTGATGGAGACTTACCTGGATGACAACAGCGGCATTATCACTCAGCGCCAGGATGCCATTAATGAAGAGCAGGACAAGCTAACTCGCGAGGTTGACCAGGTAAAAGAGCTTTATAACGCCTCCTACGAGCGCTATCTGGAGGAGTACACCTCCACAATGGTTGAAATCTATTCAATGCAGGTGAGCATGGCGGCATTTGCCTGAGAGATACGGAAACAGAGGACTTAACGCTATGTATGCATCCGAAAACGGCTACAGCCAGTATAAAGAGATCGATCTGGCCTCCCGTACGGCCTCGGCGTCGCCGCTGGATCTCGTGCTGGTGCTCTACGCTGGCCTGCTGGAGGAGCTGGAGCGCGCTAAAAGCCACATCACGCATAAACGCTACGATCGGAAAGCCAAAAGCATTAACAAGTGCATCGACATTCTTAATGCACTGACCAGCTCGCTGGAGTTTGAAAACGGCGGAGAGCTGGTGCTGAACCTGGCACGGCTTTATGACCACTGTGTTTACCGCCTGTATGAAGCCAGCAGCGAACTCAATACGCAAAAAATAGACGAGGTTGTGCTGATTTTGAACAACCTGCACGAAGGCTGGCAGGGGCTGGCGAAAAAGCTGGGTTAACCGATGGAAACGCAAACCGTAAACAAACAGGTCGCTGAGCTGCTGGACGCGATGAACGAAGCGCTGGATAAACAGCGCTGGCGCAGGATGCCCGCACTTCATACCCGCCTGATGACGTTGTTCAACGCCTACTGCGCGAGCCAGCCGCCGGAGGCGGAGCTGGAGGTGCTCAAGGCACGGCTGCGTCAGGCCTACGGCGATATCATCGCCCGGCGAACCGAACGGGCAGCGCTGCTACAGGCGCGGATGGAAAAACATCGCCAACAGCGTGAAGGCGTGCTGGCCTATTCGCTGATGAATATCGTGTCGGAGCAGCCATGAATTTGCCGAGCTTAATCACCGGCGCGCTGGTACAGCGGCTTGCATCGACAACCGTGCAGGCGCAGGGAGAGGGCGGCCCGCAGGAGCATATCTTCATGCTGCCGGAAGCGGTAAACACCGCCCTGCGGGAGCACCTGCAAACGCTGACAGCGAGCATAGAAGAACATAAGCCTGGCGAAAAACAGGCTAAACCTGGCCAGCAGGATGAGTCGGTCCCTCCGGCGCTGGAAACCCTAATGACCCTGCTGCTGATGCCCGAACGATCCGTTGCGGCGGAGAAGCTGGCGGCGCTGCCGGTGCAGATGGCGCAACCTGTGGCATCGATGCAGTTAGCGCAAGGCGTACTGCCGGCGCAGGTCGCTGACGCTACCCCAAAGCAGCTGGCAGAGCAGGTACGTTTGGCCGCTGACAGTCTACCGGCGGTAGCCTCGTTAGGCGGCCAGGCTGAGACTCACCGACCAGAGCGGCCTGCTGTACTGCGCCATGCAGTAAATGAAAAGCTGAGTCATGACAGGCCAGAACCTGCCTCGCTGGCAGCGAATAGCGCCTTTATCGCCGACGATATGCGGCCGTTA
This sequence comes from Pseudescherichia sp., assembly GCF_031987975.1. Classification (GTDB taxonomy): domain Bacteria; phylum Pseudomonadota; class Gammaproteobacteria; order Enterobacterales; family Enterobacteriaceae; genus Pseudescherichia. The sequence continues at coordinate 188,513 of NZ_DALZYX010000002.1, read as the reverse complement.
GCGGGGAAATTGCCGCCGGAGCGGGTGGTCAGCGTTGATACCCGAGCCGCGCAGTGGGGCGATGCGTTGGTTCGCATGCTGAAAGAGAACATCCATTTTCAGCTTGGTCAGCAGCAGCAGACGTCAACCATCCGCCTCGATCCGCCGTCGCTGGGCAAGCTGGAGATCGCTATTCAGCTGGATGCAGGCAAGCTGACGGTGCATATCGGGGCGTCACAGGCGGATGTCTGTCGCACCTTACAGCAGTGCGGTGATGCGCTGCGTATCCAGCTCACCCAGCAGAACTTTGTGCAGGTAGAGGTTCAGGTCTCCCCCGATGGGCAGTCGCACTCCCACTCCCGCCGGCAGCGTGATAATCGGCAAACCTCTTCGCAGATCGTTTCCGCCGTTGAGCTGGATGCGGAAGAGGTTGGTTTGAAATCGAGAGACTCTGTATTAATTAAAGTGTGATAACAAAATGAAAAAAATAGTCTTTTTATGCCTTATTGGTACGGCGTTTATTATTCTTGCCGGCGGGGGTAGCGCATGGCTGTACGTCAACTATATCCAGACGCCTAAAGCTGCGGCTTTAAAAAATAGTCCGCCAGAAAAGAAAAAGCAGCATGCCAATGATATTTTTGTTCCATTAAAGGAGTCGGTAATTACTCTCAGCGATGCCGAGGGAACGGATCGCTATATGCTGCTAGCTCTGACTATGGTGGCGGAGAACGAGGAAGCAGCAAAAAAGATCCAGGCCGACGAACCGCTTTATCAAAGCATTATTTTGACCACGCTGGCGGATATGAAATATGAAAAAGTACGCGCCCTGACGGTGGGTGAAATAAAATCACTGCTTAGCGCGGCATTAAGCCGGGAGCTTAAAAGGAGGGCGACGCCGGGCGCCTATAGCGATCTGTTGATCGGTAAACTGGTTTTCCAATGATGCCGGAGCCAGCCGCCTACGAGATGCAGGCGTTTCAGACCCTCTCGCCGTTAACGCCTGCTCAGGAGAGCCACTACCTGCAGGCCTATCTTCCGCTGGTGCGTAAAGTCGTCAGACAGCTTGCACCGCAGTGCAGTTGCGTAATGGAGCGGGAAGATATGCAGCAGATTGCGCTTATTGGTCTGCTGGACGCGCTGCGCCGTTACGGCAAGCCTGACGCAGGTTTTGGCGGCTACGCGGGGCAGCGGATCCGGGGTGCGGTGCTGGATGCCCTGAGAAGCCTTGACTGGCGTCCGCGTCAGCTTCGGCAAAAGTTCTATCAGATCAAGGATCTGATACGCGAGCGGCGTAAAGCGCTGGGACGCGAGCCAGGGCCTGCTGAACTGGAGGCTGACGGCGTAAGCGCCGCAGAGTATCAACACTATCTTGCTCTGGAGGGGGCCGATACGCTCGAAAGCCTGGACGCGCTGCTTAACGATCGGCCCGGCGATCTGCCGCTACAGGGTCGCAGGCTGGAGGATCAGGTCGTCACCCAGCATATGCTGAGCCGGGCGCTACAATCCCTGTCAGCGAAAGAGCAGCAGATCCTTTATTTATATTATCAGCAGGATATGAATCTAAAAGAGATAGCTCAGGTGCTGGAGTTAACCGAGGCCAGAATTTGTCAGCTCAATAAAAAGATAGCAGAGAAGCTACGCGCCTATTTTGTCAGCCATTAATCATTGCGGGATATTCATGCAAAAAATATTAGGATTATTAATTATACTGGGCTGCGTTTTTGGTGGCTATTTTGTTGAGGGTGGCCAACTGGTGGCTATCTGGCAGCCCGCAGAAATTATGATTATTATCGGAGCGGGCATCGGCTCAATGATTATTGCCAACCCGCTACACGTGCTGCGTGAAATAGTCCACCAGATTAAGGGCGTGATCGGCAAGAAAAAGCTTGGCGCAGAGTTCCAGCGCCAGCTTTTAATGTGTCTGTATGAGCTGCTCGAAATGGTACAAACCGGCGGGCTGCGCATGCTGGACCCGCATATTGAGCAGCCGGAGGAGAGCACCCTATTTCAGAAATTCCCGCTGATATTAAAACAGAAGCGGCTGGTCATGTTTATTGCTGACAACTTTCGCCTGATGGCAATGGGAAAAATCGATGCCCACGAGCTGGAGGGGATCCTCGATCAGGAGCTGGAGACCATTGAGGAGGAGTTGCTTACCCCCTCGCGGTCGCTGCAGCGAACGGCAGAGGCGATGCCCGGGTTTGGGATCTGCGCGGCGGTGCTGGGGATCATCATTACCATGCAGTCCATTGACGGTTCGATTGCACTGATCGGCCTGAAGGTGGCGGCCGCGCTGGTAGGCACTTTTCTGGGCGTTTTCTTCTGCTACTGCTTTATGGATCCGCTGGCGAATGCGATGGAGCAGCAGGCGCGGGCCGAGCACTCTCTGCTGGAGTGCGTGCGCACCGTGCTGGTAGCCCAGGCCGGTGGCAAGCCGACGCTGCTGGCGGTGGATGCCGGGCGCAAGCTGCTGCATCTGGCCTCGAAGCCGACCTTTGCCAACCTTGATGCCTGGGTCAACGCCATGCTGGAGGAGGATCGGTAATGGCGCTTGCAAACCGACGCGATCGCGGGAAGAAAACCACCATCATTCGTCGGCAGATTAAAAAGAGCCATGCCGGACACCACGGCGGAGCCTGGAAAGTCGCTTTTGCAGACTTTACCCTGGCGATGATGGCGCTGTTTATGACCCTGTGGATTGTTAACAGCGTCAGCCAGTCCGACCGGGAGGAGATTGTGGCCGCCCTGCACGGGCAGTCTATCTTCTTTGGCGGAGGGATGATGGCCCCGCTGAGCCATCTTCCGCAGAAGGTGGTGGCCCCTACAGACAGCCGCAGCAACGAGCAGGCGAAAGCAGGCAACCCGGCGCAGCTGAAAAAGACCCTGGAGGCCAGCAGTGCGGCAATGCGCATGAAACAAAAATCGGCAAGGGAGCTGGGAGAGTTAGCTAACAGCATCAACGAGATTGCCCTGAAAGCCCATATGGAGAGCAATCTCGAGATGGAGATTGTGCCTCAGGGGCTGCGTATTTTAATCAAGGATAACCAGAAGCGCAGCATGTTTGAACGCGGTAGCGCCACGATTATGCCGTTCTTCCGGGCGCTGTTGACCGAGCTAACGCCCATTTTTAACTCGTTGGATAACAAGCTGATTATTACCGGCCATACCGACGCTATGCGCTACAAGGGGGCGGGCTATAACAACTGGAATCTTTCCGGGGATCGCGCCCTCTCTGCCCGACGGGTTATGGAGCAGGCGGGGATGCCGGGGGATAAGGTGATGCAGGTCAGCGCGATGGCCGACCGTGTGCTTCTGGATGCCAATAATCCAGCCGGGGCGAACAACCGACGCATTGAGATCATGGTTTTAACCCACTCGGCCGCCGACACACTCTATCAGTTCTTTGGCGCACAGGGGGAGAAGATCGTTAAGCCGCTGGCCAGCAGGCTGGAACAGCGCCCCGTGCAGCCGGCAACGCATGCGCCTCGCTAAGCTGCTGCTGGCCGGGCTACTGATGACCGCCGCGCTCGCAGCCTGGCTTCCGGCGGATGCGGTGGAAAAAACCACCGCCCGCCAGCGAATGCAAAACCGTCTGTTACTGGCGAAGGCGAGGATAAAACATCCTGCCCTGACGCCGGTGATCCGTGGTGACCGCGAGGCGAAGGCCGCGTTGCGGGCGCAGAACCGTGCCATCCTGCAGCGTCACCCTGAGTGGTTTAGCGCGCCATTTCCGGCAAACACCCTGCATCTTCAGCCCATAGTTGAAAAAGCGATACGCCGCCTGCAGGCACAGCTTGGTAAGCCCTACGTCTGGGGAGGTGAAACCCCGGAGGAGGGCTTTGATTGTAGTGGTCTCATCTTCTACGCCTTTAACCCGCTGCTGGCGGCCAGGCTGCCGCGCACCGCCAACGAGATGTATCACTACCGGCAGGCACGGGATGTCGCGGACAGCGAACTCAAACGCGGCGATCTGCTCTTTTTTGGCATTCACTCGCGTGAGAAAGCCGATCATGTGGGTGTCTATCTCGGCAACAACCGCTTTATCGAGTCGCCTCGCACCGGGGAACACATTCGCATTAGCGACCTGACGGACGCGTTCTGGCAGACGCACTACTTAGGCGGCAGGCGTATTCTGCTGAGCAGCACCGTTCGTTTCCCTGGCTAGCTGAGCGTACCGAGGATTTTTATCTCCAGCTCGTCGGGCACTTCGTTATAGGAGAGCACCTGCAAACCGCTGGCAAACAGGCGTGCATAGCGGGCCAGCAGCGGACGCAGCTGCGGGGCAACCAGCAGCACCGGCTCTCTCCCCGCCGCCTTCATCTGCTCATGCACCCGGGGCATATTTTGCTGGAATTGGCTTAACATATTGGGATCGAGCGGCACGCTGTCGAGCATCACCTTTCCGCTCTGCTGCGCCTGATTCACCACGCCAATCAGCAGATTTTCCAGCTCGTTATTGAGCGTATAGACCGCCAGCGCCTCGTTACGCACCAGCCCGTGGGTAATGCTGCGACGCAGAGCAAGGCGCACGTCCGAGACCAGCAGAATGGGATCCTTGGTTACGGCACTACTGGCGACCAGCACGGTGGCGATAGTCACAATATCGCGCAGCGAAACGCGCTCGGTAAGCAGCGCCCGATAGACCTTTAACGCCTGGCTGTAGTTCAGCGCGCTGGCTAAATCCTCCGCCAGCTTCGGGGCCAGCGAGGCGAGCCGGTTGTGCAGCTGCGTCACGTCGTCATAGTTAAACAGGTCAGGAATAAAGCGGGTGACTACCTTATTGAGATGGGTGGCGATAATACTCGCTGAGTCGATAACCTGATAGCCCAGATTGAGCGCTTTGGTTTTTTGCTCTACAGCGATCCAGATAACCGGCATGCCATAGGCCGGATCCGTTCCCGGCGCACCGTCAATTTCACCATAGGTTTCCGCCGAGGGCAGCGCCATCAGCCTGTCGGCGGGAATATCACCGCCGTCGGCTTTAATGCCGTTGATATAAATAGCGTACTGGGTTGGCTTGAGGCGAAAATTCTCACGGATGGATATCTCCGGCAGCAGCAGGCCGTTGCTCTCAGAGATCGCCTGGCGTAAGCCGCGCATACGCTGGGTTAACGGGCTGCCGTTGGCTTTATCCAGCAGTGAAACCAGACGGTAGCCGAGGCTCAGGCTGACCGGCTCAATCAGCGGGATCGTCTCCCAGCTCACCTGCTGCTCACTGTTTTCCGCCAGCGCCTTGCTCAGCGTGACAAGGCTCTTCTCGTCGGTTTGCGCCGCCTGCGGCCGTTTGCTCTGCCGCCAGCCGGTAAAGATCAGCAGGGCGGAGAAGAGCAGAAAGGGGAGGTGCGGCATCCCCGGCACGATGGCCAGCACAAACATCACGCCGCCTGCGGTATAGATCGTCGCCGGCGAAGCCAGCAGCTGTGCCTTAACGGCGCTGGAGATATCGCCGCTGTCGCTGACCCGAGTGACAATGATCGCCGCCGCCGTTGACAGCAGCAGGGAGGGGATCTGCGCGACCAGGCCGTCGCCGATGGTCATCAACACATACTGCTGGAAAGCGGCCTCGGCGTTAAGATTATATTTAAAAATGCCGATACAGACGCCGCCAATCAGGTTGATGGCCAGGATCAGCATTCCGGCGATGGCGTCGCCGCGCACGAACTTTGACGCTCCGTCCATTGCGCCATAAAAATCCGCCTCGCTGGTCACCTCTTTACGGCGGGCCTGCGCCTGGGCCTGGTTAATCAGCCCGGCGTTGAGATCGGCATCAATCGCCATCTGTTTACCCGGCATGGCGTCCAGCGTAAAGCGCGCCGATACCTCAGAGATACGCTCCGCCCCCTTGGTCACAACAATAAAGTTGATGATCATCAGGATGATAAACACCACGAACCCGACCACAAAGTTGCCGCCAATCACCACCTGGCCGAAGGATTCAATCACTTTGCCCGCCGCGCCTATTCCCTCGTGGCCATACAGCAGCACGACGCGGGTTGAGGCGACGTTAAGAGTCAGGCGCATCAGGGTAGTAATGAGCAGTACCGTTGGGAACAGGCTGAAATCCAACGGTCGTTTGGTGGAGACGCTGACCAGCAGCACCAGCACCGCCAGCACGATGTTAAAGGTGAAAAGCGTATCCAGCAGCATGGGCGGTAGCGGCAGGATCACCATCGCCAGAATAGCCAGTAAAAGTAGGGGGACGCCGGGCCGGCTACCGCGCAGCGTCATCAGGGCGTGTTTAATCTGTTTCTGCATCCTGCTTCAGAACCTCTTTCGGAATGGAAATATGGCGGTTAAGCGAGGGCCGCGCCTGCGTGCCGGCCCGCCAGGATTTAAGCTGCAGGACGTAGGTCAGGACGTGGGCGATCGCACGAAAAAGTTGGTAAGGGATCTGCTGATTAACCTGGGTGGTGTAGTAGACCGCGCGGGCCAGTTTCGGAAATTCCACGACCTCAACCTGGTGCTCACGGGCTACCTCGCGAATGTAGCGCGCCACCTCATCAGTGCCTTTCGCCACCACAAACGGCGCTGCCGCCCGTGCCTTGTCGTACTGCAACGCCACCGCAAAGTGGGTGGGGTTGGCGATCACCACGTCGGCTGCGGGTACCATGCGGCGGATCTGCCCCAGCGCCATCTGCCGCTGTAGTCGCCGTACTCGGGCTTTGATTTCTGGGCTGCCCTCCTGATTTTTGTACTCATCCTTAACCTCCTGCTTCGTCATGCGCAATCCTTTAGTAAACATATGCTTAGCCAAGGGTACATCGAGAATGGCAAACAGGATAAACAGCATGACGACGTTCAGCATAACGTCTTGATAGAGCGCCAGCCCCTCGCGAACCGCAGGCGCAAAGTAGCGGCTTTGCAGGTCGAGAAATGCCGTAAAGTGGTGGCGAATGCTGATGGCCAGCAGCAGCAGAACCAGCAGGCTTTTGAGCATCATCTTGCCAACGTCAATAACCTGCTCGCTGGAGAAGAGGCGGCCTATGCCCTTCAGCGGGCTGATTTTTGCCAGATCCGGGAGGATCTTTTTCAGTGAAAAGATCCAGCCGCCGGGTATCAACGAGGCGAAAAGCGCCGCCAGCGGCATGGGCGTCAGCGTAAGAATAAATTTGAGCAGTATCAGCAAATTGTGCTGGAGAAACTGGCCCAGAATCTCCGGATCGCCGATATGCTCCCCATACTGGTGTACGGTCAGAAAAGCTTCATGCACAAAGTCCCGATACCAGTGAAAGCTATTGCTGACGACGATAAAGGCTGCCAGCAGGCTGGCGGCCAGCCCCATATCCTTTGAGCGAGGAAGCTGCCCCTCTTTCCGCGCCTTACGCCGCTTCTGCGCCGAGGGCTTTTCGGTCTTCTCTTCACTCGCCGCGTCAGCCATGCGTCCTCCTGAGGGCATCAAATTCTGCCAGCACCCGGTTAACCAGCTGGAGATAGTGATCCGGCATGGCAGAGAGCAGGGCGGCAAAGCAGATCAGTCCGGCCAGCATGGCGACAGGAAAGCCCAGCGAAAAGAGGTTAAGCGCTGGGGAGATGCGGTTAAGCAGGCCAAATCCGCCCTGGACAATCAGCATAATGAAGGTTGCCGGCAGCGCCAGCAGCACTGCGGAGGCGAATACCCAGCCCAGCGCGAGAGCGACGCTGCGCAGCGTCTGCGGCTGAAGGGCGCTACCCGGCGGCCAGTAGATAAAGCCCTTATAAAGGATGCTCACCAGTAGCAGATGCCCATCGACGGCAAAGAAGAGGATCGCTGCGTAGATATAAATAAACTCTGCCAGTACGGTGGTTGAGGCTCCGCTATTGGGGTCGTTCATCACCGCCATGCTCATGCCCATATTGAAAGAGAGGATCTGCCCAGCAAGCTGAAGCGTAAGATAGATAAACTGCATCATTAGCCCAAACAGTAAGCCCCACAGGATCTGCTCGACGGTGAGGATAATCGTATGCAGGTTCAGCAGCCCCTGCGGTACAGGCGGGTGGACCAGCGGGGTCAGGATAACGGCCAGCGCCAGCGCGATAATGATACGGATACGCACGCTAAACGCTTTGCTGTCAAATATGGGACCGTACTGGAGAAAGGCTATGATCCGTACAAAGGGATACCATAGCCCCAGCGCCAGGTGGCTGAACTGGATGACGTCAAGCTGGCTCATCTTAGCCCACCATCAACGCGGCCTGGGTGAAGAGATGCGTGCAGAGATCGTTGAGCTGCACAATCATCCATTTCCCACAGACGCCGAGCACAACCAGCGTCACGATCAGCCGTGGCAGAAAGCTGAGGGTCTGCTCGTTAATCTGGGTTACGGCCTGGAAGATACTGACACACAGGCCTACCAGCAGGCTGGGGATCACCAGCACGCAGACCAGCATAATCACGACCTTAATGCCGCTGGCAACGAGATCGGCGGCAATATCGACGGTCAGCATGGCGTTACCTCGCACATTATCCCAGCCCCAGTCCGCGAATGCTGTCCGTCAGCGTGCCAACGGTCAGCGACCAGCCGTCAATCAGCACAAACACCATCAGCTTAAACGGCAGCGAGACGATCAGCGGCGAGAGCATCATCATGCCCATTGCCATCAGCACGCTGGCAACGATCAGGTCGATAACCAGGAACGGGATGTAAATCATAAAGCCGATCTGGAAGGCGGTTTTAAGCTCGCTGAGCATATAGGCGGGCACAATAATGAAGAGATCCTGCTGCTGCGCCTCACCTTTGGCGTTGGCAATGGTCATAATCTGCGCCATTGCCTTCTTGCTGGTTTGGGCGAGCATAAAACGTTTGAGCGGCACGCTGGCGGTCTCCAGCGCCTGGGGGAGCATTATCTCATCCTGCTCAAAGGGCACGACCGCGCGGTCGTAGATAGTCAGCCAGATGGGACGCATCACCAGCAGGGTTAATACCAGCGCAATGCCGATTAAAATTCGGTTCGGTGGCGTCTGCTGTAGACCCAGCGCCTGGCGCAGCAGCGAGAGCACAATGATAAACCGGGTAAAGCAGGTCATCATCAGCAGCAGGGTTGGCAGCAAACCCACCAGGGTCATCAGGATCAGGATCTGGATCTTGACGCTGTACTCCTGCGTATTGCCGTTGTTGACGACGTGCAGCAGCGAGATGTCGCCCCCCTGCGCCATAGCGGCAGGGGAGAGGATCAGCAGGGCGCTTACGGCCAGCAGCAGGCAGACAGGGCGTATCATGATGTCAGTTCATTAATATCGCGAGTATTGAACTCAATCACCCGCAGACCATATTTCTCATTAACCACCACGACTTCGGCCTTGCCCAGCAGGATATTATTGACCTTGATATCCAGCGGCTCTCCCGCCAGCTTATTCAGTTCGATGACCGTGTCATCATCAATATTCAGCAGGTCGGCAAGCATCACCTCTACGGAGGAGACCTCCAGCGTCAGCGTGACGGGAATACGCTTGAGCAGCGCCATAGAGTCGGTTAACGGTGGCGTGCGACGGACCGGCGTTGCGTCGGTGGGCGCGGCGCTCTCACCGGCGAGTTCAAAGCCCTGGTCAAGGGGATCGGCATGGTTATTCATAGGACTTCTCAGGAACAGTGGGCGTAATGTCAGACAGAAAGAGTCTGTCGTTCTCTTCAACAATCAGCGCGTGAAATAGCGGCGATTGCCCGATAAAAACCGGGAACGTATCGGGTAACGTTAGCGGGAAAATGTCTCCGGCTTTGATAGCGGTCAGCGAGGCAACGTCCATGCTTAATGCTGCAATTTTGACATCAAGGCTCAGGGGCAGGGTTTCGATCAGCTTGCTCACGACGGCCCGATTTCTGTTTTTCCGGTCAAGAGGGGTGGCATCGGTTTGAGGCCGCTCTTTTTGACGCAGCATATTCAGAAAGCAGTCGGTATGGGCGTTATCCAACAATATGTGAAAGCTGCTGTCCATATCGTCGCCAAGCGTGAAGGTGATTCGATAGGCCCACTGACTAATAAGAGTGCTGTTATCTGCCTTTACGTTTAGCGGCAGCCCCCATGTCTCCTGGTGGAAAAGAATATGGCAGAGGTCGAGGGCCAGCCGGGTGCGGAGGCGCGCCTCGGTTTTGGTCGGCAGCCGGGCAGTGGGGCTGCTTTCATCTTGCTGGCCATCAAGGCCGTAAAAATTATTGAGGATCGTGAGCAGCAGCGGCCTGGCTATATCAAAGGCCAGATAGCCAAGATCTGAGGCGAGCAGATCGGCATTTTTGTTTTTAATATCGATCGCACAGGCTATTTTTTTCAGCGTTAAACTTGTGCGGTGCTTTTTTAGAAAGTAATTACCGATGCGCGACTCCAGAATATCAAATTTGCTCATAAACAGGCTGGGCAAGCGATGGTAAGGGCGGCCAAGGCGATGGCTGTCGAGATTAACGATGTCAGCGGTTTGGCTGTACTTCAGCATGGTAATTATTCTCTGTCGTGAATACCGAATGACCGCCAGGCCACTGTGCTGTTTAAAGCATAAGTCAGGCAAAAAAGAGTCATTTCTATTTAAGCTATGCGTTAAAATTGTCGCTATCTTTTAATGAGAAGAGCGGTGCTTAGTCCTGCTATGAAAGCACGGTTATTTAAACAAAGATGCTTGAATCATACAACGGATGTTATGGCTGTAACTATTATTAAACGATAATTTTAAATTTATCCGCTATTTTATTATTTTTTGATATCTGTGAATTGCTTTTCTAATTTATTGATTTTAATGATTTAATTATTTTTAATTTATTTATCAAGAAATAAATTCAAGCCCGGTGTTACATTCGCATGAAGATGATATTCGTAAATGCGAGAAACCCATGCCGAACTTTATTGCCCAGGCGCCTGCCAGCATTAAAACCTTCGCTTTAGCCAGGCGCGTTGCCCGTTTTAATATTCCCGTGCTGCTTCTTGGCGAAACGGGTGCAGGAAAAGAGTGCGTCGCAAAATATATCCACGCGATGGCCTTTAACGGGGACCGTACCGCACCTTTCGTCGGTATCAACTGTGCTGCGATCCCGGAGTCGATGCTGGAATCTACCCTTTTTGGCTATGAAAAAGGGGCCTTTACCGGCGCGGTCAATGCCGTGGCAGGTAAATTCGAGATGGCAAACAACGGCACGCTGCTGCTGGATGAGATCGGCGACATGACGCTGGCATTACAGGCCAAGCTGCTTCGCGTGTTACAGGAGCGTCAGGTCGAACGCCTGGGCAGCCACCGAGCCATCAAACTCAACTTTCGCCTTATTGCCAGCACCAATAAACATCTTGAGTCCGAGGTAGCCGCAGGGCGTTTTCGCGAAGATCTCTTTTATCGCCTCTCCGTTGTTCCTGTTACCGTTCCGCCATTACGCGAGCGCCCTGAAGATATTTTGCCGCTGGCTGAAGCCTTTTTAAAAAAATATGCCCATACCATTGGCAAAAATATCGGCCTGTCAGAGGGCGCAAAAGCGGCGCTGCTGAAATATGCCTGGCCCGGCAACGTACGCCAGCTTGAAAACGCGATCCAGCGCGGCATGATTTTAAACCAGGAGGGCATTATCCACGCCAGCGCGTTAGGGATCACTGTTACCCAGCCTGTCGAGGCCATTAACGGCCCGGCGGCAGCCAGCCTGCTCCAGCCCATCAGCGCTGGCCGGGAAGATTTACAGCGGCACGGACGCGTCGCGCAGTATCACTATATCGCCGACCTGATGCGCAAATACCAGGGTAACCGCTCGCAAATTGCTGACTGTTTAGGTATTACGCCGCGCGCGCTGCGCTACCGGCTCGCCTCAATGCGCAAGCACGGCATCGAAATAACCCTCTGATCCTATAAGCCTCCCACTTTGAACATGAGTACGACATGAAAACCATTAATAGCGCCTCCCTGTCGCTGATGCAGCAGGAGATGAGCGGGATGAGACGCCTTGCTACGGCGTCACCTCTTTCAGCTCAAACCATCAGCAGTGCACCGGGCGATGGCTCGCTCTCCGGCGTGAGCTTTCATCAGGTGATGCGCGATACCCTTGCGCACGTTGACGGCCTGCAGCAGGCTGCCAGCGCCCGGCAGAATGCAGTCAGCAGCGGCGAGAGTGACGATCTGGTCGGGGCTATGCTGGCCAGCCAGCAGGCCTCCCTGTCGTTCTCGGCGCTTGTGCAGGTCAGAAATAAAGTGGCCAGCGGCGTTAACGACTTGATGAACATGTCCATATAAGCAATGAAAAAGAAACTGTTTACCTCGCTTACCACAGCATTTGCTTCGCTGTCGTCCCTGCTGCCGGGAAAGCGTAAGTGGCTTGCTCTGACCACCGGCGCGCTACTGCTCACCGCTGCCATCGTTGGCGGCCTGTGGCATAGCGATGGTGGCTATACCGCGCTGTTTGGCAGCCAGCAACATCTGCCGCTTTCCCAGATTATCACCGTGCTGGACGGTGAAAAGATTGCCTATCGCATTGACCCCAACAGCGGGCAGATCCTGGTTCCAGAGTCACAGCTCTCCCGCATCCGCATGACGCTGGCCGGAAAGGGCATCCAGGCCATCAGCCCCGCAGGCTATGAGCTTATGGATAAAGACGAGGTGCTCGGCAGCAGCCAGTTTGTGCAGAATATTCGCTACAAGCGCAGCCTTGAGGGCGAGATGGCGCAGAGCATCATGTCGTTGGACGCTGTCGAAACGGCTCGCGTGCATCTGGCGCTAGATGAAGAGAGCGCATTTGTTCTCAGCGATAAACCGCAAAACAGCGCCTCGGTGATGGTGCGCCTGCACTACGGCAGCCGCTTAAGCCGCGAACAGGTCAACGCCATTATCCATCTGGTGAGCGGCAGCGTACCGGGACTTGATCCTGCGCAGGTCAGCATTGTTGACCAGGCGGGAGATCTGCTTTCGGAAGGGGTCGCGGACGGCGCTCGCACCTCAACCAGTACCCGTAAAGAGCAGGAGCTGCTGAACGGCATCCAGGAGAAAACCCGCGCCAGCCTGGCCAACGTATTAACCACGCTGGTGGGCAAAAATAACTTTCGCATTAGCGTTATGCCCGAGCTGGATCTCAGCCTCGTCGAGGAGACCCGGGAGCGATTTGGTGACACGCCGAAGGTGAGCCGGGAGCAAAGCTCAGAGGATAAAAGCAGCGACAGGCTCGCGATCGGCATTCCCGGCTCGCTCAGCAACCGGCCACCGCAGCCAGCCCCGGCGCAGCCCGCTGACGCCACGACAGAGAAGACGCCCGCGACGCTGTCGGCGCATACCGAGAGCCAGCGGGACTATAGCTATGACCGTACCGTTGCCCATATCCAGCATCCGGGCTTTGAGCTGAAGCGTTTGAACGTTGCGGTTGTGCTCAATCAGGATGCCACCGCCGTTAAGACGTGGAAAGCAGAGCAGACGGCACAGGTGACCGCCATGCTGAGCAACGCCGCCGGCATTGACGAGCGCCGGGGTGACAGGCTGTCGCTTTCGCTGATGCAGTTCGTACCGGAAGCTAAGGCTGTGCCGCCCGCAGTGAAGTGGTGGCAAAACAGCGACATTCTGGCGTGGTGCCGTCTCGGCGGCACTGGCATGCTGCTGCTATTGGCTCTGCTGCTCGTCGTGCGTCCGCTGGTGAAACATCTTATCGCCACGCGCAAAGCGCAGCCAGAGCCGGTAGTGGCCACAGGGAGTCGTGAAGCAACGCTCTCAGCGACGCTGGACGACGACGAGCGCAGGGGCGTAGAGCTACCCTCATTCTCCGGCGACGATGCGCTGCCAGCCCAAAGCTCCGGACTCGAAACCAAGCTGGAGTTTCTTAAAAAGCTGGCGATCAGCGATACCGATCGCGTCGCCGAAGTGATCAGACAGTGGATTACCAGCAATGAGCGAATTGACAGTAAGTAAAAGCCCTGGCAGCGTCAGCTATCTTGAGCAGGCCGCTATCCTGCTGCTGTGCCTTGGCGAAGAGGCAGCGGCAACGGTGATGCAAAAGCTAAGCCGCGAAGAGGTTGTGCGGCTGAGTGAATATATGGCGCGCCTTTCCGGTGTGAAAACCAGCCAGGCGAGAAAGGTGATCAACAACTTCTTTGACGAATTTCGCGAGCAGAGCGGGATCAACGGCGCATCGCGCATGATGCTGCAGGGGATCCTTAATAAGGCGCTCGGTGGGGAGATTGCCAGCAGCGTGATTAATGGCATCTACGGAGACGAGATCCGTTCACGCATGGCGCGGCTACAGTGGGTCGATCCTCGCCAGCTGGCGGTACTGATCGCTGATGAACATCTCCAGCTGCAGGCCGTTTTTCTGGCCTTTTTAACCCCGGAGATCGCTGCCACGGTGCTGACCTTTATGAGCGATGCCGTACAAAACGAAATTCTCTACCGTATCGCGAGGCTCAGCGACGTGAATCGTGACGTTGTCGATGAGTTGGATCGTCTGATTGAGCGTGGCCTGTCGGTGCTCTCCGAGCATGGGTCAAAAGTGAGGGGCATCAAGCAGGCGGCGGATATCGTCAACCGCTTTCAGGGCAACCAGCAGCAGATCCTCGATCGGCTGCGTGAGCTGGATGCGTCCGTGCTGGAGCAGCTTCAGGATGAGATGTACGACTTCTTTATTCTCAGCCGCCAGAGCGAGGAGGTGCGTCGCCGCCTGCTTGATGAGGTACCGATGGAGGAGTGGGCGGTGGCGTTGAAGGGTACCGAGCCACCGCTGCGGCGGGCCATTTTTGCGGTGATGCCGAAACGTCAGGCGCAGCAGCTGGAGACCATCACTGCCCGCCTGGGGCCGGTTCCCATTAGCCGTATTGAGCAGATCCGCCGGGAAATCATGGCCGTCGCCAGAGAGCTGGAGGAGGCGGGTGAAATCCAGCTTCAGCTCTTCGCCGAGCAGACGGCAGAGTAGAAGGAAGCATCTATGCAGACATTACGGGGCCGTTATCGGGTCCACCGTTTTCCACCGCGGCACGCCGCCAAATCGGATACTCGCCCAGAGGGCACTGATTTTCAGCGCCAGCTTATGGATGGCTATCAGCAGGGGCTGCAGAAGGGTTTCGCAGAGGGCGTCAGCGAGGGGCAGGAGACCGGTTATCAGGAGGGGCACGCTAAAGGCCTGGCGGAGGGCCATCGTCAAGGCTATGCCGAAGGCAGCCTGGCCGGGCAGCAGGCTGGGCTGGCGCAGTTCACCCTGGCCGCGCAGCCGCTGGAGGCAATCGCCGGCACGCTCAACGACTATTTTGCCCATATTCAGCGCAAGCAGCGGGAGGATCTTTTGCAGCTGGTGGAGAAAGTGACCCGCCAGGTGATCCGCTGCGAGCTGGCACTGCAGCCCACCCAGCTGCTGGCGCTGGTGGAAGAGGCGATTGCCGCCATGTCCAGCGTGCCGGATCCGTTGAAGGTCTGTCTCAGCATGGAGGAGTTTACCCGCATCCAGAGCGTGGCCCCGGAAAAGGTGACCGCATGGGGGCTGGTGGCTTCGGCGGAGCTATCCAACGGCGAGTGCCGGATAGTAACCGAGGCATCCGAGCTGGATATCGGCTGTGAACATCGGCTGGAGCAGTGCATGGCGGTGCTCAAAGAGACGCTGGTCCCGGATGAGACTGATGAACAATCCCCATCCCTTTGACGATGCGCTGCGCTCTATAGAGTCAATCTCACTGGCCCGTGTGGCGGGCAGACTGGTGCGCATGAACGGTGTGCTGCTGGAGAGCGTGGGCTGTCAGCTGGCCACGGGACAGCTCTGCCGTATCGAAAGCGCGGAGTGCGGCTTTATTGATGCCCAGGCAGTTGGCTTCAACCGCGATGTGACCTACCTGATGCCGTTCCGGCAGCCAGGCGGGCTGATGGCAGGCGCGCGCGTTTTTCCCCAGGAGAAGGCGCGACATCTGCTGGTGGGCGAGAGCTGGCTTGGCCGGGTGGTAAACGGCCTGGGCGAACCGATTGATGGCAAAGGCAGGCTGGGCGGCACGCAGGCGCTACCTGCCGTTGCACCGTCAGTGAATCCATTAACCCGCCGCCCGGTGGCCGAGCCGTTGGACGTTGGCGTAAAGGCGATCAACGGCGTGCTGACTATCGGTAAAGGCCAGCGGGTGGGGTTGATGGCAGGCAGCGGCGTCGGTAAGAGCGTTCTGCTCGGCATGATCGCTCGCCAGACCAGCGCGCAGGTGGTGGTAGTTGGGCTGATTGGTGAACGAGGCCGTGAGGTAAAGGAGTTTATCGACCGCTCGTTAGGTCCAGGCGGTCTGGCTAAGTCCGTTGTCGTCGTCGCGCCCGCTGATGAGTCGCCGCTGATGCGCCTGAAGGCGACCGAGCTGTGCCATACGCTTGCCGCCTGGTTTCGCGATCGGGGCTTCGACGTGCTGCTGCTGGTGGATTCGTTAACCCGCTACGCCATGGCCCAGCGTGAAATAGCCCTCTCGTTAGGCGAGCCACCGGCTACCAAAGGCTATCCGCCCTCGGCGTTTGGCATGATCCCCCGGCTGGTGGAGAGCGCGGGCAACAGCGACAGCAGCGGGTCAATGACCGCCATCTACACCGTGCTGGCGGAGGGAGACGATCAGCAGGATCCCATCGTGGACTGTGCGCGGGCGGTGCTGGATGGGCATATTGTCCTGACCCGCAGGCTTGCCGAAGCCGGGCACTATCCGGCCATTGATATTGCGCAGTCAATCAGCCGCTGCATGACGCACATTACGCCGGACTGGCAGCAGCAGGCCGTTCGCCAGCTCAAGCGCTACTACGCCGCCTATATGGAGATCAAGCCTCTTATCCCGCTCGGCGGCTACGTTGAAGGGGCCGATCCGCAGATTGATAAGGCCGTAAAAAGCTTTCCGGCCATTGAGCGTTTTCTACGCCAGCAGGTGGAGGAGCCTGCCCAGATGGCGCAGGTACAGGCGCAGATAGCGGCGCTCTTTCCCGCTCAGCCGGTGGCAAAAGGTAAAACATGAAACAGATGATCCACACCCTTGCTCAGCTGCGGCATCTGCGCGGCAGCGTTGTAAAAACCACGACGGTGGCGCTGGCCCGGCAGCGGCAGGTCGCAACCCGGTACGAAAGCAATATCAACGCGCTGGGGCAGCTGGTGCAGAAGACCCGCACCGACGAGCTGCCTGATTTTTGCGCCCAGACGCTGAGCAATATCGCAGGTTATAAAGACAATCTGCTACGCGTCGTGAAGTGGCAGGAGCAGAAGAAAGCGCTGGCAGATATTAAAACGCAGCAGATACAGAGCGCGCTTATGCAGGCAGCCTGTCAGGAGAAGATTGTCGCGCTGACGCTGGATACCCAACAAGAGAAAATCGCTCGGGAGCAGGCCAGCCGGGAACAAAAAGGGGTAGACGATATCGCTATCCAGAGCTGGCTGCGTACTCATCGCTCGCAGAAGTAGCAAATACCACTGCCCTTATTGATACTATTGCCGGACAGCGCGTGCTGCCCGACCCTGTTTAAAACAGCTTGCTCTGCAAACTGTGCAGCAGCGTATTGGCCTGAGCATCAACCGGGGTAGTTAGCGCGCTTATAATCAGCTCCGCTGCCCGCTTACCGGCCATGCCATCCTGAAAGGCATCGCAGTAGTGGTGGCGAACCGCATTCATCTCCTCCTCTATACGCTGCCACTCATAGTCTGCCGCCAGGCAGTGGCGTAGCTGCGCCATATCGCGTACCACCGGGAGGGTAGAACGAATTTGCTGTTCCGGACTGAAGGGCGTACTGAACGTTGTGTTGTTCTCCAGCAGCCCCGCCATCCCTTCCCACTCAAGCAGGATCGTCCGCTTGCCGGCGTGAACGGCATCGAAGATAAAGCCGCTGTTATCTGTCAGGACATAGTCGGCCTGATGCAGCAGCGCCAGCGACATATCGTGGCGGGTAACGCACCTTTTGAAATGACGTCGGACCTCGGCCAGCATAGCGGCCTCTTCCAGACGATGCTGGGTACCATGATGCAGTTTGACGATCAGGTTGTACTCCCGATTCAGTCGCGACAGCGGGGCGGCCCAGCTGGGAATCGAACTCAAATCGCCAACGGTGGGGGCATAGAGCAGCGTGGGTTTTTTAGCATCCAGCTTTAGCGATGCCAGCGCCGAGAGATCCACCTCCTGGCGATGCCACCGATCAAAGCGAGGATTGCCTACTATCGTTGCGTTGCCGTTGATATTGAGCGCCTGCTGACTGTAGTGGCTATAGCAGAGAATGTGGTGGTAAAAGGCGTTCCACCAGGCGTGGTTCCACGACGCTTTTGCCAGCCCGTACATCGCACGGATCTGCACCCGGGCCAGACCGTTGAGGGCAGGGGTATAGTAAGGACTCACCAGGCAGCCATAGCGCTGCCGACGATTTTGAACCTCGCTAAGGCGCGAGCCGCTCAGCCTGGGGTCGTTAATCTCGGCCAGCAGCCGGCTCATCTCCCTCTTTAGCGCTTTCGGCAGCGCGTCGCTGATTAGCAGATCGCAACGGTAGCCCGCCTCCAGCAGCCAGTGGAGAATCGGCTGGTAGAGCTGATAGTGGAAGGTCGTCTCCAGATAAAACCCTATCGTATTAGCAAACTGGTTAGCGACCGGCTGCTGTGCCTGCCGCTGCTGCTCTTGCCGATGGCTAACGGTCATTTTGCTGAAATAGAAGCGAATGTGGTCGGTCTCCTGATGCTCAATATCGCTGAAGCCTGGCCGTTGATAGCTAATGCAGGGATAGAAGGCGAGCCATTTACCCTGCTTTTGCATCGTACGCCAGCGTGACTCCAGCAGACTGGCCGGATCGCTCTGCATCTGCTGGATCAGGGCCGGGTAGCTGGCAGCATTAACCAGGTAGGCACACGCTTTTTCACAATCGACGGCGTGGATCAGTCCCGGCAGGCTCTTTAGCGGCTGACCGTTATTCACCCTGGCCCCAAGCAGGACTACCTGCCAGGGGAGATGATCTAGCGCAGCGAGCAGCCGGTTGAAGGCGGTCACATGCTTCGCCTGGGTGAGCAGCAGGGCATCGTCCTCAAGTACCAGACAGTTACGCCAGCCTTGCTGCTGGGCCTTA
Source organism: Pseudescherichia sp. (assembly GCF_031987975.1). GTDB lineage: Bacteria > Pseudomonadota > Gammaproteobacteria > Enterobacterales > Enterobacteriaceae > Pseudescherichia. Next base: position 169,594 of record NZ_DALZYX010000002.1, on the reverse strand, counting down.
GTCAACGCCCGCAGATGGGAGAGCGTGCGGCCCAGCGCGCCGTTCTCATGCTCGCAGCCGCTGATTCGAACGACTCTCTCTTCTGGCACCCCCAGCTGACGTAGCGTCTGCTGCATTTGCTGCCATCTGTCGGGGCGTCTGTCCAGATTGATAACCAGCACCTTTTCCACGTGCTGCCACTGAATAGGCTGCTGGCCGGTGCTGTTGTGCAGGCGCTGGTACCAGGCGAGCAGCCTGGGATCGCCAACGAACGTGGACAGAGAGGCTGCGATAGGCTCACAGCTGCCGAGCACGAAGTCCTTATCAAAGGTGTTATCGCTATGGGAGACGCACAGAATGGTGCGCTCGCCGGGCAGCTGCAACGGCCTGACGGTAAAGTTATGGGTAAAGGCCTGCTCCTCGCCGAGCTGACACTCATCGTCATAGCGGTGCTTTTTCAGGTAGTTACGGTGATAGCAGAAGGTACCGTTTAGGATATGCTGCTTGCCGAAACGGCGGGTTTTAAACACCCGATCGATATGGCTATACCAGACAGGGATCCGATCAGAGCCGGAGATCAGCGCCCCGTGACGCTGCATCATCGCAATAGTATATGAGAGCTTATCGGCGGGGTAGAAGTCGTCATCATCCATACAGACGATGTACTCACCGTTTGCCAGCGCGTTCAGCATGTTGCGCTTTTTGCCAAGCTTTAGCCGTTCGGGATGATGAATATAGCGGATGTTGTAGCGCTCCGGCTGGTTATCGGTCAGTGCATTAACCATCGGCAGGCTGCTGGCGGGGGAGTCATCCAGAATAATCAGCTCACGACGTTCTGCCGGATAATCCTGATAGCGAAACATATAGAGTAGATTCGGCAAAAAGGCGGCGCGCTGCCAGGTCGGCGTCACGACGCTAACAAACGGTTTTTCCAGACTGGAACGCTTCATCATGGCGCGTAGGTATCTCTTATCGGGCTGTCAGCGGAAACGTATTTTCCGCTGCGGAAAGGTGCAGATTAAGGGTGATAGATCAACTGGGTTTCGAGACCCAAAAACGTCTGTACAAACGCATGCTGTCGGGTCAGCAGCTCGCCGTTTTTCTCGTTGTAGCGCTTGCATGCCGCTATGCTTTCCTCCAGCTGCTGCCATGCCTGGCGAGCCGCCGTTTTCTGTACGGGGGGCAGCCAGCTAAAGACCTGCGCGATGCCAATGCTATCTGCCGTGACGCCTAACGACAGCAGCGTCTCCCGGCGGACACGGGCGCTCAGGCTCAGGGCTGGGTAGAGACCATCGATTTGCATGTTGACGGCGATTAGCGCATCGCTGGCGCGGCGGATCATGCATAAACGTTGCTCTTTCAGCAGGTTATGTAGTTGATGATAGTCGTCGTTATCGGTACGGATCCCGCGCAGCAGCAGCTTGACCTGTTCGAGTTTGCGGCTCACTGCCCCCTCCCGGTTTGAAAAAATTCAAGCATTGAGGAGGCCAGCGCATCGGCATCAATTGAAAACTGCGATGACGCCAGCAGGGCCTGCATCTGGCTAACTTTTTCTGCGTCGATATCAGGAGCAGCTTCATTCGCCAGACTACGCTGTGCGGCCTGCATGCCCTGCTGGGTCACCTCGTCGGCGCAGCGGAGGGCCTCGGTCGCCGTATCCGCTTTTGTCACCTCCGGCTGTGACGGTGAGCGCGCCGCCGCATCGCGGGAGGGCTGCTGACCGGGAAGTAGTGCAGAAGTCGTGATAGCCATAGGTTTCTCATCCGGGGGCGTTTTTAACGGTTACGTATGGAAAGCGGCAGCGGAAAGCGAAATCTTAAGCGGCAATAAAAAAATTATTGCGCGCCGACGCTCACCTGCCCCGGACCCGAGACGCTGGCGTTAACGATCCGCCCGCTGCTGCTGTTCTGCACTCTGATAATTTCATGCAGGCGACCCTCTTTTAACGCCACACCTGCAGTCTGGGCGCGGATATCCCCCGTCTGGGACGCGATGGTCACCGACTGGCCGCGCTTCACCATCAGCGGCTGCTCAAGCTGCGTGCGCAGGATCGGTTTCCACGGACGCAGGGTCCGTTTCGCTGTCAATCCAGTTGCCTCTTCACGGTTCAGGAGCGGCTCACCGCGCAGGTTGCCGATGTTGTATCTCTTCATTACCAGCGCATCAGGGGTAACTACCTCTCCACGCACAACCTCCCTGCTCACCATGACCACCGGCAGATAGATATCGGCCTTGACGGTGACAGCGCTCTGCCACGGCGTTCCGCTCCGGCATGCCACCCGATAATTTTGCCGGGCAAGCGTTTTCAGCTGCAATGGGGCAGCGCTAAAGCGCAGCGGCTGGCTACAGGCAGGGAGAGTGGCGACATTGCCAGGCATCAATACGTTAAGGGTGTAGCGGTAGTCGCGCCATCCTGCGCGCTGCGCCAGGTCCGCAATGGCCTTTTCGGCCTCCTCGATGACCTGAGCGTTAATCTGCTGGCGAGCGCCAGGCAGGGCCGGACGTGCCGCAGCGAGCAGGGGGGCGGCAAGCAGAACGCTGGCCAGCAGGCGGAAGCAGGTTTTCCGCATAGCAAAACAGGTGATCATAAGAGTTTACCTTTCAATAACTTAAAAAATGGCACGCTTGTTGCTTATCAGGCACGCGCGTCAGCTATTTGAAAGGAGTGCAACGCATAATGGGGATCAGCTTTCAGAAGGCACTGGGTGTACACCCTCAGGCAGTGAAGCTACGTCTTGCGAGGACCGAGCTGCTTACCGCCAATCTGGCAAACGTCGATACGCCAAATTTCAAGGCTAAAGATATTGATTTCGCCCGTGAGATGCAACGGGCAGCGCGTGGCGGTGGGCTGCCCGCCGCCCAGGTGATGTATCGCCTGCCGATGCAGCCGACGCAGGATGGCAACACGGTAGAGCTGAATAGCGAGCAGGCGCGATTTTCGCAAAACAGCCTCGACTACCAGAGCAGCCTCACCTTTTTAAATATGACCATCAACGGCCTGAGAACGGCCATCGAAGGGAAATAACCATGTCATTTGCTGACATCTATCAGATCTCCGGTTCGGCGATGACCGCCCAGACGGTGCGGCTCAATACCGTCGCCAGTAACCTGGCCAACGCGGATTCACCCGCCCAGAGCGAGGCGGCAACTTACAAGGCACGCAGCCCGGTGTTTGCCTCGATCTACCACAGCAGCCTGGTACAGGCGGGACATCACGATCTCACCGGAGCCAGCGTGCGCGTACAGGACGTGGTGGAGAGCGGCAGCGCCGTGCGCCGCTATGAGCCGCACCATCCGCTGGCCGACCGGGACGGCTACGTCTGGTATCCGGACGTCAACGTGGTCGAGCAGATGGCCGACATGATGTCGGCCTCGCAGAACTTTGCGACCAGCGTTGAGGTACTGAACAACGTGAAGAGCATGCAGCAGAGCCTGCTTAAGCTGGGAGAGGGCGTATGAGCACGTCCGTATCGCTGAACGCGACCTATGCCGGATCGGGGGCAGACAGCACGGTATCCACAACTACCGGTACCACAACCACCAGTACCTCGTCTTCGATGGCCGATACGTTTCTGACGCTGCTGGTGGCGGAGATCCAGAATCAGGATCCCACCAACCCCACCGATCCCACCGAGTATGTTACTCAGCTCTCCTCCATGGCGCAGGTGGCGATGGCCGAGCAGGTGGCGTCGGAGATGAACACCAACGCCATTCTGATGAGCAACATTCAGGTGATGGCGCTGGGCAAGATGGTGGGCGATCCGATCATGGTCCAGACCACCACCCTTGAGGTTAACGATAGTGCGATCCAGGGCCGCATCGATCTTGATGGCGTCTGTACCCGCGTTGACATTCATATCACCGACGAGGCTGGGAATGATTACGACATTCCGCTGACCGGAAGTTCATTTGGGCCGGGGGCGGTGACCTTCAGCATCGATCCTGCGGACTATGGCATTCCTCCCGGGGATTACTCCGTGTCGGTGGTCACCGACACTGGCGAAGAAGAGGTGCCGGTTGAGGTGGCAGGCATCGTGACCGACGTGCGTATTCCGCTGGATGGCGGCACGCCGTTGCTCAACGTCAGCGGCGTAGGGGAGGTGCCTTTTACCATGATAAGCCAGTTTGGCGTGCCGGACGATACGCCTGCTCAGGACGTAGTTTGACTATTTTAAGGGAACAGTAAGTATGAGTTACAGCATTGCAGCCAGCGGCCTGAACGCGGTTAACGAACAGCTAGATGGCATCAGTAATAATATCGCTAACGCCGGAACGGTGGGCTATAAGTCCATGACGACCGACTTCTCTGCCATGTATGCGGGCACCCAGGCGATGGGGGTGAGCGTGGCCGGAACCGCGCAAAGCATCTCGCGAGGCGGCTCGATGGTCTCGACCGGTAACGCCCTGGATCTGGCGATCAACGACGACGGCTTCTTTGTGCTTTGCGACAGCGCGGGCAACGTCACCTATACCCGGGCCGGGTCGTTCAACACCGACAGGGACGGCTATATCGTTAACGCCTCCGGAGACTATTTGCAGGGTTATCCAGTGGATGAGAGCGGGGCGCTGCAAACCGGCACGGTGACGGATCTGCAGATTAAAACCGGGTCGCTGCCGGCCCAGGCGACGAGTTCTATGACCTTTAGCGCTAACTTTAACGCCGCTGATGCGGCGATTGATACCAGCGCGGTGCCGTTCGATCCCACCAACGCCGCCTCGTACAACAGCACCTATACCACCACGGTCTATGACTCGCTGGGCAACGAGCATGCGGTCTGCCAGTACTTCACCAAAACGGCGGATAACAGCTGGGAAGTGCACTACACCTTCGACGGTGCAACGCAGCCTGGCGCGACGGCGTTAACCTTCGATGAGCAGGGCAAGCTGGTAAGCCCCGCTGCGGCAGTACCGATGACCTTTAGCGCACCGGGCGCGGTGCCCATCGCGATGACCTTTGACTACGCCGCCTGCACCCAGTATGGCTCCGCCTTCTCGGTCACCACCAACGTCGCCGACGGCTACGCCTCCGCGCAGCAGAACGGCGTTCAGGTAGACGGCGACGGCAAGGTGTACGCGACCTACAGCAACGGCGAGCGGATGCTGCAGGGCCAGGTGGTGCTGGCGACGTTTCCAGACGAAAACGGCCTGCAGGCCGTCAGCGGCACCGCGTGGGTAGAGACCGGCGAATCCGGCACGCCGCTGATAGGTGCGCCTGGCAGCGGCACCTTCGGTGCGCTCTCCACGGGAATGCTGGAAAGCTCCAACGTTGATATCACCAGCGAGCTGGTGGATCTGATGACCGCGCAGCGTAACTACCAGGCTAATACCAAGGTGATTTCCGCCAGTAGCGAACTGGATCAGGCGCTGTTCCAGGCGATGTAACAGAGGAGGGCGAACAGTGGATCGTTTACTTTTTACCGCGCTCAGCGGGGCCAGCCATACCTTGATGGCGCAGCAGATCGCAGCCAATAACCTGGCAAACGTCAACACCACCGGCTTTCGTGGCGATATGGCATTGTCGCAGGGGGATCCGGTGCCGGGAGAAGGGTTTGCCACCCGCTTTCTGGCCCAGCAGCGCACCAGCGGCGTTGACGCCAGCACCGCCGCTGCTGAAAAGACCGACCGGCCGCTGGACGTGGCGATCCAGGGGGAGGGCTATATCGCGGTACAGGGCAGCGACGGCAGCGAGGTCTATACCCGCAACGGCAATATGATACAGAACGAGGCGGGCCAGCTGACCATCAACGGCTATCCGGTGTTAGGGGATAACGGCCCTATTGTGCTGCCGCCAAACGCCATCGCCTCGTTTGGCCGCGACGGCACGCTGTCGATTACCCCGGACGACGGCGACGCCACTGCCACCATGGACATCGATCGCCTGAAGCTGGTCACTATTCCAGCGGAGAACCTGTCGAAAAACGCCCAGGGGATGATCGTCACGGCGGACGGCAGCCGCGCCCAGCCGGATGAGAACGTTAACGTCAGCGGCGGCTACCTGGAGGGCAGCAACGTTACGGCGGTCTCTGAGATGCTGGCTTCCATTTCGCTTAATCGCCAGTTCGAAGCCCAAATTAAAATGATGAAGGCGGCTCAGGATTTGAGCGAGGCGGGTAATCGCCTGCTCCGTGGCGCCTGATCGTCGAGACTAAGGATAATCATTCATGAACGCAGCACTATGGATCAGTAAGACCGGCCTCTCGGCAGAGGACGCCGAGATGAGCGCCATCGCCAACAACATCGCCAACGTTAATACCAACGGCTTCAAGCGTGACCGGGTGATGTTCCAGGATCTCTTCTATCAGAACCAGCGCGCGCCTGGGGCGATGCTGGATCAAAACAACATTGCCCCCACCGGCATTCAGTACGGCAGCGGCGTGCGTATTGTGGGAACGCAGAAAACCTTTACCGAAGGCAATATCGAGACCACCGATAATCCGCTCAACGTCGCCATTATGGGGCAAGGATTTTTCCAGGTGCTTAAGACCAACGGTGACATTGCCTACACCCGCGACGGCAATCTGCAGGTTAACGCCGACGGCGTGTTAACCAACGCCCAGGGGCTGCCGTTGCAGCCGGAAATTGATGTGCCTGCCAACGCCACCAATATCGCCATCGGTGAAGATGGCACGGTAATGGCGACTCTGCCGGGCGAGAGCGATGCCACCGAGCTTGGGCAGATTACGCTGGTCAATTTTACCAACCCGGCGGGCCTGCTGGCGGAGGGGGATAATCTCTATCTCGAGACGGCGGCCAGCGGTCAACCCACGGAGGGGACGCCAGGCGAGGATGCGTTAGGCACGCTGAAGGGTGGCGCGCTGGAAGGCTCCAACGTGGATATCGTCAACGAGATGGTCGCGATGATCACCGTCCAGCGCGCCTACGAGATGAACGCCAAAATGGTCTCTGCCGCCGATGAGATGCTGCAGTACGTTAATCAGAATCTGTAGTGAGAGCGTGCGTGAAACGATATCTGTGCTTAATGGTGCTGGCCTCCTGGCTGACGGGCTGTGAATCCCCGGCGCTGCTGGTCAAAAAGGACGATTTGGCCTACGCGCCGCCGAAGATGGAGGCGCAACCGACGCCAGAGGGGCGAGCAGGGGGCGTGTTTGAGACCGGTTACAGCTGGTCATTGACCGCCGATCGGCGTGCTTACCGGGTGGGGGACATTTTGACGGTGATCCTTGAAGAATCGACCCAGTCGAGCAAGCAGGCCAAAACTAACTTTGGTAAAGAGAGCAGTCTTGATGTCGGCGCGCCGACGGTGTTTGGCAAGACCAAAGACAAACTGGCCAGCTCCGCTGAGGCCTCGCGAGATTTTGACGGCAACGCCAGCTCCCAGCAGCAGAACAGCCTGCATGGATCGATTACCGTGTCCGTTCAGCAGGTGCTGCCCAACGGCGTGATGGAGATCCGCGGCGAGAAGTGGCTCACCCTTAACCAGGGGGATGAGTATCTGCGTCTCAGCGGGCTGGTGCGTGCCGACGACATCGGCAACGACAACACCGTCTCCTCCCAGCGCATCGGCAACGCCCGGATCTCCTACGCCGGGCGCGGCGCGCTCAGCGATGCCAATGCGGCGGGCTGGCTGACCCGGCTCTTTAACCATCCGCTGTTCCCGCTTTAACTCAGGAGTTGTTATGCGCTGTTTTTCAGGACGCGCCCGTATCGTTACGCTCTTTCTGCTGCTCGTCTCCTTGTCGGGGCTGGCGCAGCCGCTGGCATCGCTGGTGGATATTCAGGGCGTGCGCGGGAACCAGCTGATCGGCTACAGCCTGGTGGTCGGTCTCGACGGCACCGGCGATAAAAACCAGGTCAAATTTACTAACCAGACCATCACCAACATGCTGCGCCAGTTTGGCGTGCAGCTGCCGAGTAAGATCGATCCCAAGGTAAAAAACGTGGCCGCCGTAGCGGTTAGCGCCATGCTGCCGCCGATGTACGCCCGCGGGCAGACCATCGACGTTACGGTCTCCTCCATTGGCGATGCGAAGAGCCTGCGCGGCGGCACGCTGCTGCTGACCCAGCTGCACGGCGCGGATGGGGAGATCTACGCCCTGGCACAGGGCAGCGTAGTGGTGGGCGGGATGAGCGCCAGCGGGGCCAGCGGCTCCAGCGTGACGGTCAATACGCCCACCGCCGGGCTGATCCCCAACGGTGCTACCGTAGAACGGGCGATCTCCAGCGACTTTGAGATGGGTAAGACGGTGATGCTCAACCTGAAGCGTCCCGGCTTTAAGGACGCCAACAGCATCGCCAACGCGATTAACAGCGCCTTCGGCGGCGGACTGGCAACGGCAAAAAGCGCCACCAGCGTGGAGGTGACGGCACCCACCAGCCCTGGCGCACGGGTGGCCTTTATGTCGCAGCTGCAGGATGTGCAGATCACGCCGGAGCGGGTACGCGCCCGGGTCGTCTTTAACGCCCGCACCGGCACGGTGGTGATGGGGGAGGGGGTGAAAGTTCACGCCGCAGCGGTATCCCACGGCAGCCTGACGGTTTCGATTGCCGAGAGCAGCAGCGTCAGCCAGCCTAACGCGTTGGCCGGTGGCCGCACGGCGGTCACGCCGCAAAGCAGCGTCAACGTGAACACCCCACGCGCGCAAATGGTCACGCTGCCGGAGTCCACCAGCCTGAAGACGCTGGTGAACGTGCTGAACAATCTCGGCGCGTCACCGGATGACGTGATGTCGATCCTGCAGGCGCTGCATGAAGCAGGGGCGCTGGATGCCGACCTGGAGGTGATCTAATGGATACCCTTAACGCCTTAACGTCCGTTCAACGGAACGCCGACGACAGCGTGGCAGCCGCCACCGTGCGTGAGAACCACCTTCGACAGGCCGCCCAGCAGTTTGAGGCGATCTTTATGCGTCAGATGCTCAAAGAGATGCGTAAGGTCGATGCGCTCCTCGACTCTAAAGATAATCCTTTGCACAGCGATGCCGGGCAGATGATGCAGGGCTTATACGATGATGCCCTCTGCGATAGCCTGGCGAAGCAGCAGAGTATGGGTATTGCGGAGCTGATCGTTAAACAGCTCTCGGCGCATAAAGAGTAGCGACGGCAGCTTAAGAAAGCGGCCTACTGCGCCGCTTTATGGATCCAGACAACCCGACAGAGAGTAGTAAAGAATGGATATGATCAACATTGGCTACAGCGGCGCGTCGGCGGCTCAGGTGCAGCTTAACGTAACCGCGCAGAACACGGCCAATGCCATGACGCCAGGCTATACGCGCCAGGTCGCAAAAACCAGCACGCTGGGGACCAGTCCGGGGGCGCTGAACAGCGCGGGCAACGGCGTGCAGGTTGACAGCATCTGCCGGGTATCGAACCAGTACCTGGTTAACCAGGTGTGGTTTGCTGCCACCGACTATGGCTACTACACCACCCAGCAGCAGTATCTGATGCAGCTGGAGAGTGTGCTGAGCGACGACAGCAGCAGCCTCAGCGCCGGGTTTGATAACTTCTTTGCGGCGCTGAACGCAGCATCCACCATGCCGGACGATCCTGCCCTACGCGAGCAGGTATTGAGCGAAGCGAATGCCCTGGCGCTGCGCTTCAATAACACCAGCAGCTATATCGACTCCCAGAGCAGTGAAATTGCCAGCCAGGAGCAGGCCACCGTTTCACAGATCAACACCCTGACCGCCGGCATTGCAAACTACAACCAGCAGATCGCCGAAGCTGAAGCCAACGGTGACAACGCTTCGGCGCTGTACGACGCTCGTGACCAGATGGTCGAACAGCTTAGCGGCATGCTGGATATCCAGGTCAATATTGACGACAGGGGCAACTACAACATCACGCTGCAAAATGGCCAGCCGCTGGTGAGCGGGCAGGAGAGTTCGACCATTAAGCTGGAGAGTGGAGACAACGGTAGTCAAAGCCTGACGCTGACCTTTGCCGGGACAACCTACGGCATGACGATGGAGACCGGCGGCTCGCTGGGGGCGCTCTTTGACTACCAGCACAACGTGCTGGATCCGCTGACCGAAACCATCAACAGCATTGCGCAGCAGTTCACCGTCACCGTTAACGACCAGCTGGCGGCGGGGTACGATCTCAATGGCAACCCCGGCGCGCCGCTCTTTATTTACGATGCCGACAGCCCGAACGGCCCGCTGCGCGTCAACTCTGATATCACCGCAGACCAGCTGGCGTTCTCCAGCGATCCGGAGGCATCCGGTAACGGTGACAACCTTCAGGCGCTGATTAATATTGCCGGCGAGCCGCTGGCGATTGCTAACCTGGGCACGGTTACCGTCGGTAGCGCCTGTACCAGCATTATCAGCAATATGGGTATCTACAGCCGTCAGACCCAGACGGAGGCCGAGTCGGCAAGCAGCGTCTACAGCGAGGCGCAGAACCAACGGAGCAGCGTGAGCGGCGTGAGCATGGACGAGGAGGCGGTCAATCTGATCACCTATACCCAGATCTACCAGGCCAACTTAAAAGTGATCTCGACCGGTGCGGAGATTTTCGACTCCGTGCTGGAGATGTTTTAACCCAGCGGAAAATCATCTTCTATGCGCGTAAGCACTCAACAATCTTATATCTCAATGACCAGCGGCTTTACCGAGCTTTCCGGCAGGCTGGAGCAGGTTATTACCCAGATGGCCACTGGCCAGCGGGTGATCCTCCCCTCAGACGATCCTATTGCCGCTACCCGTATTAACCAGCTTAACAGCCAGCAGTCAGCTATCGAGCAGTATCAAAGCAACATCAATGCGGTTTCGGCAACCCTCAGCCAGCAGGAGAGCATTCTCGACGGCATCAACAACAGCATGCTGGCCATTCGCGACGATCTACTCCAGGCGGCGAACGGCACCACCACGCCAGAGTCGCTGGCCAACCTCGGTCAGGATATCGCCTCTCTCACGCAGTCGATGATGGTCTCCCTGAACTATCAGGACGGGCAGGGGCACTATCTTTTTGGCGGCACGAAAAACTCGGCTGCGCCCGTTAGCTACGACGATACCGACGGCAACGGCGAGCCGGATGAGTACATTTATCACGGGAACGCTGAGCACCGTACGGCCACCGTCGCCAGTGGTATTGAGATGGAGACCAACGTGACGGCCAGCGAGATGTTTGGTACGGATCTGACAGTGCTTAACACCCTGGACGATCTGGCGACAGCGCTTCAGGATCCCAGCCTTAATCCGGCGGATCCGCAGGTGCAGAGCAATATCACTCATGCCATCGATTCTCTCGATGCGGCCTCGGCATCGCTTAACAGCGCCATTGCCAGTCTGGGTGAGCGGCAGAACACCCTGACCCTGTTAACCGATGCTCAGACCAGCGTGGCCGATACCAACAGCGTACTGATCGGCCAGCTTGGCGATCTCGACTACGGCCCGGCCACGGTAACCTTTACTGGCCTGCAGGTGGCGATGGAGGCAACGATGAAAACCTACGCGAAGGTCAGCGAACTCTCGCTGTTTAACGCCATTTAATGCTGTCCGGTGGAGTTGCTATGCAGGTTGGTTTACAGACAACGACACGCCCTTCAGGTGGCGAGCTTGCTCAGACGCAAATAAGGGAGCGCGCGCGGGTACCATCGATTCCAAAGCGGGCTGAACGTGAAGATTACCCCGCTTCGCCACTGACCGCTTTGCGTCCGCAGCGCTACAGCGTTCAGCTTAACGATCAGCTTACGATCCTTCAGCAGGCGGATGGTTACCTTTCCCGGCTGGAGAAAGCACTGCTCAACCAGCGTTATGCCTCATCCAGCGGTGGGCCACGCCCAGGAGACAGCGCTGCACTTACGGATCTGCTGGCTAACCGGTCCCCGCTCTCAGCAGGCCGGGTTGACAGGCAGCTGCAGCCGGTACTGCAGGGCGAGGCGCAGGTCATCTTTCATGCCCCGGAGCTGGCGGCGTTGCTTGACGGTGACGGCGGGCCGGTCTCGCTTATGTTCAGCGTTGAGTCCGGGCGCGGTCGGCGGCTGGCGGCGGTATCGCTGGCTAATCCCGCCGACGCGCTTAATCCTGTGATGCAGATAAAAAATGCGCTGCTGAGAACGGGCGTTATGCCGCGCTACGGTGAGGGAAGGTGGACATTTACGACGAGTGAAGCTGACTGGCCGCAGCTACAACGCTCTTTCACCGTTGCCGATGCGAAGGGGGAGCATGCCCGACGGCTGGCTCTTCATGCCAATCCGGCTCCCGCCGAAGCACTCGCGGCTGCGCTGGCCACGGGGCAACATGATGGGCTGCAAGGCATGGTGCAGGGCGTGCTTAGCCAGGTAGGGGAGCAGCGTCAGCTGCTGGCATCGGCTCAGGAGAAGGCTCGCCAGCGAATGGACGTCATGGCACGCTTTCCAGAGGCACAAAGTGCAGAGCGCGCCTCAGCTGCGATAGGGCAGACCCTTGCCTGGGCCTGCCACCACTACGATACGCTGATGCAGGCCGTTAACGGCCAGGCTACTCTTCCGGCACTGACGGTGCAGAACCTGCTTGGCTAGCGCTGGCAGCCCGCCGTACCCAGCGTTATCATTGCCGGCTCCACGACCAGCACGTTGCGACTGTCTTTATCCAGCAGAAGAGATTGCGCATTCGCTAAGGGTTTCATGGCCACACGCAGATGGTTATTCTGGGTAAAGTTCAGAAACGGCGTGAGAGCCGGGTCCGCATGCTGGATTTCTCTCTTCTCTATCCACAGATAACCTACAGAATCGTCAGATGCCGGTGTGTTAAAGCAGGAGGCCATTTCCATTAATAGCGTGAACTTGTCGTCATTGCGACGCAGCGTAATATACGCGCCGCCTGACGTAGGGTGCATATTCACGCTGTAGCTGCGCTGGATTGCTGTTGCTAAGTCATAAAATACCAGTTCGGTATGTACGATCGCGGCCACCGCCGATAATGGTAAGCAAATTATTGATAGCATGAATATTGAAAAACAAAAAAGATTACAGACACGTTGGTATTTCATTAATATTTTTCTCAGCCGCTTGATAAACAAAAGAATTTAGTTCTTGTATATTATTCTGCCAGTTTTGGATGCCCATCATTAATTGATATTGGTGATGGCAATTATCCTGAATAAGTAAGCTAATGGACAATTTAGCCACTGAATCACTGTAATAAAAAATGGCATTCATCTGTTGCGACTTTAGCTTCAGGTTAAGCGCCCGAAGCATATCAGGCATATGCTCCTTAAGCTGAGCCGCATGGCCAGGATCGTTGCCCGAGTGCAGATGGAAAATCCTGATGCGTGAATAATCTTTAATGGTTTCATCTTTTAAAATTAACTCGCTTCCTCCGGCTGAGGGGGGCATGCTCTGGTTGCCCCGGGCATAGTGCGGATAATTTTTTATTAATAAATATATCAAAGAGATAATGACAATAGAGAGAATGAGACATTTTTTAAATTTGATGGCAGAGCGCAGGCCTGCCAACGGCGGAGCCTGAGCCAGGCACAGCGACGGTACCGCGTTGTCCGCTTCATTAGCCGTCTCTACGGGTAAAGTTTCTTGAGGGTAAGTAATAAAATCCTTATTAAAAACATAGCCTTTCTTCGGCACCGTTTTGATGATCTCCTGTAAGCGACCATCGTCGCCCAGCGCGGCCCGTAACGCATAAATAGCCGTTGGCAGACTGTTATTGCCCACCACCCGGTTTTTCCAAACCGCATTGATAAGAAAATTGCGTGATAATACCTCGCCAGCGTGATTTACCAGGGTTTCCAGCAGAATGTAATGAAATTCACCCAGGCGCTGAATTTCTCCTGTTTCCGAGTGAATCAGCGCGTTTAGCGATGGGTCAAGCCGCCACTTATTTATAAGCATATGCATAGTGTAGATGTAAGTGTATAGAGACAAAAAAATATTAGCAGCGCTTAAGACTTGCTGCGGTTAATACTGATTTTTACCTTTTGTATAACAAAATTTAACAAGCGTTCTCTGATTTAAGCTTGTCGATAATACCAGCGTTTTATCAATAATTATTTTTTAAAGGGGTAAAACGTGATCTGTATAAATACTATAAAAATGGGGAATGTAGCGAAAGTGGAATAGCAGAGCAATCTAAGAATTTTCTTAAATTGTAAATTATCGTTTCTTTTATACACTGCTGGGATAATAGAGAAGGGGCAAATGTTTCGCCTCCTCAGCCTGAGGAGGCGCGTAGTCGTGTACCGCTCGTTATCAGAAGTGCGTATTCACGCTCATATACCAGGTGCGGCCCGGCTCGTTATAGGTCGCTGCGCCTGCGCCGTACATGTAGGACTTCGTCGTGTCATTGCCGGTGGTCTGGGCGTTGCCCGCGCGCCACTGACGTTTGTCGAAGACGTTATCCACCCCCGCCGTCAGGCTGACGTTTTTGGTCGCATCCCACGTACCGCTTAGACCAACGATGCTGTAAGGGCTAACCTCATCGGTTTCGCTGCCCGTCGCGCGGTTGCCTTTATAGTTGTAGATCTTCGGCTGCTGTTTACCGTACCAGGTGAAAGTAGACTGCACGGAGAGGTCCTGGCGGATCTGCCAGCTCAGCGTCGAGTTGAGCGTATACTCCGGGATGATAGAGAGGCGATCGCCGGTGGTTTTGTTCTTGCTCTGCAGCATATAGGTCAGGTTATTGGTCCAGTTCACCGTATCCGTTACCGGCACGTTGAGCGTCCCTTCTAACCCCTCTACAACCGCTTTCGGCACGTTTTCCCACTGGTAAATATCCGTGGATGCCTTAGAGGCTTTGCCAATCGGCGCATAGCCCGCTTCAATCTTGTCGCGATAGTCGTTGCGGAACCAGGTTACGCCCGCCAGCCAGCCGTCACGCTTGAACTCCAGCCCCACCTCTTTGTTGATACTGGTTTCTGCTTTCAGATCGTCATTACCCATCAGATAACAGGCACCCGAGCTGGCGTAACAGCCCTGGCCGCGGCTGTAGAGAATGTAGTTCGGGTTGGTCTGATAGAGGCTTGGCGCTTTATAGGCGCGGGCGATGCCCATTTTCAGCGTAATATCATCCGTTAGCCCCTGGGAGAGGTTCAGAGACGGACTCCAGTTGTCGCCTACGATGGTGTGATGATCGAAGCGCAGGCCCGGCGTCAGCATGGTGCTGTCGGTCAGCTCCATGTTGTTTTCTGCAAACAGCGAGAAGATTTCTGCTTTGGAATAGGGGCTGCGGTTGGTGGGATCCACACCGGCAATGGTGCCGCCCTCGGTCAGCGACTGGGTGTTGGAGGCCAGATCCTTCATGCGCTGTTGATTCCACTCGCTGCCCAGCGTCAGGGTCTGGTTTACCAGCAGATCCAGCGGCAGGTTAACCTCGCTATGCAGCAGCACGTCGGCAAGATCGATATTTGAGAAGTTCTCGTCAGAGAAGATCCCTTCGGTGCCGCCTGCCAGACCTTCATTATTACGCGTGTTGCGGGTGTGCTCGTACTGCGCATAGGTGTTGGTCGTGACGCCGTTATCCCACCCGCCGTTCCAGGTCAAAGAGTAGTTCTGACGATAGAGACGGTTGGTCTCTTTACCGTAGTTCTTTTTCACCAGCGCGTTGGTATTGGTGTTCTGGGTATCGCCTGCGTAGAGGTTGCCCTGACGGCTGTAGCCCGCTTCCAGCGCCAGCGAGTTCATAGGGGCAAAATCCCAGCGCAGCTGGCCGTTGACGTCCTTGTTGGTTACACCTTCGCGTCCGGCTGGCATGGTGCCCGCGTAGCTGCCGGTACGTAAGGATTCATGACCTTTATTGATGTCCCAGGCGTCGGCCTGCGTTTTCTCCAGGTTGCCGTAGAGGCGGAAGCTGAAATCGCCCCCCAGCGGGCCGGTGAGGTTGAAGTTGGTGCGCTTGGTCGAGCCTTCAGATTTATGCTCCGGTGCGTTGAGGTAGGTGTCCCATGCGCCGTGCCACTCGCTGCTGGAGGATTTGGTGATGATATTCACCACGCCCCCCGCCGCGCCGTTACCGTAGCGCGCCGCCGCCGGGCCGCGGATCACTTCGATGCGCTCGATCATCTCTGGCGGGACCCAGCTGGTATCGCCTCGGGTATCCCGCTCGCCGCGCCAGCCCAGGCGCACCGAGTTACGGCTGGTGACCGGCTTGCCGTCGATCAGGATCAGCGTGTTTTCTGGTCCCATGCCGCGAATATCGATCTGGCGGCTGTTGCCGCGCTGGCCGCTGGTAGAGTTGCCGGTGAGGTTAACACCCGGCATGGTACGAATAATTTCAGAGACGTCACGGGCGGGCGGATTTTTACGGATTTCATCGGCGGTGATGGTGGAGACGCCGGGCGCCTGAAGGTTTTGCTGAGCGGCGGTGACGACGATGGTGTCATCGCCAGCAGGGACCTCCTCTGCCTGAAGCGGTAGTGCTACCCCATAAATACCCAAATTGACCAATAAGGCCAAGGACTTAATCTTGTTATTCATTGTATTACCTGTTTTTGTCGCCAGAAGACCGCTTAACCGTTCTGGTTCCCTGCACGTAGGCGGCTAATGACATGATTATGTGAAAGACGCGCTTCCCACAGCGCGCCAATACGCTATTGCAAATGCAAATAGTTATCAATAATATTATCGATAATTTTTCTTCCATTTGAAAAAATGCCGCAATCAGTACGGGGTTAATTAGGGTGACGACACAAGCAACGGGCAGCGCTGCCTGGTGGGAGTCAAAACACGGACCAGAGTGGTCCCGAGAAGGCGAAGACAGGTGCCGGGTTACCTTCTGGTGGCGCGATCCGGCGGGGTCTGAAACCACCTCTTCCGTACAGCGTGTGTGGATCTACATCACTGGCGTCACCGATCATCATCAACGATCCAGGCCACAGTCTCTGAGCCGTATTCCTGGCACCGACGTCTGGTTCTGGCAAACCACGCTCAACGCAAACTGGCGCGGCAGCTACTGTCTGATCCCCTCTGAAAACGAACATGACTTTGCCGAGTCGGCATTTACCGGCGAAGAGCCGGATCGCGTGGCCCTGCGCGAAGGCTGGCGCAAGCTGCTGGCCCATGCCGTTGCCGATCCGCTCAATCCGCTGTCGTGGCGAGGGGGGCGTGGCCATGCGGTATCGGCCCTTGAGATGCCCGATGCGCCAGAGCAGCCGGGCTGGCAAGCCCCTCAGGATACGCCCTTTACGCCACCGACCTGCATTCACTGGCGCAGCGCCCGGCTGGGTAATAAACGCCGGGTCTGGATTTACACCACTGGGGAAGAGCGTGCCGCCGAGCGTCCGCTGGCAGTGCTACTTGACGGTCAGTTCTGGGCGCAGAGCATGCCTGTCTGGCCTGTACTGGCCGCCCTTACCCAGCAAGGAAAACTACCCCCGGCGGTCTATGTGCTGGTTGATTCGACTGATAACGCCCAACGCAGCATCGAACTGCCCTGTAATTCAGCGTTCTGGCAAGCGTTACAGGAGGAGCTGCTGCCGCAAATCCAGGCGCTGGCTCCCTTTAGTGACGATCCCTCGCGCACCGTGGTGGCCGGACAGAGCTTTGGCGGTCTCGCTGCACTCTATGCCGGCCTGAACTGGCCAGCCCGTTTCGGCTGCGTGCTCAGTCAGTCAGGCTCCTTCTGGTGGCCGCATCGCGGCGCGCAGCAGGATGGCGTCGTAATCGACCAGATCAAAACAGGCAGCGTTCAGGCGCACAGCCTGCGCATTGTGCTGGAGGCGGGCGCGCGTGAGCCGCTCCTTTTTCGCGTTAACCAGTCGCTCTACTCTCTTTTGCAGCCGACGGCAGCGGCCGTTTTCTGGCGTCCCACCGACGGCGGACACGACGCGCTGTGCTGGCGCGGCGGGCTGACCGCAGGGCTGATGACGCTCTGGCAGCCGCTCATTGATGCTGGCCAATAGTGCCTTTTTCCACGACAGGAGTGTGGTATGGAGTTCAGTAATCCCTTCGACGATCCAGAGGGGCAGTTTTACATTCTGCAAAACGCGCAGCAGCGCTACAGCCTGTGGCCGCAGCAGTGCACCCTGCCGCAGGGCTGGCATGTCGTTGCTGAGCCGCAGCCGCAGGCTGAGTGCCACGCCTGGCTGGCGGGGCGGTGGCAAAACCTCACCCCTGCGTATCATGCGCGTTAAGGAGCACCTCATGTCGACACGTCTGCCGCTGGTCGCAGCCCAGACCGGGATCTGGATGGCGGAAACGCTTTCTACCCTGCCTAACGCCTGGAGCGTGGCGCACTATGTTGTCATCGACGAAAGCGAGCTTGATGAAGCCCTGCTCGGCGAGGCGATTGTAGCGGGTATGGGCCATGCTGATACCCTGCGCAGCCGCTTTGTCGAGGATAACGGCGAGGTGTTCCAGTGGATCGATGAGTCCATGCCGCTGACCCAGCCGGATGTCCACGACCTGCGCGCCAGTGCCGATCCCCATGCGGCTGCGCTGACCGTCATGCAGGGCGATCTGGCCCAGAATCTGCGCGTCGACGGCGGAAAACCGCTGTTTTACCATGCGCTGCTGCGCCTTGGGGAACGGCGCTGGTACTGGTATCAACGCTATCACCACCTGCTGGTGGATGGCTTCAGCTTCCCGGCCATTACCCGCCATATCGCCGCCATCTATAGCGCATGGCGACGCGGCGAACCGACGCCAGCTTCACCTTTTACCCCCTTTGCCGAGGTTGTAGAGGAGTACCAACGCTATCGCGACAGCGAGGCATATAGCCGGGACGCAGCATACTGGCGTGAGGTAAGCCAGAGCCTGCCGCCGCCGGTATCGCTCTCCACCAGCCCGCTGCCGGGACGCGCCTCTACCGCCGATATTCTGCGTCTGAAGCTGACCCTGGACGGCCAGGCTTTTTCCCGGCTTGCGGCACAAAATAGCGGCTGCCAGCCCCCGGATCTTGCCCTGGCGCTGGTTTCACTCTGGCTGGCCCGTCTGTGCGGACGCATGGACTATGCCGCCGGGTTTATCTTTATGCGGCGGATGGGATCCGCCGCCCTCTGCGCCACCGGCCCGGTGCTCAACGTCCTGCCGCTGGCGGTGAACGTTGACCCGGCGGAGTCGCTGGCCGGACTGGCGCAAAAGCTCGCGACTCGGCTGAAAAAGATGCGTCGCCACCAGCGTTATGATGCGGAGCAGATCGTACGTGACAGCGGGCAGGTGACGGGCGATCGCCCCCTGTTTGGCCCGGTGTTTAACGTAAAGATGTTTGACTACCAGCTGGATATTGACGGGACGGCGGGAACGACCCATACCCTGGCAACCGGGCCGGTTAACGACCTTGAGATTGCCCTTATCCCGGACGAGAAGGGTGGCCTGGCGGTAGAGATCCTGGCGAACCGCCAGCGCTATGATGACGCCTCACTGACCGCCCATGCCGCCAGGCTGGATGCGCTGCTGCGTCAGTTTGCCGATAACCCGCACCTGCCTTGTGGTGAGGCTGCGCTGATCCTACCAGCGGAGCAGGAGAGCATTGACCGGATTAACGATACCGCCGTCAGTCTGCCGGCCACCACCCTCAGCGCGCTTGTTGCCGCCCAGAGTGAAAAAACGCCTGACGCCCCGGCGCTGGCGGATGATCGCTGGCAGTTTAGCTACCGCGAGATGCGCGAGCAGGTTATTGCCCTGGCACAGGTATTACGTCAGAACGGCGTTCAGCCCGGGGACAGCGTCGCTGTGGCGCTGCCGCGTTCGGTCTTTCTCACCCTGGCCCTGCATGCGATAGTTGAGGTTGGCGCCGCCTGGCTGCCGCTGGATACCGGTTACCCGGATGACCGTCTGCGTATGATGCTGGAGGATGCCCAGCCACGGCTGCTGATCACCGTTGACGATCAGCTGGCCCGGTTTAGCGACATCCAGACCGCTCACCTCTGCTACAGCGCGCCGCTGCCGGTGACGGACGCACCCGCGCTGGCGCTCTCCACCCCGGACCACACCGCCTATATCATTTTTACCTCCGGCTCGACGGGCCGTCCAAAAGGGGTGATGGTGGGGCAGACGGCCATCGTCAACCGCCTGCTGTGGATGCAGGCGAGCTATCCGCTGGGGGCGCACGACGTGGTGGCGCAAAAGACGCCATGCAGCTTTGACGTCTCGGTATGGGAGTTCTTCTGGCCCTTTATCACCGGGGCGAAGCTGGTGATGGCGGAGCCGGAGGCGCACCGCGATCCGCAGGCGTTACAGCGCTTCTTTGCCCGCTATGGCGTGACCACCACTCACTTTGTTCCCTCAATGCTGGCGGCATTTATCGCCTCCCTAACCCCTGAAACGGCGCGGGAGAGCTGCCGTACGCTGCGTAACGTCTTTTGCAGCGGTGAAGCGCTGCCAGCGGATCTCTGCCGCGAGTGGGAAAGCGTGACCCGCGTGCCGCTGCATAACCTCTATGGCCCGACGGAAGCGGCGGTGGATGTTAGCTGGTATCCCGCTTATGGCGAGGCGCTGGCTGGCGTCACCGGACCCAGCGTGCCGATTGGCTATCCGGTGTGGAACACCGGCCTGCGCATTCTGGACAGCAGGATGCAGCCCCTGCCGCCGGGCGTGGCGGGGGATCTCTACCTGACCGGCATTCAGCTGGCACAGGGGTATCTGGGACGTCCCGACCTGACTGCCAGCCGCTTTATTGCCGATCCCTTTGCCCCTGGTGAACGGATGTACCGTACCGGCGACGTGGCGCGCTGGCTGGACAACGGTGCGGTGGAGTACCTGGGGCGCAGCGACGACCAGCTCAAAATTCGCGGCCAGCGCATCGAGCTGGGGGAGATTGACAGTGTTATGCAGACGCTGCCGGACGTTGCCCAGGCGGTGACCCACGCCTGCGTCTTTAACCAGGCAGCGGCGGGCAGCGGCGATGCACGCCAGCTGGTGGGCTATCTGGTGTCGGCCTCCGGCCAGCCGCTGGAGATGTCTGCCCTTAGCGAGCAGCTAAAGACCCGTCTTCCGCCACATATGCTGCCCGCCGCGCTGGTACAGCTTAGCGAACTGCCACTGAGCGCTAACGGCAAGCTGGACAGGAAGGCGCTACCGCTGCCGACGCTTGCGGCAACACCGGGTGGTCGGGCGCCGGAGACGGCAACGGAGATAGCGGTTGCGCAGCTGTTTACCGAGCTGCTGGCCTGTGAAGTGAATGACGTCAGCGCCGACTTCTTTGCTCTCGGCGGCCACTCGCTGCTGGCGATGCGGCTGGCGGCCAGGCTGAGTCAGGCGTTTGTGCGCCAGGTGACGCCGGGGCAGGTGATGGTCGCCTCAAGCGTGGAAAAACTTGCCGCGCTGCTGGAAGCCGATGCCCTGGACGGGCGCCTGCAAAATCTGGGTTACGAGACGATCCTGCCCCTGCGGGAAAGTCATGGCCCGACGCTGTTCTGTTTCCATCCGGCTTCCGGCTTCGCCTGGCAGTTTAGCGTGCTGGCGCGTTATCTTAGCCCTCGCTGGTCGATTGTCGGCATCCAGTCGCCGCGTCCTGCCGGGCCGATGGCTACCGCTGCTTCACTGGATGAGGTGTGTGAAGCGCATCTGCAAACGCTGCTCGCCCAGCAGCCGTACGGCCCTTACTACCTGTTTGGTTACTCTCTCGGCGGCACGCTGGCGCAGGGGATTGCAGCCCGGCTGCGGCTGCGCGGCGAAGCGGTAGCCTTCCTCGGCCTACTGGATACCTGGCCGCCGGAGACGCAGAACTGGGCAGAGAAAGAGTCCAACGGTCTTGATCCTGAGGTGCTGGCGGAGATTAACCGCGAGCGAGAGGCATTTCTCGCTGCCCAGCAGGGTCAGGCGTCAGGCGAGCTGTTTACTGCTATTGAGGGTAACTATGGTGATGCGGTTCGGCTGCTCACTACCGCCCATAGCCAACCATTTGATGGTAAAGCGACGCTGTTTGTCGCCGAGCGCACGCTGCCAGCCGGGATGGATCCCCGGCAGGTCTGGTCACCCTGGATAAAGGATCTGGAGGTATATCGTCAGGACTGCGCCCATGTAGACATTATTTCACCGGCGGTGTTTGCTTCTATCGGACCAATACTTGCGGGCCTGCTCAATTAATAAGCAGCCATACCCACTATATATGGTGGGTATGGTTAACAAAATTAAATGTTCATTCAGATTAATCTCATTAAGTATTACTATAGGGGGGCCGTTGTAAATAATGCTTTTGTAGCAAATCAGGATAGAGTTTACCTATGTCAACGTTAGATATTAAGCAGGATAACGAGGTGCAGCTACGCCACTATCCTGTCGGTCACCATCACAATAACGAAATCGATCTCATCACGCTTCTTAATGTTTTGTGGACAGCAAAAAAACACATTGTTGCCATAGCAGCGGTATTTGCCCTGATAGGCTTGCTTATCTCATTTGTTTTGCCGCAGAAGTGGACCAGCGAAGCAATTATCACTCCCGCCGAGCAGACGCAGTGGCGCTCGCTACAGCAAACGTTAATGGAGCTGCAGGTACTGGATATTGAGGTGCCGGTAACGCCAACGGACGTGTTTGGTCAATTTATTAAAGAGTTTAGCTCTCGGTCATTGCAGGAAGAGTACTTCCGCAGCTCACCTTATCTTAAATCGCAATATCCCGATCTTGACGCAGATTCGCTGGAGTTTCAGCGGGCGGTCGTCCGTCTGGCGGAAAAAGTAAATATTATTGATAACGCTTCGCCAAAGAGTCCCATTGAAGCGCCCTTTACGTCATGGACGCTTGGCTTCTCTGCATCAACGCCTGACGATGCCAGAGAGGTGCTTGAGGGCTATATCGATTATGTTGCGGCGAAAGTGGTAAACGAAACTACCGATAATATCCGAAGCACCCTGGCGTTAAAAACTCGCTTTGAGCAGGAGAAGCTGAATCTCGACCGCGTTCGCCTGACTAACCAGCGCGATATTAAGATCCAACGCCTTAATTACTCGCTTGAAGTCGCCAACGCTGCAGGAATTAAAAAACCGGTTTACAGCAATGGTCAGGTCGTTAATGACGATCCGGACTTCTCTATTACGCTGGGCGCGGA
Organism: Pseudescherichia sp.; assembly: GCF_031987975.1. Classification (GTDB taxonomy): domain Bacteria; phylum Pseudomonadota; class Gammaproteobacteria; order Enterobacterales; family Enterobacteriaceae; genus Pseudescherichia. The sequence goes on along the minus strand of NZ_DALZYX010000002.1, from coordinate 146,735 downwards.
CGGTATCCAGGAAAAGCTGCGCATTGAAAAATCGCTGAAGGATATTGCCGATCTCAACGCCGACCTGCGCAACCGTGAATATCACGTTGAGCAGCTGCAGAAGCTGAACGTGAAAGATATTGCCTTCTCACCGTTCAAATATCAGCTCTCCCCGTCGCTGCCGATGAAAAAAGATGGCCAGGGTAAAGGGATCATCACCGTTCTGATGGGATTAGTCGGTGGCATTATTGCCTGTGGCATTGTTCTGCTGCGCAATGCGATGCTGGCGCGTAATCTGCCGCCGGTACCTGCTGAAATGGTATTAGAGTCAGCATAAAGGCCCGGCGTTAAAAAAGGCGGCTATAAGCCGCCTTTTTTATCCCCCCGTGCGCCCCAGCGGCACCACCAGCGGCGTATGCGCCACCGGATCGTCAATAATCATGCAGCGCAACCCGTAGACGGCCTCAATCAGCTCTGCCGTCACAATCTCCTTCGGCGCACCCTGGGCGACAATTTTCCCGTCCCGCAGGGCAATCAGATGGGTGGCATAGCGGCAGGCCTGGTTCAGGTCGTGCAGCACTGCCGCCAGGGTGTAACCCCGTTCGCGGTTCAGCTCGCTAAGCAGCTCCAGGACATCAATCTGATAACTGATATCCAGCCAGGTGGTCGGCTCATCCAGCAGCATAATCGCCGTCTCCTGGGCCAGCACCATCGCTATCCACGCCCGTTGACGCTGGCCGCCGGAGAGGGTATCCACGCTCTGCAAGGCGAGATCCGCCACGCCAGTGGCTTCCATGGCCCGCTGCACGGCGCGATCGTCCTCCTGCCGCCAGCGGGTAAAGAGCGGCTGGTGGGGATAGCGGCCGCGGGAGACCAGCTCCTGCACCGTAATATCCCCCGGCGTGGTGGCGTTCTGCGCCAGCAGGCCGATGCGGCGCGCCACCTCTTTGCTGTTGAAACGCTGGATTTGCTCGCCGTCCAGGTAGACGTGCCCCTGCGTGGGCGTCATCAGACGGCTCAGAGTGCGCAGCAGGGTTGATTTGCCGCAGCCGTTAGGGCCGATGATGGCGGTAAAGTGGCCGTCGGGAATGGCAACGGAGAGATCGTTCGCCACCACCTTTTTACCGTAGCCGAGCGTTAACCGGTCCCCGCGCAGACGGGCTGTTAAATCGGTCATCTTTTGCGGGACTCCTTGATTAACAGGACGATAAGGTAGATACCGCCCAGGCTTACGGTAACCACGCCGACCGGAAGCTGATAGGGAATAAACAGCTGCTGGGCGCAGAGATCGGCGGCCAGCAGCAGCAGCGTGCCGCAGAGCGCCGCCTGGGTCAGGCCCCAGCGCGCCGTGCCGCTAATGCGTCGAGCGATGTGCGGTGCAACCAGCGCCACAAAGGAGATCGGTCCAGCCAGGGCGGTCGCCGCCGCCGTCAGCACTACGGCCACCAGCATCAGCATTAGCCGCGAGCGCTCCACGCTTACCCCCAGCGCACAGGCGCTGTCATCGCCCATCTCCAGCAGCCGCATCCGCCGCACCAGCAGCGCAGCGCAGACAAACATCAGCAGCAGGATCGGCGCGGAGGGCCAGGTTTTTGCCCAGGTCAGGCCGTTGAGCGAACCGGCGTTCCACAGCCCGGCGGTCAGGGCGGTCTCCAGCGAGGCTTTTATCAACAGCCAGGTATTGAAGGCGATCAGCATCGCCCGCACGCCAATGCCGATAATGATCAGGCGAAAGGTCTCAATGCCGTTGCGCCAGGCCAGCGCCCACACGATCAACGAGGTGAGGATCCCACCGGCCATCGCCGCAAAGGCGATAGCGGTCAGATCCTGACCGTACAGCACCATCGCCACCAGCACGCCGCTCCAGGCTCCGGTATTGAAGCCCATCACATCCGGGCTGCCCAGCGGGTTACGCATCAGCGACTGAAATATGGCCCCGCTGACCCCCAGCGCACCGCCGACAAGCATCGCCATCAGCACCCGGGGCAGACGCCACTCGTTGACCACCAGGGTAACGCCCCGCGGCGCATCGCCGGTAAAGGCGGCCAGCACCTGACCGGGAGAGAGCGGCACCGTGCCGCTGCACAGGCTCCACAGGGCCACCATCACGCTGGCACAGGTCAGCAGGAGGAGGCTAAAGAGTAAACGACGGGAGGGGGCGATCACATTGCACCTCCCCGACGGTGGCGACGCACCAGAAAGATCAATACCGGCGCGCCGATAAAGGCGCTCACCACCGACACCCGCAGCTCGCCCGGCACGATCAGCCTGCCAATGATATCGGCAAACAGCAGCAGGGCAGGGGTGGCGAGAAGGGTCACCGGCAGAGACCAGCGGTGATCGGCTCCCACCAGCCAGCGCGCCATATGCGGCATCATCAGGCCAATAAAGGCGATGGGACCCGAGACGGCGGTGGCGCTGGCGCACAGCACGGTGATGGCCAGCAGGCCCAGCAGTTGAGTGCGGGCTACCCTGCTGCCGAGGGCGGTGGCGGTATCGCTGCCGAGACTCAGGCTGTTAAGCGCCCGGCTAAGCAGCAGGGCAATTGCCCCGGCGACCAGCACCGGACCCAGTACGATACGCAGCGTTTGCAGGGTACGCACGTCGAGGGAGCCAGCCTGCCAGAAACGCAGCTGGTCGTAGACGTCTGGGTTAAGCAGGGAGATGCCGCTGGAGAGACCCTCCAGCACCGCCGCCAGCGCAACGCCTGCCAGGGTGAGGCGCACCGGACTCAGCTGCCCGCCGCCCGCGCTGCCGGTAAAGGCCACCACCAGCGAGGCCGCCAGCGCGCCGCAGAAGGCCAGCGCCAGCTGCTCGGTGGGAGAGGATATGCCCAGCAGCGCCGCGCCGATCACGATAGCAAAGCTTGCCCCGGCGTTAACGCCGAGCAGGCCAGGATCGGCGAGGGGGTTACGGGTTAGGGTCTGCATCAGCGCGCCCGCGAGGCCCAGCGCGCCGCCCACCAGCAGTCCGGCCAGCGTCCGCGGCAGACGGGCATCAAGCACAATCGTGCAGTCAGCGCTTTGGCAGGTGCCAGAGAAGGCATCCATTACAACGGAGAGGGGCAGCGGTTTGGCCCCGATCAGCAAGCTGAGCACGCCTGCAATCAGCAGCAGTAGCAATAATCCGCCCACGACCCACGGGCGCGCCGGATTAACGGAAAGCGACATAACAACGTCCCTGACTTGATAATGATATTAATTATCGTTATCGATCTTATGGCGATATGTTAGCATGTGCGGCCTGAAAACTGGTATCAAAAGTTCGTATTAAGGCTTTGTAATGAACCGACAATCCTGGCTGATTAACGTCAGCCTGCTGAGAACCCATCCCGCGTTTCGCGCTGTTTTTATTGCTCGTTTTATCTCGATCGTGTCGTTGGGACTGCTCGGCGTTGCCGTGCCGGTGCAGATCCAGACGATGACCCACTCTAGCTGGCTGGTGGGGCTGGCGGTGACCCTGACCGGCGGGGCAATGTTTGTCGGCCTGATGGTCGGCGGCGTGCTGGCGGACCGCTACGAGCGTAAGCGGCTGATCCTGCTGGCGCGCGGCACCTGCGGTATCGGCTTTATTGGTCTCTGCCTCAACGCTGCCCTGCCTGAACCGTCGCTGCTGGCGATCTATCTGCTTGGCCTGTGGGACGGCTTTTTCGGCGCGCTGGGGGTGACGGCGCTGCTGGCGGCGACCCCGGCGCTGGTTGGAAGGAAGAACCTGATGCAGGCCGGAGCCATCACCATGCTCACCGTGCGCCTCGGATCGGTTATCTCACCGATGCTTGGCGGCCTGCTCCTCGCCTCCGGCGGCGTGGTGTGGAACTATGCCCTGGCGGCAGCAGGAACCTTTATCACCACCCTGACCCTGCTGCGTCTGCCCCAGCTGCCGCCGCCGCCCCAGCCCCGGGAGCACCCGTTAAAATCGCTGCTGGCGGCGTTTCGCTTCCTGCTGCGTAGCCCGCTGATCGGCGGCATCGCTCTGTTGGGCGGTCTGCTGACGATGGCCAGCGCCGTGCGCGTGCTCTATCCGGCACTGGCAATCCACTGGCAGATGTCAGCCGCCGAGATTGGTATCCTCTACGCGGCCCTGCCGCTCGGAGCGGCGCTGGGAGCGCTCACCAGCGGCAACCTGGTCCAGCGCCCGCGCCCCGGCGCGATTATCCTCTTCTCCACCCTTGGGGCCTTTGTCGCCATCGCCCTGTTTAGCCTGATGCCGATCTGGCCGCTGGGGGTGCTGTTCCTCGCTCTGGCGGGCTGGCTGGGCGCCATCAGCTCGCTATTACAGTACACCCTGCTGCAAACCCAGACGCCAGAGGCGATGCTGGGCAGGATCAACGGCCTGTGGACGGCACAGAACGTCACCGGGGATGCAATTGGTGCGGCGCTGCTGGGCGGGATGAGCGTGGCAATGACGCCTGCGGCTTCGGCCAGCGTCGGCGGAGCGGTGCTGGCGGTGACGGGGGCGGTACTGATTCTGGTGCTGGGTGAGCTGCGGCGTTTTCACCACAGCCCACCCGTTGACGCTTAACTGAATAGAGTAGCGAAGCGCTTGAGTAGCAGCGTGGCGCTGTAGTAGTCGAGGCGGAAGGTCTCGGTGCCAAGGGCGTAGACACGTTTGTTCTGCACCGCGCTCAGATGGCTCAGCAGCGGGTTGGCATAAATGGCCTCAGCGTCTTTTTCATTGCCAGCAAAGAGGAACAGTGCCTCGCCGTTCAGCCCGGCAGCGAGGTTTTCGCCCCCCAGCTGGACAATATCGTGGCGCTTGCCCTGGCTCTGGCTGGCGTGCAGCCCGTCGGGCAGGGTGGCGAGGGTAAAGCCCAGCTGGGAGAGCAGCTGACCCTGGGCCGAGTCCGTGGTCCACAGGTTGGCGCTGTGCGCCGCCGGGTTATAGACCAGGGCGCTGACCGGCTGCGGGGTCAGGGTCATCTGCTGTTTCACCTTCGCCAGCTGCTGATTGAAATCGCTAATCCGGGCTTTGGCCTGCTGCTCCTGCCCGGTGATCTCTCCGAGCTGGGTGAGCAGCGTCTGCCAGCTCTTATCGTCATAGTTGATGATCAGGGTCGGGGCGATAGCAGAGAGCTGATCGTAAAGTGCCAGCGCGGAGTCGCCCCCAGTGGCGCTGATCAGGATCAGATCCGGCATCTGGGCGGCAACCGCCTCGGCGTTCGGCTCGCCAATATAGAGTCGGGTCAGCTTGCGCGCTTTGGCTATCTCGCCCCACTGACGCAAAAAGCCGTTCTCATCGGCAACGCGGTTGTTTGGCGCGGTTGCACCGCTGGCGACCACCGGGGCGTCGATGGCCAGCAGCGAGCCGGTGAGCGTGACGCTGGTCGAGACAATGCGCAGAGGTTTATGATCGAGCGTATGAACGCCACGGCTGTCGGTGATCTGGCGGGGCCAGTCGGCGGCCTGGGCTACAGAAAGTCCTAAAACAAAAAGGCCCAGCATCAGCAGGGACCTAAGCGAAAATGGGGAGAATCTCACGGCGTGCATCCTGTTATTGTGCGGCTAATGCTTCTCATTTTCATCATTGTGCCGCCGGATGCAAGTTTTTAGCAGCACAAAACTGCGCCCTCTGAGGTTGACATCGCTAAGGATAACTCTTAGCTTACCGACCAAAATATAAATGATAATAATTCTTACTACTTTTATCGTTTTCGGAGAAGGATATGGATTCGTCACTAGCGGAGGAGACTCAGCTTACCGTGAACACGCTGGCATCAGACCAATTTTTCTTTATGTCGCCGTATCGCAGCTTCAGCACATCGGGCTGCGTTATGCGCATCAGCGAGCCGGCTAACGGCGGGGACGATCTCAACGGCGCATTCCAGCAGAAGCTGGCCCAGGCGTTCAGCGAGGCCAAAAAACAGGGGATCGCTAAGCCGATTGTGGTGGGTGCCATTCCGTTTGATACTACCCAACCCTCCGCGCTGTTTATTCCCCGCCGCTGGGAGAGCTTCTCCCGACCGGCGAAGCAGCACTCCGCGCGCTACTTCCAGGGGGGGGATGCCCTCAACGTGGTCACCCGTAAGGCCATTCCCGAGCACCCGGTCTTTACCGATATGGTGGCCCGTGCTGCCGCGCTGACCGCCACCCCGCAGGTGGATAAAGTGGTACTCTCGCGTCTGATTGATATTACCACCGACAAGCGCATTGACGGCGGAGCGTTGCTGGAGCGGCTGATAGCCCAGAACCCGGCCAGCTTTAACTTCCACGTGCCGCTGCCGGACGGCGGCGTGCTGTTGGGAGCCAGCCCGGAGCTGCTGCTGCGCAAAGAGGCATCGCACTTTAGTTCCCTGCCGCTGGCCGGCTCCGCCCGCCGCCAGCCGGACGATATGCTGGATCGCGAGGCGGGCAACAAGCTGCTGGCCTCGGAGAAGGATCGTCACGAGCATGAGCTGGTGACCCAGGCGATGAAAGCCGTGCTCGCTTCCCGCAGCCGCGAACTGATCCTGCCGGACTCACCGCAGCTGGTGAATACCCCGACGCTCTGGCATCTGGCGACGCCTATCGAAGGGGTTGCTCAGGCAGAAGAGAATGCCCTGTCGCTGGCCTGTCTGCTGCATCCCACCCCGGCGCTAAGCGGCTTCCCGCACCAGGCGGCAAAAGAGCTGATTGCCGGGCTGGAGCCGTTTAATCGCGATCTGTTTGGCGGCATCGTCGGCTGGTGCGACGCCGACGGCAACGGCGAGTGGGTGGTCACTATCCGCTGCGCACGCCTGCGCGAAAACCAGGTCCGCCTGTTTGCCGGGGCGGGGATCGTCCCGGCCTCTTCACCGGAGGCCGAATGGCGCGAGACCGGGGTAAAACTCACCACTATGCTCAACGTTTTTGGTTTGCATTAAGGAGCAATCATGACAATTCCCTTTACCCGCTGGCCCGATGAATTTGCCCGGCGCTACCGTGAGAAAGGCTACTGGCAGGATCTGCCCCTGAGCGATATTCTGACCCGCCACGCCCAGAGCGATGCGCTGGCGGTGATCGACGGCGAGCGTGAGTTTAGCTACCGCCAGCTGAATCAGGCGGCGGATAACCTGGCCGCATCACTGCAGGCGGAAGGCCTTCGCGCAGGCGAAACCGCGCTGGTGCAACTTGGCAACGTGGCGGAGTTCTACATCACCCTCTTTGCGCTGCTGAAAATCGGCGTCGCGCCGGTGAACGCCCTGTTCAGCCATCAGCGCAGCGAGCTGAACGCCTATGCGGCACAGATTAAACCAGCGCTGCTGGTGGCTGACCGCGATCACCCCCTGTTTAATGACGACCAGTTTCTTAATGGCTTCGTAGAGGAGCATGGCTCGCTGCGGGTGGTTTTACTGCGTAACGGAGCAGACGAGTACGCTTTGGAAACGGCGATTGCCCGTCCGGCGGAGAGTGCCGTCAACGCGCCGACGCCTGCCGATGAGGTGGCTTTCTTCCAGCTCTCCGGCGGCAGCACCGGCACGCCGAAGCTGATCCCGCGCACGCATAACGACTACTACTACAGCATTCGCCGCAGCAACGAGATCTGCCATTTCGACAGAGAGACGCGCTACCTCTGCGCGTTACCGGCGGCGCATAACTATCCGATGAGCTCCCCCGGTGCGCTCGGTGTCTTTTTGGCCGAAGGCTGCGTGGTGTTGGCTGCCGATCCCAGCGCCACCCTCTGCTTCCCACTGATTGAGAAGCACTGCATCAACGTGACCGCGCTAGTGCCGCCTGCCGTTAGCCTCTGGCTCCAGGCGATCCACGAGTGGGGCAGCAACGCCCAGCTGGCCTCCCTCAAACTACTGCAGGTAGGTGGCGCACGGCTCTCCGCGACTCTCGCCGCACGCATTCCGGCAGAGATCGGCTGCCAGCTACAGCAGGTGTTCGGCATGGCCGAGGGGCTGGTGAACTACACCCGCCTCGATGACAGTATTGAGCGCATCAACAACACCCAGGGCTGCCCGATGTGTCCGGATGACGAAGTGTGGGTAGCGGACGCCGAGGGCAATCCGCTCCCGCGTGGCGAGGTGGGCCGCCTGATGACGCGCGGGCCTTATACCTTCCGCGGCTACTTCAATAGCCCGCAGCACAACGCCAGCGCCTTCGACGAGAACGGTTTTTACTGCTCCGGGGATCTGATCGCCATCGACGAGCAGGGTTACATCACCGTTCAGGGGCGCGAGAAGGATCAGATCAACCGTGGGGGCGAGAAGATTGCTGCCGAAGAGGTGGAGAATCTGCTTCTGCGCCACCCGTCTATTATCCATGCCGCGCTGGTGAGCATGGAGGACAGCCTGCTTGGCGAGAAGAGCTGTGCGTACCTGGTGGTCTCCCAGCCGGTGCGTGCCGTGGAGATCCGCCGCTTCCTGCGTGAGCAGGGCGTCGCAGAATTTAAACTGCCCGATCGCGTGGAGTGCGTGGACGCGCTGCCGCTGACGCCGGTCGGCAAGGTCGATAAGAAAGAGCTGCGCCTGCGGCTGGCCGAACGGTCACAGGCGTAACAAGGAGAGAAGTATGGCAATTCCAAAATTAACCGGCTACGCCCTGCCTGCGGCCACCGAGATCCCGCAGAACAAGGTCAGCTGGGCCTTTGAGCCTGAGCGCGCCGCGCTGTTAATTCATGATATGCAGGACTATTTCATCAACTTCTGGGGCGAAAACTGCCCGATGATGGCCCAGGTGGTAGCGAACATCGCCGCCCTGCGTAAATTCTGCAAGCAGCACAACATCCCGGTCTACTACACCGCCCAGCCGAAAGAGCAGAGCGATGAAGATCGCGCCCTGCTGAATGACATGTGGGGACCGGGCCTGACCCGCAAACCGGAGGAGCAGCAGGTGGTTGCCGCCCTGGCCCCGGACGAGAACGACACCGTGCTGGTGAAGTGGCGCTACAGCGCCTTCCACCGCTCGCCGCTGGAGCAGATGCTGAAAGAGAGCGGGCGCAACCAGCTTCTCATTACCGGCGTCTATGCCCACATTGGCTGCATGACCACCGCCACCGACGCCTTTATGCGCGATATCAAGCCGTTTATGGTGGCCGACGCATTGGCGGACTTCAGCCGTGACGAGCATTTGATGGCGCTAAACTATGTTGCCGGACGTTCTGGACGCGTGGTGATGACTGAGGATCTGCTTCCGGTGCCGGTCAGCAAAGCCGCGCTGCGTGCGGTGGTGCTGCCGCTGCTCGACGAGTCCGATGAGCCGATGGATGACGAGAACCTGATCGACTATGGCCTCGACTCGGTGCGGATGATGGCCCTGGCCGCGCGCTGGCGTAAGGTCCACAGCGATATCGATTTTGTCATGCTGGCGAAAAATCCCACCATCGACGCCTGGTGGGCGCTGCTCTCCCGCGAGGTGAAATAGTGGCCGGGCTGGATTTCAACGGCAAAACGGTGTGGATCACCGGCGCGGGGAAGGGTATTGGCTACGCCACGGCGCTGGCCTTTGTCGAGGCGGGAGCACAGGTTACCGGCTTCGATCGCGACTTCAGCCAGGTCGACTATCCTTTCGCCTGTGAGGAGCTGGATATCGCTAATGCCGACCAGGTCGCAGCGGTATGCCAGCGCCTGCTGGCCGCCACCCCGCGTCTTGACGTGCTGGTGAATGCGGCGGGGATCCTTCGTATGGGAGCAACGGACCAGCTCTCCAGGGACGACTGGCAGCAGACGCTGGCGGTTAATGTCGGCGGCGCGTTTAACCTCTTCCAGCAGACCATGGCTCAGTTCCGTACCCAGCGGGGCGGGGCCATTGTCACCGTCGCTTCCGACGCTGCCCATACGCCGCGCATCGGCATGAGCGCCTACGGGGCCTCGAAGGCGGCGCTGAAGAGCCTGGCCCTGACGGTAGGGCTGGAGCTGTCTACCAGCGGCGTGCGGTGCAACATCGTCTCGCCTGGTTCTACCGACACCGATATGCAGCGCACGCTGTGGACCACCGCGGACGCCGAGCAGCAGCGCATTCGCGGCTTTGGCGAACAGTTTAAGCTGGGTATTCCGCTGGGCAAGATCGCCCGCCCGCAGGAGATCGCCAATACCATTCTGTTCCTCGCCTCCGACCTCGCCAGCCACATCACGTTGCAGGATATCGTGGTGGACGGCGGCTCGACGCTGGGAGCCTGAATATGATCTGGAAACGTCATCTCACCCTTGATGAGCTTAACGCTACCAGCAGCAACACGCTGGTTGCCCATCTGGGGATTGTCTATACCCGGCTGGACGACGATCTGCTGGAGGCGGAGATGCCCGTCGATGCGCGTACCCACCAGCCGTTTGGCCTGCTACACGGCGGGGCATCGGCGGCGCTGGCAGAGACCCTTGGCTCGATGGCGGGCTACATGATGACCCGTGACGGCCAGTGCGTGGTCGGCACCGAGCTGAATGCCACCCATCACCGCCCGGTGTCGCAGGGAAAAGTGCGCGGCGTCTGCCAGCCGCTGCATCTCAGCCGTCAGAGCCAGAGCTGGGAGATCGTTGTTTTTGACGAGCAGGGGCGGCGCTGCTGCACCTGCCGCCTGAGCACCGCGGTCTTAGGCTAATCCAGGCCCGGCGGCACTGCGCTCGCCGGGCCTGGAACTTCCCCCGCGTTTCATTCCGCATAAGTGATCTCCATTACAGAGTGTTGTAAATAACCGGTTGCCCCTCTGCTTTCTGACGTAACAACGTTGTTAAAATCCGCCGCCTGATCTAGAAACAAAATGTAACATCTTCCTGCCTCAGCCAACGGATAACGACTATGCAAAACTCAGGGAAATACCTTATTTGGGCATTGCTCGCGTTAACAGGAGCTTTTGCCCTCGGCTATATCGCGCTTAACCGTGGTGAACAGATTAATGCCCTCTGGATTGTGGTGGCGGCGGTCTGTATCTACCTGATTGCCTATCGATTTTATGGTCAGTACATCGCCCGCAACGTGCTGGCGGTAGATCCGACCCGCATGACGCCTGCCGTACGCCATAACGACGGGCTGGACTACGTGCCAACGGATAAAAAGGTACTCTTCGGCCACCACTTCGCGGCGATCGCCGGGGCAGGGCCGCTGGTAGGGCCGGTGCTGGCGGCGCAGATGGGCTACCTGCCGGGGATGATCTGGATCCTCGCCGGGGTGGTACTCGCGGGCGCAGTGCAGGATTTCATGGTGCTCTTCGTCTCTACCCGTCGTGACGGCCGCTCGCTAGGCGAGCTGGTGAAAGAGGAGATGGGACCAACGGCGGGGGTGATCGCGCTGGTGGCCTGCTTTATGATCATGGTAATCATCCTGGCGGTGCTGGCGATGATCGTGGTCAAGGCCCTGACCCACAGCCCGTGGGGAACCTACACCGTGGCCTTTACCATCCCGCTGGCGATCTTTATGGGGATCTACATTCGCTACCTGCGTCCCGGCCGCATTGGTGAAGTCTCGGTGATCGGTCTCTTCTTCCTGATTTTCGCTATCATCTCCGGCGGCTGGGTGGCGGAAAGCCCGACCTGGGCACCGATGTTCGACTTTACCGGCGTGCAGCTGACCTGGATGCTGGTGGGCTACGGCTTTATCGCGGCGGTGCTGCCGGTCTGGCTGCTGCTGGCCCCGCGCGACTACCTCTCTACCTTCCTGAAAATCGGCACCATCATTGGCCTGGCGATCGGCATCCTGATCATGCGTCCGACGCTGACCATGCCCGCCCTGACCAAGTTTGTTGACGGCACCGGCCCGGTGTGGACCGGCAACCTGTTCCCGTTCCTGTTTATCACTATCGCCTGCGGCGCGGTGTCGGGCTTCCATGCCCTAATCTCCTCCGGTACCACACCGAAGATGCTGGCGAATGAGGGCCAGGCCTGCCTGATTGGCTACGGCGGGATGCTGATGGAGTCCTTCGTGGCGATCATGGCCCTGGTCTCGGCCTGCATTATCGATCCGGGCGTCTACTTCGCCATGAACAGCCCGATGGCGGTGCTGGCCCCTGCCGGTACGGCTGACGTGGTCGCTTCGGCGGCGCAGGTGGTGAGCGGCTGGGGCTTTAGTATCACCCCGGACACCCTTAATCAGATCGCTAACGAGGTGGGCGAGCAGACCATTATCTCCCGCGCGGGGGGCGCACCGACCCTGGCGGTGGGGATGGCCTATATCCTCCACGGCGCGCTGGGCGGCCTGATGGACGTCTCCTTCTGGTACCATTTCGCCATTCTGTTTGAGGCGCTGTTTATCCTGACGGCGGTGGACGCGGGCACCCGTGCGGCGCGCTTTATGCTGCAGGATCTGCTGGGGGTAATCAGCCCAGGGCTGAAGCGTACCGACTCGCTGCCCGCTAACCTGCTGGCGACCGCGCTCTGCGTGCTGGCGTGGGGCTACTTCCTTCATCAGGGGGTGGTGGATCCGCTCGGTGGGATCAATACCCTCTGGCCGCTGTTTGGTATCGCCAACCAGATGCTGGCAGGGATGGCGCTGATGCTTTGTGCAGTGGTACTGTTCAAGATGAAACGCCAGCGCTTCGCGTGGGTGGCTCTCGTGCCTACCGCATGGCTGCTGGTCTGTACCCTGACCGCCGGCTGGCAGAAAGCCTTTAGCCCGGACGTAAAAGTCGGCTTCCTGGCGATCGCTAACCGCTTCCAGGGGATGATCGACAGCGGCAGCATTCCGGCCCAGTACACCGAGTCGCAGCTACGCCAGCTGGTGTTCAACAACCGTCTGGACGCCGGGCTGACCATCTTCTTTATGGTGGTGGTCGTGGTGCTGGCGGTCTACTCGCTGAAAACCGCAATGGCAGCGTTGAAAGAGCGCCAGCCGACGGCGAAAGAGACCCCCTACGAGCCGATGCCCGCCGATGCTGAGCAGGTAGTGGCCCAGGCGAAACGGGCGCACTGAGTTTGATAACGCCCCTCTCCCGGTAGGGGGAGGGGCAGGGAGCATACGATGTTTGATACCCTTGCGAAGGCCGGTAAGTATTTAGGCCAGGCCGCTAAAATGATGGTCGGCGTCCCGGATTACGACAACTACGTTGCCCATATGCAGCTAAACCACCCGGACCAGACCCCGATGAGCTATGAGGACTTTTTCCGCGATCGCCAGGACGCGCGCTACGGCGGTAAAGGCGGGGCGCGCTGCTGCTGATCAGGCGTTCAGCCCGCCATCAACGTCGATACCCGTGCCGGTAATATGCTTTCCGGCCGGGCCAGCGAGAAACGTTACCGCGTCGGCAATATCTTCCGCCTCACCGTAATGCCCTAGCGCAATGCCCTGACGCTGCACGTCAGCCCCTTCTCCGTCCGCCGGGTTCATATCGCTGTCGGTCGGCCCGGGGTGCACCAGATTCACCGTGATCCCACGCGGCCCCAGATCGCGCGCCAGCCCGCGCGTCAGCGAGTTAAGCGCCGATTTGGTCATCGAGTAGACCGCAATGCCTGGCAGCGCCACGCGGTTAGCCAGACAGCTGCCGATGTTAATAATCCGCCCACCTTCGCCGAGATGGGGGATCGCCGCCTGGGTGGCAATGACTACGCCGCGAATATTGACGTTTATCAGAGCGTCAATATCTTCGATCGACATCTCCTCCAGCGGCCCGCCGCGCGCAATTCCGGCGTTATTGACCAGAATATCCAGCCCGCCCAGCTGCGCGACGGTTTGCGCCACCGCGGTCTGGATGGCGCTAACGTCCGCACTGTCGGCCTGAATCGCCACGCCGGTACGCCCAAGCGCGCGGATCTCGTCCGCTACCGCCTGGGCTTTATCGGCAGATTTTTCGTAGGTGATGGCGACGTCCGCGCCTGCTCGCGCCAGCGACAGCGCAATGGATCTCCCTAAACCCCGACTCGCGCCGGTAACCAGCGCACGTTTACCGTTAAGATCGTATTGCATGGTGACTCCTGATAGGTGGAGGGTACACAATCACGTTATACGCTCTTATCAGCGCCTGCCAATAAGGCCAAACGCTTACTGATTAAATACCCCTACCTTCTCGAAAGCTGCTGGTTGACCAGATTTAATGTAGAGTTAATCCTCTACAATCGCGGACTTTAACGCATCAAAGGCAACTTCATGGCCATCAATTTTTCTGCTGAAACATTACGCGGGATCACTAACTTCGTGGTTGCGGCGCACTCCCGTAGCTTTACAGAGGCTGCTGAAAGCCTCGGCATCACTAAATCTGCGGTAGGAAAAAGTATTGCGCGCTTAGAAGAGAGGCTCGGTACACGCCTGTTTCATCGCTCGACACGTAAACTGAGCCTGACGACTGACGGAGAGGCTTACCTTAAAAGCTGCCTGTCAGCGCTGGACATTCTCGATACAGCGGAGCACGTGCTCTGTAGACGGCAGGAAATCCCTTCCGGAAACGTGCGGATCGATATGCCCGCCTCATTCGGGAGAAATTTGATGATGCCTTTGTTGCTCGATATTGTTAAACAGTATCCGGCCTTGAAACTCAAGCTGACATTTAATGACAGGCTCATTGACCCGGTGCAGGAGGGAATAGACCTGGTGCTCCGTCTGGGAGAGCTACAAAGCACCGATGAGCTGATTGCCCGTCGTCTGAGCAGACAGCGTTTCGTTTTATGCGCCACGCCAGCTTATCTTGAGCAACAGGGTATGCCGGTAGATATAGACAGTCTCAAGCAGCACCGCTGCATTATGGGTTACCGTCGCGGGGCACCTCTTGCCTGGCGTTTCAAGCCTGAAGGCGATAAAGAGATTCGCTTCATAGCTGATTCCGCTCATGAGATAAGTGATGGCGATGCCATGCTTCAGGCTTGCCTGGCAGGCCTGGGCATCGCACAGTTTCCAGAATCAATGGTGACTGAATACCTCGAAAAAGGCGACCTTGTTCCTGTGATGTCTGAATACGCTCCCGATCCCGCAGATCTCAATATCGTCTGGCCAAAAGCGAAGCATCTTTTTCCTAAAATCCGGCTTATCGTTGATCGCCTGCTCGCTAAGGCCGAAGAGGGACATTTTGGTTCTTTAAGGTAGACATAGTTTCTACGCTCAGACGATTTTCGGGCTGTTTATCGCTTACTATTAAGCTTTTATCCTGTCTGTCTTTATTCCGGTTATAACAGCCGTTTAACACAGACAGGATATCTATTATGCCATTAGCACTTTGGGCCTTAGCGATAGGTGCATTCGGTATCGGCACCACCGAATTTATTATTGCTGGTTTACTTCCCGTCATCGCCACGGAATTTAGCGTAACTATCCCCGTCGCGGGTAACCTGGCCACTGCCTACGCTATGGGCGTGTTTGTCTGCGCCCCAGCCCTGATTATTCTTGGCTCCAGAGTTCCGCGAAAAGCGATGCTGGTCTCTCTTATGCTCCTTTTCGTCGCTGGCAACCTTGTCACCGCCTTTGCTCCCTCATTAAGCGTGGCGATTGTGGGGCGAATTATCACCTCCATGACGCATGGCGCATTCTTTGGCATCGGCTCTATTATTGCAGCCGATATGGTGGATCCTGCTAAACGCGTGCGGGCTATCGCTTTCATGTTTATGGGGTTAAC
The DNA here is from genome assembly GCF_031987975.1 of Pseudescherichia sp. Taxonomy (GTDB): domain Bacteria; phylum Pseudomonadota; class Gammaproteobacteria; order Enterobacterales; family Enterobacteriaceae; genus Pseudescherichia. The sequence continues at coordinate 131,333 of NZ_DALZYX010000002.1, read as the reverse complement.
AGTTGCCAATTTAATCGGCGTGCCTGCTGGCACATGGATAGGACAGCATCTCTCCTGGCGCGACGCTTTTATGGCGATCGCGGCGATTGGAGCCATTACGGTTATCAGTATCGGATGGCTTATCCCGCATCAGCCCCGTTCGCAGGAGCAGAACATTGCTCAAGAGTTCAACGCATTTCGCAACGTAAATGTACTGCTGGCGATGGGGATCACTATTTTCGGGCCGGGGGCGTTCTTTACCTCAATAACCTATATCGCCCCTATGATGACGGAACTGGCTGGCTATCACGAAAGTAGCCTGGCATGGTTGATGCTGCTTTTCGGCCTGGGGCTTTTTGTCGGAAACCAGCTGGGAGGCCGCTATGCCGATCGGGCCTTGATGCCCATGCTCTACGTTACCCTGGCCGCGCAGGCCATCGTCCTGGTCATTTTTAATTTCACCGCAGACAGCCAGATCATGTCAGCCATCTGTATCTTTCTTATGGCTGCATTCGGCTTTGCTACCGTCTCGCCTATCCAGAAACTTGTTATGGATAAAGCACGGGCAGCAGGTGCGCCGACGCTGGCGTCTGCCGTCAATATCGGTCTCTTTAATCTCGGCAATGCGCTGGGTGCCTGGCTTGGCGGCGCAGTTATAGCAGCAGGATTTGGCCTACAGTCACCTAACTGGGCAGGCGCTGTGCTGTCTGCTATCGCCTTGATTCTGGCCGTTTTATCCGGGTTAACCGATAAAACAGGCCATATGGTGGAGCAGCATTAAGCCTTACTGCGCCCAGGTCTCTACCTTTTCAAACGCCGCGCGCAGGGACTCCGGCGTTAGCGTCACCGGCAGGTAGTGAATCGACTCCACCGGACGCAGGGTGTGGGCAATAACCCGATCCAACTCGTCACGGTTGTGAATGTCCACCTCCAGCGCCGCCAGGGTAGTCGGCAGGCTGAAGCGCTGGAAGGCATTGATCAGCTGGGCCAGCACCGCGTCCTGGCCGAGCAGGGCGCTCTGCACCAGAATGCCGTAGGCCACCTTCGTGCCGTGCAGGAACTTATCGGTCTGCGGCAGCACCGTCAGGCCGTTGTGCACCGCGTGAGCTGCGGCGACGCGGGTATAGCGTTCACCCAGTCCGCCAACCATTCCACCCCCGGCAATAATCGCATCCACTACGTCACGGAACGCCTGGGTCAGCTCCCCACGCTGCTGGTCCGCCAGCGCGGTTTCACTGCTCTCCAGCAGCACGTCGCGGATCGCCAGCGCGCCGTTGATCCCCAGCCGCACGGTCAGCGGCAGGCTGGCCGGATCCGGGGCCAGCACCACCGCTTCGTACCACTTCGCCAGCGTATCGCCGATGCCCGCCAGCAGGTACTCCACCGGGGCGTCGAGAATAATCTGCGGCTCCACCAGCACCAGGAAGTTGGCGTCGTCGAAAATTTCAAAGTGCAGCGCCTGACCCGCGTCGTTATACCACACCGAGAGCGGCGTCCAGGCCGCACAGGTGGCGGCAATAGTTGGGATCGCCACCACCGGCAACCCTAAGCGGCGTGCCACGGCCTTCGCGGTATCCAGCAGCGCGCCGCCGCCGATGCCGATCACCACGCTGCGGTCGCTACCGGCGTCGTTCACCAGCGCGGTAACGTCGTGCTCGCTGCAGTGGCCCTTAAACAGCAGGTGCTTCACCCCAGGCGCGTTGACGCTCTCCGGCAGGTAGGGACGGGCGGCAGCGATGGCGCGCTCGCCAAAGATCAGAACCGCACGAGAGAGCTGCTCAGGCGTATAAAAATCGTTCAGTCGCGCCAGGCTGCCGTTGTGGGAGTAGTAGTTGGCCGGGCCGGGTACAACGCGGATATCGGTGTTGCTCATGTCTGTGTCCTTGTGCGGAATCGCTAACCCGATGTTATGTCTGGACATCCGGATGGCTAATAATATTTCGCTTTATCTTATGCCTTTTCTGCTGTTGCCAGTCAAGCGCGGCTATGAAAAATTCGTTAAATCAACCTATTAATCCCAGGAAACCCGCTTCAATGAGCGTTAACCATCTTGAGATGCGCGCGATTAGCCTCGCCTTTGCCGGCGTTAATGCCCTGACGCAGGTGAACTTCAGCCTGCGCGGCGGATCGGTACATGCGCTAACCGGGGCCAACGGTGCGGGGAAGTCAACGCTGATGGCGGTGCTGTGCGGCACCTGGGCAGATTATGAGGGTGAGATCGCCATTGATAACCAGCCGGTCTCGATCCGCTCCCCGCTGGATGCCAAACGCCTTGGCATTCATCTGGTACAGCAGGAAGTTGACGTGGCGCTGGTCCCCGGTCTCAGCATTGCGGAAAACATTATGCTCGATAAGCTGGCCGAGCCGGGCTATGCCTGGCGCTGGTCCACCGTGCGTCAGCATGCGCGGGATGCGCTGGCCCAGCTCGACGTCACCCTCGACGTTAGACGCGCTATCGACACCTGTACTCTTGCAGAGAAGCAGCAGATCCTGCTGGCCCGCGCGCTCTCCCATCGCTGCCGCTTTCTGATCCTTGATGAGCCGACCGCCCCGCTGGATCAGCACGAGAGCGAGCGCCTGTTTACTGTAGTCAGACGTTTGCAGCAGCAGGGGATTGGCGTGGTCTTTATCTCCCACCGTATTCACGAGCTGAAGGCCATCTGCGATACCCTGACGGTGCTGCGCGACGGCAGGCTGGTGGAGTCCGGCCCGATGGCCGCCCTGAGCGGGGAGGAGGTTGTGGAGAAGATGCTCGGCCATGAGCTGAACGATATCTATCCCCCGCGCCGTCCGCCTCACGGGGAGGAGACCCTGCTGCGCGTGGAAGGGCTGCATGACGAGAAGCTGCTGAAGGATATCTCCCTGCACCTGCGCAAAGGCGAAATACTTGGCATTGCCGGATTAGCGGGGGCGGGGAAAACCGAGCTTTGTAAGGCGCTGTTTGGCGCAGAGAAAAGCCGCGTCGCCCGTGGGGAGCTGAACGGCCAGCCGTGGCGGCCCCGGGATCCGGCGGATTCGGTCATTCGCGGCATGGCGTTGATCCCCGAGGAGCGACGTAAAGAGGGCATCTTTATTGACGAGCCGATCGCCATGAACCTGGCGGTTAGCGCGGACAACAGTTTCTCCCGCTGGAGCCTGTTCGGCCATCGTAAAGCCTGGCGCTGGGCGCAGACGGTGATTGAGCGTGTTGGCGTGCGCACCACCGGCCCGGGGCAGATCCTGCGTCGTCTCTCTGGCGGCAACCAGCAGAAGGTGGCGATAGGCAAATGGCTGCGCGGCAACGCCAGCGTGGTGATCTTCGACGAGCCAACCAAGGGCGTCGATGTGAAAGCCAAAACCGATCTCTTCCGCCTGATTGACGGCCTCGCCCGGGAGGGCAAGGGGATCGTCTACGCCTCCGGCGAGTTTGCCGAGCTGGTGGGACTCTGCGATCGCATCTGCGTCCTGTGGGATGGCCGCATCGTGGCGGAGATCGCCGGAGCAGAGGCCCGGGAAGAGACACTACTTTACTATTCGACCGGAGGAGCGGCGGCGTGAGCAAAGCCCTGTCAGTAAAAGCGGCGGCGTCGGGCCGTCAGCAGTTTTTCGATTTTCTCTATAAGTGGGGCATGCTGCTAACCGTGGTGCTGCTGGTGGCTATCTTTGGCCTCGCCTCGGATAACTTCCTCGACCCCTTCAACATCATCAATATCCTGCGATCGATCGCCATCGTCACGGTAATTGCCGTCGGCGTCTCGATTTCGCTGACCATCGGCGGGTTCGATCTCTCCGTTGGATCGACGGCGTCGCTGGCAAATGCGCTGGTGATCTCGCTCTTCGTCTGGCACGGCTTCGGCACCACCGAAGCGATCCTCGTGACCCTGGCGCTCTGTACCCTGGTCGGCCTGTTTAACGCCTTCCTGATCGTCGTGCTGCGCATTCCCGACATGCTCGCTACCCTCGGCAGCCTGTTTGTGATCCAGGGCGTGGCGATGACCTACAGCTACGGCGGATCGATCACTGAAAACATGCTGCTGCCGAGCGGCGAGATGGCCGAAGGGCTGATCCCGGCGGGCTTTAGTCTGCTTGGCCAGGTGCCGATCATTGTGATTGTGATGCTGGTGGTCACGGTGGTGGCCCAGCTTGGGCTGTCGCTGACCACCCACGGGCGGCGGATGTACGCCATCGGCGGCAACCCGGAGGCGGCGCGCCTCTCCGGTATTCGCACTACCCGCTACAAGGTGGCAGCCTACGTCATCGCCTCTCTGCTGGCGGGACTCGGCGGCATTCTACTGGCCTCGCGCATCGGCTCCTCTCAGGTGAACGCCGGGGGCGGCTACCTGATGGATGCGGTTGCGGCGGCATGGATTGGCTTCTCGCTGGCCGGATCCGGCAAGCCCAACGCGCTCGGCACGCTGGTGGGGGCGGTGATCCTCGGGGTGCTGTCAAACGGGCTGGTGATGCTCTCCGTGCCTTACTACGCAATGGACATTATTAAGGGCCTGGTGCTGGCCGGTGCTCTGGCGTTGACCTATTTCCAGCGTCGCTAATTTACTTTTATCAGGGGAAACAGAAATGAAAAAATTTGCACTCTCACTGCTGGCGCTGGGCCTGCTGAGTTCTGTTCCGGGCTACGCGGCAACGCCTGCTCCGGTTCCGGCCGCGCTGGCTAACCACAGCGGACCGGTACGCATTGCGCTGATCCGTAACCTGGGTTCGGACGATAACACTACCCAGTTTGTCTCCGGTGCGCTGACGGAGGGCAAAAAGCTCGGCTTTAAAGTCAGCACCTTCCTCAGCAACGGCGACGACGCCAAATTCCAGGACTTTGTTAACCAGGCTATCAGCCAGAAGTATGACGGTATCATTCTCTCCCAGGGCCGCGATCCTTACTCAACCGAGCTGGTGAAAAAAGCGGTAGACGCAGGCATTGCCGTATCGGTATTTGATACCGCCATCAATGGTGAGATCCCCGGCGTGACCGTCACCCAGCAGGATGACGCCTCGCTGACCAACCTCTCTTTTGGCGAGTTGGTGAAGGACTTCAACGGCAGGGCCAATATTATCAAGCTGTGGGTGGCCGGCTTCCCGCCAATGGAGCGCCGCCAGGCCGCCTACCAGACGCTGCTGAAGCAGAACCCGGGCATTAAAGAGCTGGAGTCCATCGGGGCGGTCTCTTCCGATGTGCAGGGCGATACGGCGAACAAAGTCGGCGCGGTGCTGGCGAAGTACCCGAAAGGGCAGATCGATGCGATCTGGGGCACCTGGGACGCTTTTAGCCAGGGCGCTTACAAGGCACTGAAAGAGAATGGCCGCACCGAGATCAAACTCTACAGCATTGATGTCTCCAACCAGGATCTGCAGCTGATGCGCGAATCTAACAGCCCGTGGAAGGTGAGCGTGGCGGTGGATCCGAAGCTGATTGGCGCGACCAACGTCCGTTTGATCGCCAACAAGCTTGCCGGGGAGCAGACCCCAGCCACCTACGACTTTAAAGCCGCGGCGATCCCGCAGGCGCTGCTGGCCGCCCAGCCGGGGGCGGTGAACGTCGCATCCCTGGGTAAAATCATTCCGGGCTGGGGCCAGACCGAAGACTTTATCGCCCCATGGTTTGCCACCCTGCAAGCGAAAAACAAATGAGTGCGCTGCCTACGCCTGACTATAGTCGCAATATGCGGCTGATTGGTCACTCGGATCAGGGCGGGCGGCCCGATGGGGTGCAGCTGATGGTGCACCGGGGCTTCGCCTATATCGGGCATATGGTCTCTCAGGGCTTTTCGATTGTTGACGTGCGCGACCCGAAAAATCCACGCCCCGCAGGCTATGTGCCTGCGCCGCCGGGAACCTGGAACGTCCATCTGCAGGCCCATGACGATCTGCTGCTGGTGATCAACGCCCGAGACCTCTTCGCCGACGCCCGTTTCGCTGACGAAAAGGTCTACTACACCCGCTCGGTGGGGGAGACGGTGAGCGACGTGCAGGACAGAGGCTGGAGCGCCGGACTGCGCGTGTTTGATATCTCCACGCCGGACCAGCCGAAAGAGATTGGCTTTCTGTCACTGGACGGCATCGGTATTCACCGCATCTGGTACGTGGGCGGCCGCTGGGCCTATGTCTCTGCTCTGATCGACGGCTTCAGCGACTACATCTTCCTGACCATTGACCTGGCCAATCCGCGTAAGCCCGAAGTGGCGGGGCGCTGGTGGCTGCCGGGGATGAACCAGGCGGCGGGGGAGACCCCGACGTGGCCGGAGGGCAAGCGTTACGCCCTGCACCACGCCATTATCGCCGGGGACACCGCCTACGGCAGCTGGCGCGACGGTGGGCTGACGCTGCTGGATGTGAAGGATCGCAGCGCGCCGAAGCTCATCAGCCACCGCAACTGGAGTCCGCCTTTTGGCGGTGGAACCCATACCGCGCTGCCGCTGCCGGACCGGGATCTGCTGGTGGTGCTGGACGAGGCGGTGCTGGATAACCAGCAGGACGGCGAGAAGCTGATCTGGCTGTTTGATATTCGCGACCCGGCTAATCCGGTCAGCATCTCTACCTTCCCACAGCCGGATGAGATCGACTACGTTGCGAAAGGGGCGCACTTTGGGCCGCACAACCTACATGAGAACCGGCCGGGGAGCTTTATCAGCTCGACGCTGATTTTTGCCACCTACCAAAACGCTGGGGTGCGGGCCTACGATATCTCTAACCCGTACCGTCCGGTAGAGACCGGGGCGCTGGTGCCTGCCGCGCCAGCGAAGATGATGGATACCCGCCCTGGCCGTCCGCAGGTGATCCAGTCCTGCGACGTGTTTGTCGATGCGCAGGGGATCATCTACAGCACCGACTATAACGGCGGATTATCTGTGATTGAGTATTTGGGATAAAGGTATTGCCCGGCGGCGCGGTGCTTGCCGGGCATTATGCATTAGCTGTACTGCCGAACCCGGGCAATCAATTCATCAACGTTATGGATACGGTCGGCAATAACGATCAGCGCTTTGCCTAAATGGATAGCGTGGCGCAGGCATTCGTGGCGCATCTCCTCATCGGCGATGGAGTCGATATCCGCCACGTGGGAGAGGCCGACGCTGCGGCGGATCAGCTCCGTGCCGCAGAAACCTATCGCATCGTGCCATACCTTCTGCAGGAACTGAGCAGCATAGCCTGGATGGGCCAGCGCTACGTCGCGAGTCTTCTCGGCGGCCAGCGCGAGGAATGTCTCCGCAAAGGTGCTCCACAGCTCCTGAATATCGTTCAGGCGCTGCTCGCGGGCGGCGGCGGCATCGCGGATGCCCAGATGCCCCGGCAGGCCGCAGTAGTTGAGCAGCAGGTTGCCGATAGCGGTGCCGACGTCAAAGCCAATCGGCCCCACGTAGCCAAACTCGGCGTCAATCGCCTTCAGGCTGCCTTCAGCCACGAAAATCGAGCCGCTGTGAATATCGCCGTGCAGCAGCGCTTCGGCATGAGAGAGGAAGCGCTGCTTGAGGGCAGCCACCGCCAGCAGCAGGGCGGTATCGTCGCGCAGGGCGACCACGTCGGCCTCAATCGCCGCCGGGTAGCTGTTGCGCTCGTGAACGCGGTACGGATCGTCAAAGAAGAGGTCTTCGGTGATGCCGCACATCTCCGGGTTGATAAACTGCGCTACCTGGGCCTTTTTCTGTGCCGGAGTAAGATAAAAATCGCTGGTGTGGAACAGGGTCTGGGCGAGGTACGCCGCCAGCTGGCGGGCGGCCTGCGGATAGTACGTGCCCTTGATCAGCTCCCCGCGCCAGATGCGGTGATCGGAGAGATCCTCCATCACCATCACCGACAGCTCGGGATCGAAATGGTGGATCTTCACCGTGTGCGCCGGGCAGTGCTGATAGTGCTCTACCAGGGTCTGCGCCTCCAGCCGGGCACGGTCCAGGGTCAGCGGCCAGGATTCGCCCACGCAGCGCACGTAGGGCAGGGCCTGCTTGACGACGATCCGGCTTACGCCTTCGGCGTCGAAAATTTTAAAGACCAGATTCAGGTTGCCGTCACCGACTTCATGCGCGTCAACCAGTTCGGATGCCTGCTCCAGACCAGCGAATTGCCGGGCATAGGCCACCGCGTCGGCGGCGTTGAAAGTTCGGTATTGCGACATTGCCGTTATCCTCAATTTTCTGGTTATAAAGCCATTCAGACGTCTATACATCTGTAAATCATCCTGACACAATACGATACATCAACGCAACAGGGATTTAACGCTATGCAGCCACTTCAGACCACCAGTCTGCGCGTCACCGATAATCAGCTTTTTATTCTCGATCAGCAGGCCCTGCCGCAGGAGAAACGCTGGCTGCCCGCTGACAGGGTAGAGACGCTGGTAGGCCATATTCACGCTCTGCGGGTACGCGGCGCGCCGCTGATTGGTCTCTCTGCCAGCCTGCTGCTGGCGCTGCTGGCCGAGCGGGGCGCGAGCAAAATCTCTTTGGCCCAGGCGCTGGAGACGCTGCGGGCGGCCCGTCCGACGGCGGTGAATCTGATGAACAACCTCGACCGCATGAAGCAGGCGTTGGCGGAGGTGGATTTTGTCCCGGCATTGGTGGCTGAGGCCGAGCGGCTGATAGCGGAAGATAAGCAGCTCTGCACTCGGATCGCCGAGGCGGGCAGCGCGCTGGTTGCCCCCGGCAGCCGCCTGCTGACGCACTGTAACACCGGTGGGCTGGCGACCGCTGGGGTAGGGACGGCGCTGGGGGTCATCTCCCAGGCCTTTACCGACGGTAAAGTGGTTAACGTCTGGGTAGGGGAGACGCGCCCGCTGCTGCAGGGGGGCCGTCTGACGGCCTGGGAGCTGGCGGAGCTGGGCATTCCCTGCCAGCTGATCACCGATTCGATGGCGGCCAGCCTGATGGCGCAGGGGCAGGTAGATGCAGTGTGGGTCGGCGCGGATCGCATTGCCGCTAACGGCGACGTGGCGAATAAGATCGGCACCTACTCGCTGGCGGTGCTGGCCCGCTATCACAACATCCCGTTTTACGTTGCTGCGCCGCAGACCACCCTGGATCCGCTCTGCCCGAACGGGGAAGCCATTCCTATCGAGCAGCGCGCGGCCAGCGAAGTGACCGGCGTGGCAGGCAGCTTTGGGGCGGTGCAGTGGGCACCGGAATCGACGCTGGTCTATAACCCGGCGTTTGACGTCACCCCCGCCGCGCTGATTAGCGGCTGGGTGCTGGATACCGGCGTCGTCACGCCGGACGAGGTAGCCGCGGGATGTTTTAAGTCGTAGCCCCGGTATAATTTACGGCAGGCGCGGATAGCCGTCGGCGATGGCGTCGCCGGTAAACTGCGCAACCCATCCCTCCGGGTTGTCGAAAATCCGAATGGCGGTAAAGTTCGGCTCGGACCCCATATCAAACCAGTGCGGCGTCCCGGCCGGAACCGAGATGAGATCGTTCTTCTCGCACAGCACCTGGTAGACCTCATCGCCAATATGCAGGCAGAACAGGCCCGCACCCTCGACGAAAAAGCGCACTTCGTCTTCGCCGTGGGTGTGCTCGTTAAGAAACTTCTCCCGCAGTGCCTCCTTATTAGGGTTATCGGCGCGCAGGCTGATGACATCCCAGCTCTGGTAGCCCTTCTCGGCAACCAGCTTATCAATGGCGTGCTGATAGGCGTCGATCACCGCTTGTGGGGCAGGATCGGTGCCGAGATTGCGGTCGGCCTGCCAGCGCTCAAAGCGCACGCCCTTCGCATTAAGCTGCTGCTGGATCTCTCCGGCGTCGGTGCTGTGCCACGTAGGCTGGCGGGTATCGGTTGCGGAATAGACAGTTAATGCGCTCATGAGGGGATCTGCTCCGGGTTGATGTCGTTAAAACTGTGCACCTGGTGATGCTGGCTGGCGGCGTCATCATCGCCACGGATCAGCTGCACGGTGCGCAAACCGGTCTCTGCGGCGGCGTCCAGCTCCTGATGGATGTCCGACAGGAAGAGGATCGACGCCGACGGCAGGGCCAGCTGCTCGGCAATGTTGCTGTAGGAGCTTGCTTCACGCTTAGCACCTATACGGGTATCAAAGTAGCCGCTAAACAGATGAGTAATATCACCTTCATCGCTGTAGCCAAATAACAGTTTTTGCGCCGCCACGGAGCCAGAGGAATAAACATAGAGATCAATGCCTTGTGCCTTCCACCTCTCCAGCGCAGGCAGCACGTCGGGATAGAGATGGCCGGTAAAGTCGCCGTTGACGTAGCCGTCGTGCCAGATGATCCCCTGCAATGCCTTCAGCGCCGTTGACTTACGGTCTTCATCCATAAAGCTGAACAGCGTCTCAATCAGCTCGGCGGAGGTGGCATCCGGTCGGGCGATCTCATCCCGTAGATTATCAAGAATGGATTTTACCGGCTCGGCATACTGCTGAGCGGTGACGAACGCCTCCAGCCGCTCGCGGGCGTAGGGGAACAGCACGTCGTGCACGAAGCGGATATCGCTGGTGGTGCCTTCAATATCGGTAACTATGGCGCGGATCATCATCTCTCCAGCAGTCGGCGCTGCATTTCACACTCAAATAAAAACGCCAGCCCCTCAAGGTGGCGGCGGGCTTCCGCTACGCTGCGTCCCCAACAGGTCAGACCGTGGCCGCGCAGCAGAAAGCCGTAGCGCAAGGGGTTCTGGCGGGCATATGCCTCAATGCGTTGGGCAAGGGCCGGGATATCCTGGTCGTTATCAAACAGGGCAATGGCGACCGTATCAAGATGGCTGGTCTGCCCGCTCAGGGATTTCTGCATCTCATAACCTTGCAGGTTCAGCGCTGAGGATTTCTCAATACGCGACAGGACCGTAGCGTTAACGGTATGCACGTGCAGCACGGCGTTAGCCTCCGGATAGAGACGATAGATTAGGGTATGCAGTCCGGTTTCAGCAGAGGGTTTACGTCCGGAGGGGGCGCGATCGGTGGCAATCTCCACCTGCAAGAAATCGTCCACCGTCAGGCTGCCCTTATCTTTGCCGGATTCGCTGAGCCAGCACCAGTCGGCGTTTTCCCGCACCGACATATTGCCGCCGGTGGCCGGTGCCCAGCCTTTTGCCCCTAGCCAGTGGCAGGCTTCAACCAGCGCCGGAAGTTGCAGAGGATATGTCATAACGCTCCTGAGTAGTGTGAGCAGAGGAATAACATTATTGTTTAGACGTCTAAGCGTCTTGATTGCCAAATACTAACATCGTGATATAGTGGCAGCAACATCAGTATTACACGCAGGCAGGCATCCATGAGCAATAACACACTGATCCCGCAGAGTAAACTGCCCAATCTTGGCACTACCATCTTTACCCAGATGAGTGCTCTGGCGCAGGCCCACCAGGCAATTAATCTCTCTCAGGGTTTTCCTGATTATGATGGTCCGCGCTATCTGCAGGAGCGTCTGGCATTTCACGTGGCCCAGGGGGCAAACCAGTATGCGCCAATGACCGGGGTGCAGGCGTTACGGGAAGCCATTGCCGATAAAACCGCCGCCCTGTATGGCTATCAGCCGGATGCTAATAGCGACATTACCGTGACCGCCGGTGCCACGGAGGCGCTCTACGCCGCCATTACCGCCCTGGTGCGCAGCGGGGATGAGGTGATCTGCTTCGATCCAAGCTACGACAGCTACGCCCCTGCGGTTGAGCTGGCGGGCGGAATAGTTAAGCGTATTGCGCTGCAGCCGCCGCACTTTCGCGTTGACTGGCAGGCCTTTGCCGCACTGCTGAGCAACAAGACCCGGCTGGTTATTCTCAATACGCCGCATAACCCATCAGCGACGGTGTGGCAGCGTGAGGACTTCGCCGCGCTGTGGCAGGCGATTGCCGAGCGTGAAATCTATGTGCTAAGCGATGAAGTTTACGAACACATCTGCTTTGACCCGGCAGGGCACGCCAGCGTGCTCGCTCACCCGGAGCTGCGTCAGCGGGCAGTTGCCGTCTCATCCTTTGGTAAAACCTACCATATGACCGGCTGGAAGGTAGGCTACTGCGTCGCCCCGGCGGCCATCAGTGCCGAGCTGCGGAAGGTGCATCAGTATCTGACCTTTGCGGTTAACACGCCGGCCCAGCTGGCGCTGGCGGATATGCTGCGGGCGGAGCCGGAGCACTATCAGCAGCTGCCCGCTTTTTACCAGGCAAAACGCGATTTGCTGATTGATGCCCTGAGCAAGAGTCGGCTGGAGATTCTGCCCTGCGAAGGAACCTATTTCCTGCTGGCAGACTACAGCGCCATCTCCGATCTGGATGACGTCAGCTTCTGTCAGTGGTTAACCAAAGAGGTGGGGGTGGCGGCTATTCCGCTGTCGGTATTCTGCGCCGATCCCTTCCCGCATAAGCTTATTCGTCTCTGCTTTGCCAAGCAGGAAGCGACGCTGCTGGCCGCCGCAGAGCGACTCTGTAAGCTTTGAACGCCGCGCCTCGACTAACGATCCGCCAGTTTTATCATATCGATCAGGCTGGCGAAGGCGCTGCCGTTTAGCGAGGCACGGTTATAAAGCATGAATATATCTAAAGCGGGCAGGGTGATATCGACATCTACTATTTTTAAATTCATTATTTTTTTATAGTGATTAAATGTAGGTAACGGCATCAGTCCAATAAGATCTGACTGGTTAATAATATTAATAATAGAAATGTATGAGTCGCTGCTGAAAAGAATATTGCGCTGCGGCAATACCGCCTCAATGTCTCTTTGCAACGCCAGCGCGCCTCTCTCCGGCGTGCTGTACAACGTAAACCCCTCAGCCAGTACATCAGTTATGTTTACCTTACCCGTTAAACGCGGGTGATCGGCGCTACATACCAACACCAGCGGTTCGCTGGAGAGCTTTTCGCAGACGATGGCCGGGTTAGCAATGGCAAACAGAGAGAGAATGAGATCGGCTTTGCGGTAGGTTAACAGCTCCTCTGCCGACTGCGGGGTAATAAAGATATCATGATGTTCAATAGTGTAGCTGGCCTGCCTGCGCAGCATGTTAACCAGCGCCATGCTCCCTTCGTTCATCAGCAGCTGTGGCGTATAGATAACAAACTTTTTACTCAGCTCGTTGCTGTTCATCATGTTGATGGTCTGCTCAAGCTGGTTAAGATTCTCTTCCAGATGGATATGCAGATTGATGGCGACCGTGGTCGGTGCCACGCCTTTCCCGCTGCGGACAAACAGCGGATCGTCGAGATGGGCGCGTAGACGCTGCAAAGACTGGCTCACTGCGGAGGGGGTAATAAAGAGCGCTTTAGCTGCTTTACTGATGCTCTGATGCTGATAAATACACTCAAATATAAGCAGCAAATTAAGGTCGAACTTTTTTAAATCATAGAGGTTAGCCATTTTTATCTCGCCGTACTGCTGCTTATTAATAACGATCTCAGGACGGGAAGAAATATACCATGAAAAGACCGGTATTAAACGATGTGTCCTAAAGTGTACTCATAACGGCGCAACCTATCACAGCCATAGATCAGACCTTACAGCGGTGCATTGCCCTTTGTTCAGGGGAGTGATGTAATCCCCGACGCCATTACGGCTTTTACGTTGTTAGATATCGCTGATTGATTTGATAAAGCAAACGCATTAGCCGTTGCCATCAAAATTCGGTACCTTATATCTCATCGAAACCACGGAGGAAGTATAGATGTCCTTAATCAATACCAAGATCAAACCTTTTAAAAACCAGGCGTTCAAAAACGGTGAATTCATCGAAGTGACCGAGAAAGATACCGAAGGCCGCTGGAGCGTCTTCTTCTTCTATCCGGCTGACTTCACCTTCGTTTGCCCGACCGAGCTGGGCGACGTAGCCGATCACTACGATGAGTTGCAGAAACTGGGCGTGGACGTGTACTCCGTCTCCACCGACACCCACTTCACCCACAAAGCGTGGCACAGCAGCTCTGAAACCATCGCTAAAATCAAATATGCGATGATCGGCGACCCGACTGGCGCACTGACCCGTAACTTCGAAAACATGCGTGAAGATGAAGGCCTGGCTGACCGTGGCACCTTCATCGTTGACCCGCAGGGTATCATTCAGGCGATCGAAGTGACTGCAGAAGGCATTGGCCGTGACGCATCTGACCTGCTGCGCAAAATCAAAGCGGCTCAGTACGTTGCTGCTCACCCAGGCGAAGTGTGCCCGGCTAAATGGAAAGAGGGTGAAGCGACCCTGGCTCCGTCCCTGGACCTGGTTGGCAAGATTTAAGTCTGAAAAGCCCGGCGGCGCTGCGCTTGCACGGGCCTATCTATCACGGGTGCGCTATGCACCCGTTTTTCCCTAACAACATGATTCAAGTTGCATTCAGGCAGCCCCATTGAGGCAGCTTGCATGATGATGTTTTTAACTCAGGAGTGACCCTAATGCTTGATACTACAATGAAAACCCAGCTTAAGGCTTATCTTGAGCGTCTGACCAAACCTGTTGAGCTGATTGCCACCCTGGACGACAGCGCTAAATCGGCAGAGATCAAGGAACTGCTGGCTGAAATCGCCGAGCTGTCTGACAAAGTCTCCTTCAAAGAGGACAATCAGCTGCCGGTGCGTAAACCCTCGTTCCTGATTACTAACCCAGGCTCTGACCAGGGGCCGCGTTTTGCCGGCTCTCCGCTGGGCCACGAATTTACCTCGCTGGTGCTGGCGCTGCTGTGGACCGGCGGTCATCCTTCCAAAGAAGCGAAAGAGATGCTTGAGCAGATCGCCGCGCTGGAAGGGGACTTTGAGTTCGAAACCTACTACTCGCTCTCCTGCCACAACTGCCCGGACGTGGTCCAGGCGCTGAACCTGATGTCCGTGCTTAACCCACGCATCAAGCATACGGCGATTGACGGCGGCGTGTTCCAGAACGAAATCACCGATCGTAACGTTATGGGCGTACCGGCAGTGTTCCTGAACGGCGTTGAGTTTGGTTCAGGTCGTATGACCTTGACCGAAATCGTCTCTAAAGTGGATACCGGTGCGGAAAAACGCGCGGCGGAAGAGCTGAACAAACGTGACGCTTACGATGTGCTGATTGTTGGCTCCGGCCCTGCGGGTGCAGCGGCAGCGGTCTACTCTGCGCGTAAAGGTATTCGTACCGGCCTGATGGGCGAGCGTTTCGGTGGCCAGGTGCTCGACACCGTGGATATTGAAAACTACATCTCCGTGCCGAAAACTGAAGGCCAGAAGCTGGCCGGTGCGCTTAAGGCTCACGTTGATGATTATAACGTTGACGTTATCGATACTCAGAGCGCGACCAGACTGACCCCGGCGGCAGAAGAGGGTGGCCTGCATCAGATCGAAACCGCGTCTGGCGCGGTGCTGAAAGCACGCAGCGTGATCATTGCCACCGGTGCCAAATGGCGCAACATGGGCGTGCCGGGTGAAGAGCAGTACCGTACCCGCGGTGTAACCTACTGCCCGCACTGCGACGGCCCGCTGTTCAAAGGTAAACGCGTCGCGGTCATCGGCGGCGGTAACTCCGGCGTTGAGGCGGCTATCGACCTGGCCGGTATTGTTGAACACGTTACGTTGCTTGAGTTTGCCCCAGAGATGAAAGCCGACAAGGTACTGCAGGATAAGGTTCGCAGCCTGAAAAACGTCGATATCATTCTCAACGCTCAGACTACCGAAGTGAAAGGCGACGGTACCAAACTGACCGGCCTTGAGTACCGTGCCCGCGTGAGCGGCGATGTGCATCATCTTGAGCTGGCAGGTATCTTCGTGCAGATCGGTCTGCTGCCGAACACTAACTGGCTGGAAGGCGCGGTTGAGCGGAACCGTATGGGTGAGATCATCATTGATGCGAAGTGCGAAACCAGCGTGAAAGGCGTGTTCGCGGCGGGCGACTGCACTACCGTGCCGTACAAACAGATCATTATCGCTACCGGGGAAGGTGCGAAAGCCTCTCTGAGCGCGTTCGACCATCTGATCCGCACGACAGTATAATAAGCAAGTAAGACACCTGCACTGTGAGCAGCGAGGCTACCTTCGGGTAGCCTCTTTTTTTATCACGTCTTTTTTTCCGCTAAGATTACTCTCAAAACCGCCGTCGATTCGCCTGACCGCCCAGATTAGCGCCTGGACTGACTAACCTTGATCCGTGCAAGCCTAATTTTCACTCTCCCGATCTGACGGGGTAGCGGAGGTCTGAATGAAAGCATTGACGTATCATGGTCCCCATAACGTTCGCGTCGAGAGCGTGCCGGATCCGATTATTGAACAGCAGGATGACATTATTCTGCGCATTACCGCGACCGCCATCTGCGGCTCCGACCTGCATCTGTACCACGGTAAAATCCCCAAAACCGAGCATGGCGATATCTTCGGCCACGAGTTTATGGGCGAAGTGGTCGAAGTGGGGCGCAATGTAAAAAATATCCAGAAAGGCGAGCGGGTGGTCATTCCCTTCGTGATTGCCTGCGGCAGCTGTTTCTTCTGTCAGCAGCATCAATACTCGGCCTGTGAAACCACCAACGTTGGCAGAGGCGCATCGCTGAATAAAAAGCAGATCCCACCGCCGGCCGCGCTGTTTGGCTATAGCCACCTCTACGGTGGCGTGCCGGGTGGCCAGGCAGAGTATGTCCGCGTGCCTAAGGGTGACGTTAACCCCTTCAAGGTGCCGCAGCTGCTCCCTGATGATAAAGTGCTGTTCCTCTCCGATATCCTGCCGACTGCCTGGCAGGCGGTAAAAAACGGCGAGGTCAAAAAAGGTTCACGGATCGCCATCTACGGGGCGGGTCCGGTAGGCCTGCTTAGCGCCGCCTGCGCCCGACTGCTGGGAGCCGAGCAGATCTTTATGGTCGACCACAATGACTACCGTCTGCGCTTTGCTGAAGAGCGTTATGGGGTGATCCCGATTAACTTCGATAAGCATGACGATCCTGCCGAGGTCATTATCGAAAACACCCCGGGCAATCGCGGTGTGGATGCGGTGATCGACGCGGTTGGCTTCGAGGCGAAAGGCAGCACCACCGAAACGGTTCTGACTAACCTCAAGCTGGAGGGGAGCAGCGGTAAGGTGCTGCGTCAGGCGATTGCCGCCGTGCGCCGGGGCGGGATTGTCAGCGTGCCGGGGGTTTATGCTGGCTTTATCCACGGCTTCCTGTTTGGTGACGCCTTCGATAAAGGCATCTCGTTCCGCATGGGCCAGACCCACGTTCACGCCTGGCTGCCGGAGCTGCTGCCGCTGGTTGAGCAGGGCCTGCTGAAGCCGGAGGAGATCGTTACCCACTATCTGCCGCTGGAAGATGCGGCCCGTGGCTATGAGATGTTTGATAAACGCCAGGATGACTGCCGCAAAATTATTCTGGTGCCCGGGGCGCAAAGTCCGGAAGCAGCGAGAGCCAGCGTAACGGCCCTGAGCAACGGTAATATCAACCTGCCGCCGGCTTAATACCTCCTATACTTCCTCCAGGCCTTCGTTACTTACCGGTAATGAAGGCCTTACTGTTTCTAACGCGCCCGTTAACAGGAGATCCCATGAGCGATTACGATAAACTCACGCTAAAAGATGGTAGTTATCTCTATTTCAAAGACTGGGGCAGCGGACAGCCGATTGTGTTTAGCCACGGCTGGCCACTTACCGCCGATGCGTTTGAAGATCAGATGCTTTTTCTGGCTTCCAAAGGATACCGCGTCATTGCCCATGACCGCCGTGCCCATGGCCGCTCGGCCCAGCCCTGGGACGGGCATAATATGGATCAGTATGCGGACGATCTCGCCGAGCTGACCGCGCACCTCGATCTGCAAGGCGCTATACACGTCGGACACTCTACCGGTGGGGGAGAAGTAGCGCGCTATATTGGCCGTCATGGAACCGAGCGCGTCGCTAAAGCGGTACTGATTAGCGCAGTCACGCCGATCATGCTCAAAACGGATTTTAACCCCGACGGCGTGCCGCTGGAGGTTTTTGACGGTATTCGTGCCGGCGTGCTCAACGATCGCGGAGCTTTTTTCTATGAGCTAAGCGCCGCGTTTTACGGTTACAACCGCGTCGATACCAGCGAATCGGAGCAGGTGCGCCAGAGCTTTGTTGCTCAGGGAATGCAGGGATCGATTAAAGGTCTTTACGACTGTATTGCGGCGTTTTCAGAAACCGATCTACGTGAAGATTTAATAAAAATGACTATTCCAACGCTGGTGATCCACGGCGATGACGATCAAATTGTGCCGTTTAAGACCTGCGGCAAAGTTGCTGCGGAGATCCTACCCGATGCCCGGCTGATCGTCTACGAAGGGGGTTCCCACGGCATTTGTACTACGCACAAGCACCAGATTTCTGACGATCTGCTCGCCTTCATCCAGTCCTGATTGCTCATACAGGCTACCCGCTGCTTAACGCGCAGAGGGTAGCTTTTCTCCGCTAATAGCCAACTTCATCCAGAATAAACTCGTTGCCACAGTTTCCGGGGTGCGGCTGGGCAATAAATGACGTGGCAGAGAGCGGCGCATTAATCGCATTCGCCTTCAGAGTGATCTGCACCTCCGTCAGGTAGGCCGGGTTGCCGTTACAGGTCAGCTTCACGGCCTTCACGTTGGCAACGCCGTATGTTCGGGCAAAGGCGGCATCAAAATCGCTGCGGCTGACGCGCTCGCCATAGTTAGCAGCAATAAACTTACCTAAGGCGCTCTGCTTGATCTCGCTGGCCATGCGCACCATCACACCAAAGTAAGCATCTGGATCGAAGCCAAAGCAGACCCCGTGCTTGGCATATTCATAGCGCTCGAGACAGGAGTTTGCGCCGGCTCCCGGCATCACGCTATTCAGCTTTGCCGCACTCTCCAGCGACAGCCCGGTCTCAGCGCTGGCACACTTCTGACTGGCACGCGCCTCGGGCATGTTGGGTATCGGCCGGGTAGCACAGCCGTAGCGCATCCAGCGGCGATCGTCTACGCCGCGTGCGGCGATAGACTTAGGCAAGCCGGGCCACAGGCCGTGCACGGTCAGAAAGTCGTCTTTGTTATCACTCTCTTTTTGCAGGCGGCACTCGTCCGGCTCGCGCTGGCGGCGATCGTGCTGGCTCTGGCAGAACCCGGTCTGCCACGAGAGCGCCAGCACGTAGCGATCAAAATCACCATATTGCGTGGCGCTGAGGGGCGCAGCAGACGCGGCGGCGGTCCAGAGCATGGCCGTTGCTGCGGCAAGCAGCGTTACGAACTCCTTTCTGAACATTTCAATTCCTGATGAATATATTTAAATAGTTCCAGAAAGTTATTAAAGCATAAAAAGAGCGCCGGACAGGCGCTTTTTCGTGTGGTGCTTAGGGCAGGGCCGTGCCGGGAACCAGGATCTCCGTAGCGACAATCACCACGATTAACCCCACCAGAACCGGTACTGAAGTGCGTTTTACCACTTCGAAGGGCGATATTTTTGCCATCCCGGCAACGGCAACCACTACGCCGGAGACGGGAGATATTGTGCGCCCAAGGTTAGAGGCTTGCAGCATGGGAATCGACAAATAGGCCGGATTAATGCCCGCCTCGCCGGCCAGCTTCGGGATCATCTCTACAAAGGCGTAGAACGGCGCGTTGCCCGAGCCGGTGGTCATCGCCGCCAGCATGGTCAGCGTCACCAGTACCAGCATCAGAATAATACTTGCCGAACCAAAGGAGGTGGCGATGGAGATGAGGCTTTCAATGAAGCCGATGGTGCTCAACCCCTGGGCAAAGACCCCGGCGGCCACCAGCAGGATCACTACCCCGGCAAAGGCGTCCGCCATACCACGATAAGCCACCTCCAGCCCGGAGAAAACCCGCTGGGTATTGAACCCGCGTACAAACTCCAGCACCGCCGCCAGCAGTATGCAGATCACCAGAATAGTGATGATATGCAGCTCCGGTCCCCACTTGCCGTCAAAGATCAGCACGCCGACGATGGGCGTAAAGGGCAGAATGGCGTAAAACGCGGGCGCGCTGGTAGTAATATCGCTCACGTCCAGCATCTCTGTAGAGATACTCTCTTTTCTGTCCAGCCAGCGCTGCCAGAAAAAGTGAGCAATCGCCATCGCAATAATCGCGGCGATGGAGATAGGCAGGGTGGTTTTGAAGGCGAAGTCGATCAGCGGCATTTCTGCCGCCTTGGCCGCCAGCACTACGTCCCCCGAAGTAGGGGAGAGGATAATCGCCGCCGGTGAGGCGCAGATGGCCGCCGCCGCACCGCGGCTGATGCCGACGTTGACCATCACCGGGAAGAGGGTTGCCATCAGCAGCACGCCAAGCCCGGTGGCCGAGGAGACCGCCAGCGACATCAGGCAGGCCACAAAGTAGGCGGCGATCATTAGAATGTAGGGCGAATTGATATAGCGCAGCGGCTTAGAGGCCAGCTTGACCACCATATCGTTCGCGCCGATATGGGTCATATAGGCGGCAAACCCGCACAGCATCATGATCATCATGCCGAGGTCGCCGCCGCGGCTCATCAGCAGGATCTTGATATATTCGACAATATCGGTGGCGCTGTAGCCGGTACTGGTGGCACTCGACGGCAGGATTTTATGGCCCATCAGCGCGCTGGCGATCAGCAGTATCAGGCCGCCGACAAAGAGTACGCCGGTCGCCGAGTAGCCTTTGATGATGTAGCGCGCAACGCCAACAATCACCACCACGCCCATCAGGAGTTCAATAAAGGTCAACATGGTTCCCTCTCATCATTAAGGCATGCAATGTGCCCAACGGAAGCGAACCGGTAGCTGACTAAAATCAATAAATTGCTAAGTAACGCGGATTATCTGACGAATTGGCTACCTGGGTAGAACTTCTGCATATGACTAAGTGAAATCGCTTAAAAAAATCTTTAAGTATTAATTAATCGCTGCGTATACTCGGCAATCTCACCCTCTTTATGTGGTTTTTATGTACGCACCCTGGCTTCGGCGGCTACGCTTTCTCAAACGGCATCTTCTGATGTTGTTGATGGCGTTTGGCTGGCTGCTGTTCCAGAGCCAGGTGGCGATTGCTTCTCACGACTGCACGCTGGATATGCAGGGCGAAAGCGCCATGATCCAGCATGTAGATCATATGCAGATGCCGGAGACCCCAGAGGCCCATGCGCTCCAGGCACCGCTGTGTGATAAGCACTGCGTGCCGGATGCGATGCAGAAAGAGTCCGGACACGGATCGCTGGCGGCCTTGCCGGTGGATATCACCCTTGCCATTAATCTGCCCGCCTGTGCTGATACGCCTCCCACCGAATGGTCGCTCACCCCACCCGCAGCAGGGCCGCCGGCAACGATCCGCTATTGCCGGTTCCGGGAGTAGATACCTGTTAATCCGTTGAATTTACCCAATTAACGATTAACAGAGGTTCTACTATGTTCTCTTTTACATCCAGTACGCTCTCGGGCGTGCTGTTTATGCTGTTCGTCTCCGTCGCACAGGCGGAGCCGTATACCCTCACGCAAACCCTTGCCGCCGCCCAGCGCTACTCCGCTGAACTCTCCGCCAGCCGTAACGAGGCGCAGGCGCTTAACGCCATGGCGGAATCGGCTCGCGAACTGCCCGATCCAAAGCTGAAGTTTGGCCTTGAAAACCTGCCGGTGCAGGGTAGCAACGATCGTCGTTTTACCCGGGAAGGGATGACCATGCAGCGCGTCGGCGTCATGCAGCAGTACGTCAGCGCGGATAAGCGCGAGCGGAAAGCGCAAACCCTGCTGGCAGAGTCGCAAAGCGTCAACGCGAAGGGCCAGGCGATCCGCGCCGCTCTGCAGCGGGACACCGCCCAGGCCTGGCTGGATCTGGCGATTTCCTCCCGCAGCCTGGAGGCGGCCCGGCAGTTGCTGGCTGAAACCAGCCGCCAGCAGAGCGTGCAAAAAGCCAGCGTTGGCGCGGGCAGCGCTGCTCCGGAGAGCGTGCTGGCGCTGCGCATCACCGAAAGCGCGATGCGGGACAACGTCACTCTTGCCGAACGCGACGTGCAGATCGCGCAAACCCGCCTGTACGAACTTACCGGGGAGACGATTACCGCCGCTGCCGGGAAGATGCCCCCTTACCAGCGTCTTCCGGCAGCGGAGGATGCGCTTGAGGAGAGCGTTGCCCTGCATCCGGAAGTATTGGCCGCCACGCGCGAGGCCAATACCGCCAAGGCCCGCTCCGCTGAATCTGCCATCGCGGCAATCCCGGACGTTGAAGTAGAGGTCTACTACGGACGGCGCTCCGAAGGCAATGACGATCTCGCCGGGGTGATGTTTACTGTCGATCTGCCGCTGTTTCAGTCGCACAGGCAGGATAAAGATCACGCTGCCGATCTCTCGCGCACGATGCAGGCCAACGATCGTCTGGCACTGACCGAGCGTCAGCACATAGCTCAGGTGCGCACCCTGGTGGCCGACTATCGTGCGGCGCAGCTCCGCTGGTCGCGCCAGCTGCACGACGTGCTGCCCCTGCTCAGAGAGCGCCTGTCGCTGCTGGCGGCGCAGTATCGCGCCGGACAGTCCGATCTGACATCGCTGCTGGAGGCCCGCCGTAGCGTGCTGGATAGCGAGCTGGCCGCCACTCAGGCGGAAAAAGAGATGGCCCGGACGTGGGCCGCGATCCACTGGCTGATCCCCGAGGGGCAGGCATGATGAAAAAATCAGTGATTTTATTAGCCCTTGTCGCCATGCTGGCCGCCGGGGCGGGCTATTTTGCCGGTTATCACGAGCAGGCCCCCGCAGTGGAGCAGTCGCCCGCACGCAAAGTACTCTACTGGTACGATCCCATGGTGCCCGACCAGCGATTCGATAAGCCGGGCAAATCTCCCTTTATGGATATGGATCTGATGCCGCGCTACGCCGATGACGCGCCGGAAGAGACCGGCGTAGCGGTGAGTGCCAGGCAGCAGCAAAACCTCGGGATGACCACTGCCAGAGCGCAGATGCGCGCCCTTGCCCCGACGCTCTCTGCGTTTGCCACGGTGACCACCGACGAGCGCAGCATTCAGATCGTACCGGCCCCCGCCGCGGGGGTAGTTGAATCTCTCTACGTCCGCGCTCCCCAGCAGTGGGTAAAAGCGGGCGAACCGCTGGCCCGCCTGTGGATCCCGGAGTGGATCGCAGCGCAGCAGGAGTATCTGGCCGTGCGCCAGCTGGGCGACGCCGCCCTGACCCAGGCCGCCCGGGCGCGGCTGGCCCTGCAGTTTATGCCTGAATCCGTTGTGCGCGAGCTGGAGCGCAGCGGCAAGCCGCAGACGCGCCTGACCCTGCGCGCAACGCGCGACGGCTACGTGGTGAAGCTTGATGCGCGGGAGGGGGCGAGAGTTGAGGCGACGCAGCCGCTGTTTGAGCTGGCGAGCCTCGATCCGGTCTGGCTGGTGGTCGACTATCCGCCTGGCGATATGCAGATCCTGAGCGTAGGCAGCGAGATTATCGCGACTGCCGAAAGCCTGCCCGGCGAGACGTTTCATGGCCGGGTGAGCGAGCTGCTGCCGCAGCTGGAGACCACCACCCGCACCCTGAAGGCGCGCGTCGTGTTGGATAACCCGCAGCAGAGGCTGAAGCCCGGCATGTTCCTGACGGTGACGCTACCGGAGAGTGCCGCCGGTGCGTCGGTGCTGGCAGTTCCGGAGGAGGCGGTGATTGATACCGGCACCCAGACCCGTGTGCTACAGGCAACTGGCGAAGGTCACTTCAGGGCGGTCAACGTGACGACCGGCATGACTTCTGCGGGCTGGACGCAGATACTTTCCGGCGTGAAGGCAGGCGACAGCGTAGTGACCTCCGGCCAGTTCCTGATTGATTCCGAAGCCAGCCTGCGCAGCGCCCTGCCACAGGCGCAGCCCACGGCAGAAACGCCGTCGGTGGCCACCCCGGCGATGGAGCATCAGCATGACCATAACCATGCCATGCACGGCGGGGAGGTGATGCCATGATCGCCGCCGTGATCCGCGCCTCGCTGCGCAACCGTCTGCTGATCCTGCTTGCTGCCGCAGTTATCGCGGCCTGGGGACTCTGGTCGCTTCAACGCGCTCCGCTGGATGCGCTGCCCGATCTCTCTGACGTGCAGGTGATCGTTCGTGCCAGCTATCCGGGCAAAGCGCCACAGATTATTGAGGATCAGGTAACCTATCCGCTCACCACGACCATGCTCTCGGTACCGGGTGCGAAAACGGTGCGCGGCTTTTCGATGTTCGGCGATGCGTATGTCTACATCCTGTTTGAAGACGGGACCGATCTCTACTGGGCGCGCTCCCGGGTACTGGAGTATTTAAGCCAGATTCAGGGGCAGCTGCCTGCCGGAGTTAACGTTGGGTTGGGACCAGACGCCACTGGCGTTGGCTGGATCTATGAATACGCTTTGGTCGATCGCAGCGGTAAGCACAGCCTTGCCGATCTGCGGGCGCTGCAGGACTGGACGCTGAAGTTTGAGCTGAAAACCGTGCCCAACGTGGCGGAGGTGGCCAGCGTCGGCGGCATGGTACGTCAGTATCAAATCATTCCCGATCCGGCGCGAATGCGGGCGCTGAATATCACTCATCAGCAGATAATTGATGCGGTTCAGGCGGCGAACCAGGA
Organism: Pseudescherichia sp.; assembly: GCF_031987975.1. Classification (GTDB taxonomy): domain Bacteria; phylum Pseudomonadota; class Gammaproteobacteria; order Enterobacterales; family Enterobacteriaceae; genus Pseudescherichia. The sequence goes on along the minus strand of NZ_DALZYX010000002.1, from coordinate 106,946 downwards.
GAGCGGCGGCGCGTTGCTGGAGATGGGGGAAGCCGAATATATGGTGCGTACGACAGGCTACCTTAAGAACCTTAATGAGTTTCGCCAAATTGTTATCGACAGCCGCAGCGGCGTGCCGGTGCTGCTGGGGGACGTCGCTACCCTCCGTAACGGACCGGAGATCCGTCGCGGCGTCGCCGAGTATAACGGCGAGGGCGAGGTAGCCGGGGGCATTATCATAATGCGCTACGGTAAAAACGCCCTTGAGACCCTGCACGCGGTGAAGGACAAGCTGCGCGATCTCCAGCGCAACCTGCCGGAGGGGGTGGAGATTGTCCCGGTCTATGACCGCTCAGCGCTGATTGAGCGCGCCGTGGAGACGCTAAGTCATAAGCTGGTGGAGGAGTTCATTGTCGTCGCACTGATCTGCACCCTGTTCCTGTTTCATTTTCGATCCGCGCTGGTGGCCATCGTCTCGCTGCCGCTGGGTATTCTCGGGGCGTTTATCATCATGCACTACCAGGGGATCAACGCCAACATCATGTCCCTGGGAGGCATCGCCATTGCCATCGGCGCGATGGTTGACGCCGCCATCGTGATGATCGAAAACATGCATAAGGTGCTGGAGCAGTGGCGACACGAGCATCCGGGGCGTCAGCCCGAGGGGGGAGAGTACTGGCGTATCGCTGAGCAGGCGGCGGTGGAGGTGGGTCCGGCGCTCTTCTGTAGCCTGCTGATCATCACCCTGTCGTTTATTCCGGTCTTCTCGCTTGAGGCGCAGGAGGGGCGGATGTTTTCGCCCCTCGCCTTCACTAAAACCTGGTCGATGGCGGTGGCGGCGGGGCTGGGGATCACCCTGGTGCCGGTGCTGATGGGGCTGTTTATTCGTGGGCGTATTCCTGACGAGCAGGACAATCCGCTCAACCGCTGGCTAACCCGCGCCTACGCGCCGCTGCTGGACAAGGTGCTGGCGTGGCCAAAAATGACCCTGGCGCTGGCCTTTCTGCTGCTGCTGGCGACGCTCTGGCCGTTGAGCCGCCTCGGTAGCGAATTTATGCCGCCGATGGACGAGGGCGATCTGCTCTATATGCCCTCCACGCTGCCGGGAATTTCCGCCCGTGAGGCGGCGAAGCTGCTTCAGCAGACCGATCGCCTGATCAAAAGCGTGCCGGAGGTGGCGAGCGTCATGGGCAAAGCGGGAAGGGCGGAGACGGCTACCGATCCCGCGCCGCTCACCATGATTGAAACCACCATACGCTTCAAGCCGCGCGACCAGTGGCGGGCGGGCATGACGCCGACAAAGCTGGTGGAGGAGCTGGACAGGACCGTCAGCGTGCCGGGGATTGCTAACGTCTGGGTGCCGCCGATCCGCAACCGGCTGGATATGCTGGCGACCGGGATCAAAAGCCCGGTGGGGATTAAGGTGAACGGTAATGCAATTGCCGATATCGAGAGGGTGGCGCAGCAGATTGAGCAGGTGGTGAAAAGCGTGCCTGGCGTGACCTCTGCGCTGGCGGAGCGGCTGGCGGGCGGACGCTATATCGATATTAACATCAATCGCCAGCAGGCGGCGCGCTATGGCGTGTCGGTGAAGGCGCTACAGTCGCTGGTCTCAACGCTGGTGGGCGGGGAGAACGTCGGTGAAGTGTTGGCCGGGCGCGAGCGTTACCCGATCAATATTCGCTATCCCCGCGATCTGCGTGACAGCGTTGGGAAGCTGCGTATGCTGCCGGTGGTAACAGAAAACGGCAGCCAGGTGGCCTTGGGCGAGCTGGCGGAGATTGTGGTTAACGAGGGACCGCCGATGCTGAAAAGCGAAAACGCCCGCCTGTCGAACTGGATTTACGTCGATCTGCGCGGGCGCGATCTGAAGTCTGCCGTGGCGGAGATGCAGCAGCGGGTGGCGGAGCAGGTTACGCTGCCGCAGGGGGTAACGCTCTCCTGGTCCGGACAGTTTGAGTACCTTGAACGGGCAACGGCGACGTTAAAAACGGTGCTACCGGTGACGCTGGCGATTATTTTTATACTGCTCTATCTCACCTTTAAGCGGGTAACCGATGCGCTACTGATTATGGGCACGCTGCCGTTTGCGCTGATTGGCGGCGTCTGGCTGCTCTGGCTATTGGGGTATAACCTGTCGGTGGCGGGGGCGGTGGGGTTTATTGCCCTCGCGGGAGTGGCCGCCGAGTTTGGCGTGATCATGGTGCTCTATCTTAACCAGGCGCTAGGCCGGCACGGCGTCTATGCAGGTAATGCCGAGAATGGCCTGTTGATGCAGGCCATTCATGAGGGGGCGGTGCTGCGCGTACGGCCAAAGGTGATGACCGTTGCTACCATCATGGCGGGGCTGCTGCCGATCATGTGGGGTGATGGAACCGGAGCAGAAGTGATGCGGCGAATTGCCGCTCCAATGATAGGCGGAATGATCACGGCGCCCCTGCTGTCGATGTTTGTCATCCCGGCGCTCTATTTTTTAATCCATCGCACTTCCTCGCTGAAAAAACAGCAAATATTGCAGCTGGATAAAAAAAGATAGCGACATTTATCACTTTTTAACGAATATCAACTGGACAAAAGTCATGACAATTGTTGTACTGATACCCGACACAGCATTTGTGTCGTTTTTCATGTAAAGGTAATTTTGATGTCTAAGATTAAAGGTAACGTTAAGTGGTTTAATGAGTCCAAAGGATTCGGTTTCATTACTCCGGAAGATGGCAGCAAAGACGTGTTCGTACACTTCTCTGCAATCCAGAGCAATGGTTTCAAAACTCTGGCTGAAGGTCAGCGCGTAGAGTTTGAAATCACTAACGGTGCCAAAGGCCCTTCTGCTGCTAACGTAATGCCTATCTAAGTTAGCGATAAGACAGAACTCTAAAACCCGCTGAAAAGCGGGTTTTTTTTCGTCTGATGAACGCTACTGCGCACTGGCCGTAGAGACTAGCCAGAAGGCCAGCGCCGTCATCGCAAAGGAGCCAAGCAGGTTCACCGCAACGTTCAGCAGCGCCCAGCCCGCACGGCCATCCTGCAGCAGAAATACCACCTCAGCGGAAAACGTGGAGAAGGTCGTCAGGCCACCGCAAAACCCGGTGGTAATGAGCAGCTTCCACAGCGGATCGATATGGGTCATTCGGTTAAACCACGCCAGCCCCATCCCGATGATAAACGCTCCTGCCAGGTTTGCCGTCAACGTACCAATGGGGATCGCGTGGTGTAACGGATTAAGCTTCATACCGAGAAACCAGCGCAGCACGCTGCCGGTCCCGCCGCCGATAAAAACCGCAAAAAACAGTTGTATCACTGTCGATTCCTGCTATTTGATGTGTCAGGTCGCTAAGTTTAACGCAACGGGGAGAGGGGTGAGAAGATGATTGTGGCAGCGGGACAGTTTGTGGTGACGGCGAGCTGGGAGGAGAATGCCCGGACCTGCGTCGCGCTGATGACGCAGGCGGCAAAGCGGGGGGCCGCGCTGCTGGTGCTGCCCGAGGCGCTACTGGCTCGCAGCGACAGCGATCCGGGCCTGTCGGTGGCCTCGGCGCAGCCGCTGGACGGCGGCTTTCTGACGCAGCTGCTGGCGGAGAGCCGAAAAAACGCCATGACTACGGTGTTGACCCTTCACGTGCCGTCCAGTCAGGGCAGGGCGGTGAATACCCTGGTGGTACTGCGGGCAGGGCAGATCGTTGCCCGCTATGCCAAGCTGCATCTCTACGACGCCTTCAGCATCCTTGAGTCGAGCCGGGTGGATGCAGGCAGCGCCATTCCACCGTTGATTGAGGTTGCGGGCATAAAGGTGGGGCTGATGACCTGCTACGATCTGCGCTTTCCCGAGCTGGCCCTCAGCCTGGCCCTGCAGGGCGCAGAGCTGCTGGTGCTGCCCGCTGCCTGGGTGCGCGGGCCGTTAAAGGAGCAGCACTGGGCGACGCTGCTGGCGGCGCGGGCGCTGGATACCACCTGCTATATGGTGGCCGCTGGCGAGTGCGGCAATAAAAACATTGGTCAGAGTCGCGTTGTCGATCCGCTGGGGGTGACCATAGCGGCAGCGGCGCAGGAGCCGCAGCTGATCTGCGCCGAAGTGAGCGCTGCACGGGTGCAGGAGGCGCGGGGGAAGCTACCGGTGCTGCGTCATCGTCGCTTTGCGCCACCGCAGCTCTTGTGATGTTTTTTTAAACAACACTTGATTCACCTTGTTACAGATTGCTATTGTGTGCGCGCGCCGAATATCCGTTAATAGTGTCAGGTTTCAACGGCGCATTTCGCAGCCTGTTTTTTAGTAAAGAAGGTATTTATGGGTGAGATTAGTATTACTAAGCTGCTGGTAGTTGCCGCACTGGTTGTTTTGCTGTTTGGGACGAAGAAATTGCGTACCCTCGGCGGTGACCTTGGCGCAGCCATTAAAGGCTTTAAGAAAGCGATGAACGACGATGACACCAGCGCGAAAAAGAGCGTTGACGGTGACATCCCGGCAGAGAAGCTCTCTCACAAAGAGTAATGGCAATGCCGAATGGCTTGCGATAAAAAAAACCGGCGCACAGGCCGGTTTTTTTATCGCAATAGTGTAAGTAGTTATTGCAGCACTATTTTACTTCGATCCCTTTCGCCTGCAGATCGGCATGGTAAGAGGAGCGAACAAACGGGCCACAGGCCGCGTGGGTAAAGCCCATCGCCAGCGCTTCGGCTTTCATCTCGTCAAACTCTTCCGGGCTAACGTAGCGCTGCACCGGCAGATGGTGACGGCTTGGCTGCAGATACTGGCCGAGCGTCAGCATGGTCACGCCGTGGCGGCGCAGGTCGCGCATCACATCAACGATCTCGTCGTTGGTCTCGCCCAGACCGACCATCAGGCCTGATTTCGTTGGGATATCCGGGTGAGCCTCTTTAAAGCGCTCCAGCAGCTTCAGGGACCAGTTATAGTCCGCGCCTGGACGTACTTTGCGATAGATACGCGGCACGTTCTCCAGGTTGTGGTTAAAGACGTCTGGCGGCGTGGCGGAGAGGATATCCAACGCACGATCCATACGACCACGGAAGTCGGGCACCAGGGTCTCAATGCGAATGCTTGGGCTTTTCTCGCGGATAGCGGTGATGCAGTCGGCAAAGTGCTGAGCGCCGCCGTCGCGCAGATCGTCGCGGTCAACGGAGGTGATAACGACATAGCGCAGGGCCATGTCGGCAATAGTTTGCGCCAGCTTCAGCGGCTCGTTGGCATCAGGAGCAACCGGGCGGCCGTGGGCAACGTCACAGAACGGGCAGCGGCGGGTACAGATGGCACCCAGGATCATAAAGGTCGCCGTACCGTGATTGAAACACTCCGCCAGGTTAGGGCAGGACGCCTCTTCACAGACGGAATGCAGGCCGTTTTTGCGCATGGCTGCTTTAATACCCTGGATGCGGGAGGAGTCTGCCGGCAGTTTGATCTTCATCCACTCCGGTTTTCTTAACAGGGCTTCGCGCTCTGTTACCACGTTTTTAACCGGGATAAGGGCCATTTTATCGGCATCGCGGTATTTAACACCGCGTTCCATCACAATGGGTTTACTCATAGCGTGCGTGTTCCAGTTGCGAATAACGAAGGGAGCATTTCAATTCAAGGGAATGTTGTATTTCTCAACTATTTTTGAATTAGCTGGCCGGCAGTATATCATCTATAGAGGCGATAAAGCAGCCTGCCAGCCCGGCAAATTGTAAAATAGTTGTTGTTTTGTGCCCTATGTCCAGACATCGTTGGGCATCAGGCCAGGATGCTATTTCCCCTCAAAGGCTTTACGAATCACGCTAATGACGTTCTCCAGCACCGGATCGCGCAGGCTTAACTTGTTGTAATAGAGCGAAACCTCTACGGATGCATTGTGCAGCGGTGGGAAATCGATTTCCGTCAGAGGCCAACAAGAGTTAAAGAAGCTGAACAAACGTGACGGCATTAGGCCCAGCATATCGCTGTGGCTAATAAGCGCCGCAATTGTGAACATATTGTAACTGCTAAAGCTCACCGGCTGCTCCGGGAACAGCTCCCGCACCTTCTGCCGCATGGTGCCCATACTTTGTCCCTCCAGCATGAGCAGCGTATGTTCATACTGGCTTAGCGTCTCTTCGGTCAGCGGCTGCTGCAGGCAGGGGTGATCTTTCCGGCAAATGAGGATCAGCCGATCGGTATAGAGCGTATGGTGATTTAGGGTACGGGTTCCCTGAACATGCGTATCGATGATCAAATCCGTCTGGAACTGACCCAGCTGATTTTCAGCATCAACGATGGGTATATTGCGGATCAGCAGGTGCGGGTGGGCCTCTTTAATGGCTTTATAAATGGGGGGGATTAAGAGCGTGCCTAACGAAGGTGGCGTGCCTATCGTAATGGTACGCTGTTTATCGTAGCTGCCGGTAAGATCCAGCGCACCCAAAATAGACTCCAGCCCAAGACTCACATACTCGTGCAGATGCGTAGCATACGCCGTAGGCGTTACGCCCTGGCCTTTCCGGATAAACAACGGATCGGGAAAGATGGCACGCAGTTTTTGAATAGACTGGCTAATTGCTGAAGGCGTCAGGTTAAGCACCTTCGCCGCATTAACGATGCCTTTGTGAACATACACGGCCTCAAAGATCGTCAACAGGTTGAGATCGATATTGCGCAGCGTACGGAAGATCTGGGGTCTATCCTCTTCGCGACGCTCGGCTATTCGTTTATCCGACAGACCGTTATCATCCACGCTCAAACTCCATATTCATTCACATTATGAATGATAGTTGAAATTATATTCTTGTGTAATTAATGTACCCACATCCTGCGTGGATACGCGCATTCCGTTGTATTTCAACAAGTTAATAATAGCGCAGATGGTTTTATCACCTGCTAAAAGGTTAGCTACCGACGCAGCTGATGCAGCATTACCTAAATTCCCCTTTAGTAACAGGGGGATGAAAGACAGGATCGGTCTTTTTATTCAGAGGGTCAATGAGATTTTTAGACCGCCGGCAAAATAATTACCGGCGGATATAGGATATATTATTGGCTAATATATTGATGAGGCGGATTATTTAGCAGTTTTAGTAAGTTTGCGATAAGTCTCGGTGCCAGCGTGGCGGGGGTGGCGGCCTCGATCCACTCGCTGACCTGGGCCATCTCCATTCCCGCATAGCCGCAGGGGTTGATCCGGCGGAACGGCGTAAGATCCATGGCAATGTTGAGCGCCAGGCCATGAAATGAACAGCCTTTACGGATCCGCAGGCCCAGCGAGCAGATCTTCTTCTCGCCGACGTAGACCCCTGGTGCATCCGCGCGCGGATGAGCATCAATATCCAGCTCGGCCAGCGTATGGACCACGGTTTGCTCAAGCACGGTTACCAGCTCGCGTACGCCCAGCTTGCGGCGTTTAAGATCCAACAGCACATACATAACCTGCTGGCCAGGACCATGATAGGTCACCTGACCACCACGATCGCTCTGAATAACGGGAATATCGCCGGGCATCAGCAAATGCTCTGCTTTACCGGCCTGCCCCTGGGTAAACACCGGCTCGTGCTCAACCAGCCATACCTCATCGGGCGTGGTGGCGTCACGGTTATCAGTAAAGGTGTGCATCGCCTCGGAAACAGGCGCGTAAGGTTGTAAGCCCAGATGGCGGATAAGGATCGTATCCTGAAGCAAAACAGCATCTCCGGGGGAGAACAAAAGGTAGGGGGAGTATACCACAGGGAGGGTGTTACCCGGCCAGCGCCGGGCAACGCGTCAGCGGATCACCGCATGACGATCACAGAACCATACGAACGATTTCAATATTGCCAAGCTCTTCGTACAGCGTTTCAACCTGCTCAATGTGCGTAGCGGTAATGGTGATAGAGACCGAGTGGTAGTTGCCTTTGCTGCTCGGTTTTACCTGCGGAGAGTAATCACCTGGCGCATGGCGCTGCACCACTTCCACCACCTGATCAACCAGCTCAGGCTTCGCCAGACCCATCACTTTGTAGGTAAAGGGGGTCGGGAATTCAAGCAGTTCGTTAAGTTTGGTTTTCATGTCAGCTCCGGGTAATAAAAGAACAACTCCCGCCAGAGGGCGGGAGTGTAAACGATGCATATTAAACGATGCATAGTATATGGGGATGAAGATCCCACTTTCAAGCGTCTATTTTTTAACCAAACCAGTGGTGGAACATCAGCTTGATATAGTCGATGATTTTGCCGAAGAAATTCCCTTCCGGGATCTCCTGCAGGACCACTAACGGACGCTGCTCAATGGTTTTGCCATCAAGCTGGAAGTTGATGGTACCTACCACCTGATTTTTCGCCAGCGGTGCGTGCAGTTCGCTGTTGCTCAGCACATAGCTGGCCTTCAGATCCTTCATGCGGCCGCGGGGAATGGTCAGGTAGACGTCTTTATCTACCCCCAGCGAGGCGCGATCGCTGTCGCCAAACCAGGCTGGCTCAGAGGCAAACTCTTTGCCTGCTTTGATTGGGTTAACGGTTTCAAAGAAACGGAAGCCCCAGGTCAGCAGCTTTTTACTTTCGGCTTCACGACCTTTAAAGGTGCGGCCGCCCAGCACGGCGGAGATGAGACGCATCTGGCCTTCAGTTGCCGAGGCCACCAGGTTATAGCCCGCCTTATCGGTGTGGCCGGTTTTAATACCGTCAACGTTCAGGCTGTTGTCCCACAGCAGGCCGTTGCGGTTGGTCTGGCGAATACCGTTGAAGGTGAACTCTTTCTCTTTGTAGATGGTGTACTCGTTGGGTACGTCGCGGATCAACGCCTGGCCGATCAGCGCCATATCACGCGCGGAGCTGAACTGGCCGTCGGCATCGAGACCGTGCACCGTCTGGAAGTGGGAGTTCTTCAGCCCCAGCGCGTTGACATAGCTGTTCATCAGGCCGACAAAGGCGTCCTGGCTACCGGCGACGTAGTCGGCCATGGCCACGCAGGCGTCGTTACCGGATTGCAGGTTAATACCACGGATCAACTGGGAAACCGGCACCTGCATGCCCGGCTTCAGGAACATCAACGATGAACCTTTAAAGACCGGGTTGCCCGTAGCCCAGGCATCGTTGCCGATGGTGACCAGGTCCGTCTCTTTGAACTTGCCCGCTTTCATCGCCTGGCCGATGACGTAGCTGGTCATCATTTTGGTCAGGCTGGCCGGATCGCGGCGCGCGTCGGCGTTCTGTTCCGCCAGCACTTTGCCAGAGTTGTAGTCGATCAGGATATACGACTCTGCGTCAATTTGCGGAACGCCCGGGATCATGGTTTTGATGTTCAGATCATCAGCATGGGCAGCGGAAAGCGTGGCGGCGGCCAGCGCGGTGGTGAGCGCCAGGCGCTTCACGAGACGAACGGAAAAGGTGGTCTTCATGGTCAGAACAACGACATCCGTGATGAAATTAAAAAAAGTGCCTTACTATAGCAAAAGCTATACAGGCAGGCATCTGACTTTCAGCATGACTTTGTGACTGAAATTGACACAAATTGACAAAGTCAGACGCCGTAGGGAGCGCTTACTGAGCGCGGGTAATAAACGATTGCAGCTGCGCTTCGCTCTGCAGACGCTGCTGAAGCGCGCTGGCGTCGGTTTTGCTGCTAAACGGTCCGAGCTGGATACGCCAGACCGCACCGTTCTGCGTCACGCGTCCCGGCACGTCGAACTGCTGGACCAGACGCTGCTGATACTGCTCGGCACGCGCTTTATCGCTGACCGCGCCAACCTGTACCACGTAGCCACCGGCGGTGGCCGCTGCGGCAGGGGCAGGGGCAGCGACAGGGGCGCTGCCCTGCACGGAACCGGGTGCGGTAACCGGCGCAGCGACTGCAGGTGCCGCAACTACGGGTGCCGCAACTGCAGGTGCCGCGACCGCAGCTGGCTGCGGCTGCACGGGTGGCTCGTTGCCCTCCAGCACGCCGGATGGCAGCGTCGTTGGTGCACCGAGGAAGCCGCTGCCGCCAACCGGTGCGCCGGTTGCGCCGTCGCTTTGCAGCGTATCGTTACTGATAGGGCGAACATCGCCAGCAGGCTGCGCGGGCTGTGGCGCGGAAGAGGCGCTGCCCATGCCGCCGCTCAGATCCGGACGTTCTGGCAGGGCGTAGGTCTGCTGGGCAATCGTCGTACAGACCGTACCTGGGCCGGACATCGAGCCGTCCTGCGAGACGATAATCGGATCGATACGCACTTTGGTGTTGTTAGAGTTGTTCAGTCTGTCAGCTGCGGCGCGGGAGAGGGAGATCACCCGGTCATTACCGTAGGGACCACGATCGTTGATACGCACCACTACCATCCGGCCATTAGACAAGTTGGTAATACGCGCATAGCTGGGGATCGGCAGGGTCGGGTGCGCCGCGGTCAGCTGCATCGGGTCGAAAGTTTCCCCGGAGGCGGTCAGGTTGCTGCCCGGTTCTGCATCGTAGATGGCGGCAAGACCGGCCTGAGTGAAGCGCGAGGTGTCTTGCACAATCTTGTAGGACTTGCCATCACGCTCGTAGTCCTGGTTGACCGACGGGTTCAGCGGTTCGTAGCGAGGCTCAGCCCCGCCGATCTCCACCGTCGGGCCGTTACAGACCGCAGGCTGCGGCGCAGCGGCAGTAGGCTGCTGGCTCTCCTCGGTACTTGAACACGCTGTCAATAATCCTGCTGCTACGCAAACTGCAAGGCAAAGCTTTCGCATTGCGGACCTCTTATACGCTTTTCGACAACATTTTTCTGTGGGTATGGATCGACATCACGATACCAAACCCGGCCATGAGCACAATCAGGGCGGAGCCACCGTAGCTTACTAACGGTAGGGGTACCCCCACTACCGGTAAGATACCGCTCACCATACCGATATTTACGAACACATAAACGAATAAAATCAGCATTAAGCCACCGGCCATCACGCGACCAAAGGTGGTCTGCGCATGGGCGGCGATCCACAGGCCGCGCATAATCAGCAGCAGGTAGAGCGCGAGCAGGATCAGGATGCCCACCAGACCCAGCTCTTCACCGAGTACGGCAAAGATAAAGTCGGTGTGACGCTCGGGCAGAAACTCGAGCTGTGACTGGGTGCCATGCAGCCAGCCCTTGCCGCGCAGGCCACCGGAGCCAATCGCAATTTTAGACTGAATAATATGATAGCCTGCTCCCAGCGGATCGGTTTCTGGATCGAGCAGCATCATGACCCGCTGACGCTGATAGTCATGCATCAGGAAGAACCAGAGGATCGGGATAAACGCCGCCAGCAGCAGAGCGGCAATACCAATTAGCCGCCAGCTCAGGCCGGACAGGAAAAGCACGAACAGGCCGGAAAGGGCGATAAGAATCGAGGTGCCGAGGTCCGGCTGGGCGGCAACCAGCAACGTAGGCATGAAGATCAGCACTAACGCAATACCGGTATTTTTCAGCGACGGCGGACAGACGTCGCGGTTAATAAAGCGCGCGACCATCAGCGGTACGGCGATTTTAGCGATCTCTGAGGGCTGGAAACGTACGATGCCTAAATCAAGCCAGCGCTGTGCCCCTTTGGAGATCGCGCCAAAGGCGTCAACCGCCACCAGCAGGATCACGCAGAAGATATAGAGATAGGGTGCCCACCCTTCATAAACACGGGGGGGGATCTGCGCCATCACTACCATCACCACCAGGCCCATAGCGATCTGACCGATTTTGCGCTCGGTCATGCCGACATCCTGGCCGCTGGCGCTCCAGATCACGATAGCGCTATAGAACAGCAGCGCGAGGATGATCAGCAGCAGCGCCGGATCGATATGGATTTTATCCCAGAACGATTTTTTGTTCGGATTATCCGTCATGGTTATTGGTCCTCAGCCGCCGCAGCCGACGGATTCTCCGCCGGCAGGTCGGTGTTGTTATCGCCCAGCATAATGTGGTCGAGGATCTGGCGCATGATGGTCCCGACCGCCGGGCCGGCACCGCCGTTTTCCAGAATGATCGCTACCGCTACCTGGGGTTTGTCATAGGGGGCAAATGCCGTCATCAGCTTGTGATCGCGCAGACGTTCCGCAATTTTGTGCGCGTTATAGGTCTCGTTGGCCTTCAGGCCAAACACCTGTGCCGTACCGGATTTAGCCGCCACCTTATAGGGTGCGTTGGCAAAGTATTTGTGCCCGGTGCCGTTGGCGCGGTTAGCCACGCCGTACATGCCGTCTTTAGCAATCTCCCAGTAGCCGGAGTGGATGTCGCCCACCGGCGGCTGCTCAGGCTGCTTCCACGGTACCTGCTGGCCATTCTCCGCCGTACTCATTAGCAGGTGCGGTACTTTGACGATGCCATCGTTAATCAGGATCATCATCGCCTTGCTCATCTGGATCGGCGTCGCCGTCCAATAGCCCTGGCCGATGCCTACCGGGATAGTATCGCCCTGGTACCACGGCTTCTTAAAGCGTTTCAGCTTCCACTCGCGGGTCGGCATGTTCCCGGAGCGCTCCTCCGAAAGGTCGATACCGGTGTAGTGACCATAGCCAAACTTACCCATCCACTCGCTAAGCCGATCGATACCCATGTCGTAAGCGACCTGGTAGAAGAAGGTATCGGCGGACTCTTCCAGCGATTTAGTAACGTTCAGATGGCCGTGGCCCCACTTTTTCCAGTCGCGGTAGCGCTTCTCGGAGCCGGGGAGCTGCCACCAGCCGGGGTCGAACAGGCTGGTATTGCGGGTAATTACCCCTGCGCTCAGGGCCGATACGGCAACGTAAGGCTTAACGGTGGACGCCGGGGGATAGACGCCCTGAGTCGCACGGTTGATCAGTGGCGTGTTGGGATCGTGCAGCAGGCCGTTGTAATCCTTGCTGGAGATACCATCCACAAACAGGTTCGGGTTATAGCTTGGCATAGAGACCAGCGACAGGATGCCGCCGGTACGCGGATCGGTCACCACCACCGCCGCACGGCTCCCCTCAAGCAGGGTTTCGATGTAGGTCTGTAGCTTAAGATCCAGCGTCAGGTAGATGTCATGTCCGGCCTGCGGCGGCACCTCTTTCAGCTGGCGGATCACGCGGCCACGGTTATTCACCTCAACCTCTTCATAGCCAGTCTGGCCGTGCAGCACGTTCTCGTAGTAGCGCTCAATCCCCAGCTTGCCGATATCGTGCGTCGCCGCATAGTTAGCGAGGATGCCCTCTTTGTCGAGGCGCTCGACGTCTTTATCGTTGATCTTTGAGACGTAGCCGATAACGTGGGTAAGAGCAGAGCCATAGGGATAGAAGCGGCGCTTATAGCCCTTTACTTCCACGCCCGGGAAGCGGTACTGGTTTACCGCAAAGCGCGCCACCTGAACTTCCGTCAGGTTGGATTTTACCGGGATCGAGGTAAAGCGGTGCGAGCGGGCGCGCTCTTTTTTGAAGTTAGCAATGTCATCATCGTTGAGATCGACCACGTCCCGCAGCGCTTCCAGCGTCTGCTGCACGTTATCCACCTTCTCGGGCATCATCTCAACCTGGTAGATGGTCCGGTTGAGCGCCAGCGGAATACCGTTGCGGTCATAAATGATCCCGCGGCTGGGGGCAATCGGCACCAGCTTGATGCGGTTTTCGTTGGAGCGCGTCTGGTAGTCGGTGTGACGGACAATCTGCAGATTATAGAGGTTGGCGACAAGCACGCCGCTGAGCAGCAGGATCCCTGTAAAGGCGACAATCGCCCGGCGCACAAACAGCGCGGACTCAGCCGTATAGTCGCGAAAAGAGTTCTGTAATTTCATCCGCTGCGTAATCTACCTAAGGCTCTTCGTTACTCACGATGATAGGGATGGTTGGTCGTAATGCTCCATGCGCGATAGAGGCTTTCTGCCACCAGAACCCGGACCAGCGGGTGGGGAAGCGTTAACGCAGAGAGTGACCAACTTTGTTCTGCTGCCGCTTTGCAGGCGGGGGATAGCCCTTCCGGGCCGCCGATCAGCAGGCTGACGTCTCGCCCGTCCTGCTTCCAGCGCTCCAGCTCGTGCGCCAGCTGCGGCGTATCCCAGGGTTTGCCTGGAATATCGAGGGTGACGATGCGGTTTTTACCTGCCGCAGCGAGCATAAGCTCACCCTCTTTATCAAGGATGCGTTTGATATCGGCATTTTTGCCGCGCTTGCCGGCAGGGATCTCTACCAGCTCAAACGGCATATCTTTCGGGAATCGACGCAGATATTCAGTAAAGCCGGTTTGTACCCAGTCGGGCATCTTCGTGCCGACGGCGACCAGTTGCAGCTTCACCCATTAGCCCCAGAGTTTTTCCAGCTCGTAGAGGCGACGGCTCTCTTCCTGCATAACGTGGACAATGACATCGCCCAGATCGACCACGACCCAGTCGGCGACGTTTTCACCCTCGACACCAAACGGGATCAGGCCAGCCGCGCGGGACGCCTGAACCACATGGTCAGCGATGGAGACAACGTGACGCGTAGAAGTACCGGTGCAGATGATCATGCAGTCGGTGATGCTTGATTTACCCTTAACATCTAAGGTGACGATGTCCTGACCTTTCAGGTCGTCAATTTTGTCGATAACAAAATCCTGGAGTGCTTTACCCTGCAAGTGTTCCCCCTGGGTGGATGCAAATAACGATATTCAATAGATAGTCAGCCAGTATACCTGAAGCCCGGCCTTTTCGGGACCAAAGTCGCCTATATGTCTCTGAAAGTGGGCTATCATCCCACCCTCCGCACAAGATTGCATCGCCATTTTTGTAAAACAATTTCTATGGAACTGCTGCGGAGGGAAAAGTCTGGCAGCGGAGGATAGCAGTCTGGGGGGGCGTGTCAAGTTAGCGATCCTCTGGCACCCATCCAGCGCGGCTGTTCAGCACGCTTAATGTAGCAAAGCCGTCGTAGATATCGATCGCACTCCATGCCCCTTGGGCGACGCGAAAGTGCCACAGCGACGAGGCGGGCATTTTCAGCAGGGTAGCAATCAACACGCTGAGTACCCCCTGATGGCTGACGATCAGCACGTTTTCATGAGTATCCCACTCAGAAAGGCGGGCAATAAACTGCTGGACTCGGGCGGTAAAGTCTTGAAACCCTTCACCGTTAGTGGGGATAGTGGTTTGCCAGTCGCTGCACCAGGCGGCGTAGCGTTGGGCATCCTCAAGGGTAAGATCGCGATGGTGGCGCATCTCCCAGTCACCGAAAAACATTTCGTTGAGCAGCGCTGAGGTGTGGACGGGAACCTCACGGGCATCCAGAACCAGCCGGGCAGTATGCTGCGCCCGCTCAAGCGCGCTGCAAATCGCCACGTCAAACGGGACGTCCGCCAGCAGCGTACGCAACGTTTGCGCCTGACCAATACCGCGCGGCGTAAGCGGGGTGGGGGAGTGTCCGCTGTAAAGCCCGGCCACGTTGGCCTCTGTCTCCCCGTGCCGGACAAGCCAAAGACGCATAGCGCATTCTCCTTATAGGGTATGGATTAGCGGTACAGCCCCTGCGCCATAATGTAGTCCAGTACGGCGGGCGGGAGCAGATCGTCACAGGGCTGATTCTGCCGCAGTCGCTGACGAATTTGCGTGGCGGAGATAGCAAACCACGGAGTCTGGGCGAGGAAAATTTTTCCGGCGGGCAGAGTATGCAGCTCGCGGGGATCGGTGGTGAGATGCGCCTCCAGCCAGCGCTGGTGCACCTCGTCATGCATCTCCAGCGCGTAGCCGGGTCGGCGGCAGACAATCAGATGGCAGTAGCTGAGAATAGTGTCGTAGCGGTACCAGGTTGGGAAGCTGAGCAGCGAGTCCTGACCAATAATAAAGGCCAGCGGGCGGACAGGGCCGCTCTCCTGACGCCATGCCTCCAGCGTTTCTGCTGAGTACGATGGCGTGTCGCGCTGCAGCTCCCGCTCGTCAAGGGTAAATAGCGGACGGTCGGCAATAGCCAGTGCCAGCATGGTCTTACGCTGCTGGCTGGTGGCCTCCGGCTGCGGACGGTGGGGCGGCACGTTATTTGGCATGACGATCACCTGCGTCAGGTTAATCGCCTCTGCCAGCGCCTCTACCGGTAGAAGGTGGCCGTAGTGAACGGGATCGAAGGTCCCACCAAACAAGGCTTGCAGCTGATCCATCTCATCCCTCTATAAACACGTCTGCCAGCGTCTTATGACAGAGTAGCAGAGAGATCCCCTCCAGCTCGGCCCAGACCGACTGGCCGTAGTCCTGCTTAACGGTTAGCTCGGTGCGACTCAGGAGATGTACCGCCTGGCGAAGCTGTGCATGGCTAAGGCGGTTTAGCGCCTCGGTGGTGACGGCACGGCGGTTCTGCCATACCCGGTGCTTATCAAAGAGGGCACGCAGCGAGGTCTGTGCCATCTGGCGCTTTAAGTTTAACAGCAGCAGCAGCTCACGCTGTAGGGTACGCAGCAGGATCACCGGCTCGCTGGCCTCAAGCTTCAGCTGCTGCAAAATATGCAGGGCGCGTTTGCTCTTGCCCGCCAGCAGGGCATCAACCCAGTGGAAAGGGGTAAAGTGTGCGGCATCGTTCACCGCCTGCTCAACGCGTGGCAGGGTGAGTTTGCCATCGGGCCAGAGCAGCGAGAGCCGATCCAGCGCCTGCGCTAGCGCCAGCAGGTTGCCCTCATAGCAGTAGCAGAGCAGCTGGTTAGCGGCATCATCAAGTTGCAGATGATGTTGCTTTGCCCGGTTGGCGACCCAGCGTGGAAGCTGCGCCTGTTCCGGCGTCTGGCAGGTGACCTGCACGGCACGGTTGGCCAGGGCGGTAAACCAGGCGGCGTTCTCCTGCGCTTTGGTGAGCTTATTGCCACGTACGATCAGCAGCAGATCGTCATGCAGCAGCCCTGTCAGGGTAGCAAGCTGTTCGTTGATAGCCGCATTCGGCCCGTTGTCCGGCAGCTGGAGCAGCAGCGTCTGGCGGCTGGCGAACAGGCTCATGGCCTGGCAGAGAGAGAAGAGTGCAGTCCAGTCGGTGCTGGCATCGAGAGCAACGGTGTGGTGTTCATCAAAGCCCTCTGCGGCGGCGGCCTGGCGCACCGCATCCTGGCTCTCCTGAAGCAGCAACGGATCGTTGCCCAGCAGCAGATAGGCCGCGCGCAGCCCTTCATTGAGCTGCGCGCGGAGCTGTTCAGGGTACAGCTTTAACATCAGTTACCCAGCGTGGTTGAGACACGGGAAGAGGTCGTGGCCGCTTTGGCTTCCGCTATCTTCTCCTGCTTCTCTGCCGTTTGCACGCTTGGCAGCTGACGGATCAGCTGCTCAGCAGCTTTATCGTACATCTCTGTAATGATCATATCCTGCTCGGCATCTTTCGCCAGCGCAGTCTGTGGGTTATCAAAGAATGAACGATAAACCTTGGTATGCAGCGGGTAGATCCCCTGGCCTGGGATCAGCACCGTAGCCTGGACGCTCATTACCATCTGATACTCAGCCGTACGGCCATCGCGGAAGATAGAGGCCGTGTCCTGGCTAATAGCTGATGAACCCAGACGCAGGGAGGGCACATCCTGACGCACGGAGCTTTTCTCTACCAGCGTGACGCCGTTCAGACGCAGCTGTGAGCGTACCGCGCGGCTTAGCGGACCGTTCGGATCTGGCGAGTCGAAAATCATGGTTTTCATCTCGTCAGGGATCGCGGAACTGTTACGCAGGTGCCAGCCACATCCGGCGGTGGCAAGCACCGCCAATGACAACAAGAGTGTTGTTAGAAATCGCACGCTTCCTCCCGCGCTTAGCCAACGACCAGATTAAGCAGTTTACCTGCAACGTAAATCACTTTACGCACGGTAACGCCATCAAGATATTTTGCCACCAGAGGCTCCTGGCCGGCACGCTCGCGCACCTGCTCTTCGCTGGCGTCTACCGGCACGGTGATTTTACCACGTACCTTACCGTTCACCTGCACAACAACCAGGGTGGTGTTCTCCACCATCGCCTGCTCATCAGCCACCGGCCACGGTGCGTTGTCAATATCGCCTTCCCCTTTCAGCTCCTGCCAGAGTGTAAAGCAGGCATGCGGGGTGAACGGGTTCAGCATACGCACTACCGCCAGCAGCGCTTCCTGCATCAGGGCGCGATCCTGCTCGCCTTCCAGCGGCGCTTTCGCCAGCTTGTTCATCAGCTCCATGATCGCCGCAATGGCGGTGTTGAAGGTCTGACGACGACCGATATCATCGGTTACTTTGGCAATGGTTTTATGCACGTCACGGCGCAGCGCCTGCTGATCTTCGCTCAGCGCGGCAACGTCCAGCGCCGGAGCATCGCCCTGGGAGGTGTGCTCGTAGACCAGTTTCCAGACGCGCTTCAGGAAGCGGTTTGCCCCTTCAACGCCGGACTCCTGCCACTCGAGGGTCATATCCGCCGGCGAGGCGAACATCATAAACAGACGCACGGTATCCGCGCCGTAGCGCTCTACCATCTCCTGCGGATCGATGCCGTTGTTTTTCGACTTGGACATCTTGCTCATGCCGGTATAGACCAGCTCATGACCCGCCGCGTCTTGCGCTTTCACGATGCGGCCTTTTTCATCACGCTCGACGATCGCCTCTTTCGGGGAGACCCAGTTACGCTCGCCGTTTACGCCCACGTAGTAGAAGGCGTCTGCCAGCACCATGCCCTGGCAGAGCAGCTGCCTGGCTGGCTCGTCAGAGTTCACCATGCCCGCGTCGCGCATCAGCTTGTGGAAGAAGCGGAAGTAGAGCAGGTGCATGATGGCGTGTTCGATCCCGCCGATATAGATATCAACCGGCAGCCAGTAGTTGGCGGCGTTCGGATCCAGCATGCCCTCGTTGTACTGCGGGCAGGTATAGCGCGCATAGTACCAGGAGGACTCCATAAAGGTGTCAAAGGTGTCGGTTTCACGCAGCGCTGGCTGGCCGTTGACGGTGGTTTTTGCCCACTCGGGATCGGCTTTGATCGGGCTGGTAATACCATCCATCACCACGTCTTCCGGCAGAATAACCGGCAGCTGGTCTTCCGGAGTTGGCAGCACGGTGCCGTCTTCCAGGGTCACCATCGGGATGGGTGCACCCCAGTAGCGCTGGCGGGAGACGCCCCAGTCGCGCAGGCGGTAGTTAACCTTACGCTCACCGACGCCGTTAGCGGCCAGCTTGTCGGCAATGGCGTTAAACGCCGCCTCAAAGTTCAGGCCGTCAAACTCACCAGAGTTAAACAGCACGCCTTTTTCCGTCAGCGCCTGGGCGCTAAGGTCCGGCTCGGTGCCGTCGGCCGCGAGGATAACCGGCTTGATATCTAAGCCATATTTAGTCGCAAACTCGTAGTCGCGCTGGTCGTGGCCCGGGACGGCCATCACTGCGCCGGTGCCGTACTCCATCAGCACAAAGTTCGCTGCCCAGACCGGAATCGCTTCGCCGGTCAGCGGGTGAATAGCACGTACGCCGGTATCGACGCCTTTCTTCTCCATGGTCGCCATGTCTGCTTCGGCAACCTTGGTATTGCGGCATTCGGCGATAAAGTCGCCCAGCGCCGGGTTATAGGCTGCCGCCTGAGTGCTCAGCGGGTGGCCCGCGGCAACCGCCAGGTAGGTGACGCCCATAAAGGTGTCAGGACGGGTGGTGTAGACGGTCAGCTTGTCGTCGCTGTTCTCGACGTCGAAGGTGATCTCAACGCCTTCAGAGCGGCCGATCCAGTTGCGCTGCATGGTTTTAACGGTGTCCGGCCACTGATCCATATGATCCAGATCGTTCAGCAGCTCGTCAGCGTAGGCGGTGATTTTGATAAACCACTGCGGGATCTCTTTACGCTCAACCTTGGTGTCGCAGCGCCAGCAGCAGCCGTCGATCACCTGCTCGTTAGCCAGCACGGTCTGGTCATTCGGGCACCAGTTCACCGCCGAGGTCTTCTTATAGACCAGGCCTTTTTTATACAGCTCGGTAAAGAACTTCTGCTCCCAGCGGTAGTATTCCGGGGTGCAGGTTGCCAGCTCGCGGCTCCAGTCGTAGCCAAAACCCAGCATTTTGAGCTGGTTTTTCATGTAGTTGATATTGTCGTAGGTCCACGGGGCAGGCGCGGTATTGTTCTTCACCGCCGCACCTTCCGCAGGCAGGCCGAACGCATCCCAGCCGATAGGCTGCAGCACGTTTTTGCCCAGCATACGCTGATAGCGGGAGATCACATCGCCGATAGTGTAGTTACGCACGTGGCCCATGTGTAGCCGGCCAGAAGGATAGGGAAGCATAGAGAGGCAGTAGTACTTCTCTTTGCTCTCATCTTCGGTAACTTCAAATGTGCGCTTCTCTTCCCAGTGAAGCTGGACTTTGGATTCTATCTCTTCCGGGCGGTATTGCTCTTGCATGGCAGCCAGTGGTCCTGTTTTCAATACAGCTACAAGCGTAGCATTAAGATGTGGTGTGTAAGATCCGCATAGCATAGCCCAAACGCCAGTCTCAAAACAGCCTTTCGCGCTGACGGCGGTGAAAAGGGCCGACAGGCATCATTGCACGAATTTACACAGCCTGTGTCGCGGGTAGCAAAGCGGTGGGAAAATAAGGTCTATTATTAGAAGACGTTACCCAGCCCGGAGGCGAAAGGATGAACAAGGTTGCTCAATATTATCGTGAACAGGTTGCGACGCTGACCGAGCGCTTGCGCAGTGGCGATCGGGATATCGATGCGCTGGTGGAGCAGGCGCGACTGCGTGTGACCCAGACGGGCGAGTTAACGCCAACGGAGGTCGAAGAGCTGACGCGCGCCCTGCGTCGCGATCTCGAAGAGTTTGCCCGCAGCTACAACGAGAGCCAGGGCGAGGTCACCGACAGCGTATTTATGCGGGTGATTAAAGAGAGCCTGTGGCAGGAGCTGGCGGACATTACCGATAAAACCCAGCTGGAGTGGCGCGAGGTGTTTCAGGATCTGAACCACCACGGGGTCTACCATAGCGGTGAAGTGGTGGGGCTAGGCAACCTGGTGTGTGAGAAGTGCCACTATCACCTGGCGGTCTACACCCCGGATGCGCTGCCGCTCTGCCCGAAGTGCGGCCATGACCAGTTCCAGCGTCGGCCATTTGAGCCATAATGGAGAGTGGGTAGGCCGGGCAAACCCAGTGTCGCCCGGCAATTACCCCAATTAGTGCAGGATCTTCGCGAGGAAGTCTTTCGCGCGTTCGGATTTCGGATTGGCGAAGAAATCCTCTTTGGCGGAATCCTCGACGATCTTGCCTTCGTCCATAAAGATCACCCTTGTCGCTACTTTGCGCGCAAAGCCCATCTCGTGGGTGACTACCATCATGGTCATCCCCTCCTGCGCCAGCTCTACCATCACGTCCAGCACCTCATTGATCATCTCGGGATCGAGTGCAGAGGTCGGTTCGTCAAACAGCATCGCCACCGGATCCATACACAGAGCGCGGGCAATCGCCACACGCTGCTGCTGTCCGCCCGAAAGCTGGGCCGGGAACTTATCGGCGTGGGCGGTAAGACCTACTCGCTCCAGCAGCTTGAGACCTTTCTCCCGCGCCGCCGCCTTGTTGCGCTTCAGCACCTTTACCTGCGCCAGGGTCAGGTTTTCGATAATCGACAGGTGCGGAAACAGCTCAAAGTGCTGAAACACCATGCCGACGTGGGAACGTAGCTCGGCAAGGTTGGTTTTCTTATCGGTCACCTTGGTGCCGTTGACGATAATGTCACCCTGCTGCACCGGCTCGAGGCCGTTGACGGTTTTAATCAGCGTGGACTTACCGGAGCCGGACGGCCCGCAGACCACCACCACTTCACCTTTTTTTACTTCCGTGGAGCAGTCGGTCAGCACCTGAAAGTGACCATACCATTTTGAAACGTTTTTCAGGGAAATCATTAAACTGTCCTTTTCTTCAGATAGCTGACCAACAGTGAAGCACTGAGACTAATTGCAAAATAGACCACGCCGGCAAAGAGGATCATCTCCACCTGAGTACCATCACGCTCACCGATGGTGGAGGCGGTACGGAAGAAGTCAGCGAGGCTAAGCACGTACACCAGCGAGGTATCCTGGAACAGAACGATCCCCTGGGTGAGCAGCAGCGGCACCATCGCCCGGAAGGCCTGCGGCAGGATGATAAGCTTCATCGACTGCCAGTGGGTCATTCCGAGAGCCAGCGCCGCACTCGACTGCCCACGCGAGATGCTCTGGATACCGGCGCGGATAATCTCGGAGTAGTAGGCGGCTTCAAACATCGAGAAAGCCACCATCGCTGAGATCAGGCGGATATCGGTGGTCGGCGACAGGCCGAGCACGTTTTGCAGCAGCCCCGGCACAATCAGGTAGAACCACAGCAGCACCATTACCAGCGGGATAGAGCGGAACACGTTGACGTAGGCGGTGGCAAACCAGGCGAACGGCTTAAAGCTCGACAGGCGCAGCACCGCCAGAATGGTGCCCCAGATGATGCCGACCAGCACCGCAGTAATGGTAATTTTCAGCGTGATGACCAGCCCGTCCAGCAGGTAGGGCATCGCCGGGAGAATGGAACTCCAGTCAAATTCATACATCGTTATTTGCTCCCCATATTGCCTGGCAGGCGAACTTTGCGTTCCACCAGATTCATTACCAGCATAATGAAGGCGTTAATCAGCACGTAGGCGAGGGTGATCGCAGTAAAGGATTCCCAGGCGTGGGCGGAGTAGTCCAGCAGCTTGCCCGCCTGCGCGGCCATATCCACCAGCCCGATGGTTGAGGCGATGGCTGAGTTTTTCACCAGGTTCATCATCTCAGAGGTCATCGGCGGCACAATCACGCGATAGGCGTTAGGCAGCAGCACGTAGCGGTAGGTCTGCGGCAGCGTTAGCCCCATCGCCAGGCCCGCGTTCTTTTGCCCGCGTGGCAGCGACTGAATGGCCGCTCGCACCTGCTCACAGACGCGCGCTGCGGTAAACAGACCCAGACAGATCATCGACGAGAGGAAGAACTGAATATTGGGGTCAAGCTCTGCTTTAAACCACATGCCGAGATCTTCCGGCAGCAGCTCTGGCACAACTAAATACCAGGTAAAGAACTGCACGATCAGCGGAACGTTACGGAACAGCTCAACGTAAATAGTCCCGATCCCGGACAGGAAACGGTTGGGCACGGTGCGGAGAATACCAAACAGCGAGCCGACCAGAAATGCGATGATCCAGGCGGTGATTGACAGCGCGACCGTGACCTGAAAACCGCTCCACAGCCAGCCTAAATAGGTGGTGTTGCCGAACGGGGCCTGTTGCAGAAAAATACCCCAGTTCCAGTCTATTGACATACATGTACCTCAGAAAAAAAAGGGTAGCAGCGCTACCCTCGAAGATTGGTGAGAAGCTTTACGCACCTTTTTATGCGTAAGCGTCGCGCCAGATGGGGGAACGACCCTCCAGCGTCTAGTCTGTCCGTGCTTCCCGTCAATCGAGAGGGCGAAAGTCGCCCTGTGTTTCTAGTTAGTTAAGTGCTTTATCGTTCGGCGTTTTGAACAGAGCCTGCATCTCGTCAGAAAGCTCGAAGTTCATGTTCAGGTTTTTCGGCGGAATTGGGTTCTTGAACCACTTATCAAACCACTTCGCCGCTTCGCCGGAGGTCTGCGCCTGGGCGATGGTGTCATCCATCAGCTTTTTGAACTGCGGATCGTCTTTACGCAGCATACAGCCGTAGGCTTCTTCAGACTGCGGCTTGCCAACGATCTCCCAGTTGTCCGGCTTCTTCGCTTTCGCACGTTCGCCAGCCAGCAGGGCGTCATCCATCATAAAGGCCACCGCACGACCGCTCTCCAGGGTACGGAAGGAGTCACCGTGATCTTTCGCGCTGATGATGCGCATATCCATCTTCTGCTCGTCGTTCAGCTTGTGCAGCAGCACCTCAGAGGTGGTACCGGAGGTGACCACCACCGCTTTGCCTTTCAGGTCCGGGAAGTCCTTAATGTCGCCGCCTTTTTTCGCCAGCAGGCGGGTGCCGACGACGAAGATAGTGTTAGAGAAAGCGGCCTGCTTCTGGCGCTCCAGGTTGTTGGTGGTGGAGCCACACTCGAAATCAAAGGTGCCGTTCTGCAGCAGCGGGATACGGTTCTGTGAGGTGATCGGGATCAGTTTGACCTGCAGATCGGGTTTGTTCAGCTGTTTTTTAACGGCTTCAACGATCGCGTTGGAGTAGTCCTGTGAGTAGCCGACAACTTTCTGCTGGTTGTCATAGTAAGAGAACGGGACGGAAGACTCACGGTGGCCGACTACGATCACGCCGTTTTTGGCAATTTTATCGAGCGTGCTGCCGGCTGCCGGTGCATCTTCGGCATGTGCCAGACCGGCGCTCATTCCCACTAACAGCATTGCCGCGGTCAGTTTACGTAATTGCATATCCAACTCCTTCATCGTCAGCGCCAGGGACGCATTGATACCCAGTGTGTGTGTTTGTGTTGTTATATCCTGCAGCACAAGCATGCAGTGTTATGCGTGTTTGTTAACATTTAGTGTGGCTTGGTGTAAACATTTTGCTGCTTTATTGTTTCGTTTTGCGAAGCGCACCGCACCATTTCGAGGCAGAAAACGCCGTCTGCACCTTTTTAGTGCTTCAGGTGTTCACTGCTGGTGCATCGTTATGGCGCATCGGCAAAGATCCGCAGCTGCCTGATATTATTAAGCAATTGCTGTGCCAGGTTGGGATGTGCAGAAGGGGTTATGAAGGAGTAGGCCCGGCAAGCGAAGTGCCGCCGGGCAATGAGAAAAGATTATTTAACGCGACGCTGACGCAGGCTCATAATTACTGCGCCAAAGCCGAACAGCGCGGTAAGGATCCACAGCGGCCAGCTGCCGGTACGGGCGTACGGCGTCAGGCCGGTGGTCGGCGTCACGTTGGTTGTGAGCACCTGACGGGTGAACTGCGGCAGCATGGCCTGAATCTCACCCTGCGGACCGATCACGGCGGTAATGCCGTTATTGGTGCTGCGCAGTAGCGGACGCGCCAGCTCCAGGGAGCGCATCCGCGCCATCTGGAAGTGCTGCCACGGACCGATGGACTTACCGAACCACGCATCGTTAGAGATGGTCAGCAGGAAGTCGGTATTGGGCCGGAAGTTATCCCGCACCTGCTCGCCAAGGATGATCTCGTAGCAGATGGCCGGGGTAAGCTCAAACCCATGGGCCGACAGCTGGGGCTGCACGTAGGGACCGCGACTGAACGAGGACATCGGCAGATCGAAGAACGGGGCTAGCGGGCGCAGAATAGACTCCAGCGGCACGAACTCGCCAAACGGCACCAGATGGTTTTTGTTGTAGCGATTCGTGGAGTTGTAGCTGTACGCGCTCTCTTTGCCCAGGGTAATGATGGTGTTATAGGTGTCGTAGCGGTTCTGTTTGTTCAGACGTGCGTCAACGATGCCGGTGATCAGCGTCGTATCCCTCGCCCGCAGCAGATCGTTCATCGTGCTCAAGAAGCGCTGCTGGTTGATCTCCAGATCCGGAATGGCTGACTCCGGCCAGATAATCAGCTGCGACTTGCCCATCTCCCGCTCGGTAGCATCGAGATAGATATTCAGCGTATTCTCCAGCTGCCCCTCTTCCCACTTCAGGGACTGGGGAATATTGCCCTGCACCAGAGAGACCTGGGTAGTGCGCTCCGTCACTGGGGTAAACCACTGGATGTAGCGCAGCGGGAAGGGGAGGGCAAAGAGCACCACCGCTACCGCCAGGGTACGCCAGCTGCGATGAACCGCCGCCAGCACCAGCAGGCCGCTGACCACCATCAGCAGGAAGTTGATCGCCTCAACGCCCATCACCGGCGCCAGCCCCTTCAGCGGGCCGTCAATCTGGCTGTAGCCAAACTGCAACCACGGGAAGCCGGTCAGCACCCAGCCGCGCAGGAACTCGGTAAGCTGCCAGACCACCGGCGCGGCGATAGCCACGCGGATAGCGCTGGTACGCGGCCAGAGACGGGAGAGGATCCCGGCGAACAGGCCGGTATAGAGCGACAGATAGGCTGCCAGCAGCACCACGAGGAAGACGTTTACCGGTCCTGGCATACCGCCAAACTGGGCGATACTGACGTAGACCCAGTTGATGCCAGTACCAAAGAGACCGAATCCCCATGCATAGCCGATGGCTGCCGCCTGAAGCGGACGGCGGTTAAGCGTCAGCCCCTGCAGGCCGATAAGGGAGATAAGCGCGGCTGGCCAGAAGTCATAAGGAGAAAAAGCCAGCGTTCCGCTGGCTCCCAATAACAGCGCCAGCAGCAGACGTACGCGCTGACGCTCAAGCAGTGAGGCAAATACCATTTACATTACTCGTCCAGGTGGATTACTCGTCCAGTTTAGGCTGCGCTGCGTCTTCTGGCATTTTTACGTGAACCTGAATAATACGACGGCTATCGGCCATGGCGACCTTAAACTGGTAACCATCGATATCGATAGCTTCGCCCCGTGCTGGCAGGTGGCCAAAGGCCTGCATTACCAGACCGCCGATGGTATCGACCTCTTCATCGCTGAAGTGGGTCCCAAAGGACTCATTGAAGTCTTCAATGGAGGCCAGGGCGCGCACCGTCCAGGTGTGACGGCTAAGCTGGCGGAAATCGATATCTTCCTCTTCGTCGTACTCATCTTCAATTTCGCCGACGATAAGTTCAAGAATATCTTCGATGGTCACGAGGCCCGAGACGCCGCCAAACTCATCAATAACGATCGCCATATGGTAGCGCTGTGAGCGGAACTCTTTCAGCATCCGGTCAACCCGTTTGCTCTCCGGGACAACCACCGCCGGACGGAGCACTTTTTCCATGCTGAAGGCTTCGGCATCGCTGCGCATAAAGGGCAGCAGATCCTTGGCCATCAAAATCCCTTCGATGTGGTCTTTATCTTCGCTGATCACCGGGAAGCGGGAGTGGGCAGACTCGATAATCACATCGAGGCACTCATCCAGCGTCTGGTTACGTTTCAGGGTGATCATCTGCGAGCGAGGGATCATGATGTCGCGAACGCGCTGGTCGGCAATATCCATTACCCCTTCCAGCATGTCGCGCGTATCTTCATCGATCAGCTCGTTTTGCCCGGAGTCGCGGATAAGCGCCAGAAGTTCGTCACGGTTCTTTGGTTCGCCGTGAAAGAGCTGGCTCAGTAAGAGGGAGAAGAATCCCTTTTTGCTGCTGTTAAGAGGGTCGCTACTGTGTGAATTGTCGTCGCTCATGGCGTCGTATGGGTTCTCATGTTAATAAATGTGTTGTCCGGCGCGTAAACTCAGCGCCAGACGGCTCAGAAGTAGCCAGGCTACTCCTTCTCGGCAATGTACGGATCCTCATAGCCCAGAGCAAGCATTATCTCTGTTTCCAGGCTCTCCATCTCTTCGGCCTCGTCATCTTCAATATGATCGTAGCCCAGCAGGTGCAGACTGCCATGCACCACCATATGCGCCCAGTGCGCCTCCAGCGGCTTTTCCTGCTCTTTCGCCTCCTGCTCTACCACCTGGCGGCAGATAATCAGGTCACCAAGCAGCGGCAGCTCGATACCCGGCGGCGCTTCAAACGGGAACGAGAGTACGTTGGTCGGCTTGTCCTTGCCGCGATAGGTCAGATTAAGCTCGTGGCTCTCCGCCTCATCCACGAGGCGGATAGTCACTTCGGACTCCTCCTGAAACTGCGGGATAACCGCGTTCAGCCAGCCCTGGAACTGTGCTTCATCTGGCAGGCCGCTCGCGTCATCACACGCCAGCTGTAAATCGAGGATTACCGAACTCATTTCTGCTCATGCTCCTGCTGCTGGGCTTCGCGCTTACGCTCGGCGGCCAGCTCGGCTTTACGTTTCTGCTCTGTCTCTTCCCACGCCTCATAGGCGGTCACGATGCGGGCTACCACCGGGTGGCGTACCACGTCCTCGCTGTGGAAGAAGTTAAAGCTAATCTCATCGACCTCTGCCAGCACTTCAATAGCGTGGCGCAGGCCGGACTTGGTGCTGCGCGGCAGGTCAACCTGGGTGATATCCCCGGTGATCACTGCTTTCGAGTTAAAGCCAATACGCGTCAGGAACATCTTCATCTGTTCGATGGTGGTGTTCTGGCTCTCATCGAGAATGATAAAGGCGTCGTTCAGCGTGCGGCCGCGCATGTAGGCCAGCGGCGCAACTTCAATCACGTTACGCTCCATCAGCTTCTCAACCTTCTCAAAGCCCAGCATCTCAAACAGCGCGTCGTACAGGGGACGCAGATACGGGTCAACCTTCTGGCTCAGATCGCCAGGCAGAAAGCCGAGCTTCTCACCGGCTTCCACCGCCGGACGGGTCAGCAGAATACGGCGGATCTCCTGGCGCTCCAGGGCATCGACCGCGGCGGCGACGGCGAGGTAGGTTTTCCCTGTCCCGGCCGGCCCAATGCCGAAGGTGATGTCGTGATCGAGAATATTGGCGATGTACTGCGCCTGGTTTGGCGTACGCGGTTTGATGACTCCGCGCTTGGTTTTGATAGTGACCGCTTTACCATACTCCGGCACGCTCTCGGCGCTCTGCTCCAGCACACGGGCTTCTTTGATCGCCAGATGGATCTGTTCGGGTTCAATATCCTGAGTTTGGCCGCGCATCGGGGCGGTATCAACATAGAGGCTGCGCAGGATATCTGCGGCGGCATTCACGCTGATCGTACGTCCGGTGAGTTTGAAGTGGTTATCGCGGCGGTTAATTTCGATGCCCAATCGACGTTCAAGCTGTTTGATGTTGTCGTCAAACGGGCCGCATAAACTCAGCAGACGGGCATTGTCAGCTGGTTCAAGGGTGATTTCACGGGTTTCAGTATTCAATCGATTCCTCTTTTACCTGACTGGCCGGATGGAATAGGGATATGGGGGCGATGAGCGGAAAAAACAAGGCCTGCCGGAGGGGCAGGCCGGGGGGATCAGGGCTGGAAGAGACCGACGCCCAGTTCGTTCTCTTTACGGGTGCGGGCAATGACCGATTCCGGCGTTTCGGTTACGCGCAGGCCCATCTCCGCTTCGGTGCGCACGACTTTACCGCGCAATGAATTAGTATAGACATCGGTGATTTCGACGTCCACGAACTTGCCGATCATCTCCGGGGTGCCCTCGAAGTTCACCACACGGTTGTTCTCGGTACGACCGGACAGCTCCATAATGCTCTTACGGGAGGTGCCCTCCACCAGAATACGCTGGGTGGTGCCGATCATTCTGCGGCTCCAGGCCATCGCTTGCTGGTTGATGCGCTCCTGCAGGATGTAGAGGCGCTGCTTCTTATCCTCTTCCGGCACGTCATCGACCATATCAGCGGCCGGTGTGCCTGGACGGGCAGAGAAGATAAAGCTATAGCTCACATCGAAGTTGACCTCGGCGATCAGCTTCATGGTCTGCTCGAAGTCCTGGGTAGTTTCACCCGGGAAGCCGACGATAAAGTCGGAGCTGATCTGGATATCCGGACGCGCCGCACGCAGCTTACGGATAATCGCTTTGTACTCCAGCGCGGTATGGGTCCGGCCCATCAGGTTCAGAACGCGATCCGCGCCGCTCTGTACCGGCAGGTGCAGGAAGCTCACCAGCTCCGGCGTATCGCGGTAGACCTCGATGATATCGTCGGTGAACTCAATCGGGTGGCTGGTGGTAAAGCGGATGCGATCGATACCGTCGATGGCGGCCACCAGGCGCAGCAGTTCAGCAAACGATCCGGTCGTGCCGTCGTAGTTCTCTCCGCGCCAGGCATTCACGTTCTGGCCGAGCAGGTTAACTTCGCGCACGCCCTGCGCCGCCAGCTGGGCGATCTCAAACAGAATATCGTCACAGGGACGGCTGACCTCTTCACCACGGGTGTAGGGCACCACGCAGTAGGTACAGTATTTATTGCAGCCTTCCATGATAGAGACGAAGGCGGTCGGGCCGTCGGCACGCGGCTCCGGTAGGCGGTCAAACTTTTCGATCTCCGGGAAGCTGATGTCAACGATCGGGCTGCGGTTGCCGCGCACGGAGTTGATCATCTCCGGCAGGCGGTGCAGAGTCTGCGGCCCAAAAACAATATCGACGCAGCGGGCGCGCTGACGAATAAGATCGCCCTCCTGAGAGGCGACGCAGCCGCCGACGCCAATGATGAGATCCGGATTCTTCTCTTTTAAGAGCTTCCAGCGCCCAAGCAGATGGAACACCTTCTCCTGAGCCTTCTCGCGGATAGAGCAGGTATTGAGCAGCAGCAAGTCTGCCTCTTCCGCCACGTCGGTCAGCTGATAGCCATGGGTGGCATCCAGCAGGTCGGCCATCTTGGATGAATCGTACTCGTTCATCTGACAGCCCCAGGTTTTAATATGGAGTTTTTTGGTCATCGACTTGCTCTATTAAACGCGAGGATTTCAGGCCGCGTATTGTAATGCTTTGGTCGGGCGCTGACCATAGTTCATCTCCCGACCCCATAAAATCGAAAATCCTGTAAACTTAAGGGAATTATCAATAAGGACAATTGACCATGGTAAATCAACCAACTGAGGTCGCCGTCGTTGGCGGCGGTATGGTCGGCGGCGCGCTGGCGCTTGGCCTGGCGCAGCATGGTTTTGCGGTAACGGTCATCGAGCAGGCCGCCCCCCCAGAGTTTGACGCCAGTATAGCGCCAGACGTACGCATTTCTGCGATAAGCACCGCATCTGTGGCACTGCTGCGCGGGCTGGGCGTCTGGGACAGCGTGCTGGCGATGCGCTGCCACCCGTGGCGTCGGCTGGAGACCTGGGAGTGGGAGAACGCCCACGTGGTCTTTGACGCCAGCGATCTTAAGCTGCCTCAGCTGGGCTATATGGTTGAGAATAACGTGCTGCAACGCGCGCTGTGGGATGCGCTTGCGACCCATCCGCAGGTGACGCTACGCGCCCCGGCGATGCTCAAGGCAATGCACAATCACGGTCATCAGCATGAGCTGGTATTTGACAATGACGAGACGCTGCTGGCAAAGCTGGTGATTGGCGCAGACGGTGCAAACTCGCAGGTGCGGCAGTGGGCGGGGATTGGCATTCACGCCTGGCAGTACCAGCAGTCCTGTATGCTCATCACCGTGGAGTGTGAAAAGGATCCGGGCGACAGCACCTGGCAGCAGTTCACCCCGCACGGACCGCACGCCTTCCTGCCGCTGTTCGATCGCTGGGCGTCGCTGGTGTGGTACGACACCCCGGCGCGCATTCGCCAGCTGCGCACCCTGACGATGCCGCAGCTGCAACGTGAAATCGAGAAGTTCTTCCCGGCGCGGCTGGGCAAGGTAACGCCGATTGCTGCCGGTGCCTTCCCACTGACCCGCCGCCACGCTTTGCAGTATGTGCAGCCGGGGCTGGCGCTGGTGGGTGACGCTGCCCACACGATCCACCCGCTGGCGGGGCAGGGGGTTAACCTTGGCTATCGCGACGTAGATGCGCTGCTGGAGGTGTTGACGACTGCGCGCAGCCAGGGCGAGGAGTGGGCCAGCCAGCGCGTGCTTAAGCGCTACCAGACGCGGCGGATGGCGGATAACTACATTATGCAGAGCGGCATGGATCTCTTCTATGCCGGATTCAGCAATAACCTCGGTCCGCTACGCGTGCTGCGCAACATGGGGCTGATGGCCGCCCAGCGCGCCGGGATGCTGAAAACCCAGGCGCTGAAGTATGCGCTAGGCCTGTAACGATGATGCCGGGGCAACCCGGCACAGCAATCTGGTAAAAGCACAAAAACAAAAAAGCCCGCCGAAGCGAGCTTTTTTGTTTTATGTGGCTGGGGTACGAGGATTCGAACCTCGGAATGCTGGAATCAGAATCCAGTGCCTTACCGCTTGGCGATACCCCAACAGGGTGCGTTCACTTACGCAAACGTCTTTTGAAATTGGCTGGGGTACGAGGATTCGAACCTCGGAATGCTGGAATCAGAATCCAGTGCCT
>NZ_DALZYX010000002.1:0-75178 GCF_031987975.1 Pseudescherichia sp. | reverse complement strand
TACCGCTTGGCGATACCCCAACAATTTTTTACGTCATAAGCATCTTAAAGATACTCATCAGAATATAGTGGCTACTACGGGAATCGAACCTGTGACCCCATCATTATGAGTGATGTGCTCTAACCAGCTGAGCTAAGTAGCCAAATTGTACTGCTAGTTACTCAAGACAAACGTGTTACACACGAGAGTCAAAAAAAGTGGCTGGGGTACCTGGATTCGAACCAGGGAATGCCGGTATCAAAAACCGGTGCCTTACCGCTTGGCGATACCCCATCCGTGCAACGCTTACTGGGAATGGTGCGGGAGGCGAGACTTGAACTCGCACACCTTGCGGCGCCAGAACCTAAATCTGGTGCGTCTACCAATTTCGCCACTCCCGCAAAAAAAGATGGTGGCTACGACGGGATTCGAACCTGTGACCCCATCATTATGAGTGATGTGCTCTAACCAGCTGAGCTACGTAGCCATCTTTTTTTCGCGTTACCTTATCGGCGTTGCGGGGCGCATTATGCGTATTGGGCCTTTCAGCGTCAACACCTTTTTCATCGAAAATTGCCGGAATGTGACTGTTTGGTTAGGTTGCGAACAGCCTGGCGTATAATTCGGCAATTATTGGTTATATCTTGATTTTAATTGAGAGATAACAGGATCAAAACCAACAAAAACGGGTCCCGCAGGACCCGCTATTATCACGCTACTTTATCTATCAGTAGGCGGACTGGTGAACGCCTACCGCACGGCCTGATGGATCGTTCATGGTTTTGAACGCTTCATCCCACTCAATCGCTTTGGCAGAGGAGCAGGCGACGGATGGACCGCCAGGCACGCACTCGGCAGCGCTGGCAACCGGGAACAGCTCTTCAAACACTTCGCGGTACAGGTACGCCTCTTTAGAGGTCGGCGTGTTGTACGGGAAGCGGTAGCTGGCGGTCTCCAGCTGCTGGTCGGTTACCTGCTGTGCCGCCACCTCTTTCAGGGTATCGATCCAGCTGTAGCCTACGCCATCGGAGAACTGCTCTTTCTGACGCCATGCTACGCTTGCCGGCAGGTAGGATTCGAAGCACTCACGCAGGACGTGTTTCTCCATTTTGCCGTTGCCGCACATCTTGTCCTGCGGGTTGATGCGCATCGCCACGTCGAGGAAGTTTTTATCCAGGAAGGGCACACGCGCTTCCACGCCCCAGGCCGACATCGCTTTGTTAGCACGGGCGCAGTCAAACATGTGCAGCGCCTGCAGCTTACGTACGGTCTCTTCATGCAGCTCTTTCGCATCCGGCGCTTTATGGAAGTAGAGGTAGCCACCAAACACTTCGTCAGAGCCTTCACCCGACAGCACCATCTTAATGCCCATCGCTTTGATCTTACGTGACATCAGATACATCGGCGTTGAGGCGCGGATGGTGGTCACGTCATAGGTCTCAATGTGGTAGATCACGTCGCGGATAGCATCCAGGCCTTCCTGCACGGTGAAGTGGATCTCGTGGTGCACCGTACCAAGGTGATCCGCAACCGCCTGCGCCGCTTTCAGATCCGGTGCGCCTTCGAGGCCCACGGCAAAGGAGTGCAGCTGCGGCCACCAGGCTTCTGATTTTTCCTGATCTTCCACGCGGCGTGCGGCAAATTTTTTGGTAATGGCGGAGATGATCGACGAATCGAGACCGCCGGAGAGCAGCACGCCGTAAGGTACGTCGGACATCAGGTGCGTCTTCACCGCGTCTTCCAGCGCCTGGCGCAGCTCGGCTTTGTCGGTCACGTTGTCTTTTACCGCGTCGTACTCAAACCAGTCGCGCTGGTAGTAGCTGCGGATCTCGCCGTCCTGGCTCCACAGGTAGCTACCCGCCGGGAACTCTTTAATGGTGCGGCAGACCGGTACCAGGGCTTTCATCTCAGACGCCACGTACATGTTGCCGTGCTCGTCGTAACCCATGTACAGCGGGATGATACCGATATGGTCACGGCCAATCAGGTAGGCGTCTTTTTCGCTATCGTACAGAACGAAGGCAAACATCCCCTGCAGCTCGTCGAGGAACTCCGGGCCTTTCTCCTGATACAGCGCCAGGATAACTTCGCAGTCGGAGCCGGTCTGGAACGCGTAGCGATCGCCATACTCGGCGCGCAGCGCCTGATGGTTATAGATTTCACCGTTAACGGCCAGGGCATGGGTTTTTTGGGCGTTGTAAAGCGGCTGTGCGCCAGCGTTGACGTCAACGATAGAGAGACGTTCGTGGGCCAGAATCGCTTTATCGCTTGCGTATACGCCGGACCAGTCAGGACCGCGATGGCGCATCAGGCGGGAAAGCTCCAGCGCTTTTTTACGCAGCTCACCTGCATCCGTTTTAATATCCAGTACGCCAAAAATTGAACACATAACCTTCTCCGTTAACCCTGTGATGTTGCTTCGTGTTGTCAGTTTGCAGACGTTGCGTCATCGCGTTGTCTTATTGCTTGATTAAGAAAATGCCGGAAAGCGCAGGCGGGTGCAAGGGTTTTAGCGGGGTGAAATTAAAAAGCGCAATTGCCATTGTGGAATAGTGAAAAAAGCATAGAGTTCGACGCTGAATATTGATGAATATTCATTTTAAAGGCGCTTTTTTTGATGCGGGTTATCTTATGGAGAGTTAAAAATGAAAAAACCACGTCAGTGGACGTGGTTCGGTTTAACGAATGGCTGGCTATTACTCCTCCAGCAGATGCTGTAACAGCGAGCCGTTGAGCATGGCGCGCTTTACCAACGCAAAGGCACCGATGGCCGAGCGGTGATCCAGCGTCGAGCGAACCACCGGCAGATTTTTGCGAAACGCCTTTAGCGCCTGGGTATTGATGCAGCCCTCAATGGCGGGCAGCAGCACCTTCTCCGCCTCGACAATCTCACCGGCAATGACAATTTTCTGCGGATTAAACAGATTAATAGCAATGGCGATGGTTTTTCCCAGGTGGCGGCCCACGTGCTCGATGACCTCGCAGGCCAGCGCGTCGCCTTTGTTGGCGGCTTTACAGATCGCTTTGATCGAGCAGTCGTCCAGCGTGATGCGGCTCTGGTAGCCCTGTTCAAGCAGATGGCGCACCCGCTGTTCAATAGCGGCATTTGCCGCCACGGTCTCCAGACAGCCGAAGTTACCGCAGTGGCAACGCTCTCCCAGCGGCTCGACCTGAATATGGCCAATCTCACCCACGTTGCCGTTACGGCCAATAAAGATGCGTCCGTTAGAGATGATCCCCGCCCCAGTCCCGCGATGGACACGCACCAGGATAGAGTCTTCGCAGTCCTGGCTTGCACCAAAGTAGTGCTCGGCCAGCGCCAGGCTACGGATATCATGCCCGACAAAACAGGTTACCTTAAAACGTTTTTCCAGCGCGCTGACCAGCCCCCAGTTCTCCACCTGAATATGCGGCATATAGCGGATCACGCCGCTTTCCGGATCGACCAGCCCCGGCAGGATCACCGAAATAGCAATCAGCTCGCGGGTTTTACGCTGGCAGGTGTCAATAAAAGTGGCGATGGTGTTTAGGAGAGCGTGCTCTAACGTCTCCTGAGTGCGCTCCGGCAGAGGATAGTGCTCTTCTGCCAGCACCTTGCTGCTCAGATCGTAGAGCGTCAGGGTCGTGTCGTGGCGACCGAGGCGTACACCAATCGCATTAAAGTTACGCGTCTCGGTAATAATAGAGATGGCGCGGCGACCACCGGTCGAGGCCTGCTGATCGACCTCTTTAATCAAACCGCGCTCAATAAGCTGTCGCGTGATTTTTGTCACGCTGGCGGGGGCAAGCTGGCTCTGCTCGGCAATCTGGATCCGCGAGATGGGGCCATACTGATCGATCAGGCGGTAAACAGCCGCGCCATTGAGTTGTTTTACGAGGTCAACGTTACCAATCTGAGCTTGTCCGCCTGATGTCATACTTTTACTTACTCGATGATGACCTCGTTACCATTAACGATGGTCTTAATTACTTTATAGTCGTGGGTAAACGCGGTCAGGTTCGCCACCATGCCCGGTGCGATGCTGCCTAGCTGTTTATCAACGCCGATGGCGCGGGCCGGGTAGAGCGTTGCCATACGCAGCGCTTCGTCCAACGCAACGCCGACGTGCTCGACAAGATTAGCCACCCCTTCGATCATGGTTAACGCCGAACCGCTCAGGGTACCGTTCTCGTCCACACAGAGTCCATTGCGGTAGTATATTGTTTTACCAGCAAAAATAAATTCGTCAATGACGGCACCCGCTGCGGCGGTAGCGTCGGTGACCAGGCAAAGCTTATCGCCCTTCAGGCGCTTCGCCAGCCGAACATTAGTAAAATCAACGTGTAAGCCATCGACAATAATACCGCAGTAAACGTCAGCGTCGTCGAGGATCGCGCCCACTAAACCCGGCTCGCGGCCGGTAATGTACGGCATAGCGTTAAAAAGATGGGTGGCAAACGTGATACCTGCGCGAAAACCGGCTTTCGCCTCGACGAGGGTCGCGTTGGAGTGGCCGGCAGAGACCACAATGCCCGCCGCCGTCAGCTTGCGAACGACAGCAGGATCGACCATTTCCGGGGCCAGGGTCAGTTTGGCAATCACATCGGCATTGGCACAGAGAAAATCGACCAGATCGCTATCCGGGCTGCGCACGAAATCAGGATCGTGGGTGCCTTTTTTCACTACGTTAAGCCACGGCCCTTCCAGATGCAGGCCCAGCGCCTGATGCGGATGCTTCGCCAGATAGTCGCGCATCACCTGCACGCCCTGTTTCATCAGATCGTCGCTGGTGGTGATAAGAGTAGGTAAAAAGCTGGTACAGCCCGACTGTTCGTTGGCGCGCTGCATAATCTCCAGCGTCTCTACGCTCACCGCCTCGGCGGTGTCGT
Source organism: Pseudescherichia sp. (assembly GCF_031987975.1). Classification (GTDB taxonomy): domain Bacteria; phylum Pseudomonadota; class Gammaproteobacteria; order Enterobacterales; family Enterobacteriaceae; genus Pseudescherichia. The sequence goes on along the minus strand of NZ_DALZYX010000002.1, from coordinate 70,330 downwards.
TAAACTGTACGCCGCCGCAGCCGTTCAGCTGCAGGTCAATAAAACCGGGGGCCAGCCAGGCGCCGTTGAGCGAGCGCTGCTCAATTGTTGGCGGCAGGTCTGCCAGCGGGCAGAGTCGGTCGATAAGACCATCAACGACGATCAGCGCGTGATCGTCCAGAATTTCATGGCCGGTAAAAATACGGCACTGGGTTAAAGCATACATAACAACCCCCGGGTAAAAATGTTACAGACCTTTGATATTTTCCGCTTCTAATTCAGTGAAGTATTTGAGCGTCTTCACCTTTAGCTCCATTGTTGACGGTTCGTCGCACACCACGACCGCTTTCGGATGCAGCTGCAGGCAGCTGATCGTCCACATGTGGTTAACGTTGCCTTCCACCGCCGCCTGCAATGCCTGCGCCTTGACGTTGCCCAGCACCAGAATCATCACCTCTTCAGCATCCAGCAGGGTGCCTACACCAACGGTCAGGGCGTATTTCGGCACCTGATTGACGTCACCATCAAAAAAGCGGGAGTTTGCCACGCGGGTGTCATGGGTCAAGGTCTTAATACGGGTGCGGGAGGCCAGCGAGGAGGCCGGTTCGTTAAACGCGATGTGCCCGTCGTTGCCTACGCCGCCCATAAACAGGTGAATTTTGCCGTAGGCACGAATTTTTTCTTCATAACGGCGACATTCTGCGTCAATATCCGGCGCATTACCATTGAGCAGGTTGATGTTTTCTGCGGGAATATCAACGTGGTCGAAAAAGTTGCGGTGCATAAAGCTGTGGTAGCTCTCCGGGTGCTCTTTTGGCAGGCCGACATACTCGTCCATGTTAAAGGTCACTACGTTCTGGAAGCTAACCTGGCCCGCTTTGTGCATTTCAACCAGCGCTTTGTAGGCGGTAAGCGGCGTGCCGCCGGTGGGCAGGCCAAGCACAAACGGACGATCCGCCGTAGGTTTGAACGCGTTGATGCGGTTAACGATATGGCGGGCAGCCCATTTACCGACCAGTTCGGCACTCGTCAGGGGGATCAGTCTCATTGTTTACCTCTACACAGTGTGAAATTAACGTTGGCGAACTGCAGCCTGTACGCTTTAAGCGTAACCCAGATTGCGCCGTGAGAGGGGGCAGTTCGTCCTGATTTTTTGAATCATAAAATAAGTTTTCGTTCTTAGCCAGTAACAAGGAGTGTAAATAACGATATTTGGTGATTGTAATCACAAAAAATGCGCGTTTAATTTGCGAGGCGAATTAAATTTCCACACACTTAAACAGTCTGTGTAAAACGGCCGCGTTACAGGGTTGGTTTAACAATAAAAATGGTTAGTGATGAGGCTCAACGGAGTTTCACGGGGGGTATAAAATGAACATTCTAGGTTTCTTCCAGCGACTGGGCCGGGCACTCCAGCTCCCCATCGCTGTGCTGCCCGTCGCGGCATTGCTGCTGCGATTCGGTCAGCCCGATCTACTGAACGTCCCGTTTATTGCCCAGGCGGGTGGGGCAATTTTTGACAACCTGGCCTTGATCTTCGCGATCGGTGTGGCCTCGTCGTGGTCAAAAGATAGTGCAGGCGCAGCAGCGCTGGCCGGTGCGGTAGGCTACTTTGTGATGACCAAAGCGATGATTACCATCAACCCGGCCATCAACATGGGCGTGCTCTCCGGTATCATTACCGGCCTGGTGGGCGGCGCGGTCTACAACCGCTGGTCCAACATCAAGCTGCCTGAGTTCCTGAGCTTCTTCGGCGGCAAACGCTTTGTGCCGATTGCCACCGGATTCTTCTGCCTGATCCTCGCGGCGATTTTCGGCTACGTCTGGCCGCCGGTGCAGAATGCTATCCATGCTGGCGGGGAGTGGATCGTCTCCATGGGCGCGGTCGGCTCCGGTATCTTCGGCTTCGTTAACCGTCTGCTGATCCCGACCGGCCTGCATCAGGTGCTGAACACCATCGCCTGGTTCCAGATTGGCGAATTTACCAATGCCGCAGGCACCGTCTTCCACGGTGATATCAACCGCTTCTACGCGGGCGATACTACCGCAGGCATGTTCATGTCCGGCTTCTTCCCGATCATGATGTTTGGTCTGCCTGGCGCGGCGCTGGCGATGTACTTCGCGGCCCCGAAAGCACGCCGTCCGATGATCGGCGGGATGCTGCTCTCCGTGGCCATCACCGCCTTCCTGACCGGCGTCACCGAGCCGCTGGAGTTTCTGTTCATGTTCCTGGCACCGCTGCTGTATCTCCTGCACGCCGTGCTGACAGGCATCAGCCTGTTTGTCGCCACCGCGCTGGGGATCCATGCGGGCTTCTCCTTCTCGGCGGGCGCCATCGACTATGCGTTGATGTATAACCTGCCTGCAGCCAGCGGCAACGTCTGGATGCTGGTGGTGATGGGCCTGATCTTCTTCGCCATCTACTTCGTGGTCTTTAGCTTCGTTATCCGCGCTTTCAACCTGAAAACGCCGGGCCGCGAAGAGACCGACGACGCGGTGGTCACCTCTGAAGCCAACAGCAATACCGATGAAGGCCTGGAGCAGCTGGCGACCAGCTACATCGCTGCCATCGGCGGCACTGACAACCTGAAGGCTATCGACGCCTGTATTACCCGTCTGCGTCTGACCGTGGCGGACTCCTCACGGGTTAACGACGTGCAGTGTAAACGTCTGGGCGCCTCCGGCGTGGTGAAGCTGAACAAGCAGAGCATCCAGGTGATTGTGGGGGCGAAAGCGGAATCCGTTGGTGATGCCATGAAGCGTGTGGTAGCCCGTGGCCCGGTGGCCGCAGCCGCCAGCGTCCAGCCCGCCGCCAACGCACCGGCCGCAGCGGTTAAACCGCAGGCCGTGCCGAACGCCGTCACCGTTGCCGCGCTGGTATCGCCGGTGACCGGTGAAGTGGTTCCGCTGGAGCAGGTGCCTGATGAGGCCTTTGCCAGCAAAGCGGTGGGCGACGGCGTGGCGGTGAAACCGACGGGTAAAACCGTGGTCTCCCCGGCTGCCGGTACCATCGTTAAGATTTTCAACACCAACCACGCCTTCTGTCTGGAAACCGAAAAAGGCGCGGAAATTGTCGTGCACATGGGCATCGACACCGTTGCGCTGAACGGCCAGGGCTTTACCCGCCTGGTGGAAGAGGGCGCGGATGTGGCTGCGGGCCAGCCGGTGCTGGAGATGGATCTCGACTATCTCAACGCCAATGCGCGCTCGATGATCAGCCCGGTGGTGTGCAGCAACATCGACGATTTCAGCGGTCTGGTCTTCCAGGCTGAAGGTCAGGTCGTTGCAGGCCAGACCCCGCTGTTTGAGGTCAAAGGTAAATAGCCGTAACGTACGGTTAATCAGCGGTGGAGCCAGTCTCCGCCGCTTTTTTTTGCCCAAGGTGCGCCGATCCCCTCGGCATTAACGCTTTTTGTTGAACTAAGGGTTGTCTCCGCGTCCCGCTTATAAGATCATGTTCCGTTATACGTTGTTTACGTTTTGAGGAACCCGCGATGAGTGAGGCAGAAGCCCGCCCGACTAACTTTATTCGCCAGATTATTGATGAAGATCTGGCCAGTGGTAAGCACAGCACGGTTTGCACCCGTTTTCCGCCGGAGCCGAACGGCTACCTGCATATCGGTCATGCAAAATCTATCTGCCTGAACTTCGGTATCGCCCAGGATTATCAGGGGCAGTGTAACCTGCGCTTTGACGATACCAACCCGGTGAAAGAAGATATCGAATACGTTGATTCGATTAAAAATGACGTGCAGTGGCTGGGTTTCCACTGGTCGGGTGATGTTCGCTACTCCTCTGACTATTTCGACCAGCTGCATAACTACGCCGTCGAGCTGATCAATAAAGGTCTTGCCTACGTTGACGAACTGTCACCGGAGCAGATCCGCGAATACCGTGGCACCCTGACCGCGCCGGGTAAAAACAGCCCGTTCCGCGACCGTAGCGTGGAAGAGAACCTGGCGCTGTTTGAGAAGATGCGCGCCGGTGGCTTCGAAGAGGGCACCGCCTGCCTGCGTGCCAAAATCGACATGGCCTCGCCGTTTATCGTTATGCGCGACCCGGTTCTGTACCGCATTAAGTTTGCCGAGCATCACCAGACCGGCAACAAGTGGTGCATCTACCCGATGTACGATTTCACCCACTGCATCAGCGATGCGCTGGAAGGCATTACCCATTCACTCTGTACGCTGGAGTTCCAGGACAACCGTCGTCTCTACGACTGGGTGCTGGATAACATCACTATTCCTGTTCATCCGCGCCAGTACGAGTTCTCGCGCCTGAATCTGGAATATGCCGTGATGTCCAAGCGTAAGCTGAACCTGCTGGTGACGGACAAAATTGTTGAGGGCTGGGACGATCCGCGTATGCCGACCATCTCTGGCCTGCGCCGTCGCGGCTATACCGCTGCTTCCATCCGCGAGTTCTGCAAGCGCATCGGCGTGACCAAGCAGGACAACACCATCGAGATGGCGTCGCTGGAGTCCTGCATTCGTGAAGATCTCAACGAAAACGCCCCGCGTGCGATGGCCGTTATCGATCCGGTGAAGCTGGTGATCGAGAACTACCCGCAGGGTGAGAGCGAAGTGGTGACCATGCCAAATCATCCGAACAAGCCGGAGATGGGCAGCCGCGAGGTGCCGTTTAGCGCGGAGATCTGGATCGATCGTGCTGACTTCCGCGAAGAGGCGAACAAGCAGTACAAGCGTCTGGTGCTGGGTAAAGAAGTACGCCTGCGCAACGCCTACGTGATCAAAGCCGAGCGTGTAGAGAAAGACGCGGAAGGCAACATCACCACTATCTTCTGCTCCTATGACGCCGAGACCCTAAGCAAGGATCCGGCTGACGGTCGCAAGGTGAAAGGGGTGATCCACTGGGTGAGCGCTGCCCATGCGCTGCCGGTTGAGATCCGTCTTTACGACCGCCTGTTCAGCGTGGCAAACCCGGGTGCGGCGGAGGATTTCCTCGCTACCATCAACCCGGATTCGCTGGTGATCAAGCAGGGCTACGCTGAGCCGTCCCTGAGCGCCGCCGAAGCTGGCAAGGCGTACCAGTTCGAGCGCGAAGGCTACTTCTGCCTCGACAGCCGCTACTCCACGGCGGAGAAGCCGGTGTTTAACCGCACCGTTGGCCTGCGCGATACCTGGGCTAAAATCGGCGAGTAAGTTACTTTCGCCCGGAAAAGAAAAACGCCGCTTATGCGGCGTTTTTTATTACTGTCCTCAGCGCAACATTACGTTGCCTCTGCCTGCAATTTTTTCTCGTGGCGGCGCAGCAGCACCACTTTGCTTTGCAGACGCTGCTGGAACTGATCGATAACCACCGCCGTGACAATCACCAGGCCCTTAATCACCATCTGCCAGAAGTCGCTGACCCCCATCATCACCATCCCGTCAGCAAGGAAAACGATGACGAAGGCACCAATGATCGAGCCAGAAACGCGACCCCGTCCGCCTGCCAGCGCGGTTCCGCCCAGCACGGTTGCGCCGATAGCGTCCATCTCAAACATATTCCCGGTCATTGGGTGAGAGGTTTGCAGCTGAGAGGCCACAATCAGCCCCACCAGCGCCGCGCACAGGCCAGAGAAGGCATAGACAAAGACCTTAACCTTGATGATAGGAACGCCCGCCAGCCGCGCAGCGGATTCATTCCCGCCGATGGCGTAAATATAGCGGCCCAGCGGGGTCTTACGGGTCATGTAGAGGCCCAGCAGCAGGAAGCTCACCATCAGCCAGATGGGAATATAGATGCCGAGGATCGTGCCGGAGCCTAAAATTGCAAAACCGGTATTGCCCAGCTCAGGCATGCCCACCAGGTTGGCATAGGTGCTACCGTCGTTAAACAGCAGCGCCGCGCCACGGGCAACGTACATCATGCCGAGGGTACAGATAAAGGGTGCAACCCCGAGGCGGGTGATCACCGCCCCGTTGATCAGGCCCAGCAGGATGCCGAAGCCGGCCACCAGCAGGATCACTTCCGGAACGTTAAAGAAGATAATCTGCTCGCCCCAGATCGGCAGGCCGTTGGTTAACAGCGCCCCGGCAACCATGCCGCACATGCCCGCCACCGCCCCGACGGAGAGGTCAATACCGCCGGTGAGAATCACCAGCGTCATACCAATCGCCAGCAGGCCAGTAATGGCCACGTGCTGGGTCATGATCAGCAGGTTCGACATGGTCAGAAAGTTAGGCACCATCACGCTGAAGAAGCCCATGACGATCAGCAGGGCAATGAAGGTGCGCGCTTTGAGCAAATACATGTAGATCATATACTTTTTGTTCATTTCTCTCTCCAGCAGACATCAGTCCTGCGGTGTAGAAGCGCTGATTAATTTTTCCCGCGTCACGGAAGCGCGCGGTAAATCTGCGGTAATGCGGCCATCGGCCATAACCAGAACCCGGTCAGCCAGCGCCATGACCTCATCCAGCTCGGAGGAGGAGAACATAACGGCCAGCCCCTGATGCGCCATTTTGCCAATCAGGTGATACACATCGGTTTTCGCGCCAACGTCGATGCCGCGCGTCGGCTCATCCAGCAGGACCACTTTGGGTCCGGTCATCAATGCCTTACCCAGCACCACCTTTTGCTGATTGCCGCCGCTTAGCGAGGTAATAGGTAGCTCCGTGTCGCCAGCCTTGATTGCCAGCTGTTCGACCATGTGGTTGACCTGCTGCTCCTCTTTAACTGGACTGAGCAGGCGCAGAGCGCGACGAAAGCCCAGTAGGCTCAGGTCGGTCAGCGTCATGTTGCTTTTGATCGACATGAGCTGCACCACACCTTCCCCCTGGCGATCCTCCGGCACGAGGGTAATACCGCGCTTCAGTCGTTGCTGGAAAGATCGCTTGTCCAGCGTTTCACCATCGAGATTGATGGTGCCAGACTGGCAGCCCATCATTCCGACTAAACCTTTAAATAGCTCCGTACGTCCCGCGCCAAGCAGGCCATAGATGCCGATGACCTCCCCTTTACGCAAGTCAAAAGAGACATCGTTTAATTTATAACCGCCGTTCTGATGCAGCGCGGTCAGGCCATTAACCTTAAGGATGGTCTCGCCGTGTGCGGCGGGGCTGTAGTCAAAGTGTTTTTTCTTGTCTCCAACCATCTGCTCAATGATCCAGGGCACGCTGGCCTGCTGGACGGGACGCTCGCTGATAAAGCGGCCATCGCGGAAGATGGTGATGTGATCGCCAATCTCCATCAGCTCTTCCAGCCGGTGAGAGATGTAGATAATGGTCACGCCGCGGCGCTTAAGCTGGGCAATAACATTAAACAGCACCCGCACTTCCGACTGGCTCAGCGCGCTGGTAGGCTCGTCCATGATCAGCACCCGGGTATCTTTAGAGAGGGCGCGGGCGATCTCTACCAGCTGTTGATGGCCGATCCCCAGCTCGCCTAGCGGCGCGTAGGGATCGACATTCAGCTCCAGTCGCTCCAGTAGCGACTTAGCCAGTTCGTACTGGTATTTTTCGTTAATCACGCCGCGCTGGAAAAACTCATTGCCAATGAAGATGTTGTCCATCACGTTCATATTGGGGAAGAGGTTCAGCTCCTGGAAAATAATGCTGATGCCATGCTTTTCCGCCTCGTGAGTGGAGCCGAGCGTGACCTTCTGCCCGTCCAGCAGGATCTCGCCGGAGGAGGGCGTCTCAACCCCGGCCAGCATTTTCATCATTGTTGATTTACCCGCGCCGTTCTCGCCAATCAGCACGTTGACCTGATTGCGGTATACGCGGTAATTAACGTTATCGAGTGCGACTACGCCAGGATAAACACGAGAGAGGTCGCGAGTCTCAATAATCACCTCATCCCGCTGGGTCTGTTGCTCATTCATAACCCTCTCCTCACTGCCGTGCAATCTGTGCTGGTGTTACGTCTGGGATGGTTTGCGGAATATCCCAGGCGGCAAAGACCCCGGAAATCGTGACCTTATCCCCGACGGCGGGCTTGAAGTTCACCATCATTTCTGACGCTTGCTGATTAATAGCCTTCCCGTAATCGCCATACAGTACCTGATCGTTAAAGTCCTGATAGCTTGCACCTTTATAACCATCCCGCAGGCTGGTGCCGCGAATAATCGGTCCCATCTGCACCACAATCTCTTCACCCTGTTCATCGCGCACCGTCATTTTCCCGCTGCGGGATTTGGTATTGAGCTTGATCACTTCGCCGGTAATACGCACGTTAAAGACGCAGGGGTTTTCGCTCTGGCTGCGGTAGCCGTCTTTGCTACAGGCCTCATCAAAACTCTTTTCGGCCTGTAACGTTTTAAGCAATTCAGCGACAGGTTTAGCTTCACGCACATACTGCGGCACAATCTTTTGCTGCCAGGTTTGCTGAATATTGGCCATTTGTGGATTAGGGGGATTTTTGAGATCGGCCAGCTCTTTCTGCGATACGATACGGCAGCCGCCAAGCGCTAAAACGATCAATGCCAGCGCGAGTTTTCTGTGCATCATGTTCTCCTTTGCGCCCGCCGAAGCGGGCGCAGCAACGGGTCATCAGGATTTGAAATTGAAGTCTTGAACTCCTGAGGCGTTGTCAGGGGTGATCAAAATGCCGCGGAACATCACGCGCTGTTTCTCAGGCTTGGTTCCTTTTTGGATAAAGTTATCGAGATCCGTCACGCCCTGGGCAGCAATCGCCTGGGCCTGCAGCATCACCGTGGCTTTGAGAGTGCCGGCTTTCACCGCTTCACGCTCATCGTTGCTGCCATCGATGCCGACGACAATCACGTCGTCACGGCCGGCAGATTTCAGCGCGGCAATAGCGCCCAGCGCCACGGGACCGTTGCCGCAGATGACGCCTTTTACATCCGGGTGCGCCTGCAGAATACTGTCCATAATGCGCTTGCCGTCGATCAGCGTACCTTTAGCATCCTGTCGTGCAACGCTCTGCATATCCGGATACTGATCCAGCACCTGGTGGAAGGATTTAGAGCGGGTGACACAGTTGTTGTCGGCCAGGTTACAGGTCAGCTCGGCATATTTTCCACTCTCTCCCATTTGTTCAACAAAGACGTTAGCCACGTCAGAGCCGGCCTGGAAGTTGTTATGGGTGATCTGTTCAAGGGCGATGTTATCGACCGGGATTTCGCGGTTGATTAACACCACCGGAATACCCGCGTCTTTGGCTTTCTGGATGGCGGCTACGCTGGCAGTAGAGTCAGCATTATCGAGAATAATGCCCTGAACTTTTTTACCGATAGCAGCGTCAATAAGCTCGCTCTGCTTTTTAACATCTTCACCGTGGGACAGCACGCTGGTGGTGTATCCCAGCTCTTTTGCTTTCAGATCGGCACCCTTGGCTTCAGCGGCGTAGTAGGGGTTATCCAGCGAGTTAACCATAATCATGATGGTGCCTTTTTCAACGGCAAACGCATTCGCTGAAAATGCACAGGCTGCTGCCACACTTAAAAACAGTAATTTCGTTTTCATAAGATGTTCTCTCAAAATGTAATGTATGGCGGTTCGACAGGTGTAGGGTTGTCGTTTATTACGTACTTTTGTTAACGCTATCTATTGATAAGTGCCAGGGTCTGATTGACGATCCCGGCTACATTAAAACCATGGTATGCCCGCATATCTTTGCGATCGGCAGCAATAGCGTATTCGCCGTCAGGGATCCCCAGACGTTTAAGCATCGCGCCGTGGCCGTTTTCTGCCAGCACTTCTGCGACGATGCTGCCTACGCCGCCGTTCACGTTGTGCTCTTCAATGCTGATGATATGTTTAACCCCCTGTAAAGCGGCGAACAGCGCGTCGCGATCTAAAGGACGAATCGAAGGAACGTTAATTACCTTTGCCGAAATGCCCTGTTCAGCTAGCTGTGCGGCGGCATCGACGGCTTCGTGAACGGTGGACCCCATCGCAACCAGCGCAATTTCATCGCCTTCGCGCAGAACATCTACCGCACCGGGTACAAAGGTGTAACTTTCATCATGCAGTTCAGGTAACGCTTTACCATCCATGCGGATATAGACCGGGCCAACGTACTCCAGGGCATACTCAATAATCTGGCGGCACTCCAGCGGTGATGAGGGGGCAAAGATCTGAATATTGCCAAACCCACGCATTACGGAGATATCATCGATAGCGTGGTGGGTGCTGGCTAGCGGACCATAGCTGGCTCCGGCGTTGAGGCCAAACAGCTTCACGTTGGTATTGTTGTAGCAGATATCGACTTTAACCTGCTCGTTGGCGCGTGAAACAAGAAAAGGCGCGGCGTTACAGGTTACGGCGATTTTTCCGCCCAGCGCCAGCCCGGCAGCTGCGCCGACCAGGGTCTGCTCGGCGATACCAACGTTGACGATCCGATCCGGAAACTGCTTCATGAAAGGGGAGATCTTGGCGGTTGACGTCGAGTCGGCGACGACGGGAACCAGGTCAACGCCTTTCTCAACCGCATCAATAAAAGCTTCAACCATCACGTTTGCAAGATGTTCTGAATTACTCACTTTTCATGCCCTCTTCGATCAGATCGTTCAGTTCGCTCATTGCCAGCCCGATTTCGTCACCCTTAGGTACACGGTGGTGCCACTCGGGTTTGCCAGCGATAAAGGAGACGCCCGCCCCCTTGGTGGTATGGGCGATGATGACGTTTGGTTTTCCGGTCTGGGGCAGGTTCTCCAGCGCGTTGACCACGGAGGCCATATCGTTGCCCTGGCACTCAGTCACCTCCATGCCGAAGGCGCGCCATTTCTCATCCAGCGGATCGGTGCTCATGATGTCTTTAGTCGCCCCTGCCAGCTGCAGACCATTTTTGTCATTGATAATGACCAGGTTATCCAGCTTGTAATGAGCTGCGACCATAGCCGCTTCCCAGTTACTGCCTTCGGCCAGTTCGCCATCGCCGGTAATCAGGAAAATGCGGCGTTTGCTGTTGCTGCGCTTAGCTGCCAGCGCCAGGCCGACCGCCACCGGAAAACCATGCCCCAGGGCGCCGGTATTCAGCTCAATGCCCGGCGTCTTTTGCTTAACCGGATGTCCCGGAAGATGGGAGTTGGCGTGCTGATAGGTTGAGAGCCACTCCACCGGGAAATAGCCCGCTTCAGCGAGCACGCAGTAGTAGCAGCCGACGGCATGGCCTTTGGACTGGATGTAGATATCACGCTCCTCATCATCCTGGCGGTCAACTGCGCAGTCGAGTACGCGAAAATAGAGCGCCGTTAACAGTTCGACCTGCGAGAGATCGGCCCCGGTATGGCCACCAGCGGGGCTGTTGGCATTCAGGGAGATGATGTGGCGGCGCACGGCGCGGGCTTTGTTTTCAAGTTCGGGTACAGAAAGTAAGAACGGATTCATCGAACTCCTCCGAATGATTATGCGACTCTGAATATATATTCAGGTGGGTGCAAAAAAATGGATCCTGGCCGTTGCTCCAGGTCTCCCTGACCGTAAGTGAATAGTCATCTGCGACGTCTCAGAATATATATTCACACATGACTTTATATTCATAATACTACAACCCCTGCTGTTGATTTGTCCAGAGTGATTGAGTGAATTGTGATGCCATACGCATTTGTTGCGTTTGCCTGTAGAAGCGGATAGCGATCCCCGCTATCGTTTACAAAATAAATAATCAGTGCTGAATATATATTCATAGACGGTTCGCTTCTCCGGAGAAACCTATGTCTTCACACCAAAACATTATCATTGCCCTTGATGAAGGTACGACGAACGCGAAGGCCGTCGCCTTAGATGAAACAGGCAAGGTTATCGTTAAATTCAACCAACCGCTGTCAATCCAGACGCCTCGAGAAGGGTGGGTCGAACAGTCAGGCACGGCGCTAATTGAGGCCTCTGTAAAGGTTATCTCACAGGCGATTGAGGCGGTGGGTGCCGACAATATCGCGGCGCTGGCTATTAGCAACCAACGCGAGACGGCGATGGGCTGGTACCGTAGCAATGGTACACCGCTGCATGCGGCAATAAGCTGGCAATGCTCGCGCACTGCGGATTTTTGCGATGCGCTGCGTCGCGATAATAAAGAGCCTGCGATTAAAGCCGTTACCGGTCTGCCGGTCGCGCCGCTCTTCTCCGGCTCCAAGATGCGCTGGCTCATCGAGGCGACGCCAAATGGCCAGACGCTGGCGGCAAACGGGGAGATCTGCCTGGGTACCATCGACAGCTGGCTGCTCTGGAATCTAACCGCCGGCGAAAGCTTCTGCTGCGACTACTCAAACGCTGCCCGTACCCAGCTTCTGGATCTGCAAAGCGGAGGCTGGAGTCCGGAGATGCTGGATATCTTCCAGATCCCGGCGGCTGCGCTGCCGGAGATTAAACCCTCCAGCGGCCTGTTCGGCTACACCAAAAACGTAGCGGGTATACCTGACGGTATCCCGATCATGTCGATGGTGGGCGACTCGCACGCTGCGCTGTTCGGCCACGCGCTGGGAGAGGCGGGGTGCGTCAAGGCGACTTACGGCACGGGGTCATCGGTCATGGCGCCAGTCACCTCTGCTCAGTGCAACATCCACTCCCTGGCCACCACCATTGCCTGGCATGACGGCGAGCAGTTGATCTATGGCCTGGAGGGGAACATTCCCCATACCGGGGACGGCGTCGCGTGGATGGCTGACAGTACGGGCCTGAGCGAGCTTCCTGAAGCCGAGCTGACGGCAGAGCTGAACTCGCTTCCGGCCTCGGTTGAGTCAACGCTTGGGGTCTATTTTGTTCCGGCACTTACTGGATTAGGCGCGCCCTGGTGGGATGAAAATGCCCGCGGGGTGATCTGCGGCCTGAGCCGTGGCGTTAAGCGTGCGCACCTGATCCGGGCCGCGCTGGAAGCTATCACCTACCAGATCGCCGACGTAGTAACCGCCATGCGCCAGCACAACGATTTCACGCTGACGGCATTAATGGTGGATGGCGGCCCGACAAAAAATGACTGGCTGATGCAGTATCAGTCAGACCTGCTGGGTTGTCCGGTGATGCGCAGCGACGTACCCGAACTGTCTGCTATCGGGGCGGCACTTTTAGCGCGCAAAGCCGTAGGGCAACTCTCACTCGATGAGCTGAAGCAGTACCTGTATCCGCATAGCGAATTTCGCCCCAACATGGAGCGTCATGGTCGTTTACAAAAGCGCTGGCGGGAGTGGCAAAAGGCCGTCGAAAGAACCCTACACAAATTCTGAATAGCGGGCGAGGAGAGAGAACATGGGATATGTATTTGAAAATAAAACGGTCGTCATTACCGGTGCTGCTAAAGGCATCGGGGAAGGCATCGCCAGAAAATTTGCCGACGCGGGAGCGAATCTGGTGCTCTCTGACTACTCGGCTGAGGTCACAGAGACCGCCGAGCGGCTGAGAGAGGAGTACCATGAAAACATTATCTCCTTCGTCGCCGACGTTACCGATGAGGAGCAGGTCACCGAGCTTTATCGGCTCGCGCATCACACCTTTTCCAGCATTGATGTCTCTATTCAAAACGCCGGCATTATTACTATCGACCGCTTCGATAAAATGACGCGTCAGGAGTTTGATAACGTGCTCAGCGTAAACACCACCGGCGTGTGGTTATGCTGTCGCGAAGCCGCTAAGTATATGGTGAAACAGCAGAGCGGACGTCTGATCAACACCTCCTCTGGACAGGGTCGCGTTGGCTTTATCTACACCCCACACTACGCCGCCAGCAAAATGGGCGTAATCGGTATTACCCAAAGCCTGGCGCTTGAGCTGGCTCAGCACAACATCACGGTTAACGCCTTCTGCCCTGGAATTATCGAGACCAATATGTGGGACTACAACGACCGCGTGTGGGGCGAGATCCTAAGTACGCCAGAGAAGCAGTATAAAAAAGGCGAACTGATGGACGAATGGGTGCAGGGGATCCCCCTCAAGCGGGCGGGCAAACCCGCCGACGTGGCCGGGCTGGTGGCGTTTCTGGCGTCTGAGGACGCGGCTTATATTACGGGGCAAACCATCAACGTTGATGGCGGCTTGATCATGTCGTAACACATTCTGGAGTAAAACCATGGATAAATACTTTTCTCAACGGCTGTTCGACTTAAGCGATCGCGTCGCGTTTATCACCGGGGCAGGAAGCGGTATTGGCCAAATGATTGCCTACGGCTTTGCCAGCGCGGGGGCGAAGGTCGCCTGCTTCGATCTGCGTGAGGATGGCGGCCTGGCGGAAACCGTGAGCACCATCCAGGAGATGGGCGGCAGCGCCTTCGCTTATACCGGCGACGTACGCGATATTGCGCATCTGCGCGCCGCTATCGCTGAAGTGAAAAAGCAGTTTGGTCGTCTGGATGTTGCCCTCAACGCCGCGGGGATTGCCAACGCTAATCCGGCGCTGGAGATGGAGCCGGATCAGTGGCAGCGGGTTATCGATATCAACCTGACCGGCGTCTGGAACAGCTGCAAGGCCGAGGCCGAGCTGATGCTGGAGAGCGGCGGCGGCTCGATCATCAATATCGCCTCGATGTCCGGCGTGATTGTTAATCGCGGCCTGGAGCAGGCCCATTACAACTGCTCCAAGGCGGGGGTGATCCACTTAAGTAAAAGCCTGGCGATGGAGTGGGCGGAGAAGAATATTCGCGTTAATACCATCAGTCCGGGCTACACGGCCACCCCAATGAATACGCGTCCAGAGATGGTGCATCAGACAAAATCCTTTGAGAGCCAGACGCCGATGCAGCGTATGGCGAAGGTTGAGGAGATGGCGGGTCCGGCGATTTTCCTCGCTGCGGATGCATCCTCGTTCTGTACCGGCGTAGATCTGCTGGTCGATGGCGGGTTTGTTTGCTGGTAACTGTTTGTTAGTAAAAAAAACGGGTCACCTGAGGTGACCCGTTTTCGTTTTCAATTACAGCTTACGCGGCGTCGTTTCGTGCGCGTGATCGTCTTCGCGGCAATCGCCTTCAGCGCAGTGACCGTACAGGTAGAGGCTGTGGTTAGTCAGGCGAATGCCATGCTTGGTGGCAATTTCACGCTGACGAGCTTCGATAGAGTCATCGCTGAACTCGATCACTTTGCCACAGTCAAGGCAGATCAGATGATCGTGGTGATGCTGCTGGGTCAGTTCGAAAACGGATTTGCCACCTTCAAAGTTGTGGCGGGTCACGATCCCGGCATCATCAAACTGGTTAAGCACGCGGTACACGGTAGCCAGACCAATTTCCTCGCCCATGTCGATCAGACGCTTGTATAAGTCTTCCGCACTGACATGATGGTTATCCGGTCCCTGAAGCACTTCCAGAATTTTTAAACGAGGAAGCGTGACTTTCAGGCCGGCCTTCTTTAATGCGGTGTTATTGTCAGTCATGCGGAGTCTGTCCTGTTGCTAATCGATCCACTTCCGAGGCGGAAGTTAATGAGAATGACCTTGAGTAAATGCGTCTCATTATAGAATTGCCACTTCTTAATGAAAACTACAAGTCCTCAAGTAAAGTATGCGTATAAAACGTGGTCTCGCCAACAAACAATTGTGACGCGGCCCGTTTGACCAGGGGATATTGTACAGGTATGTACACGAAAGTTAAAAATTTGTAGCAATTATTTCTATTGCTTTTATCTATCAATAGCAGCGCAGCCCTAAGGCTGCGCCGTCTAAAATCAGGCGTTCACGATCTCGTCCAGGTGCAGCTCTTCGGAGATCTGCTTCACCCACTTCTCAACGCGTTCAGCGGTCAGCTCCGGCTGACGATCTTCGTCAATCGCCAGACCGACAAAGTGATCGTCATCGGCCAGGCCTTTAGAGGCTTCGAAGTGGTAACCCGCCGTTGGCCAGTGGCCTACGATAGTTGCACCGTTAGGCTCGATAATATCACGAATGGTGCCGAGGGCGTCACAGAAGTACTCTGCATAGTCCTCCTGATCGCCGCAGCCAAACAGCGCCACCAGCTTACCGTTGAAGTCTACCTCTTCCAGCGTCGGGAAGAAGTCATCCCAGTCGCACTGCGCTTCACCATAGTACCAGGTCGGGATGCCCAGCAGCAGGATATCATAGCCTTCCAGATCTTCTTTGCTGCTCTTGGCAATGTCATGCACGTCGGCAATCTCTTTACCCAGCTGCTTTTGGATCATCTTCGCGATATTTTCGGTGTTACCGGTGTCGCTACCGAAAAAAATGCCTGTAATTGCCATGAGTAAAATAACCTCTTGAAACTTAATGATATGGTGGTGGAGCACAGCCCACGGATAAGGGCAATAATAGCAGAACAGAGCCGTACGCGAAATTCGTAATCGTCCGGACTGCACTCTGTGCTACATGAAAGTGTGATTTGACGAGGTTTTCAGACGTCGCCCTGGCGGTGCAGGGCCTTGAGCTGAGTTAACAGCAGCTCTTCAATTAGCTCGCTACGGCTGATCTGCCGTGCGTCTGCCAGCGCGTTGAGCGCCTCAACGGCATCGGCATTCATCTTTAGCTCGACGCGCTTAAGCCCACGAACTTTATCGCGTTTAAGCTGGTTACGCTTGTTGATGCGTAGCTGTTCGTCACGCGAAAGCGGATTCGTTTTCGGTCGTCCCGGGCGACGCTCGTTCGCGAACAGATCTAGTGTCGTACGGTCCGTTTGTTCTTTTGCCATGATTTTGGGTGACGTCGGGGAAAACAGGCGGCCAGGGTAACCCTGCGCGATTAGCGCGTCATCATACATCAGCAGAGCAGGGACGCCAACGACCGTAAGCCTTGCAGCGTCTGGTCGCCGGGTTTTTAATCAGCCTGCATCACTCGCCAGATAGCGGCGGATCGCTCTCAATACCGCCTCAGGCTTTTCAGCGTGCACCCAGTGACCGGCCCCGGCGATCACGTGTGCCCGGGCCTGGGGGAACTGGGCGAGGAGCGCATCGCGATGTGCCTCGGTAACGTAGGGGGACTGTCCGCCGCGTACAAACAGCGCCGGGCGATCCCAGGCGGGCACGGTCTGCCAGCCGACAATATCCTCATAGCGATCCCACAGTATCGGCACGTTGAAGCGCCACTCGCCGTCGATAAAGGATTTCAGAAGAAACTGAATAACGCCCTCTTCATGCAGCGTCTGGCGCATCAGAGCGGCAGCCTGCTGGCGGCTGGTGGCCCCGACGGTTGTTACCGTTTTGATAGCGGCAAAAATCTCATCGTGACGGCGCACCTGATAGTCAACCGGCGCGATGTCAATGGCCACCAGCTGATCAATACGTTCAGGGGCAAGCTGGGTAAGCGCCATCACCGCCTTGCCGCCCATTGAGTGGCCGATAAAGGTCGCTTTCTCCAGGCCCACGGCGTCGAGGGTATCGAGCAGATCCTGGGCCATGGCTGGGTAATTCATCTCTGGCGAACGGGGAGAGAGACCATGGTTGCGCATATCCACCTGAATGATATCGTGATCGTTTACCAGATCGCGTGCCAGCACGCCGAGGTTGTCCAGGCTGCCAAACAGGCCATGGACCAGAACAATGGGAGAATTGTTGTGCGGATGTTGTGCAGATTGCGCTCGGGTATTCAATTTCATGGCAAAGTTCTTTTTTTCGCTCTGTCGGGTTAGGGTATTATGTTGACCATTCTGCCGCCTGGCTGCAAGGGGTCGATGCGAACCGACTTTTGCCTGACGCTAACCGTTGTTGAGATTTCGCCTATAATCCCAACAGCTTGTATTCAGATAAGATACTCCACTGGATTAAAATGAAAACGATCGAAGTTGATGATGAGCTTTACAGCTATATTGCTAGCCACACCAAACACATCGGCGAGAGCGCATCCGAGATTTTACGGCGGATGCTGAAGTTTACCGCCAACGGCAGCAGGCCAGCGGCCACCGCCCCGAAAGAGGCCGCCATTGTCAACGTTCCGGCCGAGGTGAAGCCGGTTAATCCTGTGAAAGACAAGGTTCGTGCCATGCGCGAACTGCTGCTGTCTGATGAATATGCAGAACAGAGAAAAGCGGTTAACCGCTTCATGCTGGTGCTGTCTACACTCTATTCATTGGATGATAAAGCGTTTGCCGAGGCGACGGAGTCCCTGCATGGTCGTACCCGCGTCTACTTTGCGGGCGATCAGCAGACGCTGTTGCAAAACGGGGCACAGACCAAGCCTAAGCACCTGGCAAATACGCCATACTGGGTGATCACGAATACCAATACGGACCGTAAACGCAGCATGGTGGAGCATATCATGCAGTCGATGCAGTTCCCGGCGGAGCTGATTGACAAGGTTTGCGGCACAATTTAACCCTTGCATAAGAAGGATCAGGCAATGGCAAACCATGAACGCGCAGGGCAGCCTGCACAACAGGGCGATCTGATTAACGTCGCTCAGCTTACCGCGCAGTATTACGTGCTGAAGCCGGAAACAGGCAATAGCGAACATGCGGTAAAATTTGGCACCTCCGGCCACCGCGGTAGCTCGGTACGCCACAGCTTCAACGAACCGCACATTTTGGCTATCGCCCAGGCGATTGCCGAAGAGCGCGCTAAAAACGGCGTCACCGGGCCGTGCTATGTTGGCAAGGACACCCATGCCCTTTCCGAGCCGGCGTTTATCTCCGTGCTGGAAGTGCTGGCCGCTAACGGCGTGGACATCATCGTGCAGGAGAACAACGGCTTTACGCCAACGCCTGCGGTGTCGAACGCTATCCTTGAGCATAACAAGCAGGGCGGTGCGCAGGCTGACGGTATCGTTATTACCCCTTCGCACAACCCGCCGGAAGATGGCGGCATCAAATATAATCCGCCTAACGGTGGCCCGGCCGACACCAACGTCACTAAGGTGGTAGAGGATCGCGCCAACGCGCTGCTGGCAGCCGGGCTGGAAGGGGTGAAACGCATCACCCTTGATGAAGCCATGACCTCTGGTCGCGTGACCGAAAAGGATCTGGTTCAGCCCTTTATTGAAGGTCTGGCCGAGATCGTCGATATGGCGGCCATCCAGAAAGCGGGCCTGAAGCTGGGCGTCGATCCGCTGGGCGGCTCCGGCATTGAGTACTGGAAGCGCATTGCTGAGCACTACAAGCTGGATCTGACCATCGTTAACGATCAGGTCGATCAGACTTTCCGCTTTATGCACCTCGACAAAGATGGCGCGATCCGCATGGACTGCTCCTCTGAGTGCGCAATGGCGGGCCTGCTGGCGCTGCGCGACAAGTTCGATCTGGCCTTTGCCAACGACCCGGACTATGACCGTCACGGCATCGTCACCCCGGCAGGGCTGATGAACCCGAACCACTATCTGGCGGTAGCAATCAACTACCTGTTCCAGAATCGTCCGCAGTGGGGCAAAGAGGTAGCGGTAGGGAAAACCCTGGTCTCCTCAGCGATGATTGACCGTGTGGTCAACGATCTGGGCCGTAAGCTGGTGGAAGTGCCGGTGGGCTTCAAGTGGTTTGTTGATGGTCTGCACGACGGCAGCTTCGGTTTCGGCGGCGAAGAGAGCGCCGGGGCTTCGTTCCTGCGCTTTGACGGCACGCCGTGGTCTACCGATAAAGACGGTATTATCATGTGCCTGCTGGCCGCAGAGATCACCGCCGTCACTGGTAAAAACCCGCAGCAGCACTACGATGAGCTGGCAGAGCGTTTTGGCGCGCCAAGCTATAACCGTCTGCAGGCCGGGGCAACCTCAGCGCAGAAGGCCGCGCTGTCGAAGCTGTCGCCAGAGATGGTGAGCGCCAGCCAGCTGGCAGGGGATCCGATCACGGCTCGTCTGACCGCCGCGCCGGGTAACGGTGCGTCTATTGGCGGGCTGAAGGTGATGACCGACAACGGCTGGTTTGCCGCACGTCCGTCAGGTACGGAAGACGCCTACAAAATTTACTGCGAAAGCTTCCTCGGTGAAGAGCACCGTAAGCTGATCGAGAAAGAAGCGGTAGAGATTGTTAGCGAAGTGCTGAAAAACGCCTGATGCTGCTCAGCGCCCGGCGGCATCGCGCTGCCGGGCGTTATTGTTTCCGCGTAATGTAGCTTTACTCTTTGATCACGTTACACCATACCGCTTTACGTCCCTCATGCTCCTGAATGTAGACCCCCTGTAGCTCCGGTGCGAAGCCCGGCAGCAGATTGATCCCCTCTTCAAGCGCGGTAAAATAGCGCAATACAGACCCTCCCCAGACCTCACCCGGCACGACGCACAGTACGCCTGGCGGGTAGGGGAGCGCACCTTCGGCAGCGATCCGCCCTTCGGCCTCGCTCAGCAGAACCAGCTCGCTCTCGCCGCGAATAAAAGCGTAGTTGGCCTCCTGGGGCGACATACGTACCGGCGGCAGGCAGGCTTTGCGGAACATCTCTTTTTGCAGCTGCTTAACGTTGTTACGTGCGTAGAGGTTGTGCATCTCCTGACAGAGCTGGCGCAGAGTGTAACCCGCGTAACGCTGCGGATGCTGGTGGTAGATCGACGGCAGCACGTCCTGCAGAAGCGCATCGCTGGCCAGCAGCACCTCAAACTGTGCCAGCCGGGCTACCAGCTGTTGCAGTTTGCCCATCTCTTCCGCAGGCGTCAGCAGGAAGAGAATCGAATTAAGATCGCACTTCTCCGGCACCACACCGTTTTCGCGCAGGTAGTTGGCGAGGATCGTCGCCGGTACGCCAAACTCCTCATACTCACCGGTGGCGGCATCGATGCCCGGCGTGGTCAGCAGCAGCTTGCAGGGATCGATAAAGTACTGGTGGGGCGCATAGCCCTCAAAGGCGTGCCAGTTCTCTCCGGGTACAAAATGGAAGAAGCGCAGATCGCGGGCGATCTCAGCGGTGTTGTACGACTCCCATGGGCGACCGTCTACCGTTGTCGGAACGAAAGGACGGATAAACTTGCACTGATTGAGGATCATCTTGCGGGCCTCGACGCCCTGCTCAACACAGCGCATCCACATCCGTTTGCCGCTCTCGCCCTCGTGCATCCGGGCGTTAACGTCCAGCGCAGCAAAGAGCGGATAGAAGGGGCTGGTGGAGGCGTGCATCATAAAGGCGTTGTTCAGGCGCTTGTGCGGAACGTAGCGCGGCTGGCCCTTGATATGGCTATCCTTTTTATGGATCTGCGAAGTCTGAGAGAAGCCCGCCTGCTGCTTGTGCACCGACTGGGTAACCAGAATGCCGGGATCGTTTTCATTGAGATCCAGCAGCAGCGGCGAGCAGTCGGCCATCATCGGGATAAACTGTTCGTAGCCCACCCAGGCCGAGTCAAACAGGATGTAGTCGCAGAGATGACCGATGTTATCTACCACCTGACGGGCGTTGTAGATGGTACCGTCATAGGTGCCGAGCTGGATCACCGCCAGACGGAACGGCCGCTGACGCTGGGCATGCTCAGGTGCTACCTCCGCAACCAGTTCACGCAGGTACGGCTCTTCAAAGCAGTGCGCGTCAATGCCGCCGATAAAGCCGTAGGGGTTACGCGCTGTCTCCAGATAGACCGGGGTAGCTCCCGCCTGCAGTAGCGCTCCGTGGTGGTTAGACTTGTGGTTATTACGATCGAACAGCACCAGATCCCCAGGCGCCAGCAGGGCGTTAAGTACCACCTTGTTAGCCGACGAGGTGCCGTTGAGAACGAAGTAGGTCTTATCGGCGTTAAAGACCTTTGCCGCATGCTGCTGGGCCAGGCAGGGCGCGCCTTCGTGGATCAGCAGATCGCCCATCGCCACGTCGGCGTTACAGAGGTCGGCCCGGAACAGCGCTTCGCCGAAGAAATCCACAAACTGGTTGCCGGCAGGGTGGCGACGGAAAAACTGCCCGCCCTGGTGCCCAGGACAGTCAAAGGCGCTGTTGCCCTGCTTGACGTAGTCCGTTAAGGCGCTGAAGAAGGGCGGACGCAGGCCACGCTCATATTTCAGCGCGGCGGCCTCAAGCTGACGGCCATAATATTCCCGGTTGGCATTACCGTACTGGAAGACGCCATAAATATCGGGAAGGTAAATTGCCGGAACACATTCCGCCTCGTGGGTCATGACGAAGATGGGGATGTTAAATCCGGTCTCTTCAATCTTTTCTACCATCCCTTTATGTATATCATTAATAGAGAGTACGGCGGCAGCAACATCAATAAAGTTACTGTCGTGCAGGTCAATTATATCACGGCGGGTAGCGATAAACTCATGGCAGGCGCGGCTGGCCGCTATTTTCAAGCGTTGCATAGTTAATCCTTATTTTAGATAATAGTTGTCCCTCAATCCTTATAAAGGATTGATTTTACAGGTTAGGATAGTGCTTGGGTCTAACTGGTTTCGCGGGCCATTTTATCGGTGAAATTAAATTTAGCCGTGAAGTTGATCAATAAAAATAGAATGGAAGAGTAATGTTTGTATTAATTACGCGCTTATTTAAAGTAATGGGATTATTCCGCGGGTTTAAATATGAAGCTAAAAGTGAATTATATTTAAAGCATAAAGCGGTAGCCAATGCCGGTTTCAGTAATAAAGTGGCGCGGGCGAGCCGGATCGTTTTCCAGCTTCTGGCGCAGGTGGCCCATATAGATACGCAGATAGTGGCTGTGTTCTACCGCGTTGGGTCCCCATACCTCACGCAGCAGCTGCCGCTGGGTGAGTACCTTACCGTGGTGGCCTATCAGCACCGCCAGCAGGCGAAATTCGATGGGGGTCAGGTGGATCTCCTCTTCGCCACGCTGAATGCGCCTGGCGGCGAGATCAACGCGCACATCGGAGAAGGTCACCAGCGGATCGCTCTGGCTGCTGCTGCCGTGACGGCGTAGCGCCACCCGCAGGCGCGCCTGTAGCTCTCCAATACCAAACGGCTTGCTGAGATAGTCGTCCGCCCCGGCGTCAAGGGCGGCAATTTTATCCTGCTCCTCGGCGCGGGCAGAGAGCACGATAATGGGCGTCTGGCTCCACTGTCGCAGGTCGCGGATAAAATCGAGTCCATCACCGTCGGGCAGGCCCAGGTCGAGGATAACTGCATCGGGCTTGCGCGTTGCGGCCTCCAGCAGACCGCGCTGCATCGTCTGCGCCTCGTGTACCCGCAGGCCATCAGCCTCCAGCGCGGCGCGCACAAAGCGAATAATGGCCTGTTCATCCTCAACGATTAAAATGTTAATTACGCTTCTCCGGTTAAATCATCAAGCCCTGGCGGCGTCGTTTGCGGAAGTGTAACACGAAAGCGCGCTCCCCCCTCGGGCCGGTTTGCTACGCTAATCGTGCCGCCGTGGACCTCAATAATGGCTTCACAGATAGCCAACCCCAGCCCCACCCCCGGAATAGATGACTCTTTGTTACCCCGGGCGAATTTAGCGAAAATTGACTGCTCTTGTCCCGCCGGGATCCCCGGCCCGCTGTCCCATACCTCCAGCAAGAGCTGATTCTCATCCCGGCAGACGTTAATGCCGATGGTCGCTGCTGGCCCGGCATACTTCATCGCGTTCTCCAGCAGGTTGACCAGCACGCGCTCAAACAGCGGGCCGTCTACCTGCACCAGCATTAGCGGGTCGGGCAGGTCTAGCTGAACCGCTCGACCGCCGCTGATGGGATCCAACGCTTGCAAAGCGCTGCCGACGATCTCTTCCAGCGTCAGCCACTCCAGCTTCAGGCTGAAGCCGCCGGACTGAATGCGGGCCATGTCGAGCAGGTTATTCACCAGCCGGGTCATGCTCAGTACCTGCTGGCGGATCTCGCTGGCCTGCGGGGCGTGCTGCGATCCTGCGCTGGCCAGGTCGAGGGTCAAAATTTCCGCCTGGCCAAACAGCACGGTCAGCGGGGTGCGCAGGTCATGGGAGAGCGCCGCCAGCAGCGAGTGACGAATGTTCTCCCGCTCGCTGGTCAGCCTGGCGTGCTGCTCGCTAGTGGTTAATGCCAGCCGCTCCAACGCGCTGGCTACCAGCAGGGCGAAAGTTTCCAACAGCCGCTGCTGCTCGGGGATCATCAGCTGACGCAGGCTGGCTGGTTCAACGATCGCAACTCCTCGGGATTTATCGCCGTTTTTTAGAGGCAGAATAAGATAAGGCACCCCGGGCAGGGTATCGGTACCGGCTCCGGCGGGTAGGCCCTTGCTCAGGCTCCACTGGGCGATGGCCTCATCCCACGGGGTCATGCTCTGCGCCGGCGTCACTGCCCGCAGCTTACCGCTCTCGTCCGGGAGCAGGATCTGGCTGCGGGCATGGAAGATGGATTGAATAAATCTCTCGCCAGTGAGGGCAATGTCCTGTTCGCTGCGTCCCACCGCCAGCGCCTTCGACATCTCATAGAGGTGGCGCGTTCGCTGCTCGCGGTAGCGGGCAATGCGGGCCTGATAGCGCACCCCTGCGGTCAGGTTGCCGATTACCAGCCCCACCGTCAGCATCACCCCGAAGGTCAGCAGATACTGCACGTCGGAGACCGCCAGCGTGCCGCGCGGGGCGATAAAAAAGAGATCGAAGCTAACGACGTTAATGACGGTCGCCAGCACTGAGGGCCATCGCCCATAGAGCAGGGCAACGATCACCACCCCCAGCAGGTAGAGCATCACCAGGTTGGCGGCGTCAAAGGCGATAAGCCACTGGCTGGCAATAAAAGTAATCAGAGCGCAAAGCGCGATCGCCACCAGGCCGCCGGTAATTTGAACCCGCCACTTTTCAATGAGCGGGCGGGCGTCGGCGTGGCGCGGAGTGAACGGGCCAGCACTCTCTTCCAGGGCGACGACAAGCAGATCGAGATCGGGCGCGTGACGGGCAAGGCGCTCGGCGAAAGAGGGAGGGTGCCACCAGCGGCGCTGGCCCTGGCGGCCAATGACGATTTTGCCGAGGTTATGCTCCCGGGCGTAGCGCAGCACGGCCCGCTCCTCCGCCGGATCGGCAAGGGTCGCGGTCTCCGCCCCCAGCGACTGCGCCAGCCGCAGGGCGCTCAAAATAGCCCGCCGCCGCTGGGCGGGCAGCTTGTGCAGGGTCGGCGTCTCAACATATACCGCATGCCAGACGCTGCCCAGTTTTGCCGCCAGCCGCGCGGCGGTACGCACCAGCTTCTCATTGCCCTGGCCGTGGCCGATACAGAGCAGGATGGCGTCGCGGGTATGCCAGACCTTCTCCATACCCTGATTGTCACGCCAGGCACGCATCTGGGAATCGACGCGGTCGGCGGTGCGCCGCAGAGCCAGTTCGCGCAGGGCGATCAGGTTACCTTTGCGAAAGAAGTGCTCAATAGCGCGCTCGGCCTGGCCACCCATATAAACCTTGCCGTCGTGCAGGCGCTGGCGCAGATCGTCCGGGGGCAGGTCAACCAGCACGACGTCATCGGCGGCGTCAAAAAAGGGATCCGGCACGGTCTCCCGTACCTGGATCCCGGTCACGCCGCTTACCACGTCGTTCAGGCTCTCCAGATGCTGCACGTTGAGGGTGGTGAAGACGTCTATCCCCGCCTCCAGCAGCTCCTCGACATCCTGCCAGCGCTTCGGGTGGCGGGAGCCGGGAGCGTTGGTGTGGGCCAGCTCGTCCATCAGGATCAGTGCTGGACGCCGGGCCAGTGCCCCATCAAGATCGAACTCAGCCAGACGTCGTCCCCGATGGTTAACGGCGTTGAGCGGCAAAACCGGCAGGCTCTCCAGCATCGCTGCCGTCTCTTTACGACCATGGGTCTCTACCACCCCTGCAACAATGTCCAGCCCCTGCGCCCGCAGCCGCTGCGCTTCGGCGAGCATGGCAAAGGTTTTGCCCACCCCCGCGCAGGCCCCGAAAAAGATTTTCAGCTTGCCGCGATGCGTGCTGCTGGCCTGCTCCAGCAGGCGATCGGGATCGGGACGCAACGGCTCGTCTGTCATTCAGGTGTGTCCTTATACGCATCGAGGGCGAGGTTAAGCTCCACAATATTCACTCCCGGCTCGCCGGTAAAGCTCAGCAAGGGTTTGTGGGTATGTTTGGCGACCAGCTGTGTGACCTGGGCAATCGGCAGATCGCGTGCCGCCGCCACGCGCGGGATCTGCCAGGCCACGGCCTGCGGCGACAGGCCGTAATCCAGCCCGCTGGCCGAGGCGGTAACCAGCTCAACCGGCACGCGGGGGGTAGCCTGCGGGTTGGCGGCCCGCAGCGCCGCGACGCGGGCGGTAATCGCCTCGTCCAGCGCCGGGTTACTGCCCGCCAGGTTGCTACCCCCGGAGGCCAGCGGATTATAGGGCGCGTCGGCGGTGGCGGAGGGGCGACCCTGGAAGTAGCCCGGCGCGCTAAAGTTCTGTCCGATCAGACGCGAGCCGCGGATCTGATTATCCTCCAGGATCAGCGAGCCGTTGGCCTGTGCTGGAAACAGCCCCTGGCCGAGCAGAGTCGCGATCAGCGGATACAGGCCGCCGGTAATCAGCGTTAACAGCAACAGCAGTAGAAATGCGGGACGAAAGAAAGTCATGGTGTGATCCCCTTAGACCAGGCCGAAAAGTGTTAACAGCAGATCGATGGCTTTGATGCCCATAAAGGGCACGATCAGCCCGCCCAGACCGTAGATCCACAGATTACGGCGCAGCATCGCCTGGGCCGAAAGTGGCGTATAGCTCACCCCTTTTAAGGCCAGCGGGATTAGGACGATAATAATCAGCGCATTGAAGATCACCGCGCTCAGGATCGCCGAGTTGGGAGAATGGAGATGCATAATATTCAGGGCGTTGAGCGGCGGGTAGGTGACCGCAAACGCGGCGGGAATAATGGCAAAGTACTTCGCCACGTCGTTGGCGATGCTAAAGGTCGTCAGCGAGCCGCGGGTCATCAGCATCTGCTTGCCAATATGCACCACCTCGATCAGCTTAGTGGGGTTGGAGTCGAGATCTACCATATTCCCCGCCTCTTTGGCCGCCTGGGTGCCGGAGTTCATCGCCACCGCCACGTCGGCCTGGGCCAGCGCCGGGGCATCGTTAGTCCCGTCGCCGGTCATCGCCACCAGCCGGCCCTCAGCCTGATACTGACGGATCAGCGCCAGCTTGGCTTCCGGCGTGGCTTCCGCCAGAAAGTCATCCACCCCCGCCTCGGCAGCAATCGCGGCGGCGGTCAGGCGGTTATCGCCGGTGATCATCACCGTTTTGATGCCCATCTTGCGCAGCTGGGCGAAGCGGGCTTTGATCCCACCCTTAACCACGTCCTTCAGGGGGATCACCCCCAGTACCCGGTTGCCCTCGGCGACCACCAGCGGCGTTGCCCCCCGGCTCGCCACCTGTGCAACCAGCGCCTCGACCTCGGCGGGAAACTCGCCACCGTTAGCGGCAATGTGACGACGCAGGGCATCCACCGAGCCTTTGCGGATCTGCCGATCCTGAATGTTGATGCCGCTCATCCGCGTCTGGGCAGTAAAGGGAACAAAGGTCGCGTTCAGGCTCTGCACGTCGCGCTCGCGCAGGTTAAAACGCTGCTTCGCCAGCACCACGATGCTGCGCCCCTCCGGCGTCTCATCCGCCAGCGAGGCCAGCTGCGCCGCATCGGCCAGCGTGCGCTCGTCCACTCCCCGAGCGGGTAAAAACTCGGCGGCCTGGCGGTTGCCAAGGGTGATGGTTCCGGTCTTATCCAGCAGCAGGACATCGATATCGCCCGCCGCCTCTACCGCCCGACCGCTGGTGGCGATCACGTTTGCGCCCAGCATCCGGCTCATCCCGGCGACGCCGATGGCGGAGAGCAATCCGCCGATGGTGGTGGGGATCAGACACACCAGCAAAGCAACCAGCACGGTGACGCTAACCGCCGTTCCGCCCCAGGCAGAGAAGGGCCACAGGGTAGCGGTGGCCAGCAGGAAGACAATCGTCAGGGCCACCAGCAGAATAGTCAGCGCGATCTCGTTGGGCGTTTTTCGCCGCTGCGCCCCTTCGACCATGGCGATCATCCGGTCAAGGAAGGTCTCGCCGGGGTTGACGCTGCAGCGGATCACCAGCCAGTCCGAAAGGATACGCGTGCCGCCGGTTACCGAGGCAAAGTCACCTCCGGATTCACGGATCACCGGCGCGGACTCGCCGGTAATGGCGCTCTCATCCACTGAGGCACCGCCCTCAATGGCCTCGCCGTCGCAGGGAATGATATCTCCCGCTTCGACCAGCACCACGTCCCCCCGGCGCAGGTCGGCTGCCGGGATGCGGTCCGTCGGGGCGCCATACTGCGGGGTGCGCAGTTTGCGGGCAAAGGCAGTTTTGTTGACGCCCTTCAGGCTGCTGGCCTGAGCTTTGCTGCGCCCCTCCGCCAGCGCTTCGGCGACGTTAGCAAACAGCACGGTAAACCACAGCCAGAGGCTAATCGCGCCGGTAAAGGCTGCGCTGCCGCTCAGATAGCCTGCGGCCATCGCCATCGCCAGCAGGGTAGTGAGCAGGCTGCCGATCCAGACGATAAACATCACCGGGTTACGCCACTGCACCCGTGGGTTGAGTTTTACAAAAGAGGCTAATAGCGCCTTGCGAACCAGCGCGGGTTCGAACAGGGCAAGTTGCTTACGACTCATAAAGGCTCCCGCCAGGCTTAGCGTAAGGAAAGGTGTTCCGCGATCGGGCCTAAGGCCAGCGCGGGGATAAAGGTCAGCGCGCCAACGAGCAGCACGGTGCCGATCAGCAGGCCAACAAACAGCGCGCCGTGGGTGGGCAGCGTGCCGGGGCTGACGGGCTGGCTCTTTTTCATCACCAGCGATCCGGCGATGGCCATCACCGGCACGATCACGCCAAAGCGACCCACGAACATGCAGAACGCCAGCAGACAGTTCCAGAACGGGGTATTGGCGCTGAGACCGGCAAAGGCGCTGCCGTTGTTGTTGGCGGCAGACGAGATTGCGTAGAGCACCTCGCTAAAGCCATGGGCTCCAGGGTTGAGCATGCCTGCACGTCCGGCGTCGGTCATCATTGCCAGCGCCGTGCCGAGCAGCACCAGCGCAGGGGTGACGAGGATCGCCAGCGCGGTCATCTTCATTTCTCGTACGTCGATCTTTTTCCCCAGATACTCCGGCGTGCGGCCGATCATCAGCCCGGCGATAAACACCGCCAGCAGCACAAAGAGCAGCATCCCGTAAAGGCCCGAGCCAACTCCGCCGAACACCACCTCGCCGATCTGCATCAGCCACAGCGGCACCATCCCTCCCAAGGCAGTAAAGGAGTCGTGCATCGCATTGACCGCGCCGCAGGAGGCGGCGGTCGTCACCACCGCAAACAGGCTGCTGGCGAGGATGCCAAGGCGGCTCTCTTTCCCCTCCATATTGGCACTGCCGTCTGCCCCCAGCGCCGTCAGGTGCGGGTTACCGTGTAGCTCGGCCCACATCACCAGCCCGGCGCAGAGGACAAAAATAATCGCCATCGCCCAGAGGATGGCGTGGCCCTGGCGGCGGTCGCCTACCGCATCACCGAAGGCGAAGCAGAGCGCGGTGGGTATCAGGAAGATTGCCAGCATCTGAAGAAAGTTGGTCAGCGCCGTCGGGTTCTCAAACGGATGCGCGGAGTTAGCGTTGAAGAAGCCGCCGCCGTTGGTCCCCAGCATTTTGATCGCCTCTTGAGACGCGACCGGTCCCATCGGCAGCAGACCCTTAACGCCCTCCAGCGAGGTGTAGGGCTGGTAGGCGTTGAGATTTTGCAGAACTCCTTGCTGAATGAACACTAACGCCAGCAGCAGCGAGAGGGGCAGCAGCACCCACAGGGTAATGCGGGTAATATCCACCCAAGCATTACCCAGAGTGTTGACGCTTTTGCGGGAAAACGCGCGAATAAGCGCGAAGATCACCGCCATCCCGCTGGCGGCAGAGAGAAAGTTCTGTACCGCCAGGCCAGCCATCTGGCTAAAGTAGCTCAGGGTGCTCTCGCCACTGTAAGATTGCCAGTTGGTGTTCGCCACAAAGCTCACGGCGGTGTTCAGGGCCAGGTGCCACGATAGCCCAGGCAACTGCTGCGGGTTAAACGGCAGCTGCGCTTGAAACAGCAGCATCAGAAACAGGACCAGCACGCCGAGCAGGTTAATGGCAAGGATCGCCAGCAGATAGTGATGCCACGTCATCTCACGCGGCTGAATGCCGGTTATGCGCCAAAGGCCACGCTCGAGCGTGGCCGTGCCTGGCAGGGATCGGTCCGCAATCAGCCTCGCCAGCAGCGTCCCCAGCGGACGCGCCAGTAGAAACAGCACCAGTAAAAAGCTGGCTATCAGTAAAAACGCCTGCGCCGCCATCAGAAGGCCTCCGCGTTAATCAGGGCATAAACCAGATAGCCCAACAACAGGAAAACCAGTACCACACCGGTTATCACGCCTGCACTCACACTCCACCTCCGTGGTGTTCTTAGGATGTGCAGTGAAGGTAGGTTTTTCGGCGCAAAGATTTTGCAAAAATTGGCGGGGCGGATGTAAAAAAAGTATAAAAATCACAAAGGCACAATTTAACTAATGTTTAGTATTAATTTAACTGTTTTGTAACTTTCCTACGGGGGAAATGTAAATTTCAGCGCAACGGTGAAAAAATAGTGGTCGGATGAGTAGTAAAATTACCGACAAAGCGGTACTATTTTAACCAGCAACGTTAATTGATTATTCCGGTGAACATTACCGACACGCCAGCCTCGTGAAGGATGACGGGGTAAAAAGGGGGAAAAACGTATGTCTTTATATCAAGATTATCCAGCACATGTGGTCTTTGCCCGTCGCGTTTTTGCCGTCGTGGCAGGCATAGCGGCGCTGCCGTTTATGCTGTTCTGGAAAGATCGCGCCCGTTTTTATAGCTATCTGCACCGCGTCTGGGCGAAAACCAGTGACAAGCCGGTATGGATGGATCAGGCCGAAAAAGTGACCTGCGATTTCTATTAATAGGGCAAAGCCCACACAGCAACGAGTCAAACCGCCCTTCGGGGCGGTTTTTTTATGCTCGGAAAGTGAAAAACCCCAGCAGAGCCGGGGTTTTCAAAACTTTTGCCTGATATGCTTTCACTAGAACCCATGCAGCATGGGGGATGATTCGGCACTGGCTAACGTTATGAAGGCAGATTAGCGCAGAGTGATAAGCCGGTCAACCGTGAGGCTATGTAGAGTTCGGTCTGAAAAAACACTATTACCATCAGGAGCAGGAGCGAATATGCCAGGAAGCATACCGGATTACGCACCCATTCTTTCTTTATTATCCCCAGCACGGCTAGCGACAATTGAACGAACCTTTAACATACACTCCCCAATAGAAATATACGGCTTTACTATCTGGCTACAAAACGCAGCAGCTTCGCTTTATCCTCTCCTTCAACAGCTTGAACTCATATTGCGTAATTCAATCGATAAAGCAGCAAAAGAGAGGTTCGGTGAATATTGGTGGAGTACTATTCACTATGATGCCACTAAAGATAATCATACTAAATTTATTAAGGGTATTCGGAACGCTGAGTTGACGTTAAGAAAAAGGTGGCAACACAAAGAGGCGGCACGCTTAGGATCTGACAGGCCGTCACCGGTTACCTCTTCACCCCTTACGTTCGGACATGATGATATTATTGCTGCCACTACGTTTAGTACCTGGGAAGCGGTAATGCTTGAGGCATTACATACCGATCTCAATACAGATAAGCATCTCTATCTCTGGCCATTGTCCCTGACAAAAGCGTTCAGAAGGCTTAGCGTCATTGACCATCGTCCCACTGAAGCACGTCGCAAAGTGCTAAATCTTTTAAAAGAGATTAGGGATTACAGAAACAGGCTGTTTCACCATGACTGTATCTGGATCAAATCCAAAAGCGTTGATATGCAAACAGCAATTGAATCAATACGAGAAAAAATTAACCTTATTGAGAAACTCATAATATCTATAAGCCCGGCTACGTATAAAGCATTAGATGCCTGGGGGCTTTTTTCCAGTGCGCGAAGAGTATGTTCCGTCGAAGAGTTAAGAATGTATACACACCTCGATTATCCTGGCGTGTGTGAGGCTGATGCCGCTGTTCTTGACAAACTTCTTCAACAGACCGGGTATGGGAAGTTTTCAGTACCGCTTATGCTTAAAAAGCAGGCGTACATATTTTATCAACTTAGATAAGCGGCATTTATTTGTTGGCTTCTTGGTATAACCATCGCGAATTCCTTCTCACTCCGGCTACACTTACACAGAGTCTATAAGGAGCCGCTATGAGTGAGAAAATCCCTGTTGGCATCAGTGCCTGTCTGTTAGGGGAGACCGTGCGTTTTGACGGAGGGCATAAGCGACTGGCCTTTGCCGTGGAAGAGCTGTCGCCGTTGGTACGTTTTGAGCCAGTCTGTCCGGAGATGGCCATCGGCCTGCCGGTTCCCCGTCCTGCACTGCGGCTGATTAAAACGCCAGAAGGTGAAGAGGCGCTGCGCTTTAGCGACGGGCGCGAGGGCGATCTGACCCAGCCGATGCATGACTATGCGCACAAGCGTATCAGCCAGTTCGAACATCTCTGTGGCTACATCGTCTGTGCAAAATCGCCCAGCTGTGGCATGGAGCGGGTGCGCGTCTACGATGCCGATGGCAAAAACAACCGCAAGGCCGGGCGCGGGATCTATACCGAAGTATTAATGCAAACCTATCCCTGGCTGCCTGTAGAAGAGGATGGCCGCCTGCACGATCCGCTGATCCGGGAAAACTTTGTTGAGCGTATCTACGCCCTGCACGAACTTAACGGCGTACGCGAGCGTGGACTGACGCGCGGGGAGCTGATCGCCTACCACAGCCGCTATAAGCTACTGCTGCTGGCCCACTCCCAGCCCAAGTACCGCGAGCTGGGACGCTTTGTGGCAGCCATTCACGAGTGGGAATCTCTCGATGAGTGGTTTGTTGAGTATCGCCAGCGGCTGATGGATCTGCTCTCTCACCAGGCCACCCGCCGCAACCACACCAACGTGCTGATGCATGTTCAGGGCTACTTCCGTAAACAGCTTAATGCCCGCCAGCGCGAGGAGCTGTCGTCCCTCATTGAGCGCTATCGGCAGGGTACCCAGCCGCTGCTCGCTCCGGTGACGCTGCTCAAGCACTACATGGCCGAGTTTCCCGACGCGTATCTCGCCGGGCAGCGCTATTTTGACCCGTGGCCAGAGACGCTGCGCCTTCGTTACGGACATTAATTCAGGAGCTGTATGACCACCCATCTGGTCTGGTTTCGCGCGGATCTTCGCGTGAAGGATAACCTTGCCCTCGCCGCAGCCTGCCGCCATCGTCACGCGAAGGTGCTGGCGCTCTTTATCTCTACCCCTAAACAGTGGGAAAAGCACGAGATGGCGGCGCGGCAGGCGGCGTTTATGCAGTCCCACCTGCACAGCCTGCAGCAGGGGCTGGCGGAAAAGGGGATCCCACTGCTGTTCGTCGAGGCGGACGATTTTCACGCCAGCGTAGGGGCGGTAAAAAAGGTTTGTGAAGAGCACGGCGTTACGCACCTTTTCTACAACTATCAGTACGAACTTAACGAACGTCAGCGCGATGCTGCGGTCGAGCGGGCGCTGCCTGAGGTGGCCTGCCAGGGGCTGGATGACAGCGTTATGCTCGCCCCGGGCAGCGTGATGACCGGCGATCGGCAGATGTATAAAGTCTTTACGCCCTATAAAAATGCGTTTCTGCGCAGGCTCAGGGAGGATCTGCCCGAGTGCGTGCCTGCACCCGCCGTGCGCGAGGGCGGGGCGCTAAGCGATAAGCTGGAGCCGCTTACTCTCAACTATCCACAGCAGGATTTCGATGCCAGCCTCTTTCCGGCGACGGAGCAGGCGGCAGTCGAACGGCTGCGCGAATTTTGCCGGAGCGAAGTAGGGGAGTATGAGGCCCAGCGCGACTTCCCCGCGCTTGATGCCACCAGTCGGCTCTCGGCCTGCCTGGCGCTGGGCGTCATCTCTCCGCGCCAGTGCCTGCACCGACTGCTGGCGGAGCAGCCCGATGCCCTGAACGGCGGCGCGGGCGCGGTCTGGCTGAATGAGCTTATCTGGCGCGACTTCTATCGCCATCTGATGACCTGGTATCCCGATCTCTGCAAGCATCGGCCCTTTATTCCCTGGACCGAACGCGTGCAGTGGCAAAGTAATCCTGAACATCTGCAGGCATGGCAAGCGGGGCGCACCGGCTACCCCATTGTCGATGCAGCGATGCGGCAGATGAATAATACCGGCTGGATGCATAACCGCCTGCGGATGATTACCGCGAGCTTCCTGGTGAAAGACTTACTGATCGACTGGCGCGTCGGAGAGCGCTATTTTATCTCTCAGCTTATTGATGGCGATCTGGCCGCCAACAACGGCGGCTGGCAGTGGGCGGCGTCAACCGGTACCGATGCCGCGCCCTATTTTCGCATCTTTAACCCCACCACCCAGGGTGAAAAATTTGATAAGCGCGGCGAGTTTATCCGTCAGTGGCTGCCTGAGCTGGCGAAGGTGCCTGCGGCATCGCTGCACGATCCCTGGGCATGGGCAGATAAGCAGGGCGTGACGCTGGACTATCCTCGCCCGGTGGTCGATCATAAACAGGCCCGCACGGCCACCCTGGCCGCGTATGAAGCCGCACGAAAATCGTAGAGAGGGATGATGAACAACACCGAACTGGAACGCCTGATTAATGACAAGCTTAATAGCGCGGCCTTCAGTGACTATGCCCCTAACGGCCTGCAGGTCGAGGGGCGTGACGAAGTACGAAAAATTATTACCGGCGTGACCGCCAGCCAGGCGCTGATCGATGAGGCAATCCGCCAGCAGGCCGATGCGATCATCGTCCATCACGGCTATTTCTGGAAAGGGGAGTCCCCGATAATCCGCGGCATGAAGCGCAACCGCCTTAAAGCCCTGCTTGCCAATGATATCAATCTCTACGGCTGGCACCTGCCGCTGGACGCGCACCCGGAGCTGGGTAATAACGTGCAGCTGGCAGCGCTGTTAGGCATCACTGTGAAAGGCGAAATTGAGCCGCTGGTTCCCTGGGGCGAGCTGGCGATGCCGGTGCCTGGCCTTGAGCTGGCGTCGTGGATCGAAGCCCGACTTGGCCGTCGGCCACTTTGGAGCGGCGATACCGGCCCGGCGGAGGTGCGTCGCGTGGCGTGGTGTACCGGTGGCGGCCAGGGCTTTATCGACAGCGCCGCCCGTTTCGGCGTCGATGCCTTCATTACCGGCGAGGTCTCCGAGCAGACCATCCACAGCGCCAGGGAGCAGGGGCTGCACTTCTACGCCGCGGGGCATCACGCCACCGAACGCGGCGGTATCCGCGCCCTCAGCGAGTGGCTGACTGAAAATACAGATTTAGACGTCACCTTTATCGATATTCCCAATCCGGCATGATGCAAGGGGGACCAAGTGCAGCGAGCTCGTTGTTATCTGTTAGGTGAGACCGCCGTGGTGCTGGAGCTTGAACCTCCGGTAACTCTGACCAGCCAGAAGCGCATCTGGCGACTGGCCCAGCGGGTGGTTGAACTGCCCAATGTTGTCGATGTGATCCCCGGCATGAACAACGTCACCGTTGTGCTGGCGGATCCGCAGGATAAAGCCCTCGACGCTATCGAGCGGCTACAGCGCTGGTGGGAGGAGAGCGAGGCCCTGGAGCCAGAGTCGCGCTTTATTGAGATCCCGGTGGTCTACGGCGGCGCGGCGGGTCCGGATTTGGCGGTGGTGGCAGAACACAGTCGCCTCAGTGAAAGGCAGGTGGTTGAGCTGCATGCCTCTACCGAGTATGTGGTCTGGTTTCTCGGCTTCCAGCCGGGTTTCCCCTATCTCGGAGGCCTCCCGGAGGCGCTGCATACCCCGCGCCGGGCAGAGCCGCGTCTCTCCGTACCCGCCGGGTCGGTGGGCATCGGTGGGGCGCAGACCGGGATCTATCCTCTGACAACACCGGGGGGCTGGCAGCTTATCGGCCATACGCCGCTGGCGCTGTTCGATCCTGATAACGACGATCCTGTACTATTGCGCCCTGGCGACCGGGTGCGATTTATTCCGCAGAAGGAGGGCGTATGCTGACGGTGATCCGTGCCGGGATGTACACCTCGGTGCAGGGCGGTAAACGCAAGGGGCTGCGCCAGTCCGGCATCAGCTACTGCGGCGCGCTGGATGCACCAGCACTGGAGATTGCCAACGCGCTGGTGGGCAACGCCGCCGACGATGCGGCGCTGGAGATGGCGCTCGGCCAGTGTGAGTTTGAGTTCAACCATGACAGCTGGTTTGCCCTCACCGGGGCGGGCTGCGACGCGACGCTGGACGGCAAGGCGGTATGGACCGGCTGGCGGCATCAGGCCCGTGCCGGACAGCGGCTGGTGCTTAAGCGTCCCCGACATGGGATGCGCAGTTACCTTGCGGTAGCGGGCGGTTTTGACGTGCCCGAGGTGATGGGATCCTACAGTACCGACCTGAAGGTGGGTATCGGCGGCTTTGCTGGACGGCTGTTGCAGGATGGCGATCGCCTGCCGATCCACGCCTGTGAGCGCCGCTTTTCCGGGCCGCAGGGGGTCAAGCAGCTTCTGTGGGGCAACCGCATTCGCGCGCTGCCAGGGCCGGAGTACCAGTCGTTTGATACCGCCTCGCAGGACGCTTTCTGGCGGCTGCCGTGGCAGCTAAGCCCGCAGAGTAACCGCATGGGTTACCGCCTTCACGGGCCGCAGCTGAAGCGGCTTGAGGAGCGGGAGCTACTTTCCCACGGGCTGGTTCCCGGCGTGATTCAGGTGCCGCATAACGGCCAGCCTATCGTACTGATGAACGATGCCCAGACCACTGGCGGCTATCCGCGCATCGCCTGCATTATTGAGGCGGATATGTACCATCTGGGGCAGATTCGCCTTGGCGATCCCATTCACTTTGTGCCCTGCACGTTAGATGAGGCCCTGAGCGCCCGCCGTGAGCAGCGGCTGTTCCTCGATCAGCTGGCGCGAGGGCTGCGTGCTGACGATTGATCTTAACGCCGATCTCGGGGAGGGGAGTGCCAGCGACAGCGCCCTGCTACAGCTGGTCTCCTCGGCCAACATCGCCTGCGGCTTTCACGCTGGCGATGCACAAACCATGCTGGCCTGCGTGCGCGAGGCGCTAAAGAATGGCGTGGCGGTGGGTGCACATCCCAGCTTTCCCGACAGGCAGAACTTTGGCCGTACGGCGATGGCTCTGCCGCCGGAGATCGTCTATGCGCAAACCCTCTACCAGGCGGGGGCGCTGGCGGCCATCGTGCGTGCTGAAGGTGGGACGATGAGGCACGTTAAGCCCCACGGCATGCTCTATAACCAGGCGGCGAAGGATCCCGCCCTTGCCGATGCGATTGCCCGGGCGGTGCACGCCTGCGATCCCGAGCTGATTCTGGTCGGGCTGGCGGGCAGCGAGCTTATCCGCGCCGGGGAGCATTACGGCCTGCCAACCCGGGAAGAGGTTTTTGCCGACCGGGGCTATATGAGCGACGGCTCGCTGGTGCCACGTTCCCAGCCAGAAGCATTAATTACCGACGAAGCGCAGGCGCTAACCCAGACGTTAGAGATGGTGCAGGCCGGACGGGTAAAAAGCATTCAGGGCCAATGGACAAAGGTCAACGCCCAGACGGTATGCCTGCACGGCGACGGTGAACACGCCCTGGCCTTTGCCCGCCGTCTGCGCGAGGCCTTTGCCGCCAGCAATATCACCGTCACCGCCAGTTAATTAACTAAGGAGAGCGTATGCCGGAAGGCCCCGAGATCCGCCGGGCAGCGGACAGCCTTGAAAAAG
Source organism: Pseudescherichia sp. (assembly GCF_031987975.1). Classification (GTDB taxonomy): domain Bacteria; phylum Pseudomonadota; class Gammaproteobacteria; order Enterobacterales; family Enterobacteriaceae; genus Pseudescherichia. Next base: position 32,917 of record NZ_DALZYX010000002.1, on the reverse strand, counting down.
CCATCCAGGGTAAGCCCCTGACCGAAGCCTGGTTTGCCTATGAACACCTGAAGCCCTGGGAGTCGGAGCTTGCCGGGCAGTACGTTGAACGTATCGAAACGCGCGGTAAAGCGCTGCTGACCCACTTCTCCGGCGGCATGACCCTCTACAGCCACAACCAGCTCTACGGCGTCTGGCGGGTAGTTAAAGCGGGTGAAGAGCCGCAAACCACGCGCATTCTGCGGGTAAAATTAGCCGCCGCCGACAAAGCCATTTTGCTCTACAGCGCCTCGGATATCGAGATGCTGACCCCCGAGCAACTGGCCGTGCACCCGTTTTTACAGCGCGTAGGGCCGGACGTGCTCGATCCAGATTTGGACGTAGCGACTGTCAGGGAACGGCTGATTTCACCCCGTTTTCGCCGCCGTCAGTTTTCTGGACTGCTGCTGGATCAGGCTTTTCTCGCCGGGCTGGGTAACTATCTGCGGATCGAAATTCTTTGGGCCACCGAGCTAGCCCCCACTCATCGCGCCGCCGATCTCAGCGAGACACAGCTGGATGCGTTAGCCAGTGCCCTGCTGGAGGTACCGCGTCTCTCCTACCGCACCCGCGGCAAGGTGAATGAGAAACGCCATCATGGGGCGCTGTTTCGCTTTAACGTGTTTCATCGGGCAGGAAAGGCATGCAGTCGCTGCGGGGGGATTATCGAGAAGACGACTCTGTCATCGAGACCGTTTTATTGGTGTCCCGGATGCCAAAAATAGGCCCGGCGGCGCAACGCCGCCGGGCAGGGCAGATTAGTGGTTCTGCAGATCGGATTTGAAATCGCGCTGTTCGTAGCCAGTGTAGAGCTGGCGCGGACGGGCAATCTTGATGCCGTCGTCGTGCATTTCGTTCCAGTGGGCGATCCAGCCAACGGTACGCGCCATCGCGAAGATCACGGTAAACATTGAGGATGGAATACCCATCGCTTTCAGGATGATGCCGGAGTAGAAGTCCACGTTCGGGTAGAGTTTCTTCTCGATGAAGTACGGATCGTTGAGCGCAATGTGCTCAAGCTCCATCGCCACCTGCAGCAGATCGTCTTTGGTCCCCAGCTCTTTCAGCACTTCATGGCAGGTTTCACGCATCACGGTGGCGCGCGGGTCATAGTTTTTATAAACACGATGACCAAAGCCCATCAGGCGGAAAGAGTCGTTTTTATCTTTGGCACGACGCACAAATTCCGGAATGTGCTCAACGGTGCTGATCTCTTCCAGCATCTTCAGTGCCGCTTCGTTCGCGCCGCCGTGCGCCGGTCCCCACAGGGAGGCGATGCCGGCCGCGATACAGGCAAACGGGTTTGCGCCCGACGAGCCAGCGGTACGGACCGTAGAGGTCGAGGCGTTCTGCTCGTGATCGGCGTGCAGGATCAGGATGCGATCCATGGCGCGTTCCAGCACCGGATTAACCTCATACTTCTCGCATGGGGTAGAGAACATCATGTTCAGGAAGTTACCCGCATAGGAGAGATCGTTGCGCGGATAAACAAAAGGCTGTCCGATAGAGTACTTGTAACACATTGCTGCTACGGTTGGCATTTTAGACAGCAGGCGGAACGCGGCAATTTCACGGTGGCGCGGGTTATTTACATCCAGCGAGTCGTGGTAAAACGCCGCCAGCGCGCCGGTCACGCCGCACAGCACCGCCATCGGGTGGGAGTCGCGACGGAAGCCGTGGAACAGACGGGTGATCTGCTCGTGGATCATGGTGTGACGCGTGACGATAGTTTTGAACTCGTCAAACTCGGCCTGGGTTGGCTTCTCACCCTTCAGCAGGATGTAGCACACTTCCAGGTAGTTTGAGTCGGTAGCCAGCTGGTCAATCGGGAAACCGCGATGGAGCAGAATGCCTTCGTCACCGTCGATAAAGGTGATTTTGGATTCGCAGGATGCGGTAGAGGTGAAACCTGGGTCAAAAGTGAATACCCCTTTTGAGCCGAGTGTACGGACATCAATAACGTCCTGACCGAGCGTGCCCTGTAGCACATCCAGTTCAATAGCATCGCCACCATTGTAGGTGAGGGTAGCTTTCTTATCAGCCATTTACGGTCTCCTTAGCGCCTTATGCTTAAGACTGTTGGGAAGAAGCCGGATTTGCATTCATACAGAAAATCAATGTTACCAGTTTGTTATTTGGCGCGGGCCTCTGTTGAGTGGAGATACTTGGGTACAGGGCGATGAGCGCTTGCAGGCAAACATTAAAATACCGTGAAAAATCAGCAAATCAGGTTTTTTACAGTCCGAATTTGTCAAACCTGTATATCACTAATAACTGTCCTGATAACGTCGGTCAATCCTTCTCACTGTTACATAACTAATTCTCAGGTGAAAGAGAGACCCCATAACTTTTACGAATTATATGACTTTTCCGCTGACGTTTGTAACAATAATGTTTAAGTTTTGTCAAATCTCATGGTTAAAAATTAAAAATATGTTGGTATCGTGATAGAGGTCACTGTTCAGCATAAAACCCGACAAAGTGTATGTAGGTTAATTGTAATGATTTTGTGAACATCCTATACTGCCGCCAGGTCTCCGGAATACCCTGCCGTCCCGAGCCACCAGCGTTGTAATGCGTCGTTTAGCCTACGAAAGCATGAAATTTTGCATGACGAGCAGTTATACAAATGGACGCTGTCTGACCCGCCTGCAGACCGGAGGAAGGAAACTATAAGAACAGCATGTGGGCGTTATTCATGATAAAAAATGCTAAGAAACAAAGACCTGTCAATCTGGATCTCACTACGATCCGGTTCCCTGTTACGGCTATAGCGTCCATCCTCCACCGCGTGTCCGGCGTCATCACCTTCGTGGCGATCGGCATTCTGCTGTGGTTGCTGGGCCTGTCGCTCTCCTCAGAAGAGGGCTTCCAGAACGCCTCCGCCATCATGGATAGCTTTTTCGTTAAGTTCATCATGTGGGGCATTCTCACCGCGCTGGCCTATCACGCTGTCGGCGGCATCCGCCATATGCTGATGGATGTCGGCTATCTGGAAGAAACCTTCGCCGCAGGTCAACGTTCTGCCTATATTGCTATTGCTATCACTGTCGTGCTTTCAATTCTCGCAGGAGTCCTCGTATGGTAAGCAACGCCTCCGCATTAGGACGCAACGGCGTACATGACTTCATTCTGGTCCGCGCTACCGCTATCGTTCTGACGCTGTACATCATCTACATGGTCGGGTTCTTCGCCATCACTGGCGATGTCACCTATGAAGCCTGGACGGGCTTTTTCTCCTCCGCCTTTACCAAAGTCTTTACCCTGCTGGCGCTGGTTTCCACGTTAATCCACACCTGGATTGGCATGTGGCAGGTGTTTACTGACTACGTTAAATCCACGGCGCTGCGCCTTGGGTTACAGCTGCTCACCGTTGTGGCGCTGCTGGTATACGTTATTTATGGATTCGTTGTGGTGTGGGGTGTGTAATGAAACTGCCAGTCAGAGAATTTGATGCGGTTGTAATTGGTGCCGGCGGCGCAGGTATGCGCGCGGCGCTGCAAATTTCCCAAAGCGGCCAGACCTGTGCGCTGCTGTCTAAAGTATTCCCAACCCGTTCCCATACGGTCTCTGCGCAGGGCGGTATCACCGTGGCGCTGGGCAACACCCATGAAGACAACTGGGAATGGCATATGTATGACACGGTGAAAGGTTCCGACTATATCGGTGACCAGGACGCCATTGAGTATATGTGTAAAACCGGCCCGGAAGCGATCCTTGAACTGGATCATATGGGGCTGCCGTTCTCTCGTCTGGAGAATGGCACTATTTATCAGCGTCCGTTTGGTGGCCAGTCGAAAGATTTCGGCGGCGAGCAGGCGGCACGCACTGCGGCGGCGGCGGACCGTACCGGCCACGCCCTGCTGCATACCCTTTATCAGCAGAACCTGAAAAATAAGACCACCATTTTCTCTGAGTGGTATGCGCTGGACCTGGTGAAAAACGCAGACGGCGCGGTGGTTGGCTGCACCGCCCTGTGCATCGAAACCGGGGAAGTGGTCTACTTTAAAGCGCGCGCAACGGTGCTGGCCACCGGCGGCGCGGGTCGTATCTATCAGTCAACCACCAACGCCCACATCAACACCGGTGACGGTGTCGGTATGGCGATCCGCGCGGGCGTGCCGGTGCAGGATATGGAGATGTGGCAGTTCCACCCAACCGGTATTGCCGGTGCAGGCGTTCTGGTTACCGAAGGCTGCCGTGGTGAAGGCGGCTATCTGCTGAACAAACACGGCGAACGCTTTATGGAGCGTTATGCGCCGAACGCAAAAGATCTGGCGGGCCGCGACGTGGTCGCACGCTCTATCATGATCGAGATCCGTGAAGGCCGCGGCTGCGACGGCCCGTGGGGTCCGCACGCCAAGCTGAAGCTTGACCACCTCGGTAAAGAGGTTCTTGAATCCCGCCTGCCGGGTATTCTTGAGCTTTCCCGTACCTTTGCCCATGTCGATCCGGTGAAAGAGCCGATTCCAGTGATCCCGACCTGCCACTATATGATGGGCGGTATCCCCACTAAAGTCACCGGCCAGGCACTGACCGTTAACGCCGAGGGCGAAGACGTGGTAGTACCAGGGCTGTTTGCAGTAGGTGAAATTGCCTGCGTATCGGTACACGGAGCGAACCGCCTCGGCGGCAACTCGCTGCTGGACCTGGTGGTCTTTGGTCGTGCGGTAGGCCTGCATCTGCAGGAGTCTATCGCCGAGCAGGGTGCGCTGCGTGACGCTACCGACGACGAAATTGACGCCTCGCTGGCACGCCTGAACCGCTGGAACAACAACCGCGATGGTGAAGATCCGGTAGTAATCCGCAAAGCGTTGCAGGAGTGTATGCAGCACAACTTCTCGGTATTCCGCGAAGGTGATGCCATGGCGAAGGGGCTGGAGCAGCTGAAGGCCATCCGTGAGCGGCTAAAAAATGCCCGCCTGGATGACACGTCCAGCGAGTTCAACACCCAGCGCGTCGAATGCCTGGAGCTGGATAACCTGATGGAGACTGCCTACGCCACGGCGGTGTCGGCCAACTTCCGTACCGAGAGCCGTGGGGCGCATAGCCGCTTCGACTTCCCGGAGCGCGACGACGAAAACTGGCTCTGCCACTCCCTGTATCTGCCTGAATCGGAATCCATGACGCGCCGCAGCGTGAACATGGAGCCTAAACTGCGTCCGGCGTTCCCGCCGAAGATTCGTACTTATTAAGCGGAGACCGGAAATGAAAATCGAATTTTCAATCTATCGTTATAACCCGGACGTAGACGACGCTCCGCGTATGCAGGACTACACCCTGGAAGGGGAAGAGGGTCGGGATATGATGCTGCTGGATGCCCTCATCCAGCTGAAAGAGAAGGATCCAACCCTGGCCTTCCGCCGCTCCTGCCGTGAAGGGGTCTGTGGCTCCGACGGCCTGAATATGAACGGCAAAAACGGCCTGGCCTGCATCACGCCGATCTCGGCGCTCGGCAACGGCAAGAAGAAAATTGTCATTCGTCCACTGCCTGGATTGCCGGTTGTTCGCGATCTGGTGGTAGACATGGGGCAATTCTATGCACAATATGAGAAGATTAAGCCTTACTTATTGAATAATGGGCATAATCCACCCGCTCGCGAGCACTTACAGGCTCCAGAGCAGCGTGAGAAGCTCGACGGGCTGTATGAATGTATCCTTTGCGCCTGCTGTTCCACCTCCTGTCCGTCATTCTGGTGGAACCCGGACAAGTTCATCGGCCCAGCCGGTTTGCTGGCTGCGTATCGCTTCCTGATCGACAGCCGCGATACCGAAACCGAGAGCCGTCTCGATGGGTTGAGCGATGCTTTCAGCGTATTCCGCTGTCATAGCATCATGAACTGCGTCAGCGTGTGTCCGAAGGGGCTGAACCCAACGCGCGCCATCGGCCATATTAAGTCGATGCTGCTGCAACGTAGTGCATAAGTAAGTCGTCTTGCCTGCTGGTGTCGCGCCAGCAGGCAAGTTATATGCAGGAGATCTTTAAAAACTGCCTGACAGACAGTTTTTAAAGGTTCCTTCGCGGGCCAGAGAGCTCGCTTGTGAACCCCGGTACGTGCGCTATTAGGTGTACGTTGTAGTTATCCACGGCGAAGTAAGCATACAAAATGCTTAAGGGATCACGATGCAGAACGGCGCAATGAAAGCCTGGCTGGACTCTTCTTACCTCTCTGGGTCTAACCAGAGCTGGATAGAACAGCTCTATGAAGACTTCTTAACCGATCCTGATTCGGTAGACGCAAACTGGCGTTCCATGTTCCAGGAATTACCTGGCACGGGAGTTAAACCGGATCAATTTCATTCCAAAACACGTGATTATTTTCGTCGTCTGGCGAAGGATGCCTCACGTTACACCTCCTCACTCTCCGACCCTGATACCAACGTTAAGCAGGTTAAAGTCCTGCAGCTCATTAACGCCTACCGCTTCCGCGGCCACCAGCAGGCCAATCTCGATCCGCTGGGACTGTGGAAACAGGAGCGCGTTGCCGATCTCGACCCGGCCTATCACGATCTGACCGAAGCCGATCTGCAGCAGAGCTTTAACATCGGCTCTTTTGCCTTTGGCAAAGATACCATGCCGCTGGGCGAGCTGATTGCCGCCCTGAAGCAGACCTACTGTGGCTCTATCGGCGCTGAGTATATGCATATCACCAGCACTGAAGAGAAGCGCTGGATCCAGCAGCGGATTGAGTCCGTGGCAGGCCGCGCGGCCTTTAGCGCCGAAGAGAAAAAACGCTTCCTCAGCGAGCTGACGGCGGCGGAAGGAATGGAGCGCTATCTGGGGGCGAAATTCCCGGGTGCGAAACGCTTCTCGCTGGAGGGCGGCGACGCGCTGGTCCCGATGCTGAAAGAGATGATCCGCCACGCCGGCAAGAGCGGCACGCGTGAAGTGGTGCTGGGTATGGCGCACCGTGGTCGTCTCAACGTCCTGATCAACGTGCTGGGTAAAAAGACCCAGGATCTGTTCGACGAGTTTGCGGGCAAGCATAAAGAACATCTCGGTACCGGCGATGTGAAGTACCACATGGGCTTCTCCTCCGATATCGAAACCGAGGGCGGCTTAGTTCACCTGGCGCTGGCATTTAACCCGTCGCACCTGGAGATCGTCAGCCCGGTAGTGATGGGGTCCGTACGTGCGCGTCTCGATCGTCTCGACGAGCCGAGCAGCAACAAGGTTCTGCCGATCACTATTCACGGTGATGCGGCGGTAACCGGCCAGGGCGTGGTGCAGGAAACCCTGAACATGTCCAAAGCCCGCGGCTACGAAGTGGGCGGCACGGTGCGCATCGTCATTAACAACCAGGTGGGCTTCACCACCTCTAACCCGCTCGATGCGCGCTCCACGCCATACTGTACCGACATCGGTAAAATGGTACAGGCACCGATTTTCCACGTTAATGCTGACGATCCGGAAGCGGTAGCCTTTGTCACCCGCCTGGCGCTGGAGTTCCGTAACACCTTTAAACGCGACGTCTTTATTGACCTGGTATGCTATCGCCGTCACGGCCATAACGAAGCTGACGAGCCGAGTGCAACCCAGCCGCTGATGTACCAGAAAATCAAAAAGCACCCGACGCCGCGTAAAATCTACGCTGACCGTCTGGAGCAGGAGAAGGTCGCGTCTCTGGAAGATGCCACCGAAATGGTGAACGTCTACCGCGACATGCTTGATGCCGGTGAGTGCGTGGTAAAAGAGTGGCGTCCAATGAACATGCACTCCTTTACCTGGTCGCCGTACCTGAACCACGAGTGGGACGAGAGCTACCCGAACAAGGTAGAGATGAAGCGCGTTCAGGAGCTGGCGAAGCGTATCAGCACCGTACCCGACGCTATCGAGATGCAGTCCCGCGTGGCGAAAATCTACGGTGACCGTCAGGCGATGGCCGCAGGCGAGAAGCTCTTCGACTGGGGCGGCGCGGAAAACCTGGCCTACGCTACGCTGGTAGACGAAGGCATTGCGGTGCGCCTGTCCGGGGAAGACAGCGGCCGTGGCACCTTCTTCCACCGTCACGCGGTGATCCACAACCAGGCTAATGGCTCGACCTACACGCCGCTGCACCACGTCCATAACTCACAGGGTACCTTCCGCGTCTGGGACTCCGTGCTCTCTGAAGAGGCGGTGCTGGCATTCGAGTATGGCTACGCCACTGCCGAGCCGCGCACCCTGACCATCTGGGAAGCGCAGTTTGGTGACTTTGCCAACGGTGCGCAGGTGGTGATCGACCAGTTCATCTCCTCCGGCGAACAGAAGTGGGGCCGTATGTGCGGTCTGGTGATGCTGCTGCCGCACGGCTACGAAGGGCAGGGACCAGAGCACTCCTCTGCGCGTCTGGAGCGCTATCTGCAACTCTGCGCCGAGCAGAACATGCAGGTCTGCGTGCCCTCTACCCCGGCACAGGTTTACCACATGATCCGCCGTCAGGCACTGCGCGGTATGCGCCGTCCGCTGGTGGTAATGTCACCGAAGTCCCTGCTGCGCCATCCGCTGGCAGTGTCGACTCTCGACGAGCTGGCAAACGGCACCTTTATGCCGGCCATCGGTGAGATTGACGATCTCGATCCGCAAGGGGTTAAGCGCGTTGTCCTTTGTTCTGGTAAGGTTTATTACGACCTGCTTGAACAGCGCCGTAAGAATGACCAGAAAGACGTCGCCATTGTGCGTATCGAACAGCTGTATCCGTTCCCGCACCAGTCGGTGCAGGAAGCATTAAAACCTTATGCCCACGTACATGATTTTGTCTGGTGCCAGGAAGAGCCGCTGAACCAGGGCGCATGGTACTGTAGCCAGCATCATTTCCGTGAAGTGATTCCGTTTGGGTCTGCTCTGCGTTACGCAGGTCGCCCGGCCTCTGCCTCTCCGGCGGTAGGTTATATGTCCGTTCACCAGAAGCAGCAGCAAGATCTGGTTAACGACGCGCTGAACGTCGATTAATTAAAGGATAAATAATGAGTAGCGTAGATATTCTTGTTCCCGACCTGCCTGAGTCCGTAGCCGATGCGACCGTGGCCACCTGGCATAAAAAACCGGGCGATAGCGTCCAACGTGATGAAGTTCTGGTAGAGATCGAAACTGATAAAGTGGTACTGGAAGTACCGGCGTCAGCAGACGGCATCCTTGATGCAGTACTGGAAGATGAGGGCACCACCGTGACCTCACGCCAGATCCTGGGTCGCCTGCGTGAAGGCAATAGCAACGGTAAAGAGAGCAGCGCGAAATCTGAAAGCAAGGAGTCAACTCCGGCTCAGCGTCAGCAGGCGTCCCTCGAAGAGCAGAGCAACGAGGCGTTAAGCCCGGCGATCCGTCGTCTGCTGGCCGAGCACACTCTGGATGCCAACGCGATTAAAGGCACCGGCGTTGGTGGCCGTCTGACTCGCGAAGACGTAGAGAAGCACCTGGCGAAATCCTCAACGGCGACAGAGGCAAAAGCACCGGCTGCGGAAGCTGCGCCTTCTGTAACGCCTGTGGCCGGCAACCGCTCAGAGAAACGCGTGCCGATGACCCGCCTGCGCAAGCGCGTGGCCGAGCGTCTGCTGGAGGCTAAAAACTCCACCGCGATGCTGACCACCTTCAACGAAGTGAACATGAAGCCAATCATGGATCTGCGCAAGCAGTACGGCGACGCCTTCGAGAAGCGTCACGGTATCCGTCTGGGCTTTATGTCTTTCTACGTGAAGGCCGTCGTTGAAGCGCTGAAACGTTATCCGGAAGTTAACGCCTCCATTGATGGCGACGACGTGGTCTACCACAACTACTTCGACGTTAGCATGGCGGTCTCTACGCCGCGCGGCCTGGTGACCCCGGTGCTGCGTGACGTCGATGCGCTGGGCATGGCTGAAATCGAAAAACGCATCAAAGAGCTGGCGGTGAAAGGCCGTGACGGCAAGCTGACCGTTGAGGATCTGACCGGCGGTAACTTCACCATTACCAACGGTGGCGTCTTCGGCTCGCTGATGTCCACGCCGATCATCAACCCGCCGCAGAGCGCCATTCTGGGTATGCACGCGATCAAAGATCGCCCGATGGCGGTAGATGGCAAAGTAGAAATTCTGCCGATGATGTATCTGGCGCTCTCTTACGATCACCGCCTGATTGATGGCCGTGAATCGGTAGGCTTCCTGGTCGCCATTAAAGAGCTGCTGGAAGATCCGACCCGTCTGCTGCTGGACGTTTAGTATTTTGCTGCTTTCCAGGCCGGATTAGCGAAGCGCAGTCCGGCATTACCCGATTCAATGAAGGATGGACGGAACAGATGAACTTACATGAATATCAGGCAAAACAGCTATTTGCCCGCTACGGTTTACCCGCGCCGGTAGGCTATGCCTGCAACACCCCGCGCGAAGCAGAAGAAGCCGCTTCTAAGATCGGCAGCGGCCCGTGGGTTGTGAAGTGTCAGGTACACGCTGGTGGCCGCGGTAAAGCGGGCGGCGTTAAAGTCGTTAACAGCAAAGAAGAGATCCGTGCGTTTGCAGAGCACTGGCTGGGCAAGCGTCTGGTCACTTACCAAACGGATGCCAACGGCCAGCCGGTTAACCAGATCCTGGTGGAAGCCGCGACCGATATCGACAAAGAGCTGTACCTGGGCGCGGTAGTTGACCGCAGCTCCCGTCGCGTGGTGTTCATGGCCTCTACCGAAGGCGGCGTAGAAATTGAAAAAGTGGCGGAAGAGACCCCGCACCTGATCCACAAAGTTGCCCTCGATCCGCTGGCTGGCCCGATGCCGTACCAGGGACGCGAGCTGGCGTTCAAGCTGGGTCTGGAAGGTAAGCAGGTTCAGCAGTTCACCAAAATCTTTATGGGCCTGGCGACCATCTTCCTTGAGCGCGACCTGGCGCTGATCGAGATCAACCCGCTGGTGATCACCAAACAGGGCGACCTGATCTGCCTCGACGGCAAACTGGGCGCTGACGGCAACGCGCTGTTCCGCCAGCCGGATCTGCGCCAGATGCGCGACCACTCTCAGGAAGACGCTCGTGAATCCCAGGCGGCACAGTGGGAGCTGAACTATGTTGCGCTTGATGGCAACATCGGCTGCATGGTTAACGGTGCGGGCCTGGCGATGGGCACCATGGACATCGTTAAGCTGCACGGCGGCGAACCGGCTAACTTCCTCGACGTTGGTGGCGGCGCGACCAAAGAGCGCGTAACCGAAGCGTTCAAAATCATTCTCTCCGACGATAACGTAAAAGCCGTGCTGGTTAACATCTTCGGCGGTATCGTGCGCTGTGACCTGATTGCCGACGGTATCATCGGCGCGGTGGAAGAGGTGGGCGTTAACGTTCCGGTCGTGGTTCGTCTGGAAGGGAACAATGCCGAACTGGGCGCTAAAAAACTGGCTGACAGTGGCCTGAACATTATCGCAGCGAAAAGTCTGACGGACGCAGCACAGCAGGTTGTTGCCGCAGTGGAGGGGAAATAATGTCAGTTTTAATTAATAAAGATACCAAGGTTATCTGCCAGGGCTTCACCGGTAGCCAGGGGACTTTCCACTCAGAACAGGCCATCGCCTATGGTACGCAGATGGTTGGCGGCGTAACCCCAGGCAAAGGTGGCACCACGCACCTCGGCCTGCCGGTGTTCAACACCGTGCGCGAAGCGGTAGAAGCAACGGGCGCAACTGCTACCGTGATCTACGTTCCGGCTCCTTTCTGTAAAGACTCTATTCTGGAAGCGATCGATGCAGGCATTAAGCTGATCATCACTATTACCGAAGGTATTCCGACTCTGGATATGCTGACGGTGAAAGTGAAGCTGGACGAAGCTGGCGTGCGTATGATCGGTCCAAACTGCCCGGGCGTTATCACCCCAGGCGAGTGCAAAATCGGCATCATGCCGGGCCACATTCATCAGCCGGGTAAAGTGGGCATCGTCTCCCGCTCCGGTACACTGACCTATGAAGCAGTTAAGCAGACCACCGATTACGGCTTTGGTCAGTCTACCTGCGTCGGTATCGGCGGCGACCCGATCCCTGGCTCTAACTTTATCGATATTCTGAAGCTGTTCGAAGCTGACCCGCAGACCGAAGCGATCGTCATGATCGGTGAGATCGGCGGTAGCGCAGAAGAGGAAGCGGCTGCCTATATCAAAGATCACGTGACCAAACCGGTTGTCGGCTATATCGCTGGCGTAACCGCGCCAAAAGGCAAGCGTATGGGTCACGCAGGGGCAATCATCGCCGGTGGTAAAGGCACAGCGGACGAGAAGTTTGCTGCGCTGGAAGCCGCTGGGGTGAAAACCGTGCGTAGCCTGGCAGACATTGGCGAAGCGTTAAAATCTATTATTAAGTAAATAAAAAATCTCGACATGGTTGGCCACCGCAAGGTGGCCTTTTTTATTGTCTGCGCAAATGTATTTGAAAGTATTATATTCTTATTAAATGAATGAGCGGAAATAGTCGATAGCGATCACGATATAGCGAATATTATCGCAGAGGATGCAAAGGTCGTAATGAGGAGTGATAGGATATCGCCCAAAAATAGCAGGGAGGCGGTATGCGAGGGAAGTTACCGAAAACAGAACTACTCATTACTTTTGAGGCCGTTGCGCGTCATGAAAGCTATACCCGAGCTGCAGAGGAGTTGGCGTTAACGCAGAGTGCCGTGTTTCGCCAGATAATGGCGCTGGAAGAGTTTCTTAGTATCGAACTATTCAGCCATGCAAAAAAACGTATTTTCCTCAACGAAGCAGGGAAATATTATCTTGAGATGGTACGAGATACATTAAATAAGTTTGAGCGAGACACGCATGCTATTATGACCTGGCAGCCAACGTCACGGGTCATAGAGCTGGCGGTTAACCCAACGTTAAGTACCCACTGGCTTATTCCGAAGCTTGGGGATTTTAATAAAAGTTATCCCGATATCGTAGTAAATATCAACTCACTGGCAAGCGTAGGGGATTTTCTCAACCGCGACTACGATGCGGCCATTATGCGCGAAGATTTCTGCGCTCCCCTGGCGCAGGTTGAATCTCTGTTTGAAGAGGAGCTGCTGCCGGTTTGTAGTAAGACATTGCCCGGCTATAGCGGCAGGAAGATAACAGTAGAGCGGCTGCTGGATAACTTTACCCTGCTGCATCAGAGTACACGTATTGAAAGCTGGGCCGAGTGGTTCTCCCTCTCCGGCATTAGTAGCGCGCGAGTAAAGCTTGGCCCGCGTTTCGATCTAATCTCGATGCTGATTGCCGCCGTTCGCTCAAGGCTGGGCGTTGCGTTACTGCCGCGTTTTTCCGTACAGCACGATCTCGATAACGGCAGCATGGTCATTCCCTGTGATATGCCCATGCGTACCGGCAACCGCTTTATTCTGACCTGGCGAGACAAGGGTGTAGAGTCCAATGGTATGCTGCTCTTCCGCGACTGGCTTTTGAAAAAGTCAGCGCTCGAGCAGCATGCGTTACTTAAGACCCTGTGATATGCAGAAATTGCAGTAGTGACGCTGTTCAAACTGCCGGTAAAAGTTATTGCCTTTGTCATCCACCAGGATAAAAGCAGGCATCTCTTTTACCTCCATCATCCATACTGCTTCCATGCCCAGTTCGGCATACTCCAGGCAGCGTAGGCTGCTGACATAATCCTGGGCCAGCAGCGCCGCTGCGCCACCGATGCTGCCCAGATTAAACCCGCCATACCTGGCACAGGCGTCGGTCACCTGCTGGCTGCGGTTGCCTTTCGACAGCATAACCAGGCTTCCGCCCGCAGCCTGGAAGGCCTCCACGTAGCCGTCCATCCGGCCGCCGGTTGTTGGCCCCAGAGAGCCGGAAATACCTCCCTCTGGCGTTTTCGCCGGACCTGCGTAGTAGACAATATAATTCTTCATGTAATCTGGCAGAGCCACACCCGCATCAAGCCTGGCCTTCAGTTTGGCATGGGCGATATCCCGGGCGACGACCAGAGGGCCGCTCAGTGAGAGACGCGTCCCCACCGGATAGCGCGATAGTTCGCCCATGACTTCGCTTAGGGGGCGATTAAGATCGATTTTGACCCCGGCGGTATGATGGGGAGTGCGCAGCTTCTCAAGAATAAAGCGCCCCGGATCGTGCTCCAGCTTCTCCAGCCATATTCCGTACCGGTTGATTTTGGCCTTAATGTTGCGATCGGCAGAGCAGGAGAGGGCTAGCGCAATCGGGCACGAACCGCCGTGACGCGGCAGACGGATCACCCGAATATCATGAGCAAAATACTTTCCGCCAAACTGCGCGCCGATGCCCAGTTCCTGGCTGGCGTGAAGCAGGGTGGACTCAAGGTGCAGATCGCGAAACGCCCGGCCAAGCTCGTTACCGATGGTGGGCAGCGTATCGTAATACTTTGTCGATGCCAGCTTGGCCACCTTCAACGCCTGTTCGGCGGAGGTGCCGCCGATGACGAAGGCAATATGGTATGGCGGACAGGCGGCGGTACCGAGCGCCTGCATTTTGGCCACTAAAAAGGGGATCAGCTTCTCTGGAGCAAGAATGGATTTGCTCTCCTGAAACAGCGCCGCCTTGTTAGCTGAGCCGCCACCTTTGTTAATAAACAGGAATTTATATTCATCCCCTGACGTTGCCGCGATATCAATCTGCGCAGGCAGATTGGTGCCGGTATTGACCTCCGTGTACATATCCAACGGGGCATTTTGTGAGTAGCGCAGGCTGTGTTCCTGAAAGGTCTCATAGATCCCCTGGCTTAACGCCTCGGCATCGTTGCCGCCGGTCCAGATTGCCTGCCCTTTTTCGGCTACGATTGTCGCGGTGCCGGTATCCTGACAGTTAGGCAAAATACCTCTGGCCGAGACCTCGGCATTGCGCAGTAGCTGCAGGGCAACGTAGCGATCGTTTTCACTGGCTTCGGGATCGTGAAGGATCGACGCGACCTGTTTAATATGCGCGGTGCGCAAGAAAAAGGAGGACTCGTAAAAAGCCTGCTTTGCCAGCAGCGTTAATCCTTGCGGATCCACGCTAATTAGCGTTTTATTATCCGTTTTGTTAACCGAAATATACTGGTCGCTAAGCAGATAATATTCAGTTGGGTCTTTATCATGTGGAAAAGGATCTTGCCAGATAAAAGATTTATTCATAATAGTTTCTCGTTAATCTGTTTATTATAACCGCGCAAGCTGCGATGCTTTCCCACGGCAGCCTTCGCCAAAGTGTTCACCCTCCCAGCGGCTCACAAGGGCGGCACCCATTGCGTTACTCATTACGTTGGTAGCAGAGCGGCCCATATCGAGGAAGGGATCGACACCCATTAATAAGATCAGCCCGGCTTCCGGAATATTGAACTGGTTGAGGGTGGCGGCGATAACCACCAGCGAGGCACGCGGCACCCCGGCCATGCCTTTCGAGGTCAGCATGAGGATAAGCAGCATGGTGATCTGCTCGCCCATGCCAAGGTGAATATTGCACGCCTGGGCGATAAAAATGGTGGCGAAAGAGCAGTAGGCCATCGAGCCGACGAGGTTAAACGAGTAGCCGATCGGCAGAACGAAGCTGGCGATTTTCGGCGAGACGCCAAACTTCTCCAGCGCCTTCAGCGTGCCGGGAAAGGCCGCTTCCGAGCTGGAGGTGGTAAACGCCAGCAGAGCAGGTTCAGAGATCCCTCTGGTTAAGCGGAGAACGCAGGGACCAATAGTGGCGAAGGAGGCCCCGATCAGGATGACCCACAGCAGCCCAAGGGTCATATAGAACTCGCCCATAAAGATCCCGGCGCTAACCAGCACGCCCAGCCCGCGCTCTGCGATCATGGCGGAGATAGCGGCAAATACCGTGAAGGGGGCAAACAGCATAACGTAGCCGGTAATTTTGAGCATGACCTCAACCAGCGAGTCCAGCACATGGACGATGGGGGCACCCTTTTCCCCAATAGCCGCCAGCCCGCAGCCTAAAAAGATCGAGAAGACGACAATCTGCAGCACCTCGTTGCGGGCCATAGCGTCAACGATGCTGGTGGGAATAGCATGTGAAATAAACACCTTAAAGGTAAAAGGCTCAGCTTTTAGCGCGGCGACGCTGGCAGCATCATGAGCAACAAAGTTAATACCCGCTCCTGGCTGGAAAATATTAACGATAACCAGCCCCAGGGCAATGGAGATGAGAGAAGCGCAAATAAACAGAAACAGGGTTTTAGAGAAAATTCGCCCCAGCGTTTTTGCATCGCCCATTTTGGCGATCCCAACGACCAGCGTTGAGATAATTAACGGCGCGATAATCATTTTAATCAGCCGCAGAAATATCGCAGTCAGAATAGAGATGTCCTGAGAGTAGGCCTTAGCTGCCTCTGGCGAGGTCGCCATGTTAATAATAAATCCGGCAATAATACCCAGTATCAGACCCGCGATAATCATCGTGGTTAAGTTTTTCGACTTCATTTTCACTCCATCGGATTGAGGCGCTGGTAGCGCAAAGATTAGGTTTTCAATTTTGTCTAATGACCAGCAAGTTTTAGATAGGGGTACGCAGCGACGTACCCCGTAACGGGTTGTGGTTATCTGTGTTAAATATCAAAAACGATGTCTAATAACGGCGCATGCTGCTGTGCGCCATAGACGTCGTTATCTCCTCTGTTACCCGAAACGATATTCCTGGGTAAAACGGCTTTGACGGCGTTAGCCGGAGCGAACCAGATGAGGCGGGGGAGATGCTGCTCGTCAAGGTTATACAGCTCCGCAATACGCTGCGCGGTCAACTGCCCGGAGGATTTCACCGCCAGATAGTCGCTCTGCTGCTTAAAGAGAATATCCAGCACCAGTTCGTAGGGACCGGCATTTTTGGAGCGGATCACCAAGGCCAAAGAACGAATAGACTGTTTCATGCCTGTACTCCTTCCGGCGTCACCTGTTCAAGGACAAACGGGAACTGCAGCGCCTCGCTTGCTTCGATAAGGTGGTAGACAGAAAATTCATAGACCGCGCCGCACTGAACGTCCGAGGGCGAGAAGGGAAACGCCAGGTTTCCCGCTGTGGCAATCCGACCGTCGTAGCCATAGTGCAGAAGCGTTGAGCGCACCAGCGAGCAGACGCTGTTAGCGAGCGACTGGTCCGGAGCCACGACGTCGAGAACGATCCCCAGCTCGTGTCCGACCTGTTGTACAGGTTCATGCTCGCCCATCACGCCATTTTTGCCGTAGAGATGGAAGGTAATGCGGATCTCTTCCGCGTTGAGGTTCAGGTTGCTGACGACGCTGGACTTCACCTCGTCGAGAATGGACTCAATGCCGTCGATCATGATGGGATCGCGGACGCCAGCGATGGTCAGGCAGCGGTAGCCCACTAGCCGCGCGCCCTCCAGCTTCAATCGGTAGGGCGTCGTCTCGTGGCGGGAGCCGCTGACGTACACCTCTCTCTCATTGACCGCTTTGAAGGTGCAGGCCTGCAGGTTCAGCACGCCGCCCGGTCCAGGCAGAAAATAAGGGTCAGACTTTTCATACAGCGTGTGGGCCGCCGCAGAGGTTTCGGTAAACTTCCGTTTCGGGTTAAACACCTTCAGGGTGAAGCCCTGCTCGTCAAGGATCCCCATGGCGCAATCTGAGCCAGAGCCAGGCGTAGCGGCAATGGCGGCGCACTCCAGGATTTTTCCGCAGTGCAGCGCCAGCCCCTCGTCAAAACCCTGCATCATTGGCAGTGCCGCAAAACAGGCCGGATCGTATGCCCGTCCGCCGAGCACCACCTGCGCGCCGGCCGCCAGCGCCCGCTGAAAAGGTTCGACGCCCATCTGCGCGACGATGGAGGTACTGTCATCGATATCCTGATGGGTAAGCGGCGGCACAAAGTCGAGAGCAGTGATGTTGCCAGCGTCCAGCGCCTGGTGAACAATCTGCTTATCAACGTCCGCGGGTATCGTTGCCAGGGTGAATGAGAGCTGCTCTTCACGGGCAATTTCCAGCACGATCTCACGGCACCATGCGAGATGCGGAGCCGCACCCGAGCCGCCCGCTGTACCGATAACCACCGGGATGCCCTGTTTCACCCCGGCTGAGATCATGTAACGCAAGTCGCGCTTTACTCCGGCGCGATCGGTAAAAGGTTTCCCTGCGCCGAGATAGTGTGGGCCGGGATCGGACGAGCCGGCATCCACGGCGATCAGATCCGGCGATTCAGCCATCGCCGTTAAAAAGCTCTCCTCCGGAAAGCCGTAGCCGAGAATAGCGGTCGGCGACAGGATCTTAAACGTCTTTGCCATCGCTTAGCTCCTTGCCTGCAGGAGCGCAAGGGTGCGCTGCATTTCGTTGAAGACGATGTTAAGACCTTCATCGAACCCCATGCCGGGCTTAATTAACATGCGCATGGGACGAGCGGCGAGGGCAACGTGAACGCAGGTTCTGGCGCTCACCTCCGTCTCGTTACAGGTTCCGCCCTGGTAGGCTTCCATGCCGTGCTTGTTACAGTAGAGCACCGCATCAACAATGTTGTGAATGCTGCCCAGATCGGGGGTTTTGATCTGCACCATGTGACAGCTGCCAGCGTCGGTAAAGTCAACAATATCCTGATAGGTATTGCACCACTCGTCGGCAACGATCTTGACTCCGGAGCCGAGCTTCGTCAGCTCGCGGGTGATCGCCGTCATGATGCGGATCTGATCGGCTTTGTTACCCGCGTCCACCGGTCCCTCAATATAGAGAGGCAGACCCTGAGTCTCCTTTTCAAGGCTGGCAATATAATGCGCGCAGCGCCGCGGATCCTGATCGAAGATCAGGCCGATAGTGCCGTAGACGTCAATATGCAGGGTAGGGTGGTAGCGCGGAGTGGTGCGCAGGGTCATCACGCGGTTTGCCAGCCAGCGCACATATTCACGCAGCTTTTCGCCGTCGTAGCCCAGCTTCTCTTCCACATTGTTGATCAGCGCATGGGGCAGGACGTTAACGCCTTTGAGGATCATTTTATCGACGGCGATGTAGCGGTCATCTCCGCTCTGGCCAAACAGTGGGATCGGCTCGGCAACGGTAGGCAACTGCCACTCATCGGCGATAACGTCCATTTTTAGCCGTCCCGTTGCCAGCGCGGTGGCATCCAGCAGCGCTTGCGACAGGCCATAGCGAACCGCAGTATGCAGTGGCTTACCCTCAATACGCAGGTTGTCAAAAAAGCGTGCGTTGGGCAGGAAAGCCCGCACGTCACGACCTTCCAGCAGCGGCTTAATATGATCGTTGAGCCATGGAATAAAGGTTGCCGCCAGAAAAAGGGGATCGCGTCCACCTGCCCCGGAGTACTGCACCGCCGCACAGTCACCCATGGCAACGGTCCCGTTCTCCAGGATCAGCTGCACGCAGACGCACTCTCCGGCCTGGCGCACCGAGGTAAAGCCCGGCGTCACCGGTTGGCCGGTGTAGATAAAGCCATCATGGCCTGCACCGTCTTTAATCGCTTGCTGATCGTCAAAATAGAAGGAGGAGTAGCCCGCGGTAAAAAGCGCCTGTTTAATTTTCATTCTGGTCTTCCTATTAACTTGCTGTGGGATACGGCATTGATATCGTCAACCACCATCTGAAATGAGGCAGGGCGGCCTTCAAAGCGGGCGCGTTCGGCAACAAAGTCGTGGTGCATGGCCAGGATGTCATCCGGGAGCGGTACGGCACCGGCCTCCAGGATGCGGATAGCGCCTGCGTTATCACGCACCGGGGTCATCTTGCCTGCGTTACAGGCTGCCGGTGCGAAGGGGATATCCAGCACGCCAGCTTCAAAGGCCAACACCGTGCCGCGGGCGATATCACCGTTTCCGAGGGCAAATACGCGATCCAGTACGGCGCGCACCTCGCGCTTGATAAGCTCCACCTCAAGATCGACGGCGCGGCAGGCCGGGAAGGGCTGATCGCGGACCATGTTAAGCATCTGGCGCGACGCCTTTAGCCCCTGGGCGTTAGCGGCGGCGGTAGGAATACCGAAGGCTTCATGCGGGCTTTTGGTGATGACTTTGGTTGCCCCCGCCATTCCTGCAACGGCTGCGCCCCAGGCGATGACGGCAAACGCTTTTGATTCATCCTCCGGAAAACCGCCCATCCATTGATGAAAGACGGTGCTCAGCTCATAGCTTTCATGGCCTTGCTGGCGGAAATAGTCGTGGGATAGCTCGCGCAGCGCTTTCACGGCGGCCACGTCCTGAGTCAGGCTCCCCACCTGGCCATAGCCAACGGTAATGGATCGCACGCCCTGCTCCAGGGCCAGTAAACCTTCAATAATGGCCACCGCGTGCGACATAAATGGCGGGATCAGCGTGCCGGTCAGGGGGCCGAAAGGCTCACGGTTGATACGGATACCGTGCTCTTCATACAGGCCAATCAGGCGGTCGCAGTACTGCCAGTCGCGCAGGGATTTTTCGAGCGTGACCCGTTTTGCGTAGGGAATGTTGTAGGAGATGCCGCCCCCCTCGTAGCTGGTAAAACCACTGGCGATGGAGATCTCAGCCAGCAGGCGTGCGTCAGGGGTGCCATGCCGGACCTGCAACGGTTTCTCCAGGGATTCAGTCAGGCGGCGGCAGGCGGCAACGCCGTGGTTAACCACCGGAAGCCCGTTGAGTTTTGAGGTGCCCGCCTCAAGTGATTTTTGAATGCCCACCGCGGCATCTTCGTAGCGGTTCAGGCGTGTGTAGGCATCTATGGTGGTGGGCAGAAGATCGCACTCCTGCTCCAGCACCTTCAGTAGCGCGATGTGCTCATCCAGCAGCGCTACGCCCGCGCGGGGCTGGCTGAGGGTGACACCTTCTGCATCTGCAATGCGCAGCGCACGGGCAAAGTTTTTGGCCTGCGGGATGGTCTGCTGGTACTTTACGCCATCCTCAAAATGGGTAACGTCTTGTCCGGTAGGCCAGGTTTCCAGAACGCCTTTCCGCTCAGACATAAAATCGTCATGAGTTATCTTTTTATTGCTGAGTTCCATTCGTTGCTACCTTGCGTTTGGGGTTAAACAGTGAATGCTGGCGAGCGCAGCCGCCTGCGGGTAGAGACGTGCGGCATTAGCCAGCAGAGGGATCAGGCCTTTTTCATCGCGGTAGTAGTCGAAATGCTCGGGCAGCAGGATCCGGTTGCCACGGGCATCGAGTTCGCGATATTTAAGCCAGCGATGAATATCAAACGCCGCCGCACGGGATAGCCAGCCGCCGAAGCCAACTACCTTGCGTACCGGGGTGAGGTCGCGTCCAATCTGCAGATCGACCGTGCCAGCGCAGGTCGCCACCGCTTTTTTTGTTCCCGCATGGCGTTCGCTGGCATAGGCCACGCATAGCCCGGCCAGCAGGGCATCGAAACGGTGCTCTTCAGGACTGGCAGGCAGGGAGCCAGGACAGGCAACGAGCTTGTCGAGGTAGCGATAGAACGCGGCATGCTGCTCGGGCTGTGAGGCGAGAAGCGTGTCGATAAGCGCACGCGTGCTCTCTCCCACTACCGCAGCAGAGACCCGCATCCCTAAGTCGCCCTCAACGGTGCGTTTTACAAAAGGTTCAGGCAGGCCGGGAAGCACGGTGTCCGGCGAGAGGATATTGGCGCAGGCGGAGTAAACGTCGGTTGTCGCGCCCCCCATATCAATGAGCATGAACGCCTGCCAGGCATCGTCATGCTGGCTCATTAGCTTAACCAGCTCAAACACCGTCCATGGCGTAGGCATGGGAGCCTCACCCGTTTCATCTACGATGACGTCCAGCCCTTTTCCTTTCACAATGTGGGAGAGGAAAATGTCACAGATTGCCTGGCGGGCAGGGAGCGGGTTGGGCGAATCCAGCTCGGGCAGGATGTTATCCACTACGGTCAGCTGCTTATAGGCCAGCAGCTGCTGAACCTCATGCTGAATGTCACGATTCCCGGCGTAAACAATTGCACACTCCAGCCCGGATGCGGCAAGCAGGCGCGCATTGTCCAGCCCGTAGCGCGTCTCTCCGCCGTCGGTTCCTCCGGCGAACAGCAGGATATCGGGCGGGGAGGCCTCAAGCTGGCGAATATCCTGAGGCGTCAGCTTGTAGGCATAATAGTGAGTGATTTTTGCGCCTGCCGAATGGGCCGTTATCTTTGCTGCTTCAAGGGTTATGGAAGGTACTAAACCCATTGCGGCGACGGCCAGCCCACCTTTAGCAGAAGAGGAGTATTTAAGCGTGACGTCACCGCGTCTGAGCAGCGGTCTGGCATCCGTCACCTCCAGCAGCTGATTGAGACTGGCGAAAAAACCGTCGGCAAGATGGTGAGTCGTGGTTGGCGTGACCGCCTGGTTAAGAAGCCTGAGGTGACGATCGCCTTCGATTTCAAACAGTGCGGCCTTGGTCCAGGTCGATCCAATATCGACAGATATCGTACGCATTACGCAACCTCTTCCGGCTGCTGGCGGCGATGAGTTAATTTATTGTTAATATCATTAGCGATTAATTGACAAACATCTTCCAGATCGTGGCTCGGGGAAAAAACACGATCGAAACCCATGGTGTTAAATTTGTTCTCAACCTCAGCAAAATCATGTTTACCGACCACTAAATTGCCGCCGACGTAAAGGAGGATCTCGCCAACCCCGCGTTCGATGCAGCGTTCACGTAAACCCAGGCAGTCAATGTCGCCGTGACCGTATATAGAGGAGACCACAATTGCATCGGCCCCGGTTTCGATAGCGGCGTCAATGTACTCATCCTGACTGACCATCACGCCGAGGTTGATCACCCGAAAGTCGTGGGCGGTAAAAACGCGGTCCAGAACCTTGTTGCCGACGGCATGGCAGTCGGCACCAATTACGCCAATGACAAGCGTTGATTTTTTCATGGGGCATCCTCTAATAATTTGTCGCTAAGATGAGAGTCAATCAGGCCTAAAGACATAAAGGCTTTGGAGTTGCGGAAAGTGTGAGGGGAGGGGGAGGGAGAGGCAATTGATCTATTTTCAAAAGGTCTTTCTTCAAAAGGGTTATTTTATTGATTCTTAAATTAAATTACTTTAAAAACAAGTGGTTGTGAATTTTTGAATAACAGTTTTAATAATTTTTTGACCTGTGCTTTTGTTTATATTAATGATAAATTGTGAGGCGGTACGAAAAATAAAGAATTATTTTTTTCTGGCGTGTGGGTAAGTATTTGGTAAGTTTTAACCACAATTATAATTAACTGAAATGTATTTCCCCATTCATTATTAACAAAGCGTAGCATGAACATGACTGCGTCATTACGACCATATTTTTAACCATCACACTTTTATTGGAACATATTGTTAACATATTTTTCACCAGAAGAGCTATGAGGACACATAATTAACAATTACGGCCAAAAATTGATTTAGATCAATATTTAAAACATGGAAAAAATTTCTAAAAGTCGTTAAATTGTCGCTGATCAAAATGGTCGAAAAGTTGTAAACTGGCGATAAATTGATCCCCGTCGAAAAACGTAAAAAAGGTTTATTAAAAACCTATTTATTGTAAGGGATTTGCGGCGTAATATATCGCGAGATCAATTTGGGCTTTTTATTAACCTGTCTGTAACTTTTCGTTGCGGCTGAGCTTTTTTAGCGCCTCAGCAGCAGTGAAAAGCAAAAGATAATTTTGTATTGGGGCATGTGTGCGGACCCTCTCTAACGGGGTTTGCTATCGAAGTCTTCATGCGATGCGCAAGGAGTCATGATGTTAGATATAGTCGAACTGTCACGCTTGCAGTTTGCCTTAACCGCGATGTACCACTTCCTGTTTGTTCCTTTAACGCTCGGTATGGCGTTTCTGCTGGCAATCATGGAAACGGTCTACGTTCTTTCCGGCAAACAAATCTATAAAGATATGACCAAGTTCTGGGGCAAGTTGTTTGGTATCAACTTTGCGCTGGGCGTGGCCACCGGTCTGACCATGGAGTTCCAGTTCGGGACTAACTGGTCCTATTACTCTCACTACGTAGGCGATATCTTTGGTGCACCGCTGGCCATTGAAGGTCTGATGGCATTCTTCCTTGAATCCACCTTTGTTGGCCTCTTCTTCTTTGGCTGGGATCGCTTAGGCAAAGTGCAGCATATGGCGGTGACCTGGCTGGTGGCGCTGGGTTCTAACCTCTCTGCTCTGTGGATCCTGGTAGCAAACGGCTGGATGCAGAACCCGATTGCATCGGACTTCAACTTCGAAACCATGCGCATGGAGATGGTGAGCTTCTCTGAGCTGGTGCTTAACCCAGTCGCTCAGGTGAAGTTTGTGCACACCGTGGCGGCGGGCTATACCTGCGGCGCGATGTTTATCCTTGGCATTAGCTCCTACTATCTGCTGCGCGGCCGCGATGTGGCGTTCGCCAAGCGCTCCTTTGCGATTGCCGCCAGCTTCGGCATGGCTGCCGTGCTCTCTGTTATCGTGCTGGGCGATGAGTCTGGCTATGAGATGGGCGACGTGCAGAAAACCAAACTGGCTGCTATTGAAGCCGAGTGGGAGACCCAGCCGGCTCCGGCGGCGTTTACCCTGTTTGGTATTCCGGATCAGGACAAGCAAGAGAACAATTTTGCCATTCAGATCCCGTATGCATTGGGTATTATCGCTACGCGCTCCGTTGATACGCCGGTTATCGGTCTGAAAGACCTGATGGTGCAGCATGAAGAGCGTATCCGTAACGGGATGAAGGCTTATCAGCTGCTTGAAGAGCTGCGCGCAGGCTCCACCGATCAGAACGTGCGCGACCAGTTTAACAGCATGAAGAAAGACCTCGGCTACGGCATGCTGCTGAAGCGCTACACGCCTAACGTCACCGATGCCACCGAAGACCAGATCAAACAGGCTACGCAGGACTCTATCCCGCGCGTTGCGCCGCTCTACTTTGCGTTCCGTATCATGGTGGCCTGCGGCGTACTGATGCTGCTGATCTTTGCAGTCTCCTTCTGGACCGTTTGCCGTAACCGTATCGGCAGCAAATCCTGGCTGCTGCGTGCCGCGCTGTACGGTATCCCGCTGCCGTGGATTGCTATCGAGACCGGCTGGTTCGTTGCAGAGTATGGCCGTCAGCCATGGGCGATTGGTGAGGTGCTGCCGACCGCTGTGGCTAACTCCTCGCTGACAGTAGGCGATCTGCTGTTCTCTATGATCCTTATCTGCGGACTCTATACGCTGTTTATGGTGGCGGAAGTCTTCCTGATGTTTAAGTTTGCACGCCTTGGGCCGAGCAGTCTGAAAACGGGTCGTTATCACTACGAGCAGGCTAACGTTGAGACCGATACTCAGTATGGGCAGCCCACCGTTGCTTCTCAGCCGGCACGCTAAGACAGGAGTCGTCAAATGATTGATTATGAAGTATTACGTTTTATCTGGTGGCTGCTGGTTGGCATTCTGCTGATTGGCTTTGCGGTCACCGACGGCTGGGATATGGGCGTGGGGATGTTAACCCGCTTCCTGGGGCGTAACGACACCGAACGCCGTATTATGATCAACTCCATTGCTCCGCACTGGGACGGTAACCAGGTGTGGCTGATCACCGCAGGCGGCGCGCTGTTCGCTGCCTGGCCGATGGTCTACGCCGCCGCCTTCTCCGGTTTCTATGTGGCGATGATCCTGGTGCTGGCCTCGCTCTTCTTCCGTCCGGTCGGTTTTGACTACCGCTCCAAGATTGAAGATCCGCGCTGGCGTAACATGTGGGACTGGGGCATCTTTATCGGCAGCTTCGTGCCGCCGCTGGTAATTGGCGTTGCCTTCGGTAACCTGCTGCAGGGCGTACCCTTCCATATGGATGAGTATATGCGCCTCTTCTATACCGGTAACTTCTTCCAGCTCCTGAATCCGTTTGGTCTGCTGGCTGGCGTAGTGAGCGTGGCGATGATCCTGACGCAGGGGGCAACCTACCTGCAGATGCGTACCGCAGGCGAAGTGTATGTGCGCTCCCGTGCGATCACGCAGGTGACGGCGCTAGTGACCATGGTCTGCTTCGCGCTGGCAGGGGTATGGGTTATGTTCGGTATCGATGGTTATGTGGTGACCTCTACGATCGATCATCACGCTGCGTCGAACCCGCTAACCAAGCAGGTGGCGCGTGAAGCCGGTGCCTGGCTGGTGAACTTCAACAACACGCCGATCCTGTGGGCGATCCCGGCCCTGGGCGTTGTGCTGCCGCTGTTTACCTTTGTTGCCGGTCGTCTGAACAGATCGGCATGGGCGTTCCTCTTCTCGTCCCTGACGCTGGCCTGCATCATCCTGACCGCAGGCATTGCGCTGTTCCCGTTCATTATGCCGTCCAGCACGGTGCTGAACGCCAGCCTGACCATGTGGGATGCGACATCAAGCCAGATGACGCTCAACCTGATGACCTGGGTGGCTGCGGTCTTCGTGCCGATTATTCTGCTCTACTCCTCATGGTGCTACTGGAAAATGTTCGGTCGCATTACCAAAGAGCATATTGAAAGCAACACGCACTCTCTGTACTAAGTAAGGAGCATACAATGTGGTATTTCGCATGGATTTTAGGAACGCTTCTTGCTTGTGCATTTGGCGTGATTACCGCCCTGGCGCTGGAGCACGTTGAAGCGACCCAGGCAGGTAAAGAAAAAGCATGATGGAACCTATTATCGCAAAACTCTATGCGGTAATGGATAAGGGCCCGCTCAGGGCCCTTTCCTTAGTGATGGCGCTGGTGCTGGCAGGCTGCATGTTCTGGGATCCCACCCGCTTTGCAGCAAAGACCAGCGAGCTGGCAATCTGGCATGGTCTGCTAATGATGTGGGCCGTCTGCGCAGGCGTGATCCACGGGGTTGGGTTCCGTCCGAAAGCCGTTCACTGGCAGGGCATCTTCTGCCCGCTTATCGCCGATATCGTCCTTGCTATTGGGCTTATCTTTTTCTTCTTTTGAATGAGAAATGTCCGTTAACGATATGGGCTTTCATAAGCCCATAAATTTTTACGCTGCGTTTACTTCAACCCATTCCAAACCACCTTTCCCCCGCGTATAGTAGCAGCGTTTGAAGGCTCTACTTATATTGCATTACCGGGATGTAAAGTGAATACAACGTTATTTAAGTGGCCGGTTCGTGTCTACTATGAAGATACCGATGCCGGTGGTGTGGTTTACCACGCCAGCTACGTCGCTTTTTACGAGAGAGCACGCACGGAGATGCTGCGACATCACCACTTTAGCCAGCAGGTTTTGTTGGCAGAGCGTGTAGCATTCGTAGTACGCAAGATGACGCTGGAGTATTTTGCAGCCGCCAGACTCGACGATATGCTCGAAGTCCAAACGGAAATTACATCAATGCGTGGAACCTCTCTGGTCTTCACGCAGCGGATCGTCAATGCAGAGAATAACGTGCTGAACGAAGCTGAGGTACTGATTGTCTGCGTTGATCCACTCTTAATGAAGCCTCGTGCGCTTCCCAAGTCTATTGTCGCGGAGTTTAAGCAGTGACTGACATGAACATCCTTGATTTGTTCCTGAAGGCAAGCCTTCTGGTCAAACTTATCATGTTGATTTTGATTGGTTTTTCTATCGCATCCTGGGCAATCATTATTCAGCGAACGCGTATTCTTAACGCGGCTACCCGTGAAGCCGAAGGGTTCGAGGACAAATTCTGGTCCGGTATCGAGCTTTCCCGTCTCTATCAGGAGAGCCAGGGACGCCGTGAAAACCTGGCCGGCTCAGAGCAGATTTTCTATAGCGGATTTAAAGAGTTTGCCCGCCTGCACAGGGCGAACAGCCATGCGCCAGAAGCGATCGTGGAAGGGGCATCTCGCGCAATGCGTATCTCCATGAACCGCGAGCTGGAGACGCTGGAGACGCACATTCCGTTCCTTGGGACTGTAGGCTCCATCAGCCCGTATATCGGCCTGTTCGGTACGGTGTGGGGGATTATGCACGCCTTTATCGCGCTGGGCGCGGTGAAGCAGGCGACGCTGCAGATGGTTGCGCCGGGGATTGCGGAAGCGCTGATCGCTACCGCTATCGGCCTGTTTGCCGCTATCCCTGCGGTGATGGCCTATAACCGTCTGAACCAACGCGTCAACAAGCTTGAGCTGAGCTACGACAACTTTATGGAAGAGTTCACCGCAATTCTGCATCGTCAGGCGTTTACCAGCACCGAGAGCAATAAGGGGTAAGCCATGGCCAGAACACGCGGTCGGGGTCGTCGTGAGCTGAAGTCCGAGATCAATATTGTACCGTTACTCGACGTATTGCTGGTGCTGCTGCTGATCTTTATGGCGACGGCACCCATCATCACGCAGAGCGTAGAGGTGGACCTACCGGATGCGACCGAGTCGCAAACCGTCAGCTCCAATGACGACCCACCGGTTATCATTGAGGTTTCCGGCGTGGGTCAGTACAGCGTGGTAGTGGAAAAAGATCGTATGGATCAGCTGCCGCCGGAGCAGGTGATTGCCGAAGCGCAACGTCGCCTGCAATCCAATCCGAAAACGGTCTTCTTAATCGGTGGCGCAAAAGAAGTGCCCTACGATGAAATAATTAAAGCGCTGAACCTGCTCCATAGCGCGGGTGTGAAGTCGGTTGGCTTAATGACCCAGCCTATTTAATCCGCTGCTGAGCAGGCAGACAGTTTTTGGGAACCGAGAGTGTCAAAGGCAACCGAACAAAACGACAAGCTTAAACGGGCAATTATTATTTCAGCAGTGCTGCACGTCATTCTGTTTGCAGCGCTGATCTGGAGCTCGTTTGATGAGCATATAGATGCCTCTGCGGGCGGTGGCGGTGGCTCGGCCATTGACGCCGTTATGGTCGATCCCGGTGCGGTCGTGCAGCAGTACAATCGCCAGCAGCAGCAGCAGGCAAGCGCGAAGCGTGCAGAAGAGCAGCGTGAAAAGCAGGCGCAACAGCAGGCGGAAGAGCTGCGTGAAAAGCAGGCCGCCGAGCAGGAGCGTCTGAAGCAGCTGGAAAAAGAGCGCTTACAGGCTCAGGAGCAGGCCCGCGAGCAGGCCCAGCAGCAGAAACAGGCTGAAGAGGCGGCAAAGCAGGCGCAAGAGAAACAGAAGCAGGCTGAAGAAGCCGCGGCAAAGGCGGCGGCTGACGCGAAAGCGCAGGCCGATGCCCAGGCGAAGGCAGCAGAAGAGGCGGCACAAAAAGCCGCAGCGGATGCGAAAGCCAAAGCCGTAGCCGAGGCAAAAGTCGCGGCCGACGCGGCGAAAAAAGCCGCAGCGGATGCACAGAAGAAAGCCGAAGCCGAGGCGGCGAAGAAGGCACAGCAGGACGCCGAGAAGAAAGCCCAGGCCGATGCCGCTAAGCAGGCAGCGGAGAAAGCCGCTGCTGAAAAAGCGGCCGCAGCTGCCGAGAAGGCTGCCGCTGCGAAAGCGGCGGCGGCAGAAAAAGCGGCTGCCGAGAAGAAAGCCGCTGCTGAAAAGGCGGCTGAAGAGAAAGCCGCCGCCGCCGCCGAGAAGGCCGCCGCTGCGAAAGCCGCTGCGGCAGAAAAAGCGGCCGCTGAGAAGAAAGCCGCCGCTGAAAAAGCGGCTGCGGATAAAGCGGCGGCAGCCAAAGCCGCTGCGGCGAAAAAAGCCGCAGCAGCTGAGAAAGCGGCTGCGTCAGACGTTGACGACCTTTTCGGTGACCTGAGTTCAGGTAAGAATGCGCCGAAAACCGGCGGCGGCGCGAAAGGAAATAACGCAGCGCCAGCCGGAAGTGGTAGTACTAAAAACAATGGCGCGTCGGGTGCGGATATCAGCAACTACGCCGGGATGATCAAGTCAGCGATCGAGACTAAGTTTTATGACGCTTCGTCGTACGCGGGCAAAACCTGTACGCTGCGCATAAAACTGGCCCCGGATGGTTTGCTATTAGATATTCAGTCCGAAGGTGGCGATCCTGCGCTCTGTCAGGCTGCATTAGCCGCAGCACGTCAGGCGAAGATCCCGAAACCGCCGAGCCAGGCCGTTTACGAAGTGTTTAAAAATGCTCCACTGGACTTTAAACCTTAGGTTACACTTTCCCCACGTAAAGGTGGAAAGGGTACTACTGTTTCCACTGGGCTGTGGTCATTTTGGATATTGAGTTTGTTAACATTCTGCTAAATTATCGCGGGTTTATCGCCCGGATAAGGGAGATGAGATGAAGCAGGCATTACGTGTAGTGTTTGGTTTTTTGGTGCTTTGGGCGGCAGTGCTGCACGCGGAAGTGCGCATTGAGATTACCCAGGGCGTAGATTCAGCACGCCCGATTGGCGTGGTTCCTTTCCAGTGGGCGGGCCCTGGCGCTGCGCCTGAAGATATCGGCGGCATCGTTGGCGCTGACCTGCGCAACAGCGGCAAGTTCAATCCGTTGGACCGCTCTCGTCTGCCGCAGCAGCCGGGCAGCGCTCAGGAAGTTCAGCCTGCAGCCTGGTCTGCGCTGGGCATTGATGCCGTTGTCGTTGGGCAGGTAACCCCTAACCCGGATGGCAGCTATAACGTGGCCTACCAGCTGGTTGATACCGGCGGTGCGCCGGGAACCGTGCTGGCTCAGAACTCCTACAAGGTCAATAAGCAGTGGCTGCGCTATGCGGGCCATACTGCCAGCGACGAAGTCTTCGAGAAGCTGACCGGTATCAAAGGTGCGTTCCGTACCCGTATTGCTTACGTTGTGCAGACCAACGGCGGCCAGTTCCCGTATGAGCTGCGCGTCTCTGACTACGATGGTTACAACCAGTTCGTTGTGCACCGTTCACCGCAGCCGCTGATGTCACCGTCATGGTCTCCGGACGGCAGCAAGCTGGCCTACGTGACCTTTGAGAGTGGTCGTTCTGCGCTTGTTATCCAGACGCTGGCTAACCGTGCTGTACGTCAGGTTGCTTCGTTCCCGCGTCATAACGGTGCACCGGCGTTCTCTCCGGACGGTACCAAGCTGGCGTTTGCCCTGTCGAAAACCGGCAGCCTGAACCTCTATGTGATGGATATCGGCTCTGGCCAGATCCGCCAGATCACCGACGGTCGCAGCAACAACACCGAGCCGACCTGGTTCCCGGACAGCCAAAACCTGGCCTTTACCTCTGACCAGGCCGGTCGTCCACAAATTTATAAAATGAACATCAACGGCGGTGCTCCACAGCGCATCACCTGGGAAGGTTCGCAGAATCAGAACGCTGACGTGAGCAGCGACGGTAAAACAATGGTAATGGTCAGCTCCAACGGTGGGCAGCAGCACATTGCCAAACAAGATCTGGTAGCGGGTGGCGTACAGGTTCTGTCGTCAACGTTCCTGGATGAAACGCCAAGTCTGGCACCTAACGGCACTATGGTAATCTACAGCTCTTCTCAGGGGATGGGATCCGTGCTGAATCTGGTTTCTACAGATGGGCGTTTCAAAGCGCGTCTTCCGGCGACTGATGGACAGGTAAAATCACCTGCCTGGTCACCGTATCTGTAATAATAATTAATTGATTACTAAAGGAATCATAGAAATGCAACTGAACAAAGTGCTGAAAGGGCTGATGCTGGCTCTGCCTGTTATGGCAATCGCAGCGTGTTCTTCTAACAAGAACGCAAGCAACGACCAGAGCGGCGAAGGCATGCTGGGTGCCGGCACTGGTATGGACGCAAACGGCAACGGCAGCGCCTCTTCCGAAGAGCAGGCACGTCTGCAGATGCAGCAGCTGCAGCAGAACAACATCGTTTACTTCGATCTGGACAAGTACGATATCCGTTCTGACTTCGCTGCAATGCTGGATGCGCACGCTAACTTCCTGCGTAGCAACCCGTCCTACAAAGTCACCGTAGAAGGTCACGCTGACGAACGTGGTACGCCTGAGTACAACATCTCCCTGGGTGAACGTCGTGCTAACGCCGTTAAAATGTACCTGCAGGGTAAAGGCGTTTCTGCTGACCAGATCTCCATCGTTTCTTACGGTAAAGAGAAACCTGCAGTACTGGGTCACGACGAATCAGCTTACGCTAAAAACCGTCGCGCCGTACTGGTTTACTAAGAGAATTGCATGAGCAGTAACTTCAGACATCATCTGTTGAGTCTGTCGTTACTGGTTGGCATAGCGGCCCCCTGGGCCGCTTTTGCGCAAGCGCCAATCAGTAGTGTCGGCTCAGGCTCGGTTGAAGACCGGGTCACCCAACTTGAGCGCATCTCTAACGCTCACAGCCAGCTTTTAACCCAGCTCCAGCAGCAGCTCTCTGACAACCAATCCGATATTGACTCCCTGCGCGGCCAGATTCAGGAGAGCCAGTATCAGCTGAATCAGATTGTTGAGCGTCAGAAGCAGATCCTGTTGCAGATTGACAGCCTGGGCAGCGGCAGCGCGGCGGCAGCGCAGCCCACGGCAGGCGAGCAGGGCGGGGAGGCTACCGCAACACCCGCGCCGGCAGCGGGGGCAGCAGCCACCAGCACGCCGGTGCAGAGCGGCGATGCCAATACCGACTACAACGCCGCTATCGCGCTGGTGCAGGATAAATCCCGCCAGGACGATGCTATCGCCGCGTTCAGTAGCTTTGTCAAAAATTACCCGGATTCAACTTACATTCCTAACGCCAACTACTGGCTGGGTCAGTTGAATTACAACAAGGGTAAAAAAGACGATGCGGCATTCTACTTTGCTTCCGTCGTTAAAAATTACCCGAAATCACCCAAGGCACCGGACGCGATGTTCAAGGTCGGGGTGATCATGCAGGAGAAAGGGGATACTGCTAAAGCCAAAGCGGTGTATCAGCAGGTGGTAAGCAAATATCCCGGCACCGATGGCGCAAAGCAGGCGCAGAAAAAACTCAGTGCTATGTAATGCATGCGGCATGACCAGATATCGCTCTGTTTCTGGTCTTGTCGAGTGAATCATAAGCAGTTAAGTGATCTCGCTCGAAATTTTAGTTGCGCCGTCTTCATAAATCAGTAATATATGCCGCCGTTGCCACGGGATATCAAACAGCCTGGAAGCAGCGCAAAAAGCAGTAAAATAGTGGGTCGTTAGCTCAGTTGGTAGAGCAGTTGACTTTTAATCAATTGGTCGCAGGTTCGAATCCTGCACGACCCACCACTATTGTTTCAAGTTGTACAGTGGGTGATTAGCTCAGTTGGTAGAGCATCTCCTTTACACGGAGGGGGTCGGCGGTT
>NZ_DALZYX010000001.1:0-660530 GCF_031987975.1 Pseudescherichia sp. | reverse complement strand
ACGGATTAACAGTCCGCCGTTCTACCGACTGAACTACAGAGGAATCGTGTGAACGAGGCGAATAGTAGCGGCGGCAGAGAGCATTGTCAAAGCCTCGATGTGGTTCCGGCGATCGTTTGCTGAGATTTGCAGCAATCTGGCGTATTCATCAGCAAAAATGATGGTTATGCACCACATCAGTGCAAAACTACCCCTTATGGGGCAGGGCAAATGGGGCGTTTTGCGTAGTGACAAGGGGTAAGGTAATCAGAAACTCTTATAATCCAGCCTGTTAGCCAGAATCAAAACCACTTTTCAATAATTGGCAAGCATCTTGCAACTCCTCCGACAAGAGACTTACATGCATCAACCTACGCGTTTAGTTCCGGAGGCAAAATGAACTTAAGACGGCTGAAGTATTTCGTAAAAATTGTTGATATCGGTAGCCTGACCCAGGCCGCAGAAGTTTTACATATCGCGCAGCCCGCGCTGAGCCAGCAGGTAGCAACGCTTGAAGGTGAAATGGATCAGCAGCTGTTAATTCGCACCAAGCGTGGCGTAACCCCTACCGAAGCCGGGAAGATACTCTACACCCACGCCCGAACCATTCTGCGCCAGTGTGAGCAGGCCCAGCTGGCGGTCAACAACGTTGGCCAGACCCTGCGCGGACAGGTGGCAATTGGCCTGGCACCGGGGACAGCGGCATCCTCTATTACCATGCCGCTGCTGCAGGCCGTGCGCAACGAACTGCCGGACGTGATGGTCTATCTGCACGAGAACAGCGGTACCGATCTTAACGATAAGCTTATCGGCGGCCAGCTGGATATGGCCGTGCTCTATGAACGTGCGCCGGCAGAGGGTATCGCCAGCCAGCCGCTGCTGAAAGAGGATCTCTACCTGGTGGGTACCCGGGATTGCCCAGGGCAGAGCGTCGATCTTACCGCCGTAGCGGAGATGAATCTGTTCCTGCCGCGTGATTATAGCGCGGTGCGCCTGCGGGTTGACGAAGCATTCTCCCTGCGTCGCCTGACGGCGAAAATTATCGGCGAGATTGAGTCCATTACGACCTTAACCGCAGCGATTGCCAGCGGAATGGGGGTCACAGTACTGCCGGAATCTGCGGCGCGATCCCTCTGCAGTGCGGCAAATGGCTGGATGGCGCGCATTACGGCACCGTCCATGAGTCTCCCGCTCTCGCTAAATACATCTGCTCACGGAGCGCTGTCGCCGCAGGCGCAGGCAGTTAAAGATATTCTGCTGTCGCTGGTCAGCCGCCCAACCCTGGAAAACCGCGAGCTACTGTTAGTGGGTTAGTTTTTATTCCATAAAGGAATAAGATGCTGGTTTTTATTATTTGTCCTGCCAGGCCTCAGACTTTAACAATAGCGTTATGTCTGTTGGCTCTGGAGGGTAGGATGAATTTCCAGCAACTAAAAATAATCCGGGAAGCGGCGCGCCGGGACTATAACCTGACCGAAGTCGCCAATATGCTCTATACCTCTCAGTCCGGCGTCAGCCGTCATATACGCGAGCTGGAAGAGGAGCTGGGAATTGAGATCTTCATCCGCCGGGGAAAACGCCTGCTGGGTATGACCGAGCCGGGCAAAGCACTGCTGGTGATTGCCGAGCGGATCCTCAACGAGGCCAGCAATGTTCGCCGACTCGCCGATCTCTTTACCAACGATACCTCCGGCGTGTTGACCGTTGCTACTACCCATACTCAGGCGCGCTATAGCCTGCCGCCGGTGATCAAATCTTTCCGGGCGCTCTTTCCTGAGGTACGGCTCGAGCTGATTCAGGGAACGCCACAGGAGATTGAGTCACTGCTGCACAACGGCGGGGCGGATATCGGTATTGCCAGCGAGCGTTTAAGTAACGATCCGGCGCTGGTGGCTTTCCCGTGGTTCCGCTGGCACCACAGTCTGCTGATCCCGCAGGATCATCCGCTCGCTAATGCCTCCCCGCTCACGCTGGAAGAGATTAGCCGCTGGCCGCTAATTACCTACCGGCAAGGTATTACCGGCCGGTCACGCATCGATGAAGCGTTTGGCCGCAAGGGACTGATCCCAGACGTCGTGCTGAGCGCACAGGACTCAGATGTGATCAGAACCTACGTTGAGCTGGGTCTGGGCGTGGGCATTGTTGCTGAACAGTCAGGCAGTGAGCAGGAGGCTGGGGCGCTGGTTCGTCTTGATACCCGCCATCTGTTTGACGCGAATACCGTTTGGCTGGGCCTTAAACGTGGACAGCTCCAGCGCAACTATGTCTGGCGCTTTATCGAACTGTGCAATGCTGGCCTCTCCGTAGAGGATATCAAGCGTCAGGTGATGGAGCCGGATGAGATGGTACTGGATTACCAGATCTAATCGTATAAAAACCCGGCGAGCCTTTAAAATGGTTAATCGCTGAAAAGCAAAAAGCCCGCTAAAAAGCGGGCTTCTTAAATTTGGCTCCTCTGACTGGACTCGAACCAGTGACATACGGATTAACAGTCCGCCGTTCTACCGACTGAACTACAGAGGAATCGTGTGAACGGGGCGCATATTACTGGCCACGCATTTTAGTGTCAACACTAAAATTAACCCGCTGATTTAACTGGCTAATTATAACACAAACTGCTCTTTTACTGAACGCGATAACGTCCTGACATGGAAGCCGTGGTATTGGCACGTAAACGGGCAAGGGGATCCTGACGATAAAAGTGGCAAAAGCGTTGCCATAACGATGGGAACCTTGGCGCAAAAAGTTCAGGGGCACTAAAGAAATACTCGGACAGTACAGCAAAACATTCGGCGGGATCGGTCGCCGCATAGGCGTCGATGCTGGCCGTGCTTTCACCCACCAGATCGATTTCGTCCTGAATATTATTCATAGCCGCATGGAGATCGTGTTCCCAGCCGGCAACCTCGCGAAGCGGAATAAAGGGTACGCCGCTGGCGCGGTCGCCGTTGCGGGTATCGAGCTTATGCGCAACTTCATGCACGATCAGGTTGAAGCCGGAAGCGTCAAACGAGTCCTGAATGTCTAACCAGTTGAGAACAATCGGTCCCTGCTGCCAGCTCTGCCCGGACTGCACAACCCGCTGACTGTGCACCAGACCAATGTCATCTTCCCACTCATCATCGACAATAAAGGGAGCCGGATAGATCAGCACCTCATGAAACCCGTCGAGCCACTCCAGCCCCAGTTCAAGCACCGGCAGGCAAAAGAGCAGGGCAATACGGCTGCTCTTGAGCGCATCGAGATCGAAACCCTGTAGCGCCACCAGACGCTTCTGCTGTAAAAAGCGCTCAGCCAGCTGCGCCAGACGATACTGCTCGTCCGGCGTCAGGTTTGCCAATACCGGTATGGCAAGCGCATCTTCCCAAGGGTAGGTTGTCATCCGTGATGCTTCATTTGCTTTCCAGGGCCACTTTATCATCGCTTTGCTCGCAAACTCGTCACTTGAACAAAATTGACTGGATTGGGTCTGTTAAAATGCCAAATATCCTGGCATGATGGCAACCATCAAAACGGAGAGATGCCGGAGCGGCTGAACGGACCGGTCTCGAAAACCGGAGTAGGGGCAACTCTACCGGGGGTTCAAATCCCCCTCTCTCCGCCATTATTCAAGCACTTAACCGCCTCGCTTTCCACGATCCAGATCCCAATGAGAAAATCCTGTAGGTTAATTCCGCCGTCAGGATCAATTTACTTTCAGTCTTACAGCGCAGGTCAAAAACGGCCATGATCCTTTATCTGAATCCCTCGCTTAGAGAGAATGCAAAACGGGTAATATAAAAAAAGCCGCAGCGGGCGGCTTTTTCAGCAGGACTTAGCCATGGCGTTTGAACGCTTGCGACTGGCTAATCATCACTTTGCCAAATATAGTGAAACGGTGCTCATTTTGCTTATCAATGCTCCACTCACGATATCGCGGGTTATCCGAGATGACCAGCAGTCGGTCAGGGATCATCTGTAAGCGTTTAACGTATACTTTCTCATCAAAACCAAACACATAGATCCCATCACCATCGAAGTCGTGAACAGAGATATCCACGAAAATGAGATCCCCAGGTTCAATCGTGTCAGCCATGCTGTCGCCGCGGACGTTAATCACCTTGACCTCATCCGATGGCCGACCCCCGAACAGGGAGAGAGCCTTCTCATGGCTATACTCGATAGCCCGGATAACGTCTATCACGTCACTACCCTGAATAAATCCTGCGCCGGCGCTGGCGGCAACATCAAGCACTTCGACCCTGAACACATCGACACCCTCTACAGATGAAGAGTTATTGTTACTGTTTATATATACAGTAGACTGAATATCTGATGAGGTAAAGAGGTCAACGACGCTAACGCCTAAAGCGTGAGCTAATCGATTAAGTGTTTGTTCTGTAAATTGCTTTTGCTTACCCGTCTCCAGGCGGGAAATATTGGCCGAATCAATCTCTACGGCATCCGCGAGATCCGCAATTTTCATCTTCTTCGCTAAACGAAGCTGTCTTACTCGGGTTCCAATGTTCATAAGCTCATTACATGTAGTTTTTGCGTGTTATGCAAAGCGACTTGCGCAATACTCACGGGTGAAATAATATGCGTAAAGTGCAATAATTGGAAGGGCGCTGCTCATTTTAGATACTGAATTGCGCGTTGCGCATGGTCGTATTGCCTTAACCTGTCTACAAGATCCAGAAGATAAACGGAATTTAAACGTGCGCTGGTGAACGGCGTTACTGAGTGGAGTGAAGACGAAATGAAACTTGAAGCATCATTAAAATACCTTGGCCCACAGGGAATGCGCATCAGCGACAGCGTGGCCAGCACGTCGCCCGATCGGCTCACCGCGACCGATGTCCTGTCGGCGCTTGGCGCTACCCGCCACCGTGCACGATTCGGCCTGGCGATCTTTCTCGGTAAAACGGGGCTAAGTGAAAGGGACAGGCAGCAGGCTATTCAGACCCTGGCGCGTCACGCTATGACCGTTGCACCTAAAAACGTACGTAAAGCGGCAGGGGATGCATTTGGCCGCTGCATGCTGATGTTGGCACAGTTTGCTTTTGCAGAGTACTCCCTCTCAGCGGCGACGACCTGGCCGTGTCCAGAATGTGACGGAAGAGGGGGCTGCACCCACTGCGGAGGCAAAGGGGTAATTTCAGCCAGATGTCGATGCCGGGGAACCGGTCAGACATTAGATCGCCAGGCAACCAAAGAGCAGGGCATACCGGTATTCAAAGCCTGCGAGCGATGTTCAGGCAAAGGTTTTACTACCACACCATCAACAAAGATCTATGCGGCTATCGTAACGTTCGTACCCGAGTTGCATCCCCGCACATGGACCCGTAACTGGAAGCCTTTTTTTGAGACGCTGGTTGATACGTGCAGAGACGAAGAAGATAACGCTGCGCAAATATTTGATGCGTTGACGCGCTAAAAAAAATTGCGCGTTACGCAAAAAAGAGTTGCTTTTGTCCAAAGCTGGCTGTTATGATTCTAATCATGGAATACAACGTCCTGAAAAATTAACCAGAGAAGCCCGCCGTTGAGCGGGCTTTTTTGTGCCTGAAAAACGCTGCTCTGCGTACTTCACCCTATCGCAGCCAGCGCTTAACCCTCTCCTCCTTTTTTCACCCAAACTTATCAATAGTGGAGAACATTCACTATGAGCAAAGTCGCTTCTGGTGCTGCCTATGTTGCATCTGCCGGGACGGTAGCGAATGGCTTACTGACCCAGCTTAGCCCCGACGAGTGGAGTGCTGTTGGCGTGATCGCAGGCATCGTGATCGCGCTGCTGACCTTCATCATTAACTGGTACTACAAACGTAAAACCACGCTGGCGCAGATTCAGGCGCTTCAGCGCTGGCCTACTCATCCCGCCAGGTTTAAGGGGGAGTTATGACGATCTCTTCCACTTTACGTAACAAGCTGACAGGTGCCGCAGGCGCGGGTGCACTGGCTATCGCCACGCTGCTTCTCAGTAATGAAGCGGGGCTGGAAGGGCGTCAGTATCGTCCCTACCCTGACGTGGCTGGGGTATTGACCGTCTGTGATGGACATACGGGCCGGGATATTGTTCCGGGCAAAACCTATACCGACCACGAATGCGATCGGCTCCTGCAGCGGGATCTCCAGTCTGTAAAGCGCCTGGTCGATAGCAGCGTGACCGTGCCGCTGGGGGAGTATCAGCGTGCAGCACTCTACAGTTTTGCTTATAACGTTGGCACCGGCGCATTTTCACACTCAACGCTACTACGCAAACTTAACGCTGGCGATCGTGCCGGTGCCTGCGATGAGATGCGGCGTTGGGTCTACGCCGGTGGCATACGGTGGAAAGGTCTGGAAAATCGTCGCACAACCGAGCGTGCGCTCTGCCTGGCGGAGAGTGAGCATGACCTTTAATAGCAAAGCACTCTTGCTGCTGTCAGCCCTGGCTGCTGCTGCCTACTATCACAGCCAATATGCTGGCGAAAAAGAGCGGGCCGATGCGGCAGTACAGAGCCTGCATATTGCGCATCAGACGATAAACGACATGCAGAAGCGTCTGCGCAGCGTAGCGGCGCTGGACGCAAAATATTCAGGAGAACTGGCGGATGCTCAGGAAAACATTAATCGGCTTGAGCGCGCTGTGGCTGCTGGCCATAAGCGGCTGCGTCTCAACGCAACCTGCGAAGAGGACAGAGCGTCCAGCGCCACCGGCATGGATGATGCTGCCACCCCCCGACTTGCTGACGCCGCTGAACGGGATTATCTCACCCTTCGACGACGAATCGAAACCGTCACCCGACAGCTAATTGGGCTGCAAGCCTACGTTCGCGAGCAGTGCCTTTACTAACCTGCCCCTGGCCTTTACCAGGGGCTTTTTTATTTCTCCCAGCATGACCATGACTATCTGAGGAAAAATTATGCCTAACGAAGCCAGCTCCTATGGCATCACCACTCTGGGGGCAGCGTTATGCTAGCGCCCATTTTTACCGTCTGTGCTGCCAGCCCTGCGGTCAGGGCGCTGCTGGGGCGCGACACGCTGCGTCTCTACCCGTTCGGCCTGCCGGATGATGTGCTCTATCCCTGCGCCGTCTGGCAAACCATCGCTGGCACACCGAAAGCCTATCTTGCACAGCGTCCGGATGCAGATGCTTTCACACTACAGATTGATGCGTGGGCAGATACGGCAGAAGACGCAACCGCCGTATCCGCTGCGCTCCGTGATGCTATTGAACCGCACGCAGCCGTGACCCGCTGGGGCGCTCAGGCAAAGGACTCAACCACAAACCGCTACCGCTACTCGTTTGAAGTGAACTGGGTAGTAAAGCGCTAACCCCCCTTACCGGCCCTGAGCCGGTTTTTTATTGGAGATCGTTTATGTCAATTGTTACTCAAGGTACGCAACTCTATGTTCTGGCCGATGGCGACGTTATTGAAGTTGAGCGTATTACCGCATTTAGCCCTGGCGGCAACCCTGCTGACCAGATTGAAGATACCCCCCTCAGCGAGCGTAGCACCCGCAGCTATAAAAAAGGGCTGCGGACGCCAGCGGCGGCAACGCTGACGCTGAACGCCGATCCGGCAAATACCAGCCATCTGCGGCTCCATCGCCTGGCGGCCTCTGACGATCAGACCGATCTCACCTGGGCGGTAGGCTGGGCGGACGGCGACGCCGTACCGGAAGCCGCCGCCGGGGTGGATCCTGATGCGGTTAGCGGGATGACGCTACCAGAGAGTCGTACCTGGTTTGTCTTTAAGGGAAAGGTAACCGATTTTCCTTTCGATTTCGCTGCTAATACGGTGGTGGCAACGTCAGCAACGATCCAGCGCTCCGGTTCGGCGGTGTGGATCCCTAAAGCACAGCCGACTGGCTAAACAGAGCGGGGTTAACGCCCCGCATAACTTTTCCTGGCAGGATAAACAATATGCATTTAACGCTTAATAATCTGAAAAAAGCCGGTGCTTTTACCGGCCGTCCCGTTGAAAAAGTGATTGTCTGGAAACAGGGTGATGAAGAGCTGAGCGCAACGGTATTCATTCGCCCCGCGGGCTACCATGCCGCAACCCAGGGTATACAGGCCAGCGCGGGTAATATTGACGCTGTCGCGGGTTATATTGCTGCGGCGCTCTGCGACGAGGCCGGAAACCCCATCTTCACCGCCAGGGATATTACCGGCGAGGCGGATCCCGAGCGCGGCGCGCTTGATGGCGCATTAACGGTGGCGTTGCTGGTGGCCATTCATGAGGTTAACGCGCCGGGAAAGTCCAGCTCACCGCCGACGATGAGATCTGGTGCGAACTCGTCCTCAATGGCATCGGCGGTAAAACCATCGCCGAAGCGCAGGAGGCCCTCAGCTTCCGGGAGTTTCAGCTCTGGCTTAGCTACCGCAGCAAATATGGCAACCTGAATCCCATGATGCGCACGGAGTGGGGCGCAGCGCTGATTGCGTCGGTGGTGGCGAATATACACCGGGGCAGAGATACGCCGCCGTTTCGCCTGACCGATTTCGCTCCCCATATTGAGGAGACGCCCGTCATGCTTGAGGACGCCCTGCGGAACTGGGCTTAGCGGACGCAGGGGAGCCACAGGTTGGTTAACGTAAATAAGATCATACCCGCTGCGGCGGGTTTTTTTATGGGGGCGATATGTCCACACAATCTCTCGGAGCATTATCGGTCGATCTCGTCACGCAGGTAAACGCCTTTACCACTGGCATGGGTAAAGTCGAGCGCTCTTTAGAAAGCTGGCGTAAAAAAGTGGAAGAGAGTGCCAAAACCGTTGGCCTGACCATTAAGAGCACGGTCGCCGGAAGCCAAACCGCGCCAGCAAATGATGACCGGAAAAAGCTGGCGGCCTTCGCTGCCGCTTTTGATAGCACAAACCTGCAGGTGAAAAAAGGGCTGGATAAACAGATAGCCTATAGCTGGTTAGGAGACGCTACGCGAAAGCAGGAGCAGACGCGCGATAGCGAACGCCAGAATATTGAGCGTGATTTTGGTACGCAGCAGGGAGAGCTGCAAAAGAAACGGGATGCCGGAGAGATGAGCCAGTCCTTGTTTGACCAGCAAACAGCGGATTTGGATAAGAGCCTGCAAGAGCGTCTGAAGCTACAGGATAATTATTACCAGCAAGAAGATGAGATGCGCAACAACGGTGCGGCAGGCTTCGTCTCTGGTCTGGCGACACAGCTCGAAGCCTCCACGGATCTGTATAGCAGTATGCAGAATATCGGCAAAACGGCTTTTACCAACCTCAGCGAAATGGTTTTTCAGTGGGCCGAAACCGGGAAGATGAACGTTGAGAGTTTCGCCACCACCTTTATCCAATCGATGGGCGCCGCGCTGCTGCAGTACGCAACGGCACAGGTCGCGATGGCGGCTCTGAGTGCCTTTACCAGCATGATCGGCGTTCCTTACGCGGGACCGACATTGGCGAGCGCCGCTGCCATCGCCGCCGCCGCTGGGGCAGGAGCACTGCTGCTTGGCGTTAGCACCGCGCTAAAAGGCCAGGCACATGACGGTATTGATTCCGTACCAGAGACGGGGACCTGGTTGCTACAAAAGGGCGAACGCGTAACGACAGCCAGAACCAGCGCTAAGCTGGACGCCACGCTGGATCGTATTAGCTCGCAGGCTACCGGCGGACAGGCGGCGAATATCACCATCCCGCTGGCGATCCATGGCGATCCCGATCGACGTACGCTGGCCCTAATTGAAAGCGCAGTAATGCGTGGGGCAAGGCTGGGATATCAGATGACAACCAGCGATCTGGCTGGCGGCACGGGCCAGGCATCGAAGGCGCTAAACAGCGGCTGGACAGTAGGGAGGAAAAAAGGCTAATGGCAATCACCACCACTATCAACTATCCACACAACACGTTGCCCGTACCGCTTCAGGAGGGATATGGGCTACGATCGGTAAGCCCTGTCATCAGGAGTGAAATGACCAGCGGCCGGGCCAGGCAGCGCCGCCGCTATCTCTCCACGCCAACCGTTGCCAGCGTCTCCTGGCTGCTGACCGAGCGCCAGGGTCAGGCGTTTGAAGCCTGGTTTCGCGACGCGCTGAGCGACGGTGCGGCATGGTTCAACATGAATTTACGCACCCCTAACGGGGAGGCACCAAAGGTGTGCCGCTTCACCGATATCTATGAAGGTCCAAACCTGGAAGGGGGCAACCTGTGGCGCTACTCCGCAGAGCTTGAGCTGTATCAGCGTCCGCTGCTACCGCCTGGCTGGGGTCTCTTCCCCGATTTCATTCTTGGCTCCGGCACGCTCGACCGCGCCCTGAACAGGGAGTGGCCCACCTTATGACAGTATTAAACCGGCTTTACGCCTCGGGCGGCAGCGAGGTGCTTATCGAGACGCTGCAAATTGCGTTAGGCAGCAATGTCTACGCTCTGACGCGCGGCTGGGATGACATCACCGCCACGACGGAGTCAGGG
The DNA here is from genome assembly GCF_031987975.1 of Pseudescherichia sp. GTDB lineage: Bacteria > Pseudomonadota > Gammaproteobacteria > Enterobacterales > Enterobacteriaceae > Pseudescherichia. Next base: position 650,146 of record NZ_DALZYX010000001.1, on the reverse strand, counting down.
GAGCAGGTCACCTTTATCGCCTGCGGTATTGATATCGCGCTGCCGGCTCGTAACAGTGATGGCACTCAGGATCTGAAATTCGCTATCAGTAACGTATCTGGCGAGGTATCAGGTGCCATCCGGGCCGCGCTGGATAACCTGCAGAATGCAACTCTGACCTACCGCCTCTATCTCTCCACCAGCCTGAACGCTCCCGCAACCCGACCCTACACGTTGGGGATTAAAACAGGTGTCTGGACAGCGACCGATGTGCAAATCACGGCAGGATACATGAACGTGCTGGATCTGGCCTGGCCTCGCTATCGCTATACCCTGGCAGCGTTTCCGGGTCTTCGCTATCTCTGAGGTGCTCATGCTTAATGTCGATAAATACCGTTCTGTCGTCTGGCAGATGGGCGGCCGCGTCTGGCCGATGCTCGACTGCTATGGGGTGGTGCATGAGGTGCGCCGCGACCTTGGCTTGTCTGAATGGCCAACCTTCGACGGCGTGATTCGTGAAGGTGACATGATGGCGCGGCAGTTCACGGCCTTTGAAGGCAACGTTCGGCGTACGGCCGCGAAAGAGGGGGCAGTGGCAGCGTGCTACTCCGGTGGCGTTGTCGATCACCTTGGGATAGTCATCAGCATAGATGGCGCGCTGCAGGTGTTGGAGGCTAACCCGCGCCGTAACGTAACCATTCTGCCGCTGGCCCGCTTTGAGCGGCTTTATACAACCGTGGAGTACTATGAGTGACCATTCACATTTTTCCCTCCCGTCTGCCCGGTGAGCCGCTGGAGACGCATAAACATGGCGCAATGACGCTACAACAGTGGCTTACAGACAACGTCAGGGGCTATGAAAAAGCCCGTCAGCAGCATCCCATTGCCGTCGAGGTTGACGGCGTACCGATTGCGCCCGATGGGTGGCCGCACTACCTGCTGCATCCTGCCAGCGAGGTTCGAATTTACCCTATCCCGTACGGCCCTGCCGCACCAGCCTGGGCGGTATGGACCGCCGTTGCCGTCTCGGTGGCCTCTGCAGCCTACTCAATCTATATGATGGCAACAATGGATAAAGGGGGGCTGAGCGGCCTGGGTCAGGGGGACAGGATCTCCCTCGACCCGGCCCGGGCCAACGCCGCCCGGCTGGGTGATCCGATCCGCGAGGTGTTTGGCCGCTACCGCGTCTTCCCGGATTACGTTGTTCAGCCCATTAGCCGCTTCAGCCACGAGCGGGACATGATAACCAGCATGTTTCTCTGCGTCGGCGTCGGCAATTTCGACATCAAAAGGGCGGATATTCGTATCGGTGCAACGCCGGTGAGCAGCTTCGGGGATGACGTCAGCTATACAATCTACCCCCCTGGCGCTGATGTCTCTGCCGATCCTCGTGCCGAGAATTGGTACAACTCTACGGAGGTAGGCAATACTTCATCCGGCAGTGCGGGTCTCGATCTGGGAACCAGCGGCCCGGCCGCCGTCAGCGTCAACGCCGACGCAGTCGTGTTAGCGGGTAACACAGTTACGCTGCTGGGTTCTTCCGCCGAAGCGAGCGATACGGAGATCCCCTCTGGCTGGGTTGAGGGGACGCTTATTGATATCGACGCCCCGGATACGTACAGCGTGACGACGGTTGATGGCTATAGCGAGATCGCCGGTTCGGTAGCTGAACTGGTTCCCGCTGTAGGGATGCTGTTAACGCTCAAAATAGAAAACGACTTTTTTAGCCTGGTGATTGCTGACTGGACGCCAGAGGTTGCTGCCGTTCCGGGCGGCGGCGGTGCAAAGCCGGCCTCACTGCGTCTGGCCTATCCTGGAGGGGAAAAATTTGCCGGGCTGCCGGAAGGCAATCAGCGTTTCAGCCTGCTACCTGTTGGCTACCGCTACCAGATAACAGCGATCGATACGCTGACGATGAGCGTGGCGCGGGTAACCGTTTCTCATGACGCCGCTGGTCATCCCGTCACCACACGCGACAGTCGCTGGAGCGGATTTGTCAGCCGCACGCTGCTGGATGCCTCTGTTACCGGCGTTAATGATAGCTACGACTGGGTCGGCCCCTTCCTCTCCTGCCCGGAGGGTGAAACCACAGACAGGCTAGAGGTCAACCTCAACTTCCCAAATGGGCTGGTGCGTTACAACAGTAAAGGCAAGCGACGTTCCGCTGATGCAGGCATTATTCTGCAATATCGCGCTGCCGGGAGCCGGGAGAGCTGGCAAGAGAGGGGGCTTTACTATCAACGCCAGACCGAAGACCAGATTGGCTTTACCGAGGCCGTTGATGTGCCGCGCGGCCAGTATGAAGTGCGGATGCGACGTACGGCGTCGCCGGCGGGGGGATCGACTCGCGACCAGGTTTTCTGGCAGGCGCTGCGCGCCCGGCTGGCCACCCGCCCGGCGCGCTATGACGGTGTGACGACTCTCGCTCTGACTATCCGCACTGGCTCCCGCCTGGCGGCGCAGTCCGATCGCCGCGTCAGCGTGACGGCACCGCGCATCTATGACAACGGTTTTCCGGCCCGCAGCATCAGCGGCGCGCTGTGGCATGTTCTCCATAGTCTTGGTATTGAAACCGATGGCGAGGCTATCGCGGCGCTGGAGGCCGCATGGTGGACACCCCGGGGTGAAACTTTCGATTACGTCGCTAACGACCCGGGGCGATCGGCGCTCGATATTTTGCAGACGATCTGCAACGCCGGGATGAGCTATTTCTTACTTTCTGACGGCCTGGCCAGCGTAGGGAGAGAGGGGATCAAGAGCTGGGCCGGGATCCTCAGCCCTCAGGAGACAACAGATGAGATGCAGACCGCGTTCACTGCGCCAACGGAGGATGATTATGATGCGGTGGACGTGACCTATATTGATGGCCTGACCTGGGCGGAGGAGACCGTCCAGTGCCGGGTGGGCAACGATACGCCGCGTAAAGTAGAGAATTATAAGCTTTACGGGGTAGTTGATACGGAGCGTGCGTGGCGCATCGGGATGCGACGCTTGATGAAGTACCGCTATCAGCGTCTGACGCATGCGATATCAACGGAGCTTGACGCGCTCTGCTACCAGTTTGGCGATCGCCTGGTGCTGGCCGATGATATTCCCGGTAGCGATACCATTAGCTGTTTTGTTACGGATATGCAGCGCGATGGTACAAAGGTGACGTTAAGCGTAAGCGAGCCGCTGGACTGGCACTTTGCTAACCCGCGCTGCGTCATTCGCTTTCAGGATGGCAGCGCATCGGTGCTGCTGACCCCGCAGCGGGTGGATGATTATACCCTGACGCTGCCAGAGACCCGCGAGCTGCGTCTGGATGAATGGACGCTGGACAGCCCGCATATTGAGCCGCCAGGGTTGATATTCTGTTCATCGCAGCGGGTCGGCTACGATGCCATTATCAGCAGCATAGAGCCTTCGGCAGACGGTACGTGTCAGCTCTCCGCCGCACAATACTCACCACTCTTTTATCAGTTTGACGACGCCAGCTACCCTGGCGACGCCGCATAATATTTACGACAACCTCTACCCGCCCCGTGCGGGTTTTTTTATGCCTGGAGAAAATATGACAACCTATAAAACACATAATCCGCTGGGTTCCGCCGATCCGCGCGATCTATTTGATAACGCACAGAATTATGACGCCGCTATTAACAGCACTACTGAGGACAGCTGGCAGGACCGCCTTGGTACTGAGCGCCGCACCTGGCACGGACTGGAGTCGATGGTTGCAGATGCTGCTGCGCAGTTTGGCTTCGTGACGCTGAATGGCGTGACATTCACTACGGGTGCAACGGTAAATCTTAATGAGGTGCTGCTAAACCCAGCGGATAACAGCTATTACCAGTGGACAGGCGCGTTCCCTGTGGGTGGGAAGGTGGTGCCGCCAAACTCTACGCCGCAGTTAACGGGCGGGCAGGGCGCGGGGATGTGGCTGAACGTTGGCGATAGCGCGCTGCGCAGCCAGTTAAACACTAACGGCGGCGCTGCTATGGTCAAGGCTGATGACGGCCGGACTGTTCAACAGTGGCTGGTAGCCGCTGATTCAGCTGAATATAAAGCACGCAACACGGCTGCACTTAGCAGAATAGATTATCTTGTACATTCCCGTGGTTCATTCAACGTGCTTTTCCAGGGTGACTCACTGACAGCAGGTTTTGATCGCTCTTCAACGGACGTTAAACCCGCTGAAAATGGTGACTGGGCGACACACGCTACCACTACATATCCAGAGCGGTTTACTGATTATCTCTCTGAACAGTCCGGCTGCACCATCGGCAGGGTTATTCGCGCTATCTCTGGATATACCGCAGAACAAAGCTTGAACGAGCCTGGCTGGAAGGCCAACCCAAACTGTGACGTTGCCATCCTGATGCTGGGAACTAACGATGCGTCAGGTGATTCCACCCTGGACGTTTACTTAAACAGCATGGAGAAGCTTATTCGCAGATTAATTAAGTGGGGAGCAGCAGTTATTGTTTGCTTGCCGTCCGGTGGTCCCACTCCGGGTGGATTGTGGTTCCAGTGGGCGAGGTATCTACGTAACCTGGCAACGCTCTACGGGTGCATTTTGTTCGACCCACAGGAAAGTCTGTACCACCGTAACCCGGGGGCAATCTCTGCCGATGGGGTCCACTTTAATACTATGGGATATGCCCTGCATGCGCACCAGCTGGCCTCTCTGTTTATGGGGGGAGGGCTTTTAAATTCCTACACGAAGATCGTTAATGAAACTTATATGTACCCTGGCGTTAGCCTGGATAACTATGGTTTCTGTGATGCTACGGGTAATGTTGCTGTCTCCCGAAGCCTGCCTGGCACTTTTACCCGCGCTAAAACCACGGGTGTACTCCCACCGAAGCAGAAGGCCATATGTACCTTCAGCTTTTACCTGGATGCGGCAGCCGCCAACATTACGGGGAAAGTACAGGGTGAGGTTTTCGTGCTGCTCCAGGATACGAACTGGTTTGTGGGTACAGCGAACAAGTCTGAGGTGCCTTACTACAAACAGGCAAACCCACAGGCACCTTTCCACAGCACGCTTATTGAAAACGGTGCTTATGCAGCGCCAGGCCCTATTGGTACCAATGGAGAAGTAAGCGGTGCCACCCAGTTCCTTGGGCGAATCATTGGTCGCGGGTGGCACACTATCACCATCCACAACGATCTGCAGGGCGGTGCTGCCAACGAGTCCTATGTTAATGGCCTGGTGGTAACGCCTGTTCCGGTAGGATTTTCAGCGAACAATCTGTGGAATGAAGACGAACGTAAAATTCGCGTGGTTCATTCCAGGAAATTCCCTAGCCCGTCTGGTGTCTCTGGTGTACCAGCGGCTGTCCCGCTGACCTCGTTTTTCATGCGATGCCCGCAGTCTTTACTGCCTACCGGGCGCGGAAATGTGCAGGGTGATTTCAGCCTGTTCTATAACGGCGGCTTCGCTAAACTCAGGATCGTATCGGCCAATGGAGTGGTTTTCGAAGGTGTTGTCATTCGCGGGTCCACACTCAAATCATTCCGGGTGATCCAAACGTTTAGTACCGCTACGGGGAGTATTCCAACCATTACCGCAAAACTAGCTACTGCTTTAGGGAGGACTACGCTGCCAGGTTCGTTCGGCCCCAACATGCCAAACGAGGCTATTATTGACTATAACGCAGGCGTGGTTGATAGCACCAGCTATCCGGGATTCGTCGGTGGAGTTTATTTACAGTTTAACCTGACATGGACGGATATCCCTCCCAGCGACTACTGGACCGTTGAACTGGACGGGGGGGATTATTTTGGAAATTCTGAAGCAGCATTCGGAACTATTTAATAACGTCCTGGCCCACTTAATCTTTTCGCTTGATAGTTTAAGGTTGGATTCCTCCGCGGTTGATGTTAATGATGCCAACCTGTTAGCTAACACCAATTCGACCGAGCAGACGTTAACGTTCCATGCCCGGTTAACGCACTCGCTTCGCTGCCGGGAGCCTGCTGCGGTCGGGTAATCAGGCTGGCCCGTTAAGTGCAGTTGTAGTATTAAATGTTAATTATCATTACTCTGCCGCACACATCGCCAAGCAGCAATAAACATAGCCAGTTAATATAGCTGGCTACTCTTTTTCCAGGTAACAATACGATGAAACTGGACGCACAGCTGCCGTTTGTGACGGCGCTGCTATTTATTATCTCCATTCTCTTTCCACTTCTTCCAGAGATCCCGTTACCCGTTAGCGAGGGGCGGCTGGTAAGCTGGATTGAGAACGGGCAAGCGCTTTGGCTGTTCTTTGGTGCAGTTTTTACGCTTAGCTGGATCAAGCCCTGGAGGCTGACATCCGGACAAAAAGCCTTCTGGCTCTGGTCCGTTGCCTGGTGGGTGGTACTGTTAGGACGCAGCACAAGCTGGGGCAGAGTCTACTTCCCTGACGAGCCGAGGCTGATATTCCGCGCTATTTCGGTCGTGCTTATCGCAGCGCTTGTGCTGCCGGTGCTCTTGTCTGGCGTGCTGCGTAGAGAGCTGGCCCAGCGCTTCCGCCAGGAAACGTTTCCGCTATGGACCGTTTTGCTGGTGGTGATCACCTTTATGTTCTCCGATGCAGTAGAGCATCATCGGCTCATCGCATCGTTAGTTTTATATGACCCCCGCGATCAGGACCTGCTGGAAGAGCTGTATGAAATTCCCTTTATGCTGGGGCTGTTTATTATCGCCTTCGGTATGATGCAGCGTGACAAGGCGACAGAGATACGTATCACCAAATAATAAAAAAGCCCGCTATCCGCGGGCTTTGTTTTTTTATAGCTGTTTTTAGAACTGATATACCAGGCCCAGCGCGACAACATCGTCGGTGGCGATGCCAGCATCCTGATAGAACTGATCGTCGTCATCAAGCAGGTTGATTTTATAATCGACGTAGGTAGACATGTTTTTGTTGAAGTAGTAGGTAGCGCCTACGTCAGCGTATTTAACCAGATCTTCATCGGTATTAGCGCCGTTGTAGTTAAGATCTTTACCTTTAGACATCAGGAAAGAGACTGCCGGACGCAGACCAAAATCGAACTGATACTGCGCGGTGACTTCAAAGTTCTGCGTTTTATTCGCGATACCGCCAATGTCGCCGTCATCGGTGCTGCCGTACGGGGTCATGTTGCGGGTTTCGGAGTACATCGCCGCCAGGTAGATGTTGTTGGCGTCATATTTCAGACCAGTGGTCCAGGCGTCTGCTTTATCACCGCCAGCATAGGTATTCGCCGCGTTGCCGTTAGTCTGATCCGCCGTACGGTCAGAGGAAGCATAAGCTGCACCCACGCTGAAGCCGCTGCCGAAATCATAGGTAGAGGAGAGACCCCAGCCGTCGCCGTTTTCGTAACGCGCGTCGGAACCGTTATCACGGCTGGCAGTCCCTTCGTTGCCGTTACCGTCGGCTTCGTTGTTGCCCTGATACTGGACGGCAAACGTCAGGCCGTCCACCAGGCCAAACATATTGTCATTGCGGTAGGTTGCAACGCCGTTGGCACGGCCAGTCATAAAGTTATCGGCCTGGGTGTAGCTGTCCCCGCCGAACTCCGGCAGCATATCGGTCCAACCTTCCACGTCATACAGCACGCCGTAGTTACGGCCATAATCAAAGGAGCCGTAGTCGCCCGCTTTCAGACCGGCAAAGGCCAGACGCGTCCAGCTTTGGTTGCCGCTGGTTTCAGTGTCATTAGCCTGAACGTTATATTCCCACTGACCATAGCCGACCAGCTGATCGTTGATCTGGGTTTCGCCTTTGAAGCCCACACGAACATAGGTCTGATCGCCATCAACGTTACTGTTGTCAGAAATGTAGTGCAAGCCATCGACTTTACCATAGAGATCGAGCTTGTTACCGTTCTGGTTATAAATTTCTGCTGCATGTGCTGTGCCCATGGCTAATAATGCCGGGACAATAATTGCCAATACTTTTCTTTTCATTATTCATTCCCTATGAATGATAGTTTATGTAAATGGTTGATGAACTACCCGAATTACAATCCTGATACTAGCGATTAAGTTCATTTATTTTTAAAAGAATGATGTAAGTAAATGGTATTATTTATTGCTAAACGTTTCATTGGGGTGTGTTATTTTTGCGATGAATTATTTGGCTTTTTATTATTAATTTGGGTGATGTTTTTCTATATTTTAACGGTATGTTTTATATCGTGGCATTTATTTTGAGAATGGCTTGCAGCAGCGCAAAAAAAAGCTCAGCTATGGAAGGCTGAGCTAAGCACTGTCGAGAAGAGTGAGGGTAATACTGACAATACATATTGGATTAATAACAGCCGGGATCATCGCACAGCAGCTTAAAAAAAACAGTCCACAATGAGTCCGGATGCTAAAATAATTACGCTAATAAACGCCAGGCGAGCTGCAACAAGGGGAGAGCATGGCAGACGTGCATGATAAAGCCACGCGCAGCAAAAATATGCGCGCCATTGGCACTCGGGATACCGCCATTGAAAAGCGGCTGGCCGCGCTGCTGACCGAATGCGGTCTGGCGTTTCGCGTGCAGGATGCGGCCCTGCCCGGCAGGCCCGATTTTGTTATTGATGACTACCGCTGCGTGATCTTCACCCACGGCTGTTTCTGGCACCATCATGACTGTTATCTGTTTAAGGTACCGGCTACGCGCACCGAATTTTGGCTGGAGAAGATTGGCAAAAACGTTGAACGCGACCGGCGCGACTGTACGCTGCTGCTGGCGGAAGGCTGGCGAGTCCTGGTGGTGTGGGAGTGTGCAATCCGGGGCAGGGCGAAGCTGAGTGATGCGGCGCTTGGCGAACGGCTTGAAGAGTGGATCTGCGGCGGCGGCGCGGCCGCGCAGATCGACACTCGGGGCATTCAGGCCAGCAGCCTGATTACTTCTCCGCCCGACAGGGCGTAGCCGCTGGACGGGCGGGCAGCAGATATTTACCCAGCGTCACCAGCACCACCGCCAGAATAATAATCCCCAGCGCCAGCCACTCGATGGGAGAGAGGCTTTCACCGGCAAATCCTGTCCCCAGCAGCACCGCCACGACCGGGTTAACATAGGCATAGCTAGTGGCCACCGCCGGTGAAGTATTGCGGATCAGGAACATATAGGCATTGATGGCAATAATCGAACCGAAAATGGCGAGGTAGCAGACGGCCAGCAATCCGGAAAAGGTTGGCATGGCCGTGAGCCGTTCGCCAGCTATCCCCGAGGCAGCCAAAAGCACCACGCCTGCGGCGAGCATCTCAATGGCGCCGGCCATCATCCCGCTGGGCAGTTCAATGCGAGAGCCGAGGACGGAGCCGAAGGCCCAGCTCAGAGAGCCGATAAGGATCATGCCTGCCCCCCACGGGTTGCCGCTCAAATTTCCGCCACTGTTAAGCAGCACAATGCCCGACAGGCCGATGGCGATGCCAAACCACTCCAGTTTGCGGGTGGCGATGCCGAAAAAGTGGCTAAAACAGAGGGTAAAGAGCGGAACCGTTGCCACCACCACGGCAGCAATGCCGGACGGGACGTTCTGATGCTCCGCCACCGTCACCATGCCGTTACCCACCGCGAGTAGCAGAACGCCGATCAGCGCGGCGTTGAGCAGCGGGCGCAGGGAGGGCAAGCGGTGACCGGTAAGCAGTAGAAAGGCCAACAGCAGAAGCCCGGCAGAGAAAAAGCGCACCCCGGCCATCATCAACGGCGGCCAGCTCTCGACGCCGATACGAATCGCAAAGTAGGTGGATCCCCAAATAATATAGAGCGCAAAAAGCGCCCCAATAAGCGGTAAAAGCTGTGTGAAACGCATACTCCCTCACGGCGTAATAGAAAGGACGCATAGAGTAAACGCCAAAACAATCAGACTGGCGAGCAATTAATTACCTCTATAATGTTAATGATTTGTTGACTTTAAGGATAAATTTCCGCAATGGGCATTTATGTTCCATAATCTTTCAATTATCAGCAGTTAGAGAAGGATGTTTATTTTGGCGGGAAGTAGTTTATTAACCTTACTGGACGATATTGCCACGTTACTTGATGACATTTCATTGATGGGCAAGCTGGCGGCAAAGAAGACCGCTGGCGTGCTGGGTGACGATCTCTCTCTCAACGCCCAGCAGGTCTCTGGCGTGCGCGCTAACCGGGAGCTGCCGGTGGTCTGGAGCGTGGCAAAAGGCTCGTTGCTTAACAAGGTCATCCTGGTGCCGCTGGCACTGCTCATCAGCGCTTTTATTCCATGGGCGATTACGCCGCTGCTGATGATCGGTGGGGCGTTTCTCTGTTTTGAAGGGGTAGAGAAGGTACTGCACAGTCTGCACGCCCGTAAGCATAAAGAAGATCCGCACCAGGCTCAGCAGCGGCTAAACGCCATCGCCAAACAGGATCCTAAGCAGTACGAGCGGGATAAAGTCAAAGGCGCCATTCGCACCGACTTTATTCTCTCTGCGGAGATTGTCGCCATTACGCTGGGTATCGTGGCTGATGCGCCCCTGCTCAACCAGGTGCTGGTGCTGTCGGGCATTGCCGTGCTGGTCACCATCGGCGTCTATGGTCTGGTAGGGATCATTGTTAAGCTGGACGATATGGGATACTGGCTGGTTGAGCGGCCCGGGGCGCTGGCAAAAGCCTTTGGTAAAGGGTTGCTGGTTGTTGCCCCCTGGTTGATGAAGACGCTATCGATTGTCGGCACGCTGGCCATGTTTCTGGTGGGCGGGGGGATCGTGGTACACGGCATTGCGCCCCTGCATCACGCCATTGAGCATTTTGCCGCCGGGCAGGGGGCGTTTATTGCCGCGACGTTACCTACTCTGGCAAACCTGGTGCTCGGGTTTATTATTGGCCTGATCGTAGTGGGGCTAGTGAAGATGGTCTCGCGCCTGCGTGGGGCAGCCCATTAACACTCTGCCCGCAGGATGTATATGAAGTCTGGCAGCGGCGTGCCGATAATATGGATTGTAATGACTGGATAACTTCAGCAACTACCATGGAGACGTCGTGCCACTCTCTACCGCTGCCACAGGCTTGTCACGGCTGAAGAGCATCCGCACCTATTTCGTGCCTGCTCGGGTCGTTAATCTCTGTTTTGTGATTGTACTGGTTAGCTCAACGCTGCTGACCTGGCGCGAGGTCGTGGTTCTGGAGGATGCCTGGGTCGCCAGCCAGCGGAATACCCTCGATAAGGTCTCCAGCGCCCTTGATCGGCAGATGGAGATCGGCGTTAACGCGCTGCTCTTCTTCCGCAATGCCATGCGGGCGGCGGTACAGACCCCGCTGGCCTCCGAGGTGCTGGAAAACGTGCAGGTTGAGTTTGCCCAGCAGCGGCAGCAACCTTTCTGGCGTATCAGCGTCGATCAGCGGCGCACCCTACCGATTACCGGCTTTTCCGATAGCTTTGTCGCCCGCCACGCTCTGCTTAGCCGCGACGATCCGCAAATGCATAATGAGATGACCGCCGCGCTGGAGGTGGGCTATATCATGCGTCTCGCCACGGCGATACCGGCGATGCCAAAACACGCCTGGTATATCTCCCGCGCCGGCTTCTATCTCTCCTCCCGGCCAACGGCGGTATCGGCAGAGAGCATTACGCATTATGAGCGTCTGCTGGCGCAGCCCTGGTTTACCGGACAGTCCCAACATGCTAACCGTTTCCGTGGCGTACGCTGGTTTACCTCCGCACAGGCTGCTGGTCAGCAGGAGTCTATCGTCACGGTAAGCGTACCGCTGGACTATGCCCAGCACTGGTACGGTGTGCTGGCTATCGACTACGCCTTCTCTTCGGTAAAGCAGCTGCTGACGGAAGCGCTGAGGGATGAAGAGCAGGGTGAGTACCAGCTCTACAATAACGACCTTGAACGCGTAGTGACTTCCTTGCCCACGGGCGTGCCACCGCGCACCTTTACCCAGGCGCAGCGCGACATGCTGGCGCAGGCGGCAGCACAGAGCAACAGCGGTAGCCTGCGCCTCGGGTCAACCTACATCGTCTGGCAAAAACTCGATCACTTTGATGGGCTGCTGCTGCGTATTCATACCCTGCGCGAAGGCTTGCAGGGAGATTTTGGTAATATCAGCATTGCGCTGGCGCTGCTGTGGCTGCTCTTTACCGCCATGCTGTTGAGTTCATGGGTCGTCATCCGCCGCATGGTCAGCAATATGTATGCTATGCAGCACTCGCTGCAGTGGCAGGCATGGCACGATCCGCTGACGCGTCTGCTTAACCGCAGGGCGCTGTTTGAGCAAGCACAGACGCTGGCGGAGCAGTGCCAGCAGCAGCATCGCCCGTTTTCAGTGATCCAGCTCGATCTCGATCACTTTAAAAGCGTTAACGATCGCTACGGTCACCATGCAGGTGATTTAGTGCTGACTCATACAGCCCGTCTGATTAGCAGCTCCCTTCAGGGAGAGGACCTGGCCGGACGCGTGGGGGGAGAGGAGTTCTGCATCGTTCTGCCGGGGAGTACGCTGCTTCAGGCGCAGCGCGTTGCAGAGCGGATACGCGAGCGTATTAGCCGCAAAGAGATCCTGGTGCATAATAGCCAGACCATCCGCATTAGCGCCTCGCTGGGGGTCAGCAGCGCTGAGCCGAGCGAGAGCTATGTATTTGAGTATCTGCAAATGGTGGCCGATGGACGACTCTACCTGGCGAAGCGGGGCGGACGTAACCGCGTCTGCGCGGAAGACGCCAATCAGGCTGTACCGAACAGGTGATCCAGCCCCTCGCGCCAGCCCGCCGGGCCGGTCTGGGTGGTTCGGTAGACCCGGGAAGGCTCATCGTGGCGTAGCGTAACGCCATCCCGGTTAAACCCCTTCACGACGATAGCAAAATCAACGTTGTCCAGCATAGGTGCGTCGTTAGGCCCATCGCCCAGAGCGAGGGTAGTATACTGCTTGCCCTCGATCTGACAGTACTGGCGGGTAAGCCAGTTCACCGCCTGATCCTTACCGCCGCGCTGGTCAATAATGTGCCAGTACCGCGCGCCCTGGACGAGGCGCAGGCCAAAGCGGGTAAGCTCGGCGTCAAACTTTGCCAACCGCTCGTCGCTATCGCGCCAGATAAGCGTCTCTGAGGCCTCATGCAGGCGGGCAAGACTCGCCTGGGCAGGCGTAAAGCCGGTTAACTCTACCAGGACGGGAACATCAAGATCGCTAAAGGTCGTGAATTTATAGCCTTCATTCTCTCGCAGCGGGGTCAGGACAGTCATGATCCGATCGTGATTCGCGCCATTGATAAGGCGAGGGGCGTTTTTATGGGCTTCCCAGCGCGCATCAAGCTGGATCACCGCCCCGTTCTCGGCAATAAACGGCTGCCCCTGTAGCCCTACCATTTTTTGGATCGCCAGGGTCTCTGCTGCCGTCATGCTGCTGCATAGAATAACCGGTATCTCATGCTGACGCAGACGGGTCAGCCAGACTTCAGCTGGCTGCCACTCGTGAGTATGGCTATCAAGTAAGGTACCGTCGATATCAGTAAATACCAGCAGCGTATCGTTAAGGCCTGGCATAGTCTGCTCCTTCGCTAGCGCAACGGGATGGTAAGATAAGTCTTAAAATCTAAAACATGTACTATAAATACCTGAATTTGACGGCCTGCCAGAGGCGATGCTGTCTGGCTTCTCATGCATTAGTACCAGGACAGTTAAACAAAATAATAATTAGGTTGATGAATATTTTCTTGTCCTGCAAATAATTTGCATATACATTCATATCCGCATCAGATTTCCTGGTGTAACGAATTTTCAAGTGCTTCTTGCAAACGCAAGCTTTATCCCGGTCTCCCCAGACCGGGATTTTTTCTTTTAGCGGTTCAGCTCTGCCACGCTGCTATCATGAATATCTATCTCCCAGCTATTAGCGACCGTCGGCTCCTCACCTTTAAGCATCTGGCTTTCGGTACGTTTGTCCGGGCTGCTGCTATCAATAGAAGCCAACAAAGCCTCAACTTCAGCGTCGTTTAACGTTTTGGCATCACGGGTTTTCATAATAGTGACTCCACAGGCCGTTTCCCTAAGTATAGACGGTAGAGAAAAGCAGCAATCACCACGCTGGACGCTGTAAGCGAGCGGGTTTTGTTCTACACTGGCAAAAATGCGACAGGAGGAAAACGATGAAGGTTAACGATCGGGTTACAGTAAAAACGGACGGAGGACCGCGCCGCCCGGGGGTCGTACTCGCGATTGAAGAGTTTAATGAAGGCACAATGTATCTGGTGTCGCTTGAAGATTACCCGCTCGGTATTTGGTTCTTTAATGAAAAAGGGCATCCGGACGGGGTATTTGTGGAGATGCAGCAGTAACGCTGTCACCACCCTCATGCCCGGGAGGGTAAGTGACTGCTTGCCCTCTCAGCGCATATTGACGAAGATCCCGCTGGTAACATAGTCCGTCAGGCGTACGACATGGTAGATCACCTGCTTGTTATGCGTTTTTATTTTTCTTTTAATATTACCCTTGTGTGATGATACCGTTTTGGCCTTGATATTCATTTGGTCGGAAATCTGTATCGTTCCTTGTCCTGACATCCACATTCGCAGCATACTGGATTCAGTACGGCTTAACGATAGTGTAGGCAGGTTAATCCCTTTAGCGCTCTTTGCTTCTTTATTTAGGTAGTCAGCGAGAAACTCATCCAGTGATTCAGGCTTAATTGACTTAGAGCTGATTAATAGATTTTTGCGGACCAGCAGGTATTCATCAAAATGGATATTTGCTATTGCCATAAATACAATAAACAGCGTCTTTGGATGCTGATTAATGATTTGCTTTATATGCTGACTCTGTTCGAGATCGTGAATGAAGCAGTCTTCATTAATAAACACCACCGCAGGCCGCCAGGCCTCACATGCAGAACCGAGTTCGCTGACGCTGGATACGTCTTTGATATCTCGTTTTTTTACCCCTCGACTTGCCAGATAACCGGTTAATCCCAACCGGGTATAGCTGCATAAATCCATAATAATCGTTGACATGGCATACCCTCACTCAATGCGTAACGATAATTCACCACCTGCCTGAGAGTCTCATAACAGTAAAACGGATGAAAATATTCTGAAAACCTATGAGCAGGACAGGACTTTCAGGCGAACACACTATCCCGTAAAGTTAGGTATAATTTGCCAGGAAACTTCTTAAAGTAAAGTAAACTTTCGGATCTGTGATAATCATAAAAACAAATAAACCGCGCCCCGTATATCCTGGCGGGTATTATTAGAAATTGTTTTTAGGAATATCCTCAATAAAGCCCTGCAAAAATCAGGGGCTGGAGATCTGCGGCAATTCGCCCATGATATCCGCCAACAGGTTAAAGATTTCGCTAAACAGGTGCTCGCAGAAAGGGGCAATGAGCGGCATCATCGCCGACATCAAAATGATGCCTACGCCGAGGGTAATCGGAAAGCCAACCGAGAATATAGAGAGCTGCTGAGCCATACGGTTAAGCAGCCCTAGGGAGAGGTTTAGCGTCAGTAATAGGGTAATGATCGGCAACGCCAGCATCAGGCCGTTGAGGAAAATCAGCCCGCCCGCACGGGCCAGCGCCAGGAAGGCATTGCTGTTCACCGGATCGCCGCCGACAGGCAGGGTATGGAATGTGTCCACCAGCATTGAGATCAGCCACAGGTGGCCGTTGAAGGTCAGAAACAGCAGCATCGCCAGCAGATCCATAAAGCGCGCCAGCACGGGCATGTTCAGGTTGCTACCGGGATCGAAGAAGGTAGCGAATGAGAGGCCCATCTGCAGCCCTATCAGCTCTCCGGCAGTACGTACGGCGGCAAAGGCAAACTGCATGGTAAAGCCCAGCGCAATGCCGATAAGGATCTGCTGCAGCGCCAGCCACAGGGCGTCGCCAGAGAAGATCGGCACGTTGGTGGCAGGCAGGGCGGGGGCGATGACGATCGTAATAACGAACCCCAGCCCCAGTTTGACCCGCTTCGGGATGGCGCGTTCGCTGAGGATCGGCGCGGTGGAGATCAGCGCCAGCACGCGCAGCAGCGGCCAGAAGTAGAGGCTCAGCCACTGGAGCCACTGATCGCTGGTTACCGACACCATAAGAGTTGCTTATCCAATAATATAAGGAATGTTGCTGAACAGCGTGCGCATATAGTCCAGCAGCAGGTTTAGCATCCACGGGCCGGCAACGATGATGGCAACGAATACGGCGATAATTTTAGGAATAAATGAGAGGGTCATCTCGTTGATCTGCGTCGCCGCCTGCAAAATGCTGATTACCAGGCCGGTGATCAGGGCAACCAGCAGCAGGGGCGCGGCCACCATCAGGGCGATCCTCATCGCCTCGGTGCCCATCATCATGACCGATTCTGGTGTCATCTCCGCACTCCTTAACTGTAAAAGCTCTGCGCCAGCGAGCCGACCAGCAGCTGCCAGCCATCCACCAGCACAAACAGCATTAGCTTAAACGGCAGGGCGATAGTTGCGGGGGGAACCATCATCATCCCCAGCGCCATCAGCACGCTGGCGATCACCAGGTCGATAATCAAAAATGGAATAAAGATGGTAAAGCCAATCTGAAACGCGGTTTTTAGCTCGCTGGTAACGTAGGCAGGGAGCAGGATACGCATCGGCACCGCTTCAGGCCCTGGCAGCGGCCCGCTGTTCGCCAGACGGGCAAACAGGGCCAGATCGGCTTCCCGGGTTTGGCGCATCATAAACTCTCTCAGCGGCTGTGCCCCTTTTTCCAGCGCCACGTCGATAGAGATTTTACTTTCGCTAAACGGCTGGTAGGCCTCGGTGTAGATCTTATCGATCACCGGCGACATGATAAAAAAGGTCAGGAACAGCGCAAGGCCGAGCAGCACCTGGTTAGGCGGCGCGGAGGGTGTTCCCAGGGCGTTACGCAGCAGGCCAAATACGATGATGATGCGGGTAAAGCTGGTCATCATCAGCAGGATCGCGGGCAGGAAGGTCAGCGAGGTGATAAACACCAGGGTCTGCACCGGCAGAGACCAGCTCTGGCCACCGTTGGCCAGCGGCTGGCTGATCAATCCGGGAAGCTGAGCAAAGGCGCTGGGCGCAACCAGCATCAGGCCAGCCAGCGCAAGGGGTAACAAACGGCGCATCAGGATCTCCCGGAACGCTTAATCAAATTCTTTAACACGGCCTGAAAATCCGGGGTGTTCTCTTTCGGCGCGTCGCTGACAGGCGGCGCAGGGGGAAGCGTATGCAGCAGGCTGATTTGTGACGGTGTCACACCCAGTACCAGCCGCGCATCGTCAACGTCAACGATAATCACCCGCTCGCGCGGGCCAACGGTAGTGCTGGCGCTTACCTTCAGGCCACGGGCGCTGGCGGTTCGGCCGCCGAAACCCATCCGCTTCGCCAGCCAGGCCGCCGCGAGGATCAAGGCAATAATGCCCAGCAGCGCGCCGGTGACCTGCACCAGCGGAGCACCGGAGACGGCAGTGGGCTGGACAACGGTAGCCTGGGTTTTCATGCTTAGCGGCTCAAACGACGCATACGTTCGGACGGCGTGATGATATCGGTAATACGCACGCCGTACTTGTCGGCGACAACCACAACTTCGCCCTGGGCAATCAGGTAACCGTTAATCAGGATATCCAGCGGCTCGCCAGCGAGACCGTCCAGCGCCACCACCGACCCTTGGGTCAGGCGCAGCAGCTCTTTAATGGTCATGCGGGTACGGCCAAGCTCCACGGTTAGCTTCACCGGGATGTCCATAATCAGATCGATATCCTGCAAAGTACCGCTGACATCACCGCCGCCAAACTGCTGAAACACCGAGTCGGTGTTGCTTTTGCTGCCGGTGGTGGTTTTTTGTTCGTTCAACGCATCAGCCCACAGATCGTCCATTGCACTGCCGTTCTCATCGGACGGATTGTTCATATCACTCATTTGGGCTGTTCCTCATTCAGCGAATTCAAAATCGGGTTGATCAAATGTTCAACGCGCAGGGCATACTGGCCGTTAACGGTGCCGTACTGGCTGGTGAGCACGGGCACGCCGTCTACATGGGCGATGATGCGATCGGGTTTTTCAATCGGCAGCACGTCGCCGGGCTGCAGTTTCAGGATCTGCGACAGGCGCAGCGGGACATCGCCGAAGTTAGCGATCAGCTCCAGCTCTGAATGCTGCACCTGGCGAACCAGGTTATCGCGCCAGTTCTGATCCTCATTGCGGGAGTTCTCCAGCGGCGGGTTAACCAGCGTCTCGCGCAGCGGTTCAATCATGCTGAAGGGCAGACAGATATTAAACTCGCCGGTCAGGTTACCAATCTCCACGTGGAAAGGGGTATTGACGACGATATCGTTCGGCGAGGTGGTGATGTTGGTAAACTTCACCTGCATCTCCGAACGGACATACTCAACGTCCAGCGGATGGATCGCCTTCCATGCGTCGCTGTAGCCTTCCAGCGCCAGCTTCAGCATGCGGTTGATCACCCGCTGCTCGGTATGAGTAAATTCGCGACCTTCAACCTTGGTCGGGAAACGGCCATCGCCGCCGAACAGGTTATCCACGGCGATAAACACCAGGCTTGGCGAGAAGACCACCAGCCCGGTACCGCGCAGCGGCTTCAGGTGGATCAGGTTAAGGTTGGTCGGTACCGGCAGGTTACGCGCGAACTCATGGTAGGGCTGAATACGGATCGCCCCCACCGTAATGTCCGGGCTGCGACGCAGCAGGTTAAACAGCCCCATACGGAACTGGCGCGCAAAACGTTCGTTAATAATCTCCAGCGCCTGCAGGCGTTCACGTACCACCCGGCGCTGGGTATTGGGATCGTAAGGGCGAATATCACTCTCGCCCCCCTTGCCGGGCTGCGGAGCATCGCTCTGTTCGCTGTCGCCGTTCAGCAGCGCATCAATTTCGGCCTGTGAAAGAATGCTATCGCCCATGTCTTTACCGCAAAATGAAAGCTGTATAGAGAACGTCAGTCACTTCCTGCTTCGGCTGGCCAGGGACTAACGGCGGAGAGAGCGTCTCTTTAATGGCAGCAACCAGCTGGCGCTTGCCTTCATCGGTCGCCAGCTGGGTGGCATCCTGACGGGAGAAGAGCAGCAGCAGGCGGCTACGCACCTCCGGGAGGTACTCACTCAGGCGCGCACGGGTGGCTTCGTCTTTCAGGCGCAGGGTGATACCAACGTAAAAGACGCGATCGGCCTCGCCCAGGTTAACGGTAAAGGTATCCAGCGCGAAAAAGACCGGCGCGGGCGGCGGCGGTGCTTCGGCTTTGACCTCTTCCCCTGGCTGCTGGTGCATGCGCCAGTAGCTATACCCGGCGGTGGCACACGCGGCGAGCGTGATCAACACCAACAGCGGGATCCAGATTGAGCGTTTTTTCTTTTTGCTAATTGCGGCGTCAGTCATCTGTTACGTGCTTCCTGTTTCGGTACTGCTTATGGGCTGATTATCCCGTGTCCTGCGTCCGTCAAAGGGCGGAAAAGACGGGGATAATCATGCTACCTTTTGCGTTTAGGCAAAGATGTCTACTGCGCTGTTGCCGCGAGCAAGAGATTGCAGGCTCGCCGGGACGATCAGCGCATCTTCTTCGTCAGCGGCAAAGGTGCCGCCGTGGCCTGAGCGAGAGGCCTGCTGCTGCTGGGAAGAGGACTGCTGCTGACCGGCGGAGCTTTCGCTGCTGATGCTACTCTGACCAAGCTGAATGCCATTTTCTGCCAGCTGGGTGCGCAATACCGGCAGTGCGGCTTCCAGTGCGGCACGAACGTGGCTGTGCTGAGAAACCATCTGCAGCTGGGCCTGGTTATCGTCAATCTTCAGGCTAATCTGCACCTGGCCTAAATCTTCCGGATGCAGGCGCAACTCGGCGCTCTGCTGGCCCTGCTTCGTAAACAGGGTGATATTCTGGCTGATGGTCTGCTGCCATTCACTGCTGCCCAGCGGGGCGCTGATCACCGGCGCGGCAACCGGGGCGCTGGCCTGTGCCGGGGCGGCGGTGGTCACCGCAGGCGCAAGGCTGACGCTGGTATTCACTGCCTGCACGGCGGTCTCTGCGGTGCTTTTCAGCGGCGTAGCCGTGGTCTGCTGGGCGGCCTGCTGCAGGCTTTCAGCTACGTTAGTGAAATTCCCTTCGTCAGCTTCACCGTTAATCGCCGGCGTTAACGCAGCGACAGGTTTCCCGTTAAGCGAGGCGAGATCCTGACTGCGGCCAGCGAAGGTGTTAACCGAGGCAGGAGAGGCGGCAGTGTCACTTTTCGGCACGGCTGCGGCGACCGTTTGCTGATGCGGCAGCATTGCCAACAGGGCGCTCAGCCCTGCCAACTCCTCTTCGCTCAGATCGCTACGCGTGTCGTCGTCAGCGGTGGCCGCGGTCTGCTGTGCCTGCGGAGCCGTAGCGGTTATGCCCTTCAGGCCGCCGGTCAGGCTAGCTAAAATAGCCTGCGTTTCGCTCTGTAACGGTGCGGCGGTCTGGTTTTCGTCTGCTGTCGCAGCGGCAGCGGCTGCAGGCGTACGGGCGAGCAGAGCGGCCAGCTGCACCGCCGGGGAGCGGGTATCAGCCTCATCCGCACCGGCTTTCAGCAGGCTCTGCTGGAGGGTCGCCCCTGCCGTGCGCAGATCGTTAAGGGTAAGGGGAGCCTCTTCGCCCGCCGTCTGGGTGCCGGTAAGCGCGCCTGACAGCAGGGCAAGAAAGTCTTCTGCGCCCGTCGCCGCTTTACCTGTTTGCAGGCCGCCAGGGGTATCGGCATCGGTAACAAGCAGTTTTGGCAAAGTGATCACTCTGGTTTCCTCATTGAAGCGCGCTGGGCGAACTCATCCATTTTTTTCTGATCGAGGCGGTTCTCCGCCAGCAGGGCGGCAGCGGTCTGCCGATCCTGTAGGGTTTGCCACGTCTGCAAACGTTGTTTCTTCTCTCGCCAGGCATTCAGCGCCTGTTCGACTTTCGTTGTCCACTGCATCAGCTGCTGGCGATGCTGCTCAATGGCTTTCTCCAGCGTAGAGATAAACTGCTGGTAGTTCTGCCAGCGCTGGCTGCCAATGCCCTGGGTCATATCCGTGTTAAGGTTGTTGCGGTACTCGTTCTGATAATCCATCAGCATCTTGAGCTGCTCTTCCGCCTGCTGGCATCCCCGGCGCATCTCACCGAGGCGTATCGCTGCGTCATCCACCGCTTTTTCAGCCAGATCCTTTAGCGTCGTTAATGCGCTATTCTGCGTCACGATCGTCGCCCTCCCACTCTTCTGTTACACCGTCGGGAAAATAAGCTCTAAGCCCTGGATGGACTCTTCCCATCCGGCGCGTTCAAAAATACCCTGCTGGAGATAGGCCTCCAGCTGCGGCCACAGGGCAATGGCTTTATCCAGCATCGGATCGCTACCCCGGGCATAGGCGCCTACGCTGACCAGATCGCGGTTGCGCTGGAAGCTGGAGAGCAGCTGTTTGAAATGTCTAACCCTGGCGTAGTGCTGCTCGCTAATTAATGCGGTCATGGCACGGCTGATAGAGGCTTCAATATCGATAGCCGGATAGTGTCCGGCTTCCGCCAGCCGCCGCGACAGCACAATGTGACCATCGAGGATCGCGCGGGCGGAGTCGGCGATAGGATCCTGCTGGTCATCCCCTTCGGTCAGCACGGTATAGAAGGCGGTAATCGATCCGCCGCCGTGGATGCCATTACCGGCGCGTTCAACCAGCGCGGGCAGCTTGGCAAACACCGAGGGCGGATAGCCTTTGGTCGCCGGCGGCTCGCCAATCGCCAGGGCGATCTCACGCTGGGCCATCGCATAACGGGTGAGAGAGTCCATGATCAGCAGCACGTGCTGACCGCGATCGCGGAAGTCTTCCGCAATGCGCGTGGCGTAGGCGGCTCCCTGCATACGCAGCAGCGGCGAGACGTCCGCCGGGGCGGCGATCACCACCGACCGGGCGCGACCCTCTGCGCCAAGGATATTCTCAATAAAATCTTTTACTTCACGGCCACGCTCGCCAATCAGCCCGACGACAATCACGTCGGCCTGGGTGTAACGTGCCATCATTCCCAGCAGCACGCTCTTACCGACGCCGGAGCCAGCGAACAGGCCCATACGCTGGCCGCGCCCCACGGTTAACAGGGCGTTGATCGGCCGCACGCCGGTATCAAGCACGTGCTCAATGGGGGTACGCTGGAGTGGGTTGAATGGCTGAGTGATCAGCGCCCCGGTTTCGGTGGTGTCAGGGGAGGGCAGGCCATCCAGCGGTTTGCCGCCGCCGTCCAGTACCCGGCCCAGCAGTGCCGGACCTAACGGCAGCTGTTTTCCGCTGTGCAGGCCGTCGGCGCTGGCGCTGCGGGCATAAACGCGTGCGCCGGGCAGAATGCCTTCTACCTCTTCCAGTGGCATCAGGAAGAGGCGCTGGCCATTAAAGCCTACCACTTCACTCTCTACTTCCCGCGTCTCGCCACTCTCCTGACGCTCGATAACGCAGGTTGCCCCCAGCGGCAGCTGGAGACCAGTCGCCTCCAGCACCAGGCCGGTGGCACGGGTCAGGCGTCCGTAGCGGCGTACCGTCGGCAGCTGCGCCATTTTGCTTTCAAAGTTGTCCAGCGTGGTGAGCCAGCGGGTCAGGCGCGCAGTCATTAGATCACTCCCGGTGCGGCCAGGCGGCACAGTTCCTGCCAGCGGGTGGCGACGCTGGCATCCAGATCGCCCTCGTCGGCGGACACCTTACACCCACCCGGATGAAGCGTCGGATCGCCGCGCAGACGCCAGCCGTGCAGGCTCAGCGTCGCGCCCAGCATATCCTCAACGCGCTGGAGATCGTCCGGATGAACGCGCAGCTGCGGCTTGCCGTTAAACAGCGGCTCCTGTTGGAGCAGCTGTTGGATCTGTTTGATCAGGGCGGTGCTATCCACGCTCGGCGTCTGGCCAATGATCTGGCGTGCCGCCTCCAGCGCCATCTGCATCAGGCGGGAGGCGATAACGCTGTCCAGCGCGTCAAGGCTGTGCTGAAACTCATTCGCCAGCTGCTGCATTCGGGCATGGACGGGAGCCTGCTGCTGCTGGGCCTGGGCCAGACCCTGTTCAAGACCCTGAGCCAGCCCTTCCTGATACCCTTTGCTATGACCGGTCTGCCGACCTTCAGCGAGACCGGCACTGTATCCCTGCTCGTGGGCCTGGATCTGCAGCTGCGCCAGCTGCTGCTGTTGCTTCTGCTCTTCGGTTAAAACGATCTCTTCGCCTTCCTGCGGGGCATCATCGCCATCGCTTTGCGCCACCGCCGGAACGAACTCGCTTACCGGCATCGCCAGATCTTCCGGCGTCCAGATTTTCCACGGCAGTTCGTTAGACATAGGTATCCTCGCCGCTGCCAATTACCATCTCGCCGGTCTCGGCCAGACGACGAACGATAAGCAGGATGGCTTTCTGTTCGTTCTCCACCTGGGAGAGACGCACCGGCCCACGGTTGGCAAGGTCGTCGCGCAGAATATCTGCCGCACGCTGGGACATGTTGCGCAGGAACTTCTCGCGCAGCGGCTGTTCGGAACCTTTGAGCGCAATAAGCAGGGATTCGGAATCCACTTCCTGCAGCAGGCGCTGGATGCTGCGGTCGTCCACCTCGGAGAGGTTTTCGAACAGGAACATCTCGTCGATAATTTTCTGTGCCAGCTCGCCATCAAATTCGCGCACGGCGGTAATGACCGCCTCTTCCTGCTGGGTCTTCATCAGGTTGATGATCTCGGCCGCGGTTCTCACGCCGCCCATTTTGCTGCGCTTGAGGTTCTGGCCGTCGAGCAGGCTATTCAGCACCTCGGTCAGCTCTGCCAGCGCCGCCGGCTGGACGCCGCCGAAGGTGGCGATACGCAGCATCACGTCGTGACGCAGGCGCTCATCGAAGAGGGCAAGAATATCTGCCGCCTGACCGCGCTTAAGGTGCACAAGGATGGTGGCGATGATCTGCGGATGCTCGTCGCGGATAAGATCGGCGGCGGTCTGCGGCTCCATAAAGTTGAGCGTTTCGATGCCGCTGGAGGTATCGCGAGTCTCGAGAATATCCTCCAGCAGGCTAGCTGCACGCTCTTCGCCGAGCGCTTTCACCAGCACCGAACGCAGGTAGTCGTTGGCGTTGATATTGAGCGCAGCGAACTGCTCTGCCTCCTGCTCGAACTCCTGCAGGACGTCGGTCAGCTGCTTGTTGGAGATCTGGCGCACGCCGGCCATGGCGGTACTCAGGTGCTGAACCTCGCGCTGGGAGAGATGCTTGAACACCTCCGCCGCACGGTCTTCACCAATGGTCATCAGCAGGATGACGCTTTTTTCGGTTCCGGTAAGGTTACTCATGTTCTTCACCACTCATCCACTGGCGGATGACCAGCGCCACAACGCGCGGATCGTTATCTGACATTTCGCGAATACGCTGGCTCATCACCTCGGCGCTCATGCGCTGGTTAGCACGGCGCTGCTGCGTCTGCTCATCTTTGCTGAGGCGAACCTCAACGGCTTCCTCTTCCGGCATCTGGCGAGCCTGGGCATTCTCAAGCAGCGCTTTGCGCTCCTCTTCGCGACGCACCAGTTGCGGACGGACGGCCTTACGCCACAGGATCCAGGCGACAATCAGCACCAGCAGCCAACGGCCGGCGGCCAACAGCTGATCGATAAAGGCTTGCTGTTGCCAGAATGGCAGTTCGCCTGCGCTCTCATCGCTAGCGTTGAACTGGGAGTTCACCACGTTCAGGGTATCGCCGCGCTGCTGGGAGAAGCCCATCGCTTCGCGGGTCAGGTCCTCGATCTGCTTCAGCTGATCGGCGGTCAACGGCAGCGGTTTGCCATCGGCCAGGGTGCGATAGTTCACTACCACGGCAACGGAGAGACGTTGCACATCGCCCACGTTCATTTTGGTGTGGCGAATGGTGCGATCGACTTCGTAGTTAGTGGTTTCATTGCGCTGCGTATTACGCGGCCCGGCGCTGTTTGCCGTGCTGGTCGTGGTCTGCTGCGCATTCTGGTTCTGCTGGCCGTTCTGCGGAGTATTTGCAGTAATCGGCGCGTTATTGGCCGGAGCCGGCTGATTAGAGAGTGCGCCCGGCACGCCGCCCGGATAAGGGCCGCCAACCTGCTCGCTCTCGTTCAGCTGACGAGAGCGCATTACCGCCTGGGACGGGTTACCGTTCGGGTGATACTGCTCTTCCGTCTGCTCTTTATTGTCAAAGTCGATCTGAGCGTTAACCTGGGCATGGACGTTGCCATTGCCAACGATAGGGGAGAGGATCGCTTCAATGCGGCGCTGCACGCGGCCCTCAACGTCGGCGGCATACTTCAGCTGGGCATCGTTAAGATCGCGACCGCTGGTGTTGGACTGGGTCAGCAGCCGACCGCTCTGGTCCACCAGAGTAACGTTACCCGGCGGCAGGCCAGCCACGGCGCTGGAGACTAAATGGACCACGGCGCTAATCTGGCCCTCGTCCATCGCGCGGCCCGGCGCGAGGTTAACGGTAACGGAGGCCGACGGAGATTTCTGTTCGCGGACGAAGAGTGAAGGCTTAGGCATCGCCAGGTGAACGCGTGCAGATTTTACCGGTCCCAGCGTTTCGATGGTGCGGGCCAGCTCGCCCTCCAGCGCACGCTGGTAGTTGACCTGCTCGCTGAACTGGCTAATACCAAACTTCTCCTGGTCCAGCAGCTCAAAGCCAACCGCGCCGCCTTTCGGCAGCCCCAGCTGGGCCAGACGCAGACGCAGCTCATGCACCTTATCCGCAGGCACTTCAATCGCGCCACCGGTCTCAGAGAAGCGGTAGGGAATATTCATCTGGGTTAGCTGGGTAACAATCGCGCCGCCATCCTGATCGGAGACGTTGCTATAGAGGACGCGATAGTCCGGCTGTTTGGCCCACAGCACCATAGCAACAATAATGGCGATGGCGGCAGCACCAGCGATGAGCAGGGGAATTCTGGGGTTCGCGCGCAGGCGGTTCATCCACTCGAGAGATTTATTCTGTGATGCGGTTGCTGTCGCACTCATTGCGCACCTCGTAGCTCTGGGTGGACGGCATTATTCGTGTAATGAAGCAAAACGGACTCCCGGGTCGGCAAACACGACAAAAGTTCCATGTTGATGGCCCTGCCATTATTTGATGAATCGCGATTTTCTATGGGTCAAATAACCTGGTTTTTTGTCGCTATTTACCGCCTTCATCTTATTGACAAGCTGGTAATCTCGTCGCCAGTCAAATCATGTAGGGGTAAAACCATGTCCATTCAGGGGATTGAAGGCGTCATCAGCCAGCTGCAGGCAACGG
This sequence comes from Pseudescherichia sp., assembly GCF_031987975.1. GTDB lineage: Bacteria > Pseudomonadota > Gammaproteobacteria > Enterobacterales > Enterobacteriaceae > Pseudescherichia. The sequence goes on along the minus strand of NZ_DALZYX010000001.1, from coordinate 624,017 downwards.
CAGGAATGGCGAAAAACCAGAGCGTTGGCGCTGAGTCCACCGTTAGCTTCGCAGGTCAGCTGCACGCTGCGCTGGATCGCATCAGCGATACGCAAAACGCTGCGCGCACTCAGGCTGAGAAATTTACCCTCGGCGAGCCGGGCGTCGCCCTCAACGACGTGATGACCGATCTGCAGAAGTCATCCGTGTCGTTGCAGATGGGGATTCAGGTACGTAATAAGCTGGTCACAGCGTATCAGGATGTCATGAGCATGCAGGTGTAGGTCAGCTACATTATTTGTGTGACGAGGCTGATGATGCATATCATGTACGTGTGGTAATCGCATATGTTTAGCTCGCATCCGCTTTGGTGCATTAAAATACCGTCCTGAAGACAGACGCGGTAAGTGAATTGACACACGCTTACATAAGACATATTCTGCCTGAAATTTTTTAATGAATGGCAGAAGTATGTCAAAAAATAGCAATATTATTCATAGCCTTACATCGTTAAGGATGTTTGCAGCGCTTGGCGTTTTTATGAGCCATTTAGGAATTTACTCATTATCTTCAATTCCGCAGTTGAACGAAATATCGAGATATTTTTCAAAGGGTTATATAGGTGTAACCTTCTTCTATATACTTTCAGGGTTCATCATTAATTACAGCTTTAGTAAGCATCTGGCAGAAGGGCGGTTTAGCAACAAAGATTTTATAGTTTACAGGCTGGCGCGGCTATTCCCGGTGCATGTCGTCTCTTTGATTTGTGTGCTTTATTTATTTGGTTATATCCAGAATTTTGATGCGACTAATAAAGAGGCGTTGGCATACAACGTGCTATTACTGCAATCATTTATTCCAGATTCAGCTTATTATTTTTCATTTAATCCAGTATCATGGAGCATTTCATGCGAAATGTTCTTCTACCTTTGCTTTTGTCTGCTTGTTAAATGCAAAACAAGATACCTGACAGCGATATTTGTTGCCGTACAAGCGGTTAATATCTATTTTCTTAATAACCCTCCGGCAAATATTTCTCTGCACTGGCTATATTATATAAATCCGCTGTTCAGAATTACCGATTTCATCCTGGGTATCATCATATGCAGAGCATTCCTTGCTAAGCCAGTCACGCTAAAAGCGAGCGTATGCAGTACAATGGAAGTGGGGTCGCTGCTCTTTTTGGCGCTAACAGTTTACGTTTCGTCAAATCACCTATCGAACACAAATTATGCCTATGACGTTCTGTTCATTCCTTGCATGGCATCCATCGTTATTGCATTCGCCTTTAATGGCGGCATCATTTCTCGCATCCTTGCAAACAAATATTTGATCCTGCTTGGCGAGGCGTCATTTTCTTTTTATATGTTCCACTGGATGATTGTGTCAAAAATGATAGAAATCATGCAGCCTGACAAGGGCAGCGTTACCTCCATACTGATATATACGGCCTCCAGCCTGGCAGTGGCCATCGTTGTTTCTGTTCTTTCATTCAAGTTCATTGAGATGCCAGCCAACCGAGCCATCAGGTCTGGCTGGGACAAAGTCAAAATGAAATTTGTACTGACTACGCAAAATAAATAAATACGATAAAAGAGAATAAGGCCCTAAAATTTTTAGGTGATTTAGATGCAAGGTTTTGCGCTGCTTTTTCATGACCAGGCCGCTATAGTCAGAACTTCCTTAAATTATGCTTACGTCAGCCGCTTCCGCTGGTCTCTGCTACACTTTCAGAGTCTTAACTTAACGGTAAGGAGCTGAAAATGGGTCTTTTCAATTTTGTAAAAGAAGCAGGTGAAAAGCTGTGGGATGCCGTTTCCGGGCATGATGATAAGGAAGATCAGGCGAAAAAGGTGCAGGAGCATCTGAGTAAAACGGGTATCCCGGACGCGGATAAGGTTAACGTGCAGGTTGCTGACGGTCAGGCCACTGTAACCGGTGAAGGCCTGAGCCAGGAAGCTAAAGAGAAGATTCTGGTTGCGGTAGGTAACATCTCCGGTATCGCCAGCGTAGCCGACAACGTTAAGGCCGCGCCTGCCGCAGATACCACTGCAAAAGAGAGCCAGTTCTACACCGTGAAATCCGGTGACACGCTGAGCGCCATCTCCAAACAGGTATACGGCGACGCTAACCAGTACAATAAGATCTTTGAAGCGAATAAACCGATGCTGAAAAGCCCGGAAAAAATCTATCCGGGCCAGGTGCTGCGTATTCCGCAGTAATCCAGCCATACGCCGGGCTACTGCTGCCCGGCGTGCGCATCTACCTCTGAATCAAATAGCGAATCGTCGGTCCATCCTGCTGGATATCCAGCACGGTATAGCCATGGTTGCGCGCATCCAGCGGAATATTATTAATCGATTGTGGGCAGTCGCTCACCACCTCCAGAATTTCACCTTTGTTCAGCTGCGGCATCGCCTCCAGCGTGGCAACAGCAGGGTAGGGGCATGGCTCCCCCACCATATCCAGTCGGTAGTCCGGTACGATCGTTTTCATATTGCTTCCTTCACCGCCAGGGTTGCGGCACGCTTGAAGAAATGTTTTTCCCAAGCCACGATCAGCAGCAGGGCGACAAGCAGCAGGCCGTAGGTTACTAACAATCCACCCAGCGGGCCAAAGGTGTTCAGCAGGTTCACCTTATCCCACCCGGTAGCCAGGGTTGGCGCCAGGTCATCCCAGAAGTAGGCCAGCAGCGTCGAACCGATAACATTACCCAGCCCCACCCACCAGTAGTGCACTTGGCCCTCTACGGCGCGATACATCCAGCCGGTTTCGCATCCACCCGCCAGCACGATGCCGAAGCCAAAGAGCAGGCCGCCGATCACGGCGTTCGGGCCAGCCCACATAATTTTCCCTTCCACGCCCAGCTGGACATAGCTGAAAATGCCGATGGCGCTGACCGCCATGCCAAGAATGATGGCCTTTGCCATATGGGTGCGGCCGGTGATCCACATATCCCGGAAGGCAGAAGTGAAGCAGATCTGCGCCCGCTCAATCAGCAGGCCAAAGCCGACGCCGAACAGCATAGCGAGGCCCAGCTTCGGCTGATCCATCGCCGTCAGCAGCGCCCAGCCCAGCATGCCTGCAAACACCAGCATGCCGAGGCGAAAGCGGCGGCGCGCCTGCACGGGCTTTTGCGTTAGCGGCGAGGCGGCAGAGACCTTTTGCATTTTGACCGGGATGCGGAACAGGGGCAGGAGGGTAAAGCGCGCCCCAAACCAGCTGCCGACTGCCGTGGCCAGCGCGAAGAACCAGGCGTGAAGCGAAAACTGCGGAATACCGGTGAAGAACGCCGCCAGGTTGCAGCCCATTGCCAGCCGTGCGCCGAACCCGGCAATAATGCCGCCAACGACGGCCTGCATAATACGGATCCGGCTGCGGGGCATGCGTAATTTGACATTGTTTGCCCACAGCGCGGCGGCGAAACAGCCGCCAAACATGCCGATAATCATCATGCCATCAATGCGGGTCAGCGGCGTGCCCTCCAGGTGGATCAGCTTGTAATAGCCCCAGGTTTCCGTATGAACGCCCATTAGCTGTAAGAGCTGACCGCCCCAGCGGGTAAATTCACCGGTGACGGCCCAGAAGGTGCCAGTGATACCAAAATAGTAGGTTGAGAGAATGCCAGCGGCGATAACGGCGGGCAGGGGTGCCCAAAAGGTGATCAGCCAGCGCTGCTTAAAGTGTTGCCAGGACATGGTAATAGCCTCTGAACTCAGAAGGTTTATCGTATAAAGCGGAACCGCAATCCTACACGGAACGGTACATTTGCCCAGCGGTAAATGGCATTTATACGGCGTAGATCAATTAAACTCGCAATGGTTATCGCTGGCGGGCATGGCGCTTTAATGCCAGAATAATTTTTTCTTCGCAGGCAGGATATTAGATGAAAAAAGTAGCGATTTTTAGCGCACTGCTGGCACTGACCGGCTGTGCACAGATTGATAACTATAACGAGGTGGTAAAACACCCGGCACCTGCGGGTCTGGCCGGGTACTGGCAATCCGCCGGGCCGCAAAGCAAACTGGTCAGCCCCGAGGCGATAGCCAGCCTGGTCGTGACGCCTGCTGGTGATACCCTGGACTGCCGTCAGTGGCAGCGGGTAATTGCCCTTCCGGGCAAGCTGACGCTGCGCGGGGACGATTTTTATAACGTGACGCAGAAGGTAGAGGTTTACTCCCTTGAGCGGGAAGGGGCAATGCTTGAGTATGCGGGAATGACCCTGAAGCGGGTTGAGCGCCCGACCGCCGAGTGTGCTGAGGCGCTGGCGAAAAGCCCGCTGCCAACGCCGCTGCCGTAAGGTAATGACGCTGAGTGAGGAGCCTCACTCAGCGTCTTCTGTTATAACACCTCTTCCAGTACCCAGACGCTGACGCTGCCGCCGTTGCAGGTAAAGGTGCCGGTACCGTTTTCGTCGGTGGTTACGGTCTCTTCACGGTTGCCCAGATAGTCGCGCCACATCTTATTGCCGTAGTTTTCCCCCAGCTCCAGGGTCTTTTCACCCTCATCGCCGTTGGAGAGCACGACAACGCAGCCTGGATCTTCCTCGGTTCCGCTCCGGCTAAAGGCGATGCAGTTAGGGTGATCGAACCACAAAGTCTGCACGCCGTGAGCGAAACGCTGGCGGGCCAGAATCAGCTGATCGAGCTGCTCGATAATCGGCATGTCGATATGGTAGGTTTCACCGTCGCCGCCGGTATCGTCATAGCTTGCACCATAGAGATCCGGATAAAACACTGACGGGACACCGTTTTCCCGCAGCAGGATCAGAGCGTAGGCCAGCGGCTTGAACCAGGCCTCTACCGGTGCCTCCAGCGCCTGTAGCGGTTGGGTATCGTGGTTAGTCACTACCGTTACCGCATGGAAGGGATCGGCTTCTACCAGCGTACCGGTAAAGATCTGGCTCATGTCATAGTCGCGGCCCTGCAGCGATGCCTGATGAAACTTCATCTGCAGCGGGGCATCAAACAGCATCGTATTGCCATCGACCTGATCGATATACTGCTGCAGGCGATCCACCTCGTGTGACCAGTATTCGGCAACGATAAATAGCGGCTTCGGGGCGACCTCCTGCACGTGGGCGATCCACTCTTTATAGAACCAGGCCGGAATGTGCTTCACCGCGTCGAGGCGGAAGCCATCGCACTGAGTCTGCTCCATCACCCAGCGTGCCCAGTATTTGATCTCCTCCGTTACCGCCCGGTTGCGAAAGTCGATGTTGGATCCCATCAGATAGTCAAAGTTACCCAGCTCTTCGTCCACCTGATCGTTCCAGCCGTCACCGGTGTAATCGTTAATGATTTTAAAGATGCCGTCTTCATCGGGATTTTCGATATGATCGACACCGCTAAAGCACTTGTGGTCCCAGATAAATTTTGAATATTTTCCCTTACGGGCGGGGAAGGTGTAGCGCGTCCAGGCTTCGCAGGCGATCTCCTCGTCGTCGATCTGGGTACGATCGTGCTCATTTACCCGGTTAACACAGATTGACTCTTTCTCATCGGCCCCCATCTTATGGTTCACCACCACGTCAAGCAGCACGGCGATGCCGTTCTCCTTCAGCGCGCCGATAGCCGCCAGCAGCTGGGCTTTATCGCCGTATTTAGTAGGGATCGTGCCTTTTTGATCGAACTCGCCCAGATCGAAGAGATCGTAGGTGTCATAGCCGACGGAGTAGCCTCCCGTTGCCGCTTTATAAGCGGGCGGTAGCCAGACCATGTTAATGCCAATATCATTAAAACCAGACGCACGCTCGGCCACTTCCGGCCAGAGTTTACCGCCTTCCGGATAGTACCAGTGAAAGCATTGCAATAAGGTGGGGTTTTTCATCGACCATGCTCCAGAGTAAGGAACTTGAAGTATGGATGAAAATTAGAGAACGAAGCGGGTGGGGGCGTTAAAAAATATCACCCGCTTGCAGGCGGCAGATTTCACAGCTCGCTTGGAAAAAGGATATTACCAGAGAGACGTCCATAGGTTGAATTCAGGTTGTGCTGGCGGGATGTTTGCCCGACCAGGGTGCGTAGTTCTTCCATGCGCATGTGCAGCAGCGTTTTAAGCTCCACTTCGTTATCGAGGATCTGCTTTAACAGGGGGCGGAGCAGCCCCTGAATAGTTGCCGCGGTATCTGCCGTATCCTGAAGCTGGGTCAGTTTTTCTACGGCGGAAATATAACTCAGCTCATGCTGGATCAACTCATCCCAACGCCCCTCTTTCGCGAGGCTGAGCATCATATTGCTAGTCAGCAGCAGCTGCTGATAGTGGTGAAGCAACCCGAAATCGGCTTCCATTAGTAGGTGTCTCGTGCATTTTGATTGTTGGGACCAATCTCTTTCCAGGCATCTGCGATGTTGGTCAGTAGGGTCATGACCTCATCAATGGCGGCAAGATCGTTATGCAGATTGGCATGGAGTAGACGCCGTGTCATATAGTCATAAAGGCTGTCCAGGTTTGACGCAAGGTCACCACCGACGTCGTGGTTAAGCCCTGCGCGTAAGCCATTGGTGATGATGTTGACGGCTTTTGACAACGCCTGGCCTTTACCGGGAATGTCTCCCTGATCGATCAGGATGGCTGCTTTTTTCATGGCGCTTAACGCGCCATCAAACAGCAGGACCACCAGCTGATGTGGGCTGGCACTCAGAACGGCGCTTTCAACGCCGACCTGGGCATAAGCCTGTGTTCCCGATTTTGTATACATGTCAAACCTCAATCATTACTCATTAGCTGTTTATGGCATTGAACTGCTGGGTCAGGTAGCTGGCCGTGGAGTCCAGGGACGACATCAGCGTGCTCAGGCTAGTAAACTGCGCCTTGTAACGTGCCATCGTCGCGGTAATCTGATCGTTTACCTGGTCGTACTTATCTGAAAGCCGCTTCAGGGTTTTATTTATCCCGTCCGTGGCGCTTTTCAGCGTGCCGTCGGTGCCCAGAATATCCTCTAGCTGGCTGCTAGCCTGGGTGGCAAAACCGGTGGTTTTACCGTCGCCGGAGAGAAAGGTCAGCACGTCGGTCGGAGATTCGTTCAGCGCTTTGTTCAGCTTAGTGCTGTCCACGGTTAGCTTGCCGCTGAGATCCTGGGTAATGCCCATCTGCGACAGGGTAGAGATAGCTCCACTTCCCTGAGTAGTGGAGAGCAGAGAGCGCAGGCGCGTCTGGATATTACGCAGGGTGCCGTCGCCGAGCAGATCCCCGTTTGAGGTGCTCTGACTGTCGCTGCCTTGGTCTACTGACGTATATTTGGTCTGGTTGCTGATGGTGGTCTGCAGCGAGTTATAGGCATCAACGTAGGCCTGAATCGCCGCCGTCATTGGGGCATTATCTTTTACTACCGACAGCGTCTCCGGACTGCCGACGTTGGTTTTGGTCAGCGACAGGGTCACGCCCTCTGGCGCATCGGTAATGGTGTTGCTGCTGCGGGTGATGGTGATGCCATTAATGTCAACAATAGCATCCTTCGCCGCCACCTGCTGGGTCATCGTGCTCTTCGAACTGTCAGTCGCGTCATAGCTGATGTACTTCGCCAGCTTGCTGTCGTCAGTGCTGATGGTCATTGCGTTGGCCGTGCCGCTGTCACGTGAGGTTAGCGCCAGGTAGTAGCTGTCATCATCTGCTTTAATGATGCTGGCGGTGACGCTGCCCTGTTTGGCGTTGATCGCATCGCGAACGTCCGCAAGGCTGGTTTTATCGCTGGCCAGCGTTACCGTCAGCGGATCGTCCTGGCCTGGCTGGGTGATAGTGATTGTTCGCGAGCTGAGGCTGCTGTCGCCGAGGTCGGTATCTTTACTGCTTGCTTTCGGGCTGAGCAGCGACTGCGAGGTGGCTAGCTGGGTGACCTCTACGGAGTAGGTTCCCGCCGTAGCGCTGTTGGCCAGCGTCGCGCTGAACGCGGTATTGGTGCTGGAGACCTTGGCCGAAGCGATGGCTGAGGTATCTTTTAACGCGTCCGCTGCTGTCTGCAGCTTGGTCAACGATGTCTGCACCACGCCCCAGGCGGTAAGTTTGGCTTTATATGACGATTGCTGCTGTGTAATAGGCGTTAACCGGGTCTGTTCTGAAGACTCCAGCCCATCATATAACGTACTCAGCGATGAACTCATGCTGGTGCCCGCGCCGAGCGAACTTACTGTTGCCATAATAACATCCCTCAATTTAAGACAATCACTGGATGCACTATCGGCAGCGACAGCAAAAAGATTAGAGTGTTTTACAAAAAACAATGGCGAAATAAAGCGGGGAAAAACCAGGCAGTTTGCGCTTTTAAAAAAGCGAATATTTTTTCTAAAGGTTATGCGAGGGCGGTCGATAATCACATCAACGGCGAGAAAGCCGTAGGCAGATGCCTGACTCAGACAACTTTTTAAAGGAATTCAATCATGGCTGTTATCAATACTAACACCCTGTCGCTGACGACTCAGAACAACCTGACTAAATCTCAGTCCTCTCTGGGCACTGCTATCGAGCGCCTCTCTTCCGGTCTGCGTATCAACAGCGCGAAAGACGACGCTGCTGGCCAGGCGATCGCTAACCGCTTCACCTCCAACATCAACGGCCTGAACGTTGCTGCCCGTAACGCCAACGACGGTATCTCTCTGGCACAGACCGCTGAAGGCGCGCTGTCCGAGATCAACAACAACCTGCAGCGTGTACGTGACCTGACCGTTCAGGCGCAGAACAGCTCTAACTCTGCTTCCGACATTGACTCTATCCAGTCTGAAGTTAACCAGCGTATGGAAGAGATTAACCGCGTAACCAAACAGACTGACTTTAACGGTATTAAAGTTCTGGATAACCGTACAGCGGACAAAACCAACTATGATTTCCAGGTAGGTTCGAAAGACAACGAGCAGATCAGCATTGCTATCAGCTCAAGCGCTGGCTGGAACTTGGCGACTGCTGGTTCAGACAATACTTCTTCTGAATCTATCAACACCTACGCATTTACCACGACAGAAGATCTGAAAGATGCTAAAGATGCTGTTGATACAGCTAAAAAAGATTTTGAAGCAGCTCCTACCGACGATACTAAAAAACAAGCACTTGCAACTGCACAAACTGATTACGATGATGCACTGAAAGCATCTACCGATGCAAACGAAGCGGTAAATGGTAATGCCCGTACTGTTGCAGCCGAAGGTTTTGACGTATTAAAAGGTAAAGTCGGCGCCGACGGTAAAGCTGATGGCAGCACGCCGCTGGCAGATATCGACGAAGCTATTAAATCCGTAGATTCTCAGCGTAGCCTGCTGGGTGCTTCCCAGAACCGTTTCGAATCCACCATCACCAACCTGAACAACACCGTGAGCAACCTATCTTCTGCTCGCAGCCGTATTCAGGACTCCGACTACGCGACCGAAGTGTCCAACATGTCCCGCGCGCAGATCCTGCAGCAGGCTGGCTCTTCCGTACTGGCGCAGGCCAACCAGGTTCCGCAGACCATGCTGTCCCTGCTGCGTTAATTCGCACCGCTTGCCTAAACCCCGCTCCGGCGGGGTTTTTTTATGCCTGTTCATCTATAACTCTAAATAACCCCCCATTTCACCCACTATTCATCCGATTAAAACCCCTCCAGAATCGGATAATCATGCCGATAACTCATTTAACGCAGGGCTGTTTATCGTGAATTCAATGTATACCGCTGAAGGTGTAATGGATAAACACTCGCTGTGGCAACGTTATGTACCGCTAGTGCGTCACGAAGCATTGCGCCTGCAGGTGCGCTTGCCGGCGAGTGTGGAACTGGACGATCTGCTACAGGCGGGCGGTATCGGGTTATTGAATGCAGTTGACCGGTACGACGCTCTGCAAGGAACGGCATTTACCACTTACGCAGTACAGCGTATTCGTGGGGCGATGCTGGACGAGCTGCGCAGCCGCGACTGGGTGCCACGCAGCGTCCGGCGTAATGCCCGCGAAGCGGCGCAGGCAATGGGCCAGCTGGAGCAGGAGTTAGGTCGTAACGCAACGGAAACCGAAGTTGCGCAGCGGCTCAATATTTCTGTAGAAGAGTATCGTCAGATGTTGCTCGACACCAATAATAGCCAACTCTTCTCCTACGACGAGTGGCGGGAAGAGCATGGCGATAGCATTGAGCTGGTGACTGACGATCACCAGCGGGAGAACCCGTTACATCAGCTGCTGGAGAGCAATCTTCGTCATCGCGTGATGGAGGCGATCGAAGCCTTGCCGGAGCGTGAGCAACTGGTATTGACGCTCTACTACCAGGAAGAGCTGAATCTCAAAGAGATCGGCGCGGTGCTGGACGTCGGAGAGTCGCGGGTCAGCCAGCTTCATAGCCAGGCCATAAAACGCTTACGTACCAAACTGGGTAAGTTATAGGCAGCAATGCGTGCTGCCTGAACGATGTCGCACAACGTATTGACAACCAGGAGTTATCATGACGGTGCTGCAAGTAAAAAGACGGCCACTAAGCCGCTATCTGAAAGACTTTAAACACAGCCAGACGCATTGCGCCCATTGCCATAAGCTACTCGACCGCATCACGCTGGTGCGCCGGGGCGAAATCGTCAACAAAATTGCTATCTCGCGCCTCGACACGCTTCTGGACGACGCAGGCTGGGAGCAGGAGCAGAAAGAGTGGGTCGCCCTGTGCCGTTTCTGCGGCGATCTGCACTGCAAAGAGCAGAGCGACTTTTTTGATATTATCGGCTTTAAACAGTATCTGTTTGAGCAAACCGAGATGAGCCACGGCACGGTGCGTGAGTATGTTGTACGCCTGCGCCGCCTCGGCAATCATCTGGCCGCCCACCGTATTACCCCCGACCAGCTTGAAGACGGTTTTCTGGATGAAGTTCTGGAGCCGTGGCTGCCTACCACCAGCACCAATAATTACCGGATCGCCCTGCGCAAGTATGCGCAATTCAAAGCCCAGTCGCACTTTATGACCAGTCAGAAAATCGCCTCCGGCGCAACTTCTGATATATATTAAAAGTGAATAATATGTAGCGTACAGGTGTTTGTACCTTGTGGGTCAGCACCTTACACTACCTGCAATCTATTATCATATTCGGGGTAACTATGAAATTAGCACTTTTGGGTCGTCAGGCGCTGATGGGTGTGATGGCTGTTGCGCTGATGGCAGGCGTAAGCGCGAAATCCTTCGCTGATGAAGGCCTGCTGAATAAAGTCAAAGAGCGCGGTACGCTGCTGGTAGGGTTGGAAGGAACGTATCCGCCGTTCAGCTATCAGGGCGATGACGGCAAGCTCACCGGTTTTGAAGTGGAGTTTGCAAACGAACTGGCAAAACACCTCGGCGTTAAAGCCTCGCTGAAGCCCACCAAGTGGGACGGGATGCTGGCCTCGCTGGATTCCAAACGCATCGACGTGGTGATCAACCAGGTCACTATCTCCGACGAGCGTAAGAAAAAGTATGACTTCTCTACCCCTTACACCGTCTCCGGTATCCAGGCGCTGGTGAAAAAGGGCAACGAGAGCGGGATCAAAACCGCTGCCGAGCTGAAAGGTAAAAAGGTCGGTGTCGGTCTGGGTACTAACTATGAAGAGTGGCTGCGCCAGAACGTGCAGGGCGTGGATATCCGTACCTATGATGATGACCCGACTAAATACCAGGATCTGCGCGTAGGCCGTATCGATGCCATTCTGGTGGATCGTCTGGCGGCGCTGGATCTGGTGAAAAAGACCAAAGATACGCTGGCGGTTGCGGGTGAACCGTTCTCCCGTCAGGAGGCGGGTGTGGCGCTGCGTAAAGGTAATGAAGACCTGCTGAAAGCGGTTGATGACGCCATTGCCGCCATGCAGAAGGATGGCAGCCTGAAAGCGCTGTCGGAAAAATGGTTCGGTGCTGACGTGACGAAGTAAGGTTCACCGGCGATAAAAAGGCGCTTATTTAAGCGCCTTTTTTATTTCTGCCGCTAAAGGTACATAATTAACAGCACGCACGTTTACTATTGGCCACCGGAGGCCCTATGTCTTTGCAAAACCTGACCCGCTTTCCGCGCCTCGAATTTATTGGCGCGCCCACGCCGCTGGAGTATTTGCCGCGCTTTTCTGACTATCTGGGACGTGAAATCTACATCAAACGTGACGACGTGACGCCGATGGCGCTGGGGGGTAACAAGCTGCGCAAGCTGGAATTTCTCGCCGCCGATGCGCTGCGGGAGGGGGCCGACACGCTGATCACCGCCGGGGCGATTCAGTCAAACCATGTGCGCCAGACCGCCGCCGTGGCGGCAAAGCTCGGCCTGCACTGCGTGGCGCTGCTGGAGAATCCTATTGCCACGCGGGCAGAGAACTATCTTACTAACGGCAACCGGCTGCTGCTGGATCTCTTCAATGCCCAAATTGAGATGTGCGACGCTCTGACCGATCCGGTTGCGCAGTTGAGTGAGCTGGCGACGCGGATCGAAGCCCAGGGTTTTCGTCCCTACGTTATTCCGGTCGGTGGCTCCAACGCGCTGGGGGCGCTGGGCTACGTCGAGAGTGCGCTGGAGATCGCCCAGCAGTGTGAAGGGGCGGTAGAGCTATCGTCGATCGTGGTGGCCTCTGGCAGCGCTGGAACCCATGCCGGGCTGGCGGTAGGCCTTGAGCAGCTGATGCCGGAGGCGGAGCTAATTGGCGTTACCGTCTCACGCAAACGTGACGAGCAGAAACCGAAAGTGGTCACGCTTCAGCAGGCGGTGGCACGTGAGCTGGACGTGGAGGCGAGGGCTGACATTACTCTCTGGGATGACTACTTCGCTCCCGGCTACGGTACGCCAAACGAGGAGGGGATGGAGGCCATCAAGCTGCTGGCCCGCCTCGAAGGTATTCTGCTGGATCCGGTCTATACCGGTAAGGCCATGGCCGGGCTGATCGATGGTATCAGCCAGAACCGTTTCAAAGATCATGGGCCGATCCTGTTTATCCATACCGGCGGCGCGCCTGCGCTCTTTGCCTATCATCCTCACGTTTAACCATCAGGCAGAAAAACCATAATGCAAGAGAGTATACAACTGGTGATAGAGTCTTTGCCGTACCTGCTGCGGGGTGCGGTATTTACGTTACAGCTCAGTATCGGCGGGATGTTCTTTGGCCTGCTGCTCGGCTTTGTGCTGGCGCTGATGCGGATGTCGGCCATCGCGCCGGTACGCTGGCTGGCACGCTTCTATATCTCCATATTTCGCGGTACGCCGCTGATCGCGCAGCTGTTTATGATCTACTACGGTCTGCCGCAGTTTGGTATCGAGCTGGATCCGATTCCGGCGGCGATGATCGGCCTGTCGCTTAATACCGCAGCCTACACCTCGGAAACGCTGCGGGCTGCTATCTCCTCAATTGATAAAGGTCAGTGGGAGGCCGCGGCCAGTATCGGCATGACGCCGTGGCAAACCCTGCGCCGCGCCATTCTGCCCCAGGCGGCGAGGGTGGCGTTGCCGCCGCTGAGCAACAGCTTCATTAGCCTGGTAAAAGATACCTCGCTGGCAGCGACCATTCAGGTGCCAGAGCTGTTCCGCCAGGCGCAGCTGATCACCTCCCGGACGCTGGAGGTCTTTACCATGTACCTCGCCGCCTCCCTGATCTACTGGGTGATGGCCACGGTACTCTCCGCGTTGCAGAACTATTTTGAAAATCAGCTTAACCGTCAGGAGCGCGATCCGAAATGAGTGCGATTGAAGTGAAAAACCTGGTGAAGAAGTTTCACGGCCAGACGGTGCTGCACGGCATTGATTTAGAGGTCAACGAGGGGGAGGTGGTGGCGATCATCGGTCCCAGCGGCTCCGGGAAAACGACGCTGCTGCGCAGCATTAATCTGCTGGAGCACCCAGAGAGCGGCAGCATCCGCGTTGGCACCATCACCATCGATACGGCGCGGGCGCTAAGCCAGCAGAAAGGGCAGATCCGCCAGCTGCGCCAGCACGTTGGCTTTGTATTCCAGAGCTTTAATCTTTTTCCTCATCGCACCGTACTGGAAAATATTATTGAGGGACCCGTGATTGTGAAGGGCGAAGCGAAAGCCGAGGCCGAAGCACGCGCCCGGGAGCTGCTGGCGAAAGTGGGCTTAACCGGCAAAGAGACCAGCTATCCGAAACGCCTCTCCGGCGGGCAGCAGCAGCGTGTGGCTATCGCCCGTGCGCTGGCGATGCGCCCGGATGTCATCCTTTTTGATGAACCAACCTCGGCGCTGGATCCCGAGCTGGTGGGGGAGGTGCTGAACACCATTCGCCAGCTGGCGCAGGAGAAACGCACCATGGTGATTGTGACCCATGAGATGAGCTTCGCCCGCGACGTAGCCGATCGTGCCATCTTTATGGATCAAGGAAAGATAGTGGAGCAGGGACCAGCCAAATCGCTGTTTACTCACCCCCAGCAGCCGCGAACACGACAGTTCCTGGAAAAATTCCTCATGCAGTAACGCTCTGCTAATGCGCTCACCGGCTTTACCCTGCGGTGGGCGCTGCGGCACATCAGTTAAAACGCCCTGCTAACGATCCGCCATTTCTTCCGTTTATCTTCATTCGGTTGGCATATAAGTTCAGTTAATTTCCCCGGAGTGGGATAATTTGGATCTATAAATAAGATTTATGTGATAGTTTTATACATTCATAATAAATATATAACGAACGGGGTTTTAGCGGTCAGTATGCAGGAGATTGATTTTTTCACATGGCGAAGGGAGCTGCTGCGGCGTTTTAATGAGATGACGACAGCAGATGAGGTTTATAAAGAGCTGGAACATCAGACGCAGCGGCTAGAATTTGACTACTACTCGCTGTGTGTGCGCCATCCGGTGCCGTTCACGCGACCCAAAATTTTCCTTCAAACATCCTATCCGGAAGACTGGATAAACCACTACTATGCAGAAAATTACTTTGCGATTGACCCGGTGCTCAAGGCGGAGAATTTTATGCAGGGCCATCTGCCCTGGAGCGACCGCCTGTTTCAGGATGCGCAGCCGCTGTGGGATGGCGCCCGCGACCATGGGCTTCGTAAGGGGTATACCCAGTGTCTGATGCTGCCTAACCGTGCCAACGGTTTTCTGTCGGTATCAAAAACCGTCGTACATGGCAAAAGCCTGAGTGCTGATGAGGTTGAACTCTCTTTACAACTGCTGGTGCAGTTGAGCCTGATAACGCTCTCACGTCTTGAGAATGAGATCGTGATGTCGCCGGAGATGAAGTTCAGCAAGCGCGAGTGCGAAATTTTGAAGTGGACGGCGGAAGGAAAGACCTCGGCGGAGATCGCCATGATTCTGTCGATTTCAGAAAATACGGTGAATTTTCACCAGAAAAACATGCAGAAGAAGTTCAACGCACCGAATAAAACGCAGATTGCGTGCTACGCGGCGGCGACCGGATTTATATGAACGCTGCCTGCGTTTCGCGTGCCGAACGCATTACCGGCTGACACTCTGCCAGCCGGTCACGCTCACTGACGGTAGGCTTGTTTAATCTGCTTAACCGTATTGGCGAACACATCAGCCTGCGCCTCGTCTTCCATCTGGGCGATCTGCCGCTCCATTTTCAGAATAATTCGGCCCGCGTCCGCCTGGCCCAGTGCCTGCAGCATCAGGGTGACCATCGCTTTCAGGCAGGAGACCTCCTGAGCCAGTTGTTGGTTGTTTTCCGCAGTAGAGAAGTCAGGAGTGCTCATCTATTTTCCTCGATAGGTTACAGCGCCTGTATGCGCCCATGAATGTGAAGGCGGCGGAGTATAGCACAAGCTCTGCAGAAAATAGCACTGCTTGTTTTTTGTTCACCATACAACTCTACACGTAAATAGGTTGTTATTACGATTTGCTCTAATTTATAACGTCGAGTATATGTTTAAAAGAGGTATAAAAGGCGTTAATTATTGTTACAAAGAAAAATGGCCTGCTTACAGCAGTGAAATAATATTTATGCCGATAACCGCCTGAAAAATGGTATTTAAAACACCTGTTTTAAAGGCAAGCGAGACGGGGTTCTTTCCACGTTTTGTACAGCTTTATTTCCAGAATTGCGAACGAAATCGTACACATTGCAATTAATCTTTTAGTTTTTGCCAAAATAACGCTAATATAGAGCGACTTTACTGTCAGTCGCGTTATCCCTTTTTGGAGATTTGCTTTGATCAACGTTCTTCTTGTTGATGACCACGAGCTGGTGCGCGCAGGGATACGACGCATTCTGGAAGATATTAAAGGCATAAAAGTTTCCGGCGAGGTCTGTTGCGGCGAAGATGCCGTAAAATGGTGCCGCGCCCATCCTGTGGATGTGGTGCTGATGGATATGAACATGCCCGGTATTGGTGGCCTGGAGGCAACGCGTAAAATTGCGCGATCCATGGCTGATACCAGAGTGATTATGCTGACCGTCCACACTGAAAATCCGCTGCCTGCCAAAGTGATGCAGGCAGGTGCCTCAGGCTATCTCAGCAAGGGGGCCGCCCCGAAAGAGATGGTAAACGCTATTCGCGCCGTTTATGCCGGCCAGCGTTATATTGCCTCAGACATTGCCCAGCAGATGGCGCTCAGCCAGATTGAGCCAGAGAAAACCGAATCTCCCTTTGCCAGTTTGTCTGAACGCGAATTGCAGATTATGCTGATGATAACCAAAGGCCAAAAGGTGAATGAGATTTCCGAGCAGTTGAATCTCAGCCCGAAGACGGTGAACAGCTATCGCTATCGCATGTTCAGTAAACTGAACATTCACGGCGACGTAGAGCTGACCCACCTGGCCATTCGTCATGGTCTGTGTAATGCGGAGACGTTAACAAGTCAGTGAGTGATGTTTTTGATTCAAAAGCCTTTCTGAGTACGGTTACCAGTAAACCCGGTGTCTACCGCATGTATGACGCCGGCGGTACTGTTATCTACGTCGGTAAAGCCAAAGATCTCAAGAAGCGCCTGTCCAGCTACTTCCGTAGCAACCTTGCCTCACGAAAAACCGAAGCGCTGGTGTCCCAGATTCAGCAGATCGACGTGACGGTAACCCATACGGAGACGGAAGCGCTGCTGCTTGAGCACAACTATATCAAGCTGTACCAGCCCCGGTACAACGTGCTGCTGCGCGACGATAAGTCTTACCCGTTCATTTTTCTTAGCGGCGATACCCATCCGCGTCTGGCGACGCACCGAGGCGCTAAGCATGCGAAAGGGGAGTACTTCGGGCCGTTCCCTAACGGCTACGCGGTACGGGAGACGCTGGCGCTGCTGCAGAAGATCTTCCCTATTCGCCAGTGTGAAAACAGCGTCTACCGCAACCGCTCCCGCCCCTGTCTGCAATATCAGATTGGCCGCTGCCTTGGGCCTTGCGTCGAGGGGCTGGTAAGCGAAGAGGAGTATGCCCAGCAGGTAAACTACGTCCGCCTGTTCCTGGCGGGCAAGGACGATCAGGTCCTGAACCTGCTGATCGAACGGATGGAGAAGGCCAGCCGCGATCTGGACTTTGAAGAGGCGGCGCGTATTCGCGATCAGATTCAGGCCGTGCGCCGCGTGACGGAGAAGCAGTTTGTCTCTAACACCGGGGACGATTTAGACGTCATTGGCGTCTCGTTCGATGCCGGGATGGCCTGCGTGCACGTGCTGTTTATCCGCCAGGGCAAGGTGCTGGGCAGCCGCAGCTACTTCCCGAAAGTGCCCGGTGGTACCGAGCTTGGTGAAGTGGTAGAGACCTTTGTCGGTCAGTTCTACCTGCAGGGCAGCCAAATGCGCACCCTGCCAGGGGAGATCCTGCTCGACTTCGATCTGAGCGACAAAACCCTGCTCGCAGATTCTCTCTCCGAGCTGGCGGGCCGCCGCGTCAACGTGCAGACCAAACCGCGCGGTGACCGGGCGCGCTACCTGAAGCTGGCTCGCACCAATGCCGCGACGGCGCTCAGCACTAAGCTCTCCCAGCAGTCAACGGTGAGCCAGCGTCTGGTAGCACTGGCTACGCTGCTGAAGCTGCCGGCGGTGAGGCGTATGGAGTGTTTTGACATCAGCCATACCATGGGCGAACAGACAGTAGCCTCCTGCGTAGTGTTTGACGCCAACGGGCCGTTGCGTGCGGAGTACCGCCGGTACAATATTACCGGTATTACCCCAGGCGATGACTATGCGGCGATGAATCAGGTGCTTCGCCGTCGCTACGGTAAAGACATTGAAGAGAGTAAGGTGCCGGACGTGATCTTGATCGACGGCGGCAAGGGGCAGTTGGGTCAGGCGAAGGCGGTCTTTGCCGAGCTGGATGTTTCCTGGGATAAGCACCATCCGCTGCTGCTAGGGGTGGCGAAGGGCACCGATCGTAAGGCGGGGCTGGAGACGCTGTTTTTCGAACCGGAAGGCGAGGGTTTTAATCTGCCGCCGGACTCACCGGCGCTGCATGTGATCCAGCATATTCGCGACGAGTCCCACAATCACGCTATTAGCGGGCACCGTAAAAAACGCGCCAAGGTCAAAAATACCAGTACGCTGGAGACCATTGAAGGGGTCGGACCGAAGCGCCGCCAGATGCTGCTGAAATACATGGGTGGATTGCAGGGTTTGCTCAACGCCAGCGTTGAGGACATCGCAAAAGTGCCGGGTATTTCGCAGGGGCTGGCAGAAAAGATCTTCTACTCGTTGAAACATTGAAGGCTCTGTAGCAACATAGGGCTAATTTTTACTGACAACAGACAGTTACCTGCCACTATGCGATACAATATCCCAACGTTGCTCACGCTTTTTCGTGTCATCCTGATCCCGTTCTTTGTGGTGGCGTTTTATCTGCCGGTGGTCTGGGCTCCTTTCGCATGTGCACTGATTTTTCTCGTTGCTGCGGTAACCGACTGGTTTGATGGTTATCTGGCCCGCCGCTGGAACCAGAGCACCCGTTTCGGGGCATTCCTCGACCCGGTGGCGGATAAGGTGATGGTGGCCATCGCCATGGTGCTGGTGGCCGAACACTACCACACCTGGTGGGTCACGCTGCCTGCCGCCACCATGATCGCTCGTGAGATCATCATCTCCGCCCTGCGTGAGTGGATGGCGGAGCTGGGCAAGCGCAGCAGCGTGGCGGTATCATGGATTGGAAAAGTGAAAACCACCGCGCAGATGACTTCGCTGGTATGGATGCTTTGGCGGCCAAACGCCTGGGTAGAGTGGGCGGGAATTGGCCTGTTGTGGGTTGCTGCGGTGCTGACCCTGTGGTCCATGTTCCAGTATTTAAACGCGGCGCGGGGCGATCTGCTGGAACAGTGATCGTTTCGGCTTAATTTTCAGCAAACGCTCCTGGTTTTAAAAAATATCGTTGACTCAGTGCGTCAGGTAAGTAGAATGCATCGCATCAGACGGCGGCACAGCTTGCCAGATGAGAGTAAAATCAAGTGATTAGCATAATCGCCTGATAAGCGGGAATAGCTCAGTTGGTAGAGCACGACCTTGCCAAGGTCGGGGTCGCGAGTTCGAGTCTCGTTTCCCGCTCCAAATTTAAAGCATCGGTACTGTGACAATGCATAGTGCGGGTGCAGGTCGAAAGACAAAGATTTAAGGCGCGTTAGCAAAGCGGTTATGTAGCGGATTGCAAATCCGTCTAGTCCGGTTCGACTCCGGAACGCGCCTCCACTTTCCTCCCGAGCCCGGATGGTGAAATCGGTAGACACAAGGGATTTAAAATCCCTCGGCTGTAAGGCTGTGCGGGTTCAAGTCCCGCTCCGGGTACCATGGGAAAGACAAGAATAATCAAAGCAATAAGCAGTGTCGTCAAACCACCTCCGGGTGGTTTTTTTGTGCCTGCGATTTACCTACTGTTTTTAATAGTCATACCACATTCCTATTAATATCAATTTCATGGCATTATTAGCGCCGGAACCTATCACGATTTTCTTCTTATCATACTGTTCCTTAAGGTAAATTTCTGATGTCGGGCAGGCTAACTGCAATGGGTTGATGACCCAGCGAGATGCCAGGGAGGGTCGAAATGAAAGCGTGTCGTGATAGGGCATACTAACCATCGGGAAGACCTCCTCATGTCAATTAATATCAACACCTTGCATAATCTTCGTGGTGCGCTACTGACTGCGTTGACACTCTCTGTTGAAAACAATGAAAAAAAAGAAAATATCGATTACATCACTGATATTTTGCGTCAGGTTGAGTTGACGATACTTCTACAGCAGGAGTCCATCTACGCCATCGCCGGTATGCAGGGGGCGGGCAAAACTACCCTGGCGAAAGAGATTCTCGGTATTGATGATGAGTGGTTAGACCCCAATCCGGGTCGTGGCGAACAAGTGCCGCTTTTTATCGAACAGGTGGATGGCGATCCCGCCGACTTCCCGCAGGTGATCTATCAGTGTCTCAATCTTGAAACAGGTGAAATGGAGTCGCAAAAAGGCGAAGGTGGAGAGCAGCTTCAGAGTCTGCTTCGCGACTGGAACAGCATTCGTCATTATGAAAAAGCAGGCTTTAAGCTGCTCTATCCTAAGCTGCTGATCAGCAGAAAAAGTTCCTTCATCGATGAACAAATCACCTGGGCGCTGCTGCCGGGCTATGAATTAACGACCAGTAAAAACTATCTCTGGCAAGATATGATGCGCCACGTACTGGTTAACGCTCGTGGCGTCATATTCGTGACCGACGCCTCGCTATTAGCAAATGACAGCAAATCTGGCGTGCTGCAAGATTTACGAGATAACTTCAGTGAACGCGGCCCGGTAGTGGTCATCAGCAAGACAGAGTTGCTCACTGAGCATGAAATCGACCAGCTCAAAACCAGTGCCGCTGAGCGTGTTTTCCCCAATGCGGGGATGAAAAAAGAGGATATCGTAGCGACAGGTTCTGGTAACAGTGATATCTGGGTGGATGCACTGCGTGCCACTGTGACCAGTAAGCTTACCAACAGCGCCGCATCTGAAGCGATTGCGCTGGATAATTTCATGAAGCTTATTCACGAAAATGTCGTCGAAATTATCGATAATTTGAAACTCTTGGCGGAGAAGCAGCAGCATCGCGAGTCTATAGTGGATGAGATCCTCGACAGCTTTGACGAATCCGCCGCGGCTTATGAGCAAAAATTACGCGCCGCGATCAAAAAGCAGACTCGCCAGCACTTCACCGATGCACTTAAGTATTGTGAAGAGAGCTATAAAAGCGAAGAGGTCGGCTTTCAAAATAACCTTAAAATTTTGGCCCGCCGTCTCTCTTTCAGAGGTCTGGAAGTGGATGACGAACGTAGCCAACGTATCATCGATGCCTGGAACAGATCGTATAGCGACGTTAGCATCCATGAGCACAACTTTAAGGCACTCACGTCTGTGAATACCCGGGCGCTGCGTGCTCAGGGGCTGTTGCCTATCGTTGAAGACCAGCAGCTATTGCCGACCACCGCAGCCGGGAGAATGGGGTACCTCGTTCAGGATAAGCAAA
Organism: Pseudescherichia sp.; assembly: GCF_031987975.1. Lineage (GTDB taxonomy): Bacteria > Pseudomonadota > Gammaproteobacteria > Enterobacterales > Enterobacteriaceae > Pseudescherichia. The sequence continues at coordinate 602,716 of NZ_DALZYX010000001.1, read as the reverse complement.
CACAGTATTTGCCAATGGAGCCTGAGCTGATAACGGGCGTGCGCACGCTGCTTAAAAAACCGGGCAAAGAGCATCAGATTGCGCCACCTAAAAATCTCACCGCGGCGCTAGAGATTATGCCTGCGCTGATGCTGGAGAGCGCTCGCACTAAACTGGCCATCCAGTTCGACCCAGCCTGTACAACGCAATTGGCAGAAGAGATCCAACCTAAACAAATTTTTGATGCGCTATTTTCCAGCAGCGAGCAATATCACCCTATAAAAACAGCGATGATGGCCTTTTTGGGTGCTGATGCGGCAGATGGAACGGTAGACGGTAAAAGTACGCCAAATAGCGAGGGGGGATTCACTCCGCTGGCGCTTATAGGTAAAGCAGCGCTGGTTGCTAGCGTGGCCTATGGCATCTATCAACTCACGGGGGTGATTCGTGACAGCGATAAAGCGCAGATTTACTACATTCGTCGTGGGATGGAAGAGCTGTCGTTCCATAACGAACAAACCGTAATCGGCAATTATCAGGATAGGATTGGTGAGCTGCGCGAGCATATTGCATACAACCTGAAGCAAATGTTTGGCGAAACGGATGCTCTGGCAAATCGCAGCGCGTTAACGCTCGCTATTAAGAAACTGGCGGCCGCCCAAAAGGAAGCAAAACTGTATGAAACTCACGTCCGAAAAATCCTGGGCTGATCTTAGCCAGGAACGTTATCGGTGGGCGGAAAAGAGTTTTGTTGATTTCCTGCAAAAGTTTGACGCCCAGCGGCTAATCCAGACGACAAACAATGCCAGCAGGCAGGTTTCAGTGATCTTATACGGACCCGCTCAGGCGGGTAAAACCTCATTGATTCTGACGCTGCTGGGCATTCGTGACGATCGCTTCACCGAGCTTAATACCTTGCTACGCGGCGAACAGGATTTGGGTACCATGTCCACGGCCCGAACCTACCGCTACCGCATGGCGAAAGACGACTTCTGGTATTTCAGCCATCGTGAGAACGGCGCAACCCGGTTTAACGACGAGGAGGCGAAGGCTATCTTTGCCAGCTTCCGTCAGCAGGTCGAGCAGGGGATGAGGGAATTTGATAGCGTGGATGTTTTCCTGCCGCGCCGTTTTTTCGATCCTCAGCAGCAGAGCAGCGCTCAGCTGCTGATACGGGATTTACCGGGCACGCATTCAACTAATGCCAACGAGCAGTATTATGTCAATAAGCTTGCCAGCCGCTATCTGGCCTCTGCTGACGTCGTTCTGTTAACCGGCAAGGCCGATTCATTGGCCTTCCTGAAGCCGGAAGAGCTGGACAATGCTCTGCTGAACGACTGGCACTGGCAACGTCACCGCTATAAGATTGTCCTGACCAGGGCCTATTCTGATGCCACACTCCAGCGTCTTATCAAGCAGAAGCGTTTTGATAAAAAAGCCATGCGGACGTTTTTGCTAGAACAAATCAATACTATGGAGCTGGGCCTGCCTGAAAATATCAGCGAACTGATCTATCCCGTCGAGTGCGGCCACACCTGGTTAGCCATCAATGCTGGAAACGACGACTTTACCCGCCAGTGCCGTGATTTGCGAAAGGACGTGTTGCAGGATTTGCTCGACTCTTTGCACCATGCGACCAACCCGCTTTCACGCTTACGCACGGGCTACGCGCTGCCGCATATTATTCAGCAGCAGATAGAGGTTGAAAAGGAGCATTACGAAAAGGAAAAAGCGTCGCTGCGTCAGCAACTCTTGGATTTAGAAGAGTGTGTCGATATGTATGAGAAGCGGGTGGGTCGTAATAACGCTAATCTTCAGAATCTAAAAGCAAAGCAGCAAGCGCTAATGCATAAGCGTGACGATGCGTTAAATAAAGATTTTCATGAATACTCGAGCGCGTCTTCGATTATTGCGCACTACGCATCGCCGTCTCTCGATGCTCTTAAGTCTCAGATTTGTGAATGTCGTGAAACATACAGCAAACACTGGGGTGAACTGCTGGAGACTTACCAGCTCCCCCTTGAAAGGGTGCCTGAAATGTCTAATCTTGACCGGGTCTTAACCAGACTGAATGGCTACTGGTTTGATACCTATTTTCTCGATAAAACACGCCGGGAAGATCAGAATGAGATTAATGAGGCATGCCGCAAAGACGCCAATTGCTTAACGGCGCTTTTTCACGCACGTATTATGGTTAAGTTCGATGCCGAAGAGTATGCCCTGAACAAAAATATTAATAAGGCTGAGCGTACTGCTGGTCGGCTGGTGCATATCGTTGAGGAGCTGTTGAGAAAAATGGCGCGTATGCAGTCACGGCTCGTCCAACGCAAACAGGAGTTTGACGTATCGTTAGCGGACTATTCTCAACGGCATCGTGAGAGTAAAAAATTTCTGAGCGTTATTCTTTTGGCAAAAAATAACCGGGCGCAAGAGATCGAGCGTAACGTTAAAAGCCCGCATATCTCCCGCAGTGAGCGCCTCGCCTGGCTGCTGATGTATAAAGCGTTAAACAACGATTTTGATTACGTAAAATCCTTAGATGAAGAGAGCATTAAAGTTGAATAAAAATCTCGCTGTAGCCGAAACGGCCAACGACGAAAAGTTACTGGATCAGCTGGTAGAGGATCTTTTTTTGGCGCATTTGCGACGTGAACTGGACGTGCAGAAAGAGAGTCTCGACGACAGTAATACTAAGCTCTTTAATCTCGAGCGGAAACTAACCGCTGATTTTAAAAAACTGAATGGGCCGCTTGAGACACTTTCCGACAAGCTTGATGAGCAGACCCGAGAACTTACTGATGCCAACGATGATACCCAAACGCTTTGTCGTACTTTACTGAGTAGTCTGGCGGAGAACAAAACACATACCGCCGCTCAGCATGACATCCTCCAGCAGCAGAGCAGTAAGCATCATCAGGAGCAGATCCAGCAACTGCACCGCATCCTGGAACAACTGCTCCAGCAGAGCGCTGAACTCCAGACGCAAAACGTAACGCTAACACTACTCATGGAAGAGACCGGGGCGCTACATCAGCAGCTACTGACTTTAGAGTATAAACAGCGTACGGAGTTACAGATAAACCGCCGCTGGGGCAAGCTGGCCGCTGGATTTACGGTTTTGAATACGCTTATCCTTATAAGCGTGGCCGCGCTATTTATTTTGCAGCATATTTGATTGCCTGTACTCGTCGAAGGAAACAGGTGAAAAGACGGCAGAATATCTATCATCGGCTAAATCAAAAGAGGTAGACTTTTATTCAGTAAAAATCCTTTGCTTATCTGCAATAAGCCTCTTTCTTGCTTCCTGGTTTGTTTGTTCTGCGATCTGCTATGGTCTATCATATGCGCCCGCCCCAAACTGAGGTAGTAAACTATGAAAACCGGACCGCTGAATGAGCAAGAGCTGGAGTGGCTGGACGACGTGCTGGCAAAGTACAGTAACGATGCGTCGATTGTCGATGTCGCGGAGCTGGACGGCCTGCTTACCGCAGTGCTGAGCGCGCCGACGGAGATTGAGCCAAGCGAGTGGCTGGTAGCCATCTGGGGTGGGGCGAATCACGTACCACGCTGGTCATCTGAGAAAGAGATGGAGCGTTTTATGATGCTCTCGTTCCAGCATATGAATGATATTGCCGAGCGTCTTGCCGATTATCCGGAACAGTTTGAGCCGCTGTTTGGCACCCGCACCATTGAAGGCCAGGATCTCAGCATCGTTGAAGAGTGGTGCTTCGGCTATATGCGCGGCGTGTCGCTCAGCGACTGGTCCTCGCTGCCCGCGTCGTTACAGCCTGCGCTGGAGGCCATTGCCCTGCATGGCAAAGAAGAGAACTTTACTCGCGTGGAAGAGATGACTCCGGAGGCCTTCGAGGCGAGCGTCGAGGCGTTGAAACCTGCTGCGTTGGCGCTGTTTGACTACTGGGCTGACAATCAGCAGGAGCGTGCGGTAAAACAGCCGATCGTCAACGGGGATAAGGTAGGACGTAACGATCCCTGCCCGTGCGGCAGCGGTAAAAAATACAAGCAGTGCTGTCTGCACTGATAACTGCAAGGGCGCACCGTATCGTGCGCCCTTTTTGTTAACCCACCTCTGGCAGCAGTCCCGCTGCAATACCACACTGAATCGCAATTACCGCTACGCCGCAGAAGAGCACCAGCAGCAGAGCTGGTTTACCGCCCCGAACGCGGTATCCCGTCGGTGGCGTGTGCTTGCGGCTCTGCCATGCCAGCAGAGAAGGGATCAGCAGCGCCAGCACGGCCAGCGCCACGCCCGCATACCCCAGCGCCATGACAAAACCACGCGGATAGAAGAGGGCAAAGGCCAGCGGCGGCAAGAAGGTAATTGCCCCGGTCTGTAGCCTGCCCGCTGCGTTGTTGCGACGGTTGAAGAGATCGGCCAGGTAGTCAAATAGGCCCAGAGTCACCCCCAGAAACGAGGTTGCCAATGCCAGATCGGCAAACAGGTGCACCGCCAGCTCTACGTGCGGCGAGGCGACGACGTCGCGCAGCGCCTGCAACAGGCCGTTAAGCCCGGCGCTGTTAGCCATCAGGCCAAAGAAGGTCGTAGAGTCGATGCTGCCCAGGGTTGCCAGCTGCCAGAAGATATAGGCCACCAGCGGAATAGCGCTGCCGGTAATAAATACCCAGCGCAGCTTCTGCACGTTGCCGTTCATGTAGCTAACGATGCTCGGCACGCTGCCGTGAAAACCAAATGAGGTAAAAATCACCGGGATAGCCGAGAGCGCCAGTCCCTTCTCAAGCGGCAGCGTCAGGAGATTTACCTTATGCACGTGCGGCATCAGCAGGGCCAGCATTACGATGAGGAAGATCAGCTTGGCGCTAAATAGAAAACGGTTGAAAAGATCCACCAGCGCGGTGCCGATGCAGACTACGCCGCCAGCGACCAGGGTAAACAGCAGGACGCCGGTGGTGGGGGATACGGAGAGGCTCAGCCACTCACTCAGGCTGGAGGCCAGAAGCTCCCCCGCGCCGCTCATGTAGGCCGCCGTCAGGGCATACATCAAAAACAGCATGCTAAACCCGGTGGCCCATTGTCCATAGCGTCCAAGGTAACGGCGGGCCAACGTCCCGAGACCGGTATCGGCCGGAACGTGCTGGTAGACCTCCAGCAGCAGCAGGGCGGTGTAGCACATCAGCCCCCACAGGCAAAATAGTAACGCCAGCGTTACGCCAAAACCAACGCCCGCGGCGGCCAGCGGCATCGCCAGCATACCGGCACCAATCGTGGTCCCGGCAACGATAAACATACTGCCAAAAGTCCTGTTTTTCACGCTTCTTTTTACACCTGAACTGCGCACCAAAATTGTGCGGCGCAGAGTAAGGCAAAACAGCGTCGACGTCAAACCACCGTTACAAGCACTGTAAAGATAATGATACGTTTTTTTAGAGGGTATATTATGTGCGGGGTAAAAAATTAATAGCTAAGGTAAATCAGAGTTAATTAAGGCGGTGCATGGCACCGCCCGAATAATTAGTTTTGTACGTCGAGAGTGGAAAGCTCTTTATCAATGAAATAGAGTCCTTCGCCACTTTTACCGGCCAGCGAAAGCTTATCGATAACTGATTTGAATAACTTCTCTTCTTCGTGCTGCTCGGCCACATACCATTGCAGGAAATTAAAGGTCGGATAATCCTGGTTGGTCATTGCGAAATGGGCCAGGGCATTAATCTGGCGACTTATTAGCTGTTCATGCTCGTAGGTGGCGCGAAACAGTTCATCCAGCGAGGCATACTCAGCGAATGGCGTCGGAACGGTATTAATGCGCGGCAGGCTGCCGGTATCGGTCAGGTAGTCAAACAGGCGCTGCATGTGGGTCATCTCCTCCTGCGCATGGCGACGCAGAAACGCAGCGGCACCTTCAAAGCTGTTATAGCTACACCAGGCGCTCATCTGCTGATAAAGCAAAGAGGAGTAAAGTTCAAGATTCATCTGCTCGTTGAGCTGTTCAATCATTTCATGTTTAAGCATGGTGTTATTCCATAACAGGCGGGGAAGAATTACGTGCCGCCACTATAATTTGTTATTAAATTATTTGCAAAAGGTAAAATAAAAAAGTTCTTTTTAAAAATACGAATGGGAATAACACGCATTGGCGCTTATTTAATATATAAATGAGAATCGTTGTTCTTATTATTTACCAGCGCCGTAGCGCTGGCTTATCGAATTAATAGTAGACGCCCGCCGGGGTATAGCTGACGGCGCGTCCCTGGCACTGGTATTGAATCGTGACGGTTTCGTTCAGGCACAGCGATCCGCTTATCACGCTACAGGTTTTAACCGGCTGGCCGAAAGCAATGGCGGTGGCATAGCCTATCTGCTGACACTGGCGATTAGCCGTTCCCTGGGTGGTATAGTCGTCATAGCGTGCTGTCTGCAACATCGCCTCGTTAAAATGCAGTCGCACCAGACCTGTGGCCGGGTTAACGTCGGTGACTTCAGGTTCCTTCGTGATGGTGCATCCGGCAAGCAGCATCAACGAAGCGGCAAGGAGGAGTCTCTTCATGCAAACGCTCTGATTCAGTTTCGATGATCTCATCCTACAGGCTGCCTTGTTCGGCAATGCCCGGAATAGCCAAAGATTCTTACTTCTCTAATCGCAACGGTAAAGAGAAGAACCCTATGGAAGTAAAACTGTGACCGCATCTCAAATTTTTAAAACCATTTTTCACTAAATTTGAAAGTATGTTTGTCAGGTAGTAAGGTTTATCCTGATTAGCCCTTTATGACGGGATCCCCCGCAACGCTTTCAGGAGAAGAGAGAATGAAAATTGCACTGATGATGGAAAATAGCCAGGCTGCCAAAAACGCCACCATCCTCAACGAGCTGAAAACCGTCGCTGACGAGAAAGGTTTTCCGGTTTTCAACGTCGGGATGAGCGATGAGAACGACCACCACCTGACCTATATCCATCTGGGCATTATGGCCAGCATTCTGCTGAACTCAAAGGCGGTTGATTTTGTGGTTGCCGGCTGTGGTACCGGCCAGGGCGCGCTGATGTCGCTGAACATCCACCCAGGCGTGAACTGCGGCTACTGTATCGATCCTGCCGATGCCTTCCTGTTTGCCCAAATCAATAACGGCAATGCGCTGTCGCTGCCGTTCGCCAAAGGCTTCGGCTGGGGTGCAGAGCTGAACGTCCGCTTTATCTTTGAAAAAGCCTTTACCGGTCGCAAAGGCGAAGGCTACCCGCCTGAGCGTAAAGAGCCGCAGGTGCGCAACGCCGGGATCCTTAATCAGGTGAAAGCGGCAGTGGTAAAAGATAACTATCTTGACACCCTGCGCGCAATCGATCCTGAGCTGGTGAAAACCGCCGTCTCCGGCCCGCGTTTCCAGCAGTGCTTCTTTGAACACTGCCAGGATAAAGAGATCGAAGCGTTTGTTCGCGAAGTGCTTGCATAACTCTCCGTGCGCCGGGCAGCGCTAGGCTGACCCGGCAATTCGTTAACGTTTCCTGGTTGATACCGCGCTGCCTGCATTCTTAGCCAGCCTGAACGTATCGGCCATCCCCACCAGACAGATCAGCGCGATAAAGACAAAGGCCAGCCGAAAGCTGATGCCGGGCACGCCGTCCAGCGCCAGCCAGTCGCTGGCTTTCTCGCCAAGACGGATCCCGATGGCGCCTAGCGTGATACCCAGCCCGACCGCCAGTTGTGTAGCGGTGCTGAACAGGGTATTGGCGTAGCTCATCTGCGCGGAGGGGACGTCGGCGAAGGCCAGCGTGCTGACGCCGGTAAACTGTACCGAGCGAAAGACCCCGCCAAGGTAGAGCACTACAAAAATCACCCAGACCGGCGTCGTCGGCGTAATAAGGGCGCAGGCCAGCAGAGCCAGCACGTTCAGCGCGCCGTTAATCAGCAGCAGCTTTTTAAAGCCGAGCCAGCGGATCAGCGGCGTGGTGGCTGGCTTGATGGTCAGATTACCCACAAAAACTGCCAGCACCAGCAGTCCGGCATGGAACGGATCCATGCCAAACCCGACCTGAAACATCAGCGGCAGCAAAAAAGGCACGGCGCTGATGGAGGCGCGAAACAGCGACCCGCCGTACATGGTGACGCGAAAGGTGGGCACCTGCATAGCATCAAGGCGGATCATCGGCCAGCGCGCGCGCTGAAAATGGCGCAGCGCATAGACCAGCGTTATCGTACCCAGCGCCAGCAGGCCCAGCGTCCACATACCCTGCTGCTGTTCACCCCCCAGCATCTCCATGGCGCACACCAGGCTCACCATGGCCACTGAAGTTGAGAGAAAGCCCATAATGTCGAACGGTCGGCGCTCGTCATCGCGAATATCGGGAATGATGCGCAGCGCCAGGGCGATAGCCAGCAAGCCAATGGGCACGTTGATAAAGAAGATCCAGCGCCAGTCGGCGTAGCGGGTAATAAAGCCCCCTAGCGGCGGGCCGATGATAGGCGCAACCAGCGCGGGCCAGGTGAGTGTGGCGATGGCGGTGATCAGCAGATGTTTGGGTGTGGTGCGTAACACCGCCAGCCTGCCGACAGGGACCATCAGCGCGCCGCCCATCCCTTGCAGAATGCGCATGGCAACAAACATCTCCACGCTGGTGGATAGGCCACAAAACACCGAGGCAAGGGTGAAGATTGCCAGCGCGGCGGTGAAGACCTTACGCGCGCCGAAGCGATCGGCTATCCAGCCGCTGGCCGGGATCAGTACCGCAAGGGTGATCAGATAGGCGCTAATGCCTATGTTTAACGCCACCGCCTCGACACCAAAGCTCCGGGCCATATCCGGCAGGGCTGTCGCTATCACCGTCCCGTCGAGAAACTCCATAAAAAAGGCCCCGGCCACCAGCAGTGCGGCGGGGGAGATGCCCCGCGTCTTCTCCGGGAGGGTGTTTTCACTCATTATCGGTCTGCCATTTCAAAAAAAATTATAATAATTAAAAAAAATGAAACCGTCGTAACCTATGGATTAGTCAGCGATTTCTTTTACAAAACTAAAATAATCGGTGATAAGTTGGTGTGATATTCATCACAAAGTGGTTGATTTTTGTGATGCAAGTCATATTATACGCTCCATAGATAAGTAACACCTGCATAACAAAATAGCCGGAGCAAAACATGAAATTGCGCAAGATCCTGAAAAACATTTTTGAAACCTACTGCAAGACTTTTAAAGACGTACCGCCGGGCGCTATGTTCTAATAAAGTTGCTGTGATAAAAAACCTGCTGCGGCAGGTTTTTTTGTTTCTGTAACTCAGGAGAAACCTATGTCTCAAAATCTTAGCGCCGATCAGGAACTGGTGTCCGATGTCGTCGCCTGCCAGCTGGTGATCAAACAGATCCTCGACGTCATTGACGTCATCGCGCCGGTTGAGGTGCGTGAGAAGATGGCTAACCAGCTTAAAACCATCGACTTTGCGACGCATCCGGCAGCGGCAGACCCGGTCACCCGGCGTGCAATTCAGAAAGCCATTGCCTTAATAGAGCTGAAATTTACGCCGCAGGAAGAGACGCACTAAAGCGTAAATACAGGCAAATAAAGTAAACCTTTGTTTTGGTATTTTCAAACAGATGTTTTCTTGGGCGGCAGCAGCGCTGAGCCAGCGTGAATGCTCAGTGGCTGGGGCAGGGTGGCGGGAGGGGCCTCCCGCCGATAAGGTTAGGGTGAAAAAATATTAGTGCCTGCGGCAGTTCACCACGTTAAGCAGGGCGCGATCGGTCTGGGCAATATTTTTCCCTTCGCGTAGCGAACGATGAATCTCACTGATTAACAGCTGCAGCAGCAGACCATCCTGCTGCTCCGCTTTTTCCAGCTCGCGCAAAAAGTTAAGCGTTTTCTCATCCTTCACTGCTTTCGCCTCTTCGCTCAGCTGCGTCAGCATTTCACACCGCACGTTGTACTCTTCAAGCGCCTTCTGAAATAGCTCCTCTAACGAATTGTAATCTTGATGAGGATTTTCCCGAGCTTTCAGAATAGGGTAGGCACCGGCGCGCTTCATAAAATCGAACACGCGCATTGTAAGATTGACCTTCTCCTGCGCCTGGGTGCGCAAAAACGTCGCCGAACCCGGTAGATTATGCTGTGAACACCATTCACTTAATGAGAGGCAGAGGTTGGATGCCTGAAACTCAAGGTTAACCTGCGAGTTGAGTTTTTGTGCCATGCCGAGAGTCGCCATAATGACCTCCTTCTGTCCTGGATGGGGCTGCGGTTAATGCCAGCCGTACTGCTTCGACACAGCGATCGTAAAGATTTATTGATCTAACAAATGTGATCCAGCAGACACTTTCTGGCGATGAAAAAGAATAATCTCAATAAAAATAGTTAGTTACATTTACTGGTGAATGTTTATTGCGACGGTATCGTTAAATATTAAGGAGTTGGAGATGAAACGAGTTGCTGTGCTGCTGGCCCCCGGTTTTGAAGAGGCGGAGGCCATCGTGACTATTGATATACTGCGCCGCTTACATATTGAGGTCGAAACGTTGGCCTGCGCTACATCCCGTGCCGTGGTGAGCTACCACGCTATTCCTATGGTGGCTGATGCGACACTGAGCGAACGGCTGGAGACGCTCTACGATGCCGTGGTACTGCCCGGCGGGCCGGAGGGAAGTGTTAACCTCGCCGCTAGCGCAGAGGTCATTGCCTTCGTGACCCGCCATGACGAGGCGGAAAAGCTGATCTGTCCTATCTGCTCGGCAGCCGCCCGAGTGCTGGGGGGCAACGGCCTGCTGAAAGGGCGGCGCTACGTCTGCTCCGGGGATCTGCATGAAGCCGTAACCGACGGTCACTATGTCGATGCTGCTGTGGTCGAGGACAGCAACCTGATCAGCGGTAAAGGATTAGGTCGGGTATTTGATTTTGCCTTTGCCATCTCGACGCGCCTTTTAGGAGACGATACGCCAGTGCGCGACCACGCGGATCACATCTACTATCCGCTATAGCTGCCCGCTCTGCTCCCTCAACGCGAAGACCTTCCATTCAGGCCACAAGGATTAGCTGGCTGGCCTGATGGACAATCCTGCTATACCTCCATGGATTTGTCTGACAAATACGCCAATTCTTATGAAGATATTCGCTGAATTTATGCACGCTTTTACTGTAATTCTGCGGTGTGATGGCGCTCTCCTATGGAGGATTAATTTCCCGCTAAAACTACACCTCAGCAATAGCATCTCCTGATAGTCGTGTGCTAATGCCTTGTTTTAAGGCTGATTAGACAGCTAATAAACTCTCATTCCCTACATAAAAAAGTGTTAAAGCTGGAGTTAACCATGCACAAATTCACTAAAGCGCTGGCGGCAATTGGTTTAGCTGCCGTTATGTCACAATCCGCTATCGCCGAAAATATGAAGCTCGGTTTTCTGGTCAAGCAGCCGGAAGAGCCGTGGTTCCAGACCGAGTGGAAATTTGCCGATAAGGCAGGTAAAGATTTAGGTTTTGAAGTCATTAAAATTGCCGTACCGGACGGTGAAAAGACGCTGAACGCCATCGATAGCCTGGCCGCCAGCGGGGCGAAAGGCTTCGTAATCTGTACCCCGGATCCCAAACTTGGCTCGGCGATTGTTGCTAAAGCGCGCGGCTATGACATGAAGGTCATTGCCGTGGACGATCAGTTCGTCAACGCCAAGGGGCAGCCGATGGAGAGCGTGCCGCTGGTGATGATGGCCGCCAGCGAGATTGGCGCGCGCCAGGGGCAGGAGCTGTATAAAGAGATGCAAAAACGCGGCTGGGATGTGAAAGAGACCGGCGTTATGGCCATCACCGCCGATGAACTGGATACTGCCCGTCGCCGCACCTCTGGCTCGATGGATGCCCTGAAAGCCGCGGGCTTCCCGGAAAAACAGATCTATAAGGTTCCGACTAAATCAAACGATATTCCCGGCGCGTTCGATGCCGGTAACTCCCTGCTGGTTCAGCATCCAGAAGTGAAACACTGGCTGGTGGTCGGCATGAACGATAACACCGTGCTGGGTGGCGTGCGTGCTACCGAAGGGCAGGGCTTTAAAGCTGCTGACGTGATTGGTATCGGCATCAATGGCGTTGATGCCGTAAGCGAACTGTCCAAAGCCCAGGGTACTGGCTTCTACGGCTCGCTGCTGCCAAGCCCGGACGTTCACGGCTATAAAACCAGTGAAATGCTCTACAACTGGGTGGAAAAAGGCGTTGAGCCGCCCAAGTTCACTGCGGTTACCGACGTGGTGCTGATCACCCGCGACAACTTCAAAGATGAGTTAGCGAAGAAAGGGCTAGGCGTGAAGTAATTCTCGCCGTTGGTTGCGCCCTTCATTATTCGCTTTTAGCGCGGGGTGAAGGGCCAGTCGTACCATCAATGCGTCACGGAGACGTTATGCAACAGTCAACTCCATATCTCTCTTTCCGTGGTATTAGCAAAACCTTCCCCGGCGTAAAGGCCCTGAGCGACATCAGCTTCGACTGCTATGCCGGCCAGGTGCACGCCCTGATGGGGGAGAACGGCGCGGGTAAATCCACGCTGTTAAAGATCCTGAGCGGTAACTACGCGCCCACTGGCGGAACGCTGGTGCTGCAGGGCCAGGAGGTCAGCTTTGCTGACACCACCGCCGCGCTGAATGCCGGGGTGGCAATCATCTACCAGGAGCTGCATCTGGTTCCGGAGATGACCGTCGCGGAGAATATCTATCTCGGCCAGCTGCCCCAGAAGGGCGGGCTGGTGAATCGCTCGCTGCTTAATTATGAGGCCCGTCTCCAGCTGGAGCATCTTGGGCTGGATATCGATCCGCAGACGCCGTTGAAGTATCTCTCCATTGGCCAGTGGCAGATGGTTGAGATTGCCAAGGCGCTGGCGCGCAATGCAAAAGTGATCGCCTTCGATGAACCTACCAGTTCGCTCTCGGCGCGGGAGATCGACAACCTGTTTCGGGTGATCCGCGAGCTGCGTAACGAGGGACGGGTGATCCTCTACGTTTCCCACCGCATGGAGGAGATTTTTGCCCTCAGCGATGCCATTACCGTCTTTAAGGATGGGCGCTACGTGCGCACCTTTGATGACATGCAGCAGGTTAACCATGACTCGCTGGTGCAGGCGATGGTTGGTCGCGATCTCGGGGACATCTATGGCTGGCAGCCACGGGAGTATGGTGCAGAGATGCTGCGCCTCGAGTCGGTGAAAGCGCCCGGCGTACGTCATCCCGTTAGCTTTTCGGTGAGACGTGGTGAGATTGTCGGCCTGTTCGGGCTGGTAGGGGCCGGGCGCAGCGAGCTAATGAAAGGGCTGTTCGGCGGCACGCGCATTACGGCGGGCCAGCTGATCATTGACGGCAAGCCGCTGGATATTCAAAAGCCAGCCCACGCCATTCGCGCCGGGATGATGCTCTGTCCCGAGGATCGCAAGGCCGAAGGCATCATTCCCGTCCACTCCGTGCGTGACAACATCAACATCAGCGCCCGACGCAAGTCGGTTCGCGCCGGATGCCTGATCAACGACGGCTGGGAGGTGGAAAACGCCGACCATCATATTCGCTCTCTCAATATCAAAACGCCCGGCGCTGAGCAGCTGATTATGAATCTCTCCGGCGGCAACCAGCAAAAGGCCATTCTTGGCCGCTGGCTGTCAGAGGAGATGAAGGTGATTTTGCTTGATGAGCCAACGCGCGGCATCGACGTGGGTGCGAAGCATGAGATCTACAACGTTATCTACGCCCTGGCCTCTCGTGGCGTAGCGGTACTGTTTGCCTCCAGCGACCTGCCGGAAGTGCTCGGCGTCGCCGATCGCATTCTGGTGATGCGGGAAGGGGAGATCGCCGGTGAGCTACTGCACGGCGAAGCAGACGAGAAACAGGCACTTAGCCTTGCCATGCCTAAAGTGAGCCAGGCCGTCGCCTGAGTGAGGAGAGTATCATGTCATCAGTAACAAGCTCTGGCGCAGGAAAGTCGCCGTTCAGTTTGGGACGCATCTGGGATCACTACGGCATGCTGGTGGTCTTCGCCGTACTGTTTATCGGCTGCGCCCTGTTTGTGCCTAACTTTGCCAGCTTCGTCAATATGAAGGGGCTGGGACTCGCCATCTCGATGTCGGGCATGGTGGCCTGCGGTATGCTCTTCTGCCTGGCCTCCGGCGATTTTGACCTCTCGGTGGCCTCGGTCATTGCCTGTGCGGGCGTCACTGCTGCGGTGGTGATCAACATGACCGAGAGTCTGTGGATCGGCGTCTTTGCAGGCCTGATGCTCGGCGTATTGAGCGGCCTGGTTAACGGCTTCGTCATTGCAAAGCTGAAGATCAATGCCCTGATCACTACCCTTGCGACGATGCAGATCGTACGCGGTCTGGCCTATATCATCTCCGATGGTAAAGCAGTAGGTATTGAAGACGAGCGCTTCTTTACCCTCGGCTACACCAACTGGTTTGGCCTGCCTGCGCCCATCTGGCTGACCGTGGCCTGCCTGATCGTGTTTGGTTTTTTACTTAACAGAACCACCTTTGGCCGCAATACGTTGGCGATTGGCGGTAACGAGGAGGCGGCTCGCCTGGCGGGTGTACCGGTAGTGCGCACAAAGATCATTATCTTTGTGCTCTCCGGACTGGTATCGGCTGCGGCCGGGATCATTCTGGCGTCGCGTATGACCAGCGGCCAGCCAATGACCTCCATTGGCTATGAGCTGATCGTCATCTCCGCCTGCGTGCTCGGCGGGGTCTCCCTGAAGGGCGGGATTGGTAAAATCTCTTACGTGGTGGCGGGGATCCTCATTCTCGGTACCGTCGAGAATGCCATGAACCTGCTGAATATCTCTCCTTTCTCGCAGTACGTTGTACGCGGTCTGATCCTGCTGGCGGCAGTCATCTTTGACCGCTACAAACAGAAGGCCAAACGTACCGTCTGATCGCTAGCGACGTGCCAAAGCGCCTCTTTTTTAATCGTTTTTACCTCTCGACCAGCCGCAATTGCGGCTGGTTTCTTTGCTTTAAGATGGCGAGGAGCGTGACACTGTCTATACTTACATGGCTAATGATAACGAGAGATGGTCGTGAACGCGGCATCGAAACCAGAAAGGAGGATACCAGGGTGGCTGACCAGTTAGCTGTACCGCCTGTACTTTCCGCAAACTATGCTTACTTCTTTGACCTCGACGGAACCCTCGCCGAAATCAAACCTCGTCCCGATCAG
The DNA here is from genome assembly GCF_031987975.1 of Pseudescherichia sp. Taxonomy (GTDB): domain Bacteria; phylum Pseudomonadota; class Gammaproteobacteria; order Enterobacterales; family Enterobacteriaceae; genus Pseudescherichia. Next base: position 587,612 of record NZ_DALZYX010000001.1, on the reverse strand, counting down.
GTCTTTATTCCCGCCGGGGTCATAACCCTGCTCAAACGTCTGGCCGAAATGAATCAGGGCGCAGTGGCGCTGGTATCGGGCCGTTCTATGAAAGAGCTGGATGCCATCGCTTCACCGCTGCATTTTCCCCTTGCCGGGGTGCACGGTGCCCAGCGGCGTGACTATCAGGGGAAAACCCATGAGATCGCCTTGCCAGCCGATCAGGTTAAACAGATGGAGCTGGAGCTGATTGCGGCCCTCGATCGTCTGGAGGGGACTGAACTGGAGGCGAAGGGGATGGCGTTTGCGCTGCACTATCGCCAGGCCGTTCATCATGAAGAGGCTATTTTTACTCTGGCAAAGGAAATGGAGGAGAAATATCCGAATTTAGCCCTGCAGCCCGGTAAATGCGTGGTAGAGCTGAAACCGCGTGGTATCAATAAAGGAGCAGCAGTTGACGCATTCATGCAGGAACCGCCTTTTTGTGGGCGCAAACCTGTTTTCCTGGGAGACGACCTCACTGACGAGGCAGGCTTCAAGGTTGTGAATCGCCTTGATGGCGTATCCGTAAAGGTGGGTATTGGCGCGACGCAGGCGCAATACCGGCTGGAGAGCGTAGCGGACGTTCATCAATGGCTTGCAAATATCATTGACCACCAACAACAAGAAGAGATGGCGCTAACTAACAGGAGAGATGGCTATGAGTCGCTTAGTCGTAGTATCTAATCGTATCGCACCGCCGGATGATAAGAAATCGAGCGCCGGTGGGCTGGCCGTCGGCATTATGGGTGCACTGAAAGGAACCGGCGGACTCTGGTTTGGCTGGAGTGGTGAAATTGGTAATGAAGATAAGCCGCTAAAGAAAGTGACCCGCGGCAACATTACCTGGGCCTCGTTTAACCTCAGCGAGCAGGATTATGATGAGTACTACAGCCAGTTTTCTAATGCCGTGCTGTGGCCGGCTTTCCACTACCGTCTTGATTTAGTGAAGTTCCAGCGCGAGGCTTGGGAGGGCTATCAGCGCGTGAACGCACTGCTGGCGGACAAGCTGGTGCCGCTGCTTGAAGAAGACGATATTCTCTGGATCCACGATTACCACCTTCTGCCGTTTGCCAACGAGCTACGCCAGCGTGGTGTAAACAACCAGATTGGCTTTTTCCTGCATATTCCATTCCCAACCCCGGAGATTTTCAACGCGCTGCCGCCGCATGCCGAGCTGCTGGAGCAGCTGTGCGACTACGATCTGCTGGGATTCCAGACCGAGAGCGACCGGGTGTCGTTCCTGGATAGCCTCTCCAGCCAGACGCGGCTGACCGCCCGGGGCGATAAAACCCACACCGCATGGGGCAAAACCTTCCGCACCGAAGTCTATCCTATCGGGATTGAGCCGGAAGAGATTGCTCAGCAGGCGTCTGGCCCGCTGCCGCCCAAGCTGGCACAGCTCAAATCCGAGCTGAAAAATGTGAAAAACATCTTCTCCGTCGAGCGGCTGGACTACTCTAAGGGCCTGCCGGAACGTTTCCATGCCTATGAAACTCTGCTGGAGAAGTTCCCGCAGCACCACGGTAAAATCCGCTATACGCAGATTGCACCTACCTCACGCGGCGAGGTTCAGGCCTACCAGGATATTCGTCATCAGCTGGAGACTGAAGCTGGACGTATTAATGGTAAATATGGCCAGCTAGGCTGGACGCCACTTTACTACCTTAACCAGCACTTCGATCGCAAGCTGCTGATGAAGGTCTTCCGCTACGCCGATGTCGGCCTGGTGACGCCGCTGCGTGACGGGATGAATCTCGTTGCCAAAGAGTATGTCGCGGCGCAGGATCCGGCTAACCCTGGCGTACTGGTGCTCTCTAAGTTTGCCGGTGCGGCCAACGAGTTAACCTCGGCGCTGATCGTAAACCCATACGATCGTGACGATGTGGCTAACGCTATGAACCGGGCCTTAACCATGCCGCTGGCGGAACGTATCTCCCGCCATGCCGACATGATGGATGTGATCAGGAAAAATGATATTCACCGCTGGCAGGAGAGGTTTATTGCCGATTTAAAGCGCATAGCGCCCCGTAGTGCAGAGAGTCGTCTGCAAGACAACGTGGCGACTTTCCCTAAACTGGCTTAATAATTTTGGCGCTCCCGCTGTAGCGGGGGCGCTATTTCTCGTTAAGCGAGACCAGCAGCACGTCCACTTTACTCGACCCCACCACGCTTTTAGCCGAACAGGCCGCCCGCGAAAAAAAATGCTGATTATGGTTACCGTAAATAACCAGATCGACGCCTTCACGTTCGCAAAAATGCAGGATATTTTCACTCAGCTCACCCGAGGCAATTATTGTTTGCGTAATGGGATAATCCGCCTGTGCAATTAACGCCTGTAAAAATTGCTGGGTCTCCTCCTGCATCAGGTCGCGCAAATTCTCCATCATTGGCGCGGCAAACTGATTATACATCTCGGGATCGTTAGCTAAGGTAAGCAGGCTAATACGTGCATAGGATGGGCGGGCAATAGAGACCGCTTTTTTGAGCAGCAGATGGCTTTCTGGGTTAACGGCAACCGCAACCAGCAGGTGGGAATAGCTCATATCTCACTCCTTCACTGAGCATGAACCCTTGACGTATCTTTACCTTGTTTTTACAAAATTTGCAACCAGAAAAATGTGACTGAGCTGTGAACATTATCATAAATATTCATTAATTATTCCATCGCGTGGAATCGTGCCTTTCTCTGATATGTTAATCAAATTTAAACACTTAACGTAAATTTCACAAAGATTATGGTGCTTCAGATACTGCATTTCGTAAGCTGTTAACAAATTTGCAATCATTTTACACGTTTACAAGGTAAGTTTAGCCAGGCTTCAATGTATTGATAAATATATAAATTTTTTTATGACCCTGATTTTGCTATGGCGATTATATCCCTCACGCGAGCATAAAGTCAGAGGTCTGATGACTGGTTATCAGTTAACACATAAAACTGCATGACTATTCGTCGAAAAGGAATAGAAAAGAGGCACAATAGTACAAAAAACGAACAATCACTAAGTCGAAAGTATGGATTTATTTATAATATTCACGTAAATTATGTGACGTAGATCACATTATTTTTAAATTTCTCCCAGCAGCCAATTGTATGTCCTACGGGTCACGAGTACAGTTGCGTCGCTTTAAGAAAAATCTTAGTTAATTGTAAGAATTGATTGAAAGCGTAACGGAGAGAGGTGGCACAGCAATGCGATCGCCGTCACGTTAAACAACAAAATTCAAACGATGCATTTCGCCTTATCTTTTTTAATACCGGGTTTTTTTCCCGGCGACATCACGGGGTGCGGCCTGGCCGCATAAGATACTAGTTGGTTATTCTGGATGGGAAAAATGCATACATCCGAGTTGCTGAAACATATTTATGACATCAACTTGTCATATTTACTGCTGGCACAGCGTTTAATTAGTCAGGACAAAGCCTCCGCCATGTTCCGCCTGGGCATTAGCGAAGAGATGGCCTCAACCATGGGTGAATTAACGCTGCCGCAGATGGTAAAATTAGCTGAAACCAATCAGCTGATCTGCCAGTTCCGTTTTGATAATCATCAGACTATCACCCGTCTGACTCAGGAGTCCCGCGTGGATGACCTGCAGCAGATTCATACCGGTATTTTGCTCTCGACGCGCCTGCTTAATGAGAGCAATCAGGGTGCTGACGCGCCGTCCCGGAAAAAAAGGGCTTAATGATGACCGAGAAGAGCATTGTCCAGGAAGCGCGTGATATTCAACTCGCTATGGAGCTGATTACGCTGGGCGCGCGTTTGCAAATGTTGGAAAGTGAAACGCAGCTCAGCCGTGGCCGCCTCATCAAACTCTATAAAGAACTTCGTGGTAGCCCGCCGCCGAAAGGGATGCTCCCTTTTTCAACCGACTGGTTTATGACGTGGGAACAGAATATTCATGCCTCAATGTTCTGCAACGCCTGGCAGTTTTTACTGAAAACAGGACTCTGCAGCGGTGTTGATGCAGTAATTAAAGCGTATCGACTCTATCTGGAACAGTGTCCGCAGCCGGAAGAGGGACCGCTGTTAGCCCTGACCCGTGCCTGGACGTTAGTGCGTTTCGTCGAGAGCGGCATGCTGGAACTTTCAAGCTGTAACTGCTGCGGCGGCAATTTTATTACCCATGCTCACCAGCCTGCTGGCAGTTTTGCCTGCAGTTTATGCCAGCCGCCGTCCAGGGCCGTAAAAAGACGTAAACTTTCCCTGGAAGCTGCCGATATTATTCCACAACTGCTGGATGAACAGATCAAACAGGCTGTTTAACTTAACGGCGTGGGTAACACTCCAGCAGCGGTAAGCAATTACCGCTGCTTTTTTTTGCCTCCCCGTCGGGTTTTTCGCCCCAAAACTGTTTTTCCTTGCCTTAGTCAACAGCGGAAGGATGATGTCGTGCTGATCTTATTAGGTTACCTTGTTGTTCTCGGTACAGTCTTTGGCGGTTACATGATGACCGGCGGACACCTTGGGGCACTTTATCAACCGGCTGAGCTGATTATTATCGGCGGCGCGGGCGTGGGTGCGTTTATTGTGGGTAATAACGGCAAAGCCATTAAAGGAACGCTTAAGGCGCTCCCCTTGCTGTTTCGTCGCTCCAAATACACAAAAGCTGTCTATATGGATCTTCTGGCGCTGCTCTATCGCCTGATGGCCAAGTCGCGCCAGCAGGGGATGTTCTCCCTTGAGCGCGATATTGAAAATCCAAAAGAGAGCGAAATTTTTGCTAACTATCCGCGGATCCTTGCCGATCCGGTGATGCTCGAGTTTATCGTCGACTATCTGCGTCTGATCATCAGCGGCAACATGAACACCTTTGAAATTGAAGCGTTGATGGACGAAGAGATCGAGACCCACGAAAGCGAAGCCGAAGTACCCGCGAATAGCCTGGCCATGGTGGGCGACTCGCTGCCAGCGTTTGGTATCGTGGCGGCGGTTATGGGGGTGGTTCATGCCCTGGCCTCGGCGGATCGCCCAGCGGCTGAGCTGGGGGCGCTGATCGCCCACGCGATGGTAGGAACCTTCCTCGGTATTCTGCTGGCCTACGGCTTTATCTCGCCGCTGGCTACCGTACTGCGCCAGAAGAGTGCGGAAACCACCAAGATGATGCAGTGCGTCAAGATCACGCTGCTCTCCAACCTGAACGGCTACGCGCCTCCGATTGCCGTTGAGTTTGGCCGTAAAACGCTCTACTCCAGCGAGCGTCCATCCTTTATGGAGTTGGATGAGCATGTCCGCGCGGTACGTAATCCAAACCAGCAGACCACGACTGAGGACGCATGAAAAACCAGGCCCATCCTATTGTCGTTGTAAAACGGCGCAAGCATAAGGGGCACGGGGGCGGCTCGCACGGATCCTGGAAGATTGCCTACGCCGACTTTATGACGGCAATGATGGCGTTCTTCCTCGTGATGTGGCTGATCTCTATCTCCAGTCCGAAAGAGCTGATCCAGATTGCGGAGTATTTCCGCACCCCGCTGGCAACCTCTATCGCAGGCGGTCCGCGTATCTCCAACAGCGACAGCCCAATTCCGGGCGGCGGCGATGACGTCACCCAGCAGAAAGGGGAGGTGCAGCGCCAGCCCAACGTGGAGGAGCTGCGCCAGAAGATGGAGCAGTCTCGCCTGAGCAAGCTGCGCGGCGACCTCGACCAGCTGATCGAGGCCGATCCGAAGCTGCGCGCCCTGCGTCCGCACCTGAAGATCGATCTGGTTCAGGAGGGGCTACGCATCCAGATTATCGACAGCCAGAACCGGCCGATGTTTAAAACCGGCAGCGCCGAGGTTGAACCCTATATGCGCGATATTTTGCGCGCTATTGCGCCGGTGCTGAACAACATTCCCAACCGTATTAGCCTTTCGGGCCATACCGATGACTTCCCGTACGCCAACGGCGAGCGTGGCTACAGTAACTGGGAGCTTTCTGCCGATCGTGCTAACGCCTCACGGCGAGAGCTGGTCGCGGGCGGGCTGGACGACGGCAAAGTGCTGCGTGTGGTCGGCATGGCTGCCACCATGCGCCTGAACGACAAAGGGGCGAATGACGCCATTAACCGCCGCATTAGTCTCTTAGTGCTGAATAAACAAGCAGAACAGGCAATTCTGCACGAAAACGCCGAAAGCCAAAACGAGCCGGTAAGTGTATTACAACAGCCGGGGGCGCAGCCCCAGGCGACCGTTCCCACATCGCCACAACCCGATCCGAGGTGATAGCGTGAGCATGGATATTAGCGATTTTTATCAGACATTTTTTGATGAAGCTGACGAGCTGTTGGCCGACATGGAGCAACACCTGCTGGATCTGGTGCCGGAAGCGCCGGATTCAGAGCAGCTCAACGCCATCTTTCGTGCAGCCCACTCCATAAAAGGCGGTGCTGGCACGTTTGGCTTCACCATTTTGCAGGAGACCACGCACCTGATGGAAAACCTGCTGGATGAGGCCCGGCGCGGAGAGATGCAACTCAACACCGATATTATCAACCTGTTTTTGGAAACCAAAGATATTATGCAGGAACAGCTCGACGCCTATAAAAGCTCGCAAGAGCCGGATGCCGCCAGCTTTGAATATATCTGCAATGCGCTGCGACAGCTGGCGCTGGAAGCGAAAGGCGAAGTGCCTGCCGCTGCGACCGGTGGGGCAAAGCTGACCGTTGTAGATAATGCCCAGGCCGTCGCTGATGCTGCACCCGTCGCCGCACCAGCGACAGCCAATGATGGCAAACTGCGCATTGTCCTGTCTCGTCTGAAAGAGAGCGAAGTCAACCTGCTGGAAGATGAGCTGAAAAACCTGGCGACGCTCAGCGACGTGGTAAAAGGCGCGGATTCGCTGAGCGCGACGCTGGAAGGCGGCGTGGGCGAAGACGACCTGGTTGCCGTGCTCTGCTTCGTCATCGAGCCGGATCAGATTAGCTTTGCCGATGTACCCGCGCCAGCTTCGGCCAGCGAGGCAGCACCAGCCGCTCCGGCTGCGGTGGCCCAGCCGGTAGCTGCGGCTCCGGTTGCACAAAGCGCGCCGCGTGAGCAGCCTGCTGCCCGTCAGGAGCGTGCAGAAAAGCCAGCCCGCGCAAGCGAGTCTACCAGCATCCGCGTTGCCGTTGAGAAAGTTGACCAGCTCATCAACCTTGTGGGCGAACTGGTGATCACTCAGTCAATGCTGGCTCAGCGCTCCAACGAGCTGGATCCGGTCAATCACGGCGACCTGATCACCAGCATGGGCCAGCTGCAGCGTAATGCCCGCGATCTGCAGGAGTCGGTGATGTCCATCCGTATGATGCCGATGGAGTACGTCTTCAGCCGCTTCCCGCGCCTGGTGCGCGACCTGGCGAGCAAGCTCAACAAGCAGATCGAGCTAACGCTGCTGGGCAGCTCTACCGAGCTGGATAAGAGCCTGATCGAGCGCATTATCGATCCGTTAACCCACCTGGTGCGTAACAGCCTGGACCACGGTATTGAGCTGCCGGATACCCGTGTCGCTGCCGGAAAATCGCCGGTAGGTAACCTGACCCTCTCTGCGGAGCATCAGGGCGGCAATATCTGCATCGAAGTGATCGACGACGGCGCAGGTCTCAACCGCGAGCGTATCCTGGCGAAGGCGATGTCACAGGGGATGGCGGTAAATGAAAACATGACCGACGAAGAGGTCGGCATGCTGATTTTTGCCCCGGGTTTCTCCACGGCAGAGCAGGTAACGGACGTCTCCGGCCGCGGCGTGGGTATGGACGTGGTGAAACGTAACATCCAGGAGATGGGCGGCCACGTTGAGATCCAGTCGAAGCAGGGGGCGGGCACGACGATCCGGATCCTGCTGCCGCTGACGCTGGCGATCCTTGACGGTATGTCGGTGAAAGTTGCGGACGAAGTCTTTATCCTGCCGCTGAATGCGGTGATGGAGTCGCTGCAGCCGCGTGAAGAGGATCTGCATCCGCTGGCGGGGGGCGAGCGCGTGCTGGAAGTGCGCGGCGAGTATCTGCCGCTGGTTGAGCTGTGGAAAGTCTTTGACGTCGATGGCGCGAAAACTGAGGCAACGACAGGCATTGTGGTGATCCTACAGAGCGCAGGCCGTCGCTATGCGCTGCTGGTGGATCAGTTGATTGGTCAGCACCAGGTTGTGGTGAAGAACCTCGAGAGCAACTACCGCAAGGTGCCGGGCATCTCCGCTGCAACCATCCTTGGCGATGGCAGCGTGGCGCTGATCGTCGATGTTTCGGCGTTACAGGGATTAAACCGTGAGCAACGTGTGGCGAACACAGCCGCCTGATTTAGTTAAAAAGGTAAAAATATGACCGGTATGAGTAATGTAACGAAACTGGCTGGTGAGCCATCGGGTCAGGAGTTCCTGGTATTCACTTTAGGCGATGAAGAGTATGGCATCGATATCCTGAAAGTGCAGGAGATCCGCGGTTACGATCAGGTAACCCGTATTGCTAACACCCCGGATTTTATTAAAGGTGTGACCAACCTGCGCGGTGTGATTGTACCCATCGTCGATCTGCGGGTTAAATTCAGCCAACAGGACGTGGAGTATAACGATAATACCGTGGTGATCGTGCTCAACCTGGGCCAGCGCGTGGTGGGGATCGTGGTAGATGGCGTCTCTGACGTGCTGTCGCTGGCAGCGGATCAGATCCGCCCGGCCCCAGAGTTTGCTGTGACCCTGTCAACGGAATATCTCACCGGCCTCGGCGCGCTGGGTGACCGGATGCTGATCCTGGTGAACATTGAGAAGCTGCTTAACAGCGAAGAGATGGCCCTGCTGGACAGCGCAGCGGCTCACGTTGCCTGATACCCCTCAACGCTCCCGCCTCCGGGAGCGTTTTTTAACCGCTTTTCACGCCCCTTCCTTATTACTCATTAATAACATTTAAGTTTTGCTTAAACTGCGAATGTAACAGCAGACAATATATTGTGAAGTAGATCACGCGATAATGAATATATCATTCACGTTTCGCTTTGTTACGAGCTGTTAACAATGTTAATACATTGAAAGATAATGCAATTTTATGTCAATACGCCGATGGTTTGAGCAGGGCTTTACAGGGTGGTTCTTTGCAACCCCGTAAGCTAAATTTCTGTTAATCCTGCTTTTTAACAGAGGCGACAACATGAACAGAAAAATCCTCCTCGTTTTGGCAAGCGGTGCGCTGGCACTGGCCGGACACTCTGCCCATGCGGTAACCAGCAGTGGGACCATCAACGCGACGTTGACCTTAACCAACGGCTGCCTGATTAACGGCTCCCCAAACCAGAGCGGCATCAACTTTGGCTCTCTGGACTTTGGTACCCATCCCGCGACATTCTCCGAGCTGACAACCCAGCTCACCGGGGCTAACGGTGGTAACAGCTTCGCTATCCAGTGCACCACCGATACCTACACCGTACAGATCACCGGCACCACCAATACCACGGCGCCTGCCACGGTGATCGGCACACCGGGTACGCCAGCGCGCTATCTGGTTAACACCACTAATGCAACGCAGGGGGTGGCCTACAGCCTCTACAGCGACAGCGGCTTCAGTAACATCATCGCCAATGACGCGCCGCTGCCCGTCGCCTCGACCGCTGGCGGGGTGAATAACTACACCCTCTTTGGCCGCATCCAGGGCGGTGGCAACAGCGTGACCGTCGTTCCCGGTACCTATACCGATACAATTAACGTGAGCGTGATCTACTGACGCCAGCGCAATGAAACCTGAGGGAGCCGCCACTCTCCCGGCGCCAGGCCGAAGCATGCTGTGCATCGTCTTTGGGTTGGGAATGCTGGGATGGGCAGGGACCGCCGCCGCGCTGACGGTCAGCACCCAGTCGTTTCAGGTTGGGGCAACGATTGCGGCAGGGTGCTCGGTAGCCAGCGGCAGCAATGGCCTGTTGGGAACCCTGGATTTTGGCTCCCGCAGCGGCGTGGCAAGCGGTCAGGTCACCACCAGTTTTGTCCCTAACAGCGCGCTCTCTCTCGCCTGTACCCCCGGTGTGGCGTTAAGCATGAGCATTAACGGTGGTCTGCACTATGGCACCGTGCGCAATATGCAGCGCAGCGGGGGCACGGATCGGGTGCCTTATCGGCTCTATCGCAGCAGTACGCTGGCGGCTAATACGGAAGTGGGCGTGAATCAGGCCTGGTCGATCACCTATAGCGATAGCAATAATATCGCGCTGACGCTGTTTGGCGCGGCGCAGCTCACGGGGTTTAGTCCCGCAGGAAATTATACCGATCAATTGACCGTAACGTTGTCCTGGTAAGGTCATACAGGGAGAAGGATCATGAAAACCATTATGGGCCGGAGCCTAATAGCAGTAGCCCTGCTGGCGCTGACGGGCATGACGCAGCAGGCGCAGGGCGCCGCAACCATCTTACTTTGGCCGATCGATCCCTGGCTGGCCGCCGATGCTAACGCAACGGAGCTGTGGATCCAGAATCAGGGCGATACGCCAACCACCATGCAGGTACGCATTATGCGCTGGACCCAGGAGGGAGGACACGAGCGCTACCAGGCCCAGCAGGATGTCGTCGCCAGCCCGCCCATTGTGCGCATTGATAAAGGTGGCAAGCAGCTTATTCGTCTGATCAAGCAGACTCAGGTGCCAGCAGGCATAGAGCAAGGCTACCGGATCATCGTGGATGAGATCCCCCAGCCCGCTAACGGCAATTCGCCGCAGATTGGCCTGAAAATTCAGATGCGCTACTCGATTCCGCTCTTTGTCTATGGCCAGGGTGTGGCGACCACCACCGAGGGGGCAAACCATGCTCTGGTTAACACCCGCGATTTAAGCTGGCGGGTGATCCGCGAGGGGGGCAAACCGGCGCTGGAGGTGCGCAACCGTAGCGATGTACACGTGCGCCTGAGCCAGGTTAGCGTGCAGCAGGGCAGCCAGCGCCGGCAGATGGCGGATGGCCTGCTGGGATACGTGCTGCCGGGCGGGGCGCGTAGCTGGCCGCTCCCCTCAGGTCTTAGCAATCCGACTACCATGACGGCGACGATTAATGCCAGGGATACGCAATGGCAGTCGTCTCCCGCAAACTGATCCTGCCGCTGATGGTGCTGCTGGGGGGAGTGACGGATGCGCTGGCAGAGGAGGGGGATGATGCCCTGCCGCCGCCGCCGGATGCGCAGGCGATCAACGCCCAGGCAGTCTTTCACCTCTCGCTGGTGGTCAACCACTACGATACCGATCTGGTCGTGCCGGTCACCCAGCAGCAGGGACGCTATATTGTCGCCAGCCTTGATCTGCAGCGGGCCGGACTGCCTGCTGAGCACCTGCCCGCAGGCGACGTTGATCTCTCGACCCTGCCTGATGTACGGACCGAATATGACAGCAACCGCCAGCGGCTGCTGCTGTTCGTTCCCCGGGAGTGGGTAGCGGACCGCGCCACCTCTTTCAACGGCGAAAGGGCGCGTGCGAAGCCGCACTATGGTCGGGGCGCACTGGTAAACTATGACTTCTATACCAGCAGCACCGAACATGCCGGTAGCCAGGCCTCTCTGTGGCATGAGTTTCGCTACTTCGACAGCAACGCGGTCTTCTCTTCAACCGGTACGCTGCGGGAGTATCTCTCCGGCACCGCCGGACAAAACGAGGGCTATACCCGCTACGACACGACGCTACTGTTTACCAACGAGGAGAATGCCACCGAGTGGCAGCTGGGGGACGTCATCTCTGACTCGCTGAGCTGGAGCAGCAGCGTGCGGATGGGGGGGATCCGCTACGGGCGCGACTTCTCCCTGCGCCCCGATCTGGTCACCTGGCCGCTGCCCGCTTTTACGGGAGAGGCGGCGGTACCTACGGCGGTAGACGTCTTTATCAACGGCTACCGGGCCGGATCCACCCAGCTCCAGCCCGGTCCCTTTACGCTGACCAACCTGCCCTACATCAACGGCGCAGGGGATGCGGTGCTGGTTACCACCGACGCGCTAGGACGGCAGGTTAGCACCACGCTGCCGTTTTACGTCTCCAGCGATGTGCTGAAAAGCGGCATCACCGATGGGGCAATCACCCTCGGCAGCCTGCGACGTAACTACGGCATTGACGATTTCAACTACGGTCCGGCGGCGGGCAGCGGCTCCCTGCGCTATGGGGTGACGGACTACTTCACCTTTGAAGGCCACGGCGAAGCTGCTGAAGAGCTGGCCCTTGGCGGCGCGGGCGCGGTGGTAAAGCTGGGCCAGTTCGGCGTTGTTAACTCGTCGTGGACGGAGAGCCGGATGCGCGGCAACAGCGGCAATCAGCTCAACTGGGGATACCAGTACAGCACCAGCACCTTCAGCATCGCCACCCAGCACACTCGCCGTGAGCGCGGGTTTGGCAACCTGGCTCTTTACGATCAGACCATCGTTTACGACGACGATCGCCAGCCGCTGGCGACGCTTAGCCGCAATACCGATCAGTATTCGCTGACCTTTAACATGGGCGACTATGGCAACGTCGGTGCGGCGTGGATTGGCGTACGCAGTTTTGATAACCAGAAGACCGAGCTGCTGAACCTCTCCTGGAGCCGAAACCTGTGGGGCAGCAGCAGCCTCTACCTGGCGGCCAGCCATGATAAGCAGCGGGACGACTGGACCTTCGCCATGTCGCTGCAGATCCCCATAGGCGAACGGGATAGTGCGGCAATCAGCGTGGAGAGAACGCCGGATGCGGGCACCAGCCAGCGCATCAACTATAACCACGCCATGCCTACCGACGGCGGTTTCGGCTGGAATATGGCCTTTGCTCGCCAGCCGCAGTCGGACAACTATCAGCAGGCGACGCTGGGCTGGCGCAATAACAGCGTTGAATTGCAGGGAGGCGGCTACGGCGAGCGCGGGATGATGACCTGGTGGGGCGAGGCGCTGGGTTCGCTGGTGCTGATGGACGGCCAGGTTTTTGCGGCTAACAAAATCAACGATGCCTTCGTGGTCGTTAGCACCGGCGGCAATGCCGACGTGCCGGTCAGCTATGAGAACCAGCCGGTAGGCAGGACTAACGACAAAGGGTATCTGCTGGTTAGCGGCGTCTCTGCCTACTATCCCGCCAGCTACAGCATCAACACTCTTAACCTGCCGGCCGATACGCGCCTGAAAGAGACCGAGAAGCGGATTGCTCTGCGCCGCCAGAGCGGCTATCTGGTGGAGTTTCCGATGGAGCAGGAGCGGGTTGCCAGCGTGATCCTGCATGATGGCCAGGGGCAGGCGCTGCCGGTGGGCAGCCAGGTCTACCGGGAAGGCCGATCGCCGACGCCGGTGGGCTATGACGGCATCGCCTTCCTGGAAAATCTTAGTGATGTGAATGCTCTGCGGGTGACCACGCCCGATAACCGCACCTGCGACGTTCAGCTGACAATTGGCGCGAACCCCGAACATAAATTACAGACCTACGGGCCGCTTACCTGTGAGGAGAGACGCTGATGCGCCGCGCTATTCTACTTTTTCTGCTGCTGATGGGAGCCAGCCCGCTGGCGTGGTCAGCCTGCACCGTGACGCCGACCAACGGCGTCTTTGGTACCGTCACCTCGTTTGCGCTTAACAGCACCGAGCAGGAGATCAGCGGCAACCTGACGGTTCAGTGCGATGCCGTTCTGCTCAATCTGTTAACGGGTAACTCAATAACCATGCGGCTAACCAGCGCCAGCGCCGCGGTCAGTAACCGGGCGATCATGCGCCGGGTTGATAACCCTGCCAGCACCGATACCATCCCGGTGCGGCTGTGCGGTGCCGCAGGATGCAATAATAACAGCGAGGCACTGATTGGCGGAAGCTACGTCTGGAGCGGAAACGCGCTGCTCGATCTGCTTAGTACCCGGCGTATTGCCCTGCCAATCTATTTTCGCACCCTCTCCGGGCAGACCGTCGCGGCGGGCCAGTACCAGGCCACCTTTAATCTCAACGTCACCTATAACATCTGCTCGCTGGGCCTGCTTGGCGGCTGCGGGTCATGGCAAACCGGCACCGTGCCCGTCGCCGTTACGGCAACCATTAATATCACTAACGACTGCATCACCATCACCGCGCCAAACGTCAACTTCGGCAGCGCGCCGCTGGTCAAAGACTTCCCCGCCGTGTCGCAGGGTGTCGCGGTGACCTGCACCAAAGGCAGCGTCTACAGCGTGGGGATCAACAACGGCAGCAACGCCAGCGGCAACGTGCGCAGAATGGCCTCCGGCAATAATCGGCTGAGCTATGAGATCTATAAAGGCAGCACCAGCGAGCGCTGGGGCAGCAGCGGCACCGAGCGCTGGGCCAGCAGCGCCTCGTCACTGCTCAGCGCCAACGGCCTGGTGCGTACCTATAACTATACGGCGCGGGTATTAACTAACCAGGCGACGCCTCCGGCCGGAACCTACAGCGATACGGTGGTAGTGGATATCGCCTTTTAATCAGTCAGGGGCGTAGCGGATTATTTCCCTTTCGCAAATGTAAAGTTCCCACCACACATGCCGATAACACCGTTAATAAGTCATCAATAAGGTGTTGCATGTTGAACCGTATCCGCGTTGTCACAATGCTGATGATGGTGCTGGTGGTTTTCGCACTTCTACAGCTGGTATCAGGTGGGCTTCTGTTTTCGTCGCTGAAACAGAATCAGCAGAGCTTTGCTGACGCTAACGATCTTCGCCAGCAGCAGACCGAGCTGACCAAAACCTGGGAGCTGATGTTACAGACGCGCATCAACCTCAGCCGTTCGTCAGCCCGAATGATGATGGATCCGACCAATCAGCAGAGCAGCGCCAAAACCGACCTGCTGAAGAGCGCCCATGCTTCGCTCGCCGATGCGGCGCAACACTACGACGCATACAAAGCGTTGCCGCCGGTGCCTGCCATGGCACAGGTGAGCCAGCAGCTTGATGAGAAATACCGGGCCTACAGCGCCGCGCTTACGGAGCTGATTCAGTTCCTGGAGAGCGGCAATATGGACGCCTTCTTTGCCCAGCCGACCCAGGGAATGCAGAATGCAATGGGTGACGCGCTCGGGCAGTACGCCCAGCTTAGCAGCGAGCTGTATCACGACGCCTTTACCCAGAGCACGCACGACTACCGTTTCGCCCAGTGGCAGATGGCGATCCTCGCCCTGGCGCTGGTCATTGTGCTGGCTGCGGTGTGGTACGGCATTCGTCATATCCTGCTTAATCCGCTGGCTAATGTGATCCGTCACATTCGTGAAATTGCCAGCGGCGACCTCACTCAGACGCTGGTCATTAACGGTAAAAACGAAATTACCGAGCTGGCGGACAGCGTTGAACATATGCAGCGCTCGCTGATCGATACCGTCAGCAACGTGCGCAAAGGGTCGGATGCCATCTACAGCGGAACCAGCGAAATTGCCGCCGGTAACAACGATCTCTCTTCCCGGACCGAGCAGCAGGCCTCCGCGCTGGAGCAGACTGCCGCCAGCATGGAGCAGCTCACCGCCACCGTGAAGCAGAACGCTGACAACGCCCGTCAGGCCTCTCAGCTGGCGCTTAGCGCTTCCGAGACTGCCGGACGTGGGGGCAAGGTGGTAGACGGCGTGGTGAAAACCATGCACGACATCGCCGCCAGCTCGAAAAAAATCGCTGACATCACCAGCGTGATCGACAGCATTGCTTTCCAGACCAATATTCTGGCGCTCAACGCCGCCGTAGAGGCTGCCCGTGCGGGCGAGCAGGGGCGTGGCTTTGCCGTCGTTGCGGGTGAGGTACGTAATCTCGCCAGCCGTAGCGCCAACGCAGCCAAAGAGATCAAAGGATTAATTGAAGATTCCGTCTCGCGCGTCGATACCGGTTCGGTGCTGGTGGAGAGCGCCGGGGAGACCATGAACGATATCGTCAACGCAGTGACCCGTGTGACCGACATTATGGGCGAGATTGCCTCTGCCTCTGATGAGCAGAGCAAGGGCATCGACCAGGTGGCGCTGGCGGTATCGGAGATGGACAGAGTGACACAGCAGAACGCGTCGCTGGTAGAAGAGTCTGCGGCCGCGGCCGCAGCATTAGAAGAACAGGCCAGTCGACTCACGCAGGCGGTCTCTGCTTTCCGCCTTGCCGCCGTCCCTGAAAACCCGGCGCAGCGCCGCCCGCAGGGGAGGAAGTTCGTTTCCGCCCCGGCCGGTAGTCAGCTCAGTACCGGACAGGATGATAACTGGGAAACTTTTTGATCGTATTGATATTGCGGCGTTAGCCGCCTGATGGGAGCGTAGATGTTTAATCGTATTCGTATCTCGACCACACTGTTTATCTTACTGATTGTTTGCGGTCTGTTGCTGGTGGGCAGCAACGGCCTCTCTTTTTGGGCCTTCCGCGATGGTTTTCAGCATCTGGAGCAGGTTGAAAAGAGCAACCACCAGCGCAACACGCTGGCCCAGATGCGCGCCGTTTTATTGCAGACCAGCACCTCTCTGAACAAGGCCGGCACGCTGACCGCCTTAAGCTATCCGCCGGATGATATCAAAGGGCTGATGAACTCCGCGCGCAGCAATTTGCAGCTTGCCACCGTCCAGCTCAAAGAGTTTGAGTCAATCGAGGCGATCTCACCGGAAGGGGAGAAGCTCAAAGAGCAGGCGAAGACCACCTACAGCACCTGGATGAGCGATTTAGAGCATCAGGCGACCTGGCTTACGAATAACCAGCTCTCCGATTTTATGACCGCGCCGGTGCAGCAGTCCCAGGATGCGTTTGAGGCGGCCTTTACCGGCTGGCAGCACTATATCGATCGTTTTGTGGTGACCGCGACTGCAGGTAGCCGCACCAACTACCACATGTCGGCGGCCACCTTTATCACCGTGTTAATTCTGGCGGCGGGGCTGATCTCAGCGGGGCTGTTCTGGTCGCGCAGAATGATTGTGCAGCCGCTGGCGATTATCAGCAGTCATTTTGACAGCATTGCCGGAGGCGACCTGGCGCGGCCTATTGCGGTCTATGGCCGCAATGAAATCTCGGCCATCTTTGCCAGCCTGCAAAAGATGCAGAGCGCGCTGCGCACCACGGTAGCTAACGTGCGCGAAGGTAGCGTGTCGATGCACACCGGCATCTCAGAAATTGCGGCGGGCAATAACGATCTCTCAGCGCGCACCGAGCAGCAGGCGGCCTCGCTGGCCGAAACCGCCGCCAGCATGGAGCAGCTCACCGCGACGGTAGGCCAAAACGCCGACAACGCCCGTCAGGCATCGGTGCTCTCTCACGGTGCGGCAGAGACGGCAAGAAAAGGCGGGGAGCAGACTTCGCGGGTGGCTGACACCATGCATGAGATTGCCACCAGCTCGCAAAAGATTGGCGACATCATTAGCGTGATCGACGGCATTGCCTTCCAGACCAATATCCTGGCGCTGAACGCCGCCGTTGAGGCTGCCCGGGCTGGCGAGCAGGGGCGCGGCTTTGCGGTAGTAGCCGGTGAGGTGCGCAATCTTGCCAGCCGCAGCGCGCAGGCGGCGAAAGAGATCAAAGGATTAATTGAAGATTCGGTTGCCCGCGTGCAGCAAGGCTCTGAGCTGGTTGATACGGCAGCGCAAACCATGACGGACATCGTCCGTTCCGTAACCCAGGTCAATGACATTATGGGCGAAATTGCGTCCGCCTCTGATGAACAGCGCCGGGGTATTGAGCAGGTCGCGCTGGCGGTCAGCCAGATGGATCAGGTTACGCAGCAGAACGCCTCTCTCGTCGAGGAGGCCGCTGCGGCAACCGAACAGTTAGCGCACCAGGCGGACCGTCTCACGTCCCAGGTTGCGGTATTTACGTTAGATGAGCAAATCGGTCAACCCGAAGTGGCACCCCCCAGGGCCGTGCCGGCATTATCCTGAAAGTAATTGAGAAGGCGCTATGACATCACCACTGCCCAACGGGCAAACGTCATTAACTATGCAGTTCCCTCAGCGCCTTGCGCTGTCCGACGCGCATTTCCGTCGGATATGTCAATTGATTTACCAGCGTGCGGGGATCGTGCTGGCTGACCATAAGCGAGACATGGTCTACAACAGGCTGGTTCGCCGCCTGCGCACGCTGGGGCTAGATGATTTTGGTCGCTACCTGAGCATGCTGGAGGCGAACCAGAGCAGCGCTGAGTGGCAGGCGTTTATTAACTCGCTGACCACTAACCTGACCGCCTTCTTCCGTGAAGCCCATCACTTCCCGGTGCTGGCCGATCACGCCCGTAAGCACAGCGGTGAGTACCGGGTCTGGAGCGCCGCCGCGTCCACCGGTGAAGAGCCTTACTCGCTCGCCATTACTCTGGCGGATGCGCTGGGCCTGGTGCCGGGGCGCTGGAAGGTGATCGCCAGCGATATCGACACCGAGGTGCTGGAGAAAGCCCGCAGCGGCATCTACCGCCTGGATGAGCTGAAAACGCTCTCCCCCCAGCAGCTGCAGCGCTACTTTATGCGCGGTACCGGGCCTCATGCCGGGCTGGTGCGGGTACGTCAGGAGCTGGCGAACTTCGTGGACTTCCAGTCGCTCAACCTGCTGGATAAGCAGTACCAGGTGCCGGGACCGTTCGATGCCATCTTCTGTCGTAACGTCATGATCTATTTTGATAAAACGACGCAGCAGGACATTTTGCGTCGCTTTGCCCCAATGCTTAAGCCTGACGGACTGCTGTTCGCCGGGCATTCGGAGAATTTCAGCAACCTTGTGCGCGAGTTTACCCTGCGTGGGCAGACCGTTTATGCGCTGAGTAAGGATAAAGCATGAGTAAAATCAGGGTACTGTCTGTTGATGATTCAGCGCTGATGCGCCAGATCATGACGGAGATTATCAACAGCCACAGTGATATGGAGATGGTGGCTACCGCGCCGGATCCGCTGGTCGCGCGGGATTTGATCAAAAAATACAATCCGGATGTCCTGACGCTGGATGTCGAAATGCCGCGCATGGACGGCCTCGACTTCCTTGAGAAGCTGATGCGCCTGCGGCCGATGCCGGTGGTGATGGTCTCCTCCCTGACCGGAAAAGGCTCTGAGGTTACCTTGCGCGCGCTGGAGCTGGGGGCGATTGACTTTGTCACCAAGCCGCAACTGGGGATCCGTGAGGGAATGCTTGCCTACAGCGAAATGATTGCCGAGAAGGTGCGTACCGCATCGCGAGCCAGACTGGCGGCGCATAATCCGGTCTCTGCCCCGGCGACCCTGAAAGCCGGGCCGCTATTGAGTTCGGAAAAGCTGCTGGCGATCGGCGCTTCCACCGGCGGAACAGAGGCAATTCGTCATGTACTCCAGCCATTGCCGCTCTCCAGTCCGGGTATTCTTATCACCCAGCATATGCCGCCGGGCTTTACCCGCTCCTTTGCCGAGCGGTTAAACAAGCTCTGCCAGATCAGCGTAAAAGAGGCTGAGGACGGCGAGCGCGTGCTGCCGGGGCATGCCTATATCGCCCCTGGCGATAAGCACATGGAGCTGGCGCGCAGCGGGGCAAACTATCAGATCAAAATTCACGACGGACCGCCGGTTAACCGGCATCGTCCGGCGGTAGATGTACTGTTTCATTCGGTCGCAAAACATGCGGGGCGCAACGCCGTGGGGGTGATCCTCACCGGCATGGGTAACGATGGCGCGGCCGGCATGTTAGCAATGCACCAGGCGGGTGCCTGGACGATTGCGCAAAATGAAGCAAGTTGTGTGGTGTTCGGCATGCCGCGCGAAGCTATCAATATGGGTGGCGTGAGCGAAGTGGTCGATCTTAGTCAGGTAAGCCAGCAGATGCTGGCGAAAATCAGTGCCGGACAGGCAATACGTATTTAATGAGGAGTGTAGTTTTATGGCGGACAAAGAGCTCAAGTTTCTGGTTGTGGATGACTTTTCCACCATGCGTCGCATTGTACGCAACCTGCTGAAAGAGCTGGGTTTCAATAACGTAGAAGAGGCAGAGGACGGCGTAGACGCGCTGAACAAGCTCCAGGCGGGTGGCTTTGGCTTCGTTATCTCCGACTGGAACATGCCGAACATGGACGGCCTGGAGCTATTGAAGACCATTCGCGCCAATAGCGCCATGGCTTCGCTGCCGGTGCTGATGGTGACCGCAGAAGCGAAGAAAGAGAACATCATTGCGGCCGCGCAGGCGGGTGCAAGTGGTTACGTGGTGAAGCCGTTTACGGCTGCAACCCTGGAAGAAAAACTCGGTAAGATCTTCGAGAAACTCGGCATGTAAGGACCGGATGATGATGATGCAACCGCAAATTAAACCTTCGGATGAGCACACACCCGGAGACATTATCGCTCGTATCGGCAGCCTGACGCGTATGCTGCGCGACAGCCTGCGTGAGCTTGGTCTTGATCAGGCGATTGCCGAAGCGGCGGAAGCGATCCCCGATGCCCGCGATCGTCTGGACTACGTGGTGCAGATGACTGCCCAGGCAGCCGAGCGTGCGCTAAACAGCGTTGAAGCATCTCAGCCGCATCAGGACGCGATGGAAAGCGGCGCTAAATCGCTGAGCAAGCGCTGGGACGCATGGTTTGAGAATCCAATTGAGCTGACAGACGCCAAAGAGCTGGTCAAAGACACTCGCCAGTACCTTGGTGACGTGCCGGGCCATACCAGCTTCACCAATGCTCAACTGTTGGACATCATGATGGCGCAGGATTTCCAGGATCTTACCGGTCAGGTGATCAAACGCATGATGGATGTGATTCAGGAGATTGAGCGTCAGCTGCTGATGGTGCTGCTGGACAATATGCCGGAGCCGTCCGCGCGTCCGAAGCGCGAGAACGAAAGCCTGCTCAACGGGCCGCAGCTCGATACCACCAAAGCGGGTGTCGTAGCCAGCCAGGACCAGGTAGACGACCTGCTGGACAGTCTCGGGTTCTGATAACAAGCCCTGCCTCTGCTAGTAAAGGGGGGCGGGGATTATGCCTAAACTGTAAAAAAGCCGTGTTAAAGCGAGCTTATTGTCCCATTGTCTCTTCAGGCGTCTGGCATGATACCCGTGACGAAATGTATCGCGAGTATCTATCGTGGCTGAAGAAGACAACGAGGACAAAACAGAGGCCCCCACACCCCACCGACTAGAGAAGGCGCGTGAGGAGGGGCAGGTTCCCCGTTCCAAAGAGCTTACATCGCTCCTAATCCTGGTGGTCGGCATCTGCGTGATCTGGATTGGAGGGGAGTCGCTCGCCCGTCGGCTGGCGGGACTGCTCTCATCCGGTCTCCGCTTCGACCACGGTATCGTCAACGATCCCCATCTGATCCTCGGCCAGACCATCCTGCTGATCAAAGAGGCGATGATCGCGCTGCTGCCGCTTATTACCGGCGTGGTGCTGGTGGCGCTAATCGCCCCGATCCTGCTGGGCGGGCTGGTATTTAGCGGCAAGTCGCTGCAGTTCCAGTTCTCCAAGCTCAACCCGCTCAGTGGCCTGAAGCGGCTGTTTTCTGCGCAGGTTGGCGCGGAGTTGGTTAAAGCGGTGCTGAAGGCTGTGCTGATGGGCAGCGTGGCAGGGCTTTACTTGACCCACAAATGGCCGGATATGATGCGGCTGATGAGCGAGTCGCCGCTGACGGCGATGAGTAACGCCCTTAACCTGGTGGGCCTTTGCGTGCTGCTGGTGGTGCTGGGCATTATCCCAATGGTCGGCTTTGACGTAATCTGGCAGATCTACACCCATATCAAAAAGCTGCGCATGTCCCGCCAGGATATTCGCGACGAACATAAGCAGAGCGAAGGCGATCCGCACGTGAAAGGGCGTATCCGCCAGATGCAGCGCGCCGCCGCCCGCCGCCGCATGATGGCGGACGTGCCGAAGGCTAACGTAGTGGTCACCAACCCGACGCACTATTCCGTGGCGCTGCTTTACGATGAGAACAAAATGAGTGCGCCGAAGGTGCTGGCGAAAGGTGCCGGACTGGTGGCGCTGCGCATTCGTGAAATTGCCGCTGAAAACCGTATTCCTCTGCTGGAAGCGCCGCCGCTGGCGCGTGCGCTCTACCGCCATGCCGATGTCGGCCAGCAGATCCCAGGTCAGCTGTATGCAGCTGTAGCTGAAGTGCTGGCCTGGGTATGGCAGCTCAAACGCTGGAAGCTCGCTGGTGGGCAAGCGCCGGTGAAACCCGCCAATCTTCCGGTGCCTGACGCACTGGATTTTATGAACGACGAGAAGGACACTGATGAATAATCTGGTGACGATGTTGCGCCTGCCTGGCAACATGAAATCAGGTCAATGGCAGATTCTTGCCGGGCCGATACTGATTCTGCTTATCCTGTCGATGATGGTGCTGCCGCTGCCGGCGTTCATCCTCGATCTGCTGTTTACCTTTAATATCGCGCTCTCCATCATGGTGCTGCTGGTGGCGATGTTCACCCAGCGCACGCTGGAGTTCGCCGCGTTCCCGACCATTCTGCTGTTTACTACCCTGCTGCGGCTGGCGCTGAACGTCGCCTCCACCCGTATCATCCTGATGGAAGGGCACACCGGCGGCGCGGCGGCGGGGAAGGTGGTTGAAGCCTTCGGCCACTTCCTCGTTGGTGGTAACTTTGCCATCGGCATCGTGGTGTTTGTCATCCTCGTCATCATCAACTTTATGGTTATCACCAAGGGTGCCGGGCGTATCGCAGAAGTAGGCGCGCGCTTTGTCCTCGATGGGATGCCGGGCAAGCAGATGGCGATCGACGCCGACCTTAACGCCGGTCTGATTGGCGAAGACGAAGCCAAAAAACGCCGCTCGGAAGTGACTCAGGAGGCCGACTTCTATGGCTCCATGGACGGTGCGAGTAAGTTTGTGCGTGGCGATGCCATCGCGGGCATCCTGATCATGGTGATCAACGTCGTCGGCGGCCTGCTGGTGGGGGTTTTACAGCATGGCATGGACATGGGCCATGCAGCAGAGAGCTATACCCTGCTGACCATCGGTGACGGGCTGGTCGCGCAGATCCCGGCGCTGGTGATCTCCACCGCTGCGGGCGTCATTGTGACCCGCGTAGCGACCGATCAGGACGTTGGCCAGCAGATGGTGGGTCAGCTGTTTAGCAACCCGCGCGTGATGCTGCTGAGCGCCGGCGTGCTGGGCCTGCTGGGGCTAGTGCCAGGCATGCCAAACTTTGTCTTCCTGCTCTTTACCGCCGGGCTGCTGGGCCTTGCCTGGTGGCTGCGTGGGCGTGAACAGAAAGCCCCGGTTGAGGCTGCGCCAGTCAAGATGCCGGAGAACAACCAGGCGGTAGAGGCCACCTGGAACGACGTTCAGCTCGAGGACTCCCTCGGCATGGAGGTGGGTTACCGCCTGATCCCGATGGTGGATTTCCAGCAGGATGGCGAGCTGCTCGGGCGTATCCGCAGCATCCGTAAGAAATTTGCCCAGGATATGGGCTTCCTGCCGCCGGTAGTGCACATCCGCGACAATATGGATCTGCCCCCGGCGCGCTACCGTATTCTGATGAAGGGTGTAGAGATTGGCAGCGGCGAGGCCTATCCGGGCCGCTGGCTGGCGATTAACCCCGGCACGGCAGCGGGCACGTTGCCCGGCGAGCAGACGGTAGATCCGGCCTTTGGTCTGGCGGCGATCTGGATCGAAAGCGCCCTGAAAGAGCAGGCGCAGATCCAGGGCTATACCGTGGTCGAGGCCAGCACCGTGGTGGCAACCCATCTTAACCACCTGATTGGCCAGTTCGCCTCCGAGCTGTTTGGCCGTCAGGAGGCGCAGCAGCTGCTGGATCGCGTGAGCCAGGAGATGCCGAAGCTTACCGAAGATCTGGTTCCGGGCGTGGTCACCCTTACCACTCTGCACAAGGTATTGCAGAACCTGCTGGATGAGAAGGTGCCGATTCGTGATATGCGCACCATTCTGGAGACCCTGGCCGAGCATGCGCCGATCCAGAGCGATCCGCATGAGCTGACCGCGGTGGTACGCGTGGCGCTGGGCAGGGCAATCACTCAGCAGTGGTTCCCGGGCAACGGTGAAGTGCAGGTGATCGGTCTGGATACGCCGCTTGAGCGTCTGCTGTTACAGGCGCTACAGGGCGGCGGCGGCCTGGAGCCGGGGCTGGCGGATCGCCTGCTGGCTCAGACCCAGGAGGCGCTGGCCCGCCAGGAGATGCTTGGCGCGCCGCCGGTGCTGCTGGTGAATCATGCCCTGCGTCCGCTGCTGTCGCGCTTCCTGCGCCGCAGCCTGACCCAGCTGGTGGTGCTCTCCAATATGGAGCTGTCGGATAACCGCAATATCCGCATGACCGCCACTATTGGAGGTAAATAGTGCGTAGAGTAATCGGACTTCTGCTGGCGCTACCCCTGCTGGCTCACGCGACAGGTGAGGGTGCCTGGCAGGCGAGCAGCATCGGCATCACCCTTAACCATCGTGGGGAGTCGATGTCGTCCCGACCGCTGGTCTCCTCCCAGCCCGTTTCTGGGCAGATGACGCTAGTGGCGTGGCGCTATAAGCTTAATGGCCCGACGCCGGCCGGGCTGCGGGTGCGTCTCTGCTCGCAGATCCGCTGTACGGAGCTGGACGGAAAGAGCGGCACGACTCACGCCTTCAGCGGCATTTCTGCCGCCGAGCCGCTGCGCTTTATCTGGGAAGTGCCCGGCGGCGGACGCCTGCTGCCAGCCCTGAAGGTCAGCCGCAATGAGGTTATCGTAAACTATCGCTAACCGCTTCATTCTTCGCCAGTCATCACCCTTTGCAACGGGATTATGATGGCTGGCTCTCAATTTTTGACCCCGCCTTTTGATGCAAAAGAAACACTGTTTTATAAATCAGTGACACACGTAGTGAGACTCTTTGTATTTTTGCCAATCGCGTCGGCGCAGTGGCAGAAACAGAAAGGTTTATCTGAACGCATCCTCTTACTTTAGCCGTGTAAGTACTCCCAAAACAAAAAGGGTTGGCGGCAATGAAAACACGTAAAATTGGACTGGCGAACTATCTCGCCTACGGATCCGGTGACTTTTTGGGGGCCGGGACGACAGCGTTGACCGCTGCGTGGCTCCTCTACTTCTACACAACGTTTTGTGGTTTAACGCCTATCGAGGCCACCTTTATCTTTGCTACCGCAAGGGTGCTGGATGCGGTCGTCAGCCCGCTAATGGGTTTCTTAACCGATAACTTTGGTTCGACCTGGCTGGGCAAACGCTTTGGCCGTCGTAAGTTCTTTATCATGCTCGGCATCCCGTGCGTCTTTAGCTACTCCATTATGTGGGTTGGCGACATGGGCTTCTGGTACTACCTGCTCACCTATCTGCTGTTCGATATCGTCTACACCATGATCCTCGTCCCGTATGAGACGCTGGTACCAGAGATGACCGACGACTTCAAACAGAAGACCAAGTTCTCCGGGGCGCGTATTGGCATGGCGCAGATGTCAGCGATCCTCGCCTCGTTCCTGCCGGGGATCCTGCTCACCCACTTTGGTAAAGACAACCCGGTCTCCTTCTTCTACGCCAGCCTGGTCTTCTCGGTGCTCTGCGCCCTGATGCTGACCTTCGTCTGGTTCTTCACCTGGGAGCGCCCGCGTGAGGAGTGGACAGAAGCCGCCCTGCGTGCGGAAGAGGAGAAGAAGCACCTGACCTTCCGACAGAGTATGAACCGTCTGTTTGTCGAACTCAGCTCTACCCTGCGCATCAAAATCTTCCGCCAGCATCTGGGCATGTACCTCGGGGGCTATATTGCCCAGGACGTCTTCAACGCCGTCTTTACCTACTACGTTGTCTTCGTCCTGATGCAGGAGGCGTCGCTGGCCTCTAACCTGCTCGGTACCATGGCCATCTTCCAGTTCATTGCGGTCATCGCCATGATCCCGCTCTGCATCCGCTTTGGACCCGCGCCCTCCTACCGGATGGTGGTGACGCTGTTTGGTTTAAGCTCTATCTCCTACGCCGTGCTCTACTACGCAGGCCTGAGCGATATCTATTCCCTGCTGCTGTTGGTCTCCGCCGTTGCCGGGCTGGGTCGCGGGGGCATCAACTACGTGCCGTGGAACACCTACACCTACATCTCCGATGTGGATGAGGTGATCACCGGTCAGCGCCGGGAAGGGATCTTCGCAGGCATCATGACCCTGACCCGTAAAGCCTCCCAGGCCGGGGCGGTGATGCTGGTGGGGATCGTGATGCAAGCTTCTGGCTTCGTCTCCGGACAGAAAACGCAGCCGGAGTCCGTCAGCCACACCATTCTGATGATCCTCTGCTTCGGTACGGTGGCGGTGCTGCTCTGCGGCTTCCTGGTGTCGCTGCGCTTTAAGCTGAACCTGAAAACCCACAGCGTGCTGCGGGAAGAGACGGCCAAAATGCGCCAGTCTGGCCGCGTGATGCCGGAAACCGTCACCCCGCAGGCGCGGGCCACCGTCGAGATGCTAGCGGGGATGCCTTACGAGTCGCTGTGGGGCAACAACAATATCGGCTATCTGAATCGTAACAAGCCAGCCGCGCCGTCGCTGAAGGATCGCCCCGGCCATGAATTTAATACGCAAGAGGTTAAGTAAATGATTGTTTATCCTGTCAAACATAGCCCTTTACTCTGCCAGCCGGCGCGCTTTATTGCCCGGGATGAGCTGAAGGCACTGATCCAGAAGGTGACCCATAACCTGGTCAATATTCAGGATGTATCCGGTGAGTTTTTACTGCGACTAGACGACGGGCGCGTCATTGATACCAAAGGCTGGGCGGGCTGGGAGTGGACGCACGGTGTGGGGCTGTACGGCATGTATCACTATTATCGCCAGACCGGCGATGAGACGATGCGTGAGATCATTGATAGCTGGTTCGCGGATCGCTTTGCCGAGGGGGCAACCACTAAGAACGTCAACACCATGGCACCGTTCCTGACCCTGGCATACCGCTATGAGGAGACCCGCAATCCGTCATACCTGCCGTGGCTTGAGAGCTGGGCCGAGTGGGCGATGAACGAGATGCCGCGCACCGAGCACGGCGGGATGCAGCACATCACGCTGGCGGAAGAGAACCACCAGCAGATGTGGGACGATACGCTGATGATGACCGTGCTGCCTTTGGCGAAAATCGGCAAGCTGCTCAATCGCCCGGAGTATGTCGAAGAGGCGGTCTATCAGTTCCTGCTGCACGTGCAGAACCTGATGGACCGGGAGACCGGTCTCTGGTTCCACGGCTGGAGCTACGAGGGTAACCACAACTTTGCTCAGGCGCGCTGGGCGCGAGGCAACAGCTGGCTGACCATTGTGATCCCGGACTTCCTTGAGCTGGTGGATTTACCGGAAAACAACGCCGTTCGCCGCTACCTGGTGCAGGTGCTGAATGCGCAGATCGCCGCCCTGGCGAAATGCCAGGACGACAGCGGCCTGTGGCACACCCTGCTCGACGATCCGCACTCCTATCTGGAGGCCTCGGCCACCGCCGGGTTCGCCTACGGCATTTTGAAAGCGGTGCGCAAACGCTACGTCGGGCCGGAATATGCTGAGGTAGCGGATAAAGCGATTAAGGGGATCGTGAATAATATTTCGCCGGAAGGGGAGCTGCTGCAAACCTCCTTCGGGACTGGAATGGGATCGAACCTGGATTTCTACCGCAATATTCCGCTTACCTCCATGCCGTATGGCCAGGCGATGGCAATCTTGTGTTTGACCGAGTATTTGCGGAAGTATTTCTGATATAAAAAAACCCGGCATTTGCCGGGTTTTCTGTTTTACATCGATGCTTACATGCGCTCGACGGTCTGGATCCCGAGGGTATCCAGACCCATCTTCAGCGTTTTCGCCGTCAGCTGCGCCAGCTTCAGACGGCTCAGGCGCGTCTCGTCGCTCTCGGCGCTCAGGATCGGGCAGTGCTCGTAGAAGCCGGAGAACAGGCCCGCCAGATCGTAGAGGTAGCTGCACATCACGTGTGGCGTGCCTTCACGAGCAACCACGTTCAGGGTCTCTTCAAATTGCAGCAGGCGCGCCGCCAGCTGGGCCTCGCGATCTTCGGTGATGACCACGTTGGCATTAGCCAGCACGCTCTCGTCAATCTCCGCTTTACGGAACACGGAGAGCACGCGGGTGTAGGCATACTGCATGTACGGCGCGGTATTGCCCTCAAAGGCCAGCATGTTATCCCAGTCGAAGATATAGTCGGTGGTGCGGTTTTTGGAGAGATCCGCATACTTCACCGCGCCGATACCTACTGCATTGGCCAACTTTTCCAGCTCGTCGGCAGGCATATCCGGGTTCTTCTCGGCGACCAGACGGCGGGCGCGCTCCAGCGCCTCGTCCAGCAGGTCGGAGAGCTTCACCGTACCGCCGGCACGGGTTTTGAACGGCTTGCCGTCTTTGCCCAGCATCATGCCGAACATATGGTGCTCCAGCGGCACGCTCTCCGGCACGTAGCCCGCTTTACGCACGATGGTCCACGCCTGCATCAGATGCTGGTGCTGGCGGGAGTCGATGTAGTAGAGCACGCGGTCGGCATGCAGCGTCTCAAAGCGGTACTTGGCGCAGGCGATATCGGTGGTAGTGTAGAGGTAGCCGCCATCCTTTTTCTGGATGATAACGCCCATCGGCTCACCCTCTTTATTTTTGTACTCGTCGAGGAAGACCACGGTTGCGCCTTCGCTCTCCACCGCCAGCCCTTTGGCTTTCAGATCGGCGACGATGCCCGGCAGCATCGGGTTATAGAGGCTTTCACCCATCACGTCCTTGCTGGTCAGGGTCACGTTCAGGCGATCGTAGTTGACCTGGTTCTGCGCCATGGTGATATCCACCAGCTTGCGCCACATCTGACGGCAGTACTCGTCCCCGCCCTGCAGTTTCACTACGTAGCCACGGGCGCGCTCGGCAAAGGCTTCATCTTCGTCGTAGTGCTTTTTCGCTTCACGATAGAACGCTTCGAGGTCCGCCAGCGCCATCTCGCCTGCGTTCTCCTGCTGCTTAAGCTCCAGGAATGCAATCAGCATCCCAAACTGGGTGCCCCAGTCGCCAACGTGGTTGGCGCGGATCACCTTGTGGCCCAGCAGTTCGAGGGTACGCACGGAGGCGTCGCCAATGATGGTTGAGCGCAGATGGCCGACGTGCATCTCTTTCGCCACGTTCGGGGCAGAGTAATCAACCACGATGGTCTGCGGCTCCGGGCGGGAGAGGCCCAAACGATCGGATGTCAGAGCCTGGTTTACCTGGTCGGCCAGAAATGCCGGATCGAGGAAGATATTGATAAAGCCAGGGCCGGCGATCTCTACCTTGCTGGCGATGCCGTTGAGATCGAGGTGAGTCAGGACCTGCTCAGCAACCTGTCGCGGAGGCATACCCAGTTTTTTTGCAACCGCCATCACGCCATTGGCCTGGTAGTCGCCAAACTGTACTTTTGCTGACTGACGAACCTGCGGCTCGCAATCCGCAGGCGCACCTGCGGCAATCAGTGCCTGACTAATCTTTTCTGAGAGAAGTGCCTGAATATTCACCGGGATACCTTACGTTAACGACGCAGCGCGCAAAAAGCCGCCCGCGTCCGGGTGTTGATAAGTAAAGGCGGGAGTATACTGCAATTGCCTGCTGTCGTCAGCCCTGTCGGGACGCGGGTTTTGCGCAAATAACCGGCAAGCTAATCGTGAATAATCATTCATTTGCTGGACGGGGTAATCGCCGTTTGGTGTGCGTTCAACAACAGGGTAAATTAGCGGCTTTGCGATAAACGAGGGCGTTGACCATGGCTGACTGGCAGACCATTGACGAATTGCATGATATTTCTGCGGATCTCCCGCGCTTTACGAAAGCGTTAACAGAACTTGCCACCCGGCTGGGGCTGGATATTGCCCCTCTGGAGGCGGATCACATTTCGCTGCGCTGCCACCAGAATACGACCGCTGAACGCTGGCGTCGCGGCTTTAAGCAGTGCGGCACGCTCCTTTCAGAGAACATCATTAATGGCCGGCCGATCTGCCTGTTTAAGCTGCATCAGCCGGTTAAGGTGGCGCACTGGTCCTTTACGGTAGTGGAGCTGCCGTGGCCGGGCGAAAAACGCTATCCGCACGAAGGCTGGGAACATATTGAGATCGTCCTGCCCGGCGAGCCGGAGACCCTTAACGCCCGGGCGCTGGCGCTGCTGGCGGATGAGGGGCTACGCCAGTCGGGCATTGCCATTAAAACCAGCTCGCCTAAAGGTGAGCACGAACGCCTGCCCAACCCAACCCTTGCCGTGACCGATGGCACGGTAACGGTGAAATTTCATCCCTGGTCCATCGAGGAGATCGTCGCGAGCGAAAGCGACGCGTAGAACAGAGGAGGCAAAAATGGCTCTGCTGGAGATCTGCTGTTATAGCCAGGCAAGCGCCGAAACCGCCCAGCTCAACGGGGCGGATCGCATCGAGCTTTGTGCGGCGCCGAAAGAGGGTGGACTGACGCCCTCCCACGGCGTTCTGCGGCTGGTACGCGAGACGGTGACGATTCCCGTGCATCCGATTATTCGTCCGCGCGGGGGCGACTTCTGCTACACCGACGATGAGTTTAGCGCCATGCTGGATGACGTCAGGCTGATCAAAGCGCTTGGCTTTCCGGGCCTGGTTATCGGCGTGCTGGATGAGGACGGCAAGGTCGATGTGCCCCGAATGCGACAAATTATGCAGGCCGCAGAGGGGATGGCAGTCACTTTTCATCGCGCTTTTGATATGTGCATTAAGCCTCAGGAAGCCGTTGATAAACTAGCCGATTTGGGCGTGTCACGCATCCTGACTTCGGGGCAAAAGGCGTCAGCGGAGAAAGGACTTTCATTAATTACGGAACTAAAAGCACGATCCGGTGCTCCAATCATTATGGCTGGTGCTGGTGTTAGAACCAGCAACCTGCAGCTGTTTTTGGACGCAGGGGTAGAGGAGGTGCACAGCTCTGCAGGAATGTGGACGCCTTCACCCATGCGTTACCGTCAACAGGGATTGTCGATGTCATCCGACGCGCTGTCGGATGAGTATCTACGCTACTGCGTAGACGGTGAAATTGTAGCGGAAATGAAAGCGATGATGACCCGTCATCGTGTGTTCTGACCCTTTTTTACCGCACATCATGTCGCCCAATATGATGCTTGCTTTGTACCAGGCCCCTGCCATTTCAACAGGGGCCATTTTTTTTCCTGCCTATTTCAAACTGCAACTGTGTTGGCTACCACGTTACGGCTTCTTCGCGATCAATACCGCACGCAGCGGGGCCGGGTAGCCCTCAATCGTCTTGCTGGAGTCGTTTGGATCGAGGAACTCCGCCAGCGACTCGGTGATCATCCAGTCGGTACGGCGCTGCTCCTCGGTGGTGGTCTGGCAGACGTCAACGATACGTACATCAACAAAACCACACTTCTCCAGCCAGTTTTTCAGTGCCAGCGCGGAGGGGATAAAGTAGACGTTGCGCATCTGGGCATAGCGGTCGCCGGGGATCAGCACCGTGCGTTCATCGCCTTCCACTACCAGCGTCTCCAGCACCAGCTCGCCTTCGCTCACCAGCTGATCTTTAAGCTGCCACAGGTGCTCCAGCGGCGAGCGGCGATGATAGAGCACGCCCATCGAGAAGACCGTGTCAAACGCGTTCAGCGCCGGAAGCTGCTCAATGCCCAGCGGCAGGAGGTGCGCCCGCTGATCGCCGCCCAGCAGCTTGCGCACCGCCTCGAACTGGCAGAGGAACAGTTGGGTCGGGTCGATACCTACCGCCAGCTGTGCACCTGCGCCCACCATTCGCCACAGGTGATAGCCGCTGCCGCAGCCCACGTCGAGGATCGTGCGCCCGGTCAGGTCTGAGAGGTGCGGCAGGACGCGATCCCACTTCCAGTCGGAACGCCACTCGGTATCGATGTTGACGCCATAGAGCGAGAACGGTCCCTTGCGCCACGGCATCAGGTTACGCAGCAGCGTATCGATGCGCTTGATCTGGCCTGGACTGAGCGGAGTTTCGCTCTCCGCCGTCACGCTGTGCAGCAGATCGAGGCGGTACGGCTGCATCTCCGGCAGAAACTCTACCGCGTTGGTCCACTGCTTAAACTGACCGTGCAAAGCGCCGCGTTGCCAGGTAGCGATCTGCGCGGGAAGGGTCTCCAGCCAGTGAGCGAGCGTGCCTTTAGCAATCTGCTGATAGAGGTTACCGAACTCGATCATGCCGACGCTCCTGCTTTCAGTGCCACCAGCGAACCAAAGTTAAAGCACTGGAACCAGAGTTCGCTATGCTCAAACCCGGCCTGGCGCAGGCGGGCCTTGTGCGTCTCCACGGAGTCGGTGAGCATTACGTTCTCCAGCATGCTGCGCTTTTGGCTGATCTCCAGCTCGCTGTAGCCGTTGGCACGTTTGAAATCGTGGTGCATGTTAAACAGCAGCTCGCCCGTGGTGGCATCCTCAAAGCTGAACTTTTCGGAGAGCACCAGCGCGCCGCCCGGATTCAGGCCCTGATAGATGTTGTCCAGCAGCGCCTGGCGTTCAGCTGGCTCAATAAATTGCAGGGTAAAGTTCAGCACCACCAGCGACGCGTTTTCAATGCGGATATGACGAATATCGCCCTCAATGACCTCAACCGGCGTTGGCGCTTTATAGGCGTCAATATGGCGGCGGCAGCGTTCCACCATCGCCGGAGAGTTATCAACGGCAATAATTTTACAGTCCGGATGGGCGATATTACGGCGTACAGAGAGCGTGGCCGCGCCCAGCGAGCAGCCCAGATCGTAGACCTGGGTGGCGGGCTGCACGAAACGCTCCGCCAGCATGCCGATCATGGAGATAATGTTGGAGTAGCCGGGAACGGAGCGTTGGATCATGTCCGGGAAGACTTCGGCTACCCGTTCATCGAATGTCCAGTCACCCAGGCTGGCGATAGGCGCAGAGAAAAGCGTGTCGCGGTGAGACATAACGTAAAAATCCGAGAAAACAAAAGTGGCGTATTGTGCGCTAATGCACAGAGAAAACCAACTCCCAGGGCATGTACCAGAGGTTTGCCAGCACCATTAGCACCAGCGAACACCAGGTCGCGCTCATGCCAGAACGCCGCCAGCGCATCAGCTGGTGATGCAAACCGTAGTAGTGCATCAGGCGACCAACGATCAGCAGCAGCCCGCAAACATGCACCATCCAGGTTTCTGCCCCGTTCATCTCCATAAACAGCAGCAGGATCAGACCGCCGGGAAGATACTCTACTGCGTTGCCGTGAATGCGGATGGCGGTCTGTAGCTCACTAAAGCCACCGTCACCCATCGACACCCGATACTGCATGCGCAGGCGCACAACGTCAAAAGAGAACTTAATCAGCAGCAGGACACCCAGCACGGCATACAGCGCGCTTACCATAGAAACTCCATTTAAGCCCGGAAAGGGTACGCCTCTATGATAGCGCCTGCTTCAGAAAAGAGAAGTTTGTTGCGGAATTGATGGCGCAGGGCCAACGGACGGCACGGCGCGCTGCAGCGCTGGCCACAGGGTATCAACCAGCACCGGCGCCTCGGCAATATCCGGCGTATGCAGGAAAAGATAGGGGGTCGTGTTCTGCTCCCACTGGGCCAGCTTCTCCAGCCAGACGGCGAACAGGGCGCTGTTCTGCGTCATGTCGTCACTGCCGATAAAGCGCACCATTGGGTTCAGCGCCGTGACCACCGCGTGAACCGGCACCACGGGCTTCTTGCGCTGGGCTTCAATCACCGCTTCGCTGCGGGGAAGGGCGCTGTGCACCGGACGGCTGTCGAGGATCACGCGGTTGACGCCGCGCGTATGTAGCCCCCGGTTGAGCTGCGTTTCCGCTTCGCCCTTGGCAAAAAACTCAGGATGGCGTACCTCTACCCCGTAGCTGAACGCTTCGGGCAGGCCGTCGAGGAAAGCCCATAGTGCGGGAAGATCCTGAGGGCCAAACGAGGCGGGCAGCTGAAGCCAGTACTGGCCAATCCGTTCCGCCAGAGGGGCCATGCGGCTAAAAAACTCTTCGGTGAGATCGCCGCACTGGCGCAGCCGCGCCTGGTGGGAGATGGTCGCCGGGAACTTAAAGCAGAAGCGAAAGCTGTCGCTGGTCTGGGCGTACCAGCGCGCCACGATATCGGCCTTCGGCAGGGCATACAGCGTGGTATTACCCTCCACGCAGTTAACATGAAGGGTAACGTTAACTAACTGACTGATTTTAATAGTGCCCCATTGCTCCCCTGTAGGCTATGGGGCATTGATGGGGCAAAGGCGGCCAGTTTCTGATTGAGCATCGCTATTTGCTCTGAGCTACTGTCAGCCATCCACGCTCCGTACACATTGAACACCATCTGTGCGCTAGCGTGGCCCATCTGGCTGGCAATGAAGCTGGGGTTAGCTCCAGCTGACAATGACCAGCATGCGTACGTATGGCGAGACTGATAGGCTTTCCTGTGCCTAATGCCTGCCCGCTTAACCGCCGAGTCCCAGGAGTCACCTATCGAATCGACCTTATAAACAAAACCCACCTGCTCACTGCGCCTGACTAACTGAGGGTTGAAGACAAAGGTACAGTCATGCCGCTCGGTTCGGCCATACTCGCGCAACTGAACATCGATGTGGTGCTGCTTGCCCAGCCTTGTCATTTCAGCCTGGTTTCTCAGGACGCTAACCGCGGGTTCTATCAGGTGAATCACTCTGTTCGTGCTGGCCTCAGTTTTTGGTAGAGTGAACTCGCCTAGTTTCGTATAATTGCGGCGTACTGTTATTGTTCCCGCTTTAAGATCGATATCCTCCCAGGCCAGGGAGAGCAGCTCCCCGTGACGCACCCCTGTGTACACTGCCAGTGACCACAGGTTTTTTGTCTGTTGATGCCGGCATGCATCAATTAGACGGATAAATTCGTCACGAGTAAGCGGATCTGGCTCTACCCTGGCTTTCTTCAGCGGCTTAATACCTTCAAACGGATTCGCCTCTAAGTAGCCGTGATCAGCAGCAAACTGAAACATTCCGGCGATCGTTGTCATGTAATAATTTACCGTAACAACGCTTCGGCCTTTGGTCAGATCCTTACCTTTCAATCGGGCCTGATTCCCGGTCAGCAAATCTTTCCTGACGTACAGTAATTCTTCTTTAGTCACCGAGGATGCCAGCCTGCCCCCACCGATCCGTGGAATAACATTTCTTACGACCGACTCATAGCGATTGAGTGCATTCGAAGAAATTTCCATCTTTTTCAGATCCAGCCACTTTTCTTCAAGTTCTTTCACTGTAATTTCTTTCTTACTTACCCCAAAAGTTTTGAGGTGAGGTGATTCGGGAAACTGTGCCGCATAGTCGAATGTCCCTGTGCGGATTGCGAAACATACCGATGTTCGCAGTTCCCCGGCAATCTTCCTGTTCTTCATGGTGTCAGGGACACCGAGGCTTTCCCTGACACGCTTACCTTTGTAACTAAACCAGATGCGCAACGAACCGCCGTGGTTTTCGACGCCTGTTGGATATATTACTTTACCCATTGATTCCTCCAGACGCCCAAGAGCAATGTGAGAGTACCTTTTTCATGGCACCAAATCACCCCGGTTGTTTATTTTTCATCGAGGCTACCCAGGCGTCTACCGCCTTACGGTTATACATGCACTCACTGGACGGCTTAGGGGTCCCATCAGGAGAAACGTGAAGATACTCCCGGCCAACCATCCAGCACTCCTTTCTGGCCCGGAGGATAGTTCCTGGCTTAAGGCCGGTAACCGCGATTAGAACACTTTCACAAACCCAATCGTTGGGAGTGAGCAGGATTACATCTGGCGTTTCACGCATCTTTTGAGTGAATGTATTCATTTTCTGTCCTTCACTTTGCTATAGCGTTCGTGACTCATTAACTCCCAGCTTTTACCATCGTCCCGGGATAAAAGGCGCCAGCGCCGATTAACCTTCAAGCTGAGATTTCCTGATCCGTGCATTCGGCTAGGATAGATTCGCCTGGCCCTGAACTGAAGCAGCACATGCACTGCTTTCGAATGTACCCACTCAGGAATTTTTATCGCTGTCAGGGTCATTATCCTTTCCTCCCTTTGGCGGAATTACCTCATAACCGGCATGTCTTGCTATCCATAAAAATTCTTCAAGAGAAGCTGTAATCTCTCCGTTTTGAACCGGTCGGGTGTGGATAACCTTTCCGTTCTCAATGGTCAGCACGATCCCTATAGGGCCGTGCTCAGTCGAGTAATTCACATTAGCCATTGGAACGCTCCTCAATACGCAGTACCATTTCCTGGGCCATTTGCATAAAAGTCTCTGCAGTGCAAACAAGCTCATCATCTGTAAGCCGCCGATCGCACATCACCTGCCCGTTTTCGATATAAAGAACGACGCGGCCAGTGAAGTCAGGCAGAACATGCAGATCGATATTCAGAACCGGGCGGCCACCCGAATTAACCTTTTGCTGAAGTAACATGCTGACCCTCCGCCATGTTGTTGATCGTTACTGTGTTCACGAGTTTTCTCCTCAGTGCATAACGGGCATGCCTGGCATACCTTCGGTCTGAATTTGTTCAATAAAGTTGTTGTGCAAAAGGTCGAAACCTTCCCGACCCAGCTCAGAGAGTCGAAAACCACGCTCATGGTCAGTCACGAGCATGTCCTGATACATGCGTAGCGCCAGCTGCTGCCCAGTCTTAAGGCCATATTTTTGGATGGCGCAGCCTTCAACGTGGTTTGCGATCGTGAACCGCTCCGGTGCTGGATAGACGCTGATTGCGCCGTACTTACCGGAAAAGATCACAGCGGTATCGAAGCCGCCCTGGTCATTGGCAATTTCAATGGTTCCGTTTTTTTCCTGTTCTTCGGTAATGAAGACAGCGACCAGTAACCAGCGCCAAAGAATGATTTCTTTCTCGATCCTCAGGCTAATCCAGCAGTTTTCTACCGCTTCCATAATGCATGCCAGAATATCCATGCCGTCCGGGATTCGGCTGTCATAGTGACCGTTATCGAGCTGGCGAATGGCCGCAGAATATCCAATTACTCGGTTCCCAAAACGGATACCGGTTGATGTCGGTTCGGGGTTAATTTGTTGATTCATCAGACTTCACCTCCACTACTTCTGGTTTATGCTTTTTAGCAAAATCGACCAGCTCTAAAATAAGCTCGTCGATTAACTCTTTACCGCTTTCCGTAAGGAACTCACCGCGGCCGTTTACGTCTACGGCGCTGCAATAGATCCCCCTGACTGCTTTTACCCCTTCAACATTCCCAAGCTCGCTCAGCACCTGCTTTTCGAAACGGCTCATCAGTCCATCGAGAAGAAACTCAGTTAATTCCAGAGTTTTGATCTCACCCTTTGGCTGACTAATGACGATACAAGAGCTGCCTGTCTTTCGAATGTGGCGTTGTAGAGCTGATTTAATAATTCGGCGGCGATAAGTTTCGATTAATTTAGCCATCTAAATTACCCTTCTCTTTTCGTCTTCATTCGCCAGCACTATTTTTTCTTCTTCCTCAGTCCACGAATAAACTGCTCCGGCAAGGTCATAAGCCATACCCAAAAGGGCGTTGAGCTGGAATGTATCAAAATCCTTATGATGGGCGTGCATGGTTTGCATAAGGAAATTGAGTTGCTCTGCCTTTATATTCACTTCCTGAATATCCTGTCTTTCTTTAATAGACATGGTTTATCTCCCGTATGCTTTTCTTAGGAAAAGTATCGCAACATCCCAATAACCGGCGTCACATAACAAACGAGCGGTTATAAAAGCTGATTTATTTATCATGATGCTTACCTTATATATGGGTGTGTTTTTCCCCAACGATAAAGCTGTAATTAATTAATGGTAATATTTGCGATTATTAGATAGCTATTTTTTAGAGGCTTGCTCTTCGATGAGCCAAGCGCTGACGTCACCTGTCAAGCGCCTCAGCAGAGAGGCAATAGCTAACACTTCGGATTCGGCCATTTTGTCAGGGTAAGATTCCATCATGCGGCAGATTATCTCCGCTTGATGTGCGCGTGCAGCAGCCTGGTCTAGACTTATTTCATGCGACATTATTGCCGTCCTGTACACCTGAAAGATAGGCGGCTGTTTGAGATATTTTATTAGTGGCAATGCCAAGCTCAGCAAGATCCGCAATTACACAGGAAAGATTGCCTAATTTCTCTTTAGTTATTTCATCTTCTTCAGAAAGATTAAAAATACTTAAGCTGATATGATTAATTGCCTCAAGGATGGAAATAGTTTTGGTGTCACAATCAGATGCAATTTCACCATAATTAATATCAGAGCAATCTTTGCTGTAACAAAAGTCTTTGATATCTACTAACTGATAAAATTTTTCGGTTGTTGGCTTGCTGGTCATTTTCTGGCTCCACTGTTTAGCGATGAAATAAGCATACGATCGCTAAAAATGTCTGTCAAACATATTTATGTTTTACAAACATACAAAAGTGCTAACCATCTGTTTTGTAGTCATTAAAAAGTTTGTTTTATGCACAAAAAAAAGAGCCGTTAGGCTCTTTCAAGTGTCGGGGATCAGCTGTTATGCGTGGCGGCGGAATTGCTGCGATTGGCTTAGTAGCACCTTTCCGCAAACATGAAGCATGTCCATCTCTTCATCGGTAATCAGCCATTCTCTGTACTGGGGATTGTCGGACAGCACGTGTAATTGGCTTTTGATTTTTTGGAGGCGTTTAACGAAGAGATCGCCGCTAAAATTAAAAACATAGATCCCATCACCGTCAAAGTGATTCACGGCTACATCAACGAAAATCAGATCTCCAGGCTCGATTGTTCCCTGCATGCTATCGCCGCGAACGTTAATGAGCTTGACCTGATTCGCTGGCCGATGCCCAAAGAGGTTTCTGGCCTCTTCTGTCACGTACTCTATTGAGCTTACGACTTCGATAAAGTCCTTGACTGAGTTTCCTGTGCCCGCGCTTGCCGAAACATCCATTACATCAACTCGATACACGTCACTTCTCCTTTCCGACGGAAGTGAATCAATACTGTATTTATCTACAGTATCGTTTTTGTCCGGGAAAGAGAATAGCTCTGATAGCGGAACTTCTAATGCCTTAGCAATTTTTTTGAGGCTGGCTTCACTATAGCCCTGCATGCCGCGTTCTAGCCGTGAGATGTTACCCACATCCCAGTCAGTCAGGGTGGCCAGCTGATTGATTGTCATTTTTTTTGCTTTTCGCAGCTCTCTAATGCGTTGCCCTACGTTCATAACAGCATCCCCGCCAAATGTTATTTAATTTGTATTTTATACATAATTTTGCACCTTACACAACCTTGCTTGCATAATATGTTTTATGCGCATATTATGTCTGAAACACATATGGAGTAATGCGCATGTTAACTACACCGCTACGCAAAGCTCGCCTCAAAGCAAAGATGACCATTCAGGAGGTTGCATCATCCATCAAGTGCGACCCCGGTAATCTTAGTCGAATGGAGCGAGGTATACAGAGGCCATCTCCCGAAGTTGCAGAGAAGCTGGCCAGATTGTTCAGCGCGGAATTAACCGAGATTCAGATCCTCTATCCCGAAAGGTTCTGTGCTGATGGAAATCACCCGTAATGATGGCCTGGTTATGCCTGAAAGGTTTAGCCAGGCAGATTCAGAGTGGATTAAGCAGCAGCTGCTGATCCTAACACCAACGGCTAGGCAAAAAGCAGTTCAACGATATGCAGCGGTCTATCAGGAAGCCTTAGACGCTGAGCCCGTAAGTTTCCGACAGGAAAACCGGGCCAGGCATGAAGCAAATACCCGGCTCCGACTTTTTGTGAAGAACCAGGGCAGGGCTTTGCAGGGGTATACCGCCGAACCACCCCTGGCAGGAGCGCAACAGCACTCCTGATTAATTCGGGTTTAAAGGTACCCGAACACAACAGGCTTGAAGGTGCCTGATCAGGCTGCAAAACGCCTTACCCGATTCCTCATATGTACTAGGGAAATAGTACGTTTTTATGGGGAAGAGGGAAAGGGGGGTAAGGGGGGATTGGGTGTAGGGGTAGGAATAGGGCCTTTTCCAACAGGAGAGATCCATAGGTTAGGTAGATCCCTGTCTTAAGGGCTAAACCAAAAAAGCCGCCAGTACCAGCAAGGTAGTACACAAGCTGAAGGCGCAGAGAATTGTGGAAGGTTCTTCCTGGAAGAGTGCTTTTCAGGGGAGCTGATTCAGAAAGGAGGCTGGCAACCTTAGGGGAGGCTGCCAGCCATGTGAAGAGGTATCCATGAACACCACATCACAAAATTATTATCTCATTACCGCGGGGGCAGCACAATGCAGCTGACTATCACACCGAACTTTGCACAGGATCGCGCGCTGAACATGTTGCGCCGTGACTGGAAGGCACACGACACCTTCATGGTGTACTCGCCAACCGGTAGCGGTAAAACAGGACTGGCTGCCTTCATCGTTGCCGGGTTCGTCAGCCGTGGCATGCGTGTTCTGTTTTGCGCGCCGTACACCATCTTGATTGAGCAGACAGCCAGCCGCTTTGTGGAATATGGCTTGCCGGGTGATGAGATTGGCTATATCTGGGCGGATCATCCGAATCACGATCCGTCTCTGAAAATCCAGATTGCCAGTGCTGACACGCTGATCCGTCGCGTTTTCCCGGAAGACATCGATCTGCTGATTATCGACGAAGCGCACCTGCGTAAAAAACGCATCCTGCAGGACATTGAACGGCTGCGCGCCAGCGGAGTGAAGGTTATTGGTTTGTCGGGCACACCGTTCTCACCGTTCCTGGGTAATTACTATGACCGGCTCATCAAACCGACCACTATCGGCGAGCTGATCCAGCGCGGTGATTTGAGTAAATACGAGTTTTACGCGCCCACTAAGCCGGATCTGAAAGGCGTGAAATCAGCATCATCAATGGAGTTCGGTACCGACTATAACGAAGCCCAGCTGGCCGAGATCATGTGCGGCTCGACGCTGGTCGGCGATATCGTCCAGAACTGGCTGGAGAATGGCCATGACCTGCCGACGATCGCGTTCTGCGTTAATGTAGCCCACGCCAATTTTCTTACCATCCAGTTTAATCAGGCTGGCGTAAATGCCGAGGTAATGACCGCTGATACCCCGGTCGACGAACGCCAGACCATCATCCACCGCTTCGAAACAGGCGCTACGAAAATCATCGTCAGCGTAGGCGTGCTGGTGGCCGGGTTCGACAGCGACGTTCGCTGCATCATCTACGCCAGGCCAACCAAAAGCGAAATTCGCTGGCTGCAGGCGCTGGGACGCGGCCTTCGCACCGCCCCGGGAAAAGAGTCCTGCCTCATCTTTGATCATAGCGGTACCGTTCACCGCCTGGGTTATCCGGATTCTATCGAGTATGACGATCTCCCCGGTAAATCTGACGGCATGGAGGAAAGCGCACGCCGCGCAGCTGAGGAACGCGAAGAGAAGCTG
The DNA here is from genome assembly GCF_031987975.1 of Pseudescherichia sp. GTDB lineage: Bacteria > Pseudomonadota > Gammaproteobacteria > Enterobacterales > Enterobacteriaceae > Pseudescherichia. The sequence goes on along the minus strand of NZ_DALZYX010000001.1, from coordinate 546,465 downwards.
CCGCACGAATGCTCACAATGCCACTACATGAAACCGGCTGGCGTCTACGTCTGCCCGAAATGCGGACATAAGCCGCTGGCAGGCGAGGACATCGAAACCGACACCGGGCGCAAGCTCAAAAAGTTGGGTAAGGACAAGCCGCAGCCCACGAAGGCCGAGAAGCAAGCCTGGTGGAGTCAGATCAAGTTTTACCAGAAGCAGCGCGAATCCTTGGGTAAAAAACCGGTAAGCGACGGCTGGTGTAAGCACACGTTCCATGAACGTTTCGGGGAGTGGCCACGCGGACTGAGCGACTATCCGATGGATATTACCCCCACGGTTTCGAACTTTATCAAGCACAAGCAGATTGCTTTTGCGAAGGGTAAGTCCAGACGCATGGAAGAGGCTCACAAATCGGAGGCTCCCGCGTCAATTCATCAGGCACAGAAAGTGATTAGCGACATCAGACAGCAGTTAGGGAAACGAGTATGAAGCGCTTAAGTCAGGCGGAATTAAAACGCCTCTTCCATTACTCAGCAGAAACGGGTGTGTTTACCTGGCTCATCAAGCCCAGCTATTGCGTCAATGCTGGTGATGTTGCCGGGACCACATGCACGCACGGATATGTGAATATTTTGATTAAGAGAAAGCGATATAAAGCCCACCGATTGGCATGGCTGTATATGACGGGAAGAATGCCCGAATTTATAGACCATGAGAATGGTAAACGCGATGACAACCGCTGGGAGAACTTGCGCGAGTGTGACCCTCAGCAGAACGCTATTAATGCCAAATTACGGGCGGATAACAAGAGCGGGGTTAAGGGCGTTTACTGGAGTGATAAAAGTTGTAAATGGATCGCTCAAGCTAACTGCAATGGTAAGCGTTTCTTCCTCGGCCGGTTTAATGATTTAACGGCGGCCATCAGCGCACGTGAAGATTTTGTTAAGAACAACTTTGATTTGAGGTTTTATCGTGAGAACTAATCTCAAAACTGCACAAGCAGCAAAGGGCCAGTGGGCCATGATTTTTGAGCATTACGGCCTGCCGCCGATCACCGGGAAAAACCACTTTAAGGGGAAATGCCCACTGTGTGAATCCATCGGTAAATTCCGCATCGATGACCGTGATGGTGCTGGCACCTGGATCTGCAAATGCGGCAGCGGCGACGGGATTAAGCTGGTGACCGAAACTCAGGGTAAACCATTCAATGAGGTTTGCCGTGAAATTGATGAGCTGATTGGCAACACCTTTACTCGGTTGAAGATACCAGCCACCAGCAGCGCAGGCAGTCTGCGTAACAGGGTGCTCAGCAAGTTCTCGAAGCTTACCGCTCTGCGTGGCACTTCCGGCGCCCAGTACCTGAACGCGCGCGGAGTTTACCAGCTGCCAGCAGAAGCTATCCGCTTCAACGATAAGCAGCGCCATAACGGTCTGGTTTTCCAGTCGCTTTACTCACTGGCAACCGACGACAAAGGTGAGCTCTGCTACCTCCATCAGACACTGCTGGACGGGGCCAGGAAGGCAGATATCGGGACCAGTGCCAAGCGCCTCAAGTCCCTGCAGGAGGATAACTATCTGGATCACGCCCGCTCTGTGGCTATCCGAATGTTTCCGGTGGCCAGCACGCTGGGTATCGCTGAAGGGATAGAGACAGCGCTATCAGCGCACCAGATTTACAAGGTGAACACCTGGGCAACCATCAACAGCGGATTCATGAAGAAATTCCGGGTGCCGGCCGGCGTGAAGAATTTCATCATCTTTGCAGATCGTGACATTAACAGCGCGACGGGATTAGCGGCTGCGCTGGAATGCGCGCATGCCAATCTGCTCGCAAAAAATGACCTGGAAAGAATCAGCATTTACTACCCCGATAACGGGGACTTCAACGACATGCTCATGAACGGCGATCAGGTTCGTGAACTGGTTTTTTACAAGAAAAAGGCGGCGGCGTAATGCGTACAGACAATATCAAACATAAAGCACTCTTCACCATCCCGACGGCAGCGCACAGCACCACCCTGGCGAACATCAAGCCACTGCCTGAGCAACGGAAAATTACCGGCGATAAGCAGACAGACGCCTATCTCTGGGTGCTGGAGGTCATCCGGATGAACGAACCTGCACATCTGGACGCAGCCGAAGCTGCGCTGGAGAAAATTACGATCACGCCGAAGGAGGCTGAGAAGCGATATTCCCGCCACCTGCTGGCGAAACGCCCTGATCCGTTCATGGCTGCATTCGCAACTATCGGCATGGATAACCCGGCGAGAGCTATCGAGATCGCACGGGAGAACATTAAGAAAGCGGCAGGAGTGCGCGCGACGTTCGGCAGCTACGAAGCGGCGCTGGAAGATGTTGAGGCAGAGCGGATTATGAAAACGTCGCCGAAATACGTTGAAGGGTGCGACTTCGGTTGGACTGCCGAAGAAATGGAAGCCGGGCACATCAGCGGTCATCGCATTTTCGAAATTGACGACCAGCGGGGCGCGCTGGTGGGCGGTTACTGTGACGTTTTGCCGGAGCCCCACACACTTTCTGATGTGGTGCGTGAACTTGTTTACTGGGACTGGCTTTATCGTGAGCGTGATTGCGCAGCGCGTGAGCTGGGACACGAATACGGCTACTCGGAGCACCACAGCTCTGTTTATGACCGTGAAAAGCACCTGGAGAAATTGCTGTCCTCCATCAAGCCGGTAACGCGAGCTGAAGCTGTTGAGGTCTGCATCTGGCTGCTGGCTAACGAGAGAACCGAATATATGGAAAGTGGCGGCGCGGCGATCATCCTCAATCTGGTAGGGGAGTGTGAAGAATGAAGCTGGAAGCATCACTCAAACATTTCAGCCCCCAGGGCATGCACATCAGCGACAGCGTGAAGGGCACTTCGCCGGATCGCATCACCGGCACAGATATCATGGCAGCCATCGGCACCACCAGCAGCCGTGCCCGGTTCGGTCTGGCGGCATACTTCGGCAAGGCCGGGATCAGCAAAACGGATGAGCAGCTGGCGGTTCAGGCACTCGCGCGGCACGCGATGGAAGCAGCCCCGAAGAATGTGCGCAAAGCAGCTGGTGGCGAGTTCGGCTGGTGCATGCAGCTGCTGGCGCAATTTGCTTTCGCTGAGTATGCCCGTTCGGCTGCCACCAGCGTGACGTGTCACAGCTGCAGCGGTACCGGATTGACGTCAAGCTATGAGGATGTGATCAAGCATCCCGGCATTGTTGATGTTGACGGTGCGGGGGTGGTAGCCCCGAAGATTAAGCATGAGCTGGTGAAGCACACCTGCGCAACGTGCGGGGGAAAGGGCGTGATCCACGCACGGTGCCGCTGTGGCGGGAAAGGCGAAGTGCTCGACCGTGTAGCAACGAAGGCAAACGGCGCGCCCGTATTCAAAACCTGTGAGCGTTGTTCTGGAAATGGCTTCTCGTCCGTACCCTCGACCGCTGCGCACAAAGCGATTCTGAGGCGTCTGCCGAAGCTGCATGTGAGGACATGGACCCGCAACTGGAAGCCCTTTCTTGCAGTTCTTGTCGATAAATGCTGGCAGGAGGAGCACCAAGCAGACACTGTTTTTCAGAAAGTAACAACCCTCCATCAGAATGAGAGCTAAAAGCGGCCGTCAGATACGTTTGATTGACGCGAGGTCGCAGGAATGCGGCCTTTTTTGATCGCTATACCAAAATCTCCTGCAAAAACCCATAACTCCTGCACTATAAATACAAACCTGCATTTTGATGTTACTCCTGCACTTATTTTCAAAACCTGCACTTTTTTGTTGATCCTGCACTTTTGTGGTGATTAAATACCAGTTGTCGATATGAGGAGATGATTATGTCAAGTTTGGTAGATGATGTGCTTACCCGCTATGCTCAGGTTGTAGAACATGGCTATGTCGCAACAGGTGGACCACGTTTTAAAAGCTATGCTGTATCCAATCTTAGGGGAGGTGTCGGTAAATCTACGATGACTTTCAACTTGGCATACGAGATTTCTCGTATCAATTCAGTTCTTGTTGCTGACCTTTGCCCTCAATGTAACTTGACGGAAACGATCCTGAAGGGTGCGAATGCCAAAGTTACCGTTGCCCACGCTTTAACTCCACGGATGTTAGGCCCTGCATTTGGTGAGAAGCCAGACGACATTTCTTACCGCGTCAGCAACTACATTGAAGATTTTAAAGGTGGCAAGGCATGCTATGCAATTCCTGGAGATCCTGAGCTATTTGCTTTCCCATCAAGCATGTATCAACAACTTCAGGTGGCCTTATCGCGAGGAGAGCCAAGAGCCGTCGCTACGCTTCTTACCTCCCTTCATTCGATCATGAAAGAGGAGGCCATTGAGAAAAAATGCGAAATTCTCTTAATGGATACGAGCCCGTTTTATGCAGGTGGGACGCACCTTGCGTGGTGCGCTGCTGAAGCACTAATCATCCCTGTTCGAGTTGACGAGCATTCTATTGAATCCCTTAATTTGACACTGGATATGCTGTCACGTACTGATAAAGACTTCCAAATGTGGAATAGCCGCGCCGGAGGTTTATCCTCACCTAAAGTTGCAGCAATTGTTATGACGATGGCTGGATCTAAAAGCAAACTGTCATCAACACCAGGCAAAGCATCTCAAATGTATATCGAGCGAGCTGTTAAGATTGCGGATAAATATAAGCATCTATTTGCCGATGAAGACGTAAGCAAAGCTTTTGTTGTAACCGATGATTTCGTTTCCAGCGGTCAAATTAGTGGTGCCGAGGGCATCCCAATTTCTCAGCTTAAGGTTGGTAGATTCCACACTGTAAGTGAAGGCAAGCGATTACAGGTTAACCAATCTGTTACGCGATATCAGAAACAACTAAGGTATCTCGCAAGCATTCTTTAAAACATCCCGGCCACCGCGCCGGGTTTTTTATATCACCCTTTAATTATTTGCTCCTCTGGATTTAACTTTTCAATATCAAAGCTTGATTTTGTCCGAAAGTGTCGTGTAAACTTCAAATTATGGAGTATATCGCCTACAGATAATTAACTCCAAAAAGCTCGCCATGTTGCGGGCTTTTTTGTGCCTGCGCACATAAACAAAAAAGTTTATAAATCTCTTGTCTGTATAAACAAAAATGTTTATAATTGTTTCAAGTTAAACAGACAGGAGGAGGAAGTGAAGCAAAGCGAGTTCAAGCGTTGGCTTGCCACTCAGGGGGTAGAGTTTAAAGAAGGTACTAACCACTTAAAACTCTTCTACCAGGGCAAGCAAACGGTAATGCCGAGGCATCCGGGTAAAGAGATACCGGAGCCACTGAGAAAAGTAATTCTCAAGCAACTCGGCCTGAAATAAAAATCCAGCCCTTCGGGGCTGGTACTTGCGGCGGTTCACTTATCAGATATGCGATATCCAGTAACGTTCGATTGTGATGAAACAGGGTGCGCGGTGTTGTTTCCAGATATCCCGGAAGCAATGACCGGCGGCGATACCAGAGAGGAAGCGTTAGCGATGGCGCAGGACGCTCTGGTAACAGCGCTGGACTTTTACTTTGAAGACCGGCGCGAGATCCCGCCGCCATCCGGCCAGGGTGAAGCGTTCGTGGAGGTGCCCGCCAGCGTGGCGGCCAAAGTGCTGCTGCTCAATGCGGTAGTTCAGAGCGGTGTGAGTAACGCCGAACTGGCTCGCATGATCGACACGCGCCCGCAGGAGGTGACCCGCATCCTCGATCTGCATCACTCGACCAAAATAGACACCATACAGAAAGCGCTCGCGGCGCTGGGTAAATCCCTCGAACTACACGCCGCGTAAAAGTAATTCACTATCCCATAGGCTCGCTTCGGCGGGCCTTTTTTATTTCCCGCGCCACGCTCGGCGCTTCAACCACAGAGCCTTTCAGAGGTGAGCCAGAGTGATGGTCGGTGTGACCGTCTCTGTGGGCTGACCATCCTGAGCGCTGGCTCACCCCCTAAAAGGAAAGTCACTATGTTCGGTTTCGGTAAAAAAGCACGTAAGGCAGTAAGCGACATCAAGAAGTTCGAAAAGCGTGATCTGGCTCAGGCGGTGGTAAACGCTGCTTACCTGGTGGCATACGCCGACGGCGAATGCGAAGCGTCAGAGAAAGCGAAGATCGAACAGGTGCTGCGTAACCAGCCATCGCTGGCGGCGTTCACCTCTGAAATCAACGCCATCAGCGCGACGATTGTCGGTCAGCTGGACACTAACTTCAAGATTGGCCGCCGCGCGGCGCTGCGTGAGATTGAAGACGTTAAGCACGACACGCGCGAGGCGGAAGACGTTCTCGACGTGGCAGTAGCCATTGCGGAAGCTGACGGCGAAGTAGAGCCGGAAGAGCGCAAGGTACTGGAAGAGATCGCCAGCGCCCTCGGCCTGCGTCTGGAAAACCACCTGTAATGGCCCGGCTTCGCTGGGCTGCTGCTGGTGTATTGCTGTTTCTGGTGATCGCCATCGACTTTACCAGCAAGTTGATGTCGATCCTGGCCGACGGCGTGCTGGTGGCTGGCGTTGTAGCTCTGCTCTGGCCGCTGCTAAAGAAAACGAAATAACACTCTTCTAAAGGCGTCCGACGGGCGTCTTTTACAGAGTGCATTTTAGCCGCCAGCTGGTGGCCATGACTTCAACTACAACACAGCACCCCGACCCTATCGGAGGTGAGAGAATGACCCATATGAGCAAACTTGTAACCGGCGTCGCCCTGGGCACTTCTGGCGGCACAATCGTTAACGGGATCCTGACAAAGTTCAGCCCTGATGAGTGGAGCGCGATCGGTGTGCTGGCGGGTATTGCCGGGATCATCATCACCGGGCTGGTTAACTGGTACTTCAAGCGCAAGGTGACGAACGCCCAGGTCAAAGCGCTGGAGAAGTACGGCCCCGCAGTCAAAGTCGGAGATGATTAAATGCCAATGACCAGCAGCCTGCGCAAAAAACTCATCGGTGTAGCTGGTGCTGGTGCGCTGGCGATCGCCACAGTATTCCTCGGCGGCAAAGACGGCGTAGAGGGGCGGAAGTACGAAGCCTATAAAGACGTAGCCGGAGTATGGACCGTCTGCGATGGCCATACAGGCCGGGATATCGTGAAAGGGAAGACCTACACCGATCGCGAGTGTGACAACCTGCTATGGAAAGACTTACAGCCAGCCAAGAAGACGGTTGATAGTCTGGTCAAAGCGCCGCTGAACGAGTATCAGCGCGCCGCGCTCTACAGCTTCGTCTTTAACGTTGGCTCTGACGCGTTCTCGAAATCAACGCTGCTGCGCAAGCTGAACAAAGGCGACCATGCCGGAGCGTGCGAAGAGATGCGCCGCTGGGTTTACGCTGGTGGCATGAAGTGGAAAGGCCTCCAGAACCGGCGCGAAATGGAGCGCAGCTTGTGCCTGGCGGAGGGGAAGAATGACCTTTAGCATTCGAACGATCCTGATGATCGCTCTCGTGGTCATGCTGCTTGGTATTGGCTATGGCGAGCTACGGTGCCGGAATGGCTGGTACGCCCACGCTGACCACATCAACGCCCTGGCCGCCGGTAAGCGCGCCAAAGCTGAGAAGGCCATTCAGCCTGTTGAGCAGAAGGCCGCGCAGGCCAGCGACGAAGGCCGAATCATCTACCGAACCATAACCCGCGACGTGGTGAAATATGTCCAGGACCCGAATCGTACCGTTTGTGTTTTTGATGATGAGTCTGTCCGGCTGCGGCAACGCGCTATCAACGCTGCCAACTCCATCAGCGGATTTGATGCAGCCCCCATGCAGGGCAAGTGATGCTGGCGCAGACAGCGACGCAGACCTGCAGGCGGATACTGAGACGGCGGAATGCCTCCGCCAGCTGCGACTGGATAAGTACCGCTGGCAGGCCTGGTATAATGCAGTAAAATAAAAAAAGCCCTCAGAAACAGGAAACCCATAATGCTTCTGAGGGAGTGCAAGTGCACAATCGTTACGATACTAAGTGTGCTGATTTTAGGGATTTTTGCTGTGAGAGTTAGCTGGAAAGCCTTTTAAGCCGTACAAGTAAAGTGTGTCAGGGCTCAAAAACTGACGTCGGTATCGTATTCATTGTCCCTTTAGTGGCCTATCCTGACTGCAAATATTGGAGCGGAGGGGATATGAAACAGCCTGTAGATCCTAACAAGGTGGTCGTCTGGCAGGTAGAGTTCCGGTTCTCAACAAAGACTATATCTCTCGGGCATGGCACTCACTTCATTCAGGCGCTGCAGAACGAGCCAGCCCACCAGCTCTATGACCGGTTCTTTGATGAAATCGATATTGAGCTCAGGGCCGAGCATAGCGATTACCAGCTGCGGAGCTGCAATATCAGGCCTGCTATTATGAAAGAAGACTGACCGCCTGCGGGCGGTTTTTTATTGCTGAATATATGCCTGTATCGAGAGTAAATTTAAATAACGTTTCTTTGAGAAGGTAACAAATGACATTAGAAACATATATATAATTAACCTTCTCTGAATCTTCTTATCGACTCTTGTTCACTGATGTACTCAAAAGGCAGCAACTTTTCTGGTTTGCTCTCCGAAAACCAGCCCTGACTGCTGCGCTTAAGAACTGAGCCATTTGCAAAGCAAATATTACTCACACTGCGAATTAATGCGAATTTACCGTTATTAAAAGCGACCCGATGAATGCAAATCGGATGTGAAGATTCTCCCTGAAAACGGCTCTCAATAATGCCACATGTGAGCATTACGTCTGTAGTATTTTTCATGATTGCCTTCTATCTCAAAGTGTTCTGGTTACTAAAAGTTTGTTTGAAGGAAGAGCGGCTTATCCTCCAATGCATTTACATTCAGATGGTAAGAAATCCAGACCGCAATACGGGCATTCAAGAGATAAATCTTTACGCATTTTTCCTGCTTTCTGGTCTGCGATCTGAGAGCACCTGGGACAGGTGACATGTACGGGGCGCTCTTTGAGCTTTCTAAGTCCGCTGGTGTACGACACGGTATGCTACTCCAAACTTTTGGACAGGAAGGTACAAGCTACCAACAACTTATAGCTAAATGAGGGGGGTAAAATCTCACAAGAAGGTTTTCAGGGGACTTACCGTTCCTCGGGGAGAAAGAAGTGCCCACATTTCGGGCATATACAGGTAATGTTCTTACGGATTTTGCTACTTTTTTGTTCCATTGCGTAAGAGCAGTGTGGACAGTTAACTTTAACTGGCTTATCCATGTACATTTTTAGGTCATCGAAAATAGTCATAAATTTACTCTATAAATGTGTGGGTAATCATTGTATCCCTCCTGACTTTTATTTGCTCACTTATTGTTCAGTTATGCTTTTCGTAAGGTGAAACGGTCTGTACGAGGTTTCGCACTTCCGAAAGGCGCTTAAACATTTGGGTGAGAAAACCTTTCTTCAATGCTTAATTAGCAAGCCACTGGCATCCGCTGATGGCTTTTTTTATGCGCCTCGCACGCGCACCAAAGAGAGTCTTTCAGCCGTGAGCCTGGGGATCCGCTTCTCTCGGGCGGCTGTCCTGTGCGACAGGCTCACATCTAAAAGGAAACCCGAATGAAATACTTATCGCCGCAGCAGGCGATGCTTGGCATGCGTGTCGTTCTGACCGACAACGGCATGATCATCAAAAGCCCTGCTGGCTCTGCTGAGTACAACCTCAAAGGCCGCCGCATTAAAGTTACCGGTTACCCTGAATATTTTCCTGGCCTGCTGAGCGTGAAGGACAAGCGCACTAAGACAGGCGGATGGGTGAATATCTCAGCCGGTGAGTTCACGGCTTATCGTGAGGATGGCTCAGTTAGTGCACGTATTGGACGTATCAACCCGCTAGAAGAACAAAGGCTGGTGGACGCGACAGCCAACTGGTCAACGAAGGTAAACACCGACGAGAACGGCCACCGTTACGCTGCTGGTATGGGTGCTGCTGTTGAAGATGGTAAGAAGCAGGTTGAATTTAAAGCGGATCGGTTCGCCGTTACTGGCCCAACGCTTATCAATGAACATAATGTAAAGACCCGCCTCTCTGACGATATGCGCGAAGCTGTTATTGATGCTGTACGTGAGAGCGATCTGTTTAAGGCGCTGCTGACATCGCAGGACGCTCAGGCTTCTGCGCAGGTCACCATGCAGCTGAATATTAATCAGGCTGTGACCGAGGCCATGCGCAACGCACTGAAGCCCGGCGGCCTGCTGTATCGACGGATCAAAGAAGTCCCGACCCGTGAAGACTACGTAGGATGTAGCCGAATCGAGGCGAGCAAAAAGGCGACAGAACTAACGAGAGCCGCAGCAGAGACTGGGCAGACTTTAGCCCTGGCTCGCCACCTGGCATTACTGATGCCGATCATTGAACGAAGCTGATTTTGTATGGCCTCCAATTCTCCCTGGCACAATCTCTACAACACCAAGCGATGGTACCGCCTGCGTTATCACCAGCTGCAGAAGCAGCCCTTGTGCGAGTTTCACCTGAAGCGTAATCAGGTGGTGTCAGCAGCTGTGGTGGACCATGTTAAGCCGCATAAAGGCGATGAGACCCTCTTTCACGATCCGGAAAATTTACAAAGTTTATGCAAACGCTGCCACGACTCCGTCAAGCAGCGCATGGAGAACGGCGGGACGGTGACCGAGTTTGATGAAGAGGGCCGAGTGATCTGGTAACAGGAGCATGTGATGCAAGATCTGAAGATTGAATACCGGGAAGGTGATTTAGTTGAACTGAGCATTGATGGCATCTGCTTCAAGTCAGTCACCGCTATGAGCCTCCATCATGAGGCGGGCAAGACGCTGCCAGTGATCACTCTGACCATCCCTCTCGGTGTTGGCAAACGGCTGGAACCCGCCAGCCTGGCCCGCGAAAACCTGCAGATTATCGAAAAATGATAATCATTCTCGTTTGATAGGAGCGAGGCAGGGGGGAGGGTAAAACTCTGACACCTGGCCGGTAAAGACCGCGCTCCCAGTTTTATTTTTAAAAACGTCCAGAAAAAAAGGAAAAACGCGATGGCACAGCGAGGCAGAAAGTCTCTGGCTGCGACGTCTGCTGTCTCGCTGCCAGCACTGGCTGAAAGCAGGCTACAGCCGTCCATTCACCTGAGCGATCCGGAGATCAACGTCTGGGTCCGGCTGGTCAATGACAACCCGGCCAGCTCTTTCACCGAAACGCACCGCGATATGCTGGAGATGTACTGCCGCCATGTGGTGCAGGCCCGGCTGCTCACCACGCAGATCGAGGAGTTCGAGCTGGAGTGGCTGGCCCGTGACGATGGGCTGAAGCGCTACGACAGGCTGCTTACGATGCGCGAGCGCGAAGTGCGATCGGCATCCTCTCTTGCGACACGTCTGCGGATCACCCGGCAGGCCACTGCCGATCCCAAAACGGTTGGCCGTGCTAACAACAATCTGGCTCGGGAGAAAAAGCCCTGGGAAATTGATTAAGGCTCTTTGATGGCTAAAAAAACTCTGACAAGAGCTGAGAGGAATATCCTCTGGTGCGAAAGAAATATCGTCATCCCTGAAGGTAAGTTCGTCGGTCAGCCCCTGAAAATGGCTGAGTTCATGAAGGACGACTTCAGGGCCATCTTCGACAACCCGCACGGCACACGCCGGGCGATCATCAGCCGCGGGCGGAAGAACGCCAAAACCGTTGAAACCGCCATGCTGATGCTGCTCTACCTGGTAGGGCCGGAGGCCGCGCCGAACTCGCAGCTGTATTCCGCTGCGCGATCCCGCGATCAGGCCGCCATTCTGTTTAACCTTGCCTCAAAGATGTGCCGGATGAACCCGGTGCTGATGCAATACGTCGCAATTAAGGATTCAGCGAAAGAGATTCACTGCCCGGAGCTGGGTTCGTACTACCGCGCGCTGAGCGCCGAAGCCACAACGGCATACGGTTTCTCGCCGCGATTCGTTGCCCACGACGAACTGGGGCAGGTACGCGGGCCGCGAGATGCACTTTATGAGGCGCTGGAGACTGCCACCGCCGCTCAGGATAACCCCATTTCGGTGATCATCAGCACCCAGGCCCCTGACGCGAGTGACCTGCTGAGCCTGCTGATTGATGACGGCCTGACCGGTGCTGACCCGAGAACGGTGGTCCGTCTCCAGACTGCGCCGGAAGATATCGACCCGTTTTCGGTTGAGGCCATCAGGCTGGCGAACCCGGCATTTGACGTGTTCATGAACCAGAAAGAAGTGCTGGACATGGCCGCCAGCGCCAAGCGCCTGCCTTCGCGCCAGGCTGAGTTCGAGAACCTGGTGCTTAACCGCAGGGTTGAAGCTAAAAGCCCGTTTGTCAGCCAGACCGTCTGGCACATGAACAAGGAAGAGCCTGACGATCTCACGGGTAAAACTGTGTGGGGTGGCCTCGACCTTTCCAGCGTGTCGGATCTGACCGCCCTGGTGCTGAATACAACGCAGGGCGATGTGCACTGCACGTTCTGGCTGCCCGAAGAGGGGCTGGCCGACAAGGCGCGCAACGATCGCGTTCCCTACGACATCTGGGCGAAGCAGGGCTTTCTTAACACAACCCCGGGCAAGGCCATCGAATACGCCTTCATCGCCCGCGAGCTGCGGCGCGTTTTCGACACCTGTAACGTCCGGGCGCTGGCGTTCGACCGCTACAACATGCGCTTCCTTCGCCCACATCTGATAGATGCCGGGTTTACCGAGGCGGAGCTCGAGCGGTTTGTGGAGTTCGGCCAGGGCTTTGTCTCGATGTCACCGGCGCTCCGGGAACTTGAGGCCAGACTCCTCGGCGGGCAGCTGAAGCACGGCAATCACCCCATTCTCGAAATGTGCGCCAAAAACGCCACCGTCATCACCGACCCCGCCGGCAACCGCAAATTTGTGAAAGGCAAAGCCAGCGGGCGCATCGACGGCATGGTAGCGCTGGCGATGTCTGTCGGCGCGCAGACCAGTGATGAGGTGGAGGATCAGGGCGACGTTAACGATTTCATCTACAACTTTTTGAGCATCTAGCATGGCAGAAACCGACTACAGCATTGACCTGCGGACACGTTCGCCATTCTGGGCGCGCATGGCCTCTATTCTTACCGGTGGCCGCCTGGTCACACCGGACAACGGCTCGCAGATGGCGGGCACATCGGCTCACGGCACTGTCGGGGAATCGGTGGTGAGCGATGAGCGCAACATGTCGATCAGCACCGTATGGGCTTGTATCAGGCTCATCTCCACCGTAACAGCATCGTTGCCGCTGGACGTTTTTGAAACCATCGACGATCAGCGTAAGAAGGTCGATAACAAAAACCCACTGGCGAAGCTGCTCCGCTTCCGGCCCAACAACTTCATGACTGCGCTGGAGTTTCGCGAGGCGATGACAATGCAGCTCTGCGCCTACGGCAACGCCTACGCGCATGTAGAGCGAAACAGCGTCGGCGATGTCATCAGCATGCTGCCGTTGATGAGCGCAAACATGGATGTCCGGATTGATGGAAGGAATGTCATCTACCGGTACCGGCGCGACAGTGAGTATGTGGACTTTAAGCCTAAAGAGATATTCCACCTGAAGGGCTTCGGCTTTAACGGGCTGGTCGGCTTGTCGCCGCTGGCGTTCAGCGCCAAATCTGCTGGCGTGGCGATCGCTATGGAAGATAACCAGCGGGAGTTCTTCGCCAACGGCGCGAAGTCGCCGCAAATCCTGATGACTGACGGCAAGGTACTGACTAAAGAGCAGCGCGGGCAGCTGGAGGAAAACTTTAAGGAGATTGCCGGCGGCCCGGTGAGAAAACGCCTCTGGATCCTTGAGAGCGGATTCACCACGCAGCCTATTGGCATCTCGCCGCAGGACGCGCAGATGCTTGAGGCCCGCAAGTTTCAGGTGGCAGAACTGGCGCGATTTTACGGTGTTCCTCCGCACCTGGTGGGTGATGTTGAAAAAACAACATCATGGGGCAGCGGTATTGAGCAGCAGAACCTCGGCTTTCTCCAGTACACACTGAAACCCTATCTCGATCGCTGGGAATACAGCATCGAGCGCTGGCTGGTGAAAGAGTCCGATCAGGGCAGGCTGCACGCCGAGCACAACCTCGACGGCCTGCTTCGTGGGGATTCAGCGAGCCGCGCCACCTTCATGCAAACGATGGTCAACACCGGGATCCGGACCGTTAACGAGGTGCGGCGACTGGATAACCTTCCGCCATTGCCTGGCGGTGATGTGGCGACGCGCCAGTCGCAGAACGTACCCATTACCGATCTCGGAACAAACAAATAGCCCCGCACTGACGGGGCTTAATTTTTATGGGGGCCATGATGCCTGATATTCACAAAACGCTGGCGTTCGACCAGACCGAAATTAAGTTTACCGGCGACGGCAGTAAGGGAACGTTTGAGGGGTACGCCTCGGTATTCAATAACACCGACTCGGATGGAGACATCATTTTGCCAGGTGCGTTCGCTGGCGTGGTCGCTAACCAGAGCCGAAAGGTGGCGATGTTCTTTAACCATCAGACGCGCGCTATCCCCGTCGGCAAGTGGGATGCCATGCATGAAGACGAGAAGGGGCTGTTTGTACGCGGGCAGCTCACACCCGGCCTGAGCATCTCTGAAGATCTTAAAGCTGCGATGCAGCACGGCACTGTCGAAGGCATGTCGGTGGGGTTCTCTGTCGGGCCAGATGATTACAGCGTCGGTACCACTGGCCTCATTTTCAAAAACATCTCTTATCTGCGGGAAATCAGCGTCTGCACTTTCCCGGCCAACGAACTGGCGGGCGTTACCGCCATGAAAAGTATCGACGGCATCAAATCCATTCGTGACGCGGAGGCCTGGCTGAGGGATTCAGTCGGCCTGACGCGTGCTGAAGCGCAGGCGTTTATCGCCCGCGTGAAGTCCGCAGGCCGGAGTGAGTCCGGTAGCGGCGACATTGACGCGCTGGCACAGCGCATTACCTCATTTGCCGCTAACCTGCGGAACAATTAACGGAGCACCACATGTCTGAATTATCTGTACTGGAAAAAGCGATCGAGAATTCACAGAAAGAAGTGAAGGAACTCATCGAGGAGCAGCGTAAGTCCATTCAGGAGAACGGGCAGATCAATAAAGAGCTTCAGGAAAACCTGACCAAAGCCCAGAACGAAGTGAAATCGCTCGGCCAGCGTTTCTTCGATCTTGAGCAAAAACTCGCAGGTAATGCGCCTGACCAGACCGCGAAGAAGTCTTTCTCTGAACGTGTGTCAGAAGATCTCATCAAAAACTGGAACGGTGACCGTGCCAAAGCGAAAGTAACCAGCTTTGATAAGGCACTCGGTTCGGGTGCTGCCTCTGCCGGTGCGCTGGTGCAGCCGCAGCAGGTGCCGGGCATTCTGACGCCGGGCCTGCGCCGCCTGACTGTCCGCGACCTGCTGGCGCAGGGGCGAATCACCAGTAACGCCCTGGAATACGTTCGTGAAAACATCTTCACCAACGCCGCGGCCCCGGTGGCTGAAGGTGCGCTGAAGCCGGAAAGTAACATCACCTTCACCAAAGAAACGGCGAACGTGAAAACCATCGCGCACTGGATGCAGGCGTCCCGCCAGATCATGGATGATGCGCCGGCGCTTCAGTCCTACATCAACTCCCGCATGATGTACGGCCTGGCACTGGTGGAAGAAAACCAGATGCTGAACGGCGATGGTACCGGCGATAACCTGCTGGGCCTGAATGCCGTGGGCACCGACTATGAGACGGAACTGAACGCGGATGGTGACAACGGCGCAGATATTCTCGCCCACGCTATCTACCAGGTGTCGCTGAGCGAGTTCGAAGCTGACGGTATCATTCTGAACCCGCGCGACTGGCACCGCATTGCGCTGCTGAAGGATGCCAACGGCAACTATATCCTTGGTGGCCCGCAGGCGTTCGCCTCGAAAGTGCTGTGGGGGCTGCCGGTGGTTTCCACTACGGCCCAGGCGGCTGGCTCGTTTACCGTCGGTGCGTTCGGTCTGGCCTCGCAGGTATGGGATCGTATGGATGCCACCATCGAGATCAGCAACCAGGATCGCGATAACTTTGTTAAAAACATGCTGACCATCCTGTGCGAAGAACGCCTGGCACTGGCTCACTATCGTCCGGCGGCGATCGTAACCGGCAGCATGACCATTTCTTCTGGCGCATAACACGAGGGCGCGGTCAGCAATGGCCGCGTTTACCGCATGAAAATTAAAGCTCTCCGTATGTTCTCGCATTATCACCTCGGCAACGTTTCGCAGGGCGAAACACGAACAGTGAAAAAGGAAATTGGCGAAGCGCTGGTGAAAATGCTTCTGGCCGAAGAAGTTGAGCCTGAAAAGGCAGAGACGCCAGATCCCGAAAAACCGAAAACCGGGGGTAAAGGTGGAAATAAGCGCGGAGCAGATGGCGCAGATAAAGGCGCATCTCAGGGTTGACAGCGACGCCGAAGATACGCTTATAGCCGCATACGCCTCAGCTGCCGTCGATTATGTTGAGCATTTCTGCGACGGTGCGCTGGTGGAGGTACTGACGCCTCCAGTGGAAGATAAAGAGCTTCCCCGAGAGGTTCTTTTTACTTCCGGCATTTGGGCGGCGATGTTGCTTCTCATCGGTCACTGGTATGCGAACCGCGAAGCCGCGTCGCAGAATCTGGCGGAAACGCCGCTGGGCGTTGAGGCGTTGCTGATACAGCACCGTCGGTGGCACTGATGGCCTGCTCCGGATGCGCCGCCCGGCGTGAATGGCTTAAAAAGTGGATGAGGATCGCCTATGAACGATCAACAGGTAAAACAGCTGCTGGCAGCAATGGCGGCCCAGACAGCAGCAATGAACCGACTGGCGGAGTCAAACGAGGCCCTGACGGCGGTGATCTATCAGTCAACGGTAGTGGAAGAGAGTGACGCTGAACTTCCACAGCATACTTACCTCAGCGGCAAGCCCAGGGGGTGATCATGCAGGCGGGGAAGCTCAATAAACGAATCACGCTGCAGAGGCCTGTTAAAACGCAGAGCCCGGTTACCGGCGCGGTGGTTAATGGGTGGGCTGACCAGGCCGAACTGTGGGCTAACGTTACCGACTTGTCTGCGCGCGATTTTGTGGCCGCGCAGGCGGGGCAGAGTGAGGTAACCACGCGGATCACTATCCGCTGGCGAGATGATGTCACGGATAAGCACCGCATTCTTTATCGTGGCCGCGTTTACGATATTCAGGGCGTGCTGGAAGACGACAAAAGCGGGCGGGAATATCTGACACTGCCATGCTCCCGGGGGGTTAACGATGGCTGACGGTATTGATTTCAGCATCATCGGTGTCGAAGCGTTGCTGGGGAAATTATCTTCCGTCAGTGACGATCTGCGTCGTCGTGGCGGACGGGCAGCACTTCGGCGCGCCGGTAACGTGATTGTCGAAAAAGCAAAGTCAAACGCCAGCCGTATCGATGATCCGCACACCGGACGAAGCATAGCTGCGAACGTGGCTATGCGCTGGAATGGCCGCCTCTTCAAAACCACCGGCAATCTGGGTTTTCGGATCGGCGTTCTTCACGGCGCAGTCCTGAAAAAAAATCCTGATCTCGGTGAGAATGCGCCGACACCACACTGGCGACTGATTGAGTTCGGTACCGAGAACGTGCGGGCGCAGCCGTTTATGCGCCCGGCGGCGGAGAGCAGCACCGGCGAGGTGGTGACCGTGTTCGCCACTGAATACGAAAAGGCTATCGACCGCGCCATCAAGCGCGCGGCGAAAAAGGGGATACCTCCATGATCGCCCCAATATTTACTGTCTGCGCTGCCAGCCCGTCGGTGGTGGCACTGCTGGGCGGCGAAACGCTGCGCCTCTATCCGTTCGGCCAGCAGGACGACAACGTGGTCTATCCCTACGTGGTGTGGCAGAACGTCACCGGCTCTCCGGAGAACTACCTGGCCCAGCGCCCTGACGTAGATTCTTTCACGCTGCAGGTTGATGCGTATGCGGACACCGTGGACGAAGTGATCGCTGTTGCCGCCGCGCTACGAGACGCTATAGAGCCACATGCATATATCACGCGCTGGGGCGGGCAGGAAAAAGACCCTCAAACCAGACGCTACCGCTATTCGTTCGACGTGGACTGGATAGTAAAGCGATAACCATCTCACCGGCCCTGAGCCGGTTTTTTTATGACCGGAGATAACCAATGTCTGTATTAACTCAAGGCACGCAGCTCTTTGTGCTCGCCAATGGCGCAGTGAGTGAAGTGGAATGTATTACGGCCTTCTCGCCAGGCAGCAACCCGGCCGACCAGATTGAAGACACCTGTCTTTCAGAGCGCAACGATCGCACCTATAAGCGCGGTCTGCGTACACCCGGCGCGGC
The DNA here is from genome assembly GCF_031987975.1 of Pseudescherichia sp. Lineage (GTDB taxonomy): Bacteria > Pseudomonadota > Gammaproteobacteria > Enterobacterales > Enterobacteriaceae > Pseudescherichia. The sequence continues at coordinate 528,226 of NZ_DALZYX010000001.1, read as the reverse complement.
ATCGCTCACGTTGAACGCTGACCCTAAAAATGCCAGCCATATCATGCTCTATAACCTGTCGATTTCTGATGAGGAGGCCGATCAGGATCTGACCTTCGCAATCGGCTGGTCTGACGGTGAGGCCACACCGACGGCCGCCGCCGGTAGCACGAGCGGGGCGGTAGACGGACTGGCACTGCCCGACAGCCGCACCTGGTTCGTGTTTAAGGGCTATGTGTCAGATTTCCCGTTTGATTTTGCAGCCAACACGGTTGTTTCCACTTCCGCCTCTATCCAGCGTTCCGGCTCTGCCGTCTGGGTACCAAAAGCGAGCGCCTAAAGCATGAAGCTGACACTTGATGCACTGAAGCAGTCGGGGGCCTTTACCGGGCGCCCGGTTGAGAAAGAAATTTCCTGGAAAGACAAAGACGGCAAAGAGCACAAGGCGACAACCTATGTGCGACCGATGGGGTACCACTCGGCAATGACCGACGTTATGGCCGCTAATGGACGGGTGGATGGCGTGGCCGGGCGTATCGCTGCCTCTATCTGCGACGAAGCCGGGCATCCGGTATTTAGCCCGGCGGATATTACCGGCGAAGCGGATCCGGAGCGTGGCGCGCTGGATGGCCCGCTTACTATCGCTCTGCTACTCGCTATCCAGGAGGTTAACGATCTGGGAAAGAGTACCAGCTCAGCGCCGAAGATGAGTTCTGGTGCGAACTCGTCCTCAACGGCATCGGCGGAAGAACCATCGCCGAAGCGCGGGAAGCGATCAGCTTCAAAGAGTCTCAGCTCTGGGCGAAATACCGGGAACGATACGGAAGCCTGAACCCGATGATGCGGACGGAGTGGGGCGCTGCGCTGATCTCTTCCGTGCTGGCTAACGTCAACAAAGGCAAGGATGCCCCGGCATTCCGTCTCAGTGATTTTGCTCCACATATACCCGAAGCGCCCCTCTCTCTGGAAAATGCCATGAAGGCTTGGAGCTAAGCGGGTTAATATTTGTGATACATTTAGATCTTCATAGATGGAGATCTCGCAATGAAAAATTTTGGCTGGCTTCTTTCGTTAATTGGCGTGTTACTTGGTTTATATGCCCTGTTAATGGATGTGACTGTACCTGTTGGAGATGGCACAAATGTTGTTAACTTCGGGCTGCTTTCTCTGAGGCAGAATCTTGTAATAATCGCAGGTTTTTTATTCTTAGGTGGCCTGATAGTCTCAGCATTGAAAAGGAAGAGGCCTGTGCCTGTAGTAGATTTCACAGAGCTAGATCGTATCGATGCAGAATATTTTGTTATCCATGATGATAGTGGTGATCGCCTTGATATTTTAGCCATTGATAGGGTAACACTCATGCTTTTAGGGAAATATAGCAAGAGTAGTGTTTCAGATATCATGCTGATGAATAGACCTCTTATTGACAAATGGTTAAGTTCTTTGCCTGTTGAGTTGCAAAAGGATTTTAGGAGACAATTAGAGGATAGGCTAAAACAAAATAGCTAAATGAGCCCCGCTTTGCGGGGTTTTTTTTGGAGAAAAAATGGCTAGTAAATCTCTTGGCACCCTCACGATAGATCTAATAGCTAAGGTGGGCGGCTTTGTTGCGGGAATGGAAAAGGCCGAGCGCTCATCAGGGAAATGGCGCAAGCAAATAGAGGGAGACGCTAAAGCTGTCGGTTCTGCAATTTCGTCAGCAGGTGTCGCTGCGGCAGGTGCGGCGGTAGCGGCAAGCGCTGCTGGCATTGTTTTGCTAAAATCCACTTCTGATCAAATTACTGAAACTGATCGCTGGGCAAAATCTCTGCGTGTATCGACCCAAGAGCTTCTTGCGTGGCAGTTTGCTGCAGAAAAAGCCGGGGTATCTGGCGACCAGATGGCTGATATTTTCAAAGATATTGGCGATAAAATTGGTGATGCTGTACTTAATAAATCAGGCGAGGCTGTTGATGCACTAAATGCGTTGGGTTTGTCAGCAGATAAGTTATCCAAAACCACCCCAGACAAACAGCTTTTGGCTATTGGTGAGGCTTTAAGTAAAGTCTCAACTAACGCCGGGAAGATAACTATTCTTGAAAGTCTTGGTAATGACTTATCAAAACTACTCCCGCTTTTTGATAATAATAATGAAAAATTAAGGTCATTCATTCAACAAGCTAAAGATTATGGCGTTGCTCCTGACGCAAAATCTATTAATGACTTGCTGAAAGTTAACGAGCTTTTTCAAGATATAGATGCTCAAGTTAAAGGGCTGAAAATTGAAATTTCAAGTGGACTCGCAAAAGTAGACCTAACTCAATTAAATAAGTCTCTCAGCGATGTAAAGAATATCTTAACAGATCCTTCAGTTTTGCAAGGCCTGGCTTCTCTTGTGAGCCAGATAGCTGGGCTAGCGGGATGGATGGCAAAGGCAGCATCTGAGGCTGGAAAGCTTGCTGTAGCGTCGGGAAATAGAATGGCCGCATTAGGCGGCAACGTCGATATGTCAAATATCGACCAGATAAATGAGCGTATTGAATATCTTCAGAGAAACCTTTCGGGGCGCAACGGATTCTATTCGCAAGGCGAGTCTTTCTTTGGCTGGCTAACAGGTGGGGATGACAGTGTAAAAACCTTGAGCGAAGAGCTAAAGGGCTTAATAGAGCAGCGTGAAAATCTGTCGAAACAAAAAAATTCTGTGAATCTCCCGCCCACGACTCAAGCAACCACAGCGCCAAAGGGTTCATTTTCGCTTGGAGTTAATGAGGTAAACGGCAAGACAACGGTTGACGCCGGAGCTAAAAAGCTTGAGGGCGCTTTCAAGACTACAGAGCAAAGCTACCTTCGCCAGATAGCCCTTATTGACACCACCGGCAAAAAAACGGCTGAGGTCACAGAGCAACAAAAGCTGCAATTTGATATCGCAGACGGGAAGCTGGAGGGGATTAACGCGACGCAGCGCCAGCGCCTCGAGCAACTGGCCACAGAGGTGGATCGTCTTAATGCAGTTAAAAAGGCGAACGAAGATAACCTCAAAGTGGCGGAGTTCGTAGCTAACCTGCAGCGTGAGAACGCCAACAGCGCAGCCACACTCAATGCCGATATCGCTGGTGCTGGCCTGGGCGACAAGACCCGGGATCGTATGCGTGAACGGCTGGACGTCGAGCGGGAATTTAACGAGAAAAGGGCTGATCTGCAGCTGCGTTACCTGACGGGTGAAATCAAGAACCAGGGTGAGTACGACCGCTATACGGGTGAGCTCGAAAAGGCTCAGGCCGAGCGCCTCAGTAATTACGAATCCTACTACCAGCAGATAGACCAGCTCGACGCCGACTGGGTTACCGGCGCGCGCGACGGCCTGGCTAACTGGGTTGATGACGCCACGAACTACTCCTCTCAGGCTGCCAGCGCAATGCAGAGCGCGATGTCCAGCGCTACCAGCAATATTGTCGATATGCTCAACGATAACGAGGCGTCCTGGAAGGACTGGAGCGTCAGCGTGCTGAAGTCAATCCAGACCGTGCTGGTCAATATGGCAGTCGCAAATGCTGTCAGTAGCATCGGCTCGCTATTCAGCTTTGGAGCGGCAGCGGGCGGCAGCACGCCTTCTGGTTCATACGCCAGTGCAGCAGCGGGAGTAAAGCTGAACGCGAAAGGCGGAGTGTACGAATCCGCAGATCTGAGCAAATTCAGTAACAGTATTGTCAACAGCCCGACCATGTTCGCGTTCGCTAAGGGCGCTGGCCTGATGGGCGAGGCCGGGCCGGAGGCGATCATGCCGCTGACGCGAGCCGCCGACGGTTCTCTGGGTGTCCGGGCGCTGGATTCAGGCCAGGGGCAGGGCGGCGGCCTGTCCGTCAGCATCGGCGACATCAACTTCAATTCCCAGGCGCAGCAGCCAGCCAGTCAGGGCATTGCCAGCGCCGCTGGCCGCCAGCTTACAGATGCGATCGTGCGTACGGTCAACGATGAAGCTACCCGCCCCGGCACACCTCTCTGGCGCGCAATCAACGGAGTTTAACCTTGGCCACAGAAACCTTTACCTGGTGCCCGCGTGTCGGCGCGCAAGTCGACACCAGTTTCCGGACCCGCAAGGCGCAGTTCGGCGACGGATATGCCCAGGTGTCCGGCGATGGCATCAACCCCAGGACACCGCAGTGGAGCGTGAGCTTTACCGGAAAGGAGGCTTATATCCTGGAGATAAAAGCCTTTCTTGAGCGGCACGCGGGCTGGAAGTCTTTCCAGTGGAAACCTCCGCTTGAGTCCATGGGGCTTTACCGTTCCGAGTCCATCAACATTGTCACCCATGGTGCGGGCCTCTACACCCTTAGCACCACCTTCACACAGGCATTTCACCCATGAGCATTTCATCTGACGTACAGAAGCTGGAACCCGGCGAGAAAGTAAGGCTGCTGGAGGTGGACGGCTCGGCGTTCGGCGCGGGCATCCTGCGCTTTCACAACGAGAACATTCCTCATACAGAGGCGGAGCTGGCGGCGGCAGGCGGCGATGAAAATCGCCTCGATCCGAAATCGCTCTGGTGGCAGGGTCTGGAGTACAGCGCCTGGCCGTTCCAGCTTGAGGGGCTTGCCTTCAGCAGCGACGGCCAGAGCGCCAGGCCAAAGTTGACCGTGGCAAACGTCAAGGGAACCATCGGCGCGCTGTGCCGCCGGTTCCAGGGTATGGCCCGGGCGAAGGTCATCATTCATGACACCTTTGCCCACTATCTGGATGCCCGTAACTTTTCGCAGGGCAACCCGGATGCCGACCCACTGGAGGAGCGCAGGCAGGTCTTCTATGTGGATCGCAAATCCGGCGGTGATGACGAAACGGTGGAGTTTGAGCTGTCCAGCCCCGCCGAGCTGCGTGGCCAGCAGATCCCTACGCGGCAGATCCAGCCGCTGTGCACCTGGTGCATGCGGGGCTGGTACAAAACAGGCAACGGCTGCACTTACGCCGGGCAAAACGGCTGGTTCGATAAAGACGGCAACCCGGTGGATGACCCGGCGCAGGATGTGTGTTCCGGCCTGCTTTCGACCGGCTGTAAGCCGCGCTTCGGCGAAAACGAGGAGCTTGATTATGGCGGGATGCCGGGGGCGTCCCTTCTGAGGAGTTAACCATGCGCAGTAAAACTATCAGCGCCATCCTGGCGCACGCTGAATCAGCTTTCCCCTCTGAGTGCTGCGGCCTGGTTATCCAGAAGGGCCGGGTTGAAAAATACATCCCGTGTGAGAACCGCGCCACCGAGCCCGGCGAGCAGTTTGAGATCGCGCCGGAGGAGTATGCTGCAGCAGAGGACCAGGGCACGGTGGTTGCCGTGGTTCACAGCCACCCCGGCGACGGCGCAACCACACAGCCCAGCGAACTCGACATGTTGATGTGTGATGCCACCGAAGTGCCCTGGGTTATCGCGTCATGGCCTGAAGGTGATATCCGCACCATTATGCCCCGTGGCGATCGCCCGCTGACCGGCAGGCAGTTCGTTCTGGGCCACGCCGACTGCTGGTCTCTGCTGATGGATTATTTCCGCACAGAGCATGGCATCACGCTGCCCAACTACAGCGTGGAGCGCCACTGGTGGGAGCAGGGTGAGAACCTGTACATGGATAACTGGCACGAGTGCGGCTTCCGGGAGTTCAGCGGGCCGCCGCGCCCGGGTGACGTGGTGATCATGCAGGTCCGGTCACCTGTGGCAAACCATGCCGGTGTGCTGCTTGAAGGCAACATGCTGCTGCACCACGTGTATGGCCAGCTGAGCCAGCGGGTACCGTATGGCGGCTATTACCTCGACCGGACCATCAAAATCGTGCGTCACCAGGAGCTGATGTAATGGAAAACTGCACCGTGATCAAACTCAGCGGCTCGATGGCGCAGCGCTTCGGACGAACACATTACCGGGTGCTCGACTCCTCGCGGGAAGTATTCCGGGCGCTCTCCGCAACCATTGATGGCTTTGACGCCTGGCTGCGCGAGGCGCGGGCGCTGGGGCTGGATTTTGTCATCTTCCGCAACCGCCGCAATATCGGCGAGGAGGAGTTCGGGATGTGCAGTGGCGGTCATGAGCTGCGCATTATCCCTCTCATCCGGGGCAGTAAGCGCGCGGGCGTATTTCAGATCGTGGCTGCTGCTGCTATTGCCGCCTTTACCTGGTGGAACCCTATAGGCTGGGCTGCTGCCACGCAAACTGCGCTTTATGTTGCTGCTGGTTCAATGGCAGTAGGCGGCGTGGTGCAGTTGCTGTCTCCTCAGGTGGCCGGATTGCGCTCGCGTGAGGATCCGGATAACAAACCCTCTTACGCCTTCGGCGGGCCGGTGAACACCACAGCTGCAGGAAATCCGGTACCGCTGCTGTACGGCCAGCGTGACATTGGTGGGGCCATTATTTCCGCAGGTATTTACACCGAAGATCAACAGTAACTTCTTTCACTACCCTGGCCGCCTCTGAGCGGCTTTTTTTATGGGCGCAATATGACCATTAAAATCAAAGGCCGCAAGAGTGGCAGCAAAAAGGGGCATACCCCGGTTGAGTCTCCGGACAGCGCCCAGTCGATCGCCCGTGCCAAAATGCTGATCGCCCTGGGTGAGGGGGAGTTTGCCGGCGGGCTGACCGGCCAGACGATTTTTTTTGGCGACGGAACCTCTTACACACCGCTGCAGAACGCCGACGGCTCTGAGAACTTCCCCGGCGTGGTCTGGGAGTTCCGGTCCGGCGTGCAGGATCAGCCTTACATTCAGGGCTTCCCCGGCGTAGAGAATGAGCTGACTGTTGGCTATGAGCTGAAGAATGCTGTGCCTTACATTCGCGCGATTTCGAATACGCAGCTGTCAGCGGTGCGCGTCCGCGTCGGCTGGGCGACTCTGCTGTGGCAGAAGGATAACGGTGATAAGGTCGGAACCCGCGTGGAGTACGCCATTGATCTGTCTGTTGATGGCGGCGCATATGATACGGTGATTAATGGTGTTGTGGACGACAAGGTGACGACTCTCTACGAGCGAAGCCACCGCATAAACCTGCCGAAGTCCACCACCGGCTGGCAGCTGCGCGTGCGACGCATCTCTCCGGACGCCACGAGCATTAACATCGTTGATACGATGAAAGTGCAGGCGGTTACCGAGATCATCGATGCCAAGCTTCGCTACCCTCACACCGCGCTGCTGTACGTTGAATTTGATGCCCGGCAGTTCCCGAACGGCATCCCGCAGGTAGTATGCAGCCCGCGCGGGCGGATCATCCGGGTGCCGGATACCTATGATCCGGAGACCCGCACTTACAGCGGAACATGGACGGGCTCTTTCAAATGGGCCTGGACCGATAACCCCGCCTGGATTTTTTACGATATTGTTCTGAGCGAGCGCTTTGGCCTGGGTCAGCGAATTGGCTCTGAACAGCTGGACCGCTGGGAGCTGTACCGGATCGCGCAATACTGCGATCAGCTGATCCCGGATGGCAGGGGCGGCATGGAACCACGCCACCGCTGTAACGTGTACATTCAGGACCGTGCCGAGGCCTGGACGGTATTGCGCGATCTGGCGGCGCGGTTCCGGGGCATGACGTACTGGGGTGACGACCGCATGTATGTCCTGGCGGATATGCCGGACGACACCTGGCACATCTACAACCACGCTAATGTGGTGGACGGCAAATTTACCTTTTCAGATCCCAGCGAAACGACGCGCTACACCACCGCGCTGGTTAACTGGGATGATCCCAAAAACCATTACAAATCCACGCCCGAACCCGTTTACGACAACGATCTGGCAATGCGTTACGACTACCGGCAGATTGAACTGACAGCTATCGGGTGCGATCGACAGTCAGAGGCCAACCGCCACGGGCGCTGGATATTGCTGACGAATGGCGCGGGTGAGGTGGTGACGTTCGCCACCGGTCTCGATGTGCCGCCGGTAGGCAAGGTGATTGGTGTGGCCGCCAACGAGCTGGCCGGGCGGATCATCGGTGGCCGCATCAGCGCGGTGAGCGGGCGCAACGTTAAGCTCGACCGCACGGCCGACGTAAAGCCCGGCGATCGCCTTTTCGTTAATCTGCCTTCAGGCCAGGCGCAGGCGCGCACGGTTCAGGCGGTTAACGGCGATACAGTCACGGTCACCACCCCCTGGAGCGAGACGCCGGAAGCGGAAAGCAGTTGGGCGGTCGAGGCTGACGATCTGTATATCGCGCTGTTTCGCGTGACGGGTGTCACCGACAATAACGACGGCACCTGGGCGGTCAGCGGCACGACGTACAACCCGGACCTTTACTTTGCCGTGGATCACGGTGCCCGTCTTGATGAGCGTCCGATCAGCGTCATTCCGCCGGGCGTCCAGGCACCGCCTGACAATGTCACAATCGACAGCTATTCGCAGGTCAGCCAGGGGATCGCCGTTACCACGATGCGCGTGGCGTGGGATTCTGTCGCCGGAGCGATCGCGTATGAGGCAGAGTGGAGAAAAGACTCCGGCAACTGGGTCAGCATGCCACGCACCTCCACTCAGGGCTTTGAGGTACCGGGCATCTACGCCGGGCGCTACCTGGTGCGCGTGCGCGCCATCAATGCCATGGATGCATCGAGCGTCTGGAGCTTCTCGGATGAGGTGGCACTGACGGGTAAAGTGGGCAATCCACCTAAGCCGGTAGGTTTAACCGCGTCGGATAACGTGGTGTTCGGCATCGAGCTTAACTGGGGTTTCTCTGAGAACACCGGCGATACACTGAAAACGGAAATTCAGTACAGCCTGACCGGGACCGAAGACGATGCGATGCTGCTGGCCGACGTCCCGTACCCGGCGCGTAAATATCAGCAGATGGGGCTGCGGGCCGGGCAAATCTTCTGGTACCGCGCACAGCTGGTGGACAAGACCGGTAATGAGTCGGGTTATACCGAGTTTGTGCGCGGTCAGGCGAGCATTGACGTCTCCGATATCACCGACGCCATTCTGGAGCAGATTAAAGAGACAGATCTGTTTAAAGACCTCGTCGAAAACGCAGTCGAAACCAGCCAGACCGTGGCCGACATGGCCGCCTCGATCGCCGAAAATGCCGACCAGCTGGCTGCAGCCGTCGGCGCAAACCGGGAAACCGCAGAGGGGGTCATCAAGAACGCACTGGCTATCGCGGAGGTGACGTTCCGACAGTCTGTCCAGAACGGCGAGAACTCCGCGCAGTTCGAGCAACTGCGTCAGGTGATCGCCACTGAGACGGAAGCGCGGGTTACTGATGTCACCCGTCTTGAGGCGTCAACGGAGGAGAACGCCGCGGGCATCACTGAGGTGCGCGAGGCGATTGCTACCGAGGAGGAGGCGCGGGCGACGGCGGTTAGCCAGCTGACGGCGGCCACGAAAACTGCGTCTGATAAGGCCGATGCTGCAGCATCAGCTGCCGACGCCGCTACCGAAGAGGTTGCGAAGAACACTGCTGCTATCACCGAGCTGGATCAGGTGGTCACGACGCTGGACAGCGCCACGGCCTCCCGGTTCGATGAGCTCGAGGGTCAGACGTCGGAGGCCAGCGGCGGCGTGCAGAATACGGCGATCGCGCTGATTCAGAACACGCTGGCGCAGGTCAGCGCCCGGAGGACCCTGACGGCGGTGAACGCCGCCAACAGCGCCCAGATTGACCGCATCGATACGGTGGCAGCGAATGACCGGGAAGCCACTGCACAGTCACTGGTGCAGATATCCTCCCGTGTTGATGGGGCGGTCGCCTCGATCAACAGCGTCAGCCAGACCTTTGCTGATTACCGGCAGTCCACAGCATCGCAGATCACCTCCCTGACGGCTTCCATTGGCGGCGTCAGCGCAGCTGTAACGACGAACGCTCAGGCGACTGCCGATATCAACAACAATCTGAATGCGATGCTCAGCGTTAAGGTAGGTGTGGATGCAAACGGCGTGCGGTATGCCGCTGGCATGGGCCTGGGTGTGCAGAACACACCTGCAGGCATGCAGTCGCAGGTGGTTTTCCTTGCCGACCGGTTCGCAGTGATGAGCTATGCAGGCAGCACGGTAACGCTGCCGTTCGTTATTCAGAACGGGCAGGTAATCATCCGGGATACCGTCATTGGGGATGCGACTATTACGCGCGCCAAACTGGCCGAGACGATCGATTCAGTTAATTTCGTGCCAGCACAGACGGGTATGTCTATCAACTTCAGGACAGGAGCAGTGCAGATCAATGGCGCTAACGCAGGGCAGGGTCGATTCACGCTCGACAATAACCGGCTCGTTTCTTATGACCAGTATGGACGCCCGGCGGCAGTGATGGGGCAGAGGCTGTAATGCAGACATTTATACAGGGGACTTCGTTTGATGCCATAAACTCAATGGCAGTTAACTACGTTATGGATGTTCTGGATATTTCCGGCACGGGTAGCAAATCGTACCCGGCCGGATGTACCTACCAGGCGTCGCTGCTTATCGAGTCGGTTATCCAGGCGATGCCGACTACTAACCCGTATCAGGTAACTGTTTCCGGGAATGTCGTTTCATGGAATGTGGCGACCCCGATCCGGATGGTAGTGTTTGCCTCGCCCAATACGGGGCGGGAGTCGGATTATTACGGATTTTCGCTTTATTCCTACGACGGCAACGGCAATCGGACAATTAAACTTGCCCCTGACTTTACCCCGTTTTGCCTGGTGAGCGTGATTGATGTTCCGCCGGGTAGCCAGAACATCGCCTCATCAGTCCCGCTGGGGCAGAAAATCGTGACGTTTATCCGGGCGCGCGACGGCGATGCACGGATGCCGACGTCCTTTTACCAGCAGTACAATGCAGGGGGTAATTACGGATTCTCGTTCGTGCAGACGGGCGGCATGACGCAGACAGGCTGCCGGATGTACATCTTCTCGAACTACCTCGTTAACATCCCGACGCACGGCTTTTTCCTTTACCGAGACGGCGCTATGGTGTGGCACAGCAACTGCTTGCCGCTGAACATGCGGCTTTTGGCGGGAGATGTTACATCGGGATCCCCGGTGGCGGTTACTCCCGGCATCACCTCGGGGATTTATATTCCACAAGATCCATCGAACCCACAATACGGCGGCTACCTGAACATGAACTGCTCCAGCGCGGGTGTTTCTAATGGCGTCTGGAAGGCGTCCTCGGCGGTAGTCTATTCCAGCCGGATTATTTCTTCCAGCGAGGCCGCTGCATTCAAGCCGTGGGCCATTAGTGGCCGGGTGGGTCTTATCGACTGCAGCATCTACGATCAGTATTACCCCTATGCGCTCGGGCTGGTGTAGTCCGCCCGCCATTTCCACATTCCACACTGAACCCGCCGCGAGCGGGTTTTTTATTGCCCGGAGACAACATGATTTACACCACTGGCACGATCGCCGGCAACGGCAGCACGCTCACCGGTACCGGCACTAATTTCACAGCAGCGGGCACGCTGATCCGCAACGGCTGTACCGTCATCGCAATGACCAGCCCGGTGCAGGTATTCCAGATCACGGCGGTCAACAACGCCACGCAGCTGGCCGTGACGCCTGCTGTTAACCCGGCGATCCCGGCAGGCACGCGTTATGCGATTCTGCTCAGTGATTCACTGAGCGTAGACGGGCTTGCCCTTAATGTTGCCGAAACGCTCAATATGTACATGGCATACATGAGCGGGTTCGCTGACGTGATGACCGGCACAGGCAACGTGACTATCACCATCAATGGTGTGTCGGTCACGGTGCCCACGCAAAAGTCACTGGTTCAGAAAGACTCGAATGGGCTGGTGCCGATGTCCCTGGGCGGTACCGGCTCGCCGAATGCTGCTGGCGCCCGCAAAAACCTCGAACTCGGAGACTCGGCAACAAGAAACGTCCACACTGCATCATACGGTGATACAGCGGGTGTAGGTGTGGCGTTGCAGACCAATGCCGACTTTCGCAGCATTGCTGGTTATGACGACGTACAAAACTTTCCGCGAGGGGTGTCAGGCGGCATTCAGTCAGCGTCTAAATACGGTGCTACAGGCGATTATGTCGGACTTCTGTCCGTGCGTGGATGGGGTGACTCCTCCGCTCCATCTGCTTCCTGGCAGATAGCCGTTAACAGCGCATTACAGGCTTTCCGCATTCCAGTTAGAGCGTCAGATGGCGCCTCATACCTCACCACTTATAAAATCTGGAACCAGAGAAACACAACCGTAGACGGAAATGGATTTATTAAGCAGGCGTCGCCCATTGCCAGGCTCATCAGCAATCCGGAGGTAATGCCGCCAACATTTACTGATGGCGACTTCTCAGTGGCGGGAGTGGCTGCGGTGAACCTTGAGGCGCAGGGCGTAACGGCCGAACGCGTCGGGACAGGCGTTTATCGCGTCAGGGGGGCTATGGGGCTTCACTCCGACGGCTGGACCATCGAGATCCCGCAGGACACTAACGGCAACCGCCTGTGTTTTGTCGAAACCGATATTGCTGACGATGGCGTAATTACCGTCTCCGTCTTTAAACGCCGCTTCGATATCGATACGGCAATGATCGTTGCTGGTGAACCGATGGATATCCCGGAAGGCCGCTGGATTGATCTGCGCCTGGAAATGCCTGCTGATTCGGTCTACAACCAGCAAATGAAGGCGGCAGAGGAAGCGGTGATTAAAAAACAGGCTGAGCAGGTGATTAAAGACGCTGAAAGCGTGGAACAAAGTATTAATCCCGATAATCAATAGGCCGCGCCGTCTTGATCTAACCCCCTCTTTAAAACTACTGTTTATGTATACAGTATTAAACAAGGGGGAATAACAATGTACACACCGGTAGCAAAATTAAAACTAGAAGAAATCTGCGGGGTTAACCAAAGATCGTGCTTAGTGGAAACCCCAGCCGGTTACGCCATTATTCAACCTGATATTACGCCGCTTGATGGCGCACGCGTGCTGGTAGCGGCGTTCGGCCAGCTACAGTTTGCTGTGTTAATGGATGGCGTGCTTATCACAGAAGATGGTGAGAGCATTGAAAATTCTGCGCTGGAGGATGTGAATGTATTGGGTGTCGTGACGTTTTATCTAAACGGAGCGGGGGTTTACACTGACGAAAATCCGGTGTTGTGATGGGGCATGCATGGGGCAAACAAAACTGTTTTGGGGCATGGGTGGGGCATTTTTGCTCATATGAACTTTAATGAATTTCATATGATGCATGTTTTAACGTTATGAAATAATAAAGAAAACTCATGCTCTTGGGCGTTCTTTATTGATTTTTAAATTTCCCGCTTCATGCAGTTAAAGTGGCGGGCGTATGCTTCGAGATCGGTGATGCCCAGGCGCACCCACTTCGGGTGCGACCACTGCGGCAGGCCAATGTAGATCATAGCGCGGAGAGGATCTCCTCAGTGCTGCGTACCCGGCCAATGCGCGGGAAGATATGGGTGAAGCTGCCCTCGTGCTGGTCGCTGCTGGCGGCGCTGCAGGCGTCCTCGACGACAATGAGGTTAAAGCCCAGCTCCCACGCGTTACGGGCGGTGGACTCGACGCCAATATTAGTCGAAATACCGCACAGTACGATAGTGTCGATGCCACGGCGGCGCAGCTGCAGCTCCAGATCGGTGCCGTAGAATGCGCCCCACTGGCGTTTGGTCACTTCGATATCGCCCTCGCGCTTGCCCAGCGCCACCGGGTAGTGCCACCACTCTGGCGGCAGGGCGTGACCGCCGATGGGGGCATCCACGGGCTGCTTGAGCGCCTCGGCGAAATCTGCCGACCAGCCCACGCGTACCATCACTACCGGTGCGCCATTAGCACGAAACTTCTCCGCCAGCCGCGCAGCGCGATCGACAACCTCATCCGCCGTATGCGGGCCACCGGCAAACGGCAGAATGCCCTCCTGAAGATCGATAACCACAAGGGCAGTTGTTTTCGCGTTAAGTTCTGGCATGTTAGCTCCTGTTATCTGCGTCGTTTTGCCCATACAGTAAGCGTAAAAGGCGTTAATCAGGGGCACAAATTTTGTTAATTTTTGTGAGAGACCCTAATTAGCGGGCAGCAATCGCCCGTCTGCGTGGTCTGGCTCTTATCGTCTGGAAGAATTTCCAGTATAATAGCCCCCTTTTTTTCATCCAGTTGTGACATTCAGCTCGCGCTGCGTCGTCGTGGCTGCAAGGCAGGCGACCAACGGCCTGCGGCTAAGTTAAGGGATATCTCATGCGTACAGAATATTGCGGACAGCTTCGACTGTCCCACGAGGGGCAGCAGGTGACTCTGTGTGGTTGGGTCAACCGCCGCCGCGATCTCGGCAGCCTGATCTTTATCGATATGCGCGATCGTGAAGGTATCGTGCAGGTGTTTTTCGATCCGGATCGCGCAGATGCGTTAAAGCTGGCCTCTGAACTGCGTAATGAGTTCTGCATCCAGGTCACCGGTACCGTCCGCCGCCGTGACGATAAAAACATCAACAGCGATATGGCTACCGGCGAGATTGAAGTGCTGGCCTCCGATCTGACCATCATTAACCGTTCAGACTCGCTGCCGCTCGACTCCAACCACGTCAACACCGAAGAGGCGCGTCTCAAGTACCGCTATCTGGATCTGCGTCGCCCGGAGATGGCTAACCGCCTGAAGACCCGTGCGAAGATCACCAGCTTCGTGCGCCGCTTTATGGACGATCACGGCTTCCTCGACATCGAAACCCCGATGCTGACCAAGGCCACCCCGGAAGGGGCGCGTGACTATCTGGTTCCGAGCCGCGTGCACAAAGGCAAATTCTACGCGCTGCCGCAGTCTCCACAGCTGTTCAAGCAGCTGCTGATGATGTCCGGCTTTGACCGCTACTATCAGATCGTTAAGTGTTTCCGTGACGAAGATCTGCGTGCGGATCGCCAGCCAGAATTTACCCAGATCGACGTCGAGACCTCCTTCATGACCGCGCCGCAGGTGCGTGAGGTGATGGAAGCCCTGGTGCGTCAGCTGTGGCAGGCCACCATTAATGTGGATCTGGGCGACTTCCCGGTAATGACCTTTGCCGAGGCCGAGCGCCGCTACGGCTCTGATAAGCCAGACCTGCGTAACCCGATGGAGCTGGTAGACGTTGCCGACCTGCTGAAAAACGTCGAGTTCGCCGTATTTGCCGGTCCGGCCAATGATGCCAAAGGCCGCGTGGCTGCCCTGCGCGTGCCGGGCGGTGCGGCCCTGAGCCGTAAGCAGATTGACGACTACGGCAACTTTATTAAGATCTACGGCGCAAAAGGCCTGGCCTATATCAAGGTCACCGAGCGTGCGAAGGGCCTGGAAGGCATCACCAGCCCGGTAGCGAAATTCCTGAACGCAGAGATTATCGAAGCGATTCTGGAGCGTACCGGCGCGCAGGATGGCGACATGATCTTCTTCGGTGCGGACAACCGCAAAGTGGTTGCCGACGCGATGGGCGCGCTGCGCCTGAAGCTGGGTAAAGACCTGAGCATCACCGACGAGAGCAAGTGGGCACCGCTGTGGGTGATCGACTTCCCAATGTTCGAAGAAGACGGCGAAGGCGGCCTGACCGCGATGCACCATCCGTTCACTGCGCCAAGCAACATGACGCCGGAAGAGCTGAAGGCCGCGCCGGAAACGGCTATCGCTAACGCCTACGATATGGTCATTAACGGCTATGAAGTGGGCGGTGGTTCGGTGCGTATTCACCGCGGCGAAATGCAGCAGACGGTGTTTGGCATTCTCGGCATCACTGAACAGGAGCAGCGCGAGAAGTTCGGCTTCCTGCTCGATGCGCTGAAGTACGGTACGCCGCCGCACGCGGGCCTGGCCTTTGGTCTCGATCGCCTGACCATGCTGCTGACCGGCACCGATAACATCCGTGACGTGATCGCCTTCCCGAAAACCACCGCTGCCGCCTGCCTGATGACTGAAGCGCCAAGCTTCGCCAACCAGGCCGCGCTGACCGAGTTGGGTATCGAAGTGATCAAGAAGGCTGAGAATAGCTAATGGTCTATAAGCAACCCGTTTCCGTGCTAGTCGTGATCTACGCCCAGGACACGAAACGGGTGCTGATGCTACAACGGCGCGACGATCCCGCTTTCTGGCAGTCGGTTACCGGCAGCCTGGAGGAGGGTGAAACCGCGCTGCAGGCCGCCGTGCGTGAAGTAAAGGAAGAGGTCGCCATTGACGTTGCAGCAGAGCAGCTGACCTTGATCGACTGTCAGCGCACGGTGGAGTTTGAAATTTTCATGCATTTACGTCATCGCTATGCGCCGGGCATTGAGCGCAACACGGAATCGTGGTTTTGTCTTGTGCTGCCTCACGAGCGGGAAATTGTGTTCACTGAACACCTGACCTACCGCTGGGTCGATGCGGTGGATGCCGCCGCCATGACCAAGTCGTGGAGCAACCGGCAGGCGATTGAAGAGTTTGTAATTAACGCCGCCTGAGAAGGCGCTTTTGGAGAATTTTTTATGGCAGGTCACAGTAAATGGGCCAACACCAAACACCGCAAAGCGGCACAGGATGCCAAACGCGGTAAGATCTTTACCAAAATTATTCGTGAGCTGGTAACGGCAGCGCGTCTGGGCGGCGGCGATGCCGGCTCTAACCCGCGTCTGCGTGCAGCAATCGATAAAGCGCTCTCCAACAACATGACCCGCGACACCCTGAACCGCGCTATCGCCCGTGGCGTAGGCGGTGATGAAGACGCGAACATGGAGACCATCATTTATGAAGGTTACGGTCCTGGCGGCACGGCGGTCATGGTTGAGTGTCTCTCTGACAACCGTAACCGTACCGTTGCCGAAGTTCGTCACGCGTTTACCAAAACCGGTGGCAACCTGGGCACCGACGGCTCCGTTGCCTACCTGTTCAGCAAGAAAGGGGTGATCTCCTTCGAACAGGGCGATGAAGATGCGATCATGGAAGCGGCCCTGGAAGCGGGTGCGGAAGACGTAGTGACCTATGACGACGGCGCGATTGACGTCTACACCGCATGGGAAGAGATGGGTGCGGTACGCGATGCACTGGAAGCCGCTGGCCTGAAAGCGGACAACGCTGAAGTGTCGATGATCCCGTCCACCAAAGCAGATATGGATGCCGAGACCGCGCCGAAGCTGCTGCGCCTGATCGACATGCTGGAAGATTGCGACGACGTGCAGGAGGTCTACCACAACGGTGAGATCTCTGACGAGGTTGCAGCAACCCTCGAATGATGCAGCCTGGATCCGTAAAAGAGGAGGTGCGTGGTGTCAATCATTCTCGGTATTGATCCCGGCTCACGCATCACCGGCTACGGCGTGATCCGCCAGGTTGGCAGGCAGCTCACCTACCTTGGCAGCGGCTGTATCCGTACCAAGGTTGACGATCTCCCGTCACGCCTGAAGCTAATCTACGCGGGCGTGTCGGAGATCATTACGCAGTTCCAGCCCGACTTTTTCGCCATTGAGCAGGTGTTTATGGCGAAAAACGCCGACTCGGCGCTTAAGCTCGGGCAGGCGCGCGGGGTGGCGATTGTGGCGGCGGTAAACCAGGACCTGCCGGTCTTTGAGTATGCCGCTCGCCAGGTCAAGCAGACGGTGGTCGGCATCGGTAGCGCGGAGAAGAGTCAGGTGCAGCATATGGTGCGTACCCTGCTCAAGCTGCCCGCTAACCCACAGGCGGATGCCGCCGATGCGCTGGCGATTGCTATAACCCACTGTCACGTCAGCCAAAACGCCATGCAAATGAGTGAAAAGCGGCTCAATCTTGCGCGAGGGCGGTTACGTTAATCGAAAAAGAGGCTGGATATGTATCCAGCCTTTTTTATATCATAGAGAAAATTTTAGCCGATAGCGCAGGAGCGAAACGTGATAGGCAGACTCAGAGGCATTATTGTCGAGAAACAACCCCCGCTGGTGCTGCTGGAGACCGGCGGCGTAGGCTATGAAGTGCATATGCCAATGACCTGCTTCTATGAGCTACCGGATGCTGGGCAGGAAGCGATCGTCTTCACCCACTTCGTGGTACGTGAAGATGCCCAGCTGCTGTACGGCTTTAACAACAAACAGGAGCGCACCCTGTTTAAAGAGCTGATCAAAACCAACGGCGTTGGGCCAAAGCTGGCGCTGGCGATCCTCTCTGGCATGTCGGCGCAGCAGTTTGTCAACGCTGTAGAGCGCGAAGAGCCAGCCGCACTGGTGAAGCTGCCCGGCATCGGCAAAAAGACCGCCGAGCGCCTGATTGTCGAGATGAAAGACCGCTTCAAAGGCCTGCATGGCGATCTCTTTACCCCGGCGGCAGATCTGGTGCTGACGTCGCCCGCGGGTCCGTCTGCAGACGACGCCGAGCAGGAAGCGGTTGCCGCGCTGGTGGCGCTGGGCTACAAGCCTCAGGAAGCCAGCCGCATGGTCAGTAAGCTGGCACGCCCGGATGCCAGCAGTGAAACACTTATTCGTGAAGCGCTCCGCGCCGCGATGTGAGGTAAAGGATGATAGAAGCAGACCGCCTGGTATCAGCAGGCAGCGTTACCCAGGAAGAGGTCATCGATCGCGCGATCCGTCCTAAGCTGCTCGACGAGTACATTGGCCAGCCGCAGGTACGCTCCCAGATGGAAATTTTCATCCAGGCGGCGAAGCTGCGTGGCGATGCCCTCGATCACCTGCTGATCTTCGGCCCCCCAGGTCTGGGTAAAACCACCCTCGCTAACATTGTCGCCAACGAGATGGGCGTTAACCTGCGCACCACCTCTGGCCCGGTGCTGGAGAAGGCGGGGGATCTCGCCGCCATGCTGACCAACCTTGAACCGCACGACGTGCTGTTTATTGATGAGATCCATCGCCTGTCGCCGGTGGTAGAGGAGGTGCTCTATCCGGCCATGGAAGATTATCAGCTGGATATCATGATCGGCGAAGGCCCGGCGGCGCGCTCGATTAAAATTGACCTGCCGCCCTTTACGCTGATCGGTGCCACCACTCGGGCGGGTTCCCTGACCTCGCCGCTGCGCGACCGCTTTGGCATCGTGCAGCGCCTGGAGTTCTATCAGGTGCCCGATCTCCAGCATATCGTCGGGCGCAGCGCGCGCTTTATGGGCCTGGAGATGAGCGAAGAGGGGGCGCTGGAAGTGGCTCGCCGCTCCCGGGGGACGCCGCGTATCGCCAACCGCCTGCTGCGTCGCGTGCGTGACTTCTCTGAGGTAAAGCATGACGGGACCATTTCCGCAGACGTGGCCGCCCAGGCGCTGGATATGCTGAACGTTGACGCCGAAGGCTTCGACTATATGGACCGCAAGCTGCTGCTGGCGGTGATCGATAAGTTCTTTGGCGGCCCGGTAGGGCTGGATAACCTGGCGGCGGCCATCGGTGAAGAGCGGGAAACCATCGAGGATGTGCTGGAGCCGTTCCTGATCCAGCAGGGCTTTTTACAGCGCACCCCGCGCGGACGTATGGCAACGGTAAGAGCCTGGAACCACTTTGGTATCACTCCGCCGGAGATGCCATAGAGTAGAGGAAGCCCCGGTAAGCGTAGCGCCACCGGGGAAATTGATCACTGCGCCGTTCTTTTCAGCATGCTGAGGATAAACAGCACCGCGGCGCAGAGCACTACCGAGGGACCCGCTGGCGTATCATAGAACGCCGAGAAAGTAAGGCCGCCAGTTACGGCGAGCATCCCTACCGCTACGGCAACCCCGGCCATCTGCTCCGGCGTGCGGGCGAAACGGCGGGCGGTGGCAGCGGGAATGATCAGCAGTGAAGTGATGATCAGTGCGCCGACAAACTTCATCGCCACGCCAATGGTCAGGGCAGTTACCAGCATCAGCAGAAGCTTCACCCGCTGCAGTTTCACGCCGTCAACAAAGGCCAGATCCGGACTGATAGTCATCGACAGCAGGCTACGCCACTGCCACATTAGAATACCGATAACGATAGCGACCCCTATGCCGAGGACAATCAGATCGTCCGGCGTTACTGCCAGCAGATCGCCAAACAGGTAGGCCATCAGATCGACGCGAATATTCGACATCAGGCTCACAACCACCAGACCCAGCGACAGGGCGCTGTGTGCCATGATACCTAGCAGAGTATCGATAGCCAGGTGCGGGCGCTTCTCCAGCCACACCAGCCCACCGGCAAGCAGCAGCGTGACCGCGATCACCGCATAAAACGGATTGACATCCAGCAGCAGACCAAAGGCGACGCCGAGCAGCGATGCATGGGCGAGCGTATCGCCGAAATAGGACATCCTGCGCCAGACCACGAAGGAGCCAAGCGGGCCTGCGGCACAGGCCAGCATCATCCCGGCCAGCCAGCCGGGCAAAAGTAGTTCAATCATGAGTTTCCATTTCCCCGGCGCAGTACGATACGGCCCTGTAAATCATGGCGATGGTTATGGTTATGGCGATAGATACCCAACTGCTCAGCGCCGCGCGGGCCGAACATGGAGATAAACTGCGGATGGGCAGCGACCACCTCTGGCGTACCGGAGCAGCAGATATGGTGGTTCAGGCACAGCACCTCATCAGTTTTCGCCATCACCAGGTGCAGATCGTGAGAAACCATCAGCACGGCGCAGTTCAGCTCCCGGCGCAGCTGGTCGATCAGATCGTAAAGCGCCACCTGGCCGTTAACGTCCACGCCCTGGGTTGGTTCGTCCAGCACCAGCAGCTGCGGGGCGTTGAGCAGGGCGCGGGCCAGCAGCACGCGCTGGGTTTCGCCGCCGGAGAGCTTCTGCATCGGAGCGTCAATCAGATGACCGGCCTGAACACGCTTGAGGGCAGGAAGAATATCCTCTTTACGCGTACCCGGACGCAGTCGCAAAAAGCGACTAACGGTAAGGGGCAGGGTAGCATCCAGATGCAGCTTCTGCGGAACATAGCCAATGCGCAACGCCTTATCGCGCTTGATCGTCCCGGTGTCAGCTGCTACCAGGCCAAGCACCACCCGCACCAGGGTAGATTTACCCGCACCGTTTGGACCCAGCAGGGTTAAAATTTTTCCGGGGCGCAGCGCCAGCGAAATGTCAGACAGGACGCGGCGTTGGCCGAAAGAGACGGACACGTTTTCCAGTGAAACAAGATTTGTCATAGTGTTTAAGGGCTTGCACAAGTCATAGAATGTTATAATATCACATTCCACCCACTTGTTACGATGGTTAGTCGCATTATGTTACATAAAAATACGCTTCTTTGCGCTGCAATTTCCACCGCTCTGATGGGTCTCACGATGGCCCCCGCTAACGCTGCCGTTGTCGCTTCGCTTAAGCCCTTAGGCTTTATTACGGCCGCGATTACCGACGGCGTGACTGAGACAGAAGTACTACTGCCGGACGGTGCCTCTGAGCATGATTACTCATTGCGCCCGTCTGATGTAAAACGCTTAAAAAGCGCGGACTTAGTGGTTTGGGTTGGACCCGACATGGAAGCCTTCATGCAGAAGTCAACCCAGCAGCTTCCAGCGCAGAAACAGCTGGCGATCGGTGAGCTACCTGACGTAAAACCGCTGCTGATGAAAGGCAGCGATCATGACGAGGATGAGCATGAGGGTCATGACCACCACGGAGAAAACGGTGACGAACATCACCATCATGGCGACTACAACATGCACATTTGGCTGTCACCTGAGGTAGCGCGCCTGGCAGCGGTTGCAATCCATCAAAAATTAGTGGAAGTTATGCCGCAAAGTCGAGCCAAGCTTGACGCCAACCTGCGCGATTTCGAGGCACAATTGGCTGAGACCGATAAGCAGGTCGGCACTGAGCTCGCACCCGTGAAGGGGAAAGGGTATTTCGTTTTTCATGACGCCTATGGCTATTACGAAAAACACTATGGTCTGACGCCGCTCGGCCATTTCACCGTCAACCCTGAAATTCAGCCCGGTGCGCAGCGTTTACATGAAATCAGAACACAGTTAGTTGAGCAAAAAGCAACCTGCGTTTTTGCTGAGCCACAGTTCAGGCCAGCGGTCGTAGAATCTGTTGCGAGAGGGACATCCGTGCGTATGGGGACGTTAGATCCTCTGGGCACCAATATTGCGCTGAGTAAAACCAGCTACGCGCAGTTTTTGAAACAACTCTCAAACCAGTATGCGAGCTGTCTGAAAGGAGATTAACGAGGAAGTGAATACGTGCAACAGATAGCCCGCTCTGTCGCCCTGGCATTTAACAATTTGCCCCGACCCCATCGCGTGTTGCTGGGGTCGCTTACTGTTCTCACATTAGCGGTCGCCGTCTGGCGGCCCTACGTCTACCACCCCGATTCCGCCCCGATTGTAAAAGCCATTGAGCTGGAGAGGAGCGAGATCCGTTCGCTGCTGCCGGAAGCCAGTGAGCCTATCGATCAGACAATGCCCGATGAAGTCGAAGAGATCCCTCAGGATGAGCTGGATGATAAAACCGGTAACGAGGCGGGCGTGCATGAGTACGTTGTCTCAACCGGGGATACGCTCAGCAGCATTCTGACCCAGTACGGCATGGATATGGGCGACGTTACCCAACTCGCCAGCACCGATAAAGAGCTGCGTAATTTGAAGATCGGCCAGCAAATTTCCTGGACCCTCACCCCTGATGGCGATCTGCAGCGCCTGACATGGGAGATGTCGCGCCGTGAAACTCGCACCTATGACCGCACGGAGAGCGGCGGGTTTAAAATGAGCAGTGAAGTTCAGCAGGGTGACTGGGTTAATACCACGCTGAAAGGCACGGTAGGCGGTAGCTTCGTTGCCAGCGCCAAAGATGCCGGTCTGAACAGCGGGGAAATTAGTTCAGTGATCAAAGCCATGCAGTGGCAGATGGACTTCCGCAAGCTGAAAAAAGGCGATGAGTTCTCGGTACTGATGTCCCGGGAGATGCTCGACGGCAAGCGCGAGCAGAGCCAGCTGCTCGGGGTGCGTCTGCGTTCGGATGGGAAAGACTACTACGCTATTCGCGCTGAAGATGGCAAATTCTACGATCGTAACGGTACCGGGCTGGCGAAAGGCTTTATGCGTTTCCCCACGTCCAAGCAGTTCCGCGTATCGTCAAACTTTAACCCGCGCCGTCTGAACCCGGTGACAGGCCGTGTTGCTCCGCATAAAGGCGTCGATTTTGCCATGCCGCAGGGTACGCCGGTGCTGGCAGTGGGCGATGGCGAAGTCGTCACGGCCAAGCGTAGCGGAGGGGCGGGCTATTATGTGGCGATCCGTCACGGTCGTACCTACACCACGCGCTATATGCACCTGCGTAAGCTGCTCGTGAAAGATGGCCAGAAAGTGAAGCGAGGCGACCGTATCGCGCTCTCGGGTAATACCGGCCGTTCAACCGGCCCGCACCTGCACTATGAAGTGTGGATCAATAAGCAGGCGGTCAACCCGTTAACGGCCAAGCTGCCGCGTACCGAAGGGCTGACCGGCAGCGATCGCCGCGACTATCTGGCGCAGGTGAAAGAGGTGACGCCGCAGCTGCGCTTCGACTAGTTTGCCCAGCACGATAGCTATTAAAGCCGGTTGCCCATGCGCACCGGCTTTTTCTTTTGTGTGAAGCTATACGTCTCGCTAAACTATCACGTTAACTGATACCTGATTATTTCTCTGACCCGAGTCTGTCGGCTCCCGGAAGATGCATGGAAACGAAAAAAAATAACAGTGAATACATTCCCCAGTTTGAAAAGGAGTTCCTTCTGCCGCGCTACTGGGGGGCATGGTTGGGGGTTCTCGCGCTGGCTGGCGTTTCGTTGGTACCTGCCTCGGTACGCGATCCGCTACTGGGCAAGCTTGGGCGTCTCGGTGGCCGGCTGGGTAAAAGCGCCCGCCGCCGGGCGCAGATTAACCTGCTCTACTGCTTTCCGGAGAAGAGCATCGCCGAGCGGGAAGCGATCGTTGACGAGATGTTCGCGACCGCCCCGCAGTCGATGGTGCTGATGGCCGAGCTGGCGATTCGCGGCCCGGATAAAATCGATGGGCGCGTGAACTGGCAGGGCAGAGAGATTATCGACGAGATGCAGCGCAACGGTGAGAACGTGATCTTCCTGGTGCCGCACGGCTGGGGCGTGGATATCCCGGCGATGCTGATGGCCTCCCGGGGCCAAAAGATGGCTGCCATGTTTCATAACCAGGGTAACAAGGTACTCGATTACGTCTGGAATACGGTGCGTCGCCGTTTTGGTGGACGCCTGCATGCGCGTAACGATGGGATTAAACCCTTTATTCACTCCGTGCGTCAGGGCTACTGGGGATATTACCTGCCCGACCAGGACCACGGCCCGGAGCAGAGTGAATTTGTAGACTTCTTTGCTACCTATAAGGCCACGTTGCCCGCCATTGGCCGCCTGATGAAGGTCTGCCGCGCCCGGGTTGTTCCGCTGTTTCCAGTCTATGACGACAAAACCCATCGTCTGACCATCCTGGTCAGGCCGCCAATGGACGATCTGCTGGAGGCCGACGATAACACGCTCGCCAGACGCATGAATGAAGAGGTCGAAGTCTTTGTTGGCCCGCACCCGGAGCAGTACACCTGGATCCTGAAGCTGCTTAAGACGCGCAAGCCAGGCGAGCCGGAGCCGTACAAGCGTAAGGATCTGTTTCCCAAAAAATAGCAGGCGAAAAAAAACCTCTCACTGATGAGAGGTTTTTTATTGGCTCACGTGAAGCTTATTCTACTGTCAGAATACGGGTCGTGTTGGTAGTGCCAATGGTGCCCATCACGTCGCCCTGGGTGACGATAACCAGATCGCCAGAGACCAGATAGCCTTTGTCGCGCAGCAGGGTAACCGCATCATGAGCCGCGACCACGCCGTCGTTATTGCTGTCGAAGTAGACCGGGGTGACGCCGCGATAGAGCGCGGTAAGATTCAACGTGCGCTCATGGCGTGACATAGCGAAGATCGGCAGGCCGGAGCTGATACGCGAGGTCATCAGCGCGGTGCGGCCCGATTCGGTCATGGTGATGATAGCGGTAACGCCCTTGAGGTGGTTTGCCGCATACATCGCCGACATCGCAATGGCCTCTTCCACGTTATCGAACTGGATATCGAGGCGGTGCTTGGAGACGTTGATGCTGGGGATCTTCTCGGCGCCCAGGCAGACGCGGGCCATCGCGGCCACGGTCTCCGCCGGATACTGACCGGCAGCCGTCTCAGCAGAGAGCATCACAGCATCGGTGCCGTCCAGGACGGCGTTTGCTACGTCCATCACTTCGGCACGGGTCGGCATCGGGTTAGTGATCATCGACTCCATCATCTGGGTGGCGGTGATCACGGAACGGTTAAGCTGACGTGCGCGGCGGATCAGTGCCTTCTGAATACCCACCAGCTCAGGGTCGCCAATCTCTACGCCGAGGTCGCCACGGGCAACCATTACCACGTCAGAAGCGAGGATCACGTCATCCATCGCGTCCTGGTCGCACACGGCTTCCGCACGCTCAACCTTGGCGACGATTTTTGCATCACAGCCCGCATCGCGCGCCAGGCGACGCGCATAGTTCAGGTCTTCCCCGCAGCGCGGGAAGGAGACGGCCAGATAGTCAACGCCAATCTGTGCAGCGGTGATGATGTCGGCCTTGTCTTTGTCGGTCAGCGCCTCGGCGGAGAGACCACCCCCCAGCTTGTTAATGCCTTTATTGTTCGACAGCGGGCCGCCAACGGTTACTTCGGTAAACACCTTCATACCCTGAACTTCAATGACCTTCAGCTGAACGCGACCGTCGTCGAGCAGCAGGATGTCGCCAGGGACAACGTCAGCGGGCAGGCCTTTATAGTCGATGCCGACGCGCTCTTTGTCGCCTTCACCTTTACCGAGGTTGGCATCCAGCAGGAACCTGTCGCCAACGTTGAGGAATACTTTTCCCTCTTTGAAGGTTGAAACGCGAATTTTGGGACCCTGTAAGTCCCCGAGAATAGCCACATGACGTCCCAGTTTTGCCGCAATCTCGCGCACTTTGTCTGCACGCAGCTTGTGATCTTCTGGCGTGCCGTGGGAGAAGTTCATACGTACCACGTTTGCGCCAGCAGCGATGATCTTTTCAAGGTTATTATCGCGGTCGGTAGCTGGACCCAAGGTGGTAACGATTTTAGTTCTGCGAAGCCTTCTGGACATGTATTACTCCGTTGACTGAAACAACCAGGTGTTGCGTGAATATGAATTCGGCAGTTCTGGGCGCCGATTTGGCAAATCAAAAACTTAACCGAATGCCGTAATGAATTACAACGCTGTTATAAAATTTTAATGTTTATCGCTCCCGGTCAGGAGCTCCTTATCAAAACGCGATTCTTTAAGCGCTTCCTTGACTCGCTTCAAGTTATCTCTGAATTTTGCTCCCCGGCGCAGGGTAAAACCCGTCGCCAGTACGTCGATGACCGTTAGCTGGGCCAGGCGCGAGACCATGGGCATATAGATGTCGGTATCTTCCGGCACGTCCAGGGTGATGGCAAGCGTCGCTTCACGGGCCAGCGGCGTCCCCGCAGAGGTGATGGCAATCACCATTGCATCGCTTTCGCGGGCCAGCTGCGCCAGCTCTACCAGGCTTTTCGTTCGCCCAGTGTGCGAGATGAGCACCACCACGTCATCTTCGTTACAGTTCATGCAGCTCATACGCTGCAGGACAATATCATCGGTGTAGACGACCGGCACGTTGAAGCGGAAGAATTTGTTCATGGCGTCGTGGGCAACCGCCGCCGAGGAGCCAAGGCCAAAGAAGGCAATCTTCTTCGCTTGAGTAAGCAGGTCCACAGCGCGATTAACGGCGGGCATGTCCAGCGACTGGCGAACATGATCCAGACTGGCCATCGCCGACTCAAAAATTTTACCGGTATAGGCCTCAACGCTGTCATCTTCATCGACATTGCGATTAACATAGGGCGTACCGTTAGCCAGGGTTTGGGCCAGATGCAGCTTAAAATCGGGGAAGCCGCGGGTTTCCATGCTGCGGCAGAAGCGGTTAACCGTGGGTTCGCTAACGCCTGCCTCCTGCGCCAGAGCGGCAATGCTTGAGTGGATGGCCTGGTCCGGAGAGGAGAGGATGACTTCCGCCACTTTTCGTTCGGATTTGCTAAGGTGTTCCAGCTGAGACTGAATTTTTTCCAGCATGTTCATTATTAACGGAGTGCCCATGGCTAAAATCAATTTCAATAACGGATGAAATTGTGCTGCGTTTCAGTCGATATTACCCTTGTGAGAGTCGGAAAGGTAAAGAACCACGGGAAATTTTGTTGTTTTTTTTCATTACATGATCAGAGTCGGATTTTAGCTACTCGATTCCGGACAAATTCCCTGACTTTTCAGGGCGATTAACCCAATTTTTAGCCGCCTGAGCGAAAACGCACGGGAGGATAAGCGGTAACGGTTTCGGGTTTTACGTAAAAGCAGTACAGTGCAGTGTAATAAAATTACAGCTATGCCCTGGCGAAAGTACCAGGGCTGCCAACTGAGGAGAATGACATGGCGGTAACGCAAACAGCCCAGGCATGTGACCTGGTCATTTTCGGCGCGAAAGGCGATCTTGCACGCCGGAAATTGCTGCCTTCCCTGTACCAATTAGAAAAAGCAGGCCAGATCCACCCGGAGACGCGTATTCTTGGGGTAGGGCGTGCGGACTGGGATAAAGAGAAGTACACCGAAATCGTGCGTGAAGCGCTCGAGACCTTCATGAAAGAGAAAATCGATGAAAGCCTCTGGGATACGCTGAGCGGACGCCTCGATTTCTGTAATCTTGACGTCAACGATACCTCCGCGTTTACCCGCCTCGGTGAGATGCTCGATCAGAAGAATCGCGTCACCATCAACTACTTCGCCATGCCGCCGAGCACCTTTGGTGCCATCTGCAAAGGCCTGGGTGAGGCAAAACTCAACGCCAAGCCAGCGCGCGTGGTGATGGAGAAGCCGCTGGGTACCTCTCTCGACACCTCCCGTGAAATCAATGACCAGGTGGGCGAGTACTTTGAAGAGTGCCAGGTCTACCGTATTGACCACTACCTGGGTAAAGAGACGGTGCTGAACCTGCTGGCGCTGCGCTTTGCTAACTCCCTGTTCGTCAACAACTGGGACAACCGCACCATCGACCACGTGGAGATCACCGTGGCGGAAGAGGTGGGCATCGAAGGCCGCTGGGGTTATTTCGACCAGGCCGGACAGATGCGCGATATGATCCAGAACCATCTGCTCCAGGTTCTCTGCATGATTGCCATGTCGCCACCGTCGGATCTCTCTGCGGACAGCATTCGTGATGCGAAAGTGAAGGTGCTGAAATCCCTGCGCCGTATTGACCGCTCAAACGTGCGTGAAAAAACCGTACGCGGCCAGTACACCGCCGGCTTTGCCCAGGGCAAAAAAGTACCGGGCTATCTGGAAGAAGAGGGCGCGAACAAAACCAGCAACACCGAAACCTTCGTGGCCATTCGTGTAGATATCGATGACTGGCGCTGGGCTGACGTGCCGTTCTACCTGCGTACCGGCAAGCGTCTGCCAACCAAATGCTCTGAGGTCGTGGTCTACTTTAAGACTCCGCCGCTGAACCTGTTTAAGGAGTCCTGGCAGGATCTGCCCCAGAACAAGCTCACCATCCGCCTACAGCCGGACGAAGGCGTGGATATCCAGATCCTCAACAAAGTCCCGGGCCTGGATCACAAGCACAACCTGCAAACCACCAAGCTCGATCTGAGCTATTCCGAAACCTTTAACGAAAGCCATCTGGCCGATGCCTACGAGCGACTGCTGCTGGAGACCATGCGCGGCATCCAGGCGTTGTTTGTGCGCCGCGACGAGGTAGAAGAGGCGTGGAAGTGGGTTGACTCCATTACCGAAGCTTGGGCGATGGATAACGAATCACCGAAGCCTTATCAGGCCGGTACCTGGGGACCAGTAGCGTCGGTGGCAATGATCACCCGCGACGGTCGTTCCTGGAACGAATTTGAATAATTCATTCACCATTTTCAGACGGCCCTGCGGGGCCGTTTTTTATTTATAGCGCGCTTATTTTACCGGTAACATGATCTAACTCAGATTCCTGCACAATTTTTACTCTTTTGCACTTCCCTGGATTCACCCCTGACGCTTTTTTTATTACACTGGCTGAAGCGATTTTGCCTCCGGCGCACGGCAGCAAGGTGATTCAGGTATGCTTGCGTATCCAACAATGCCGTCGTCCGGGACACATAATTTTCAGGAGCCTTTATGAACTCGACATTGTTACGGGTAACAAATCGTATTATCGATCGTTCTCATGACACCCGCAGCGCCTACCTTGCCCGCATTGAACAGGCCAAAAGCAGCACCGTCCACCGTTCGTCGCTGGCCTGCGGTAACCTGGCCCACGGTTTCGCCGCCTGCCAGCCGGAGGATAAGGCTTCGCTGAAAAGCATGCTGCGTAACAACGTCGCTATCATCACCTCCTACAACGACATGCTCTCCGCGCACCAGCCCTATGAACGCTACCCTGACATTATCCGCAAAGCCCTGCACTCGGTTAACGCCGTAGGTCAGGTTGCCGGCGGCGTACCGGCCATGTGCGATGGCGTGACCCAGGGTCAGGATGGCATGGAGCTTTCCCTTCTCAGCCGGGAAGTGATCGCTATGTCTGCCGCAGTCGGCCTGTCACACAATATGTTTGACGGTGCGCTCTACCTTGGCGTCTGCGATAAAATTGTGCCGGGCCTGGCGATGGCTGCGCTGTCGTTTGGTCATCTGCCGGCGCTGTTTGTGCCGTCAGGACCGATGGCCAGCGGTCTGCCAAACAAAGAGAAGGTACGGATCCGCCAGCTCTATGCTGAAGGCAAAGTGGACCGCATGGCGCTGCTGGAGTCTGAGGCAGCCTCCTACCATGCGCCGGGTACCTGCACCTTCTACGGCACGGCCAATACCAACCAGATGGTTATTGAATTTATGGGCATGCAGCTTCCTGGCTCATCATTTGTGCACCCCGATGCGCCGCTGCGTGAAGCCCTTACCGTGGCCGCCGCACGTCAGGTAACTCGCCTGACCGGTAATGGCAACGAGTGGATGCCGCTTGGCAAGATGATCGATGAAAAGGTTGTAGTGAATGGCATCGTCGCCCTGCTGGCAACCGGCGGCTCCACTAACCACACCATGCATCTGGTGGCGATGGCGCGCGCTGCGGGTATCATCATCAACTGGGATGACTTCTCTGAACTCTCTGAAGTGGTGCCGCTGATGGCGCGCCTCTACCCGAACGGCCCGGCGGATATCAACCACTTCCAGGCAGCGGGCGGCGTACCGGTGCTGATGCGCGAACTCCTGAAGGGCGGTCTGCTGCATGAAGACGTTAATACCGTGGTCGGTCACGGCCTGTCACGCTACACCCTTGAGCCATGGCTGAATGAGGGCGAGCTGGCCTGGCGCGACGGGGCCAGCGCCTCGCTGGACAGCGATATTATTGCCTCTATTGATAAGCCGTTCTCACATCATGGCGGCACCAAAGTGCTTAGCGGTAACCTCGGTCGTGCGGTCATGAAGACCTCCGCTGTGCCGGTAGAGAATCAGGTCGTTGAGGCGCCAGCGGTGATTTTTGAGAGCCAGCACGACGTGTTACCCGCTTTTGAAGCCGGTCTGCTTGACCGTGACTGCGTGGTTGTTGTCCGGCATCAAGGGCCAAAAGCGAACGGCATGCCAGAATTACATAAACTGATGCCGCCACTTGGTGTATTATTGGACCGCCGTTTCAAAATCGCATTAGTCACCGATGGACGGCTCTCCGGCGCATCAGGTAAAGTACCGTCGGCGATCCATGTAACACCAGAAGCGTATGACGGCGGGTTGCTGGCAAAGGTACGCGAGGGCGATATCATCCGCGTGAATGGACAGACAGGGGAGCTGACTCTGCTGGTGGATGAAACCGAGCTTGCTGCACGTCAGCCGCACATTCCTGACCTGAGTAGCGCGCGTGTAGGTACTGGCCGCGAAATGTTTAGCGCACTGCGTGAAAAACTCTCCGGTGCGGAGCAGGGCGCAACCTGTATCACTTTTTAAACTGATAAATTTTTTAGATCGGGCGAGAGATAAATTCTGATGAAAAACTGGAAAAC
Organism: Pseudescherichia sp.; assembly: GCF_031987975.1. Classification (GTDB taxonomy): domain Bacteria; phylum Pseudomonadota; class Gammaproteobacteria; order Enterobacterales; family Enterobacteriaceae; genus Pseudescherichia. The sequence goes on along the minus strand of NZ_DALZYX010000001.1, from coordinate 497,384 downwards.
GAGTGCTGAAGCAATCCTGAAAACGGGTCCTGTCGTACCGGTTATCGTGGTGAACAAACTGGAACACGCCGTGCCGATGGCGAAAGCTCTGGTAGCCGGCGGCGTTCGCGTGCTGGAAGTCACTCTGCGTACCGCCTGTGCCATGGATGCGATCCGCGCCATTGCGAAAGAAGTGCCGGAAGCGATCATTGGTGCCGGTACGGTACTGAATCCGCAGCAGCTGGCGGAAGTTACCGAAGCGGGCGCGCAGTTTGCTATCAGCCCGGGCCTGACCGAGCCGCTGCTGAAAGCGGCAACCGAAGGTACCATCCCGCTGATCCCAGGCATCAGCACCGTTTCTGAGCTCATGCTCGGCCTCGACTACGGTCTGAAAGAGTTTAAATTCTTCCCGGCTGAAGCCAACGGCGGCACCAAAGCGCTGCAGGCGATCGCAGGTCCATTCTCGCAGGTGCGTTTCTGCCCGACCGGCGGTATCTCTCCGGCGAACTATCGTGACTACCTGGCGCTGAAGAGCGTGCTGTGCATCGGTGGCTCATGGCTGGTTCCGGCTGACGCGCTGGAAGCGGGTGACTACGATCGCATCACTCAGCTGGCTCGCGAAGCGGTAGAGGGTGCGAAGCAGTAATTGTTACTATATCGCGAGAAAAACGGGCCATTCGGCCCGTTTTTTTATCCTTTCACCACCACGCTAGCGGCGGCATTTTTCGCCCGCTCCACCGCGTCCTCTACGCTTTCACCGGTGGCTAACGCCACGCCTAACCGCCGCGTACCGTCAATCTCCGGCTTGCCGAACAGGCGCAGCTGTAATCCAGCGCCCACTGCGGCCTGCACATTATCAAAGGTCACATTACCACTCTTCAGTTCCGGCAAGATCACCGCCGAAGCGGATGGGCCGTATTGACGCACGCCGCCTATCGGCAGGCCGAGGAAGGCGCGAACGTGTAAAGCAAACTCAGAGAGATCCTGCGAGATCAGCGTGACCATGCCGGTATCGTGCGGACGCGGTGACACTTCGCTAAAGATCACCTCGTCGCCGCAGACAAACAGCTCCACGCCAAACAGGCCATAACCTCCGAGCGCCAGCACCACGTCGCGGGCGATAGCCTGCGCGCGGGAGAGGGCCAGCTCGCTCATCTGCTGCGGCTGCCAGGACTCACGGTAGTCGCCATCCTCCTGGCGATGGCCGATGGGATCGCAGAAGTGGACCCCGTCAACGGCGCTGACGGTCAGAAGGGTGATTTCAAAATCAAACGTTACCACGCCTTCAACAATGACGCGTCCCGCCCCGGCGCGCCCACCGAGCTGAGCGTACTGCCAGGCATCGTGCAGTTGATCGGCGCTGCGAATAAAGCTTTGGCCTTTGCCAGAAGAGCTCATTACCGGCTTGATAATGCATGGCAGGCCCAGCGCCGAGACCGCCTCTTTGAACGCGGCTTCACTGTCGGCAAAGCGATAGGTTGAGGTGGGGAGATTTAGCTCCTCAGCAGCCAGTCGGCGGATCCCTTCCCGGTTCATGGTCAGCTTCGCGGCGCGGGCGCAGGGCACAACTTGCTGGCCCTGAGCCTCAAGCTCCAGCAGCGTATCGGTAGCAATAGCTTCTATTTCCGGAACGATAAAGTCCGGTTTCTCCTGCGCCACCAGCGTCTTCAACGCCTCGCCATCCAGCATGTTAATGACATGCGCCCGGTGGGCTACATGCATCGCCGGGGCGTCTGCATAACGGTCTACCGCAATGACTTCAATGCCCAGACGCTGACACTCAATCGCCACCTCTTTACCCAGCTCACCGGAGCCTAACAGCATCACACGCGTGGCTGCAGGACGCAGCGCCGTACCTAAAAAAGTCATAATATTCACCGTTTAAAAATTTCGGACTATTATACACGAAAACGTTTGCGTGTCTTTTTTCGGCTTGCAATCCCGCTGCATATTGCTTACTATAATACTGTATAAATAAACAGGTAAATGAGGCTGCATTATGGCGGTTGAAGTCAAATACGTGGTAATCCGCGAAGGTGAGGAAAAAATGTCTTTTGCCAGCAAAAAGGAAGCCGATGCTTACGACAAAATGCTCGATCTGGCCGAAGTGCTGGAGGGCGTGCTGGTAAATGCTCCTGTTGCGTTTGATGACGAGCAGCGCGAACAGATGGCGCTGTGGCTGGCTGAGCAAAAAGAGACCTTTAGCGCAGTCTTCCGCTCCGGTAAGCTGCCGGACCCGGATGCGGCCCCGGTCAAAGGCGATACCGTTACGGACATGCCGACGCCGAAGCGAACTAAAGCAGCCTAACCGCAGCTTGCGCTGCCGGTAATTTGTACCATGCTTTGTGTGGGTTATGCGCACAGGAGATAAGCATGAACAAATTAGGATTACTGCTCGGCCTTGCCCTGCTGGCCGGGAGCGTTAGCGTACAGGCTGCCAATAGTAAATCAGTGAAGTTTCCCAGCTGCGAAGGGCTGGATGCCTCTGGCATCGCCGCTAGCGTCAAGCGTGACTATCAGCAAAACCGCATAGCGCGCTGGGCTGACGATCAGGAGACGCTAGGGCAGGCCGATCCGGTTGCCTGGATCAACGTCAAAGAGATTACCGGCCAGGACGATAAATGGACCGTTCCGTTGACCGTCCGCGGTAAAAATACCGATATACACTATCAGGTTGCGGTGGACTGCAAGGACGGCAAGGCCATTTATACCCATCGCTAACCAAAGCCGCATTTTCGCTTCTTTAGCCAGTTTAGACATTTCCTGACAACCCCTCGCTTACTCTGTGGTTTGACACAGAATAATCGGGGGGAATTATGACTAACTGGATGAATCAACTACAGTCGCTGCTGGGCCAGAAAGGGGCATCTACCTCATCGGGTGACGGGCAGGGGCTGAGCAAGCTGCTGGTACCAGGCGCATTAGGTGGCCTGGCGGGACTGCTGGTTTCGAACTCTTCTTCCCGTAAGCTTCTTACGAAGTACGGTACTAGCGCGCTGCTGGTTGGCGGTGGGGCCGTTGCCGGCACGGTGCTGTGGAACAAATACAAAGATCGCGTGCGAAGTGCTCATCAGGATGAGCCGCAGTTTGGTCAGCAAAGCTCGCCGCTGGACGTGCGTACCGAACGTCTGATCCTTGCCCTGGTCTTTGCCGCAAAAAGCGACGGTCACATTGATGCCCGCGAGCGCGAAGCAATTGATCTGCAAATGCGGGAAGCAGGCGTTGAAGAGCAGGGCAGAGCGCTGGTTGCGCAGGCCATTGAGCAGCCGCTCGATCCCCAGCGGTTGGCCCGCGACGTGCGTAACGAGGAGGAGGCTCTGGAGCTGTACTTCCTTAGCTGTGCCGCTATCGATATCGACCACTTTATGGAGCGCAGCTATCTTAATGCGCTCGGCGACGCCCTGAAGATACCCCAGGACGTGCGCGACGGTATTGAACAAGATCTCAAAGCGCAAAAAAGCGCGCTGCCAGGCTAGCTTACACGCGGTGGTAGCGCGTTTCGCTTGCAACATGCGTGGGTTTTGCCACCCTTATAGGGTGTAAACTGAAAAGATAACGCTATGCCACCAAAAGCAAAAACAGTACCGCACGTCATGACTCTGCATGGCGATACGCGAACAGACGACTACTATTGGCTGCGCGACGATACGCGTTCGGATCAGGATGTCCTGGACTATTTGCACCAGGAGAATGACTACGGACGCGACATGATGGCCTCTCAGCAGGCGTTACAGGATCGCCTGCTGAAAGAGATTGTCGATCGTCTTCCCCAGCGCGAAGTTTCCGCTCCCTATACCCGCAATGGCTACCGCTACCGGCACGTCTATGAACCAGGATGCGAGTACGCTATCTACCAGCGCCAGTCGGTGCTTAGTTGCGAATGGGACGAGTGGCAGGTGCTGCTGGATGCCAACAAGCGCGCCGCCCATAGCGAGTTCTATACTCTGGGCGGTCTGGCCGTTTCACCGGATAATAAAATCATGGCGCTGGCAGAGGATTACCTCTCCCGGCGGCAGTACGGTCTGCGCTTTCGTAATCTGGATACAGGCAACTGGTATCCAGAGATGCTGGATAACGTCACGCCGGATTTCGTCTGGATCAACGACTCCGAAACTCTCTACTACGTGCGTAAGCATGCTAAAACGCTGCTCCCTTACCAGGTATGGCGGCACACCATCGGTACGCCTGCTGCCCAGGACGAGTTGGTCTACGAGGAGAAGGATGAAACTTTCTACGTTAGCCTGCATAAGACGACTTCCCAGCACTACGTGATCATCTATCTGGCCAGCGCCACGACCAGCGAGTGTCTGCTACTGGATGCTGAACTGCCGGATGCGCAGCCCATCATGTTCTTGCCCCGGCGCAAAGATCATGAGTACAACCTCGATCACTATCAGCACACCTTCTATCTGCGCTCCAACCGCGAGGGAAAAAACTTCGGCCTCTACCGGACCAAGGTGCGTAACGATAAGCAGTGGGAGGTGCTGATCCCGCCAAGGCCACACATCATGCTGGAGGGCTTCACGCTGTTTACCGATTGGCTGGTGGTAGAGGAGCGTCAGCGTGGCCTGACCAGTCTGCGGCAAATCAACCGTAAAACCCGCGAGGTTACCGGCATCGCCTTTGACGATCCGGCCTATGTGACCTGGCTTGCCTATAACCCCGAGCCGGAAACCTCCCGCTTGCGCTACGGCTACTCCTCGATGACAACGCCGGATACCCTGTTTGAGCTGGATATGGACACCGGTGAGCGACGGGTGCTTAAGCAGACGGAGGTTCATGGCTTTGACGCCAGCCAGTACCGCAGCGAACACCTGTGGATCAAGGCGCGGGATGGCGTTGAGGTTCCGGTCTCGCTGGTTTATAACCAAAAACATTTCCGCAAGGGGCAGAATCCGCTGCTGGTGTATGGCTATGGATCCTATGGGAGCAGCATTGATGCCGATTTTAGCAGCAGCCGCCTCAGCCTGTTGGATCGCGGTTTTGTCTTTGCTATCGCCCATATTCGCGGCGGCGGCGAGCTGGGCCAGCACTGGTATGAAGACGGCAAATTCCTTAAAAAGAGAAACACCTTTAACGACTATATTGACGTTTGTGACGCGCTGCTGGCCCAGGGCTACGGCTCTAAACGCTATTGTTATGGCATGGGCGGCAGTGCGGGCGGGATGCTGATTGGCACGGTAATCAACGAGCGTCCTGGTTTGTTCCACGGCGCTATTGCTCAGGTGCCCTTTGTGGACGTTGTCACCACCATGCTTGATGAATCTATTCCATTAACGACCGGCGAGTTTGAAGAGTGGGGCAATCCGCAGGACGAAACCTACTATCACTACATGAAGAGCTACAGTCCATACGATAACGTGACCGCTCAGGCCTATCCGCACCTGCTGGTAACTACCGGCCTGCATGACTCCCAGGTGCAGTACTGGGAGCCAGCTAAGTGGGTGGCGAAGCTGCGGGCTACGAAAACCGACGATAATCTGCTGCTGCTCTGTACGGATATGGATGCGGGTCACGGTGGGAAATCAGGCCGCTTTAAATCCTATGAAGGTGTGGCGCTTGAGTATGCTTTTCTAGTGGCGCTGGCGCAGGGCACGCTGCCGGGTAAGAAAAGTTAGTTTTCATCGAGATAGTGCTTTAACGTCAGCCGCAGTTCAGGACTCATGCGCTCCAGATTGTTATACAACCAGCGCAGATAACCAGGATCGCGGTCGGCAATCTCGGACACGGCTTTGCCTCGGTATTTACCAAAGGTAAAAGTTGTCATCAAGGCAGGGCGACCGGTAATGGTTGCCATCTGGTCCGGCGTCCAGCCCGAGGTGTCCATGATATCGATCAGCAGCGCGGCGGTGATGTAGCAGTCATACAGCGCCCGGTGGTGATGCAGTCCCGGCGGCGTCTGCACGCTCAGCTTACGCGACTTGTAGAGCGCCATATTGCCGTACTGGATCCCTGGCCACAGACGGCGGGCCAGCTTCATGGTGCAGATCCACTCCCCGGGCATTTCCGGCAGCACGCGACGATCGAAGCTGGCATTGTGCGCAACGTACCAGCTGCTGCCCAGGTAGTGTGGCAGGATATCTTCGATCCACGGCTGATCGGCTACCATCTCTTCGGTAATGCGGTGGATAGCCATCGCCTGACGGCTGATAGGGCGATCCGGGCGCACAAGGTGACTCATTGGGTTAACAATCTGCCCGTCAATGACGTCCACCGAGGCGATTTCAACGATGCCGCCCTGCAGGCCGCAGGTTTCAGTATCGATTACGCGTAACATCTTATCTCCAGAAACCGGGTCGATTATTTGATCTTAGGCTCGTAGGGCAGGCGTGAGAGCGACACGGATGCCAGACGATGGGCAATCAGCCGCTCGCGAAACCAGTCGCGCAGGTGAGCAGGCTGTTCGCGCTCAACCACCTCTGCGATAACCGGCATATTGTAGCGCTCTTTAAAGGCTACACCAGCTGCTGCCAGATCAACGTTGACTTTGTCCATTTCGTCCTGAGGCAGTTGTGCAAGATTCGTTTTCATAGATCCTCCCGTTTTTACGGCGCAAAATTACTAAGCCTGCCGCAGAAAGGCAAGCCCGCACCGGTACAGACTCGACTCGATCATTATACAGAGTTATTCTTTGTGCTATACACATAACAAAAAGGAATGGAATGATGGGTTTCAACGCTAAGTATACCTGCCGCGCGCTGATGCTGACCGCCTCTCTCGCCGTATCACCTGTTGTTTTCGCCCACGCCCACCTCAAGCATCAATATCCGGCCGCCGACGCCAACGTGACCGCTGCCCCACAGGCATTGACCCTGAACTTCTCTGAGGGCATTGAGCCTAAATTCAGCGGCGTAAAGGTTACCGGAGCGCAGCAGCAGGTAGTGAAAGTCGGGGCAGTAAAGCGTAACGATAGCGATAAAACACAGCTGATTGCGCCCATCGAACAGGCTCTCACACCCGGTCAGTATACCGTAGAGTGGCACGTTGTCTCCGTCGATGGGCATAAAACGCAGGGCAGCTATCGTTTCAGCGTGAAATAGTATGCTCGCGTTTTGCTACGTTGGGCTGCGGTTTATCCACTTTCTAGCCTTGATGCTGATATTTGGTAGCGCCGCCTTTGCGCACTGGCTCGCCGATCCGGCGATCCGCGCTACGCTGCAGCGTCGCTTCAGGTCCATGCAGCGTGGTGCCCTTGCGCTGGCGTTTTTCTGCGCGCTGCTGATGTTTGCCGTGCAGGGCGGTATGATGGGCAACGGCTGGCACGACGTCTGGCAGCCCGATATTTGGCAGGCGGTAAGTGAAACCCAGTTTGGCAGCGTGTGGCTATGGCAAATCATTATTGCGCTGGCAACATTGCTGCTGGGTTTCATGCATCAGCAGGGGCGGGTGCTGCTGCTGGTTACTGCCCAATTGCTGCTGCTGGCGAACACCGGCCATGCGGCGATGCATGACGGGGTGATGGGGCTTTTTGCCCGGATTAACTACGCCGTGCATCTGCTCTGTGCCGCCGCCTGGTTTGGCGGCCTGCTGCCGGTGCTGTATTGTATGCGGCTGGTAAATGCGCACCATCGAGTGCAGGCGATCGGCAGTCTAATGCGTTTTTCCCGTTACGGGCATCTGGCCGTCGCGGGAGTGCTGATATCCGGTATCATTAACGCACTTTTTATCCAGGGGGTGGCGCTGCCCTGGCAGAGTTTATATGGCCGTCTGCTGCTGGTAAAATGCGCGCTGGTGCTGCTGATGGTGGCCATTGCCCTGATAAACCGCTATGTGCTGGTGCCACGTTTTCGTATACATGAAGCACAGTCGCGCGCTGTTTTTATTCGGATGACGCAAGCTGAAGTGGTTCTCGGCATCGTGGTGCTGGCAACGGTCAGCCTGTTTGCGACACTTGAACCTTTTTGAATAACTGGCGAAAAAATGAAAAAAAGTATTCTCACTCTTCTGTTATTAGCCTGTTCAGCCAGTGCGCTGGCTGCGCCACAGGTGATCACCGTAAGCCGCTTAGATGTGGGTAAAGATAAATGGGCCTTTAACCGCGAAGAGGTGATGCTTACCTGTCGTCCCGGCCACGCGCTGTTTGCTATCAACCCCAGCACTTTGGTGCAGTATCCGCTCAACGACGCGGCGCAGCAGCAGGTAGCTAGCGGGGAAAACAGCGGCCAGCCTATTTCCATTATCCAGATTGACGATCCAGCAAATCCAGGAGAAAAGATGAGCCTGGCTCCGTTTATTGAGCGTGCTGAAAAGCTCTGCTAATTACAGCTTGATTCATAACAAAAAACCGCAGGCTTCACTGATGAAGCGTTGCGGTTTTTTTGTTTACGGCCGTGACAATCACCCTTTTTTTCCTGCCACCGATGTTGTGGACTGGAAAAGCTGGCGCTGTCATCTATTCTTAAAGTGCCAGGCGTATTTAGCCTGCATTAATGCCAACTTTTAGCGCACGGCTCTCTCCCAAGAGCCATTTCCCTGGACCGAATACAGGAATCGTATTCGGTCTTTTTTTATATCTTTGAATACTAAAGGTTTTTTAGTCTCCCCACTAAACTCCCTGAAAATCTCTCGAATTTTCTGTATCCGGTCTAAACCATAACATACTCAGCCCCACGGGCGTCCAGGTATTTTTAGGGCAATTATAAATTTTTATGACCTGGCAGCCGCTGCGTAACATCCTCTCCAGCTTCCTTCTGCATCGCCGAACTGACGAGTAAAGATAAACTGTGAAGGGGTGTGATACCTGCAGCGACCAATAACTTCTTCAGGACAATGTGTTAGATCGAGATGATGATTGCCCTGACTTGTAAGCCAACCATTATAACAGAAGGCAGTTAGGCCTAACTTACCCTGAGGGGGCCAGGCAACATGGGTTAATGCATAGCCTTAAAGCGGTAGCCAGAAAATGGGGAAGATCCTTTATCTTATTCCCAGCATTTCTGTTGTTGATTCTCTTATACCCAATGATTTCACCTTCATACCTGTTCTGTGATTTACATCAAGGAATTTAACTTACATTAGCAGTTTAATAGGTCTTTGTGTCTGATTGCCGATGCGTAATAAAAAATCCTTTGAGCGCAGTTCTTATCTCGTACAGATTATGAGCTTAACAAGGATGTGGTTTACACAGCCAGCCATCATATAAGAAAGCTTCTCATTTACAAAATTAGTTGATGTCACCCTTCTTTGAGGGATAGGCGTTTTAGTGCTTGAATGAAGTAATTCAAAAAATATAAAAAAATTTTCATAAAAATATAGCGTGTTTTATGTCTTTTTTTATATTTTCTGAGGCTGTTGTTAGCCATAAATTCCAATGTAAGGAAATTGTTGATGCGCTCGCGCTTGTGTAGTCTGGATACGGCTAAGGGCTTTTTTATTGTCTTGATGCCATTATCGCATATTGGATTGATTAACGATGTTTTTGTATCACATATAAACCATGACTGGTTTTTAATTTTCAAAATGCCAGGGTTTTACATTATATCTGGATATTTAATGTATAACTCGATAGACCGCCCCGGTTTTCTGCTGAAAAAAATCGATGGTATATATAAGCCTTATGTCTCACTGGCATTTTGCATGATGTTAGTGCTGCTAGTGGCTGGCCATAGTACATCGCTTCAAGAGATCTATGATTTGCTATTGGGGTATTCTTATAGCGTTGGTAGCGGTACTGTGACATTCTATCCAGCATGGTTTATTGTAAACCTTCCCGTTTCGTATCTGTTCTGTAAAATAATTGTATCAAATTTAAAAACAAAGCGGTTGTCTGTCGTGCTGCTATGCTGGTTTGCGCTTGTCGTTTTTAACTATAACGACAGTTATCTGGGTTTTCGCCTTCCTTTTCATATGAATATTTCATTGTACGCAGTGACCTATTTACTCACGGGAATGGCGATAAAGCACATCAATTTCAATATTGAAAATAAAAAGAATATCTTATTGTTTGGTTTGTTTTTTATTGCGATGCGTCTTATGCTGCCTAATGAATATTTACACCTTGACCTAGCTATCAAAGAGTACAATAATTTTTTTGCCACCTATGCGACTTCCGTGAGTGGCGTATTGTTTATCATCTCCCTGGCGAGTACGTTGGATAATACTGCTATATCCAAGGCATTATCCCTGTGTGCACAAAATAGCTTATATATACTTATTTTGCATATCCCTGTCTATACTTTGATAAAAGATGTCATTACTGTAACCGATCCATTCTATACACAACTTCTTCAGATGATAGTAACAATTGTTTTATGCGTGGTAATTGCCCTTATTGTAAAGGAAGTAAGGCCCATTTCGTTCCTTTTCAAGCCTAAAACGCTCGTGCTAAAAAATTCAGAAGGGAATCGGTAAAATACTTCCACGGTAATGCAGCCCCTTTGATATTCATAGTACGGATGCGCAGTTCGGAGTGAAGGGGGCTGCATCAATATATCTGGGCTGCCCTCTTTCGCCCTGCGCTAGTCGGCTTACATTTACTTCATAAGTTAACCGTACCATATCCATCCCGCCGGGCGTCCAGCGTTTTTTGTTAAAATTCGGGGGAGTTAAAAATCACTAAACTCCTGAGCCGGACGCCAGAAGCCGTCGATGAAATCCTCTACCGGATAGCAGCCGCCGTGGCGGATCCGCTGCTCCTCCATAGAGACCAGGCACTGCTGTTCGGTATTGTACACGTCAATAACAATGTCATCACAGCCACCGTCCAGGTAGCAGATAAAAAGAACCAGCGCGACCATTCCATCCTCACTTCCGTACCGCTTAGCTTAAGTGTAGGGGAAGAAGGTAAAGAGAGGAAATTCCAGGAGTAAATAACCCGCCGGGCGGCGGGTTCAATGGATCAGCCGAGGCGCATAATCCAGGTATCAGTCTGTTGATCGTAATGCTCACGATAAAGCACGGATTGTTCACCGTTAAGAAGCGCCGGAATACTGGTGTCGGCGTCCCAGGCATCAAGCTGCATACATAGATCGGGATCGGAGCTGCATGGAATGCGTAATGTTCGTTCTCCTGGCTGCTCGCCCTGCAGCTCAGCATCATCAATTTCAAATTGGCCAATGCGCACGCTGGTTTTCGTCATAATGCTCTCCATTTATCTGCATAATGTGGTACGACCAGTAAAGTCACCCCATTTTTCAGCCTGGTACAACATGACCTATCCCGCCAGTAAAAAAGTGCTCTTTTTCTTGATCTACTCTTTGCTGGCAAACAGGCGACCATCGCGAACCAGCTCTCTTGGGTAGCTGTTCTTGAGGCGTGAGCCGACCTTTTTTGCCAGCCCAAGAGGCTGACCCTGAAACGTCACGATCGCTTCGTCATGCTTAACCGTCATCTGCGGATAGATGTCACGGCCGCGATACCACTCTTCAGCCTCAGCAGGATTAAGCTCAAAGGCCAACGGATTATCGGTTCCAGCAAGGGCAATGACCGCTTCATGCTGCCAGCGATAGCCTTTGTTATGCGTCTCGGCGAGCTTAAGGCCAATGCGCGAGAAGCGAACCTTGCCCGTTAAGGCTTCGATTTGCTCCGGGAAGAGCCACAGCTCTTTATCCCGCTGCCAAAGGCGTAACGTGTCGTTCCACTGTAGCCCAGAGGCCGCGGCGGCCTGGATTATCTGTGCACTCTCGCGGCCTTTAACGGGCGAGAAGGGGAATTTACCCATCTTATAGCCAGGTGCGGGCAGGGGATCGACAGAGGCAGTTTTACGCAGTCGCGCGACGAAGAACCCTTCGCAGTCGAAGATCTGCGGGAAAACGTGCAGGAAACCGTCGGGGGTCAACGCCTGCGTTGCACCGACAAACAGCTCTCCCAGCGGCAGGAACTCAACCGCATTGGGATAGCGAGCTTTCAGCCAGTGGCAAATGGCTTCGTTCTCCTCCTGATTTAACGTGCAGGTAGAGTAGACCAGCGTCCCGCCGGGCCGCAGGGCGTGAAACGCACTGTCGATCAGCTCCCGCTGGGTGGCAGCGATTTCCAGATTGCTGGTAATAGACCAGTTTTTCAGGGCATCAGGATCTTTACGCACTACTCCTTCACCGGAGCAGGGGGCGTCCAGCAGAATAGCGTCAAAGGTCTCAGGCAGCGCCGCGCCAAACACCCGGCCATCAAAGTGGGTCAGGGCAACGTTGCTGATCCCGCAGCGGCTAATATTGGCGTGCAATACCTTCACCCGGCTGGCGGAAAACTCGTTGGCGAGGATCGCGCCGCTGTTTTCCATCCGCGCGGCGATCTGCGTGGTTTTCGAACCGGGCGCAGCGGCAACGTCCATCACCCGTTGGGGCTGGTTGCCGTCGGTAAAGAGGGCGCTGACCGGCAGCATGGAGCTGGCTTCCTGAATATAAAACAGTCCGCTGAGGTGCTCGGCGGTGCTGCCAAGGGGTAGGGATCCTTCGTCATCGCGCTCGATCCAAAAACCCTCTTCGCACCACGGAATCGGCGTCAGCTGCCAGCCGTAGGGGGAGACCAGATCCAGAAACGCTGCCACGGAAATTTTAAGCGTGTTGACCCGGATGCTGCGACGCAGCGGACGCTGACAGGCGGCAATAAAGTCATCGAAGGAGAGATGCGTCGGCATAGCCAGACGCATTTGCGCAAGAAATTCTTCAGGAAGATAGACAGCGTTATGAGCCACGAATTACACCACCAGCAATAAATCAGGGGGCGCAGTGTAGCATAAAACGCTCCGGCGCAGCAGGCGCGCCGGAGCAGGGTGCTTAGCGCGGCAGGGCAGTGCCCCACGAGCGCCACTCTTTCGGCTCGTTATCCTGCAGCAGGAAGTGTTTACCCGTCTGCGCCTTCGGTGCCAGCGGGATCCCCGGCGGGGTAGCAAAAGCAATCCCGCCGCGAATGAACTGGTTAAAGGTGCCGGTTTTCACTACGCCCCCTACCAGGCCAAAGTCCAGCGAGTAGCCGGATGCCAGCCAGAACACCGAGTTATTGCGTACAAGATGCTGGAAGCGCTTGCTAATACGCAGGCCAACCATCACCCGATCGGAGAGCGAGCCCAGGGTCAGTCCGGTCACCGTGCCAACTTCAATGCCACGGAACAGCACCGGTGTGCCAATGCTTAATCCGCCGGCCTCAGGCGCCTCAACCACGATGCTCAGGCCATCGACATAGCGCGAGTCGGCAATAGTCGCCTCCTGCAGTTCAAACTCCCGGCGGACGTTACCGCCCCGGCCCGGCTCGACGTTGATGTAGGGCTGCAGGATGGTATCCAGATGCTCGACCCCGGCCGCCGAGATCTGCGGCGTAATGACCGAGAAGCGCGTGCCGCTGCGGGCGAAGGTGCTTACATACTCCGGGTAGAGTACGGCGGTAGCCTGCACTTCGTTACGTTCGGTGATCAACTCCAGATCCTGTACCTGACCGATATCAATGCCCAGGTATTTAATCGGCATGCCGGGAGCCAGCTTGCCAGCATCAAAGGCGTGCAGTTTAATCTGCCCCCCTACGGCGCGGGCGGCAGTCTCTGACGGGAAGAGGATCCGCTTGTCGCCTTTGCGGGTCGAGGCGTTGGCACCGGTAAGGTTATCGAAGCTAATGGCCCCTTTAATCGCTCTGGATAGAGGAGAGGCCTGGACGGTCAGTCCGCTACCGTTGAGCTGCACTTTCGCGCCACCTTCAGCCCAGAAGACGCTGTTAGAGGTCAACAGGGATTGATATTCGGGCTTAACGTGCAGCTGAATATCAAACGCGTTTGCGCGCGGGCGGACGTTAATCACTTCACCCACCTCAAACTTACGATAGAGCACCACGGAGCCGGCCTGCACGTCCGGCAGCTTCTCCGCGGTCAGCGTCAGGGTGGTGGTAGGCAGATCGCTGAGGCTGTTCTCAATCGCCTTGTCGAGGTTAGCAAACAGCGGATAGGTGGATTTTATCTCTCCTTTGCTTCCCGGCAGGATGCGGATCCCGCCGCTGATCCACTCGTTGGCGCTGGCGGCAAGAAATTCCACGCCGTCCAGGCCCACTTTAACGTCAACCCGGCTATTCACCACAAACTTGCTGTCGCCCTGTACCAGCTCACGATACTGAGGATCGATAGCCACGGCGAACGAGACGCCTTTCGCGGTGAGATCGCGCTCCAGCACCTGGCCTATCTGCACGCCGTGCAGCACAATGGGTTGGCCGGCGTCGATGCCGTAACTCTCCGGCGCGGTCAGGGTAAGCGTAACCACGCCCGGCTCTTGCAGCAGGGTCTTATCTGCTGGCAGCACCACGAAGTTATCCCGCGGTTCGCCTTCCCCCGGCACCAGTTCAAGCGTGGTACCGGTAAGCAGCGAGCTGACGCTGGCATTGTTCAGAGAGAGCTTCGGATTGCGCATCTCGATGCGGGTATTGGCACGCAGCAGGTTAACGACGCTGGGATCGACGGTCATCTCTCCGCTCACTGCGCCGCCGGGATTGAGATCGAGCCTGGTTAGCTCGCCCACTTCCAGCCCCTGATACATCAGCGGAGTAGAGCCAGCTTTCAGCCCCTCGCCACCAGGCAGAGCCAGCTTAACGATCACCCCGCGCTGGCTGTGAGCCAGGTCTTTATAGAGGCCGAACTCGTCATCGCTCTCTGCCGGTTTTGACGCCTCCGGGGAGTCAAAGGCGATCGCCCCATTAACCAGCGATGCGACGCTCTCCAGCTCTATCTTTGCTCCGCTCAGGCCAACGTCCGCCTTCACGCCGGAGACGTTCCAGAAGCGGCTGCCCTTTTTCACCAGGCTGGTGAAGCGGCGCTCAATCAGCACGTCGATAGTGACGCCCTGTTTGTTGGCATTGATTGAGTAGTCATAGACGCGACCGACGGGGATTTTACGGAAGTAGACCAGCGAGCCGCTGCTCAGCGATCCAAGATCCGGGGCGTGGAGATGGATCATCAGCTCGCCGTTGCTGAGGCGATACTTCGGCTGGGTGTCGAGGGCCGTAAAGTGATCCTGCGGATCGCCTTTGCCCGGCATCATACCGATGTAGTTCCCGCCGACCAGCGCATCCAGCCCGGAAATACCGGCCAGCGACGCTTTGGGTGTCACCAGCCAGAACTGGGTATCGTTGCGCAGGGCATCCTTCATGTCGGCCTTGATGCTGGCCTTAACTTCAATTTTATTGAGGTTTTCGCTCAGGCGAATGTCCTGTACGGTGCCCACCTCGACGCCCTGGTAGCGCACCGGGGTGCGCCCGGCCACGATGCCGTCAGCCGAGACGAAATCAATGGTGATGGTATTACCGCGATCCTCATAGCTGCTCCACAGTAGCCAGCCAGCAATCATTAATGCGATAACAGGTAGCAGCCAGAAAGGCGAAATTCGACGTTTTGTTTTAATGCGCGCTTCAGTCGGCGAAGCGGGGGTTTCCTGACTCATGTGCATCCCAAAGTAAGCGGCTGTCCAGCCATTCCACAGCAAGAATAGTCAAAATTACCGCTGCGCCGAAGTAAAACGCAGCGGGGCCCATGGTAAACGCGAGAAGCTGGTCGCGATTAATGAGTGACATCGTTATTGAAATTACAAACAGATCGAGCATCGACCAGCGGCCAATCCATGTCACGAAACGCAACAGCAGCAGGCGGGTGCGCAACCCCTGCTCGCATTTAAAATGGATGCTGACCAGCAGTGTAAACAGGACGATGACTTTGGTAAACGGCACCAGAATACTGGCGATAAAAACAATGCCCGCGACGGCAATGTTGCTGCTCGCCAGTGACATGATCCCAGACATGATGGTGTCCGCCTGCCGTGCGCCGTTGACATAGATAACCGAGATAGGGAGCAGGTTGGCCGGCAGGAGAAACACCAGCGAGGCGATCAGCGCCGCCCAGCACTTTTGGATGCTATGCCGTCTGCGGTGGCGCAGCGGAATATGGCAGCGCGGACAGCGTCCCCGCGGATCCGGCAGGCCGGTAAAGTGGCATCCCAGACAGACGCGCAGGTTCTCGTGCGGACGCGTGGCGGGGCGCTGAGGATAAAAACGCTCCCATAGCTGCTCAATATTGAGGTGAATAAGCGTTAAAATGCTTAGGATCACCAGCGCGACAAAGGCCAGCAGTCCCACCCCTGGCTGTAGATACGCATAGTCCTGCACCTTGATAGAGGCAACGCCGATGCCGATCAGGTAGATATCCAGCATCACCCACTCCTTAAGCCTCTCCAGCATTAGCAGCACCGGGCGCAGGTTCATCCCCAGCCGGTTGCCAAACCAGAGGTAAGCAATGGCGGCCACCAGCACCAGCGGGGCGCCAACGGTACAGAACAGCACCATGGCGGCGGTGAGCGGATTGCCCTGCGAGGACATCTGCCAGATCCCCATCAGCAGGTTGGCATCGATGCGCACCCCCAGCAGGTAGAGGTGCAGCAGCGGCTCCCCCCAGGCAAAGGGCATCAGCATCAGCATGGTGATGGCCATCGCGCCCAGACGGGTAAGCGACCAGTCCCGACCGTCGCGGATTTTCGCATCACAACGCGGGCAATAAGCACTTTCGTGTGATTTCATCACTGGCAGCGCAAAAAGCGTATCGCACTGCGGGCAGCGCTGATAATGTGCACGTGGCAGAGGGTCGCCAATAGCACGAATTGCCATTTTCCTGTCGGTGACTAACTTTGGTGTTTTCAGCGCCATGACGTATTTTGGACTATGTTCGAATTAATCTATCTTAACTCATGAATGGATTATCTTGAGCATGAAGGCATTTAATGTTTATTTTAATAGGCTAGGCTACCTTTTTTCGTATGACAACAAGTGATTGAATAATGAACAAAAGTGAATTTTACGCGGAGTTGAACCGCGATTTTCAGGCATTGATGGCAGGTGAGACCAGTTTTTTAGCGACGCTCGCGAATACCAGCGCGCTGCTGTTTGAGCGCCTGGAGGGCGTTAACTGGGCAGGATTCTACCTGCTGGAAGGCGACACGCTGGTATTAGGTCCGTTCCAGGGCAAGATTGCCTGCGTGCGTATTCCAGTAGGCCGCGGCGTCTGCGGTACGGCGGTGGCGCAGAACAGCGTCCAGCGCGTAGAAGATGTTCATGCCTTTGACGGGCATATCGCCTGCGATGCCGCCAGTAACTCAGAAATTGTTCTGCCGCTGGTGGTAAAAGGTCAGATTATTGGCGTGCTGGACATCGACAGCACGGTATTCTCTCGCTTCACAACCGAGGATGAGCAGGGGCTGCGTGAGCTGGTTTCACACCTTGAACGCCTGCTGGAAGCGACCGATTATCAAAAATTCTTTGCGGGCGACGCAGTATAATCAACGGATAACGTAGCATTTACTGATGGGGTCATTATAATGACGCCTGTTCATGCCTGCGGCTTGTTGGCAACGTCCGTTGTAATCAGGAAATTTCATGGAAAATCAACCTAAGTTGAATAGCAGTAAAGAAGTTATCGCCTTTCTGGCCGAACGTTTTCCTCACTGTTTCAGTGCAGAAGGTGAAGCGCGCCCCCTGAAAATTGGTATTTTTCAGGATCTGGTAGAGCGCGTTGAAGGAGAGATGAGCCTCAGCAAAACTCAGCTTCGTTCTGCGCTGCGTCTTTACACCTCCAGCTGGCGCTATCTGTATGGGATCAAAGCAGGTGCGACCCGCGTCGATCTCGACGGTAATCCGAGCGGCGTGCTGGACGAGCAGCATGTTGAACATGCGCGTAAACAGCTGGAAGAGGCGAAAGCCCGCGTCCAGGCCCAGCGTGCTGAACAGCAGGCCAAAAAGCGCGAAGCCGCTGCCGCTGCTGGTGAGCAGGAAGAAGCGCCTCGCCGCGAGCGTAAACCGCGTCCTGCGCCGCGTCGTAAAGAGGGCAACGAACAGCGTAAACCACGCGCCGACAAACCTGCAGCGAAACCTCAGCGCGCACCGCGTGAAGAGCCACAGCATACGCCAGTATCCGATATTACTGCGCTGAATGTGGGTCAGAACCTCAAGGTGAAAGCGGGCAATAACGCAATGGACGCCACTGTACTGGAGATCACCAAAGACGGTGTTCGTGTGCAGCTGACCTCAGGCATGTCGATGATTGTACGCGCAGAACACCTGTTGTTCTGAAACGGAGGCCAAGCCTGGCATGAACACTTTGTTTAAGCGCACCGCGTTGGCTGGCCTGTTCCTGATTGCAGGGCAGGCCTTTGCCGTTGAAGATATTACGCGTGCCGATCAGATCCCGGTGCTAAAGGAAGAGACCCAGCATGCAACGGTCAGTGAGCGCGTAACCTCGCGCTTCACTCGTTCCCACTATCGCCAGTTCGATCTCGACCAGGCGTTTTCGGGCAAAATTTTCGATCGCTACCTGAATTTGCTGGACTACAGCCATAACGTGCTGTTGGCAAGCGACGTTGAGAAGTTTATGGCAAAGCGGAGCGTGCTTGGCGACGAGCTGCGCACCGGTAAACTCGACGTATTTTATGAACTCTACAACCTGGCGCAAAAGCGCCGGTTTGAACGCTATCAATATGCGCTAAAGGTGCTTGAGCGACCGATGGATTTCACCGGCAACGACACCTTTAACGCCGACCGCAGCAAAGCGCCGTGGCCGAAAGACGACGCAGAGATGAACGCCCAGTGGGATGCGAAGGTGAAGTTCGACGAGCTGAGCCTGAAGCTGACCGGTAAGGACGAGAAAGAGATCCGCGAGACGCTGACCCGCCGCTATAAGTTTGCTATCCGCCGTCTGGCGCAAACTAACAGTGAAGATGTCTTCTCTCTGGCGATGACCGCCTTTGCTCACGAGATCGATCCGCACACTAACTACCTGTCGCCACGTAACACCGAGCAGTTCAACACCGAGATGAGCCTCTCTCTTGAGGGCATTGGGGCGGTGCTGCAGATGGACGACGACTACACCGTCATCAACTCTATGGTGGCGGGCGGTCCAGCAGCGAAGAGCAAAGCGATAAGCGTTGGCGATCGCATCGTTGGCGTCGGCCAGCCCGGCCAGAACATGGTGGACGTGATCGGCTGGCGTCTTGATGACGTCGTAGCCCTGATTAAAGGTCCGAAGGGAAGCAAGGTACGCCTTGAGATCCTCCCGGCCGGTAAAGGGACCAAGACGCGCATCCTGACTCTGACCCGTGAGCGTATCCGCCTTGAAGATCGCGCCGTGAAGATGACGGTGAAAACCGTTGGCAAAGAGAAGGTGGGCGTGCTGGATATTCCTGGCTTCTACGTTGGCCTGACGGATGACGTCAAGGTGCAGCTGCAAAAGCTAGAGAAACAGAACGTCAGCAGCGTGATCATCGATCTGCGGACCAACGGCGGCGGGGCGCTGACCGAAGCGGTCTCGCTTTCCGGCCTGTTTATTCCGTCCGGTCCGGTAGTGCAGGTGCGTGATAACAACGGCAAGGTGCGTGAAGACAGCGATACCGACGGTGTCGTCTACTATAAAGGCCCGCTGGTGGTGCTGGTCGACCGCTTTAGCGCCTCAGCTTCAGAGATCTTCGCTGCCGCAATGCAGGACTATGGCCGGGCGCTGATTGTCGGTGAACCGACCTTCGGTAAAGGCACGGTGCAGCAGTATCGCTCCCTTAACCGCATCTACGATCAGATGCTGCGTCCGGAGTGGCCGGCGCTGGGTTCAGTGCAGTATACCATTCAGAAATTCTACCGCGTTAACGGCGGCAGCACGCAGCGTAAGGGTGTGACGCCGGATATCATCATGCCGACCGGCAATGAAGAGACCGAAACCGGTGAGAAATTTGAAGATAACGCGCTGCCGTGGGATAGCATCAACGCCGCGACCTTCGTGAAGTCGGGGGATCTGACGCCGCTTGGGCCGCAGCTGCTCAAAGAGCATGACGATCGTATCGCTAAAGATCCGGAGTTCCAGTACATACTGAAGGACATTGCGCGCTTTAATGCCCTGAAAGATAAACGGAATCAGATCTCGCTCAACCTTGCCCAGCGTGAGAAAGAGAATACGGAAGATGATGCGATTCGCCTGGCGCGCCTGAACGATCGCTTTAAACGTGAAGGCAAGCCGGTGCTGAAGAAGCTTGACGATCTGCCGAAGGATTATCAGGAGCCGGATCCCTATCTTGATGAGACGGTGCATATCGCGCTCGACCTGGCGCACCTAGAGAAAGATAGCCCGCCAGCACAGCCCGCTAAGGCACAATAAACCGCAACAGGCACAAGAGATTGTGCCTGTTTTTTTTACAAGCGTATCGCGGCGTAAGCCTGCCGCGCCTAAATGTAAAGTTGTGTCTTTCTGGTAACTTACGCGCGGTTTATGCTTGAAAATAGTCAATATACCCATACGATGTGGGTAGTCGCATAGTGCGTTATGTTAAGTCGAGGTTAAAAGAAAATTATGATGCGGATCGCGCTCTTCCTGTTAACGAACCTGGCGGTCATGCTGGTCTTCGGGCTGGTGCTCAGCCTGACGGGGATTCAGTCGAGCAGCGTTCAGGGCTTGTTGATCATGGCGCTGCTGTTTGGTTTTGGCGGCTCGTTCGTTTCGCTTTTGATGTCGAAATGGATGGCCCTGAAATCGGTAGGTGGGGAAGTCATTGAGCAGCCGCGCAACGATATGGAGCGTTGGCTGATGAACACCGTGGCGCAGCAGTCGCAGCAGGCGGGCATTGCGATGCCGCAGGTTGCTATCTACCACGCCCCGGACATTAACGCTTTCGCTACCGGTGC
This sequence comes from Pseudescherichia sp., assembly GCF_031987975.1. Classification (GTDB taxonomy): domain Bacteria; phylum Pseudomonadota; class Gammaproteobacteria; order Enterobacterales; family Enterobacteriaceae; genus Pseudescherichia. The sequence goes on along the minus strand of NZ_DALZYX010000001.1, from coordinate 476,795 downwards.
ACGGCGTGATGCGTCGCTGGTTGCGGTAAGTACCGGCCTGCTACAGAACATGAGCCGTGACGAAGCTGAAGCGGTTATTGCTCACGAGATCAGCCATATCGCCAACGGTGACATGGTCACCATGACCCTGATCCAGGGCGTTGTGAACACCTTTGTCATCTTTATCTCGCGTATTCTGGCGCAGATCGCCGCCGGGTTTATGGGCGGCAACCGTGACGAGGGCGAAGAGAGCAACGGCAACCCGCTGATCTACTTTGCCGTGTCAATGGTGCTGGAGTTAGTGTTTGGTATTCTGGCGAGCATCATTACCATGTGGTTCTCTCGCCATCGCGAGTTCCATGCCGATGCGGGTTCCGCGAAACTGGTGGGCCGTGAAAAGATGATTGCTGCCCTACAGCGTCTGAAAACCAGCTACGAGCCGCAGGAAGCCAGCAGCATGATGGCCTTCTGCATCAACGGGAAATCTAAATCCCTGAGCGAGCTGTTTATGAGCCACCCGCCGCTGGATAAGCGTATCGAAGCTCTGCGCAGCGGCGAATACCTGAAGTAACGAGGGGTTTAAATACGAAGCGCGTCAAATGACGCGCTTTTTTTATGCCTGCGGTTTCTGCGTCATTCGCAGACCGCTGACGGCAGCGGCGATGGCGGCCAGCACGGCGGCGAAAAGCAGGGCAACGTGCGTAGCATGGTCGGTGAAAAGGTTGAACATTAGCGCCACCAGCGCGGCCCCGATGCTCTGCCCAAGGAGACGGGCCGTACCCAGCATGCCGCTGGCTCCGCCGCTGCGCTGGCGGGGAGCGGCGGTGATAATAGTGTGGTTATTGGGCGACTGGAATAGCCCAAAGCCTGCGCCGCAAAGCATCATCCGCCAGATGATATCGATATCGGACGGCGCGGCGGGCAAAAGCGCCAGCGCCAGCAGCCCGGCAGCCATTACCGCAAGCCCTACCGCACCCAACAGCCCGGCGTGCACCCGCTCAATCAGGTACCCCGCCAGCGGGGCCATCACCATGGTCGCCAGCGGCCACGGGGTCAGCAGTAGCCCGGTCTCCACTTCACTGCGGCCCAGCACGCTTTGCATAAAGAACGGTAGAGAGACCAGGGCCAGCATCTGAGCGCAAAATGAGCAGATTGAGGTGCAGATAGAGAGCGAAAACAGCGGAATGCGCAGCAGATCCACCGGCAGCAGCGGCACGGGCAGCCCAAGCTGGCGGCGAATAAAGAAGTAACCAATGACCAGCATGGCCACCACTTCCGCAGCGATAAGCGTCAGCGACTGTCCCTGGGCAAAGCCCCCAAGCGCCATGATCAGCAGGCCAAAGGTGAGGGCGTTCATCACTGCACTGGGCAGATCGAAGCGCGTTGTGCTGCGACGCGGTGGATTAGCGGGCAGATAGCGCATCGCCAGCAGCAGAGAGATAATTCCCAGCGGCACGTTAATCAGAAACAGCCACTGCCACGATCCTACGGCCAGGATCGCTGCGGCGATGGTAGGGCCAGCCGCAGAGGAGACTGCCACGACAAACGAGTTGATACCCATCCCCCGGCCCAGGCTGCGCTGGGGATAGATGAGCCGAATCAGCGCCGTATTGACGCTCATCAGCGCCGCGCCGCCAAAACCCTGCGCGATACGGGCGAGGGTCAACATGGTGAGTGAGTCGGAGAGGGCGCAGAGAAACGAGGTAACGGTAAAGAACGCCAACCCACACTGATAAACCCGCCGATAGCCAAACATATCCCCCAGAAAGGCAAAAGAGAGCAGGGAGATCACAATCGCAATTTGGTAGGCGTTAACTACCCAAATCGAGCTGGCCGGGGAGACATGCAGATCGCTGGCGATGGTCGGCAACGCCACGTTAGTAATGACGCCGTCAAGCACCGCCATGGCAATACCGATGATGATGGTCAGTATCGCCCCGTAGCGCTGCGGTATCGGCAGGCCTTCTGTAAAAGATTTATCCATGAGAATTATATGATTAAGCTGAAATTATTACCGTGAGAACGATTTTACCAGCCTGGCGGCCTTTTTATATCGCAGATTTGTAACCAAGTTAACAAACTGGCATTGCGGGCGACCCGCGACGAAATTATAATAAAAACCAATTCTAAATTTTATAAAACACTCGCGATGAGGTGATTAATGGCAATCGCAGATTTGGACAAGCAGCCAGATTCTGTCTCTTCAGTATTGAAGGTCTTTGGCATTCTGCAGGCGCTCGGGGAAGAGCGGGAAATTGGCATTACTGAACTGTCGCAGCGTGTAATGATGTCTAAAAGCACCGTCTACCGTTTCTTGCAGACAATGAAATCCCTTGGCTACGTGGCCCAGGAGGGGGAGTCAGAGAAGTACTCCCTCACGCTGAAGCTGTTTGAGCTGGGCGCGCGTGCGCTGCAAAACGTTGATTTGATTCGTAGTGCCGATATCCAGATGCGTGAGCTGTCGCGCCTGACTAAAGAGACGGTGCACCTTGGGGCGCTGGATGAGGACAGCATTGTCTATATCCATAAAATTGACTCGATGTACAACCTGCGCATGTACTCTCGTATCGGTCGCCGCAACCCGCTCTACAGCACCGCCATTGGTAAAGTGCTGCTGGCCTGGCGCGATCGTGAGGAAGTTAAGCAGATCCTTGAGGGCGTTGAGTACAAGCGCAGCACCGATCGCACTATCACCAGCACCAACGAACTGCTGCCGGTGCTGGATACCGTGCGCGAGCAGGGCTACGGGGAAGATAATGAAGAGCAGGAAGAGGGACTGCGCTGCATCGGCGTTCCGGTCTTTGACCGCTTTGGCGTCGTCATCGCAGGCTTAAGCATCTCCTTCCCGACGCTGCGCTTCTCTGAAGAGCGTCTGCATGAGTATGTTGAGATGCTGCATACCGCAGCGCGTAAGATCTCCGAGCAGATGGGTTATAACGACTACCCGTTCTGATTCCCGACGCCGCGCCAGACGCGGCGTTTTCATCTCTGTTCCTCCTTTACTACGGTTTCCTCATCGGTCAGATAGCGCTACAGTTAGCTTCGGTTTAACAAGCCGGTGGTAACCTGTTTGCATAATATGTTGATTCGGAGAGTCGAGTGAGAAAGTTTCGGTGGCTGCTTGTGATTGCCATCCTGGTAATTTGCCTGATGCTTTGGACCCAGATGCTCAATGTGATGTGCGATCAGGACGTCCAGTTTTTCAGTGGTATTTGCGTTATCAATAAATTTATCCCCTGGTAGCGCCATTTTTACCTCGAGTCATTCCCTTCCTTAATGCCAGTGGTAAGATAGCGCGTCAACATTGAGGTGGTGTAATGAACGAAGTACTGAATTTGGGCGCGTTCAATCTTGCGTCCCTGGTAATCTCCCTGGTGCTGCTGGTCGTTGGGCTGGTGCTGTGGTTTTTTGTTAACCGGGCCAGCTCCCGCGCTAACGAGCAAATTGAACTGCTTGAAGCCCTGCTGGATCAGCAAAAGCGGCAGACCGCGCTGCTGCGTCGCCTGTGTGATGCTAACGCGCCGGAGAAAGCCGAGCCGGAAGCGAAAGCGGCAGCAAAAGTGCAGACCGACGGCGAAGATTTTATCCGCCTGGTGGCTGAACGCTAAACGTAGTGGAAGAGGTGGTGAGAAATGGCATGGAAAAATCCCTGGTATAATCCGGCCCTGACTCACCACACCCCTCAGGGGTTCCGTAATTTAACGCCTGGTGGGCATCAGCCCGGTGACGTTGAGCGCTGGCAAAAAGAGCGCCGCGCCGCCGGGCTGCCGCATCCCCCCGAGGGCGGCTATGACCACTTTCTTCAGCAGTGGTGGCAGCGAGCTGAAATAAGCGGCAGCGAAGATGGGGTCTGGTGGCTGGGCCACGCCAGCATGCTGCTTCGCCTCGACGGCTGCTATATGCTGGCCGATCCGCTCTTTTTTAACCGCGCTTCTCCGGTACGCTTTAGCGGTCCGCTGCGGAAAAGTCCCGCTCCCCTGAGCGTTGACGATCTGCCCGCTTTGGATGCCATTCTCATTTCGCATAACCACTACGACCATCTTGATACGCGCACTATCCGCGCGCTGCTGAAACGCTTTCCGTCCATTACGCTGTTTGTTCCGCTGGGGCTGGGCCGCTGGTGCCGCCGCCACGGCGTACGTCATGTTGTTGAGCTTGACTGGTGGCAGAGCTTTACCTTTCAGGGGATGACGCTTACCGCTGTTCCCGCCCAACACTGGAGCATGCGCACGCCATGGGACAGGGATCGCTCACTCTGGTGCGGTTGGATGGTTGAGTCACGGGCGCATCGCTTCTGGTTTGCCGGCGACACCGGGTACACGCCGGATCTGCTGACCATCCCTGAGCGCCTGGGCAGACCCGATACCGCTGCACTGCCGGTGGGGGCCTATGCGCCACGCTGGTTCATGTCCGTGCATCATATGGATCCGCAGCAGGCGGTTTCGCTCTGGCAGCAGATAGGGGAGCCGCTGGCTTTTCCTATTCACTGGGGCGTTTTTGAGCTGGCAGATGAAGCGGTAGACGAACCGGCACGGGAGCTGGCGGCGGTATTAAACGAGACGGTAACCCGAACGGATAACTTCAGGATCCTGAAAATAGGTGAGTATTTATCTCTGGATGGTCAGTCTATAAAGCAGACATCGGACTAGCCTGAGTGGGTTATATAAACTATATTATTTTTAGCGAAACGTTTTTATTGCTTTAAATTGATGCACTGTCATTAAACTTTCATTATTTTGGTGCAACAGTCGCGCTAATTGAGCAACAATTATTCGGTGGTCAACTTATCCATTTCCGATTACGGCCAAAAGGCGTTTGCACTCACCCATTATCATGATTTTTCAGCAGCCTAATGCACAAAAATTGCTAACTACATACTCTATTTAGCCATTGTAAACTGCCGGCTGGACGCGATGACATTATTGCGCTAGGTTAGCTGCACACCCGCTGTTCTGATTACCGCTGAATTTGTGCGACAGATCCAGACATGATTAAAAATGGCTTGCCATATTTAACGTTGTATGTGATAACACGGTGTAGGTTAAACGAGGTACAGTTCTGTTTATGTGTGGCATTATCAGTATAGAAGTTCTGAGTAAACACGTTGTCGTTGAATACTGCTTCTCTGCCGAACCTTATTTAGTGCCTCATGCAGTAATGTCTCAGTTTCATCTCGGTCAATGCCTGCGGGCTAAGAAAACACTCTAAGGAATTTTGCAAATGGCAAAGATTAAAGGTCAAGTTAAGTGGTTCAACGAGTCTAAAGGCTTTGGTTTCATTACGCCTGCTGACGGCAGCAAAGACGTGTTCGTACACTTCTCTGCAATCCAGGGTAATGGCTTCAAAACTCTGGCTGAAGGCCAGAACGTTGAGTTCGAAATTCAGGATGGCCAGAAAGGCCCGGCAGCTGTTAACGTTACCGCTATCTGATTTTCCTCCACTGCTTGAGCGCCGTCGGCGCATCAATGTCAGCGTAAAAGCCTCGCCATGTGCGGGGCTTTTTAATGCTTATTTTTCAAAATGTTACTGTACGCTTTCTCATTCGTTTTTTGTTGCAAAGCCATACCGTTATTAGCACACTTTTTTCCCTTTCTAAGCTTGTTTCCTGTCAAATCAGCGGGTTAATCCGTTTCAGGAGCCAAGGTGAAAAACAAACCTCTTTCCAGCAACTATACTCCTCTGCGCTTTGCCTTACTCTGCGTTGCCATTATCTGCGCGATGGGCCTGCTGCTGGGCCGGACGGCCTGGCTCCAGGTTGTCTCCCCAGAAAAGCTGGTCAAGGAGGAGGATATGCGATCGATTCGGGAAGAGAAGATCGTGCCGCCCCGGGGGATGATCGTCGATCGTAACGGACTTCCGCTGGCGGTGAGCGTCCCCGTTAGCGCGGTCTGGGCCGATCCTAAAGTCATCAACAGCAGCGGCGGGGTGGGGTTCAACTCGCGCTGGCAGGCGCTGGCCAGCGCCCTTAATTTGCCGCTGAGCGAAATTGCCGACCGCATCCGCCACAACCCCAAGTCCCGTTTTATCTATCTTGCCCGCCAGCTCGATCCGCAGCAGGCTAAGTGGATCGATAACCTCAACCTGCAAGGCATCAATCTACAGGAAGAGTCCAGACGCTTTTATCCCAGCGGGCACGTTGCCGCTAACCTGCTTGGCTTTACTAACGTAGACGGGCAGGGGATTGAAGGTCTTGAAAAGAGCTTTAACGTCCAGCTTACCGGCAAACCCGGTCTGCGCCAGGTGCGTAAAGATCGCCACGGACACGTAATCGAAAATATTACCGAAACGCCTGCTGTACCTGCACATACGCTAATGCTGAGCATCGACAAACGTCTGCAAACCCTGACCGAAGATGCCCTCGACAATGCCGTTAGCTGGAATAAAGCGGAGTCCGGTGCGGCGGTGCTGATACGCATCCAGACCGGTGAAATCCTGGCGATGGCCAGCTATCCTGACTTCAATCCCAACAACCGCAGCGGCGCAACCCTCGATGACTTCCGCAACCGTGCCATCAGCGACACCTTCGAGCCAGGCTCGACGGTTAAGCCGATGGTGCTGATGGCAGCGCTCAAGGAGGGGATAGTTCAGCCCGACAGCGTGGTCGATACCCATCCCTATACTCTCGACGGGCACCGCATTCGCGATGTGGGATACTATCCGGAGCTGACTCTGACCGGCATCCTGCAGAAATCGAGCGATACCGGTGTGTCACGCCTGTCGCTGGCGATGCCGGTTCAGCGCCTGCTGGATACCTATAAAGCGTTCGGCTTTGGCAGCTCGACGGGGCTGGGGCTGACCGGAGAGAGCAGCGGCGTTCTGCCGGTGCGCAGGTACTGGGGCCAGCTCGATCGCGCCACCTTTTCCTTTGGCTATGGATTGATGATCACGCCGCTGCAGCTGGCCCACGTCTACGCCACCATTGGTAGCTACGGGCTGGCGCGTCCGCTCTCGATCACCCGCGTCGATCCGCCAGTCGTTGGTACTCAGGTGATGCCGCAGGAGATTGTGCATGAGGTAGAGCATATGATGGAGAGCGTTGCCCTGCCGGGCGGTGGCGGAACCAAAGCCGCCGTGCGTGACTATCGCGTGGCGGTAAAAACCGGTACCGCGAAGAAGATCGACGAGAACGGCAAATACGTTGATAAATACGTAGCCTACACCGCAGGCGTTGCTCCCGCCAGCCAGCCTAAATATGCCCTGGCGGTGGTCATAAACGATCCGCAAAATGGCGCTTACTACGGCGGGGCGGTATCGGCTCCCGTATTCAGTGAAATTATGGGTAACGTGCTGCGGGCAAAAAACGTCACGCCTGACGGTATGGCACCGGATTCGAGTCATCTGGTGGTGTTAAATTCGTCTGGCGGTGCGGATCCGCTGCCTTAAGGCGTTCCCCGCGGCGGCAATTGGCGTTACACTTTCGCCCTTTCTTTCTGTCCGGAGTTGCTATGTCCTTCACTTGTCCGCTATGTCATGCGCCGCTGCTGCGTACCGATAAAACCTACGTTTGCCCGCAGCGGCACCAGTTTGATATAGCGAAAGAGGGATACGTCAACCTGCTGCCCGTGCAGCATAAGCGTTCACGCGATCCGGGCGATAGCGCGGAGATGATGCAGGCCCGGCGCGCCTTTCTTGATGCCGGACACTACCTGCCGCTGCGCCAGAGGCTAAGCGAGCTGCTGGCTGCGCGACTGCCGGAAAAAGCTGACGCGCTGCTGGATATCGGCTGCGGAGAGGGGTACTACACCCACGCCTTCGCTGATATTGCCCAGCAGCACGGGGCGCAGACCTATGGCCTGGACGTTTCCAGAGCGGCGGTGCGTGCTGCTGCCAAACGCTATCCGCAGGCACTATTCTGCGTTGCTTCAAGCCACCGTCTGCCGTTTGATGCCCGGACCCTGGACGCGGTGGTGCGTATCTATGCCCCCTGTAAGGGGGAAGAGCTGGCGCGGGTAGTTAAACCTGAAGGGTGGGTAATTACCGCCTCGCCGGGACCACGGCATCTGGTAGAGCTGAAAGGGCTGATCTATGACGAGGTGCAGCTGCATGCTCCCCAGAGTGAACAGCTGGAAGGGTTTACGCTGCGCGAGCAGCTCTCATTAGCTTACGGCATGACGTTAAGCGGAGCCGAGGCCGTGGCGCTGTTACAGATGACCCCCTTTGCCTGGCGGGCTAAGCCGCAGGTCTGGGAGACGCTACAGGAGATGACGCAGTTTAGCTGTGAGGCGGATTTCAGTATTCAGTGCTGGCAGCGCGACGCTTAAGGGGCGAAGTGGCTCCAGAGGATCTGGATGCCGATACCAATCAATACCACGCCACCGAGGATCTCGGCCCGTTTGCCCAGCAGCGGGCCGATAAATTTACCGACCATCATGCCGAGGGTGGACATGATGAGGGTGGCGCAGCCGATGGCCAGCGCGGTGGTGATAATATTGACCTGCAAGAACGCCAGGCCAACGCCGACGGCCATGGCGTCGAGGCTGGTAGCGATGGCGGTGGTGACAAGCAGCCAGAAGCCGTGACGGCGCAGCGGGACGAGCTCTTCATCAGGCTGGCAGCGTACGCCCTCAAGTACCATCCGGCTACCTAAAAATACCAGCAGCAAGAAGGCGATCCAGTGGTTCCACTCCAGCACAAACTGGCTGGCCAGCATACCTAAGCCCCAGCCGATCAGCGGAGTCAGCGTCTCAATTACGCCGAAAATCAAACCGGTACGTAGAGCGTCAGAAAATTTGGGTTTATGCAGCGTTGCGCCTTTACCAATGGAGGCGGCAAAGGCGTCCATCGACATGCCAAAAGCGAGCAGTAGGGTGGCGGATAGGTTCATACAAGCGTCCTGACCGGGAAATCCATATGACACATCACTGCCCCCAGTAATCAGCAGTTGATGCGTCTATGGTCTCGCCTGAGCGAACAGCCTGCGCTATTCGATCCGTACGCGCCACGTTTTGCAACGAGTATGTTGACACGTACATCTCCGGGAACAGGAAATTGGCTACTCCCCAACGACGGGCGCAACCTTAACATATTTTGATAAACTAAAACAATAACCGAATTTCATTATTTAACTTGCTAATTGATAACTGTTTTCATTTGGCCGGGGACGTGAAAATAACGTTAAGAAAGATAGTGACTTGTGCAAGAAATAACATAGCCATGGCTATGTTTCAATGTATTAAACAGCACAAAACATAGTAGTGGCTATATTTTAACTCATTGAGTTTTAACGATAACCTTGTAAATCCTCTCCAGGTCGTCGATATTTCGTACACGGATCAGCAGGCGGCGCTGTTCTAATTGCACTACCAGAACCCCATCCTCTGAAAGCTGCATCGCCTTAATACGCCTATATTCAATCCAGATATTGGTAAAGAAAAAGCCATTCTCTTTAAAGATGATTTTCGGGGCGCGGATCCAGAAAAGGTATATTACCACCAGCCCCAGCATAGATAATAACCAGGTGGTTAAAATAGCACCATGATGAACCACGTTATTATAGATAAGGATGGCCAGCAGACCGGTGAAGATCACGCTATCGGCGCGGCTACGGCGCAGCAGGGGAGCGGTGAGCAGCGTAGCGCCGTGGCGGCGGGGCATAATAAACTCGTCATAGATAGCGTAAGCCAGCAGCCCAGCCACGCACAGTACCAGCACGTAATCCGTTAGCGTCATTCATCCTCCAGAAATAAAAACCGGGGGCAGTGCCCCCGGCATCACATCTACCGCTTACAGGCCGAGCAGGCCAACGGCGTAGCCCACGATACCGATGACGAAAAAGCCAACGATGATCCACAGCGGGTTTACTTTCTTACGCAGCAGCCACATGCAGGCGAAGGTCAGCAGCAGCGGCACCAGGCCCGGCATCAGCTGGTCAAGGATAGTCTGCACGGTGGTGATGTTCGTTTTCCCGGTCTGGTCGGTGATCTCCGATACCACCAGCGGGATATTAACATGCGTCCACTTGTTCACCAGCGCGCCCATGACAAACAGGCCGAGAATTGATGCCCCCTCGGTCAGCTTCTGCAGGAAGCCGCCGCCCATATCCTTAACGATATCCACCCCTTTACGGTAGCCGTAGGCAACCCCGTAGTAGCGTGTTGCCAGACGCACCACGTTGAAGAGGATAAAGAACAGCAGCGGGCCGAGCAGGCTGCCGCTCATGGCGATCCCCGCCCCCAGCGCGGCAAACACCGGGCGCACGGTACCCCAGAAGATCGGGTCGCCGACGCCCGCCAGCGGTCCCATCAGGCCTACTTTGATACCGTTGATCGCCCCGTCGTCGATCTCTGCCCCGTTGGCACGCTGCTCTTCCATCGCCAGGGTGACGCCGAGCACCGGCGCAGCGACGTAGGGGTGGGTGTTAAAGAACTCCAGATGGCGTTTGATTGCCTGGCGACGCGCCTCGTTATTCTCCGGGTAGAGGCGTTTGATGGCCGGCACCATGGAGAAGCAGAAGCCCAGCGCCTGCATACGCTCGAAGTTCCATGAACCTTGGAAAAGGTTAGAGCGGATGAACACGCCGCGGATATCACCAGAGGTGAGTTTTTTCTCGGAAGTCGTTTTTGCTATATCAACCATGTCGCTCACCTGTTAATCCAGTTCGTTATCGAGATCGTTAGCACCGGCAGCCTGAGCAGGCGCGCCCGCCGAGCGGTTGTATTTCGGGCTAAGCTGAATATAGAGAATCGCCATCACGGCACCGATCACCCCCAGCGCTACCAGGTTGAAGTTGGTGAAGGCGGCAGTCACGAAGCCCAGATAGAAGAACGGCATCAGATAGCCAGCGCGCATCATATTAATGACCATCGCATAACCCACTACCACGATCATGCCCCCGGCGATGTTCAGGCCGCTGGTCACCACTTCCGGAATGGCGTTGAGCATTCCCTGAACTTCACTGGTGCCCACGGAGTAGGCCACGATCACCGCCGGGATAGCGATACGCATCGCCTGCAGGAACAGGGAAGAGACGTGGATCCAGGAGAGCGCCGTCAGGTTGCCGTTTTCGGCCGCCTTATCCGCCGCGTGCTGGAAGGCCACGGTAATGGTACGAACGATAATGGTCAACACCTGGCCTGCTGCTGCCAGCGGGATAGCCAGCGCGATACCGGCCCCGATGCTCTGACCGCCGGCGATAACCAGCACGGTTGAGATGATGGATGCCAGTGCGGCATCGGGCGCGACCGCCGCACCGATGTTCATCCAGCCGAGGGCGATCATCTCCAGGGTACCGCCGATGATAATGCCTTTTTGCATATCTCCCAGCACGATACCGATTAAGGTACAGGCCACCAGCGGACGGTGGAACTGAAATTCATCCAGCACCGACTCCATACCGGCAATACAGGCGACGATGAACACCAGCACAATCTGAAGAGTGGTAATCTCCATTGTACTTCTCCTATAACAATACAGATTTAAGTGTAAAAACAGCTTCGATCAGCGGGTGCCGGTTACTTTGCCACTTTGCTGATTAAATCCATCATTTTCAGGCGTTGATCGCTGGAGACCTTCCGCACTTCCAGCTCAATCCCCTGCGCGTTCAGCTTTTTAAACGCGGCGATATCTTGCTCATCCACCGATACCGCGTTGTTGACCTGCGTTTTGCCCTGGCGGAAGGCCATACCGCCGATGTTGACTGAGGTGATCTTCACCCCCTCATCAACGAGGCGCACCACGTCGGTCGGATTGGTAAACAGCAGCATCACGCGTTCGCCGGCGTATTTCGGGTTGTTGTAAACGCGGATCATCTTGGCGACGTCCACTACGTGGGCGGTGACGCCGGGAGGGGCGACCTGAGTCAGCAGCGTCTTGCGTACCGTGTCGGCGGCCACCTCATCGCTGACAACGATAATACGTTGTACGTTGGTCTCTTTGGTCCAGCGGGTCGCCACCTGGCCATGGATCAGGCGATCGTCGATACGCGCCAGGCCGATGGTCATATAGTCCTCTGGTCCCATCGGTTTTTGCGGCACGGCGGCCCTGGGTGCGGCAGCAGAAGCAGGGGCGGCGGCAGGCTGAGCCTTCTCCACCGGCTGCGCTTTCAACGCCTTCACGCCTTCGCGGCCCGCCTCAACGGCAACGGCGACCAGATCGTCAAATGACGGGTCGTCATCGCGGCCCATCAGGGTCTCCACCAGCATAGGAATATTGACCCCGGCTACCACCTCATGATGCTCTTTATCGACGACAATACGGCTGGCAGCGTTAAACGGGCTGCCGCCCCACGTATCGACGAGAAACAGCACGCCCTGGTCGGTGTCGAGCTTCGCCAGCTGCGCGTTATACTTCTCGATCAGCGTTTCGGCGTTTTCACCCGGGACGAAATCGATCCAGCCTACGTTCTCCTGCTCGCCCAATAGCATTTCAGCTGTTTTGATCAGCTGCTCCGCAGCCCAGCCATGTGTGCCTATCACAATAGCAATGGTCACTTGCTACCTCCTTTATTATCGTGAATACATCCGTAGCAGATGCATTGTGAATCGTTACGTCATAGCGAATCGATTCAGAGAGGGATGAGATAAAAAAATCAGACTTCGCGAATTATTTTAGATAGTGAAAAAATAATTTATGTGATTCAGATCCGTAATTTAGCTTTCGCAATAAAAGAAATTTTGTTGCGCAAAATATCTTCGAAAATGCAAATTCAGGTAAATCTTTGCAAAAACGCATTTCCCTCTGTTATGTTTACTTTCTGTTTATAATCACTGGAGTAGAGGGCAGTTGCCCACCGTATGGACCGTCACCGACGTCAGTTTATCTTCAGGCCGCTTCGCGCCTGCTTAAATCCCCTATTTGCTGTCACCACGCCTGCACGCTGTAAGGCCCCGTTTTGTCATTTCCCTAGCAGGAGCCTGTCATGGAATTCTTAATGGATCCCTCAATCTGGGTGGGATTGTTGACGCTTGTCGTTCTCGAAATCGTTCTGGGTATCGATAACCTGGTGTTTATCGCCATCCTCGCCGACAAACTGCCACCGAAACAGCGTGATAAGGCCCGACTGATTGGCCTCTCCCTTGCGCTGGTCATGCGCCTGGCGCTGCTCTCGGTTATCTCCTGGATGGTGACGCTGACCCAGCCGCTCTTTTCGGTTATGGATTTCACCTTCTCCGGCCGCGATCTGATCATGCTGCTCGGGGGGATATTCTTGCTCTTCAAGGCGACAACAGAATTACACGAGCGTCTGGAGAACCGCGAGCATGACAGCGGCCAGGGTAAGGGGTATGCCAGCTTCTGGGTGGTGGTAGTGCAGATCGTAATCCTTGATGCGGTCTTCTCCCTTGATGCGGTGATCACCGCCGTGGGGATGGTGAACCATCTGCCGGTGATGATGGCGGCGGTGGTCATTGCCATGGCGGTGATGCTGCTGGCCTCGAAGCCGCTGACGCGCTTTGTAAACCAGCATCCAACGGTGGTCGTGCTCTGTCTGAGCTTCCTGCTGATGATCGGTCTGAGCCTGGTGGCGGAAGGTTTTGGCTTCCATATTCCTAAAGGCTACCTGTACGCGGCGATTGGCTTCTCGATCATTATTGAGTTCTTTAACCAGGTGGCGCGCCGCAACTTTATTCGCCACCAGTCCACGCTGCCGCTGCGCGCGCGTACCGCCGACGCCATTCTGCGTCTGATGGGCGGTCGCCGCCAGGCTACGGTGCAGAACGAGCCGGACAATCAGTCGCCGGTTGCGGTGCCTGAAGGTGCGTTTGCGGATGAAGAACGCTATATGATCAACGGCGTGTTGACGCTGGCTTCGCGCTCGCTGCGCAGCATCATGACGCCGCGAGGCGAGATCAGCTGGGTGGATGCCAACCTCGATGTCGACGCCATTCGCGAGCAGCTGCTCTCGTCGCCGCACAGCCTCTTCCCGGTATGCCGGGGCGAGCTGGATGAAGTGATCGGCATCGTGCGGGCGAAGGAGCTGCTGGTGGCGCTGGAAGAGGGCGTTGACGTGGCGGCTATCGCCTCGGCTGCACCGGCCATCGTGGTACCTGAAACGCTGGATCCCATTAAGCTGCTGGCGGTTCTCCGTCGCGCACGGGGTAGCTTCGTGATGGTAACCAATGAGTTTGGCGTGGTGCAGGGTCTGGTGACGCCCCTTGACGTGCTGGAAGCCATTGCCGGTGAGTTCCCGGATGCCGATGAAACGCCGGAGATTGTTATCGACGGCGACGGCTGGCTGGTAAAAGGCGCGACCGATCTCCATGCGCTTCAGCATGCGCTGGAGATAGATACCCTGGTGAACGATGAAGAGGATATCGCTACCGTCGCGGGGCTGGTTATCGCCATCAACGGCCATATACCTAAGCCGGGTGAAGTGCTGCAGCTGGCGCCGTTAACCATCACCGTGATTGAGGCGAACGACTACCGGGTCGATCTGGTACGGGTTGTTAAAGAGCAGCCGGTACAGGACGACGAAGAGGAGTAGCCTCGTTCAGCGTAGCGGCGTCATGGGCATCACATGCCCGCTATAGGTGGCCGGCGGCGGCGTACTCCCCGCCAGCCACTTTGGAAAGTCTTTTAGCGGCATCGGCTTCGCGTAGAGAAATCCCTGAAATATCGTTACCCCGCGCTGGCGCAAACGCTGCGCCTGCAGCGGGGTCTCAACCCCCTCCGCAATCAGCTCAATATTCAGCCGCTTACCCAGCGCGATAATAATATCCGTTACCGTCGAGTTCACCGCATCGGTGCCTACCGCCGTGGTATAGGATTTATCAATCTTCAGCACGTCCGGACGCAGCTTCTCCAGCCAGGAGAGGGAAGTGTTGCCAGTACCAAAGTCATCAATCGCCAGCTTGACCCCACGCCGATGCAGCGCCCGCACCAGCCGGTAGTCAATATCGGTGATCGCCTCCCGCTCGGTCAGCTCAATGGTAAGCTGCTGTACCGGGCGGGCGTGGAACCAGAGACGGTTAAGATCCTTCAGCAGTACGCCGTCGCGGAAGTGGCTGGCGGAGACGTTGATGCCGATATGGAACTGGCTGTCGGCCGGGAACAGCCCTAGCTGGCGATGGGTCTCTGCCAGCACGTAACGCGTGAGGGGCGCAATCAGGCTCTGCTCCTCGGCAATGGGGATAAACACATCCGGGGAGATCCAGCCCTGGCGCGGATTGTTCCAGCGCAGCAGGATCTCCACCCCCTCACACTGGTGGGTGCTGGCGTTGAGCAGCGGCTGGCAGAACAGCTCAAACTCATGGGCTGCCAGCCCGAGGTTAATCTCCCACGAGAAGCTCATCCGGTTGGCGGTAACGATCCAGGCGATATAGCCCATCAGCAGGCTGATGATCACCGCCAGCGGCAGCTGGGAGGGAAGGTGGCGCAGTGCCAGCTCCCCTGCGCCAGGGCCTCTGACGCTGACGGTAAAGGGGAACTGTTCCGAGCTTTGCTGAAAGCGTGTTTCGCCAACCAACGGCGGCAGGCTATCCACTACCCCGGCCCCGTAGATCAGATGTCGGTCACCTACCGTGACGCTCGCGCCGGTGATCAGCGGCTTCTGCGGCTCCAGCATCAGGCGGGTAAGCAGATCGATATTGATCACCTCCATTACCCCGTCCTGCCCGTTCTGGGTGAGCGGAAACCACTGGATAAGTATCGGGCTGCCCTGCAGCAGGGAGTTATCGGTAGTAAGCAGGAGCAGCGGATGAGGGGTTGGGAGAGCGGGCTGAAGCTGATGAATGGGAACGTTACGATAGCCGAAAATGCTGGAGCAGTAGAGGATGCCGTTCTTGATAAGGCCGATGGAGCGTACGGTTTGCATCGTCGCGGCCTGTTTTCGTAGCGCCAGGTGCGCCTCACCGCAGGACAGGCCCACCAGCGGCAAGAGCACCCCCCGGCCCTGGGCAAGGGGGAGCAGGATCCTGTCCAGCGAGGAGACCGCATGGTTGGTAAAGGAGAGGATCCGCTGCTGGTTAGCGTTTCGTTCAGAAATGTAGCGCGAACCAAGGGTCAGGAAAAGCGTGAAGACGGCGACAACCACGCAGACGATGGCGCGCTTTCGGCGGTAGCTTCTTATAATATGCTGTGCTGTTTGCATATCCCGACGATCCCCAGGAGGGCCGTTGGCGAAAAAGCAAACGGCAACACAGCAAGTGTAGTGGGGAAAAAATAATCGGGAGAAAAAAGGGAAATAATTAGCCCTTTCGGGTGAAAGGGCTGATTTAACGTATTAGTCGCACTGAACCTTGATCGCCAGGCCGCCGCGGGAGGTTTCGCGGTATTTGGCGTTCATGTCCTTGCCGGTTTCGTACATGGTTTCGATCACCTTATCCAGCGACACGCGCGGGGCGCTGGTGCGGCGCATAGCCATGCGCGAAGCGTTGATGGCCTTCACCGAAGCGATGGCGTTACGCTCGATGCACGGCACCTGCACCTGGCCGGCGACCGGATCGCAGGTCAGACCCAGGTTATGCTCCATGCCGATCTCTGCCGCCACGCAGACCTGCTCCGGGCTGGCACCCATCAGCTCCGCAAGACCTGCCGCTGCCATCGAGCAGGCAACGCCCACTTCACCCTGACAGCCTACTTCTGCACCAGAGATTGAGGCGTTCATCTTGTAGAGGGTGCCGATGGCACCCGCCGCCAGGAAGTAGCGGGTGTAGATGTCCGGGGTGACCGGCTCGATAAAGTGATCGTAGTAGGCCAGCACCGCAGGGACGATCCCGCATGCGCCGTTGGTTGGGGCAGTCACGACGCGGCCACCGGCAGCGTTCTCTTCGTTAACCGCCAGGGCGAACATGTTGACCCAGTCCACGACGACCATCGGATCGCTGGAGTGCTTGTCGCTGGCCACCAGCAGGCGACGCAGGGCCGAGGCGCGACGGGGCACCCGCAGCGGGCCAGGCAGCACGCCTTCGGTGTTCATGCCGCGATCGATACAGGCCTGCATGGTCTGCCAGACGTGAGCAAAATAGTCGGCAATTTCCTCTTTGCTGTGCAGGGCCAGCTCGTTCTGCATCACCATGCCGGAGAGGGAGAGGCCAGTCTCCTTGCACCAGTTCAATATCGCCTGGGCAGAGTCGTAGGGGTAGGGGACGCTGATGGCCTGGGCGCTCTCTTTACCAAAGTGCTCTTCATCGACGATAAACCCGCCGCCGATAGAGTAGTAGGTTTTGCTGTAGATCTCTTTCTCACCCTGATACGCGTGGATACACATGCCGTTTTCATGCAGCGGCAGGTTGTCGCTCTGAAAACGCATCCCGTTATCGGTGGGGAAGTCCACCTCGTGACGGCCGTGGGCCAGCAGCAGACGGCCACGGGTCTCTACGTCGCGGATGAACGCCGGAATGGCATCGATATCAACGGTTGCCGGCTCGTTACCCGCCAGGCCCATGATAATGGCGATATCGGTATGGTGACCACGACCGGTTAGCGACAGTGAACCATAGACGTCCACCGCCACACGGGTAACGCTCTCCAGCAATCCCTTTTCGACCAGATCATCGACGAACTGTTTTCCGGCCTTCATTGGCCCAACAGTATGGGAAGATGAGGGGCCAATCCCCACCTTAAACATGTCGAATATACTAATCACGCTAACACTCCTGACAGGGTTGCCGGACCCTCCGGCAACGATGTAATAATTGCGCATAGTGTAAGAGGGAACCGCGGGATCGGTTTAACTATTCACATGAATTAAACTAATAGCCAACCTCTATTTTACTAATGCTGAGAGGCAGGTCACGCCCGGTATAACCAAGGCGTTGTGTAAAGTATAGTCAGGGTTTCAGGCCGATCTGTAAGGCCAGCTCACGAATAATGCCTGCGGTCATGCCCCAGACAAAGTAATGCTGATACCAGGAGAGCCACACCCGGTGCGCATTGCCGCGACGGTGAATATCCAGCGGGTGATAACGCCCCAGGCGCAGCGCTTCCGCCAGCGGCATCTCAAACACCGCGGCTACCTCATCTTCGCTGGCGTGATAGTGCAGATCCGGCGGAATAATGCCCACCACCGGAGTGACCTGAAAGCCGGTCACGCTGTCAACCGGCGGCAGGACGCCAATGACCTCTACCACCTCGGGCGGAATGGCAACTTCCTCCTCGGCCTCGCGCAGGGCGGCGGCAATAATAGAGGCATCGCTGCTGTCCACGGCCCCACCGGGAAAGGCGACCTGACCCGCGTGCTTACGCAGGCGCGCCGATCGCTGGGTCAGCAGCAGACCCGGCTGCTCACGACGCACCACCGGGATCAGCACTGCCGCCTGGCGGTTGTTCAGGCTTGCGCCGCTGGCCTGCGGGCGCAAAAGTTGAAAGCGGGATAAAAAATCGTCAAGCGTCAGGTTAGTGCTCTCCACCCGTTATCTCTCCAGCTGTTGCAGAATACGATTAACTTTATCAAAGGTTTCCTGATATTCCGCCCCGGATTCGCTATCGGCAACAATACCGCCCCCGGCGGAGCAGTAGAGCTGGCCGTTGCAGGCGCTCAGGGTGCGGATGGTGATGCTGGTGTCCATCGTGCCGCAGAAGCTGATATAGCCGATGCTGCCGCACCATGCGTTACGCCGCTGCGGCTCCAGCTCGTCAATAATCTGCATCGCCCGCACCTTCGGCGCGCCGGTGATCGAGCCGCCGGGGAAGGCGGCGCGCAGCAGATCGCAGGCGTGCTGCGAGGCGGGCAGGCGGGCAGTGACGGTGCTGACCAGATGATGCACAGCAGGAAACGGCTCCACCACAAACAGCTCCGGGACGCGCACCGAGCCGGGCACCGCCACCCGGCCAATGTCGTTGCGCATCAGATCCACGATCATCAGGTTCTCAGCGCGATCCTTCGGCGAGGCCGCCAGCTTTTCCGCCTGCTGACGATCGGACTCCGCGTCAGCCAGCCGGGGCAGAGTGCCTTTAATCGGCCGGGTCTGAATGCGATCTTCCTCCAGATGGATAAACCGCTCCGGCGACAGGCTCAGGATCGCCCCGTCGTCAAGGCGCAGAAAGGCGCTGAACGGCGCGCGGTTGCTGGCGTTGAGGCGGGAGAATACCTGCCACTCGTCGCCCTGATAGGTAGCTTGAAAACGCTGAGCAAGGTTGACCTGATAGCAGTCGCCACTCTGCAAATAGGCCTGCACCCGGTTAAACTTATCAGCATACTCCGCCTGGCTCATGTTAGAGCGCCAGTCAGAGGTGAGGCAGAAATCGTCGCAGGCGGGGACCTGCTGCGCTTCCAGCCAGGCGAGGCGGGCGCTGACGTCGCGATGGCTCAGCAGCGACACACGTTTTTTATGGTGATCGACAATCAACGCCCAGTCATACAGCCCCACCGCCATGTCCGGCAGGGCAATATCGGTCTCTGCCAGCGTAGGCAGGATTTCAAAGCGCCGACCCAAATCGTAGCCAAACAGCCCCAGCGCACCGCCCTGGAAGGGGAGATCGGGATCCACGTTACCGGGCAGCGCCAGCGACGTCAGCGCCTGCTGAAGCAGCGCCAGCGGATCGGCTGAAGATATCTCCGTCCCGTCCAGCGTCACCCGCGTACTCTCACCGCGGGTCACCAGCGTGCCCAGCGGATCGGCAACCAGAATATCGAAGCGGCTATAGGGATGATCGGCATGACCGGAGTGCAGCAGCATCGCCCACGGCAGGTGGCTCAGACGGGCAAACCAGAACTCAGCGGCGTCATGACGCCACGGCAAGGTAATAACGGTAGGGGAAAGCGTGTTCATGTGTGGCAAACAACCAGGCAGCGTGAAATAATTAGCGCTGATAATCTAGCAGGAGTTGATGATGTTTGCAGGTTTACCTTCGCTCAGTCATGAGCAACAGCAGCAGGCGGTAGAGCGTATTCAGCAGCTTATGTCCGAAGGCATGAGCAGCGGGCAGGCAATTGCGGTGGTGGCCGAAGAGCTGCGTGCCAGCCATACCGGGGAGCGGATCGTGGCACGCTTTGAAGATGAGGATGAAGAGGAGTAGCCCTACACCGCGGCGATAATTTTAATTTCGACCCGGTACTGCGGGTTCATCAGCGTCGCCTGTACGGTGCAGCGTACCGGCGCATGGCCTGCTACCACCCACGCATCCCATGCGCGGTTCATCGCCGCAAAGTCGCTGGCGTCGGCCAGAAAAATAGTGGCGTCAAGAATGCGCGTCTTATCACTGCCCTGTTTCTCCAGCACGGCATCAATTTGCGCCAGGGTGTTGGCGGTCTGAGCCTCGGCGTCGGCTTCCAGGTTCTCCGGCACGCCAGTGTAGTACAGCGTCTGGTTGTGGATCACCGCATCTGACCAGCGGGCCTCAGCATCAATACGTTTAATCGTCACTTTTCACTCCTTTAGGGCTGTTTTGCAGGGCCAAGACTGCCACAGGGCGGCGATCCTGTCACGACTTCGGCTAGCTAAAAATTCCCGCGCCTGACATAATCACTGGCGATATAACCAGGGGGCGGCGTGGCAGAGAACAGTGTAACGGACGATTTTGCAACAGACGGGCAGTTAGCGAAAGCGATACCGGGGTTTAAACCGCGTGAGCCGCAGCGGCAGATGGCCCAGGCGGTAAGCGCCGCCATTGCCAATACCCAGCCGCTGGTGGTAGAGGCCGGAACAGGGACGGGGAAGACCTACGCCTATCTGGCCCCGGCCCTGCGCGCCGGGAAGAAGGTCATCATCTCTACCGGCTCGAAAGCGTTGCAGGATCAGCTCTACAGCCGCGATCTGCCGACCGTCTCCCGTGCGCTGGAATATACCGGTCGCCTGGCGCTGCTGAAGGGGCGCTCCAACTACCTCTGCATCGAACGCCTTGAGCAGCAGGCGCTGGCCGGAGGCGATCTGCCGGTGCAGATCCTCAGCGACGTTATCCTGCTGCGGTCATGGTCGAGCCAGACCCTGGACGGCGACATCAGCACCTGCGCCAGCGTGGCGGAGGACTCCCAGGCCTGGCCGCTGGTCACCAGCACCAACGATAACTGCCTCGGCAGCGACTGCCCGATGTATAAAGATTGCTTCGTGGTTAAGGCGCGCAAAAAGGCGATGGATGCCGACGTGGTGGTCGTTAACCATCACCTCTTTCTCGCTGATATGGTGGTGAAGGATAGTGGCTTTGGCGAGTTAATTCCCGAGGCCGACGTGATGATCTTCGATGAAGCGCACCAGCTACCGGATATCGCCAGCCAGTATTTTGGCCAGTCGCTCTCCAGCCGTCAGCTGTTGGATCTGGCGAAGGATTTCACCATTGCCTACCGCACCGAGCTGAAAGATACCCAGCAGCTGCAGAAGTGTGCGGATCGCCTGGCGCAGAGCGCCCAGGATTTTCGCTTACAGCTGGGCGAGCCGGGCTATCGCGGCAACCTGCGCGAGCTGCTGGCGGACAGCCACGTCCAGCGCGCGCTGCTGCTGCTCGATGATGCGCTGGAACTCTGTTATGACGTAGCGAAGCTCTCGCTTGGCCGTTCGGCGCTGCTCGACGCGGCGTTTGAACGCGCCACCCTCTATCGCACGCGCCTCAAGCGGCTGAAAGAGATCAACCAGCCGGGCTTCAGCTACTGGTACGAGTGCACCTCCCGCCACTTCACTCTGGCCCTGACGCCGCTCACCGTAGCGGAGAAGTTCAAAGAGGTGATGGCCCAGAAGCCGGGGAGCTGGATCTTCACGTCGGCCACGCTCTCGGTGAACGATGAGCTGCACCACTTCACCTCTCGCCTTGGAATTGAAACGGCGGAGTCAATGCTGCTGCCCAGCCCCTTTGACTATGCCCGTCAGGCGCTGCTCTGCGTACCGCGCAACCTGCCGCAGGCCAACCAGCCCGGCGCGGCGCGCCAGCTGGCCGCCATGCTGAGGCCAATGATCGAGGCCAACAACGGCCGCTGCTTTATGCTCTGCACCTCCCACGCCATGATGCGCGATCTGGCCGAGCAGTTCCGTGCGACGCTGTCGCTGCCGGTGCTGTTACAGGGGGAGACCAGCAAAGGCCAGCTGTTACAGCAGTTTGTTACCGCCGGAAACGCCCTGCTGGTGGCGACCAGCAGCTTCTGGGAGGGGGTAGACGTGCGTGGTGATACCCTGTCGCTGGTGATCATCGATAAGCTGCCCTTTACCTCACCGGACGATCCGCTCCTGAAGGCGCGGATGGAAGATTGCCGCCTGCGCGGGGGCGATCCTTTTGACGATGTCCAGCTGCCGGACGCAGTGATCACCCTTAAGCAGGGGGTTGGTCGCCTGATCCGCGACATCGACGATCGCGGTGTGCTGGTGATCTGCGATAACCGGCTGGTGATGCGCCCCTATGGTGCCACCTTCCTCGCCAGCCTGCCGCCGACGCCGCGCACCCGGGACATCGCCCGCGCGGTGAGATTCCTGGCCGGGACCTCCACGCAGTAATTTGCCGCAGAGTGTGCTAAGATGCGCGCCATTTTATTGAATCAACACCCCGAGAGCGCGAAGACCGATGCGAATTCTGGCTATTGATACCGCCACAGAGGCCTGTTCCGTTGCCCTGTGGAATGACGGTACAACCTCTGCCCACTTTGAACTCTGCCCAAGAGAGCATACCCAACGTATTTTACCCCTTGTTCAGCAGACGCTGAACGAAAGCGGCGTCACCCTTGCTGAACTCGACGCCCTGGCCTTTGGCCGTGGGCCGGGCAGCTTTACCGGCGTGCGGATTGGCATCGGCATTGCTCAGGGCCTGGCGCTGGGTGCCGGGCTGCCGATGATCGGCGTCTCGACGCTGGCCACCATGGCCCAGGGGGCATGGCGTAAAACCGGCGCAACGCGCGTGCTGGCCGCCATCGACGCCCGGATGGGCGAAGTCTACTGGGCTGAGTACCAGCGCGATGAGCAGGGCGTCTGGCATGGCGAAGAGAGCGAGGCGGTGCTGAAGCCGGAAGCGGTTAGCGAACGCCTGTCCCAGCTCAGCGGCTCATGGGCCACGGTAGGCACCGGCTGGCCAGCGTGGCCGGAACTTGGCAAAGAGTGCGGACTGACGCTAAGCGACGGCGGCATCCTGCTCCCCGCTGCCGAAGATATGCTCCCGCTCGCCTGCCAGCTCTTTGCCCAACAGCGCACCGTCGCCGTGGAGCATGCGGAGCCGGTTTATTTGCGCAACGAGGTGGCCTGGAAGAAACTTCCGGGCAGAAAATGAATCTCAGCTATATACATAACGTAATAATGTAAATAGCAGGAAGGTGGTAAGTGAAGGTATCCCAAACGGTGGGTCAAAGCAGGTCCCTGCGCAGGCTGCTGGCAGGCTTAGCTGCCTTAGCGCTGAGCGGCTGCGTCTCGGTGCCTGACGCGATTAAGGGCAGCAGCCCGACGCCGCAGCAGGATCTGGTTCGGGTGATGAATGCCCCTGAACTGTACGTCGGTCAGGAGGCGCGCTTCGGCGGTAAGGTCATCGGTATGGAGAACAAGCAGGGACAAACGCGGCTGGAGATTGCCTCGGTACCGCTGGACAGCGGTGCACGTCCCGTTCTGGGTGAAGCGTCACGGGGGCGTATCTACGCCGACGTAAACGGCTTCCTCGATCCGGTGGACTTCCGCAACCAGTATGTGACCGTGGTTGGCACCATTGCTGGCGTTGAGCAGGGCAAAGTGGGCGAGACCCCCTATAAATTTATGGTCATGAAGGTGAGTGGCTATAAGCGCTGGCATCTGCAGCAGCAGGTGATGCTGCCGCCGCAGCCGATCGATCCGTGGTACTGGGGACCAGGGCCGAATCCCTGGCGTTATGGTGGCTACGGCGGTTACGGCTGGTACAACTCTGGCCCTGCACCCGTGCATACCATCGTAACAGAGTAACTCTCTGTTATTTAAGGGAAGAGACAGCGGACTATCCGCTGTCTTTCCGTTTTCAGGACCATAACAAGAATAAAAGAGTGACGCGCTTCGCAACCTGTGAATCGGCCAATTAATAAACTGGTACAATGAGTTAATATAATGTTAACGGCATGTTTATTAAGCGGAGTTGCGATGACGACGAATTTTCATTTCAGAGGTGACGCATTGAAGAAGGTTTGGCTTAACCGTTATCCCGCCGACGTGCCAGCGGACATCAACCCCGATCGCTATCAATCCCTTGTGGAACTCTTCGAAAACGCCACGATCCGCTATGCGGACCAGCCGGCGTTTATTAACATGGGCGAGACCATGACCTTCCGCAAGCTGGAGGAGCGCAGCCGGGCCTTTGCCGCCTGGCTCCAGCAGGGGCTGGGGTTAAAGAAAGGCGATCGCGTGGCGCTGATGATGCCCAACCTGCTGCAGTATCCGGTAGCGCTGTTTGGTATTTTGCGCGCGGGCATGGTAGTGGTAAACGTTAACCCTCTCTATACTCCCCGCGAGCTGGAGCATCAGCTTAACGACAGCGGCGCGGCGGCTATTGTTATCGTCTCTAACTTTGCCCACACCCTCGAAAAGGTGGTGAGCAAGACCCAGGTGCAGCACGTCATTTTGACCCGCATGGGGGATCAGCTCTCTCCGGCGAAGGGGACGTTGGTCAACTTTGTGGTCAAGTACGTTAAGCGGCTGGTACCTAAATACCATCTGCCAGACGCCATCTCGTTTCGCCAGGCACTGCACAACGGCTACCGCATGCAGTACGTCAAGCCGGAAGTTGTGGCGGACGACCTCGCTTTTCTGCAATACACCGGCGGCACCACCGGCGTCGCCAAAGGGGCGATGCTGACCCACCGTAACATGCTGGCCAACCTTGAGCAGGTGAACGCCACCTACGGGCCGCTGCTGCATCGGGGTAAAGAGCTGGTGGTCACCGCGCTGCCGCTGTACCACATCTTTGCTCTCACTATGAACTGCCTGCTGTTTATCGAGCTGGGCGGGCAGAACCTGCTGATCACCAATCCGCGGGATATTCCGGGCCTGGTGAAGGAGCTATCTAAATACCGGTTCACGACCATGACCGGGGTCAACACGCTCTTTAACGCGCTGCTGAACAACAAAGAGTTCCAGCAGCTCGACTTCTCCACCCTGCACCTCTCCGCAGGCGGCGGGATGCCGGTCCAGCAGGCGGTCGCCGAGCGCTGGGTCAAGCTTACCGGGCAGTATCTGCTGGAGGGCTATGGCCTGACCGAGTGCTCTCCGCTGGTCAGCGTTAATCCGCACGATATCGACTACCACAGCGGCAGCATCGGTCTGCCGGTGCCCTCTACCGAGGTGAAGCTGGTGGATGACGAGGGCAGGGAAGTGCCACACGGTGAGCCGGGCGAGCTGTGCGTCAAAGGGCCGCAGGTTATGCTCGGCTACTGGCAGCGTCCGGATGCTACCGACGAGATCATCAAGGACGGCTGGCTGATGACCGGGGACATTGCGGTGATGGACGACGAGGGCTTCCTGCGCATTGTCGATCGTAAAAAAGATATGATCCTCGTCTCCGGCTTCAACGTCTATCCTAACGAGATCGAAGACGTGGTGATGCAGCACCCTGGCGTACAGGAGGTGGCAGCCGTTGGCGTACCATCCAGCAGCAGCGGTGAGAAGGTAAAAATCTTCGTAGTGAAGAAAGATCCCGCTCTCAGCGAAGAGGCGCTTATCACTTTCTGCCGCCGTCAGCTTACCGGCTATAAGGTACCGAAGCTGGTGGAGTTTCGTGAGGAGCTGCCGAAATCCAACGTCGGCAAAATTTTACGGCGAGAATTACGTGACGAAGCGCGTGCCAAAGTAGACAATAAGGTCTAAGCTTCGAGTGAGTCGCCCAACGCCGGTTAGCCCGGCGTTTTTTATGGGCGCAAACCAAAGAGAGTATGATTTGAACTACCAGATGATCACCACCAATGACGCGCTGGCGGCCATGAGTGAGGCGGCGCGCGCCTTTCCGGCTCTTGCCATCGACACCGAGTTTGTCCGCACCCGCACCTACTATCCGCAGCTGGGCCTGATCCAGGTCTACGACGGGCAGCAGGTTTCGCTGATCGATCCGCTGGAGATCACCGACTGGGCACCGTTCCGTGAGCTGATGATGGATCGCGCGGTCACCAAGTTCCTCCACGCCGGCAGTGAAGATCTGGAAGTTTTCCTCAACGTATTTGGCGAGCTGCCGCAGCCGCTGATCGATACCCAGATCCTGGCCGCCTTTAGCGGTCGCCCGCTCTCGTGGGGCTTTGCCTCTATGGTGGAGGAGTACACCGGTCTGGCGCTGGATAAAAGTGAGTCCCGTACCGACTGGCTGGCGCGCCCGCTGACCGAGCGGCAGTGCGACTACGCGGCGGCCGACGTCTGGTACTTGCTGCCCATCGCCCACAAGCTGATGGCGGAGACCGAGACCGCAGGCTGGCTGCCAGCCGCGCTGGACGAGTGCCGTCTTATGCAGCTTCGTCGTCAGGAGGTGCTGGCCCCGGAAGAGGCGTGGCGCGAGATTAGCAATGCCTGGCAGCTGCGCACCCGTCAGCTGGCCTGCCTGCAGCTGCTGGCGGCATGGCGTTTACGGAAGGCCCGCGAGCGCGATCTGGCGGTAAACTTTGTGGTGCGGGAAGAGAATCTGTGGGCGGTAGCGCGCTATATGCCGGGCAGCCTCGGCGAGCTGGACAGCATTGGGCTTTCCGGAAGCGAGATCCGCTTCCACGGTAAAACCCTGCTGGCAATGGTCGCTCAGGCCCAGGCGCTGCCGGACGAAGCGCTCCCGGAGCCGCTGTTGAACCTGCTGGACATGCCGGGCTATCGCCGGGCCTTTAAAGCGATAAAAGCGCTGGTGCAGGAAGTGAGCGTGGCAAAAGGGGTGAGCGCCGAGCTGCTGGCCTCACGTCGGCAAATAAATCAGCTGCTTAACTGGCACTGGAATATTAAGCCATTTGCCACCCTGCCGGAATTAATCTCCGGCTGGCGCGGTGAATTAATGGCGACGAGCCTGCAGGCTCTGCTGCTGGAATTTCCCCGCTAGCGAAAATAGCCACTGTAAATAAACCCAGTAGCCAGGCATAAATAAAAAAGGCAGCGCTTAACGTGCTGCCTTTTTAATGAACGAGATAACGATAAAACGTTATTTCGTCTCTTCGGCTTCTGGCAGCGTAACGTTCAACTCGAGAATTGAGATGTCGCCATCTTTTTGCTCCAGCTGTACCGTCACCATTTCCGGATCGATCTGCACATACTTACAAATCACTTCCAGAATATCTTTGCGCAGCTGCGGCAAATAGTGGGGTTCAGCATCGCTACGACGACGCTCGGCCACGATGATCTGCAGACGCTCTTTCGCGATGTTAGCGGTGCTCTTCTTTCGTGAGAGAAAAAAGTCAAGTAATGCCATAATTTATCCTCCGAACAGGCGTTTGAGGAAACCTTTCTTCTCTTCTTCGATGAAGCGGAAAGGGCGTTCTTCTCCCAGCAGACGTTCCACGGTATCAGCATAGGCTTTACCGGCATCTGATGTCGCGTCCAGGATCACAGGTTCGCCCTGGTTAGAGGCGCGCAGCACGGACTGATCTTCCGGGATAACCCCGACCAGCTTGATGCGCAGGATCTCCAGCACATCCTCCATGCTTAACATATCGCCTTTGCTGACGCGACCCGGATTATAGCGGGTAAGCAGCAGGTGCTCTTTGATCGGCTCATGGCCGTTCTCGGCACGGCGCGATTTAGAGGAGAGAATGCCCAGGATGCGGTCCGAGTCGCGTACTGAGGAGACCTCTGGGTTAGTGGTAATAACGGCTTCATCGGCGAAGTAGAGCGCCATCAGCGCACCGGTTTCGATCCCGGCAGGGGAGTCGCAGACGATGAAATCGAAGTCCATTGCTTTCAGTTCGTCGAGCACTTTCTCGACGCCTTCGCGGGTCAGGGCGTCTTTGTCACGGGTCTGGGAGGCGGGAAGTATATAGAGGCTTTCCGTGCGCTTATCTCTGATCAGCGCCTGATTTAACGTAGCATCGCCCTGAATAACGTTAACGAAATCATAGACAACCCGGCGTTCACAACCCATGATCAGGTCGAGGTTACGCAGGCCGATATCGAAGTCGATAACGACGGTTTTCTTTCCCTTCTGGGCCAAACCAGTCGCGATGGCCGCGCTGGAGGTGGTCTTACCGACACCCCCTTTACCCGAAGTAACAACAATAATGCGTGCCATAGGAGTTCCTTGTTATAAGGGCTTAATTCAATGGTTGAACAGTCAAAGCGTTATCTGCGAGGAGCAGGCGTGCCGCTTTGCCATAATATTCGGCCGGGATTTGCTCGCTCAGCCAGTATTCTCCCGCGATGGAGACCAGCTCCGCGGTGAGATGTGTGCAAAAAATTTGTGCTTCCCTGTCGCCACCGGCTCCCGCCAGCGCCCGTCCGCGCATCATGCCATAGATATGGATGTTGCCATCGGCGATCAGCTCTGCACCCGCGCTGACGTGGCTGGTAACGATCAGATCGCAGCCCGGGGCATATATTCTCTGTCCGGAACGGACCGGAACATCAATTAAGCGTGTTTTTGTGATCGGCGCGACGATTGGCTCTTCGACAACAGGCGTTGCAGGAACAGGCTCTGCCGGCTGCTGGCGTGCTTTCTCTTTGCCTTCAGTGAGCAGGGGTAACCCGGCACGGTCAATCTCAGCCTTCAGCTCGGCCTGTTTACAGCCGCTGACGCCGACAATGCGCAAACCGGTACTGGTGATAGCTTTTTGCAAAGCTGACCAGTTTACCGCCTCTTCCAGCGCGGAAATGTTAATAACAACGGGAGCATGTTGTAAAAAAGCGGGAGCCTGAGCGATTTTGTCTTCTAAGGCCTGACGAATAACCTCGGGTTTCGCATCATGCAAATGAACCACTGATAAGGTAAAACTACTGCCTTTAAGCTCGATGGGCGTGTTTGACATCCTGACCTTACTCATTTAGCTATTATCCCCCGTGCACGGGGTGATATTCCGAAGACTCTCAGGCATGTTATAGTCCCCGCTATATTGAGGCAAGACACCTCCCGTTAATTAAGAGTAAAAGTATGTTTTGTGTGATCTACCGAAGTGCTAAGCGTGAACAGACCTATTTGTATATCGAGAAAAAAGATGATTTTTCTCGGGTACCTGAAGCATTGATGAAAAGTTTTGGCCAGCCGGTGATGACGATGCTGCTGCCCCTCGACGGGCGTAAACAATTAGCCAATGCCGACTTGCAAAAGGTAAAAGAGGCGCTGCAGGAGCAGGGGTATTACCTGCAAATGCCGCCGCCGCAGGAGGATCTCCTTAAGCAGCATCTCCAGAGCAGCGGGAAGATTGACAAATCCTGAGACGGCGGTGATAGTCAAATTTCACTCGCGTTCAATGGGTTACTCAGGGGGTAACATGTATCAGCATCATAACTGGCAGGGTGCGCTGTTAGATTTTCCCGTCAGTAAGGTTGTGTGCGTTGGCAGTAACTATGCGAAACATATTCAGGAGATGGGCAGCGCTACGCCGGAAGAGCCGGTGCTGTTTATCAAGCCTGAAACCGCGCTCTGCGATCTGCGTCAGCCGCTGGCCCTGCCGCAGGGGCTGGGATCGGTGCACCACGAGGTTGAGCTGGCAGTGCTGATTGGTGCTACGCTGCGCCAGGCCTCAGGAGATCATGTCCGACAGGCGATTGCCGGTTACGGCGTTGCGCTGGATCTCACCCTGCGTGATATCCAGGGCAAAATGAAGAAGGCCGGGCAGCCTTGGGAGAAAGCCAAGGGCTTCGACAACTCATGCCCGATCTCCGGCTTCATTCCGGCGGCAGAGTTTGAGAGCGATCCGCAGGCTACCCCGCTAGGGCTGAAGATCAACGGCGAAGTGCGCCAGCAGGGCACTACGGCAGATATGATCCATAAGATCGTGCCGCTGATTGCCTATATGAGCCGCTACTTTACCCTGCGCGCCGGGGACGTCATCCTCACCGGTACGCCGGAAGGCGTCGGCCCGCTGCAGAGCGGTGACGAGCTGGAAGTGAGCTTTAACGGCCAGTCCCTTACCACCCGCGTGCTGTAAACCCTCTTACCTAATGAACTCATGCCGGGCACCGCTGATGCTTGCCCGGCCTACGCAACACTATATCCTTAAATCCTTGCTAAGAGTGGCTATATACTATCGGCGAAACGATGGTGTTTCACACTCCTTGATGGGTAGTCTCTCAGGGTTTTTATAAATTGATATGGAGAAGCCTATAATTCAAATAAAAGGCATAATGTCATGATTAATAAATGGATTTTCAACCAAGATCGTGTGGCGCAGGGAATTTTAGCGCTAAAAGGTTCACTACGTTTTCCGATGTTGACAATCCCAATGGGTGTGGGGGTTTTAAAGCGTCACCAGAAAAACCTGTACAGTAGCGCCATCAACTTTGCTGCACCAGTAGCTGCGTCAGGCTGTGGTCGCTATAACCCTCCCGGTGGAAAAATCAGAGTATGGTACGCATCTGATTCGGCACTCACCGCTGCTGCAGAAGCGTATGGCCGTGTGTTAGCGAATCATGGTCCTATCAGTTATCCAGAGTCCGTCCTTACTCAGCACTACATGTGCTCGATAGACATCGTCAGGCCAGTAGAAGTAGTTGACGTAGTCACGTTATGCCAGCTGCTGCATATCCCACTGGACAGCCTTGAGAACGAGGATTACATCTTCCCTCAATGGCTAATGGCATTTTTATATACGCGTTTTGCCAATGATCTCGACGGGATTGCCTACACCAGCAGACATAACCGCTACAAGCGCTGCTACGCTTTCTGGGAGCGGCCAGGTCATCAGCTAGCCTTTACTGACACTCTGAACGGAATGGTGCCCTATGCCAGTTATCTTGAAACTGATGCTGGTATGTTTCCGCAATGGTGGAACAAGACGACGATGTCCGGTGAGGAGATGTTTGAAACGCTATTAGGCTTCGAGATTACTGCTGAACCAATGTAATACACAGAGGGGCGGGGCAAGCCCCTCTCTTATGTTTAGCTGGCCGCATGGCTGCCAAAAAGTTTGGCGGCACGTATTGCAAGGCTTAGCTCTTTGGGATCTGCGCCATCCAGCATGATTTGTATAGGTGTTTTAGAAAGCCCGTTAGCGTTTAAGACTAGCGGCGATTTCAACATCCCCAGCCTGAGCATTGGATGCGTGTCTTCATCAAACGCATTCATGACGTCTTCAAAACCGGGTATCAGCCCCTTATCAGTAAACTGAAAGGCAGGGAAAATGAAATCACCGTTCTGTTTGAATGCCAATAGTTTGTTTTTCTTCACGCGTACGTTAACTGCCTGGCGGGTGATACCGAGAATATCAGCAACATTATTCACTTTCAGCGTGCCACCAAGCTTCTGAAGGTCCGTATAAAATCTCTCCAGGCTCTCGCGACGGCGACGTACTTTACGCATCTCGACTTCAGAAGCACGAGTTTTTTGCTCCATCTGAACAGTATAAAGCAGCTGCATCAGTGAGCCGTCATCCAAAGTCATCGCGTTTACCGCTTGATTTTTGTCTTCAAATTCAGGCATTAATGAGACGGCAAGGTTATTAATCCTTTTCAGAAGGTTCAGCTGATACTCAGATAGCCTGGGAGTCATGTTGAGAGCGTTTTCTGTTCTGGCATTTTTAATCATAAGAGACCTCCATTTGACCATTATTTTATTCTTTGATTTCGTAATGGTCAAATGGATGCGTTTTTTATTGAGTAACGGTAGTAATCAGGCGGCAAAACTTGCATCAATGTGCCAGAGTGGTTATAAGGTGCAGCTGAAATTTCACGGCGGACTTCCTTATGAGCGATATACCTTTCTGGCAGAGTAAAACCCTTGAGCAAATGACCGATGCCGAGTGGGAGTCGCTGTGCGACGGCTGCGGGCAGTGCTGTCTGCACAAGCTACAGGATGAGGACACCGACGAGATCTACTTCACCAACGTCGCCTGCCGCCAGCTAAATATCAAAACCTGCCAGTGCCGCAACTACGAGCGGCGCTTCGAGTATGAACCGGACTGCATCAAGCTGACGCGGGAGAACCTGCCGACCTTTGAGTGGTTGCCGCCGACCTGTGCCTATCGTCTGCTGGCGGAGGGGAAAGCGCTGCCGATCTGGCATCCGCTGCGTAGCGGTTCAAAAGCAGCGATGCATGCCGAGCGCATCTCGGTCCGCCACATTGCGGTGACGGAGTCCGAGGTACGCGACTGGGAGGATCACATCCTCAACAAGCCCGGCGCTTAACGACCAAAAAGATCGCGTTTTTTTGGTTTGAACGCCTGGGCAATCAGCACGAGAAGGGCGACGGCAAAGTAGGCGATAAAGATCCCCACCAGCCACTGCGGCATCTCGAGGGTCAGAAAGGACCACTGGCGTTCGGCGCAGTCGCCAGAAGCAACAAACACCTGCGGCAGCCACTTATCCAGCGGCAGCCAGCTCGGGAAACGGGCGGCGAAGTCGCAGGTCATAAACGGGTTGGGATGCAACTGGATCATCGTATGCTCCCAGGCCAGCTGAATGCCGCGCCAGGCGCTATAGAGCCAGATAACAATGGCGACGTAGCGCAGCGGCGTTTTTGGCGCAATCGCCCCCACCAGCCCTGCACCCATCACCCCAAACAGCGCACAGCGTTCATAAATACATAAAACACACGGTTTAAGCAGCATCACGTGCTGGAACCATAACGCCACCAGCTCAAGCGCAAACGCCGTCAGGGCCATGAGTAGCCAGGCCCCGCGCCCGCGAGAGCACGTGTTTAAAAATCGCAACATAATCATTTCCCTGGGAGATGCTAGACAGCGCAGTGTAAACGAATTTACCCTGCGATGACAAAGGGTTCAGGAGAGGGAGAAAGAGCGGGGGATAAGCGGTTTTTATGGTAGAAGCGCAAAAGCGCGTCACGGGCAAAACGGCTAGCACAAAACGCTGAAAATGGGCGTTTAAGAAAAGCGTAAAAACAGAACGGCGATCCCTTTTTCTTCCTGTTTCACGCTATCTGCTGCCCCCTCGCTCTGGTATGATGAGTCTCTTTGTTTCGCTGTGTAATGGAAATTTCTCTATGGTCATTAAGGCGCAGAGCCCGGCGGGTTTCGCGGAAGAGTACATCATTGAAAGTATCTGGAATAATCGCTTTCCACCGGGAACGATCCTGCCAGCTGAAAGAGAACTTTCCGAACTGATTGGCGTTACCCGCACTACGCTGCGTGAGGTGTTACAGCGGCTGGCCCGTGACGGCTGGCTGACCATCCAGCACGGTAAGCCCACCAAAGTGAATAACTTTTGGGAGACGTCAGGGCTCAATATTCTTGAGACGCTGGCCAGGCTCGATCACGAGAGCGTGCCGCAGCTGATTGATAATCTGCTCTCGGTGCGCACTAATATCGCCACCATCTTTATCCGCACTGCGTTTCGTCAGCATCCGCAAGAGGCGCAGGAGGTGCTGGCCCGCGCCCGCGAGGTGGAAGATCACGCCGATGCCTTTGCCGAGCTGGACTACAACATTTTCCGCGGACTGGCCTTCGCTTCGGGCAACCCTATCTACGGGCTGATCCTCAACGGCATGAAGGGGCTGTACACCCGTATCGGGCGCCACTACTTTGCCAACCCTGAGGCGCGCAGCCTGGCGCTGGGCTTCTACCATCGCCTTGGCGAAGTGTGCGAGCGCGGCGAGCATGACAAGGTCTATGAGATCGTGCGCCACTACGGACGCGACAGCGGGGATATCTGGCACCGGATGCAGAAAACCCTACCGGGCGATCTCGCTATCCAGGGGCGATAGGCTCAAATAACCCCCTCTCTGCCAGGAGAGGGGGTTAGGTATTACAGGCTATTCTGGCGCGGCGGGCAGCGGTCCAGCAGCTCCACGCTGCCATCTTCGTTCTGCTGTTCCAGCATCACATCAAATCCCCACAGACGGTGCACGTGCTTCAGCACCTCCCGACGGCCCTTATCCAGTGGCGCACGGTTGTGCGGCACATAGCGCAGGGTCAGGGAGCGATCCCCGCGCAGATCGACGTTCCACACCTGAATATTCGGCTCAAGGTTGCTCAAATTGTACTGCGCCGAGAGCTTAGCCCGGATCTCCCGATAACCATCTTCGTTATGGATGGCCGCGATCTCCAGGTAGTTATTGCGATCGTCGTCCAGCACGCTAAAGAAGCGGAAATCACGCATCACCTTCGGTGACAGGAACTGGCTGATAAAGCTCTCATCTTTAAAATCGCGCATCGCGAAGTGCAGCGTCTCCAGCCAGTCAGAGCCAGCGATGTCCGGGAACCAATACTTGTCCTCCTCGGTAGGGGACTGACAGATGCGCTTGATATCCTGGAACATAGCGAAGCCCAGCGCGTAAGGGTTGATACCGCTATACCACGGGCTGTTGTAGGGCGGCTGGAATACCACGTTGGTATGGCTGTGGAGAAACTCCAGCATAAAGCGATCGGTCACTTTCCCTTCATCATAGAGATGATTAAGGATGGTGTAGTGCCAGAAGGTAGCCCACCCCTCGTTCATTACCTGGGTCTGTTTCTGCGGATAGAAGTACTGGCTTACCTTACGCACGATGCGCAGGATCTCGCGCTGCCACGGCTCCAGCAGCGGCGCATTTTTTTCCATAAAGTAGAGCAGGTTCTCCTGCGGCTCAGAGGGGTAGCGCCGCGCTTCGGCAACCGTCTTCTCCTCCTCGCGCTTCGGCAGGGTACGCCACAGGGTGTTCACCTGGCTCTGGAGATACTCTTCCCGGCTCTTCTGCCGCGCTTTCTCCTCCTGGAGGGAGATCTTCTGCGGGCGTTTGTAGCGATCGACGCCGTAGTTCATCAGGGCATGGCAGGAGTCGAGCAGCTTCTCTACCTCCACCACACCATAGCGCTCTTCGCAGTCGGTAATGTAGTTTCGGGCAAAGATCAGGTAGTCAACGATAGAGCTGGCATCGGTCCAGCTGCGGAACAGGTAGTTATTTTTGAAAAAGGAGTTGTGTCCGTAGCAGGCATGCGCCATCACCAGCGCCTGCATGGTAATGGTGTTCTCTTCCATCAGGTAGGCGATACAGGGGTTGGAGTTGATCACAATCTCATAGGCCAGCCCCTGCTGCCCATGCTTATAGAGCCGCTCGGTCTCAATAAATTTCTTACCGAATGACCAGTGTGTATAGTTAATGGGCATCCCGACGCTGGAGTAGGCGTCCATCATCTGCTCAGAGGTAATGACTTCGATCTGGTGGGGATAGGTGTCCAGCCGGTAGAGTTTAGCCACCCGATCGATCTCGGCCAGGTAGGTATCAAGCAGTTCGAATGTCCAGTCGGGTCCATCGCTGAGACGGGAGGTGTCCTTGTTCATGGAATCAATCGTAGCCATTAGCGCACCCTCATTGTTGGCGACCCTCTCTAGCAGGAGAGTCTCCTTTCAAGCATAGATCACCGCACCGGAAACCGTGCTGGCGGGGAAATTTTTTCTTCGCCATTTCACCGTGCAAAAAGGGGGAAAGGCGCGCCGTTTGCCACATTTTATGCTGCGTTAAAAGAGCGGTTAGCAGGAGATGCCAAATAGCCCCTGTCGGCAGCTATGGGTAGAGATGTGAGATAAGTCACCATAAAAAAGCCGTATGTTGAATAACATTTTCATCTGGGTTATCAATTTGTAATCAGATGATTGTTCTTAACCGATGAATATTCTTAACTCGTCAGTTTTACTCATAGGGAGTGGCTATGCGCGTTGTGGTTCTGGGAAGTGGCGTCGTGGGCGTGACCAGCGCCTGGTATCTGAGTCAGGCGGGCCATGAGGTAACGGTAGTTGAACGGGAACCCGGTTCGGCGCTGCAAACCAGCGCCGCCAACGCCGGGCAGATCTCACCAGGCTATGCTTCGCCCTGGGCCGCACCGGGGGTGCCGCTGAAAGCGATTAAATGGATGTTCGAGCGCCATGCACCGCTGGCGATTGGCCTTGACGGTACGGCCTTTCAGCTAAAGTGGATGTGGCAAATGCTACGCAACTGCGACACCCGCCACTATATGGAGAACAAGGAGCGAATGGTGCGTCTGGCGGAATATAGCCGTGACTGCCTGAAGACCCTGCGCGACAGTACCGGTATCGAGTACGAAGGTCGGCAGGGCGGCACGCTTCAGCTCTTCCGCACCGCCCAGCAGTATGAGAATGCCACCCGGGATATCGCCGTGCTGGAAGAGGCTGGCGTACCCTATCAGCTGCTGGAGTCCGCTCGACTGGCAGAGGTTGAACCGGCCCTGGCCGAGGTAGCACACAAGCTGACCGGCGGCCTGCGCCTGCCCAATGACGAAACCGGCGACTGCCAGCTCTTTACCCAACGGCTGGCGCTGATGGCCGAGGAGGCAGGGGTGGTGTTTCGCTATAACACCCCGGTCGATCGCCTGCTTTACGAAGGTGAAAAGATCTACGGCGTGAAGTGTGGTGATGAGGTGATCAAGGCTGATGCCTACGTAATGGCCTTTGGCTCTTACTCCACCGCCATGCTGAAAGGCATTGTCGATATTCCTGTCTACCCCCTGAAGGGCTACTCGCTCACTATTCCCGTGGCGGAGGAGAGCGGTGCGCCGGTATCGACTATCCTTGATGAGAGCTACAAGATTGCGATTACCCGCTTCGATCGGCGCATCCGCGTGGGTGGCATGGCAGAGATCGTTGGTTTCAACACCGAGCTGCTGCAACCGCGTCGGGAGACGCTGGAGATGGTAGTGCGCGATCTCTTCCCCCGCGGCGGCCGCGTTGAGGAGGCGACTTTCTGGACCGGGCTGCGTCCGATGACCCCAGACGGCACGCCGGTAGTAGGGCGTACGCCGTTTAAGAATCTCTGGCTCAACACCGGGCACGGTACCCTCGGCTGGACGATGGCCTGTGGCTCGGGTCAGTTACTCAGCGATCTGATCTCTGGCCGCTCACCGGCCATTCCGCATGATGATTTAGGCGTGGCCCGCTACAACACCGATTTTACCCCGGCACGGGCCAGCCATCTGCATGGCGTACAGAATACATAAGGGGCAGTCATGACGCGTCCTGTTCAGGCCACGCTTAATCTATCGGCCTTACAGCATAATTTACAAGTTGTTCGCCGTGCCGCACCTGCGGCACGGGTCTGGTCAGTGGTTAAAGCCAACGCTTACGGGCATGGAATCGATCGCATCTGGCGTGCGCTGGGCACGACGGACGGTTTTGCCCTGTTGAATCTGGAAGAGGCGGTGCTGCTGCGCGAGCGCGGCTGGAAGGGACCGATCCTGCTGTTGGAGGGGTTCTTTCACGCCGAGGAGCTGCCGCTGCTGGACAGCCTGCGCCTGACCACCACCATCCACAGCAACTGGCAGCTGAAGGCGCTGCAGAATGCCCGGCTTAGCGCGCCGCTGGATATCTACCTGAAGGTCAACAGCGGCATGAACCGGCTGGGGTTTATGCCCGAGCGGGTAAGCTCGGTATGGCAGCAGCTGCGGGCAATGAAAAACGTCGGCCAGATGACGCTGATGTCGCACTTTGCCACCGGCGAGAAGCCCGATGGCATTGTAGAGGCGATGGCACGGATTGAGCAGGCGGCGGAGGGGCTTAACTGTCCGCGCTCGCTCTCTAACTCTGCGGCAACGCTCTGGCACCCTGAAGCCCATTTTGACTGGGTCAGGCCGGGCATTATTCTCTACGGCGCGTCGCCCTCCGGGCAGTGGCACGACGTGGCTAACAGCGGCATCAAGCCGGTGATGACCTTACATAGCGAGATTATCGGCGTGCAGACCCTGAAGCGCGGCGATCGGGTGGGTTACGGTGGGCGTTATCAGGCCAGCGGGGAGCAGCGGATCGGCATTGTTGCAGCGGGCTATGCCGATGGCTATCCGCGCCACGCCCCTGACGGTACGCCGGTGCTGGTGGATGGCGTACGCTCGGGCATTGTAGGCACCGTCTCAATGGATATGCTGGCGGTGGATCTCACTCCCTGTCCGCAGGCCGGGATCGGTACGCCGGTGGAGCTGTGGGGCCGCGAGATCAAGATAGATGACGTGGCCGCAGCGGCGGGCACGGTGGGCTACGAGCTAATGAGTGCGCTTGCACCTCGTGTCCCAGTCGTGACAGTGTAACCTAAGGGTGAGTAGGCCGGGTCAGGCGTAGCCGCCACCCGGCGATACATTACTCTCCTTCGTGCTCCACTACGCGTACACCCACCTTACGTACCGCATTATCCTCTTTTTCCGCCACCGTCCAGATCATGCCGGCAAACTCTACCTGGTCACCCACCACCGGTGCAGCGCCAATCAGCTTCTGCACGATATCCCCCAGCGTCTGCTGTTTATCGGGATACTCCATGCCCTGATCGAGACCGTAGATCAGTGCCACGTCGGCAAACTTGGCGCTGGCCTCCAGAATAAAGTCACCGAAGAAGCGCTGATCCAGCGCCACCGGCGGCGAGTGGCTAAAGAGTTTGCCCAGCGCAGGCAGGTCGCGCTCGCGACCAATGACGCACAGCACGTCGCCTTCCTGCAGATGGGTGCTACCGGTCGGGTGAAGCAGCGTATTGCCGCGGAACAGGGCCGCAATGCGCGTCTCGGGTGGCATATGCAGATCCCGCAGGGCTGCCCCGACACACCACTTGTCAGCGCTCAGCTGGTAGATAAACTGCTCCCACGCGTTTTCCGGGCTGATATCCAGTCCGACCCGCGACTCAGGCCAGCCTACCGGCGGCACAACTACCTTGGCCTTTTTCGCCGCCCAGCTAAGGGAGGTGCCCTGGAACAGCAGCGAGACCAGCACCACGAAGAAGGCGACGTTGAAGAACAGCCGGGCGTTTTCAAGGCCCGCCATCATCGGGAATACTGCAAGGATAATCGGCACCGCGCCGCGTAGTCCCACCCAGCTGATAAAGATGCGCTCCCGGAGGTTGAAGCCGCGAAACGGCAGCAGACCAGCAAAGACCGATATTGGACGGGCGACAAAGATCATCCACGCCGAGAGCAGCAGGGCCGGAATGGCAATCATCAGCAGGTCGGAAGGGGTCACCAGCAGCCCAAGCACAAGGAACATACCGATCTGCGCCAGCCAGGCCAGCCCGTCAAAGTTCTGCTGAATAGTATAGCGGTTGCGGATGGGGCGGTTGCCAAGCACAAATCCGCACAGATAGACAGCCAGGATGCCGCTGCCCTCCATCGCGGTGGTCACGGCAAAGATCAGGATCCCGCCGCTCAGCGCCAGTAGCGGGTATAGCCCGGAGGGGAGCGCGATACGGTTGATCATCTGCTGCAGCAGGTAACCCCCCGCCAGGCCGACAATCACACCGAGACCAAATTCCTGAACGATATGCAAGGCGAACTTCCAGTCCAGCCCGAGCTGATGATGCTGGATCATGTCAATCAGGGTAATGGTCAGAAAAACGGCCATCGGATCGTTGCTACCGGACTCAATCTCCAGCGTCGAGCCAACGCGTTCGTTAAGCCCTTTG
This sequence comes from Pseudescherichia sp., assembly GCF_031987975.1. Lineage (GTDB taxonomy): Bacteria > Pseudomonadota > Gammaproteobacteria > Enterobacterales > Enterobacteriaceae > Pseudescherichia. The sequence continues at coordinate 437,591 of NZ_DALZYX010000001.1, read as the reverse complement.
CCGCCCAGCAGGGAGAAGACTGCCGCCGCATCCGTCGAGCCGACAATGGCACCGATCAGCAGGCCCTCTATCAGATCCAGCTTAAACAGCCAGGCGGCCATCATGCCGGTGAGTCCAGAGGTGATCAGCACCCCGACCGTCGCCAGCGACAGGGCGGGGCCAAGGGCGACGCGGAACGAACTGGCCTGGGTGCGCATGCCACCATCCAGCAGAATAATCGCCAGCGCGAGGTTACTGATCATGTAGGCGAGGGGGTAGTTATCAAAAGGGATGCCGCCGACGCCATCGACACCGGCCAGCATACCGATAGCAAGAAAGATAACCAGGATAGGAATACCAAGGCGTGATGAAAAAGAACTTAATAAAATACTGCAGGTTACAAGCACTGAACCCAAAATAAAAAGACCGATGATTGCCTCAGCTTCCAATGTCGTTTTTCTCCTCTACATACAATGACGACGCAAACGGGGTCGTGGACGCTTGCGCCAGAGATGGCGCGGCACGACCCTCTAAAACCTTACCATATCCACGCCACGTACAGCGTTTTAAAAGAGGCTAAAAACGATATTTTTATTTACTTAAAACGGGATGGCCGCTAAGGGTAAGCTGCGTATGAAAACCCTGATGCCGCAGATGTGCCTGAGCACCCAGCGGCAGGGTCACCGTTTGCGGTTCGTGACCAAACGCCAGGCCGCTTACCACGGGGATCGGCAGGCGGGTACGCAGGTAGGCTATCATCGACTCCAGGGTAAACCCGGCATCGTAATCGTTAGGTGCGCTGTGGCTGAAGCTGCCCAGGATCAGCGCCTTCTGGCGTGACAGAATGCCAGCATGGTGCAGCTGCAGCAGCATGCGTTCGACGCGGAAAGGGTGCTCGTTGATATCCTCAACCACCAGAATGCCGTCTTCAATCGCGGGCAGCCACGGCGTGCCGATGAGGGAGACCAGCATCGCCAGGTTGCCGCCCCACAGCGTTCCCTCGGCGTCGCACGCCGGGCCATCGCCCTGCCAGGTCACGGTAAAGGTTTCATTCCGTAGCGCGCGCCAGAAGTACTCCATCGTAAAATCATCCAGCACCTCAGCGCCAAAGTTACCCGCCAGCATCGGCCCGCAAAAGGTGATGACGTTATCCGTCGCCAGCAGGCCAAGCTGCACGGCGGTAAAATCACTGTGGCCACAGATCAGGAGCGGATCCCGGCGCTGGCGGTCGGCCAGCCCCTGCCAGTTGATCTCGTCCAGCAGGCGGCTGGCCCCGTAGCCGCCGCGTACCGGCATCACAATGGTGTTTGCCCCGGTCAGCGTAACCAGCCGGTTTAGATCCGCCACCCGCTCGGCGTCACAGCCGGCAAAGCGCTGGTCGCGGCGGGTAATAACCTGCTGGTTCTCTACGCGATGACCTGCGGCCTCAAGGCGTTGAATGCCTCTGACGGCGGCGGGCTGATTGATACAGTAGCCTGAGGGGGCGATCAGATGAATCCGGGACATGGCAAATCCTTGCTGACATTGTAAGTGAAATATCGATGAGTAGGTGAAATAGTAGGTGAAACGGTTATGATGCCGCTTAGGTTTATTATTGTCATCTAAACTCCCGGTAAAAGGATTGTTGGTGTGAAATTGAGATGGTTTGCGTTATTGGCGGTGCTATTGGCAGGGTGTAGTTCAAAACAGGATTATAAAAACCCGCCGTGGGATCCGGAGGTGCCGGTTAAACGGGCTATGCAGTGGATGCCGATCAGCGAGAAAGCGGGTGCGGCGTGGGGCGTCAGTCCGCGGTTGGTGACGGCCATCATCGCCGTTGAGTCTGGCGGAAACCCGACGCTGGTGAGTAAATCTAATGCCGTGGGGCTGATGCAGCTCAAGGCTTCCACCGCCGGGAGAGAGGTTTACCGGCATATGGGCTGGAGCGGACAGCCTTCCACCAGCGAGCTGAAAAATCCTGAGCGCAATATCTCGATGGGGACTGCTTACCTGAGCATTCTTGAACATGGCGTACTTGCCGGCATCAAAGATCCGGAAGTAATGCAATACGCGCTGGTGGTCTCCTATGTCAACGGCGCAGGGGCGCTGCTGCGCACCTTCTCATCGGATCGCAAGAAGGCGATAAGCGAGATCAATGATCTGGACGCGGATGAGTTTGTCGAGCACGTGGCCGAAAACCATCCTGCGCCGCAGGCACCTCGCTATATCTGGAAAGTACAGAAAGCCATGGATGCGATGTAGATCATCGCACCTTACTGGCCCGCTCGCGCGCCTCACGCTCCAGCGAGAAGATAATTCGCTGGAGTTCGCGTTCCACTGCCGGGTTGGTATTCAGAAATCGAAAGCTGAGTCGCGGGGTGGTGACAGTGTCGTTCTTGCCGTCCACCACCTTACGCTCGCTGATAGAGATGAGCTGAGCATCAAAATAGAACTGCCCCCAGCCGCCCATATCCAGCTCGATCTGTGAGAAACGCTGTCCCTCTTTAACCCCCTCTGGCGTTGCACCCTCCAGCAGCGCGCCCATCCCGCCCAGCGACAGGTCAAACAGGCGAAAGCGCATAGGACTCTTGTCCGGCAGCATGGCTTTACCGAAATAGGCTGGATGCAGCGGGGCGCTGATGCGGAAATATTCCCGGCGCTGAATAAAAAACAGGGAGGCGGGAAGCGGCGTGACAAACGCCGGCAGCGCCTGAAAATCGCCCATGCTTAATCCGGAGGCGGTAAATTCAACTTTCGCCCCCCGGGTCTCTGCGGTGATGGTAACGCTCTCTACGCGTTGCACCGCTTTGTTCTCGTACTCCTGACTGCCGAGATCCACCACCAGCCTGTCGAGATCCGCATCGAGGATCTTGCTGATGAACTGGCCGCTCCCCCAGGAAATACAGATCGGCACCTGCTCTTTGTGCAGATCGCGCAGGACGCCCAAAACGGCCAGAGGGGATTGTTTCAGGAACTGCTCACTGTAGTTGCTCACGCCGGATGGCTCCTTGATGACTGATAGCCCTTCGTTGTCTTATCGGCAGTCGGGGCGGGAACTTCAGCCGTAATGTAAATTTTTTTAACGACATAAAATTAATAAGTCTGTGACATTTAACCTTTTTTGGAACTATTGCCTATACTCAATTCACGGTGCAGGCGTTTTGGCCTGCAAAGTAAGCAACCATGTAAAAGGAGACAACGCAAAATGGGTATTATTGCGTGGATTATTTTTGGCCTTATTGCCGGTATTATCGCTAAGTTCATCATGCCAGGCCGCGACGGGGGTGGATTCATCATCACCGTTATCCTGGGTATCGTCGGTGCGGTGGTCGGCGGCTGGCTGGCAACCATGTTCGGTATTGGCGGTGACGTAACAGGCTTCAATTTACCAAGTTTCCTCGTCGCCGTAGTGGGTGCGATCGTGGTTCTGGCTATCTACAGGATGGTGCGTCGGAACTAATGTTCCATGCCAGCCGGCGATGCTGTCGGCTGGCATATCTCTTATCTTAACCTATCAAAAATCATACCCCACCGTGGCGAGAATGCTACGCTCCGCGCCGAAGTAACAGTTATTTGTCCCGTAGCAGCCTGAAATGTAGTCCCGATCGCCGAGATTATTGGCGTTAACCTGGACAAATGCGCCCTTCAGCTGCGGTGACCATGCACCGAGATCGGCTCTGACCGAGGCATCAAACAGCGTGACCGACGGCAGCCGTGACGTGTTGGCATCATCGGCGTACTGCTTGCCAATGTAGCGCACGCCCGCGCCCACGCTTAAGCCATAATCAAACTGATAGTGCGCCCACAGGGAGGCCATCTGATCCGGGGTTAGCTGCGGCGTATTAGACTCGTTGCCGTCAAGCGAATCCTCGAAGCGCAGGTGGTTCCAGGTATAACCTGCGATAGTACTCAGGCGCGGCGTCAGCTGGTTACGCGCTTCGATCTCTACGCCCTGGGAGTGCACCTTCCCGGCGGGGAGGTAGGTGGCGGTAGCGATATTAATATCGCGGGTTGCCACATCCTTCTGCGTCAGATCGTAGATAGCGATACTATAGATATCCGACGTGCCCGGCGGCTGGAACTTCAGGCCCGCTTCATACTGCTCGGCGGTGGTCGGCTTCAACAGCTTGCCATCTGCGCCCGGCAGCGAGGCTGGGGTGATCGCCTGGCTGTAGCTCAGGTAGGGTGAGAGGCCGTTTTCAAAAGCGTAGAGCAGGGAGGCGCGGCTGCTGACGTGATCGTCAGAGCGGCGGCTGTCGGTGTCAGCGGTATCGCTGACCTGCTCGGAGACGATACGGTCATAGCGTCCAGAGAGATCCAGGTGCCAGCGGTTCCACACCATCTCATCCTGGAGGTAAGCGCCCGCCTGGTAATAGCGACGGTTATTGTCATCGTTATAGGTGACAGTGTAACCGTGCTGCGGCGTATAGCCCGTGAAGGGGTTAAGCGGGGCGGCACTGCCTGCGCCGGTCCAGAGATCGTTGCGGTAGCGGTGATACTCTCCGCCGAAGACCACGGTATGTATCACCTCGCCGGTGGCAAAATCAGCCTGCAGACGGTTATCGGTAGACCAGGCATCGAGAGAGCCACGGGAGCCGCTGTAGCCTCGGGCAAGATTGTCTGAGTTGTCGATCCAGCCGGTCTGATAGACCTGATCGAGCGCCACGTTAGCATGGGTATAGCTGCCGCTGGAGTGTACCGACCAGACGTCATTGAACTGGTGATCGAACTCTACGCTATAGAGCTGCTCCCGGCGGCGGTAACCGTCCCCGCTCTCACCCTCATTGGTACTGTTCGACAGCTTTTTACCGTTGTGGGCAAAACGTGCGCCATCCATCGGCAGCGAGCCGTGGTAGCCACCGGAGGGATCTTTTTGTAGATAGGCTCGCAGCAGCAGGCTGGTATCGGAGTCCGGCTGCCAGAGCAGCGATGGCGAAATAGCATAGCGCTCTTCACGGGTGTTATCATACTGGGTGTCGCTGCTGCGGGTCATGCCGATCAGGCGAAACGCCCACTGGTCGTTGATAGCGTCGGTGTAATCAAACGCGCCGCCCTTGGTATTCTGCGTGCCGCCGGAGAGACGGAAGTGGCCCTCGGACTTAAACTGCGGACGCTTCGAGGTGAGGTTGACCAGCCCGCCGGGCACGCTCTGGCCATACAGCGCAGAGGAGGGACCTTTCACTATGTCGATGCGCTCAATGAACCACGGATCGATCTGCAATACGCTGTGGCTTCCGCCGTCGCTCATCAGGCGCATGCCGTCAAGGAAGATGTTATCGACGTCACCGCCGTGGAAGCCGCGCAGTGACACGGTATCAAAGCGCGTCGCGCCGCCGCCAAAGTTGGAGTTGACCCCTGGCGTATAGCTCAGGGCCTGGTTAACGTTCATCACCCCCTGATCTTCCATCTGCTGGCGCGTCACGACCGACACAGACTGACCGGTGGTAATCAGAGGCTGATCGGTTTTGGTCGCACCGCGCGTGCTCTGCACGGTGTAGCCCTGGGTTGGCGCGGTGGCCGACTGGGGGGCTGTCGCGTTGACCACGACGGTATCTTCAGCCAGAACGGCATGGGGAAGGGCAATGCCCAGCGCGCAAAACCAGACAGAATGTTTTAATGTTGTTTTCATTCGCAATCCATACTCTTTTAAGCGGAATGCGAATTATTATTGTTTATATTAAGGTATACAAGCTTTAGCGTCGCGCTTGTCAGGCCTGCTACCAAATCTGGTAGCAGGCCTGAGTATGGCTTACTGAGCCACCTTCTGTGCTTCAGACGCGTTCTGCGAGGCAGGCTGTTGGGCGGTAGCTGGCGCAGCGGATGCCGCAGCAGCAGGCTGCGTTTTTGGCACGCTGTCGCACGGCTGCGCTTTCGGACAGACCTGATCCAGCATCATTAGCGTGACGCCGTTAGTCCAGCCGAAGCCGTCCTGGAGCGGGTACTCACCGCCGCCGCCGCCGGTGCCGGTGCTGCTGACATCGTACTTCTCAACCAGCTTCTGCTCGCGATCGTAGATATGCTGTACGTTTGAGAGGAAGCGCCAGGTGACGTCCATTGCCAGCTTGTCCTGATCGTAGTTTTGCAGCCCGGTAGTGGCTACCCACTGCAACGGCGCCCAGCCGTTCGGGGCGTCCCACTGCTGACCGCTGTTGACCGTAGTGGTGGCGATGCCGCCGGGCTTAAGCAGATGCGCTTCGGCCGCCGCCGCGACTTTGTCAGCGCGATCCTTGGCCGCTGCGTTCACGTAAAGTGGAAAGAGCGCCGCCGCCGTCAGCGGGCTACGTACTTTTTTGGTCTTCAGATCGTAATCCGCATACCAGCCCTCTTTGTCGTTCCACAGGTTGGCCTCCATCCCTTTCTGGCGGGCGTTGGCCATAGCGTCATACTGGCTCGATTTGGCGCTGTCTCCATCGGCCTGGCTGGCGCGGGCCAGAACCTTCTCCATCTTGAACATCAGGGCGTTGAGATCCACCGGCACGATGCTGGTGGTGCGGATGCTGCCAAGCTGGTTTGGGTCGTCCATCCAGCGCGAGCTGAAGTCCCAACCCGAAGCGGCGGCAGAACGCAGGTCGCGATAGATCTCCGTCGCCGGGCGATTTGGATTGTTTTTCGCGGTGGTCACGTCATCCAGCCAGGATTCCGGACGCGGAGTATCGCGATCGTCCCAGTAGCGGTTAAGAACAGAGCCATCATCCAGTTTCACCACGCGCTTGTTGGCCTGGCCCGGCTGCAACGTGTCTGCTCCCTCCATCCAGTAGCTGTACTCTTTCTCCAGCTGCGGACGGTAGCTCTTCAGAGCTTCATCACCCTTATGGCTTGCCAGCAACTCCACCATAAAGGCGAAGAACGGCGGCTGAGAGCGGCTGAGGTAGTAGGTCCGGTTGCCGTTAGGAATGTGGCCCCAGGCATCGATTTCGTGGGCGAAGTTCGCCACCATATCTTCCACTTTATCCCAGTGGCCGCTTTCGGCCAGGCCGAGCATGGTGAAGTAGCTGTCCCAGTAGTAGATCTCGCGGAAGCGGCCCCCGGGCACGACATATGGCTCAGGCAGCGGCAGCAGTGAATCCCATTTATTGGTGCGATCGGTGGTGCGGGTCAGCACCGTCCACAGGCCGTCAATATGCTGGCGCAGCGTCTGCCCGGCAGGCGGAACGTACTTTTCGTTTTCAGCCGGCAGGGTAAAGTTCATCTCAACAAAGTGGCGTAGATCGAAGCCGGACTGGTTACGCTGCATCCGGTAGTCGGCGAGGATCATGTAGGGATCGCTTTTTGGTACGGCGTCAGCGAAGGTTTTCTGATCGGGAAAGAGCTTGGCGGTCTGCACGTCGGCAAACAGCGGTCCCAGCAGAATATCCGGAGACTGCGGTGGGGACTGGCTCTCAGCTTCAGCGGCCAGCGCCTGTGCGGAAGTCAACGCGAGAAACGCGCCCCCCAGCGCCAGCTGCATGGCAAAAAACAGCGTCCGGGGTCGGCGCGATAAATTTCTTCTCATCTATTATTCTCCTTAGCAATGAACAGCGTCCCGCTGTAATCAACCTTTGAAAACAGTAGACGAATATCCGCTGCCTGGAGTACCAGAAGTAAAAATTTGCGTACTTACAAACATTTTTCAGCAAAAAAAGCCCTGCGTGAGCAGGGCGCTACCCCGCCTTTAACCCTGAGGATTGAGCAGCCAGGTGCCGGGCGTTGCCACCGTCAGCGATTCGCGGCGGACATGGCTGCCGTTCTGCAGGGTAAACTCATACTTGCCTGCGGGGAGCTGTAGGTAGGCAAAGCCGCTGGCCGCCGGCGCGATCTCCTGCGGCTTGCCGTTTACCTGCAGCCTGTCGGCATCGCTCATGCGGATATAAACCCGGGCGATAGGGCCGCTGGCAGGGGTACTGGCCACGGTCGCGGCAGGTTGATCGGGCGTGGCCGTGGCTGCCGTCTCCGTATCGCTATGCGGTGCGCCAAAGATCAGCGCACCGGCAATAACGCCCACCAGCACCCCCGCCGCGATTTGCGATGGGGTTTTAATGCGCAGCCATAAAGAGGGGGCGGCGGCAGGTGTCTCCACCGGAACCAGCATCGTGCCGGTTTTTTTCACTGCCGGGAGCTGTCCGGTATCGCCCACCGTAATTCCCGCCAGCGCGGCAAACTCCGCAATGCTCTGGGGCCGATCCTCCGGCTTCAGCGCCAGCGCGCGATCGACCGCCTGCAGCAGCGCAGGGGAGTAACCCGGCGGCGGATCCTCTGCCAGCGGCGAACAGCCGTCCTGAATGCTGCGGGCCACGCTGGCGGGCGGCGGTGAGCCGGTAATCAGCGTATAGAGCACCGCCCCCAGCGCATAGATATCTGTCCACGGTCCGAGAAGATCCTCACTGGCGTCCGCATACTGCTCAAGAGGGGTGAAACCGGGGTGAAGCAGCAGTTTACTGGTCTCGCTCGGATCGCCCGCCGGGGCGTGGGATACGCCAACGTCAAGCAGCAGCGGCTGGCCGCTCTCCTCAATCTGTATGCTCTTGAGCGAAATATTGCGGTGCAGCTCACCCGCGTGGTGCAGAGTGGCGAGGGCGCTGCACAGCATCGGCAACCGCTGTAATATCCAGGCCTCGTTGACTGCGTCCGGCTGCTGCTGATGCAGCTCTGCCAGAGTGACGCCGTCATAGCGCGGCGTCAGGATATAGGCGGTATCGTTATGCTGCCAGAAGCGCAGGACGAGCATCAAATTGGGATGGGTAAAGCGCGCCAGCTGGCGGGCCTGCTCGACAAAGGTATTCAGGCCGGCGGCAAAGGCGGCGCTGTCCTGTTTGCTGCGTAGCACCAGGCGCATATCCTCGCCGCGCAGGGTCAGCGCCCGGGGCATAAACTCCCTGATGATGACCGGACGCTCAAGCTCGCGGTCAAGAGCATGGTAGAGAATATCAGTATGGCTGGTTTGAATAACGTCCTGGATCTCTAGCTCATCGAAACGAAAACCCGGCGGCAGCGCGTCGGGTATGCTCGGATTGTACTCGCTCTCTGTCATTATATGAGGATCTCTGTTCAAAACTGACGGCTATTCAGATAGGTATTTCAGGATCACTTTTGCGTGCGCCAGGCACCGGCTGCCGGATCTCGCAATTGCGGGTGCAGATTATCAATCAGCAGTAGCGTCAGGCTGGTGCCCGGCTCCAGCCAGGCGGACCACGCTTTCCGCACCTCGTTGAGCCGCGTCTGAAGTCGGGTATCGTCCAGGGCCTGATCCCGCGACACTTCTACCGCCACGGTACCGCTATTTTTCCAGCCGTTGAGCTGCGGATCGTAGGGCAGGATCAGCCAGCTCTGGGGAGCCTGGCTGTCGCTCACGACCATGCGCTCATTGTTGACGCTGGTGATCAGCAGGCTATCGGCATTGGCCTTTTCGCTCAGGCCGCTGACCGGAAAACCGTGCACAAAGGTCATCGTTGAGCGCTTTTCACCCTGGGTGCCGCGCTGGATCACCTCGCTGCGTCCGTTAAGCCAGCCGCCGCGCTCGCATTTGCCGTTAGCTTTCGCCGGGATAAACAGCGCCGAGGCGCTGGTGTCACCTTGCCAGAAGGTGCGCAGGTGGCAGCCATCCTGCAAGGTAAATTCCAGCCACGGCGTACGGTCGGCAGCCGGAGAGGGCTGCTGGGCCTGAATAGCCTGAGTAGCAGGCTGAGCCGCCCGCGGCGTAATGACGACGGCCCATTCGCTCTCTTTGCTGGCAATCCCTTCAGCGAGCAGTTCGCCTTCCGGATCGACCATCTGCCAGTTTACCTGGCCAATGGTACTGCACTGGCTCTCCAGCAGCGCGCCGAGGCGGGGCATAAAGGTGGTCAAAATCGAGGGCGTTTTATCACCGCTGGCCACAATGCGCAGCGGTAATCTTGCGGAGCACCAGCTTTGCGGTGATTTATCGTTAACGTTGTCTATCCAGACATCCAGCTTCTGAGAGGGGGATTGGGCAATACGATAATTCCCTGCCGACACGGTTGCGGATGCCAGAAGCAACGCTAAACCCGAAAGCCAGACTTTCATAAAATTCCTTGTTAGCCAGAGTAATTAATCAATAATCCAGGTGCCGCTGTCGCCTTTTTGACAGGCCTTGCTGCTGTCATCCACCGCCACGCAGGTTGTTTTCTTCGCGGCGCGCTTAGGCCGGGGGCGATCGTTCTTTAGCGTCTGCGCGTAGAGGGCGCTTTTTACTAACGCACGCGGCGGCACGTAGCCAATCAGCTGCTCATCATCCTGTTCGGCAATGGCCAGCCAGGCGTCATCCACTTCGCCCAGGACGGTATAGGTTTGGCCATTTTTCAGTTGGCCGAGCACCTTACCACCGTAGGAAGGGGTGCTGAGAATGGAGCCAGGGTAGAGTGCCCGGTAGGCCTCGTTAACGGGTTTAAAGGTGGCAGGTGGCGAAACCGCATAACGGTGCGTCAGCGTAACGCCATTGACCTGACTGGTCACCAGCGTATCGTCCGTCAGCGCCGGCGGGGGTGCTTTACAGCCGACAACGATAGTGACCATAAAGAGAAGTAACAGGCCTCGCAATTTCATTATAACTTTCCCTGAAAAAATGATTAAACCCGACCGCCGCTGACTACTAAAGGATTAATACAGCTTAAGCATAGTCTGATGATTCTACATTGAGTTTATAACAATTCAATCGCCTTCTGCTGGGAAGGGATTGTTAAATATTACCTTTGCTTGCGTATATTCTTATTGAAACAATTTTTCCGCTATTTCATCCCACATCCGGATATATTTTTAAAGGCGCGCAGGCAGTAAACCTTGTGCCAGATCAAGATCGGCCAGCGTATCTATATCACGCATAATACCGTCGTCAGTGACGGGCAGATCTCGTACGTTGCCGCTGGCCCTGGCTTCCCGCACAATCGCCGCTGCGCCAGCATCACCTGCCAGTGAAGCCAGAGCATGAAAATAGCGGCGTCCAAAGCCGACCGGATGGCCCGCATGCTGTTGAAAGTGGGGCATGACGATGGTTCGTGCCGTTAGCGTCTCGGCTACGCGCTGGATCGTAGCGTCCTGAACCAGCGGCAGATCGCCGGGCAGGATCAGCCAGCCAGCCGCCTCTGGCGTGGCCTGCACCCCCAGCGCAATGGACTCTCCCATACCGTTGGTGCCGCCCTCCGGCCGCACAAGATGCCACGGCAGACCGGAGGCGTTCACCGCCTCAAGCGTGCGGTTAAGTACTGTCATGCCGTTGAGCAGGGTATCGAGCTTGTGGCTTGTCGCCCCCGAGGCAATAAACCGTTCGCCTCGCCCGGCAGCAAGCACAATCACCACAGGCAGTGCGGCCATCACTCAGGCTTCCGGCTGCGCGCCGCCGCCACGTCCGCCAGCACCGACAGCGCCAGCGAGCTGGCATCACGCGCCTGGGGAAAGATGCCGATCGGCGCTTTGATCCGCGCAATCTCGTGGGGATGAAACCCGCGCTCGGTCAATGCGCGTACCCGTTTCTCATGGGTGCGGCGGCTGCCCAATGCGCCAATGTAAAAGGGCGCGGCGGCAAGGGCGGCGGTCAGCAGAGGCAGCTCCCGGTCAAGATCGTGCCAGAGAAGGATCACCGCGGTATGGGCATCGATCAGCGTAGAGGTGGTGCGCAGCCTGGAGCCGTCATCGATATGGACGTCGTAGCCCGCAGCGTCGGCGAGTTTAGCCGTTATTTCAGCTTCGACCGAGCGGCCAAAAATAATGACCCGCGTCACGGGGCGGTAGTGCATGACAAAAGCACCCCTCTCCCAGCCGGTCTCGCCCTCGGGCGTACCGATCTGCAGCGTTTGCGAATGGGGGAAGTAGCGAAGCGTCGTGGAATGACGTTGCTCCAGCGCCGCCAGCACCGCCAGGAGCGGGCGCGCTGAACGGAGCGGGTGGATGCTTAGGGTAATCCCGCCCCCGCAGGGCAGGACAATATCAAACCACGGCGATCCCTCCCCGTAAATGACCGTTCGATCCTCGCCGGATTTGATCGCCTCCAGCGCCTCCCATGCGGCGGCGGCCTCAACGCAGCCGCCGGAGACGAAGCCGCAGTAGAGACCATCCTCGCGCACGGCCATCTGCGCCCCTAAGGGACGTGCCGCACCGCCGCGAATTTCGGTCAAAACGATCAGCGCTGCATCCATGCCTGCGGCCAGCGCCTGGGACGCGAAGCGCAGCACCGCCATGCTGTCGTCGGTAAAAAATGCCCGCTGCGGCGTCGCAGCGGGGTCACTCTCTGTTAATCGTTGAGCAGATTGTGGTACCACAGCGGTCTCCTATATCGCTTCCGGCAGATCGCTCAGCAGCTTGTCGAGCGTAATAGGATAGTCGCGTACCCGTACGCCGGTGGCGTTATAGATCGCATTGGCGATGGCGGCGCTAACGCCGCACAGCCCCAGCTCGCCGACCCCTTTGGCCTTCATCGGAGAAGAGGCGGGATCGGTATCATCCAGGAAGATCACCTCCTGAACAGGGATATCAGCATGAACCGGCACCTCGTAGGCGGCGAGATCGTGGTTGACGAAGTAGCCCAGCCGGGTATCCACCGCCAGCTCCTCCATCAGCGCCGCGCCAAGGCCCATGGTCATCGCCCCGATGACCTGGCTGCGCGCCGTTTTCGGATTGAGGATCCGCCCGGCGGCGCAGACCGCCAGCATCCGGCGCACCCGCACTTCGCCGGTAGCGATATCCACGCCGACTTCGACAAAATGCCCGGCAAAGGTGGACTGCTGATACTTCTCCTGCAGATCGCCAAACTCGATGGTGTCTTCAGCCGTCAGCGTCCCGGCAGCGGCGGCATCGGTGAGCGGGGCGCTGCGCCCGTCAACGATGATCCTGCCATCGGTAAAGACCGCGTTTTGCGCATCGAATCCCAGTTTATTCGCCACCGCCTCGCGCAGCTTAACGCAGGCCGCATAAACCCCCGCCGTGGAGCTGTTGGCACCCCACTGACCGCCCGATCCGGCAGAGACCGGGAAGGTTGAATCACCCAGCTGCACCACGACGTTTTCCAGCGGCAGGCCCAGCATTTCGGCTGCCGTCTGGGCAATGATGGTGTAGCTGCCGGTGCCGATATCGGTCATGTCGGTCTCGACGGTGAGCGTACCCTGGGCATCGAGATGCACCCGCGCCCCGGAGGTCATCACGAGATTATTACGGAAACCGGCAGCCACCCCCATGCCCACCAGCCAGCGGCCATCGCGGATCTGGCCCGGCGTTGAATTACGGCGCTGCCAGCCAAAGTGTTGAGCGCCGGTACGCAGGCACTCCACCAGCTGACGGCGCGAGAAGGGGCGATCCGGGTTAGTGGGATCGACCTGGGTGTCGTTGAGGATGCGGAACTCTACCGGATCGACGCCTGCCTTCTCGGCAATCTCGTCGATGGCGATCTCAAGGACCATCATCCCTGGCGCTTCCCCTGGGGCGCGCATGGCATTACCCTCCGGCAGATCCAGCTCCGCCAGCCGTAGCCCGGTGTGGCGATTCGCCCCGGCATAGAGGAAGTTCGTCTGCTGCACGGCAGTCTCCGGCTCACCCTCGGGCAGGTTGCCGGACCAGCTCTCATGGGCGATGGCGGTGATATGCCCGGCCTCATCGGTGCCGATGCGTACCTGCTGGATAGTAGCCGGACGGTGGGTAGTGTTGTTGGGGATCAGCGGTCGGGAGAGCATGACCTTCACCGGACGCTTCGCCGCCCGTGCGCCAAGCGCGGCCAGCAGGGCATCGCTGCGCAAGAACAGCTTGCCGCCAAAACCGCCGCCAATGTAAGGGGACAGGACACGAATATTCTCTTTCGGTATATTCAGCGTCAGCGCGAGGTCGGAGCGGCACCAGTCAATCATCTGGTTAGAGGTCCAGACGGTGAGCTTATCCCCCTCCCAGACTGCCATAGAGGCGTGCGGCTCCATCGCCATGTGGCTCTGATCCGGCGTGGTATAGGTGGCGTCGAGCTTGACCGGGGAAGAGGCGAAAGCGGTAGCAAAATCTCCGGTCACGCTGTCAGGCTGATCCTCCTGCGGCGCGGTCACGCTGGGTTTCGCTTCGGCTAAATCGTATTCACCCCGATCCCGCTGGTAATCCACTTCGATCAGCGCCGCCGCCGCCCGCGCCTGCTCAAAGGTCTCTGCCACCACGACGGCGATCGCCTGGTGATAGTGCTGGATCTCGGGACCGCCGAGCAGGATGGCGGTATTCTTCTCGCCTTTGCCCAGTTTTCCTGCGTTGTCGGCGGTGACCACCGCCAGCACGCCTGGCGCGCTGCGAGCAGCCTGAATACGAATACTGCTAATGCGCCCCTTGGCGATCCCCGCGCCGACCACATAGCCGTAGGCGGCGTTGGGCGCTTTGTCATGCCACTCGTAGGCGTAGTGCGCGGTGCCGCTGGTTTTTAGCGGGCCATCAATACGATCGTGCGGACGGCCAACCACCTTCATACGATCGATAGGGTTTTCCGTAGCGGGATTATCAAATTTCATCGTTTTATGCCCTCGCTTCTGCCAGCACCGAGGCGATAGTGCGCTTCGCCAGGGTTAATTTAAACGCGTTTTCATGGGTCGGCTGAGCCTCGGCAAACAGTCGGTCATAGACCGCCTGCGCCCCCTGGGCCACCGCCGCATCGGCATCGTCCCGCCGCCAGGGCTGGTGTGCTACACCGCCCAGCGCCACCCGACCGCTGCCGTCCTGCTGCACGATGGCGGCGACGGAGACTAGCGCGAAGGCGTAGGAGGCGCGATCCCTTACCTTGCGGTAGATATGGGTTCCGCCCAGCGGCGGCGGCAGGATCACGGCGGTAATCAGCTCCCCAGGGGTAAGCGTCGTCTCGATGTGCGGCGTATTACCTGGCGCGCGGTAGAACTGAGCGATCGGAATCTCCCGCGTCTGGCCATCCGGACGTACCGTCTCTACCACCGCGTCGAGCAGCCGCATGGCGACGGCCATGTCGCTGGGATGAGTAGCGATACAGGCTTTGCTGGTGCCGACGACTGCCAGCTGGCGGCTGAAACCCTCCAGCGCCGCGCAGCCGCTGCCGGGCAGGCGTTTATTGCAGGGTTGGTTAGTGTCGTAGAAGTAGGGGCAGCGGGTGCGCTGGAGCAGGTTGCCCGCCGTTGTGGCCTGGTTACGCAGCTGTCCGGAGGCCCCGGCCAGCAGCGCCCGGGAGAGTACGGCATAGTCGCGGCGCACCCGCTCATCGGCTGCCAGATCGGTATTGCGCACCAGCGCGCCGATGCGCAGGCCACCCTCAGCGGTTGGCTCGATCTTATCCAGCGCCAGGCTGTTGATATCGATAAGGTGCAGTGGGGCTTCGATCTCCAGCTTCATCAGATCGAGCAGGTTGGTACCGCCAGCGATAAATTTAGCGTGGGGCGTGCGTCCGGCGCTGGCTGCCGCTTCGGCAGGCGTATTAACGCGCTCATAGGTAAAGGCCTTCATGATTTCAGGCCTCCGGCAGCGTCATCAATGGCGGCGAGGATATTGGCGTAGGCCCCACAGCGGCAGATGTTACCGCTCATCCGCTCGCGGATCTCATCCGGCGTCGCCTGCGGGGCAGAGACCAGATCCACGGTAACATGGCTGGGAATACCCGCCTCAATCTCTTTCAGTACCGCCACCGAAGAGCAGATCTGCCCCGGCGTGCAGTAGCCGCACTGAAAGCCATCGTGTTTAACAAAGGCGGCCTGCATCGGGTGCAGGTTATCCGGGGTGCCCAGTCCCTCAATGGTGGTGATCTCCGCATCCTGGTGCATCACGGCGAGGGTCAGGCATGAGTTGATCCGGCGTCCATCAACGATAACGGTACAGGCTCCGCACTGGCCATGATCGCACCCTTTTTTGCTGCCGGTAAGGTGCAGATGTTCGCGCAGGGCATCCAGCAGGGTGGTACGGGTATCCAGCTCCAGCTGGTGCGTTTCACCGTTTACCTTGAACGAAACCGGCATCGTTTCAGGCGGTGGCGTCACCGGCGACTCCCCGGCGCTGAGCGCGACGGTGGGTGAAATAGCCGCCGCCGCCGCAGACGCGGCGCTGGCCTTGATCAGCACCCGGCGGGTTACGCTGAAATCGTACGGCCCTCGGTCCGCTTCATTGCTCTGATTGCTCATAATTGCCTCCACATCTATAGCGTTGTTTTTATACGTGCGCTAAATAATAGTAGGCGGTGAAAACAAGATTACCCCTGCTTTTTGCATACGCTATTGAGCAGGGGACATTAATGCGGGGAGAGAAAGGGGGGACTAGCGTGCCGGACCGGCGTTAAGCCGACCCGATTTTTTTAGCATCCGCACCGCGAGGCAGGCGAGCAGGATCAGCAGGATAAGGCCCCCAGAGAGCAGCCAGCCATGGGTGTCGGCCCTGAGCGCTTTTGCGGCCAGCAGGACCAGCACCAGCAGGGTCATACAGATTGTGGTGTACTCCTTCACCACTACCCGTTGCCAGTTAAAGGCAAAAGTTTGCAATGTCTGACCCAGCCCCGTCAGACGCGGCAGCAGGCGCGGGGTCTGCGTGCAGTAATGGCGATAGCTATCGCCAAAGCGTCCCAACAGGTAGTGCTCCTCTGCGGCAATAATGCAGGCGTAGCCGAAGAAAAAGAGGGGCATCGCGATCCCCAGATACCATGGGTTATTGGCGGCAACGCCGAAGCCGATAATCATCAGCAGGTTACCGAGATAGAGCGGATTACGGCAGTGGGCAAAAAGCCCGGTCTGCACCAGGCTGTCGGCATAAACCTTGCGCTGGCGACCGCCGCGCACGATATAGTCCAGCCCCACGGTCAGAATACGGATCCCCTGTCCAACAAGAGCAATGACCATGCCAGCAGCCAGCATGGTAACGGCGGCCTCGCTGACACGCTGCTGGCCGAGAAACAGCGTTAAATAGAGCAGCGGAAAGAGCGCGTTGCGGGAACGAAAGAGAAAGTTGCCGATGGCGATCGTCATTTTATCGCCACCATCGCGCAGAAGTTATACCAGCGGAAGAAGACCTCAACGCTGCGAAAGCCAACGTCACTAAGCATCTGGCGATTTTCGCCTTCGCTATAGGGGATGAGGACGTTCTCCAGCGCCTCACGCTTCTGGCCGATCTCCAGCTCGCTGTAGCCGTGACGACGTTTCATATCGTAGTAGTACTTGATAAAACGCCTGTTGAGATCCGGCGAGTCGCAAACCACCTTTTCCACCAGTATTAACGCCCCGCCTGGGTTAAGCCCCTCGTAGATAGATGCCAGCAGCGCCCGGCGGTGCATGGGGCGGACAAACATCAGCGTCAGGATCATCGCCACCACCGAGGCGTTATCAAACGTCAGCTTCTCTTTAAGATCCTGGCAGAGAAAACGCGTCTCGCGTGCCGAGTGCAGCTGGGTGAATTTGCTACGGCACTTCTCCAGCATCTCCGGCGAATTGTCGATGCCGGTAAAAACAATCTCTTGCGGCAGCACACCGTCCAGCAGGGCTAACGTTGTGCCGGTAGCGCACCCCAGATCGTAAAGCTGGCTTCCCTCGGTGGCGTATTCTGCCGCCAGCTCACCTACCATGCGCTGGATCTCCTGGTAGAAGGGCACTGAGCGGTCAACCATGTCGTCAAACACGCCTGCGACCTGGCTATCAAAACGAAAATCTTCTGCGCTCTTCTCCAGAGCAAATACCTTATCCTGACCCATAACGACCCCGATTGTGAACATATCTGATTCGCATGCTTATTAGGCATCAAATTCATTGAGCAAATGTTTAAATTTGACCTGTTATAATGAGGTGGGAAAGTATCTAATTTATCACCTCTCTGCCAGTGTGGATATATTGCAAAGTGTTGTTATCGTTACAATCTTAAGGTCGACGCGCGCTTTCCTTAGACTGCCTGAATTTATATTGCTGGTATCATAAATGTTATGAATGAGCTGAAACGCCTCACCCCTGAAAGCAACCTTGAGCCGAAACCCGATCTCACTATCGGTTTTCTGCTGATGAAACAGTTCACGCTGGCCTCCGTGGCGGGGCTGGTGGAGTCCTTGCGCTTTGCAGCAGATGAATCTTTCTCCAGCCGCCAGATCTTCTGTCGCTGGGAGTGGATGACCTGCGATGACCAGCCGGTGACCGCCAGCTGCGGCCTGCCAGTTTCACCGACGGCAAAGCTCGACTTCAGTAAGGAGTGGGATTATTTCGTCGTTGCAGGTGGATTATTGGAGGAGACAAGGCACTCCCCGGCCTGGCTGCTGCAGGCGCTGCGGGATCTGCACGCGCGCAATATTTCCATTATTACCCTGTGCAGCGGTGCTTTCGTCGCGGGCAGCGCGGGATTACTGGATGGGCGTCACTGTGCGATCCACTTTACCACCCGGGATGAGTTCAAAATGCGCTTTCCAAAAGCCATTCCGGTGATCGACAAAACCTATATCAAAGATGGCGGCATTATCTCCTGTCCGGGAGGCACCGCCATCGATCTGGCCGCGGATCTGATCCGTCATCACTGCGGGCTGGTGCGAACCCAGAAGGTGCTTAAATATCTGCTGGTGGATGATGTCGCCGTGCCGGGCGCAAAGGCGAAGCAAAAAGAGAACCTCAGCCAGCCGGATGGCTATGAGAACGAGCTGGTGAGTAAGGTAATTGAGTTTATGCGCCACCATCTGGATTCGCCGGTGCCGCTGGCCGACGTGGCCGAGTTCGCAGGGGTGACCTTCCGCCAGCTTAACCTCATCTTTACCAAGTGTACGGGCCACTCGGCTGCCGTCTACTGGCGGCGGATGCGCCTGGAGCAGGCGCGCAAGCTGATGGCCGACTCCAGCAACAGCATCAACGCCATTGCCACCGCCACCGGCTTCTCCGATGCCTCGCATCTGATTGCCTGGTTTCGTAAGCAGTACGGTGAGACGCCCAGCTCGTTCAGAAAGCGGCGCAGAGTGGTAGAGAAGCTGGTGAAGGAGTAGTAAGAGAGGCATGTAGGCCGGGCAAGCCTGTGCCGCCCGGCGCTATGTTTACATTTTTTGCAGCACGCTGCGTTTTGGCATTTGGCCTGGGGCACGAGCCTTACGCGGCTGCTCGTCATCCAGTGCCGCCGCATCTTCCAGGCTGCGGGCGTTGGTCTCAGGGGCAAGGAACCAGGAGACGATCAGCCCGATAAAGGTAATGGCGGCGGCGATATACATCGTTGAACCGATCCCCAGAGTCTGTAACGAGACCGGCACCAGCCAGGTTCCTACCGCTGCGCCAATGCGCGACAGGGAAGTGCCCACGCCAACCGCTCCGGCGCGGATCTCCGTCGGGAAGATCTCGTTCGGATAGACCAGCTGTAGCACCTGTGCACCGCCGATAAACAGGGCATAGGCACCAAACATCAGCAGGATAATCATCGATGGACCGTCACGCAGCAGACCCAGCAGCAGCAGCGCCAGCCCGGACCACAGAAAGCTGTGCAGCAGCAGCTTACGGCGACCCAGGGTGTTCACCAGCCGGGTCGCGATGATGCAGCCCACCACGAACAGCAGGGTAATGGCGATGGAGCCATAGGAGGCCCAGCCGCCGCTCAGATGCAGCGCCTCCAGCACCTTCGGCGCGAAGGCGTAGACGGCGAAGACCGGGATCACCGAGCAGGTCCAGAAGATGGTGACGAAGGCCATGCGCTTGCCGTAGCCGGAGTGCAGCAGGTTAACAAAGGAGAGATTTTTGCTCTCGGCCTGGGCCGGCAGGTTTTGCAGACCAAAGTCAGCCCCGTAGACGCGGCGGATAATCACCTCCGCTTCGGCCTGGCGGCCTTTGCCAATCAGCCAGCGCGGCGATTCCGGCGTTCCCAGACGCACCAGGAACAGTAGCGCGCCGATGATAGCGGTGCTGGCCAGGGTCAGACGCCAGGCCTCCGGGCCACCGAAGTTAAGGATCGCTTCTCCTACCAGATAGGCAGTAGCGGCCCCGGCGAACCAGAGGATAGTTAGGGTAGCGAGGCACGGACCACGGTTCTTCTTTGGCAAAAACTCAACCAGGAAAGCCGTCGCAACCGGATACTCGATCCCTACCGCCACGCCGTTAAGGAAGCGCAAAACAAAGAGCATCTCACCGCTCTGAACCCAGTACTGGGCCAGCGAGCAGACAATAAACAGCGTCGGGCCAACGAAGTAGAGCAGGCGACGGCCCAGACGGTCAGTAAGCGCACCGCCAATAAAACCGCCAAAAAAGATGCCAATCAACGCCGAGGCGGCAATCATCCCCTCCCAGAAGGCGCTTAGCCCGAGAGCGGGAGAGACTTTTGTCATGGCAATGCCGATAATACTCAGGACATAACCATCAACAAACGATCCTCCGCCGGAGCGAACGGTAAGCAACCGGTGGAAACGGTTAAGCGGTACGTCTTCAACAGAAATGGTATTTGACATAGTAACTCCTGTCTTCCACGGCGTTGTAATAAAAGTCAGCGGGTAACTTTTATTACAACGCACATGAAATTCATGTAGGCCAGATAAGTTCGAATCGGATAAAACACACGTAATAAATAATGGTTCTTGCTGCACTCTTATAATTAATACGTTACAACCACGTCTCCCTGTTATTTGAAATTATGTTACTTCATTAGAAAGCTTTTTTGCGACCACGGTGCGGGTTGACCACCAGCAGAGCAGCGATCCCAGACAGACCATGGCGGTGCCCTGCCAAAAAGAAACTGTCAGATGAGAGTGGAGCATAAACGCTGCCAGCACCGCCGAAATAATGGGGATAAAGTACGACGCCGCCGCCAATACCGTGACGTTGCCGTGAAGGATGCCGACGTTCCAGGCGGCATAGCCAAAGCCCATGGCGATGGCGGCGAACAGCAGGCTCAGCCCTGCATGCCAGGTGATGACAAACTCAGGCTGCGGCGACGAGAGGAATTTCACCCACAGGGTTAAGGCCGTTAAAATAAAGAACAGGGTAATGCCGTTGTTACCTTCAGCAATAATTTTCGTTACTACGCAATATATTGCCCAAATTATTGCGCCGCTAAAGGCCAGGCCATAGCTTAATGGGTTATCCATTATGTTATTTGCCATTTCGGTGAATGAAAAACCCCGATCGCCGCCCAATACAAAACCTATTCCGGCGACAGCTAAAATAACGCCTGGAATAATCAATGGGCTGGTTCTCTGGCGGTTAACAATAACCGACAGCAGAATAGTCATACTGGGCCAGAGATAGTTCACCATCCCCACCTCAATAGCCTGGCGGCCGCTGTGAGTAAATCCCAGAGACAGCGACAGGCATAGCTCGTAGCAGACAAACAGCACGCTGCCGAGGATCAGATAGCTGACAGGGAAGCGGCGGATTTTTGGAAAGCCGATGGTGCAGAGCAGCAGTGCCGCGCTACAGGTATAGATCAGCGCTGCGCCGCCGACCGGGCCAAAGCCTTCGCTCACGCTTTTAATCAATCCTACGATGGCGCTCCACAGCAGGATGGCAATGAATCCGATAAGTGTCGCTTTCTTCTGGGGCATGACCCTGAACCTCTGTTTACATTTATGTCACAGCTGCGTGCTCTGACGTGCCGCTGTGTTAAATTCCGGTTAAATACAGGATTAAAGCTATGCCTCCTGATTGACGGTGTAAATACGTTGAGACGGGCCAGAATTGCGGAATGTGATCGTTATCGGAAATTATATAGAAAATTACTACGCGGCGTATATGATTTTAAATAACTGATATTTATGATTTGATTTTTTAATTATGGTAAAAATATTCTATTAAAACGTATTTCCTTTGTATTCATCATGTATACAATTTTTTTCCAGCCATTGACCCCGGTCGCTCCTGAGTGCAAATTTTTAACAAACGCATCCTGCCCCTGCCAGTGCGCAGGCAGTCATGGTCACAAGTTTCTACCCTGGAGGTTATCGTGTTGACATTCGAAGGTATCTACACCCCGGCAATTACCCCTTACGCAGCCGACGGCAGCGTTGACTTTGCCCGCTTTGCTGAAGTGCTGGAGTCGCTGATTGAGGCACGCGTTCACGGCATTATCATCGGTGGCTCCACCGGTGAGTACTATGCCCAGAGTGCAGAGGAGCGGATGGCGCTGGTTGAGCACGCCCGTAAGGTGATTGGCAACCGTCTGCCGCTGATCGTGGGCACCGGCGCGACCCGCACCGAAGATGCTGTTCACTTTGCGAAGCATGCCCGGGAGACCAAAGCCGACGCGATCCTGGTGACCTCGCCGCCCTATGCGCTGCCTACCGAGCTGGAGAACGCTCACCACGCGCTGACCATCGATAAAGCCGCGCAGCTACCGATCATGCTCTACAACTATCCGGGCCGCATGGGCATCACCATGGGTGAGACCTACTTCAACGAAGTGAGTCAGTCCCCGAACGTGGTAGCAATCAAAGAGAGTTCGGGCGATTTTAACAACCTGCACCTGCTGGCCTGTAAGTTCCCGAATATCGCTATCTCCTGCGGCTGGGACGATCAGGCGCTGGAGTTCTTCGCCTGGGGGGCACGCAGCTGGGTTTGTGCCGGATCTAACTTCATTCCCCGCGAGCACGTGGCGCTGTATGAAGCCTGCGTGGTTGAGAAGAACTTCGACAAGGGTCGCAAAATCATGGCGGCAATGATGCCGCTGATGAACTTCCTCGACGGGGGTAAATTTGTGCAGTCTATCCGCTACGGCTGCGAGCTGAACGGCCTGCGCTCGGGTCAGGTCCGCGCGCCGTTGCTGGATCTGAATGAGGAAGAGAAGGCCCAGCTGCAAACCATCATCGCCGACGTTAAGCGCAACGTGGCGGCAGCGTAAGGAGGACCTATGCAACAGCTCTCTACGTTAAATGATGTCACCACCCTGGTACGGGATCTGCCCCTGCCGGATAAGGCCTTTATCAACGGTCGCTTTACGGCGGCCGCGTCGGGCAACACTCTGGCGACCACCAACCCGGCCACCGGCGAGCATCTCACGGATATTCCCGCCTGTGACGCCAGCGACGTTGACGTGGCGGTGAACGCTGCCCGCGCCGCCTTCGAGACCGGAAGCTGGAGCAAACTGGCTCCCGGCGAGCGTAAAGCCGTCCTGCTTAAGCTGGCCGACCTGATGGAGCAGGAGGTTAACTCTCTGGCGGTACTGGAGAGCCTCGACAGCGGCAAGCCGGTCAGTGAGTGTCTGGCGGTGGACGTGCCGGAGACCATCCATGTGCTGCGCTGGCACGCGGAAGCGATCGACAAGCTTTATGACCACACCGCGCCGGTAGGCCACAGTGCCATGGCGCTGGTGGTGCGCGAGCCGATCGGGGTGGTGGGCTGCGTGCTGCCGTGGAACTTCCCGCTGCTGATGCTGGCATGGAAGATCGGCCCGGCGCTGGCGGCAGGCTGTTCGGTGGTGGTAAAACCGGCCGAGCAGACCTCGCTGACCGCGCTGCGGGTCGCGGAGCTGGCGAGTCAAGCCGGCGTCCCGGCAGGGGTGCTGAATATCGTGACCGGAACCGGGAAGGCGGTCGGGGAGCCGATTGGCCTGCATCCGGATATCGATATGGTGAGCTTTACCGGCTCTACCGCCACCGGACGGCGCTTCCTGCACTATGCTGCGGAGTCCAACCTCAAGAAAGTGGTGCTGGAGTGCGGGGGTAAAAACCCGGCCCTCGTCTTTGACGATGCTGAGGATCTGCAAACCGTGGCCGGACACGTGCTGAACGGTGCCTTCTGGAACATGGGTGAGAACTGCTCAGCCACCTCGCGCCTGCTGGTGCAGGAGGGGGTGAAGGAGACGCTGCTGGCCATTATTGCGGAGCAGATCGGCGAGTGGCGGATGGGGAACCCCAGCGATCCGCAGAACAAGCTGGGGACAATGATCTCCCCCGAGCATTTCAGCAAGGTCAGCGGCTACCTCGATACCGCGCGCAAGGAGGGGCTGCGTATCGTACAGGGCGGCGACACCGAGCAGGGGATCTACGTCCAGCCTACCATTATCGATGGCGTCACCCCGCAGAGCGCACTGTTCCGGGAGGAGATCTTCGGGCCGGTGCTCTGCGTCACTACCTTCAAAACGGAAGCCGAGGCGCTGGCGCTGGCCAACGATACCCCCTACGGTCTGGCAGCATCGGTCTATACTGGCAAACTCAACCGGGCGATCCGGGTATCCCGCGCTATCCGGGCGGGAACCATCACCGTCAACTGCTTTGGCGAAGGCGATGCCACGACGCCATTTGGCGGCTATAAGCAGTCTGGCTTTGGCGGACGCGACAAGTCTGTCTTCGCCCTCGATCAGTACACGGAGTTGAAGACTATCTGGATCGATTTGCCCACGGAAGAGGCATAAAGATCCGGAGACGATCTCCTGAGAAAACATTGCCTTGTGTGAGGTGTGAATTTTTTAACTATTTTTGCGGTATACAGGCTTTTTCTGTAGGTTAATCACTATCACACTCACTATGCACAGGGCATTTCCAGGAGGCGACAATGAGAACGGGTAAAGTAGCGCTTTATGAGGATCTAAAGCGTCTTATTTTAACGATGGAGCTGGATCCGGATGAGCTGCTGGATGAGGCCAGCCTCACTGCCCAGTATGGCCTGTCCCGGACGCCGGTGAGAGAGGTTTTTCAGCGGCTGGCTGGCGAAGGCTATCTCGAAATCGTTGAGAAGCGCGGCGTGCGGGTGATCCCTATGAGCCACTCAACGCTGCGTAACTTCTTCCTGGTCGCGCCAATGATCTACGCCGCCACAGGACGACTGGCGGTGCAGAACTACAAGCCTGCTCAGCTAAAGGCCCTGAAGGAGACGCAAAAGCGTTTTCGTAAGGCGGTGCAGACCCACGACGCCGAAGCGCTGGCCCTGGAGAATAATCGCTTCCATGAGCTGATGGGGGAGATGGCGGGTAATCCCTATCTGCAACCCAGCCTGGGACGTCTGCTGATTGACCACTGCCGCATTGGCCATACCTTTTTCCGTCCGCAGAACGAAGATATGGAGCAACGTTTGCAGCTGGCAGCGGATCACCACGATGCCTTTATTACCGCTATTGAGGCGCGAGATGAACAGGCCGTTGTCGATCTGGTGTTTGAGCACTGGGAGCTGTCCCGGGTCAATATGGAGCTATTTATCGCTCCTCAGGGGCTAAAAGCTGACCATCTGATCCAGACGCCGGAAGGCAACCGCTAGATACCATTTTAAGCCTGCTGGCACTCGCCGGCAGGCCTTGCTACGCCTGCATTTCACCTCTCTTCAGCAACGTTTTCTTTTTTCATGCAGAGTGCATTTTTGCTACGCGCGTCATGTTTTTTATACATCTTGTATACATAAAATATACAAGAAGTATTCATAAATCTAATTTCTGTAACATGACCCTGCGCCGTCCGGCCTGGCCCTCTGGCGGGATGGATTAAAGAAAAACGTACCGGAGTAACGAACGTGCAAAAGATCACCTCTCTGCCTGCTGACGATGCCCTGCCGGGCTGGTATCACACCAGTAAAAAACGTATCCCGCGTCCTGCGCACCAGGGACACAAGCATGTCCGCTGGGCGATTGTCGGGGCCGGATTGACCGGGCTGGCCGCTGCTCGCCAGCTGGCGCTTAACTTTCCTGGCGACGAAGTGGTGCTGATCGAGGCCCAGGAGGTGGGCTTCGGCTCCTCCGGGCGCAATGCGGGGTTTGCCATTGATGTGCCCCATGATATTGGTGCAAAGGATTACATCGGTGACGTGAAAACCGCTAGCCTGATCCTCAAGCTCAACACGCTGGGTCAAAACTATTTGCGTGCCATCGTTCAGGAGCACGGCATCGAGTGCCAGATGACAGACTCTGGTAAGTATCAGGCGGCAGTGGGCGATCAGGGCATTGCTATTCTTGAGGCGTATCGCAGCGGGCTGGAGAAGATTGGTCGCGAAGCGCAGATGATTTCCGGGCGGGATCTGCCGGACCATATTGGCACCTCCTGGTATAAGCAGGCGCTCTATATTCCCGGAACCATCCTGCTGCAGCCCGCCGCGCTGGTAAAAGGGCTGGCGGATAGCCTGCCTTCCAACGTTACTCTCTATGAGAACACGCCCATCGCCTCCATTGACTACGGCGAGAAGGTGACCCTGGCCCATGACAAGGGGAGCATCACCGCCGATAAGCTGATCCTTGCCAATAACGCCTTCGCCACGCATTTTGGCTTCCTGCGTGGCCGCCTGCTGCCAACCTTCCTCTACGGCAGCCTGACCCGCCCGTTGAGCAGCGAAGAGCAGGCCCGGCTGGGCGGCAAGCCGGTATGGGGCGTTATCCCGGCGCATCCGTTTGGCAGCACGGTACGCCGCACCGTGGATAATCGCATTCTGATCCGCAACAGCTTCAGCTTCCAGCCGGATGGCCGCCCGCGTGAACGACTCCTGAAGGGCTACATCGACACGCACCGCAAATCCTTTGAGCGCCGTTTCCCAATGCTCTCTGAGGTTGATTTTGACTACTCCTGGAGCGGGGCGATCTGCCTGTCGGATAACCATGAAGGCTTCTTCGGCCAGCTGGCACCGAACGTGTACGGCGCGCTCTGCTGCAACGGGCTGGGCATCACCCGCGGCACCGCCACCGGCAAGCTGCTGGCGGATATGATCGCCGGAGAGCGTAACGAGCTAATCGATTTCCTGGTGGCGTCGCCGGGACCGAACAGGACTCCGCCGGAGCCGTTCCTCTCCATTGGCGTCAACTCGGTGCTGAAGTGGGGCCAGTTCCGCGCCGGGCTGGAGGTTTAAGCCTACGTAAAGTTTGGTGATTAATTAAGCACAGCGCTTGCTGGGTAAAAAAACGGCGGTAGAATAGGCAACTTCCCGCCGTTTTTTATTTCCCCTACAGGTGCCATGATCGCTCTCAAAACAGTTCTATTGAGTCTGCTGTGTATTATTTTGCTCTCTCTCGTTGCCAGTCTCGCCCAGGCGGTAAGCCAGCGCGACGCAAAAGCCAACGAGGGGTGGTGGTCCGCCCGGCGAGACTCCGCTGGCATCGCGCCCGATCCGGCCAAATTTGCCCAGCTGGCGATCGTTCAGGTCTATGCTGCGCCAACCTACGGCTGGAAAGGCGCGGTGGCCGTGCATCCGTGGATCATCTTCAAACGCGCCGGAGAGGATCACTACACCCGCTACGAGGTGATCAGCTGGGGCAGCGGCGACAAGGTGCGCCGCGACCGTAATCTTGCGGATGGCTACTGGTATGGGGCCAGACCGCGCCTGCTGGTAGATCGTCGTGGGCCAGAAGCCGAAGCGATGATCCCGCAAATTGAGGCGGCGATTGCCTCCTATCCGTGGCCGACCACCTATCACGCGTGGCCGGGTCCCAACAGCAACACCTTTATTGCCCATATTGGGCGGGAAGTGCCTGACCTGAGGCTGGATCTGCCTGCTAACGCGGTAGGAAAAGACTATCGTCCGATCTATCGGCCCATCGGCTTGCCGCCTTCCGGGCGCGGGCTACAGGTTTCGGTGCTGGGTGTGGCGGGAGTGACCCTGGGGGCAGAGGAGGGGTTTGAGCTTAACGTGCTTGGATTGAACGTCGGTCTCGACTTTACGCCCCTGCGCCTGCGCCTGCCGTTTATCGGCGGCGTCGGATCGGACAATTTGCAGGAGCAGTAAAAACCCACGCGAACGTGGGTCTTGGGTTCTTATTCGCTTGCCACCTGCGCCTGCAGGTGCTTCGTGCGCTTCTGCTTGCGCAGCTTATCAATCAAACGGTGCGCCTCGGCGCGGGTAGCCACCGCCGGGGAGGAGCCGCTCAGCGGCTTCTGGGCCGTCTCGCGCAGGGTCAGTACCGTAATCAGACCGATAATCCCGGCCCCCATCATATAGTAGGCCGGCATCATAACGTTGTGCGTGGTATCCACCAGCCAGGCGGTCACCAGCGGCGTGGTGCCACCGAACAGCGAGACCGACAGGTTAAAGCCAATGGCCAGCGCGCTGTAGCGGATATCAGTCACGAACAGAGCCGGGAGCGTAGCGGGCATAGTGCCGCTGAAGCAGGTGTGCAGCACGCCAAGAATAACCAGGCCGCCAAACACCGCCAGCATATTGCCGGAGCCGATCAGCATAAAGCTCGGAATAGCCAGCAGGATCAGCCCCGCAGCGCCGAGTCCGATCACCGGACGACGGCCGATGCGATCGGTCCAGTAACCCCAGGCGAGGGTCAGCGGCATCATGACAAACATGATCACCATCACCAGCAGCAGGCCGGTCAGCTCGCTCATGCCCAGCACGCTGGTCAGATAACTTGGCATGTAAGAGGTCAGCATATAGTTCGAGACGTTGAACACCAGCACCAGGCCGATGCACTTCAGGATCTGCTTGCGATGTTTGTTCAGCATCTGGAGCAGGCTGAGCTGCGGCTTGCTGTGCTCCAGCGCCTCCTGCTTATCCATGTGATCTTTAAATGCCGGGGTCTCTTCCAGCTTCAGCCGAATATAGAGGCCAAACAGCCCCAGCGGCGCGGCCAGGAAGAAGGGAATGCGCCAGCCCCAGGCGTGCATCGCCTCGGTGGGCAGAACCGCGATCATGATCGTCACCAGGCTAGCACCCAGCAGATAGCCGCCGAGGGTACCGAACTCCAGGAAGCTGCCCATAAACCCGCGGCGTTTGTCGGTTGAGTACTCCGCGATAAAGGTCGCGGCGCCGCCATATTCGCCCCCGGTAGAGAAACCCTGCACCAGACGCGCCACCAGCAGCAGGATCGGCGCGGCGATACCAATGCTGTCATAGTCGGGGATCAGGCCGATACAGAAGGTGCCTACCGACATCATGATCATTGTCAGGGCGAGGATCTTCTGGCGTCCGAAGCGATCCCCCAGCGGGCCGAATACCATCCCACCGATAGGACGCACAAGGAAAGCGGCGGCAAAGGTGCCGAAGGAGGCGATCAGCTGCGCGGTGCTGCTGGCACCGGGGAAGAAGACCTGGCCGATGATCACTGCCAGGTAGCTGTAGACTCCAAAGTCGAACCACTCCATGGTGTTACCCAGCGCGGCTGCGCCGACGGCCTTTTTAAGCAGGCCGCTATCGATAACGGTAATGTCATCTACGGTCAATTCATTGCTTGTTGAAGCGTGATTCTGTTGCTGGTTTAACGTCGTTCCGTTGCTCATAAACTCCCCATGAGTATGGATGGCGCAACCTTATAGCTTTCGCAGCCGTAAAACCCAAATCAAAGGAAATGAAAGCTATAAGATGCAGATGATGATTAATTCGCCACGTTTAGCGGCGGGGGTACACCATAAATAAAATAGGCGGCGGGTGCAACTTTTTGGCGGTAATTACTAGTTTTTCCGCAAATATTGGCGATATCAGCTTAATCTCAATGGCAGGATAGCAATAAATAACCCATCTAAAATACAGGGATTAATATTTCGCCTGCTAACGATCTATTTAATTGATGTCATTAGCACTATGATGACTCAACCATTTTTTAAATTTGTTCGTAGTGATGAATATTTCAATAAACCCGCAGCGGCAGGCCGATCTCCTTCTCATTATGGTCACCCTGATCGCCGCCTGCGGCTGGATCTTTTCCCGCGAAGGCATCTCCGGGATGCCGGTTTTTGCCTTTCTGGGGCTACGCTTTGGCTGTGCCGCGCTGGTCCTGCTGCCGTTCTGCCGGGGCCAGCGCATCCCGAAAGAGCAGATAATAAAGGTGCTTATCAGCGGAGCCTGGATGACGCTGACCATGTGCCTGTGGATCTACTCCGTTTCTACCACTCCCTCGTTGGGGGAGGGCGCCTTTATTATGAGCCTGTCGATGCTGTTCGTACCGCTGGTGGCCTGGGGAATGATGAAGGTCCGGCCCGCGCGGGCCTACTGGGAGTGCCTGCCGCTGGCCTTTGTCGGATTAGGGCTATTGAGCCTACAGTTTCCGGTGTCGTTTCATGCCAGCCAGGGGTGGTTTTTGCTGACCGCCGTGGTGCAGTCGATCTCATTTTGCTACACCAGCCGCTGCGCCAGAGAGGTACCGCTGCTGCCGCTGACGGCGGTGCAGCTGGGCATGACCGGGGTTGTAGGGCTGGTGCTGTCCGGCGTGACGGAGACGTGGACCCAGCCGTTTACTGCTACTACGGCGATGTGGCTGCTCGCCAGCATCCTGATCGCCACCAGCCTGCGTTTCGGCCTTCAGCTACAGGGGCAGAAGCATGCCGCGGTCGCCAATGCAGCGATTATTATGGTGCTGGAGCCGCTGCTGACGGTAATTGCGGCGGCAATCTGGTATGGGGAGAAGCTGCCGATGCAAAAGATTATCGGCGGAATATTGATCCTGCTGGCCCAGCTGTGGTTCAGATGGCGAATGGTTAAGCAGCTTAAGCCGGCGGCAACAGAATAAAAAGGGCGGGAAAACCCGCCCGTAAATGAATAACGCTATTGTGTATAGGAGATATTCCCTTGCAGAGAAGAGGGAATATTATCTCTATCACCTGAAGCATCTACGCCCCACACCACTACGCTATTATCAGCCTTAAGGGCAAGGAAGTTATTCATATTCGCGTAGAGTGCCACCACGCCGGTTAACAGGGGGGCAACGTCAGCGGGAATAGCTGCCCCGCTTAACGTCGAACCCCAGGTAACGACGCTACCTGTTGCTGTCAGGGCCGCAAAAGCGCCCCAGCTTCCGGTAATGCTTACCAGATCGGTACGGGAGGCAATATCGTCAGGGACAAACTGGCCATAATCCTTATTGCCCCACGCAACTACACCACCGGACGCGGTAAGCGCAGCGAAAGCGTAGGCACTGCCAGCCACGCCAATAAGGTCGGTTCGCGAGGCGATCTCAACCGGGACGTTACCGCCGTTACCGGATGTCCCCCAGGCGACGACCCCACCGCTGGCAGTCAATGCCGTAAAGGCGTTCCGATTTCCGGTCAGGCTGAGCAGGTCGCTGCGTGAGGCAATCTCAGCCGGGACCTTGCCGCCAATACCGCTATCTCCCCATGCAACAACGCCGCCGGAAGCGGTCAGAGCAGCAAACGCCGACGTGGTGCTGGCGAGGCTGACCAGATCGGTGTGTGCGGCAATGTTGCCTGGGACTTCACCACCTCGAGCGCTGTCACCCCAGGCAACCACGCCGCCAGACGTAGTCAATGCGGCAAAGGTAATATCGCCGCTGGCCAAACGGATCAGATCGGTTCGCGAGGCGATTTCGATCGGTACGCTACCACCATATTCTGCTTCTCCCCAGGCGACCACGCTACCCGAGGCGGTCAGGGCGGCAAAACTGTTCCAGTTCCCGGCCAGGTCCACCAGATCGGTACGCGAAGCAATGTCTGCCGGAATACTACCACCCGTTCCGCTGCTGCCCCACGCAACCGCACCACCTGTTTTGGTCAGAGCGGAAAAAGCAGCCCGGGTTCCGGCTAAAGCGATCAGGTCAGAGCGTGAGGCAATGTCAGCCGGAACGCTGCCGCCGTGGCTACTGTAGCCCCAGGCCTGAGGGTTGCCGCTGTCCGTCAGTGCGGCAAAGGCGTTGTTGTTGACCTGGGTATCCCATGTCCCGGCGACGTTGGCGGGACGGAGGATTGCAGCCCGTCGGCCTTTGCCGCTGCGCAGGATCAGCGAACGGTTAGGTGCAGTGTCGGCAAAGCAGGTGGCGCGCACAGAGGTGATTTCACCTTCATATTGCCAAAGCGCTTCTGTGGGTTTCAGCGTATCGGCATTCAGCGCCGTCAGGATGCCCGGACAGCAGCTATAGGTGACGCCTCGCGGCCCACGCGGTATGACAGTCGGAGCCAGAAGATTACCGCCGAGTACTGCGCGATACTCACCGGCATTGCCCGTAGGCTGAGGCGGGTAGAGTACCCAGTCGTCAGGGACTTCCGTCCCGAAAGCCAGCTCAGGGCGCTGCTCTTCCTCATTCCAGCTGGCGACAAGGGTTGTGGACACCTGCCACGTCACCAGGCCGGTCACGGTATCCATCTCGCCCACCAGCATCGGCAGGACAATAGGGGATTGCGCTTTGTTCAGCACGGCGAGCACGCCGGATACGCTAAACAGGCCGTTGGCGACGCTGGCAAGAGGTTGCATCAGCAGCCCGGAGGGAGCAGCCTGAAGGGCCACTGCCACCGCGGCTTTGCTGGCATCGTTGGGCAGCAGGGCGATGCGTATCGCCACTTCATCCGCACCGAGAGCCGTGCCCTCAACGGTCGCAGCATGAATGATAACGGGATAGATCGCGGAAAGATCGGCTACGTCGGCAGTGTCATAGCTGTCGGCATAGGTGCGGAAGTCAAACGTGTCCGGGTCAGCTACGACGGTATGGCTGAAGAGGGAACTGCCGTTAAGCCGTGCTGACTGCCAGTTCCACTGCCATAGCGGAGAGCGCAGCAGGATACTGTCATCGTTAGCCAACTGCGTGCTCTCTCCCAGATAATTTGCTTCGCTGTAGAGGGTCACTTCGTCAACGGCGACGTCAGAGAGGGTAACGAGCCAGGTCCCATCGGCCTGCACAATCGGTGCGCTGAATGACCAGTAAGCAGGGAGTCCGCTACCGGGAGTAATAATCGGAACGCCCTCGCTGAGCGAGACAGATAGCTCACCGGAGAGAGAGAAGGTGGCGGAGCCGTCGGCGTTTAGCACACCGGACTGCACGGTGATGCTCTGCGCTGCTCCGGAGGCGGGAAGAATGGCCAGCAGGCCGGTATTACCACGGGTTACGGCAGTATAGAAGGCGGAAGGATAGGCTTGCGTCAGGGCAACCACGGCATCATCCGTTGCGGAGGTGCTAAGGCTAACGGAAATCTGAACGTCGGTGCGATCGAGTGCGAGCAGCTGGGCAGGAAGGTTGCCGGTAAAGATGGCGTCAAAATCCGGTGTGTCGCTGGTCATCCGGAGGAGCTGATAGCCGGTGTAGTCGTAGGCGGCATCAACGGGATTAAAAGACGAGTAGAGAAGCGCAGGCATATCTGCAAGCCTGACGGAGCGCCAGAGCCAGCCGGAGCCGGAGTTAGCCTGAAGCGACTCGTGCGGCGAGAACGTCTCGCTGCTGCCGGTATAGTTTGCGCCGGTATAAAGGGTGCCGGTATTGACGGCCTGACCGGCAGAGAGCGGGACGAGCCAGGAGCCGTCGGCTTGTAGGGCGGGTGTATCAAAATTCCAGCCCTCGGGAAGTCCGGAAACCGAGGCGATCGTCAGCGTGTTATCAACATATGCAAGCATCAGCGAGGCCGCGCCAGCCCACTGCACGGTGCTGTCAACGTCGGAGAGGGTGCCAGTCATGAGCGAAACGAGGGTTGATGCACCGTTTACAGGCTGAATGAATCCAAGTGCGCCGTCGTGCCGGGACGAAGCAAAGGTCGTCACCGGGCTGGATGATGCCGGAACGAGCGCGGTGGCGGCGAGACAGTTCTCTGCCGGGAAATCGCCGGAGAGCTGCACAAAAACAGGGACGGCAAGGGAGGCGTTGATGCCGAGAAACTGCAGCGGATACTGGGGAGAGGGGAAAGCATTTTCGATATAGGGAAGGCTGGCTTTGAGGTACTGCTCGTCGTGCCCGGCATAGGACATGGCCGGGTTGCCGGTATCGACGGCGGACCAGATAAAGGGGTACATGCCATCGGTGCCGGGTACGGAGACGGATTGTTCGGCCCAGGATGCCGCGGAGGAGGCGACGATGCCGGTTTGCCCGTGGGCGACAGCGAGAGAGGTGCCTGCGTAGTTTGGTAAAGAGTAGAAGACCAGCGAGCTGGCGTTAGGTAAAGATACGTTCATGTTGATTTCCTTATTAAAATATAAGATGCGGTACAGCTATAAAAACTGTAATCCGCAAGGAAATCGGGTCAGGTGCAAATATGGACAACTACGCGGTTAAATAAAAAAATCCACGCCGGGGCGTGGATTTTTCTTTAAAGCAGGACGCGTTAGACGTTAAACAGGAAGTTCATCACATCGCCATCTTTCACGATGTAGTCTTTCCCTTCTGCACGCATCTTACCGGCTTCTTTCGCACCCTGTTCGCCTTTATAGGTAATAAAGTCTTCAAAGGCGATAGTCTGGGCGCGGATAAAGCCCTTCTCGAAATCGGTGTGGATCTTACCCGCAGCCTGCGGCGCAGTTGCGCCCACCGGGATAGTCCAGGCGCGAACCTCTTTCACACCGGCGGTGAAGTAGGTTTGCAGGTTCAGCAGCTCGTAACCGGCGCGAATAACGCGGTTCAGGCCTGGCTCTTCCAGACCCAGCTCGGCCATAAACTCGTCACGGTCGGCATCGTCCAGTTCGGCAATGTCGGACTCAACGGCGGCGCAGACGGCGACCACCACAGAGCCTTCCGCAGCAGCGATTTCACGCACTTTGTCCAGGTATGGGTTGTTCTCGAAACCATCTTCGTTGACGTTGGCGATGTACATGGTCGGCTTCAGGGTCAGGAAGCTCAGGTACTTAATGGCTGCCTTATCTTCATCCGTCAGGTTTTTCAGCGCCCGCAGCATGCCTGCGTTTTCCAGCTGCGGCAGGCATTTCTCCAGCGCGGCCTGTTCTGCTTTCGCGTCTTTATCGCCGCCTTTGGCTTTTTTCTGCACGCGCTGCAGGGCGCGCTCGCAGGTATCCAGGTCGGAAAGCGCCAGCTCGGTGTTGATCACGTCGATATCGTCAGCCGGATCCACTTTGTTGTTTACGTGGATGATGTTGTCGTTCTCAAAGCAGCGCACCACGTGGCCGATCGCTTCGGTTTCACGGATGTTGGTCAGGAACTGGTTGCCCAGGCCTTCGCCTTTAGACGCGCCTTTAACCAGACCGGCGATGTCAACGAACTCCATCGTGGTCGGCAGAATGCGCTGCGGCTTAACGATCTCCGCCAGCTGATCGAGGCGCGGATCCGGCATCGGCACCACACCGGTGTTTGGTTCAATAGTACAGAACGGGAAGTTGGCAGCTTCGATGCCCGCCTTGGTCAGCGCGTTGAACAGGGTAGATTTACCGACGTTCGGCAAGCCGACGATACCGCATTTGAATCCCATGGTTTACATCACCTTTATATCTTGATAATCAACCTGTTAGATAAAACAGATTGCAGAAAAGTTAATAACTTAGCCTATTATACACGTTACGGACCTGCTGCGCGGCAAAAATGGCATCGCTGGGGGCTACTGGGCCTTAAAAGCGTGCAGGCGATTGGTGGCTTTCACCAGATCCTCTTTCAGCCACAGCTCGGTGCAGCGCACCGCTTCGTCAACGGCGTCATCAATCAGCTTCTGCTCGGAAGCAGGCGGTTTGCCCAGCACGAAGCCAACAACCTTATTTTTGTCCCCCGGATGACCAATTCCTACCCGTAAGCGGTGAAAGTTGGGGTTATTACCTAACTTGCTGATGATGTCTTTGAGACCGTTATGGCCGCCGTGACCGCCGCCCAGCTTAAATTTTGCTACGCCCGGGGGCAGATCCAGCTCGTCGTGGGCCACCAGGACCTCATCAGGGTTGATGCGGTAGAAGGTTGCCATTGCCGCCACGGCTTTACCGCTGAGGTTCATAAAAGTTGTCGGTACGAGCAGACGGACATCTGCCCCCGCAAGGTTAATGCGTGAGGTAAAGCCAAAGAATTTAGGCTCTTCCCGCAGCGGAGCGCGGTAGCGATCGGCCAGCAGGTCAACATACCATGCGCCGGCATTATGGCGGGTAGCGGCATACTCAGCACCCGGGTTGGCAAGGCCGACAATCAGTTTAATCGTCACGTCTCTTTTCCTGAAAAGTTCACTCTTTGGCGCGTAGTTTACGTGGTAGCGCGGGCGTTGACAAAATTCTGCGGACGAAAGATAAAATTAGAAATAATTGCCTGTGAAAACTATTAGAAGTTGATTGAGTTCAGTGGCTTATATGTAAAGATCTGTGAGTAAGATGTTTGTAATTGTGATCCCGCCCGCACCCCGTTAATGACACCCTGCCTATACTTTACCCATAAGGATTGGGGATATTTCCCGTTCAGCCCACAACGCCGGAGGTGTCATATGAAACGCAAAAACGCATCGAGACTCGGTAATGCGCTTATGGGTTTAGGGTTAGTGGTGATGGTGGTTGGCGTCGGTTACTCTATTTTAAATCAGCTCCCGCAGCTCAATCTGCCGCAGTACTTCGCCCACGGGGCCATACTCAGCATCTTCCTTGGCGCTATTCTCTGGCTGGCAGGGGCGCGCGTCGGTGGACATGAACAGGTGTGCGATAAGTACTGGTGGGTACGCCACTACGACAAACGCTGCCGCCGGGATCAACATAAGCATAGCTGATGGTTAATTGGATACGCCCGGCGGCGCTACGCTTGCACGGGCCTACACGCATCTTCATAAAACGACTCATGAGAGTCGTTTTTTTTACGCTTTTTTTTGCTAGTCCCTTGTCCCTCACGTAACGTAAGGCCCCAGAGTGGCGCTACTGGTCAGGACAAGGAGCAGCAATGTTAATTCAGGTAGGCGAGCTGGCGAAACGCGCTGGCATCACCGTTCGCACGCTACACCACTACGAGCAAACCGGACTGCTGCTGCCCTCCGCCAGAAGCGAGGCAGGCTACCGGCTCTATAATCTTGCCGATGTACAGCGTCTGCATATGATCCAGGCGCTGGCAAAAGCGGGGCTGGAGCTTGCCGAAATCAAGGACTTTCTGGAGCAGGATACGCTCTCGCTTCCCGATCTGCTCGATGCGCAGATTGCGCTGCTGGACAGGCAGTTGCGTACTGTTCATACCCTGCGCGACCAGCTTTGCGCGCTACGAACGGGACTGGAAGAGGAGAGCGAGCCGGATCTGGAGTCCTGGCTACAGACTCTGGAGTTAATGAATATGTACGATCGCTGGTTTACTAAAGAAGAGCTACAGCAGCTGCCGTTTGCCGCCGAAGGCGAACGGCTGGCTTCTATCTGGGCGGCGCTGGTCGCGGAAGCGCAGACGCTGATAGCGCAAAGCGTTGCTGAGAGCGATAGCAAAGCGATGGATCTGGCGATCCGCTGGATGGATCGCCTGGAGCAGGATACGGCGGGCAAACCGGAGTTTCTGACCCGTCTTAATGAGATGCACAGCGTGGAGCCGCAGATGCGCGAGCGGACGGGGATTACGCCGCAGATTATCGACTACATTACCCACGCCTTTGCTGAGAGCAAGCTGGCTATCTGGCAGCGTTACCTTACTCCACAGGAGATAGCCTTTACCCGGGCGCACTATTTTGACCGGCTGATGGAGTGGCCTCAGCTGGTGGCGAAGCTGCACCAGGCCACGCGGGAGGAGTGCGATCCTGCCTCTGAACGTGGCCAGCAGCTGGCGCAGAACTGGCTCGAACTTTTCCAGTCCTACGCGGGAGAGGATCCAACTACCCAGCAGAAATTCCGCGTTGCTATGCAGCAGGAGCCGCTGTTAATGAAGGGGACCTGGATGACCCCCGAGGTACTGGCCTGGCTACAGCAGGCGATTGGGGTAATGATGCAGCGCCGGTACGCTGCACCCTAATCATTACAGATCCGCCAGCGCCGCGTCACGGTTGGGGTAGAACGCCAGCCGCCCGGCAATCGGCTTAACCCCTGCGCGCGCCATCGTGCGCAAGGGTTGAAACTCCAGGTTGCTAACCCGCAGCTCACAGCCTTCCGGCAGCCGTTTTACAAAGCGCTGGAAGGCATCCAGCCCCCCGGCATCCAGCACCGGTACCGCGTCGCACTTCAGCACGACGATACGTTTGCCTGCGATGCGCGTCTCCAGATCGTTAAACAGCCCTTCGGCAGCGGCGAAGAAGAGCGGCCCGATGACCCGCAGCACGGTGACGTCATCGGGCACCTCGGCGTTAACTGGCGCGAGGCGCGTCATACGGGCGATGCGGCGCATAAACAGCAGCGACGCCAGCACGATGCCAACGCTGATAGCGATAACCATATCAAACAGGACCGTCAGCGACATGCACATTAGCATCACCAGAATGTCATCCTGCGGCGCACGCCGCAGCAGGTTAACCACCTTGTGCGCCTCGCTCATGTTCCATGCCACCATCAGCAGCAGCGCGGCCATCGCTGACAGCGGCAGCCATGAGAGCAGAGGAGCCAGCGCCAGCAGGGCGAGGATCACCAGCAGGGCATGAATAATGGCCGCCACGGGCGAGGTTGCGCCCGCCCGCACGTTAGCCGCCGAGCGGGCAATCGCTGCGGTAGCGGTAATGCCGCCGAAGAAAGGAGCAATCAGGTTGCCCAGCCCCTGACCGATCAGCTCGTTATTGGCTTTATGCCGGGTGCCGGTCATGCCGTCGAGCACTACCGCGCAGAGCAGGGATTCAATCGCCCCGAGCATTGCCATTGAAAAAGCGGCGGGCAGTAGCGCCTGAACGGAGGCCCAGCTCAGGGTAAAAGAGGAGCCGGGCATCTGCCACGGCAGCACCAGCTGGGGCAGAAGCTGCGGGATACCGTTGCCCTGGGTGCCGTCAGCCAGCAGATAGTGAAAGCGTGAGCCGATAGTCGCTACCTCAAAACCGGCCAGCTTAGCCAGCCCCATTACCGCGCAGCCCGCCAGCAGGGCGGGAAGATGGCCCGGCAGGCGGATCCCGAGGCGCGGCCAGAGTATCAGCACCGCGAGCGTGATTACGCCGATGGCAGCATCCCCCAGATTAAGAGAGGGCAGCGCCATCACCAGCGCGCCAACTTTCTGTAGGTAGTGCTCCGGCACCTGAGCCATCTCCAGACCGAGAAAGTCTTTTATCTGCATGGTGCCAATGGTGATCCCTATCCCGGCGGTAAAGCCCAGCGTGACGGGAAGCGGAATGTATTCGATCAGGCGACCAAAGCGGGCGAGGCCAAACAGAATTAAAAACAGCCCGGAGATCAGCGTGGCCACTAACAGGCCTGCCAGACCAAACTGCTGTGAGACCGGGTAGAGGATCACCACAAACGCTGCCGTGGGGCCGGAGACGCTAAAACGCGAGCCGCCGCAGAGGGCGATGACAATCCCGGCCACTGCCGAAGTATAGAGACCGTACTGGGGTGCTACGCCGCTGCCGATAGCCAGCGCCATCGCTAAGGGAATAGCAATAATGCCGACGGTGACGCCTGCCACCAGATCGCGGGTGAAGCGCGGGAGGGTATATCTCTCCTTCCAGCACGCTTCAATTAGCGCGCGAAAGGGTAAAATCTCAGAAAGGTTCATAATCTTCACAAGCTAGTCATCCATGCACGCATTATCCATTATATGAATATTAGAAAATGCGTGAATACATCATACAAATGTTTTTCAGGCACAAAAAAACCCGCCGAAGCGGGTTTTTGTCATACGTTACGATTAATGCTCGAACATCGCGGAGATGGATTCTTCGTTGCTGATACGACGAATCGCTTCGGCCAGCATGCCGGAGAGCGTCAGGGTACGCACGTTTGGCAGCGCTTTAATCTCAGGGGAGAGCGGGATGGTGTCGCAAACGACCACTTCATCAATCACGGAGTGGCGTAGGTTGTTCACCGCATTGCCAGAGAAGATCGGGTGGGTAGCGTAGGCAAATACACGCTTCGCGCCGCGCTCTTTAAGCGCCTCTGCCGCTTTGCACAGCGTACCGCCGGTATCAATCATGTCGTCAACCAGCACGCAGTCGCGGCCAGCAACGTCGCCGATGATGTGCATAACCTGAGAGACGTTAGCGCGCGGACGGCGCTTGTCGATGATCGCCATATCGGTATCGTTCAGCAGCTTAGCGATAGCACGCGCGCGAACCACACCGCCGATGTCCGGAGAGACAACGATCGGGTTATCGAGGTTCAGCTGCAGCATATCTTCAAGCAGGATGGGGCTACCAAATACGTTATCAACTGGGACGTCGAAGAAGCCCTGGATCTGTTCTGCGTGCAGGTCAACGGTCAGGACACGGTCAACGCCAACGCTGGAGAGGAAGTCGGCAACCACTTTTGCAGTAATGGGCACGCGCGCGGAGCGCACGCGGCGATCCTGGCGGGCATAGCCGAAGTAGGGGATCACGGCGGTGATACGGCCTGCGGAAGCACGACGCAGCGCATCAACCATGACAATTAACTCCATCAGGTTGTCGTTCGTTGGAGCACAAGTGGACTGGATGATGAAAATATCACCACCGCGTACATTTTCGTTAATTTGTACGCTGACTTCGCCGTCGCTAAAGCGACCTACGGCGGCGTCGCCGAGAGAAGTGTACAGGCGGTTGGCAATACGTTGTGCTAGTTCCGGGGTGGCGTTACCAGCAAAAAGCTTCATATCAGGCACGAGAAGAACCTCAGGCATGCGTCCAGTGGTGGATAGCGTCGCCGTAAACTGTGCGGGCCAGGCTACGCTATCCAGGCGATGTATTTAAAGAGCGCGATGCAACGTCTGGAACAGAGGTGACGTTGTCACCGAAACTCAGCTAACCCAGAATACCCATTAAAAAGTATTAAAGCTTGTCAGTGTTAAGCGCTTGCATAAGCGGTGAGACGTTTACGCCTCGCGCGACAAAACCCTGCAGCCATTCCGGGGCTTGCTCAAGCACCTGACGAGCGGAGGACTCTGAGTCAAATTCAGCAAAGACGCAGGCTCCTGTGCCAGTCAGGCGCGACGGCGCGTATTCTAACAGCCAGGAAAGCGCGGCATCAACCTCGCGAAAACGTTTTCTTGCGATAACCTCGCAATCGTTGCCGAATTCACAGTTCAGTAACGTATTAATTGGCCGTTTTGGCGTATTGCGAGGCAAATCAGGATCGTTAAAGATGGCCGGGGTTGAAATGTGTACGCCAGGGTGCGCCACCAGGTACCATTTTTCCGGCGGATCGACAGGCGTCAGCTCCTCGCCGACGCCCTCGGCAAAGGCTGCATGACCGTGGACAAAAACAGGTACGTCTGCGCCAAGGGTCAAGCCCAGCGCTGCCAGCGTCTCTGCCGATAGCCCGCAGTTCCAGAGATGGTTAAGGGCAACCAATACCGTCGCCGCGTTAGAGGAGCCGCCCCCCAGCCCGCCGCCCATCGGCAGACGTTTTTCAATGCGAATATCTGCGCCGCTACCCGCCGGCAGGGAGTCACGCTCCGCAGCCGCCTGCTGAAGCAGCCGTGCGGCGCGGACGATCAGATTATCGCTCTCGGCGACGCCCTCTACCGGCGTCAGCAGACGGATCTTACCGTCGCTGCGCGGCTCAATGCTGAGGGTATCGCCATAGTCGAGAAACTGAAACAGCGTCTGCAGGTCGTGGTAACCGTCGCTACGCTGGCCAGTAATATATAAAAAAAGATTAAGTTTTGCCGGGGAGGGCCACTGGGTCATCATTTTACAATCCAGTTATCCATCTTCAGTTTGATCCGCTGGCCGTCCTGATTGAGTTCCATGTTTGACGGCATCGCCGGCGTTGACTTCGCATCATAGCCGCCGTAGGTCACCTTCCAGGTCTTCCCGTTCTGGGTGTAGTTAAGCTCGCTCAGGCGGTACTGGCTGTCAAGCTTATAGTCGGTAGCGTCGCCGGGCAGGCCAAGGATCCACTGGCGCAGGCTGTTCAGCGGGATCGGCATCCCGGTCAGCTTGCCAATCATCTCTTCGGCGTCGGTGGCGGTATAGTGCTGGCCCTTATTATCAACCAGCTCTACGCTGCCCGGTTTAGCGTTCAGCTCCAGCTCGGTGCTGCCGAGGGGATTGGTCAGCAGCAGACGGTAGTTATCCTGGCCGGTCTGCTGCCAGAAGAAGCGGGCATACACTTTCTGGCTGTCGGAAAGATAAGCGAAGGCCCCGCGCGTCTGGTATTGGCTCAGGTTACGCACCTCCTGCTGATGCTGACGCCACTGCGGTGAGTCCGGGCTTTTTCCCGGTCCCTTCGGTGCATGGATAGAACAGGCGGTAAGTACCAGGCTTGCGAGAGGTAACAGGCGAATCAGGCGACGGTCCGGTAAAGTCATAATGATGACAAATCCTTGTGGTGCGTTACGGTTATAATCTTTAATGCTAGCGCTGAGCAGGAATACCGTCTACGTTCAAGTTGTCTTAAATCATGAAATTACCAATTACTCCAAAAGGGGGCTGTCTCTTTTATTGACCCGGCTCATCCTGTATGATGCGCTCAGACTAACCTTATCAACGCTGGTACTACTCCCGCTGACATGACTCTTTTAGCGCTCGGCATCAACCACAAAACGGCACCTGTCTCGCTGCGGGAACGCGTAACGTTCACGCCGGACACGCTCGACCAGGCTCTCGAGAGCCTGCTGGCGCAGCCCATGGTGCAGGGTGGGGTGGTGCTATCGACCTGTAACCGTACCGAGCTGTATCTGAGCGTCGAAGAGCAGGATAATCTGCAGGAAGCGCTTATCCGCTGGCTCTGCGACTACCATCACCTCAATGAAGACGAGCTGCGGAAAAGCCTTTACTGGCATCAGGATAACGACGCTGTCAGCCATCTGATGCGCGTTGCCAGCGGTCTCGATTCACTGGTATTAGGTGAGCCGCAGATTTTAGGCCAGGTGAAAAAAGCCTTCGCTGACTCCAGCCGGGGCCATATCAATGCCAGCGCGCTTGAACGCATGTTCCAGAAGTCTTTCTCCGTTGCCAAACGAGTCCGTACCGAAACGGATATCGGGGCCAGCGCCGTGTCGGTGGCCTTTGCCGCCTGTACTCTGGCGCGTCAGATCTTCGAGTCGCTCTCCAGCGTCACGGTACTTCTGGTGGGCGCGGGTGAAACCATCGAGCTGGTGGCCCGTCATCTGCGCGAGCACAAGGTGCAGAAGATGATCATCGCCAACCGCACCCGCGAGCGTGCCGAATTGTTGGCCGATGAGGTAGGCGCAGAGGTGATCTCGCTGAGCGACATCGATGCCCGCCTGCAGGACGCCGACATTATCATCAGCTCCACCGCCAGCCCGCTGCCGATCATCGGTAAAGGGATGGTTGAACGCGCGCTGAAGTCCCGCCGTAACCAGCCGATGCTGCTGGTAGACATTGCCGTGCCTCGCGACGTCGAGCCGGAGGTAGGCAAGCTGGCGAACGCCTATCTCTACAGCGTTGATGACTTGCAAAGTATTATTTCGCATAACCTGGCGCAGCGGAAAGCCGCCGCCGTGGAAGCGGAGACCATCGTTGCTCAGGAGAGCAGCGAGTTTATGGCCTGGCTGCGCGCCCAGAGCGCCAGCGAGACGATCCGTGAATTTCGCGGCCAGGCAGAGCAGGTGCGCGATGAACTCACCGCCAAGGCCCTTGCCGCGCTTGAGCAGGGCGGTGACGCCCAGGCCATTATGCAGGATCTGGCCCGTAAGCTCACCAACCGCCTGATCCACACGCCAACCAAATCACTTCAGCAGGCCGCCCGTGACGGGGACGACGAACGCCTGCATATTCTGCGCAACAGCCTCGGGCTGGAGTAGCACAACAACCTCTTATTACAGGGTGCATTTACGCCTATGAAGCCTTCTATTGTTGCCAAACTGGAAGCCCTGCACGAACGCCATGAAGAAGTTCAGGCGCTGCTCGGCGACGCGGGAACCATCGCAGACCAGGACCGCTTTCGCGCGCTGTCGCGTGAATATGCGCAATTAAGCGATGTTTCACGCTGCTTTACTGACTGGCGACAGATTCAGGAAGATATCGAAACCGCGCAGATGATGCTCGACGATCCCGAGATGCGCGAGATGGCGCAGGAAGAGCTGCGCGAGCTGAAAGAGAAGGGCGAGGAGCTTGAGGCGCACCTGCAGGTTCTGCTGCTGCCGAAGGATCCCGATGACGAACGCAACGCCTTCCTTGAGGTCCGCGCCGGAACCGGCGGTGACGAAGCCGCGCTCTTTGCCGGGGATCTGTTCCGCATGTACACCCGCTACGCCGAATCCCGTCGCTGGCGCGTGGAGATCATGAGCGCCAACGAAGGCGAGCATGGCGGCTTTAAAGAGGTGATCGCCAAGGTGAGCGGCGAGGGCGTTTACGGACGCCTGAAGTTTGAATCTGGCGGCCATCGCGTGCAGCGCGTCCCGGCCACTGAATCCCAGGGACGCATCCACACCTCCGCCTGTACCGTGGCGCTGATGCCGGAACTGCCGGAAGCCGAGCTGCCGGATATCAACCCGGCGGACCTGCGTATCGACACCTTCCGCTCCTCCGGTGCGGGCGGCCAGCACGTTAACACCACCGACTCGGCGATCCGTATTACCCACCTGCCTACCGGCATCGTGGTAGAGTGCCAGGACGAACGTTCCCAGCATAAAAACAAAGCCAAGGCGCTGGCGGTGCTCGGCTCGCGTATCCGTGCGGCAGAGATCGATAAGCGCCAGCAGGCGGAAGCGTCAACCCGCCGTAACCTGCTGGGCAGCGGCGATCGCAGCGATCGTAACCGGACCTATAACTTCCCACAGGGGCGCGTTACCGATCACCGTATCAACCTGACGCTTTACCGTCTGGATGAAGTAATGGAAGGCAAGCTCGATATGCTGATTGAGCCTATCGTGCAGGAGTACCAAGCCGATCAGCTGGCGGCGCTGGCCGAGCAGGAATAATGGATTATCAGCACTGGCTACGCCAGGCGGTAAGCCAGCTTGCGGCAAGCGAAAGCCCCCGCCGTGATGCGGAGATCCTGTTGGGGTTTGTCACCGGCAGGGCGCGTACCTATATTCTCGCCTTTGGTGAG
Organism: Pseudescherichia sp.; assembly: GCF_031987975.1. GTDB lineage: Bacteria > Pseudomonadota > Gammaproteobacteria > Enterobacterales > Enterobacteriaceae > Pseudescherichia. Next base: position 393,198 of record NZ_DALZYX010000001.1, on the reverse strand, counting down.
ACCGAGTTGCTGCCTGCCGAGCAGATGCAGCTTGAGTCGCTGCTGGCCCGTCGTCAGCACGGCGAGCCGGTGGCCCACCTGGTGGGTACGCGAGAGTTCTGGTCACTGCCGCTGTTTGTCTCGCCGGCCACGCTGATCCCCCGCCCGGATACCGAGTGCCTGGTTGAACAGGCGCTGGCCCGTCTGCCTGTTACGCCGTGCGAGATCCTCGATTTAGGTACCGGCACCGGCGCGATTGCGCTGGCGCTGGCCAGCGAGCGTCCTGACTGCCATATCACCGCCGTGGATGTCATGCCCGACGCCGTGGCCCTTGCCCGGCGTAACGCCGAGCACTTAGGTATCGCTAACGTCACGCTGCTGCAGAGTCATTGGTTCAGCGCGCTCGACAGCCAGCGTTTTGCCACCATCGTCAGTAATCCGCCCTATATCGACGAGCAGGATCCGCATCTTGCCGAGGGCGACGTGCGCTTTGAGCCGCGCAGCGCGCTGGTAGCCGCGGAGCAGGGGCTGGCGGATCTGGCGTGGATTATCGACCAGGCGCGCGCGTTTCTGCTGCCAGACGGCTGGCTGCTGCTGGAGCATGGCTGGCAGCAGGGCGAGCAGGTGCGGGCACTTTTTGCTAAAAATGGCTACCGGAACGTTGAAACCATGCGGGATTACGGCGGCAACGAGCGGCTGACCGCGGGCAGGTTATGCTGTTCGCATTCATAAGCAAGGCTGACTGAAGCGCCGTTTGGCGTTATCATCGACGTTGAATACCGTGACTGGGGTAAGTAATGAGGTCGTTAGCCGATTTCGAATTTAATAAAGCACCGTTATGCGACGGGATGATCCTCGTTTCACAACTTATCCGCGACGACTTTCCGTCGCAGTATGTCTGTGATGAACTGGAGAAGCTGGTTGCGCTGGCCCGGGAAGAGATAAGCCTGGCGCAATCGCAGGAAGTACAGCTGGAGAAGCTGATCGCACTCTTTTATGGCGACTGGGGTTTTCAGGATTCACAGGGCGTCTATCGCCTGTCGGATGCGCTATGGCTTGATAGCGTGTTGAAAAACCGCCAGGGCAGCGCCGTCTCTCTCGGGGCGATCCTGCTGTGGGTAGCTGAACAGCTGGATATCCCATTAACGCCGGTTATCTTTCCGACGCAGCTGATTCTGCGTGCCGAGTGGCTGGACGGCGAGATGTGGCTGATCAATCCGTTTAACGGCGACACGCTGGATGAGCACACCCTTGAAGTGTGGCTGAAGGGCAATATCAGCCCGACGGCGGAGCTGTTTAACGAGGATCTGGACGAGGCGGATAACGCTGAAGTGATCCGTAAGCTGCTCGACACGCTGAAGTCAGCGCTAATGGAAGAGCAGCAGATGGAGCTGGCGCTGCGGGCCAGCGAAGCGCTGTTACAGTTTAACCCGGAAGATCCCTATGAGATCCGCGATCGCGGGCTGATTTACGCCCAGCTCGATTGCGATCACGTCGCGCTACATGATTTAAGCTATTTTGTGGAGCAGTGTCCGGAAGATCCGATCAGCGAAATGATCCGCGCGCAGATCAACACGATTTCGCATCGGCAGATTACCCTGCATTAATCCGATGAGTTCCGATTCAAACCTGATAAGGCGATTCTATGAAACAAAAAGTGGTTAGCATTGGCGATATTAACGTGGCAAACGATCTGCCGTTCGTGCTGTTTGGCGGCATGAACGTGCTGGAGTCACGGGATCTCGCGATGCGCATTTGCGAGCACTACGTTACCGTGACCCAGAAGCTGGGCATTCCGTACGTGTTCAAGGCCTCTTTTGATAAAGCCAACCGCTCCTCTATTCACTCCTACCGTGGCCCAGGCCTGGAAGAGGGGATGAAAATTTTCCAGGAGCTGAAGCAGACTTTCGGCGTAAAAGTGATCACCGACGTGCATGAGTCTCACCAGGCGCAGCCGGTATCTGAAGTGGTGGATGTGATCCAGCTTCCGGCATTCCTTGCTCGCCAGACCGATCTGGTGGAAGCGATGGCGAAAACCGGGGCGGTGATTAACGTCAAGAAGCCCCAGTTTGTTAGCCCGGGGCAGATGGGCAACATCGTTGATAAATTCCGCGAAGGCGGCAACGAGAAGGTGATCCTCTGCGACCGTGGCGCAAACTTTGGTTACGACAATCTGGTTGTCGATATGCTGGGCTTCAGCGTGATGAAGAAGGTTTCCGGTAACTCTCCGGTGATCTTTGACGTGACCCACGCCCTGCAGTGCCGCGACCCGTTTGGTGAGGCTTCAAGTGGCCGTCGCGGTCAGGTGACCGAGCTGGCACGTGCCGGTATGGCAACCGGGCTGGCAGGCCTGTTCATCGAGGCGCACCCGGATCCGGCCCACGCCAAGTGCGACGGCCCGTCCGCGCTGCCGCTGGACAAGCTGGAGCCGTTCCTGAAGCAGATCAAAGCCATTGACGATCTGGTGAAGAGTTTCGACGAGCTGGACACCGAGAACTAATAAAAAAAACCCGCCTCGGCGGGTTTTTTTATGGTCGTTAACTCAGGCAAATATCGTCATCAGGTAGGCGGCAAACAGCGCCAGGTGTGCCGCACCGTTTAACACGTTGGTGCGCCCGGTAGAGAACGAAATCTGGCACAGCAGCAGCGAGGCCAGCATCACGATCATCTCCGGCCCACCAAGAGCGAACACAAGGTCGTTGCCGGTCGCCCAGGCAATCAGCGTTACCACCGGCACCGTCAGGGAGATCGTCGCCAGCACCGAGCCAAAGAAGAGGTTCATCGCGCGCTGGACCTGATTATTCAGCACCGCCTTCAGCGCCCCCAGCCCCTCAGGGGAGAGGATCAGCAGCGCCACCAGGAAGCCGGTAAAGGCCACCGGCGCGTTCATCTCCGTCAGCAGCGCTTCCAGCGGGTTAGCGTTCATCTTCGTCACGGCAATCACCGCCACCAGATGGACAATCAGCCATACCGCGTGCCAGACGCTGCTATGCGCCGACGGCTTGCCGTGGTGCGGATCGCTGTCGTCTCCCTCATCTTCATGCTCATAAACAAACAGGCTCTGATGAGTTTTGGTCTGGATCAGCAGGAACACGCCGTACATTGCCGCTGAAATTAGGGCAACCAGCAGCGCCTGGCCAGTGGAGAAATTGGCCCCCGGCAGCGCCATGGGGAAGACCAGCACAATCACCGCCAGCGGGAAGAGGGCGATCAAATACTGTTTGATACCGAACAGGTTCATATACTGGGTAGCAAATTTACGCCCGCCCAGCAGCAGTGAGAAACCTACCAGGCCGCCGGTGACAATCATAATGATGGAGTAGAGGGTGTCACGCATCAGCGTTGGCGCGGCGTCGCCTGTGGCCATCAGGGCTGAAATCAGGCTAACTTCAAGGATGACGACTGAGAGGCTTAAAATCAGCGAGCCGAAGGGTTCTCCTAGTCGGTGCGCCAATACGTCCGCGTGGCGGACTACGCTAAAGGCGCTGCTCAGGATCCCCACCAGCGCCAGCAGGTTGATCCCGATTATGGCTGGCAGCGACTGGGTTGACCCCCAGAAAAACAGCACTGCCAGCGCCAGTACCGGGAAAATGAGAGTAGTCTCCTTATGGCGGGTTTTTACCGCCTCATGCGTCGCTGTCATCGTCGATCTCCATATTGTGCTGTTGCTGATGAGTATAGTTAAGATTTTTCAGAGGATTAAAATAGCAGAATTGCAGCGACTTTAAGCTAATGTTTACCTTTTTTTACGGCGTTTATCTTTTTTAAGCGTATGAGGCCTGGATTTCGATGCTTTGTTTAAAATTAGTTTAATAAACAATTCATTGGAGTAAGGTAACAACAGATTATCTCCCTTAGTGGCGAGACGCGGCATTGTCATCCACACTTAAGGTTTGTTAGCCAAAAGGAGAGATTCCATGCCCTATAAAGCGAAAAGCGATCTGCCTGACAATGTCAAAAACGTGCTTCCTGCCCACGCTCAGGATATCTATAAAGAGGCCTTCAACAGTGCCTGGGACCAATACAAGGATAAAGACGACCGACGCGGAGACGATAGCCGGGAAGAGACCGCCCACAAGGTCGCCTGGGCGGCGGTGAAGCATGAGTACGAGAAGGGTGACGATGATAAATGGCATAAAAAGAAATAAGCCGCTGAAATAACTATCGTAAACGCCAGCTACCTCTTTTTTACGCTGCCGCATTCGTGCGGCATGGCGCGCCGTAGGCTTGCAAGCGGCCCGCGAATTGCATATCGTCTGCACAGGCTGCGCTTTTATTCAGCAGCGAAATACACGGAATGCAATATAACGGTCGCATGGAAGCACGCAGTGGTGGAGGTAGAAGGTGTTAACACGCGACTTTTTAATACAGGCGGACTGCAAAACCGCCTTTGGCGATATTGAAGCGGCGCTGCTCTGGTCTGCGGAACAGCGTGCCGCGTCGCTGGCGGCAACGCTGGCCTGCCGGCCTGACGGCGGTCCTGTCTGGATCTTCGGCTACGGATCGCTGATGTGGAACCCGGCGCTGGAGTTTAACGAATCCTGCACCGGTACGCTGGTGGGCTGGCATCGCGCCTTCTGCCTGCGTCTCACCGCCGGTCGCGGCACGGCCTGCCAGCCTGGACGGATGCTTGCCCTGAAAGAGGGCGGACGCACCACCGGCGTGGCGTATCGCCTGCCTGAAGAGACACTTGAGCAGGAGCTGACCCTGCTGTGGAAGCGGGAGATGATCACCGGCTGCTATCTGCCGACCTGGTGCAAGCTCGCCCTGGACGATGGCCGCACGGTAAACGCCCTGGTGTTCATTATGGACCCGCGCCATGCGCTCTATGAATCCGATACCCGCGCTCAGGTCATCGCCCCGTTGATCGCGGCGGCCAGCGGCCCGCTGGGCACCAACGCGCAGTATCTGTTCTCACTGGAGCAGGAGCTGATTAAGCTTGGCATGCATGACGACTGCCTGAACGATCTGGTCGGGAAAGTGCGAGGGCTACTCGGTGGAGAAGAACCGGGCCAGTCGATGCAGCCCGGTTTCGCCTGAGAAGAGATTAGGCAGCCACATAGCTGATGGAGTGCTCCAGCGACTGGCTGTGGCTGTCAATTAATACGTTCCAGGTGCCGCTATAGGGCACGGTCAGGTACGCGCTATTACGATCCTGTACGCTCAGAATATCGGTCTGGGCGTTCGCCGTATGGCTCTTCGCGCTCATCAAATGGATATGGCAGCTCTCTGAGCAGCGTACCACTACCGTATCCCCACCGAACAACGTCAAACTTGCTTTCACCAGCGCCATTTTATTTACCCCGTTAATGACTCAAAGCGCTCCCTGCCGGACAATTCCCGTGTGATTTTGTTCACACTTGCTCCCTGCATCACACCAAACGGGCGGGATAACGATGCTGATTTTGATCAAATAATGGCGTAACGATTAAACAAAAGTGACATTGTTCGTCGAAGCCGCTTCCCGACGCGCTAAATCGTTTCAAAAGCGCGCCGGGAGGGAATTAAATGCGGAAATGGCCTGCGGTTTCAGCCAGCTCTCCCGCCTGCGACTGAAGCGCCCCCGCAGCGGCGGCAGATTGCACCACCAGCTCGGCGTTCTGCTGCACCATCCGGTCAAGGTCAATCACCGCGTGGTTAATCTCCTGGATACCTTTCATCTGCTCGCTGGTGGCGACGGTAATCTCACGCATGATGACCGAGACGCTGTCGATGCTGGAGACGATGTCGGTCATGCTCTCCCCGGCCAGGCGTACGTAGCGCGACCCGGTGGCTACGCTCTCAGTGGTCGATTCGATCAGGGTTTTGATCTCCTTCGCCGCCTGGGCGCTGCGGCTGGCAAGGATGCGGACCTCCCCGGCGACCACTGCAAAGCCGCGTCCCTGCTCACCAGCACGGGCGGCCTCTACGGCGGCGTTCAGCGCCAGGATGTTGGTCTGGAAAGCGATCCCGTCAATCACGCTGGTGATATCACCGATTTTGGCCGACGCCTCTTCAATGGCCTGCATGGTTGAGATTGCCTGCGACACCACGCTGCCGCCGCGGGATGCGGCTTCAGAGGCGGTGTGCGCCTGGCTGTTTGCCTGGGCTGCGGAGTCGGTTGACTGGGCCACCGAGGCGGTGATCTGCTCTACGGCGCTGGCGGTTTCCCGCAGGCTGGAGGCCGCCTGCTCGGTACGCCCGGAGAGATCCTGGTTACCGGCAGCGATCTCCTGCGCCGCATGCTGCACCGAGGTGCTGGAGTCCCGCAGCTTCACCATTACCACCGCCAGCTTATCGCTGAAGATGTTAAAGGCGTGGGCGATCTGTGCCACCTCATCGTTGCCGCTCTCCGGCAGGCGCTGGGAGAGATCGTCCGTGCCGTTGCCAATGGCGTGCATCGCATCGCGAATAACCACCAGGCGTTTCAGCATTGTCGTCACCAGCCAGAGCATCACCGCCACGCCAGTCAGTACCAGCACAATCAGTGACAGCGCCGAGGCCTTCAGCAGAGCGCGCATGCCGCTGGTGGCGTCGTGGGTATCCAGCGCCACCACCAGCAGCCAGCTGGTTCCTTTTACGGGTTTCGCGATCAGCGCCTTCTGCGTACCGTCAAACATACCTGTCACCGGGCTGCCCGTCTGTAACTCGCTGAAGTTAGCCTCAGGGATCGCCTCAGCAAACGGCTTCAGGGTCAGGTCGGCATTGCTGGCGGCTATCACCGTGCCGTCGCTGCCGATCAGCAGGCCGCTACTCTGCGGCGTCGGCTGAATGGTGCGCACGTTTGCCACCACGCTGTCCATCGCCACGTCACCTGCCACTACCGCGCTAAGCATGCCGTTCTCCTTCACCGGCACGGCAAAAGTCACCACCAGCTTGCCGGAAGCAGCATCTACGTAGGGGGCAGTGACGATCGGCGCGTCAGCGTTAGCCGCCTGCTGATACCAGGGGCGAATGGTCGGGTCGTAGTCGGCAGGGATGCCGTTAGAGTCCGAGAACTTCGCCGTTTTGCTGGCATAGCCGACATAGACATTAATAAAGCCACCCGCTTGGGCGATCTGGGCGAAAGTCGGGACCGGATCCGCCGTCAGCGCGGCGTTTTGCAGCGAGGCGATCATCGTCATCTTGCTGTTCACCCAGTCGGCAATCGCGCCGCTGTGGCTGGTGCTGGTACTGGAGAGAATATCCCGCTGGGCCTGCTGATTATCCTGGCGTGTCACCTGGTAGTTGATCACGGTGTTGATCAGTAAGGCGATAGCCAGACAGCCTGCGGTGGCTGCGGTAATGCGTGCGCGAATGGACCTGAACATAATCGTTATACCTGCTGTGTTGTTTAAAAGCCTATCGGCAACGCAGCAGGTAAACTTGATGTGCGGAAACAAACTATAAGAAAAATATATTTAAGTTAGGGGATTATTAGAAAGTTAATACTTTATCTGCCGCCAGCGTCCACTTCGCCAGCTCAACGAGGGTACCAATCTCAACGCCGTCGATAAGCGGCAGTTCAGTGATGCCGCGCCCGTCAGTGCAGGTTTTACACAGCTTCACCGCCACGTTTTGCGCGGTCAGGATCTCCAGCATCTGCTGAATATTGTAGCCCTCGGCGGGCTTCTGCCCGCGTAGCCCAGCGGTGACCGCATCCGACATGAGAAACAGGCGCAGATCCAGCTCTTCCGCCTGCTCGCGCAGGGCAATTGCCAGGCGCAGGCTGTTAAACAGGGACTCGCTGCCATAGGCTGCACCGTTGGCGACAATCACTATCTTTTGCATTTTCCTTCCTTATTAACGCTACTGCCCGAAGCGTCCAATCAGGCCGGTGGCGGCCAGCGCTTTACCTTTCAGCTTCTCTAACAGCGCTTCACGGGTCAGGCCAGCGGGAAGATCCGGTGCCTGGCTAGTAGCGATAAGCGTAAAGGTATAGTGATGCGCGCCGCTGCCGGGCGGCGGGCAGGGACCGTGCCAGCGATCGGTGCCGGGGCTATTTTTACCGCCGGTAAACATTTTACCATCGCGCAGGGCGTTGGCCGGGAAACCGGTGGCGGACGGGGCAATATTGTACGCCACCAGGTGCGTCACGCCGAGACCTTTTGCTCCCTCCGGATCGTGAACAATCAGGGCAAAGCTTTTAGTCTCTTCCGGCGGATTGCTCCAGATAAGCGCCGGCGACTGGTTTTCACCGGTGCAGTTGGGGTTGTCCTTAGCGTTACCAGCAAACTTCTTCTCCAGCAGGCCGTTATCGGCAAAAGCCGGGGATTGCAACATAAACAGTTCGCTAGCCTGCGAAGCTGCACCATAAAACATTATTGAACTCAACAGGATCCATCGCCACCCTTTGCTCATAGTTACCACTCGTCATACCTTGCAATAAATTGATGCATTAAGAGATAAATTAACTGTAGACCTGACGAGACGGGAGTAGTTAAGGTTTTTCCTGAAATTTTGCTTAAGACTGAAAAGAGTTGTGAAAATCGATAAAATAACGCTTTGATTACTCACCAGACCGGAGGCGCTCCCGCTGAATTTACGCCCTGACGCGTTGTTAAAAACCCCGCTTTTTCTACTCTTGCTGCTGGCAGGAGGCATTAACAATGCCCGCGCCATCTCACAGCAGCCACACAACCCTTTCGATAACGACAGCCTGCCCGATCTGGGGATGACCTCCACCGGCGACGCCCGGGTTAAGAGCGTGGCCGAGATGGCGAAAGCCTTTGGCGAGGCCAGCCAGACCGATAACGGCCTCACCGCCGGGCAGCAGGCGCGCCAGTTCGCCTTTGGTCAGATCCGCGATGCCGTCAGCGAAGACGTGAATGAGCAGCTTGAGTCGTGGCTTTCACCCTGGGGAAACGCCAGCGTTAACGTGCTGGTCAACGATGAGGGGCGCTTTACCGGCAGCCAGGGGAGCTGGTTTATCCCCTGGCAGGATAACAGCCGCTATCTGAGCTGGAGCCAGCTGGGCCTGACCCAGCAGGATGAAGGGCTGGTAAGCAACGCCGGTATTGGCCAGCGCTGGGTCGCCGGGCACTGGCTGCTGGGCTATAACACCTTCTACGATAACCTGCTGGATGAGAATTTACAGCGGGCCGGACTGGGGGCCGAAGCCTGGGGCGAATACCTGCGCTTCTCGGCTAACTATTATCAGCCCCTTTCAGGCTGGGACTATTCCGGCGCGGCGGTTCAGCAGCGGCTGGCACGGGGCTATGACGTCACCGCCCAGGCGCGGCTGCCGTTCTATGAACACATTAATACCAGTCTGAGTCTGGAGCAGTACTTTGGCGATAATGTCGATCTCTTCGACTCCGGCTCGGGTTACCACAATCCTGTGGCGGTGAACGTTGGCCTCAACTATACCCCGGTGCCGCTGGTCACCGTCACCGCCCAGCATAAGCAGGGTGAGAGCGGAGAGAGTCAGAACAACCTTGGCCTCAATCTGAACTACCGCTTCGGCGTGCCGCTCAAAAAGCAGCTTACCGCCAGCGAGGTGGCGGAGAGCCGATCCCTGCGCGGTAGTCGCTATGACAGCCCGACGCGCAATAATCTGCCAGTGGTGGAATATCGCCAGCGGAAAACCCTGTCGGTGTTTCTGGCTACGCCGCCGTGGGATCTCAACCCCGGCGAGACGGTACAGATGGTGGTGCAGGTGCGCAGCCGCTACGGTATTCGTTCTATTACCTGGCAAGGGGACACGCAGGCGCTGAGCCTGACCCCGCCGGTTAATGCCCAGAGCAGCGAGGGGTGGAGCATCATTATGCCCGCCTGGGACAGCCGGGAGGGAGCCAACAATACGTGGCGTCTGTCGGTAACGGTGGAGGATGAGAAGGGGCAGCGCGTCTCTTCCAATGAGATCGCGCTCACGCTGGCCGAGCCGCTGGTAAGCGTGCAGAATACTGTCCCACGCTGGCCGCAGCTGCCGGAAAGCTGATTAGAAAATACGCTCCTGATGCACCCAGACTGCCGCCTCGACGCGGGATTTGAGCTTCATCTTCTTCAGCATATGCTTAACGTGCACCTTCACCGTGCTCTCGGTGATGTCCAGACGACGGGCGATCATCTTGTTGGGCAGGCCCTGGGCAATCAACTTCAGAATATCGCGCTCGCGCGGCGTCAGCTGAGTCACGTCCCGATCGGAGGTGGCGCGGTTGGCGCGCAGGCTGGCGGCCAGAACCGGGGTCAGCGCTTCGCTCAGCACCATCTCACCCGCAGCGGCCTGCTGTAACGCCTTCAGCAGATCCTCTGGCTCCATATCCTTCAGCAGGTAGCCATCCGCACCGCGCTTGAGGGCGGTGACCACGTCCTCTTCATGATTCGAGACGCTGAAAACCACTACGCGCCCGGAGAGCGTCTTCTCCCGCAGCTTGTCCAGCGTCTCGAGGCCGTTCATGCCGGGCATATTCAAATCGAGCAGGATCAGGTCGGGATCCAGCGTCTCCGCCAGCTCGATACCCTGTTCCCCGTTGCTGGCTTCGCCAATCACGCGGATATCGCTCGCCATGCTGATAAGTTGCCTGACGCCGGTGCGCAGCATCGGATGATCGTCAATCAGCAGAATGGTGGCGGGATCCTGATTATTCATATTTATCTCCTTGTACGGATGAGAGAAGCTTTTCGGGTATAAATGTCACCACCACCTCGGTGCCGCCGGACTCCCGCCGCCGGACCTGACAATCTCCGCGCAGGCTCTGGGCGCGATCGCGCATGATAATTAATCCGTAGTGGTTGGTGCGTTCGGCGCTGTCCGGCACGCCGCAGCCGTTATCGGTAATGCTGACCTTTACCTGCCGCCCCTGCTGAACCGCCGTGACGATCACCTCGCTGGCGCCGGAGTGCTTGAGGGCATTGCTTAACGCCTCGCGGGCGATCTGCAACAGGTGGATGGCCTGATGGGAAGGCACAAAGCGCGGCGGCAGCTGGTAGTCCAGCTTAACCGGGAAGCCAAAGTGGGCGCTATACTCCTGGCAGCTCGCCTCCAGCGCCGGGCGCAGGCCCGGCTCGTTGAGCTGCAAACGGAACGTGGTTAGCAGCTCGCGCAGCTGGGCCCAGGAGGTATTCAGCTCGTTGCGGATCTGCCCCAGAAGCTGCTGGCTGGAGTCGGGCAGGCTCTCACCCTGCATCTGTAGACAGCTGACCTGCATCTTCATACAGGAGAGGGACTGGGCGATAGAGTCATGCAGCTCGCGGGCGATGGTGGCGCGCTCCTCCATCACCATCAGCTGCTGCTGGCGCTCCTGGTGACGATCCAGCGCCAGGGTGGCGGTAAGCTGCTCCACCAGGGTATCCACCAGCTGCTGCTGATCGTGGCTCAGGTGCCGTCCCGCCGGCAGGGTTGCCAGCAGCAGACCGTACTGCATATGATTATCCGCCAGCCGCCACTTCAGGGTTGTGCCGCCGCCGCCCGTGGGCAGGATCCCGCGCGGGCAGAGGTGGCAGCCGATATCATCGCAGGTCATGTCCGGCTGACAGGTAAACTCCTGGCGATTCTCTTCATCTTCCACATCGTAAACACGCAGCTCAATATCGTGCAGCAGGGTGAGATTTTGCAGGCCATTAAGCACCGGCGAGAGACGTTCACACAGCGGAACCTGCATGTGCAGGCGGCGGTTGGCCTGCCAGAGAAAGGAGAGGATCTCGTTTTTTTGTTCCAGCCCGGCAGTCTTCTCTTTGACTCGCTGCTCCAGCACTGCATAGCTTTGGGCCAGCTCGCTGGACATATTGTTGAGCGCCATCCCGAGCTTTGCCATCTCGTTACGTCCGCTGATATGCGCCCGCTGGGTAAAGTCGCGATGGCTCACGGCCTGGGCCATGCTGAGCAGCTGCCGCCAGGGCTGAAGCAGACGCGCCCGCAGCCAGATCACGGTAAAGACCAGCAGCAGGGCCATAAACAGGGCCATGCCGCGCTGGAGCAGCAGAACGCGATCGATCCGCTGTTCAGTGCGGCGATCGAAGCTGCTCACCAGCCGATCGATACGGTTAACAAAGGTAGCAACCTCACCCGATACCGCCGCTGCGTCCTGAGCCTGCACGAGGCCAGGTGCAAGATTTCGTTGCCAGTAACGCTGTAGCGACTGCAGCTGGGGCAGCTGGCCGTCACGCAGCGCGGCCTGGGTCAGCTCGGGACTGAAGGCCGTGCGCGTCATCTCATCGATCAGCGGCTGGTCGGCTTCCGTAAGCGGCATGGCCGCCAGCAGGCGATAGCTCTGCATACGCAGCGAGCCGGCTTTATTAATAGCGTGGGCGCTGCCCTGGACCCCCTGTACCAGCCAGCCAGAGATGGCCATCCCGGTTACGCCGATGGCGGTAGAGAGCAGAACGATCAGCGCCAGTTGATTGACCAGCGTCAGCGGTGAAAAGAGGCGTTTCAGCATAAACGGCAAGACTCCTGACCCGGCAAATCACCGGGGGTGGGACTATTTTCGGCTATACCCTGGAGTATACCCATACCCCAAAAGAGTTACTCCTTTATTGTCGGCCCCGGCATGGGTTGAAGAGTCGCTACCTGCAAACGCCTCACCGACGTGAAAAACCACAGCTTTTCTGTCAGTTTCAGCTGCTCATTTAGGGGTAGGACGATTTTAGCACGGCTAAAATGGCGGCTTTTCCTTTGATTTATATCAACTTAAGCGCTGGCGTAAACCCTATGGTGGCAGGGGTTAAATCCCTAATCAGAGGTGTCTATGAGTCACTCTTCCATACCTGAAAGGACCACCGGAGCCGTCATTACCGACTGGCGACCGGAAGATCCTGCTTTCTGGCAGCAGCGTGGCCAGGCCGTGGCGAGCCGCAACCTGTGGATCTCCGTGCCCTGTTTGCTGCTGGCGTTTTGCGTCTGGATGCTATTTAGCGCCGTGGCGGTTAATCTTAACAAGGTAGGTTTTAATTTTACGACCGATCAGCTCTTTATGCTGACTGCGCTACCCTCCGTCTCCGGCGCGCTGCTGCGGGTGCCATACTCGTTTATGGTGCCGATCTTCGGAGGTCGCCGCTGGACCGCGTTCAGCACCGGGATCATGATTGTTCCCTGCGTCTGGCTGGGCTTTGCCGTGCAGAATACCAGTACGCCGTTTAGCACCTTTATCCTCATCTCCCTGCTCTGCGGTTTTGCCGGGGCCAACTTCGCCTCCAGCATGGCCAACATCAGCTTCTTCTTTCCCAAGCAGAAGCAGGGTAGTGCCCTGGGGATCAACGGCGGGTTGGGTAACCTCGGGGTGAGCGTGATGCAGCTGCTGGCCCCGCTGGCGATCACCTTCTCGCTGTTTGCCTTTTTTGGCGCGACCGGCGTTCAGCAGGAGGATGGCTCCATGCTCTACCTGGAGAACGCCGCCTGGATCTGGGTGCCATTCCTGATTGTCTTTACCCTCGCGGCCTGGTTTGGCATGAACGAGCTGGCGACCTCTAAAGCCTCGCTGCGCTCGCAGCTGCCGGTGCTTAAGCGCGCGCACCTGTGGATCCTGGGCTTTCTCTATCTGGCTACCTTTGGTTCGTTTATTGGCTTTTCAGCAGGCTTTGCGATGCTGTCCAAAACCCAGTTTCCTGAGGTCAACGTGCTGCACTTTGCCTTCTTCGGACCGCTGGTGGGCGCGCTGGCTCGTTCGGCGGGTGGGGCGCTCTCTGACCGGCTGGGTGGCGTTCGCGTAACGCTGTTGAACTTTGTGGCGATGGCAATCTTTAGCGCGCTGCTGTTCCTGACTCTGCCGTCAGCAGGAAGCGAGGGGAACTTTAGCGCCTTTTTCGCCGTCTTCCTGATGCTGTTCCTTACTGCCGGGCTGGGCAGCGGCTCCAGCTTCCAGATGATCTCGGTGATCTTCCGCAAGATGACGATGGAGCGGGTGAAGGCGAAGGGCGGCAGCGAGGAGCAGGCCCTGCGTGAGGCGGCGACCGATACGGCCGCGGCGCTCGGGTTCATTTCGGCCATCGGCGCGATTGGCGGCTTCTTTATCCCCAAGGCTTTCGGCACCTCGCTGGCGCTGACCGGCTCCCCGGCCGGAGCAATGAAAGTCTTCCTCGTGTTCTACATCGCCTGCGTGTTTATCACCTGGGTGGTTTATGGACGTAAATCTAAAACTAAATAATGCACTGTTGATTATCCTTGCGCGGCGCAACGCCGCGCTTTTTTTAGTGCTTAATTAGTTACAACATTCTAAAGTGTGGCGATGTTGTCTGCTGCTTTAGCCGCAGCGCGAGTATCGCTATGCAGAATATCTACCCCTTAATACTCCTGTGCCGGAAATAGTACTGCAATAAATGCGGATTAATCGTTAAAGGCTATATAAATCAATAATATATAAAATGTTCTTTTCTGCCACTTTGGAGGTAGATGAAAAATACACCGTTTTTGCTATGCCTGCCTGCCTTGATCGTCATCAATTCTCACGTCCTTTCAGCGCGTTAACGTCGGCTCATTCGCAGCAATGTCGCTTTTTCAGAGAGCCAGCAGGCTCCACACAGGAGAAACCCGATGAGTAAATTCCTGGACCGGTTTCGCTACTTCAAACAGAAGGGCGAAACCTTTGCCGATGGGCATGGCCAGATCCATGAAACAAACCGGGACTGGGAGGATGGATACCGCAGCCGCTGGTCGCACGACAAAATTGTGCGCTCCACGCATGGCGTAAACTGCACCGGCTCCTGCAGCTGGAAGATTTACGTCAAAAACGGTCTGGTCACCTGGGAGACCCAGCAGACCGACTACCCGCGTACCCGTCCGGATATGCCGAATCATGAGCCGCGCGGCTGCCCGCGTGGGGCCAGCTACTCCTGGTATCTCTACAGCGCTAACCGCCTGAAATATCCCCTGATGCGTAAACGCCTGATGAAAATGTGGCGTGAAGCGAAAGTTCAGCACAACGATCCGGTGGCGGCTTGGGCATCTATTATTGAAGACGCCGACAAAGCGAAAAGCTTCAAGCAGGCGCGCGGACGCGGCGGCTTTGTCCGCTCCTCCTGGCAGGAGGTCAACGAGCTGATCGCCGCCTCTAACGTCTATACCGTTAAAACCTACGGCCCGGACCGCGTGGCGGGCTTCTCGCCGATCCCGGCGATGTCGATGGTCTCCTACGCCTCCGGCGCGCGCTACCTGTCGCTGATCGGCGGCACCTGCCTGAGCTTCTACGACTGGTACTGCGACCTGCCGCCAGCCTCCCCGCAAACCTGGGGTGAGCAGACCGACGTGCCAGAATCCGCCGACTGGTACAACTCCAGCTACATTATCGCCTGGGGCTCTAACGTTCCGCAGACCCGTACCCCGGACGCCCACTTCTTTACCGAAGTCCGTTACAAAGGCACCAAAACCGTTGCCGTTACCCCGGACTATGCCGAAATCGCCAAGCTGTGTGACCTGTGGCTGGCACCGAAGCAGGGCACCGACGCCGCAATGGCGATGGCGATGGGCCACGTCATGCTGCGCGAGTTCCACCTCGACAAGCCGAGCCAGTACTTTACCGACTACGTGCGTCGCTATACCGACATGCCGATGCTGGTGATGCTCGAAGAGCGCGACGGCTACTACGCGGCAGGCCGGATGCTGCGCGCCGCCGATCTGGTGGACGCTCTCGGCCAGGAGAATAACCCTGAGTGGAAAACCGTGGCCTGCAACGACAGCGGCGAGCTGATTGCACCTAACGGCTCCATTGGTTTCCGCTGGGGCGAGAAAGGGAAGTGGAACCTTGAGCAGCGCGACGGCACCAGCGGGGCAGACGCCGAGCTGCGCCTGAGCCTGCTGGGCGGTCACGATGATATCGCCGAGGTGGGCTTCCCGTACTTTGGCAACGAAGGGTCAGAGCATTTCAACCGCGTAGAGCTGCAAAATATCCTTCTGCACAAGCTGCCGGTAAAACGCCTCCAGCTGGCGGATGGCAGCACCGCGCTGGTCACCACCGTCTACGATCTGACGATGGCGAACTACGGTCTCGATCGTGGCCTGGGCGACGCCAACGCCGCCGCCAGCTATGACGAAGTGAAAGCGTATACTCCGGCGTGGGCGGAAAAAATCACCGGCGTGCCGCGGGCGCATATTATCCGTACCGCCCGTGAGTTTGCCGATAACGCCGATAAGACTCATGGTCGTTCGATGATCATCGTCGGCGCAGGCCTGAACCACTGGTTCCATATGGACATGAACTACCGTGGCCTGATCAACATGCTGGTGTTCTGCGGCTGTGTCGGCCAGAGCGGCGGCGGCTGGGCGCACTACGTCGGCCAGGAGAAGCTGCGTCCGCAGACTGGCTGGCAGCCGCTGGCGTTCGCCCTCGACTGGCAGCGTCCGCCACGCCATATGAACGGTACCTCCTTCTTCTATAACCACTCCGGCCAGTGGCGCTATGAAACCCTGACCGCACAAGAGCTGCTCTCTCCGCTGGCGGATAAATCCCGCTACAGCGGCCATCTGCTCGACTTTAACGTCCGTGCCGAGCGCATGGGGTGGCTGCCATCCGCCCCACAGCTGGGCACCAACCCGCTGCGCATCGCCGCTGAAGCTGAAAAAGCGGGCATGTCGGCGGTGGATTACACCGTCAAGGCGCTGAAAGAGGGGTCGATTCGCTTTGCGGCCGAGCAGCCGGAGAACGGCAAAAACCATCCGCGTAATCTCTTTATCTGGCGCTCAAACCTGCTTGGCTCCTCCGGGAAAGGCCATGAGTACATGCTGAAGTACCTGTTGGGTACCGAGAACGGCATTCAGGGCAAAGATCTGGGCGTGCAGGGCGGCGTGAAGCCGGAAGAGGTCGAGTGGCATGATAACGGCCTCGACGGCAAGCTCGATCTGGTAGTGACCCTCGACTTCCGCCTGTCGAGCACCTGCCTCTACTCCGATATCGTGCTGCCGACGGCCACCTGGTATGAGAAAGACGACATGAATACCTCGGATATGCATCCGTTTATTCATCCGCTCTCTGCCGCCGTCGATCCGGCCTGGGAGTCGAAAAGCGACTGGGAGATCTACAAAGGCATCGCCAAGAAATTCTCTGAGGTGTGCGTGGGCCACCTGGGCGTCGAAACTGACGTGGTGACCCTGCCTATCCAGCACGACTCCGCAGCCGAACTGGCGCAGCCGCTGGATGTTAAGGACTGGAAAAAAGGCGAGTGCGATCTTATCCCCGGCAAAACCGCGCCGCATATCATTCCGGTGGAGCGCGACTACCCCGCGACCTATGAACGTTTCACCTCCATCGGTCCGCTGCTGGATAAGGTGGGCAACGGCGGCAAGGGCATCGCGTGGAATACCGAGAGCGAGATGGATCTGCTGCGCAAGCTTAACTACACCAAGGCGGAAGGCCCGGCGAAAGGCCAGCCGATGCTTAACAGCGCCATCGATGCGGCGGAGATGATCCTCACCCTTGCGCCTGAGACCAACGGTCACGTGGCGGTTAAGGCCTGGGCGGCGCTGAGCGAGTTTACCGGCCGTGACCATACGCATCTGGCGACCAATAAAGAAGAGGAGAAGATCCGCTTCCGCGATATTCAGGCCCAGCCGCGCAAGATTATCTCCAGCCCGACCTGGTCTGGCCTTGAAGATGAGCACGTCTCCTACAACGCGGGCTATACCAACGTGCACGAGCTGATCCCATGGCGCACGCTCTCCGGTCGCCAGCAGCTTTACCAGGATCACCCGTGGATGCGCGACTTCGGTGAGAGCCTGCTGGTTTATCGTCCGCCGATTGACACCCGTTCGGTAAAAGCGGTGATGGGCGAGAAGTCTAACGGCAATCCGGAGAAGGCGCTGAACTTCATCACCCCGCACCAGAAGTGGGGGATCCACTCGACCTACAGCGACAACCTGCTGATGCTGACCCTGTCACGCGGCGGCCCGATCGTCTGGATGAGCGAGGTGGATGCCAAAGAGCTGGGCATTGAGGATAACGACTGGATCGAAGCCTTCAACAGCAACGGCGCGCTGACCGCCCGTGCGGTAGTGAGCCAGCGCGTGCCGGCCGGGATGACCATGATGTACCACGCCCAGGAGCGTATCGTGAATATTCCCGGCTCGGAGATCACTGGCCAGCGCGGGGGGATCCACAACTCGGTCACCCGTATCAGCCCGAAACCGACCCATATGATCGGCGGCTACGCCCAGCTGGCGTATGGCTTTAACTACTACGGCACGGTCGGCTCCAACCGCGATGAGTTTGTGGTGGTCCGTAAGATGAAGAACATTAACTGGTTAGATGGCGAAAACAACGACCAGGTACAGGAGAGCGCAAAATGAAAATTCGTTCACAGGTAGGCATGGTGCTGAACCTTGATAAGTGCATCGGCTGTCATACCTGCTCGGTCACCTGTAAAAACGTCTGGACCAGCCGGGAAGGGATGGAGTACGCCTGGTTCAACAACGTTGAGAGCAAGCCTGGCGTGGGTTTCCCGGACGACTGGGAGAACCAGGAGAAGTGGAAGGGCGGCTGGATCCGCAAAGTGAACGGCAAGCTGCAGCCGCGCATGGGTAACCGCGCCACCCTGCTGGGTAAAATCTTCGCTAACCCGCATCTGCCGGGGATCGATGACTACTATGAGCCGTTCGACTACGACTATCAGCATCTGCATACGGCCCCGGAGGGCAAGCACCAGCCTATCGCCCGTCCGCGGTCAAAAATCAGCGGTCAGCGGATGGATAAGATCGTCAGCGGTCCGAACTGGGAGGAGATCCTCGGCGGCGAGTTTGAGAAGCGCAGCCAGGATCGGAACTTCGAGAACATGCAGAAGGCGATGTACGGGCAGTTTGAAAACACCTTCATGATGTATCTGCCACGTCTGTGTGAGCACTGCCTGAACCCGGCTTGCGTCGCAACCTGCCCGAGCGGCGCGATCTACAAGCGTGAAGAGGATGGCATTGTGCTGATCGATCAGGACAAGTGCCGCGGCTGGCGGATGTGTGTTACCGGCTGCCCCTACAAAAAGATCTACTTCAACTGGAAGAGCGGCAAGTCCGAGAAGTGCATCTTCTGTTATCCGCGTATTGAGGCGGGGATGCCAACCGTCTGCTCCGAGACCTGTGTAGGACGTATCCGTTACCTGGGCGTGCTGCTGTATGACGCGGACGCCATTGAAAACGCGGCGGCAGTTGAGAACGAGAAAGATCTCTACCAGCGTCAGCTGGACGTCTTCCTCGACCCGAACGATCCGGCGGTTATCGAGCAGGCGCTGAAGGACGGCGTGCCGCAGAGCGTGATTGACGCTGCGCAGAAGTCACCTGTCTGGAAACTGGCGATGGACTGGAAGCTGGCCCTGCCGCTGCACCCGGAGTATCGCACCCTGCCGATGGTTTGGTACGTGCCGCCTCTGTCACCGATCCAGTCGGCGGCCGACGCGGGCGAGCTGGGCAGCAACGGCATCCTGCCGGACGTCGAAAGCCTGCGCATCCCGGTACAGTATCTCGCTAACCTGCTGACGGCGGGCGATACCCAACCGGTGCTGCTGGCGCTGAAACGCATGCTGGCGATGCGTCACTACAAGCGTGCCGAGACCGTGGATAACGTCAACGATATTCGCGCCCTGGAAGAGGTGGGCTTAAGCGAAGCCCAGGCGCAGGAGATGTATCGTTATCTGGCGATTGCCAACTACGAGGATCGCTTCGTGATCCCGACCAGCCACCGCGAGCTGGCCCGGGATGCGTTCCCGGAACGTAACGGCTGCGGCTTTAGCTTCGGTGACGGCTGCCACGGCAGCGACAGCAAATTCAATCTGTTTAACAGCCGCCGTATTGACGCCGTCGATGTGACGAAGAAAACGGAGCCGCGCCCATGATTGAACTCGTCGTGATTTCCCGCCTGCTGGAGTATCCGGATGCTGCCCTGTGGCAGCATCAGCAGGAGCTGTTCGATGCCCTGGCGGAGACCGAGCATCTGTCGCTTAAGGATGCCCATCAGCTAAGCGTCTTTATTCGTGACCTGATGAATCAGGATCTGCTGGACGCGCAGGCAGCCTACAGCGAGCTGTTCGACCGTGGACGCGCCACCTCGCTGCTGCTGTTTGAGCATGTGCATGGCGAATCCCGCGATCGCGGTCAGGCGATGGTGGATCTGCTGGCGCAGTACGAGCGTCAGGGACTGGTTATCGATCGGCGCGAGCTGCCGGATCATCTCCCGCTCTATCTGGAGTATCTGGCGCAGCTGCCGGCAAGCGACGCGCTGGCGGGACTGGAGGATATCGCCCCGATTCTGGCCCTGCTCAATGCTCGTCTGCAGCAGCGCGAGAGCCGCTATGCCAGCCTGTTTGAGCTGCTGCTGCGGCTGGCCAAAACCGACGTCGATCGGGAGAAGGTCGGTGAGAAGATTGCCGGTGAAGCCAGGGATGATACTCCCCAGGCGCTGGATGCCGTCTGGGAAGAGGAGCAGGTGAAGTTCTTTGCCGACCAGGGCTGCGGTGAGTCTGAGATCGCCTCCCATCAGCGCCGCTTCGCCGGTGCGGTGGCCCCGCAATATTTGAATATCACAACCGGAGGACAGCAATAATGCAGTTCCTTAATATGTTCTTCTACGACATCTATCCCTATATTGCAGGCACGGTGTTCCTTGTGGGCAGCTGGCTGCGCTATGACTACGGGCAGTACACCTGGCGGGCAGGCTCCAGCCAGATGCTGGATCGCAAAGGGATGAATATGGCCTCGAACCTGTTTCACTTCGGGATTATCGGGATTTTTGCCGGTCATCTGGTGGGGATGCTCACCCCGCACTGGATGTATGAATCCTTCCTGCCGATTGACGTTAAACAGAAGCTGGCGATGATCGCCGGGGGCGTATTTGGCATCATGACGCTGGTAGGCGGCCTGCTGCTGCTTAAGCGCCGCCTCTTTAGCCCACGCGTGCGCGCCACTACTACCACGGCGGATATTCTGATCCTGACCCTGCTGATGGTGCAGTGTACTTTAGGCCTGCTGACGATCCCTTTCTCGGCCCAGCATATGGACGGGAGTGAGATGATGAAGCTGGTGGGCTGGGCGCAATCAATTGTGACCTTCCACGGCGGGGCATCGGCGAACCTTGACGGCGTGGCGTTTATTTTCCGTGTGCATCTGGTGCTGGGGATGACGCTGTTCCTGCTCTTCCCGTTCTCGCGCCTGGTGCATATCTGGAGCGCGCCGGTAGAGTACCTGACGCGCAAATACCAGGTCGTACGCGCCCGTCGCTAATTGGCCTCCTGGTTAATTCCAACCTCGCTGCGGCGAGGTTTTTTTTCGCCCCAGCCAAGGTTGTTTCCCGCCGCCGCGAGGAGGATCAGCACGCCACCTGCCAGCTGGGTAACGCTGAGCGTATGTCCAAAGACCAGGTTATCCACCACAATCGCCACCACCGGATAGATAAACGACAGCGATCCAATAATCGGGGTAGGCAGTTTCTGAATCGCGCTATAGAGCAGCTGGTACATGACGCCGGTGTGAACGATGCCGAGGGTCAACAGGATACCCCAAGGAAACTCCCGGGAGAAAACCGGCACCTGCGCCAGCGGCAGCAGCATTACCACGCCCGTAAGCACCTGTATAAAGGCAATGTGCTGCGGTGGAATAGGGCGCAGCTTGCGCGTGATCATCGCGGTGAGGGCATAGAAGAAGGCTGCGCCCAGCGCCAGGGCGATCCCCATCAGCCAGCCGGCGGCATAGCCCTGCGTTAGCTCGCTGGAGAGCAGGACCACCACGCCGACAAAGGCGAGGATCAGCCAGCCCCATTTCACCAGGCTGACCCGCTCTCCAAACAGCATGCCCATCAGCACCAGCATAAAGGGTTGTGTGTTGTAGACCACGGTTGCCAGTCCAATAGAGACGCGCTCGTAGGCGGCGAACAGCAGCAGCCAGTTAATGACCAGCGCCACGCCGCCGAGGATGGCAAGAGTCAGGGTTACCCGCGTTAAACGGCTGAAAGGCTGCTTGCTAAGGCGGATAAAGAGATAGAGCGCTATAGCGCCGATGACACAGCGCCAGAAAACGACTTCCGTTACTGGCAGGCCGGAGAGTAAAACAAAGGCACCGATGGAGCCGGAAATTAGCATCGCCAGGCTCATCTGCCAGACGCCTTTTTGTATATCGCGCATATCTACCTCCTCGTTTTGATAACCTATTATCAAAAAACCAGCAACGGTTTGATATAACCTTAATAAGGTGTATGACGTAATTATCTTTTATAAATTAGGTGCAAATTATGGATTACCTTATCGATGAAATTGACCGTCAGATTGTAGGCTGCCTAGCAGAAGATGCGCGCATGTCGCTGAAGGTGTTAAGCGCCCGGGTAGGGTTAACCTCTCCCAGCACGGCGGAGAGAGTAAGGCGCCTCGAAGAGCGCGGGGTCATTCAGGGGTACGGCGCGCACGTTAACCTTGCTGCGCTGGGCTATACGCTACAGGCGCTGGTTCGGGTGCGACCCATGCCGGGCATGCTGCATAAGGTCGATAAAATGATCCAGGCGATACCGGAGTGTATCGAATGCGATAAGGTGACGGGGGAAGATTGCTTCGTGATGCGCCTGGTTGTGCGCTCGATAGAGCAGCTGGATGAGCTGTTGGATGGACTGGCGGAGTATGCCCAGAGCAATACCGCAATCGTCAAAAGTTCGCCGGTAAAGCGCCGTCTACCACCGATATGATGATGGGGGAATAATGGATGCAGTTAAGCTTATAGGGAGATTGATTTTTTATAACTTTTGAAGAGATGGTGGTGGGGGAAGGATTCGAACCTTCGAAGTCTGTGACGGCAGATTTACAGTCTGCTCCCTTTGGCCGCTCGGGAACCCCACCAGGGGTAATAACTTGCTTGTAGAGATGGTGGTGAGGGAAGGATTATTCGTCGCTTCGCTCCTCACCCTTCGGGCCGTTGCCTGAAGGCAACGTTCTCTCGCTCTCGCTCGAGTCGAACCTTAATCGAAGGTTCTTACCCTTCCCCGATAAGTGCATATGTCAGCATCACTCATCAGGTTTACCACACTGCTGTGGTGAATAATGGTGGTGGGGGAAGGATTCGAACCTTCGAAGTCGATGACGGCAGATTTACAGTCTGCTCCCTTTGGCCGCTCGGGAACCCCACCACGGGGTAATACTGGTACTGGCCTGCTTCCCTTGGGAAGCGGGGCGCATCATATCAAATGACGCGCCGCTGTAAAGCATTCCTTTTATGAAAATGAACCGTTTGCATGCTTTTTATGCGTGCTGCGCTAATGCTAAACAATTCATTTCATAAGTCGCTTACAGAATAATCGTTCGGTTGCCGTAGACAAATACCCGCTGGCCCAGAACCTCGTATAACGCCCGGCTGAGCACGTTCTTCTCAACGTCGCGCCCGGCACGCATCATATCTTCAGCGGTATAGGTGTGATCGACATGAATAACGTCCTGCATAATAATCGGACCCTCGTCCAGATTATCATTCACATAGTGTGCGGTCGCACCGATGATCTTCACGCCACGTTCATAGGCCTGGTGATAGGGACGAGCACCAATAAACGCCGGTAAGAACGAGTGGTGAATATTAATGATCTTATTTGGGAAACGAGCCACAAAGGTCGGCGTCAGCACGCGCATATATTTCGCCAGCACCACATAATCCGGCTCATAGGCTTCAATCGCCTGAGCCATCTTCTCGTCATGATCTTCCCGGGTCAGCCCTTCATGGCTTACCAGCTCAAAGGGAATATCAAAACGCTCTACCAGCGTGCGCAGGGTCTCATGGTTACCAATCACGGCGGCAATCTCCACGTCGAGACCGCCGTAATTGGCCTTCATCAGTAGATCGCCCAGACAGTGAGCCTCTTTAGTCACCAGAATCACAATGCGGCGGCGACCCGCAGGGGTTAACTCCCGCACGGAGCCTTCAGGCAGGGCGCTGTCAAGGTCCGCCAGCAGCGTGGCATCGTTAAAGATCCCCTCCAGCTCGGTACGCATAAAAAAACGTCCGGTGCGGTGATCGACGAACTCATTGTTCTGCACAATGTTCAGCTCGTGCTTGTAACAAATATTGGTGATGCGTGCGATAAGCCCTTTCTGATCGGGACAGATGGTACGCAGAACTTTTCGTTGTAATGAATGCATTGCCGGGTGAATCCTTGACGTGTTTGCTATGAGGTACCGCTGGGTTTATTGCCCGCAGCACTTTTTAAATTTTTTACCCGAACCACAGGGGCAGGGATCGTTACGGCCGAACTGGGGGCGCGTGCCATCAATATAATACCACCGGCCGTTTTCTTTTAAGAACCTTGAGCGCTCGATAATGGCACCCGTTTTGCCTTTCTCGCTAAAGCGTGCCACAAAACTGACGAATCCTTCGCCGCTGTGGCTGCCATCGGCCTGCTCAAAAACGGTCAGGCCCAACCACTCGGTCCCGGCGAAACCGGCCTCGATCTCCTGATGGAAATCCGCTGCATAACAAGAAGGGTGCCAGGTCTGAATCAGGTAGTCGGCGCGCTTTTCAACAAAAGCCGTGTAGCGTGAACGCATAAGATGGCCAGGATCGGGCGCAATTTCAACGCCTGACAGATAAGGCTGGCAACATACGCTATACTCCAGTGCGCTACCGCAGGGACAACGGTTCGACAAAATAGGTTTCCTGAATAAATGAGAGCGCAGATGCGCCTTTGCAGCACTATGTTAACTGAGCGATGACGAAGACGCTATGCCAGGCGGGTTCGAGAGAAGAGATAATCCCCAGGACTGGTCATAAGGCCAAAAATTTAGTACGTTTCGGCATGGACGACGGGCGAGCAACGTTAAAAAAAGACGTTTTTGCCGCCGCGATGTTTTACTATCAAGACGTTTCTGGTTCAGGCACTTACGCATGGCGTATCACTGCCGTATGCGCAAGATGGGCCTGTGATCCTGGCAAAATCTATTTGTCCTGTCTTTTCTGCCGGCCTGGTGTGCGGCAGCGCGTATTGCGCATTTGTAGCGATTCGGGAATGACATTGGGCGAATTGTAACCACTCAGTGCACATTAAATGTTTGAGCACGTAGTTTTTCGCTTTCTTAAGCAAAATCTGACAGGCGGTAGTCGCAATAGCGTGCCACTATTGAACTATCGTAAGGCAGGGGAGAGAACATGACGCAGCCATTGGCCGGAAAACATATGTTAATCGTTGAAGACGAACCCGTTTTCCGCTCACTGCTGGACTCCTGGCTTTTGTCTCTGGGCGCCACGACCACCTTAGCGGGTGATGGTGTGGAAGCGCTTGAGGTAATGGCCAGAGTCAGACCAGATCTGATGATCTGTGATATCGCAATGCCACGAATGAACGGCCTCAAGCTGGTTGAACACCTGCGTAACGAGGGCGACCAGACGCCGATCCTGGTGATTTCGGCAACGGAGAATATGGCTGACATCGCCAGGGCGCTTCGTCTCGGCGTGCAGGATGTTTTACTTAAGCCAGTAAAAGATTTCAGCCGTCTGCGGGAGACCGTGCTGGCCTGCCTCTATCCCAATATGTTCAACTCGCGGGTGGAGGAGGAGGAGCGCCTTTTCCAGGACTGGGATGCGCTAGTAAGCGACCCACATGCAGCGGCAAAACTGTTACAGGAATTACAACCTCCCGTTCAGCAGGTCATGTCTCAGTGCCGCGTTAATTATCGCCAGCTGATTGCTGCCAATCAGCCCGGCCTGGTTTTAGATATTGCCCCCCTCTCCGATCACGACCTGGCATTCTATTGTCTGGATGTGACACGCGCTGGCGATAACGGCGTATTAGCCGCGTTGCTATTACGTGCGCTCTTTAATGGTCTGCTTCAGGAGCAGCTCTCGCAGCAGCGCCAGCGCTTACCTGAGCTGGGTGCGCTGTTAAAACAGGTTAATCAATTACTGCGCCAGGCAAATTTACCCGGACAGTTCCCTCTGCTGGTGGGTTATTACCACAGCGAACAAAAAAATTTGATATTAGTCTCAGCAGGACTTAACGCAACGCTGAATACCGATGAGCAACAGGTTCAGATTAACAGCGGTGTGCCGTTAGGAACGCTGGGCAATGCTTACTTAAATCAAATAAGCCAGCGCTGTGAAGCCTGGCAGTGTCAGGTTTGGGGAACCGGGGGCCGGCTGCGCTTAATGTTGTCTGCGGAATGAACGATTGCGTAGCGTTGTTCATTTTGCTTTACCGTAAAAACGGGACGGGTGCTACTATCGTCGCAGTCTTATAGGTAATTGTCTTAATTACATGTCAATGTGTTCGATTCAGACCAGGCTCACAGTTTGATACTGATATACTGATTGCACTATTTCATTGACGAACGTGTTCTAAGCATGAACAGTCCAGGAGATTTTAAATGGCTGCCGTTAATTCAAAAGTCACAAAAGCAGTTATCCCGGTCGCAGGATTAGGAACCAGGATGCTGCCCGCCACGAAGGCTATCCCAAAAGAGATGCTGCCGCTGGTTGATAAACCCTTAATTCAATACGTAGTAAACGAATGTATTGCGGCGGGTATTACGGAAATCGTTTTAGTTACTCATTCATCTAAAAACTCCATCGAAAACCACTTCGATACCAGCTTTGAGCTGGAAGCCATGCTGGAAAAACGCGTTAAGCGTCAGCTGCTGGAAGAAGTTCAGTCTATTTGCCCACCACACGTTACTATTATGCAGGTACGTCAGGGGCTGGCTAAAGGTTTAGGCCATGCGGTACTGTGCGCGCATCCGGTTGTAGGGGATGAACCCGTTGCCGTTATTCTGCCTGACGTTATTCTTGATGAATATGAATCCGATCTCTCCCAGGATAACCTGGCGGAAATGATTAAACGCTTTGACGAAACCGGCTGCAGCCAGATTATGGTAGAGCCGGTTGAAGATGTGACCGCTTATGGCGTTGTTGACTGCAAAGGCGCAGAGCTGAAGCCAGGTGAAAGCGTACCTATGGTTGGCGTAGTTGAAAAGCCTAAGGCCAACGTTGCACCTTCCAACCTTGCTGTGGTAGGCCGTTACGTCCTCAGCGCTGAGATTTGGCCTCTGCTGGCGAAAACGCCTCCGGGAGCAGGGGATGAGATCCAGCTGACTGACGGTATCGATATGCTCATCGAGAAAGAGACCGTTGAAGCGTATCATATGAAAGGCAAGAGCCATGATTGCGGCAATAAGCTGGGCTATATGCAGGCGTTTGTCGAATATGGTATCCGTCATAACACGCTGGGTGAAGAATTTAAAAGCTGGCTGGAAAATGAGATGGGCCTCACTAAGTAAGGCTTTTCAAACAGCTGTTTGAAGCAGGCCGGAGATAACACCGTTACGCACGGATTATCTCCGGCTTTTTTATTGCTGGTTGTTTCTAAATGCAAACATAAAGCAGAGCGGGCGGGGGCGGTGACACAAATAAAAAATCCCGCCGGAGCGGGATTTTTTGCAGCAGGAGAGGGCTTATTCCTTGATCAGGAAGTCTTCCAGCTGTTTGCCTTGCTCATCCATAGCTTTCTTAATTACGGCTGGCGTACGGCCCTGGCCGGTCCAGGTTTTCGTTTCGCCGTTTTCGTCAACGTAGCTATATTTAGCAGGACGTGCAGCACGCTTGGCTTTAGTACCGACTTTGGCGGCTGCCATGCTGTTCAGCAGTTCGTTCGGGTCAATACCGTCAGCAATCAGCATTTCGCGATACTGTTGCAGTTTACGCGTACGCTCTTCAATTTCAGCAGCTGCAGCATTATCTTCTTCACGACGCTCGTTAACAACAACTTCTAATTTTTCCAGCATTTCTTCGAGCGTTTCGAGAGTGCATTCTCTGGCCTGTGCACGAAGAGTACGGATGTTGTTCAGAATTTTAAGTGCTTCGCTCATTGTAGTAATCTCAAACTTATAATGGGGTGGTTTGTTGAGCTAATAATAGAGCGATAATTTGAGTTGTGCAATACCCGACAATGTAAGGAATTCAAAATTACTCGTTATTTGTCCGTTTTATTAATTCCGCTATCTTAAATTTTCCTGCATGGAACGAGGCTGTAAAGCTTATCCAAAGCATTACCCCTGGTCCGCTCGGGGTTAGATAAAGGGAGCAATGTAACCCAACATTTTTCGATTAATCCTGGCGTTACTATAGCGGTGATGGATAAATATCAACCTTTTCTATTAGTCTGACATAAGCCTGCTGAGCTTAAATTACTAATATTTTCTGGAGCCTAAGTTAAAAGCATCTAAGGTAAAATCCGCTTTGTCTGCGCGGGATAGTGATAAATCAAGAGAGACCTGTTTGTCAGCATCAATGGCAGCGGCAATCATAAATGTTATAAAGTGTGAATATCATGGCAGGATGCCAGCCACGACATTAACTGGCATGCGGCTGCCCGTCCGGGTGATAGCCGGACAAAATATGGTACAATCCGCGCGGTAAAAATTACATTTTGATTGGGGTCTTCAGACCGATGGCACAGCTTTATTTCTACTACTCGGCAATGAACGCCGGCAAATCGACGGCGCTTTTACAATCTTCCTACAATTATCAGGAAAGAGGGATGCGCTCGCTGGTCTACACTGCCGAAATTGATAATCGTTTCGGTAGTGGGAAAGTCAGCTCCCGTATTGGCCTCTCTTCGCCAGCAAAATTATTTAACCAGCAGACCTCGCTGTATGATGAGATCCGCGATGAACATACCCGTGAACCTGTTCACTGCGTACTGGTGGATGAGAGCCAGTTTCTAACCCAGGAGCAGGTTTACGCGCTCTCAGAGATTGTTGATAAGCTCGATATTCCCGTGCTGTGCTACGGGCTGCGCACCGATTTTCGCGGCGAGCTTTTTACCGGCAGCCTCTATTTGTTGGCATGGTCAGATAAGCTGGTGGAGTTAAAAACCATCTGTTTCTGTGGCCGCAAGGCCAGCATGGTATTACGTCTCGATCAGGATGGGCGCCCCTATAACGAAGGAGAGCAGGTAGTGATTGGCGGGAACGAGCGTTACGTTTCGGTGTGTCGCAAGCACTATAAAGAGGCGCTTGCAGAAGGCTCTCTGACGGCGATTCAGCGTCGTGTTCGTGGGTAGGTACTGCTGAAGGTATAAACAGGCTCAGCGCGCTGCTGAGGACATAAAAAAACCCGCCAGTCGGCGGGTTTTTGTTAGTGCGAAACGTTAAGCGGTTTTCTTCGCCTTTTTATCGGCTTTTACCGGTACAGCTGCTTCAACCTGTGCAGGTACAGCGTCACCCTCACGATACTCACGGCCGTAGTAGGTATCCATCAGGATCTGTTTCAGCTCGGAGATCAGCGGGTAGCGCGGGTTAGCGCCGGTGCACTGGTCGTCGAAGGCGTCTTCAGACAATTTATCCACGTTTGCCAGGAAGTCAGCTTCCTGTACGCCCGCTTCACGGATAGATTTCGGAATGCCCAGCTCGGCTTTCAGACTATCCAGCCATGCCAGCAGCTTCTCGATCTTCGCCGCGGTACGGTCGCCTGGGGCGCTCAGGCCGAGGTGGTCGGCGATCTCTGCGTAGCGGCGGCGCGCCTGCGGACGGTCGTACTGGCTGAAAGCGGTCTGTTTGGTGGGGTTATCGTTCGCGTTATAGCGGATAACGTTACCAATCAGCAGGGCGTTGGCCAGGCCGTGCGGAATGTGGAACTGTGAGCCAAGCTTGTGCGCCATGGAGTGACACACGCCCAGGAAGGCGTTAGCAAACGCGATACCCGCGATGGTTGCCGCACCGTGCACGCGTTCGCGGGCAACAGGATTTTTGGAACCTTCATGGTACGACGCTGGCAGATACTCTTTCAGCAGCTTAAGCGCCTGCAGAGCCTGGCCATCAGAAAATTCAGAGGCCAATACAGATACGTAAGCTTCCAGAGCGTGGGTTACCGCATCCAGGCCGCCAAAGGCGCACAGGGATTTCGGCATATCCATTACCAGGTTAGCATCGACAATCGCCATATCCGGGGTCAGCGCGTAGTCCGCCAGCGGATATTTCTGGCCGGTAGCATCATCGGTTACTACAGCGAACGGGGTCACTTCAGAACCGGTACCGGAGGTGGTGGTGATAGCAATCATTTTTGCTTTCACGCCCATTTTCGGGAACTTGTAGATACGTTTACGGATATCCATAAAGCGCAGCGCCAGCTCTTCGAAGTGGGTTTCCGGATGCTCGTACATAACCCACATGATTTTGGCCGCGTCCATCGGGGAGCCGCCGCCAAGGGCGATGATTACGTCAGGTTTAAAGGAGTTTGCCAGCTCCGCACCTTTACGAACGATGGTCAGGGTTGGATCCGCTTCAACTTCAAAGAACACTTCCGTCTCAACGCCAGCCGCTTTCAGCACGGAGGTGATCTGGTCCGCATAGCCGTTGTTAAACAGGAAGCGGTCGGTGACGATCAGCGCACGTTTGTGACCATCGGTAATCACTTCATCCAGCGCGATAGGCAGAGAACCACGGCGGAAGTAGATTGATTTCGGAAGTTTATGCCACAGCATGTTTTCAGCTCGCTTAGCAACGGTTTTCTTGTTGATCAGGTGCTTCGGTCCGACGTTTTCAGAGATGGAGTTACCACCCCAGGAGCCGCAGCCCAGGGTCAGGGACGGGGCAAGCTTGAAGTTGTACAGGTCGCCGATACCACCCTGTGAAGCAGGGGTGTTGATCAGAATACGGGCGGTTTTCATCTTCTCGCCGAAGAAGGCAACGCGTTCCGGCTGGTTGTCCTGGTCGGTATAGAGACAGGAGGTGTGGCCGATCCCGCCCATGGCAACCAGTTTCTCAGCCTTAACAACGGCATCTTCAAAATCTTTCGCGCGGTACATGGCCAGCGTCGGGGAGAGTTTTTCGTGCGCAAACGGCTCGCTCTCATCCACGTTGGTTACTTCACCAATCAGGATCTTAGTGCTGGCCGGCACGGTGAAACCTGCCAGTTCAGCAATTTTAACCGCTGGCTGGCCTACGATAGCCGCATTCAGCGCGCCATTTTTCAGGATGATATCCTGAACGGCTTTCAGCTCCTGGCCCTGTAGCATATAGCCACCGTGGCTGGCAAAGCGTTCGCGCACTTTGTCATAGACGGAGTCAACAACAACAACCGACTGCTCAGAGGCGCAGATCACGCCGTTATCGAAGGTTTTAGACATCAGCACGGAAGCAACAGCGCGTTTGATATCGGCGGTTTCGTCGATAACGACCGGGGTGTTACCTGCACCAACGCCGATAGCCGGTTTACCCGAACTGTAAGCGGCTTTTACCATGCCCGGACCACCCGTCGCGAGGATCAGGTTAATATCTGGATGGTGCATTAGCGCGTTGGAAAGCTCGACAGAGGGTTGGTCAATCCAGCCAATGAGATCTTTTGGTGCACCTGCAGCGATAGCGGCCTGCAGCACGATATCAGCTGCTTTGTTAGTGGCGTCTTTAGCACGCGGATGCGGAGAGAAGATGATGGCGTTGCGAGTCTTAAGGCTAATGAGTGACTTAAAGATTGCAGTAGAGGTTGGGTTAGTGGTTGGAACGATACCGCAGATAATACCGATGGGTTCGGCGATAGTGATGGTACCAAAGGTGTCGTCAGTAGAAAGCACACCGCAGGTCTTCTCATCTTTATATGCGTTGTAAATATATTCAGATGCAAAGTGGTTTTTGATCACTTTATCTTCCACAATACCCATACCGGATTCTGCAACGGCCAGTTTCGCGAGGGGGATTCGCGCATCGGCGGCGGCAAGAGCGGCGGCACGGAAGATTTTATCAACTTGTTCTTGAGAAAAGTTGGCATATTCACGCTGGGCTTTTTTCACGCGTTCGACGAGTGCGTTAAGTTCAGCGACATTAGTAACGGCCATAATGATCTCCTGATAATGTTAAACTCTTTTAGTAAATCAGTTGCTCAACGGATCAATAGAACAGTATAGTAAGACCCATAGCAGCCTGCGTTAACCTATCAAAAACAAAGACTTATCAACGACAACCGCACCTATGATTTACTAAAAGAGCCTCGCCTCAGCATCATACCGTTTGATACTTTTCTTCTCCCTGGCGGCGTAAACAAGGTTACTCACTTCTGAGTAGCGAATACGTGATCCAGATCAAGAATAGTCAAAGCTGACACCTTTCAGCAGGCTCTTTTTGACCGCGTCCGTCAAATGTTAATAATTTCAAAGGTGTAGTAGAAATAAGTCATCATACTTTCTACAATTAAATAACATACCAGTTATGTCATGTTTTTCAGAATATTTCTGGTGAAGTGTGCTGTAGATAGGCGTATATTTAGCATGGTTTTTTTATGGCATAATTTTTGCCTTCGGCGTTGATTCTTTGCGGAGCTTACCGTGATCCAAACGTTGTTTGATTTTCCGACCTACCTTAAATTTTTTATTGGTCTATTTGCTCTGGTAAACCCGGTTGGGATTATTCCCGTCTTTATCAGTATGACCAGCTACCAGACGGCAGCAGCAAGAAACAAAACCAACATGACCGCCAGCGTCTCAGTGGCCATTATTCTGCTTACCTCGCTGTTTCTGGGTAGTACTATCCTGCAACTCTTTGGCATCTCCATCGACTCATTCCGTATCGCCGGGGGCATTCTGGTGGTCACTATTGCTATGTCGATGATCAGCGGCAAGCTAGGGGAAGATAAGCAGAATAAACAGGAAAAATCAGAGACGGCGATCCGGGAAAGCATTGGCGTGGTGCCGCTCGCGCTGCCGTTGATGGCCGGGCCGGGGGCCATTAGCTCTACTATTGTCTGGGGAACGCGTTTTCACAGCTGGCCGCATCTACTCTGCTTTTCAATCGCCATTGCCCTATTTGCGCTCTGCTGCTGGGGACTATTTCGCATTGCCCCCTGGCTGGTGCGTTTATTAGGACAGACTGGAATTAACGTTATCACCCGCATCATGGGGCTGCTGCTGATGGCGCTCGGGATTGAATTTATCGTTACCGGAATAAAAGCGATATTCCCTGGCCTGCTAGGCTAAAGGTTGTCAGACCCGCGCCATTTTTTCACCATTATTAGTAAAACATATAACTAATGTTGAAAAATGGCGCAATCATAATAAATTACGCTAGCTAAATTAATGCTTTGTTAATCAGCAGGTTGTAATCTCTCTTGTGACACGTTTGCTTACATTTACCCCTTTCTGCCTGTTATTTTACTCACATGATACTCTGGGGCTTGCCGTCCGATTATCGAAATGATATTAGTAAATTAATCGTCCCCACAGATTAATGTGCTAGAAAAGGCGCGCTTGTTACGCTTTTGTGTAAAAAACAGTCGGCCTGTACTTAAACAAGGGAGGAAGAACGGTAAATGTACTATGCTATTGATTATCATAGCGTTAACCTGATTTTTCCTCGCATTATACCTCGCGCACAGACTCTCCAGGACCTCATAAAAGAGAAATGCTTAACAAATTTGCAAATTGTGTTGGCGGTCTATAAAGGCATTTGATACTTTCCGGCCCACTCTTTGCGACAGAATAAATGCAGATGAGAATCATTTTCATAAATGAATCTTGTCAGGATATTAAGAGACGCCTCAAACAGGGGAGGCGTTAAAGAATCGACGCCAGGCTGCCGCTATGAGCAGCCAGTAATAATAAAAGTCGGTGATAGCAAGCAGTAAAACCTTGCGGATGCAAAAGCTCCTGCACCGTAAAGGAACCCCAGCGGGGAATGAAACAGGCTGGCATAAAAGCCAGTAATTATAATGAGTGGAGTACCAACACAATGTCCATCATCACAAAAAAAAGCTTGGTAGCGGCAGGGATTTTAACTGCGCTAATCGCGGGTAATGTTGCTATGGCAGCAGATGTACCCGCAGGTGTTCAACTGGCAGAGAAGCAGACCCTGATTCGAAATAACGGTGCCGAGCCGCAGTCGCTCGACCCAAATAAGATCGAAGGGGTACCGGAAGCCAACGTCAGCCGCGATCTCTTTGAAGGCCTGCTGATTACCTCTCCGGTAGACGGTCATCCTATCCCCGGCGTTGCCGAGTCCTGGGATAATAAAGATTTTAAAGTCTGGACCTTCCATCTGCGTAAAGATGCCAAATGGTCTAACGGTGAGCCTGTGACTGCCGAGGATTTCGTCTATAGCTGGCAGCGACTGGTCGATCCAAATACCGCCTCGCCATACGCAAGCTATCCCCAGTACGGCCATATTGTTAACGTTGATGCGATTATCGACGGCAAAATGAAGCCGAGCGAGCTGGGCGTTAAGGCGATTGATGACCATACTCTGGAAGTGACCCTCAGCGAGCCGGTTCCTTACTTCTATAAGCTGCTGGTTAACCCGGCAATGTCCCCGGTAAATAAAACCGCCATCGAAAAGTTTGGTGAAAAATGGACCCAGCCAGCGAACATCGTTACCAACGGCGCGTTTAAGCTGCAGGACTGGGTGGTTAACGAACGTATTGTGATGGTGCGTAATACCAACTACTGGGATAACGGCAAAACCGTTCTCGATCAAATTACCTATCTGCCAATCTCATCCGAAGTGACGGACGTGAACCGCTACCGCAGCGGCGAGATTGACATGACCTATAACAACCTGCCGATCGAGCTGTTCCAGAAGCTGAAAAAAGAGATCCCGCAGGAGGTGCACGTTGACCCGTATCTGTGCACCTACTACTACGAAATTAACAACCAGAAAGCACCGTTTACCGATGCTCGCATCCGTACCGCACTGAAGCTGGGTCTGGATCGTGACATTATCGCTAACAAAGTGAAGGCGCAGGGCGATCTGCCTGCCTATGGCTACACCCCGCCGTATGCCGACGGTGCGAAGCTGACCAAGCCGGAGTGGTTCGGCTGGACGCAGGAAAAACGCAACGAAGAGGCGAAAAAACTGCTGGCTGAAGCAGGCTACAGCAAAGACAAGCCGCTAACCTTTAACCTGCTATATAACACCTCCGATCTGCACAAGAAGCTGGCGATTGCCGCCGCGTCCATCTGGCAGAAAAACCTCGGGGTGAACGTCAAGCTGGTGAACCAGGAGTGGAAAACCTTCCTCGATACCCGTCACCAGGGTAACTTCGACGTGGCCCGTGCTGGCTGGTGTGCGGACTATAACGAGCCGACCTCGTTCCTGAACACTATGCTCTCCGGCAGCTCCATGAACACCGCGCACTATAAGAGCGAGGCGTTTGACCGCATTATGGCCGATGCCGTGAAAGCCAGCGACGATGCAAAACGCAGCGAGCTGTACGATCAGGCTGAACAGCAGCTGGGCAAAGACTCGGCGATCGTGCCGGTTTACTACTACGTAAACGCGCGTCTGGTGAAACCATGGGTTGGTGGCTATACCGGTAAAGACCCAATGGATAACGTCTACGGTAAAGATCTCTACGTTATCAAACATTAATGGCAATATGTGGGGCAGGGCGTAACCGTGCTAAGACGCGGCGTCGCACTGCCCCATCGTGTCTTATTTTATCGCACTGCATACACCAGCGTTATTACGCTACGTGTATAAGGCACAGGCCAGAAGGTACGGGCAATGTTGAAATTTATTTTACGTCGCTGTCTGGAAGCAATTCCGACGCTCCTGATTCTTATTACCATCTCCTTCTTTATGATGCGTCTTGCGCCGGGTAGTCCGTTTACCAGCGAGCGCGCGCTGCCGCCGGAAGTCATGGCGAATATCGAAGCGAAATATCACTTAAACGATCCGATCATGACCCAGTATTTCAGCTATTTGAAACAGCTGGCGCACGGTGACTTCGGGCCGTCATTTAAATACAAAGACTATTCGGTCAACGATCTGGTCGCTTCCAGCTTCCCGGTCTCGGCAAAATTAGGCGCGGCCGCCTTTTTCCTTGCCGTAGTGCTGGGCGTGGCGGCGGGCGTGATTGCGGCGCTTAATCAGAATACAAAATGGGACTACACGGTCATGGGTTTTGCCATGACCGGGGTGGTTATTCCCAGCTTCGTGGTTGCCCCGCTGCTGGTGCTTATTTTCGCCATTACGCTGAAGTGGCTGCCGGGCGGCGGCTGGAACGGCGGAGCGCCGAAATATATGATCCTGCCGATGGTGGCGCTCTCCCTGGCCTATATCGCCAGCATTGCGCGTATCACCCGTGGGTCAATGATTGAGGTGCTGCACTCTAACTTCATCCGCACCGCCCGCGCCAAGGGGCTGCCCCTGCGCCGGATCATTCTGCGTCACGCCCTGAAGCCCGCGCTGCTGCCGGTCCTCTCCTACATGGGCCCCGCGTTTGTCGGCATCATCACCGGCTCGATGGTTATCGAAACCATCTACGGTCTGCCGGGTATCGGCCAGCTGTTTGTTAATGGTGCGCTGAACCGCGACTACTCCCTGGTGCTGAGCCTGACCATTCTGGTCGGCACGCTGACAATTTTGTTTAACGCGATCGTGGATGTGCTCTATGCCGTTATCGATCCGAAAATCCGTTACTAACGCTGGGGTACGCCATGATGTTAAGTAAGAAAAACAGCGAGGCGCTGGAAAACTTCAGTGAGAAACTGGAAGTCGAAGGACGTAGCCTGTGGCAGGACGCGCGCCGTCGCTTTATGCACAACCGTGCTGCAGTAACCAGCCTTGCGGTGCTGGTGCTGATTGCGCTGTTCGTCGCCTTTGCCCCGATGCTGTCGCAGTTCACCTATTTCGATACCGACTGGGGCATGATGTCCAACGCACCGGATATGGAATCTGGCCACTACTTCGGCACTGACTCCTCGGGCCGCGACCTGCTGGTGCGCGTCGCGATTGGTGGCCGCATCTCCCTGATGGTAGGCATCGCCGCCGCGCTGGTAGCGGTTGTTGTCGGCACGCTCTACGGGTCGCTCTCCGGCTATCTCGGCGGCAAAGTCGACTCGGTGATGATGCGCCTGCTGGAGATCCTCAACTCCTTCCCGTTCATGTTCTTTGTGATCCTGCTGGTGACCTTCTTCGGGCAGAACATTCTGCTGATCTTTGTTGCCATCGGCATGGTCTCCTGGCTCGACATGGCGCGTATTGTGCGCGGCCAGACGCTGAGCCTGAAGCGCAAAGAGTTTATTGAGGCGGCGCAGGTCGGTGGCGTTTCGACGGCCAGCATTGTGGTACGCCACATCGTGCCGAACGTGCTGGGCGTGGTGGTGGTCTATGCCTCGCTGCTGGTGCCGAGCATGATCCTGTTTGAATCCTTCCTGAGCTTCCTTGGTCTCGGTACCCAGGAGCCGCTCAGCAGCTGGGGCGCGCTGCTCAGCGATGGCGCAAACTCAATGGAAGTATCGCCGTGGCTGCTGCTCTTCCCGGCGGTATTCTTAGTGGTTACCCTGTTCTGTTTTAACTTTATCGGCGATGGCCTGCGTGATGCCCTCGACCCGAAAGATCGTTAAGGAGTGCTGTTAATGAGCATAATTGAAACCTCAGCGTCGTCGGTGACGCAGCAGCAATCTAACGTTCTGCTGGATGTCAACGACCTGCGGGTCACCTTTAAGACCCCTGATGGGGACGTAACCGCGGTCAATGACCTCAACTTTAGCCTGAGCGCCGGGGAGACCCTCGGCATCGTCGGTGAATCCGGCTCCGGTAAATCGCAAACCGCCTTCGCGCTGATGGGCCTGCTGGCCGCCAACGGCGTTATCGGCGGTTCGGCAAAGTTCAACGGCAGAGAGATCCTCAATCTGCCGGAGCGCGAGCTGAACAGGCTGCGTGCCGAGCAGATCTCGATGATATTCCAGGATCCGATGACCTCGCTCAACCCGTACATGCGCGTCGGCGAGCAGCTGATGGAAGTGCTGATGCTGCACAAAGGCATGGGCAAAGCCGAAGCCTTTGAAGAGTCCGTCAAAATGCTCGATGCGGTAAAAATGCCGGAAGCCCGTAAGCGCATGCGCATGTATCCCCACGAGTTCTCCGGCGGGATGCGCCAGCGCGTGATGATCGCTATGGCGCTGCTGTGCCGTCCGAAACTGCTGATCGCCGATGAGCCGACCACGGCGCTGGACGTGACGGTGCAGGCACAGATTATGACCCTGCTTAACGAGCTGAAGCGCGAGTTTAATACCGCCATCATTATGATCACCCATGACCTCGGCGTCGTAGCGGGCATCTGCGATAAGGTGCTGGTAATGTACGCAGGCCGCACCATGGAGTACGGTGCCGCGCGCAACGTCTTCTACCAGCCTGCGCATCCGTACTCTATCGGCCTGCTCAATGCCGTACCGCGTCTGGATGCGGAAGGGGAGTCTCTGCTTACCATCCCAGGGAACCCGCCGAACCTGCTGCGCTTGCCGAAAGGCTGCCCGTTCCAGCCACGCTGCCCGTATGCGATGGAAATTTGTAGCACTGCGCCGCCGCTGGAGGAGTTTGCCCCAGGCCGCCTGCGCGCCTGCTTTAAGCCGGTGGAGGAGCTGGTATGACTACCCAGACCGAAGAGAGAAAAGTTCTGCTCGAAATTGCCGACCTGAAAGTGCATTTCGATATCAAAGATGGCAAGCAGTGGTTCTGGCAGCCCGCCAAAACTCTGAAGGCGGTAGACGGTGTCACGCTGCGCCTCTACGAAGGGGAGACCCTCGGCGTGGTAGGCGAGTCCGGGTGCGGTAAATCGACCTTTGCCCGCGCTATTATCGGCCTGGTGAAGGCCACCGACGGTAAAGTCGCCTGGCTGGGCAAGGACCTGCTGGGAATGAAGCCCGACGAGTGGCGCGACGTGCGCAGCGATATCCAGATGATTTTCCAGGATCCGCTGGCGTCGCTGAACCCGCGAATGAATATTGGCGATATCATTGCTGAGCCGCTGCGCACCTACCATCCGAACATGCCGCGCCAGGAAGTGCGCGATCGTGTTAAGGCGATGATGATGAAGGTTGGCCTGCTGCCGAACCTGATCAACCGCTACCCGCACGAGTTCTCCGGCGGCCAGTGCCAGCGTATCGGCATTGCCCGGGCGCTGATCCTCGAGCCAAAGCTGATCATCTGTGACGAACCGGTCTCGGCGCTGGATGTGTCAATCCAGGCGCAGGTGGTTAACCTGCTGCAGAAGCTGCAACGAGAGATGGGCCTGTCGCTGATCTTTATCGCCCATGACCTGGCGGTGGTGAAGCACATCTCTGACCGCGTGCTGGTGATGTATCTGGGCCACGCGGTGGAGTTGGGAACCTATGATGAGGTTTACAACAATCCGCTGCACCCGTATACCAAAGCATTGATGTCGGCCGTGCCGGTTCCCGATCCCGATCTGGAGAAGAATAAACAGATCCAGCTGTTGGAGGGAGAGCTGCCGTCGCCGATTAACCCGCCGTCAGGCTGCGTATTCCGCACCCGCTGCCCGATTGCCGGGCCGGAGTGCGCCCAGACGCGTCCGGTGCTGGAGGGCAGTTTCCGCCACGCCGTTTCCTGTCTTAAGGTTGACCCGCTATAATCCCGCAGGGCTGGCACTAAGCCAGCCCTTTTTCATTGCGAGGGTTGCCCGTGTCAAACCAACCACTTTCACTGCGCCAGACGCTATTTCATCATCTCTTTGATCAGCAAACCCGCTCCGGTCGCCGCTTTGAAGCGTTGTGCGGTCTGCTGGCGCTGCTGAGCGTCATCACGATCTTTATTGAGTCCAGCATGGGCAGTCAGCTGACCTTTACGCCCCAGGAGTGGCGGCTTTTTATTTGGATAGAGGTTGGCTTTACCCTTATTTTTACCCTGGAATATCTTCTGCGGGTCATCGCATGGCCTAACCCTGTGCAGTACGTTTTTAGCTTCTGGGGGGTTATCGACCTGGCAACTATACTGCCGCTCTACGTTCTGTGGCTCTGGCCCGAGTTGGCTATTCACTACTTCTTCGCCTGGCGGGCGATGCGGGCGATACGCGTGCTGCGGATCCTGAAGCTGCTGCGTTATATGCCCGCCCTGCATAGCCTGTGGCGAGCGGTCATTAATGCCCGACACCAGCTTATTCTGTTCTATGCCTTTGTGGGTATTGTGATGGTATCAGCCGGGGCGCTGATGTATGCCATTGAGGGGGAGACAAGCGGCTTTACCAGCCTGGGCGTGGCAGTTTATTGGGCGGTGGTAACGGTGACCACGGTCGGCTACGGCGATATTACTCCCCATACGGTTGCTGGACGGTTTGTCGCCTCGATACTGATTTTAATTGGCTACTCGGTGATAGCGATCCCAACGGGGATCCTGACGGCGCAGATGAGCAGTGACATCCAGCAGAAGAAAAATGTTCGTCGCTGTCCGCGCTGCCATCTGCATGGCCACAACGCGGAGGCGCACTACTGTATGCGCTGCGGTGAACGGCTGTCGCAGGCAGATGAGGCGTAGCGCGGTCTTTACCGCGCCAGGGCATTACTCACGCCACAGGATGTGGCAAATTTTGTGATCTTTTTCGCGGCAGAGCAGGACGCGGGCAAAGATATCATTGATTTCGCCGCCGTCGGTATCCGCCAGGCCGATTACCACTTCCGAGAAGAAGTCCGGGTTCAGATCGTAATCGACATGCTCCTGCCAGTCCTCGGCCGGATCGAACAGCTCCGCGCCGCCGCGCTCTTCAAACTGCAAGTTAAAAAGAATCACGTCTGCCGGGTCGAGATTATCTACCGCCAGCTCAAGAAAAATATCGTAGGCCTGCTCAAGCGTTTCATCTTCAGTCAGGCGATTGTTTAGATCCATTTCCATAGTAACACCCTGGTTTAACCGCTGATGGGCACGTTTTACAGCAACGGACTAAAGAAGTAAAACAGTCGCTCGACGATCCGCTGCCATAGCGG
Organism: Pseudescherichia sp.; assembly: GCF_031987975.1. Lineage (GTDB taxonomy): Bacteria > Pseudomonadota > Gammaproteobacteria > Enterobacterales > Enterobacteriaceae > Pseudescherichia. The sequence goes on along the minus strand of NZ_DALZYX010000001.1, from coordinate 352,696 downwards.
GCGTTTTAGCCAGCGCTTCACGTCCAGCAGCCGGGAGCGGGAGATATAGTCATCCTGCACCGCCGCCAGATCGCTACCGAAACCGGCGTCGTCGATGACCAGCGTAATTTCAAAGTTGAGCCACAGGCTGCGCATATCGAGGTTCACTGTACCCACGAGGCTCAGCTCGCCGTCCACCAGCACGCTCTTGGTATGCAGCAGGCCACCTTCGAACTGATAAATCTTCACCCCGGCCGCCAGCAGCTCGCTGAAGAAGGCCCGGCTGGCCCAGCCGACCAGCAGGGAGTCGTTCTTGCGCGGCAGAATAATGCTTACGTCCACGCCGCGCTGGGCAGCGGTACAGATGGCGTGCAGCAGATCGTCACTCGGCACAAAGTAGGGCGTCGTCATGATCAGATATTCCCGCGAGGCGTAGACGGCAGTCAGCAGCGCCTGGTGGATCAGGTCTTCCGGAAAGCCAGGACCGGAGGCAATAGTATGGATCGTGTGGCCGCTGGCCTGCTCAAACGGCATGACATTGCCGTCCGGCGGCGGGGGGAGAATGCGTTTACCGGTCTCGATCTCCCAGTCACAGGAGTAGACTATCCCCATCGAGGTGGCAATCGGACCCTCCATGCGTGCCATCAGATCTACCCACTGGCCAACCCCCGCCTCCTGCTTGAAAAAGCGCGGATCGACAAGGTTCATACTGCCGGTGTAGGCAATATAGTTATCAATCATCACCATTTTGCGGTGCTGGCGCAGATCCATCCGGCGCAGAAAGACACGCATCAAGTTGACCTTTAGCGCCTCGACTACTTCAATGCCGGCGTTACGCATCATCGCCACCCATGGGCTGCGGAAGTAGTTAACGCTGCCCGCCGAGTCGAGCATTAAACGGCAGTGAACGCCGCGCCGGGCCGCCGCCATCAGCGATTCGGCCACCTGATCCGCCATGCCGCCGGGATGCCAGATATAGAACACCATCTCAATATTGTGGCGGGCAAGCTGGATATCGCGGATCAGCGCCTGCATGACATCGTCAGAAGAGGTCAGGAGCTGTAGCTGGTTACCCTTCACGCCAGCAATGCCCTGACGGCGTTCGCAGAGTTGAAACAGTGAGGCGGCTACCGGGCTGTTCTCTTCGGCAAAGATGTGTTTGCAGGCTTTAAGATCGTGGAGCCACTTGGCGGTGGAGGGCCACATCGCGCGGGCGCGCTCTGCCCGCCGCTTGCCAAGATGAAGCTCGCCAAACGAGAGGTAGGCGATGATCCCCACCAGCGGCAGAATATAGATAATTAACAGCCAGGCCATGGCCGAAGGGACGGCGCGGCGCTTCATCAGAATACGTAACGTTACCCCGGCAATCAGCAGCCAGTATCCCAAAATGACCAGCCAACTCACGACGGTGTAGAAGGTTGTCATAGTTAAAAAAATCCTTTTTAGTGCGCCATACATTGAGTGTACGCATAAGCATCCATCTGGCAAATAAAAACGGCTTAGAAAGCGCTGGTGCGGCGTCGGCAAGGGTCTATAATGAAACCTTCGTTATTAGCAGAGTTGCTGTCATGAAGCGTAGTAGAACGGAAGTGGGACGCTGGCGGATGCTTCGCCAGGCGGGTCGCCGCAAAGCCCGTTGGCTGGAAGGGCAGTCGCGTCGTAATATGCGCATCCACTCAATCAGAAAGTGCATGCTGAACCGCCAACGTAATTCGTTGCTGTTTGCCATTAACGCGTACTGAGATCGTCTGAGGGCACATTCTGGTGCCCTCAGTTTTACTCTTTAAAATACTTTCTTGTACGGTTTTACCGACACGTTCTGATAAACCCCCGCCGCCACGTAAGGGTCAGCTTCCGCCCAGGCCTTTGCTTCCTCCAGCGATTCAAACTCTGCAATCACCGTCGAACCGCTAAAACCTGCCGCGCCCGGATCGTTACTGTCTACCGCAGGCATCGGACCCGCTGTCAGCAGGCGACCTTCATCACTCAGCAGCTGCAGACGCGCCAGGTGCGCCGGGCGTACGGAGAGTCGTTTTTCAAGTGAATCGGCAATATCTTCAGCGTAGATCACATAAAGCACGGGCATAGCTCCTTAAATTATCAAATGACTCCTGGACGCTAACACACCTCGCAGGCTGCACGCTACCCTCATGATTTTATGCGACCTGAAATGCTAAAACCGGACAGGGTAAGCGTGCCCACACCCGTGAAAATGCGCGATAGATGTGATGGCTTATTGAATATGATTGCTATTTGCATTTAAAATCAGGGCCTGGCTTTTCAACTGAAACGATTATGACTGCAATGACCCTTGATCTACCTCGCCGCTTTCCCTGGCCGACACTGCTGTCCGTTGGTATTCATGGTGCTGTTGTGGCGGGCCTGCTCTACACGTCAGTACATCAGGTTATTGAACTGCCCGCTCCCGCGCAGCCCATTGCCGTCACTATGGTCACGCCTGCTGAGCTGGAGCCGCCTCAGGTTGTACAGCCGCCGCCCGAGCCGGTGGTAGAGCCTGAACCCGAGCCGGAGCCGGAGCCGATCCCCGAGCCGCCAAAAGAGGCGCCGGTGGTGATTGAGAAGCCAAAACCCAAGCCCAAGCCGAAACCTAAACCGAAGCCAGAGAAAAAGGTGGAGAAGAAGGTTGAGCAGCCGAAGCGTGAAGTCCGCCCGGTCGAGACGCGTCCCACTGCGCCGCTGACCAATACCGCGCCGTCGCGTCCGTTGACCAGCTCCGCCCCCGCTACCAGCAAGCCGGTAACTTCCGCGCCGACGGGGCCGAGAGCGCTGGCCCGTAACCAGCCGCAGTATCCGGCACGTGCCCAGGCGTTGCGCATTGAAGGCCGCGTACGCGTGAAGTTTGATGTCACCGCCGATGGTCGCGTGGAGAACGTGCAGATCCTCTCCGCCCAGCCGTCGAACATGTTTGAGCGTGAAGTGAAATCGGCGATGCGTAAATGGCGCTACGAGGCGGGAAAACCAGGCTCAGGTATGATCGTTAACATCGTATTCCGCCTCAACGGCGGGGCGTCGGTGGATTAAGCCCGACGAAACGGATAAGAAAAAAGCCTCCATACGGAGGCTTTTTTTATGCCTGAGGGGGAAGGGCGCGGGGCTTGCCCTCGCTGTCTACCGCCACATAGATAAACAGTGCTTCGGTGGCCTTGTAGCGCTGGCCGATTGGCTCCGATGAGACCTTCTTCACCCACACCTCAACATTGATAGTCACCGAGGTGTTACCACGTTTGACGCAGCGCGCGTAGCAACACACCACGTCACCCACGGCAACCGGACGCAGGAAGGTCATGCCATCGACTCGCACGGTGACCACGCGGCCATGGGCAATCTCTTTTGCCATGATCGCGCCGCCCATATCCATCTGCGACATCAGCCAGCCACCAAAAATATCGCCGTTAGCATTGGTATCTGCCGGCATGGCGAGAGTACGTAACACCAGCTCGCCCAGTGCTGCTTCGTTTACGTTGCTCATCAGGACTTATCTTCCTGCGGCAGGTGACGGTAGATATAGATCCCGCTCAGCAGGGTAAAAATCAGCGTCAGGGCGGTCAGGCCAAACACCTTGAAGTTGACCCAGATATTCTGCGGCAGCCAGAACGCGATATAGATATTGGCCAGCCCACAAACAATGAAAAAGAGCGCCCAGGCGATATTGAGCTTTGACCATACCGCTTCCGGCAGGGCGATCTCTTTACCCAGCATGCTCTGGATCAGCGGCTTTTTCATCACCCACTGGCTAAACAGCAGCGCACCCGCAAACAGGGCGTAGATCACGGTCACTTTCCACTTAATAAATTCATCGTTATGGAAAAAGAGCGTCAGCCCACCAAATACGGCCACCAGTACAAAGGTAACCAGCGCCATCTTTTCAACTTTACGGTAGCGTACCCAGCTATAGATCAGCACTATTGCCGTCGCCACGATCAGCGCGGCGGTACCGGCATAGATGTCATAGAGCTTATAAAAAGCAAAAAAGACAATCAGCGGTAAAAAATCAAGAAACTGCTTCATTCTTCGATTCCGTTTTAGGCGCAGCCTGCACGCGTTCGGCAGGCCGCAGGATGTTAAGGGCGGATCAGCATATAGAGACGATAAAGATAAACAAGCAGCGCCGCCGAGATCAAATTGCTTAATGTATTAGCCACGATAGCGCCTACTGTTGGCGTCAGCACGGTAAAGTTAGGGGCGAACATCAGCAGCAGTGTTTTAGCCAGCAGCCAACCCATCACCGCCGGGGCCACCAGGCGCATATTGCCCCAGCCCATACGCATGCTGTTACGGATAGACTGAAAGACGCCCATTTTATCCTGCACCATCATTACCGGCGCAAAGGCCAGCAGGATCGCGAGAATAACCCCCGGAACCACGATAAACATGATGCCGATCTGTACCATAAAGGTGGTCAAGAAGATCAGGATAAACAGCTTCGGCAGCACTGGCGCGCTGGCACCAATGGCCCGCAGGGCGCTGACTCTGTGGCCCGCTGAAATCAGCTGGATCATCAGCAGTATCCCGCCCGCGAGGATGGCGTTGCCAAATAGCCCGGAGAAGGTGGAGGCGGCAGAGGCACGCAGCAGCACCTGCTGCTGTTCCGGCGTCATGTTTTGCACCAGCTCAAACAGCCCTGCGCTTCCGGACAGGTTGTCACCCTCCCGCAGAATGGCCAGCTGTTCGTCGCTGGGTGAAAAAACATGGCCAAGCATTACCGTGATAAACGCACACAATAAGGCGATCAGTAAAATGGTGACGAACTGATTGCGAACAAAATTTCCCGTGTCACGGTAAACGGACTTCGCCGTGATAGACATGCACTCTCCTTGAGTAAACCGATGTTAATTTACTGGCAATTGTAACCTGGTTAGCGGCGGAGTGGCAGCACTCTGCCTTGTATGGAAAAGCATAGCTTTGTAAAACAGCGTTACTCTAAAAATTGATCTGAACCCAAATAGTTAGTTTGCTGATGCGTAAGGAAAATTAATCCAGATCAATGAATGTTATTTTACAGGGGTAAATGTGATCTGCATGGGATCACTTTGTACTTCAATGTAGGTATATTCACCGCGCCAGAATAAATAACCATATCAATGGAGCGGGAAATAATGAAAAAATTAGCGGTGGCAGCGTTGGTGTTAAGTGCATTTTCATCTGGGACATACGCTCATGACGCGGGCGAGTTTTTTGTGCGGGCCGGTTCAGCGACCGTGCGGCCAACTGAAGGGTCAGACAACGTTCTGGGAAGTCTGGGTGGGTTTAACGTCAGCAACAATACCCAGCTGGGCCTGACCTTTACCTGGATGGCAACGGATAACGTCGGCATTGAGCTGCTGGCTGCTACGCCGTTTCGTCACCATGTCGGTACCGGCCCGACCGGCAACATTGCGACCGTAGAGCATCTGCCACCCACGCTGGTGGCCGAGTGGTACTTCGGCGACAGCAGCAGCAAGGTACGCCCTTATATTGGCGCAGGTGTGAACTACACCACTTTCTTTGATGAGAAGTTTAACGACACCGGTAAAGCGGCAGGGCTTTCCGATCTCAACCTGACTGACTCCTGGGGTGCGGCGGGGGTAGTGGGGCTGGACTATCTGATCAACAGTGACTGGCTAATCAACGCCTCAGTCTGGTATATGGATATCGACACCGATGTGAAATTCAAAGCGGGTGGGGTTCAACAGACCGTCGATACCCGTCTCGATCCATGGGTGTTCATGTTTTCTGCGGGCTACCGCTTCTGATCCTGTCGCACAGGTGAGAAACGGAGTGCTGAAGGCCGTTTCTCACCATCACCTATTAACCTGCTCGCGTTGCCGCTTTCAAACTCTGCACAAACTCCGTCAGTTCGGTCAGCATCTTAACGGGCTTATCAAGGTTATTCTCAATAATCTTAACGATGGCGGAGCCGGAAATAGCCCCGGCTGCGCCTGCCTCCAGTGACGTTTTTACCTGCTCGGGCGTGGAGATACCAAAGCCCTGCAGCGGCGGTGCAGCATTGTACTCAGCTAGCTTCTCAACCAGGTGCTGCAGTGGCAGCGCGACGCTGTTCTCCGCCCCGGTTACCCCGGCACGAGAGAGCAGATAGGTGTAGCCGCGTCCGTAAGAGGCGATCTGGCGCAGCAGATCGTCATCGGCGTTTGGCGGGCAGATAAAGATCGGCGCCACGTTATGGCGCATCGCCGCCTGACGGAACGGAGCAGACTCCTCTACCGGCACGTCCGCCACCAGCACCGAATCAACGCCCGCTTTTTCACACTTAGCGTAGAACTCATCAATGCCCTGGCTGAACACCAGGTTGGCGTACATCAGCAGGCCGATAGGGATGGTCGGGTGCTTCTGGCGCACAGCGGCCAGCATCTCAAAGCACTGGGCCGGAGTCGTGCCAGCGGCAAAGGCGCGCAGGGTGGCATTCTGGATTGTGGGGCCGTCGGCCAGCGGGTCGGAGAAGGGGATCCCCAACTCCAGCGCGTCGGCACCGCCCTCAATCAGCGCATCGATAATCTTCAGCGACTGCTCGGGAGAGGGATCGCCCAGGGTGACAAAGGGAACAAACGCACCCTCTTTGCGATCCTGCAGGCGCTTAAACAGCTGCTCATAACGTTCCATCACATCTCCCCTCGTGCTTTTAAAATATCGTGAACCGTAAAGATGTCTTTATCGCCGCGGCCAGAGAGGTTAACCACCAGCAGCTGCTCTTTTTCCGGGTTTTCGCGCATCATCTTCAGGGCGTGGGCCAGGGCGTGAGAGGACTCCAGCGCCGGAATGATCCCTTCGCTACGGCACAGCAGCTTGAACGCCGCCAGCGCTTCATCATCGGTAATCGATACGTAGTCCGCGCGGCCAATGCTGTTCAGATGTGCGTGCTGCGGCCCAACGGAGGGGAAGTCCAGCCCGGCGGAAATAGAGTAGGACTCTTCAATCTGTCCATCCTCGGTCTGCATCATCGGTGACTTCATGCCGAAGTAGATACCCACCCGGCCATGCTTCAGCGGTGCACCGTGCTCGCCGGTCTCAATGCCGTGACCCGCTGGCTCGACGCCGATCAGCCCCACGCTGCTCTCTTCAATAAAGTCAGCAAACATGCCGATGGCATTAGAGCCGCCGCCGACGCAGGCGATCACCGCATCCGGCAGACGTCCCTCTTTTTCGAGGATCTGCGCTTTGGTCTCTTCGCCAATCATGCGCTGGAACTCACGCACGATGGTCGGGAACGGGTGCGGACCCGCTGCCGTGCCGAGCATATAGTGCGCCTTGTCGTAGCTGCCGGACCAGTCGCGCAGCGCTTCGTTACAGGCATCCTTCAGCGTGGCGGAGCCGCTGTAGACCGGGATGACTTCAGCGCCCATGAGACGCATACGGAAGACGTTTGGCGACTGGCGCTCGACGTCTTTCGCCCCCATGTAGATCCGGCACTTCAGGCCGAGCAGGGCGCTGGCAAGGGCTGAGGCAACGCCGTGCTGGCCCGCACCGGTCTCGGCAATGATCTCGGTTTTACCCATGCGCTTGGCAAGCAGCGCCTGACCCAGCACCTGGTTAGTTTTGTGCGCGCCGCCGTGGAGCAGATCTTCGCGCTTAAGATAGAGCGTGGTTTTGGTGCCCGCGGTCAGGTTTTGACATTTGGTGAGCGCGGTTGGACGCCCGGCGTAGTTTTTCAGCAGATCGCTGAACTGAGCCTGAAACGCCGGATCTTTCTGGGCGCTGACAAAGGCCTCTTCCAGCTGGCGCAGGGCAGGCATCAAAATTTGCGGAACGTACATGCCGCCAAATTCACCGAAGTAGGGATTAAGCAAAGTAGTCATTACAGATTCCTTAATAGGCACGCAGGGTACGGAAAACCGAGGCCAGCTTGCTGGCATCTTTAATACCCGGTTCAGATTCCACACCTGAATTAAAATCGAGTCCGGCACAGCCCGCCTGTGCCGCCGTCACGCAGTTATCTGCGCCAAGGCCACCGGCCAGCATGACGTTATCCAGCGTCTGTCCGGCCAGCAGAGACCAGTCAAAATGCTGGCCGCTGCCGCCCTGGCCGTTATCAAACAGGTAGCGGTCAACGTGGTTCAGATTGCGGGGCGGGAGCGTATCCCCGACGCTCAGCGCTTTCCAGATCGCCACCTTGGCCGGCAGCGCGGTGCGCAGGGCATCAATATAGGCCTGATCTTCGGCACCGTGCAGCTGCACGGCAGCAAGCTGGAGCCTGGCCGCCTTTTCGACCACCGCCTCAACGGGTGCATTGCGGAAGACACCCACGTAGCGCAGAGGCGCTGCGGCAATCACCGTCTCGGCGTGCGCATCCGTCACGAAGCGCGGGGATTCCGGGACAAAGATCAGTCCACCGAAGAGGGCACCAGCCTCAAAGGCGGCCTGGGCATCCTGAGGGCGCGTCAGCCCACACACTTTGTTCTCTCCTAGCAGCACGCGCTTGATGGCGGCGGCGAGATCGTCCTGCTCCATCAGCGCCGATCCGATTAAAAAGCCGTTGGCGAAATGGCTCAGGTCGCGCACCTGGGCATAGGTATTAATTCCCGACTCGCTGATCACCGTGACGCCCGCGCCGAGGCGAGGAGCCAGCTGACGAGTGCGGTTCAGATCGATAGAGAGGTCGCGCAGGTCGCGGTTATTGATACCCACTACCTTTGCTCCCAGAACGATGGCGCGCTCCAGCTCCTCTTCATTGCTGACTTCGGTAAGCACGCCCATCTTCAGGCTATGGGCCACCGCAGCGAGTTGGCGATACTGGTCGTCATTGAGGACCGACAGCATCAGCAGGCAGGCGTCCGCCTGATAGAAGCGCGCCAGGTAGATCTGATAGGCCTCGATAATAAAATCCTTACACAGGATCGGCTGGGGCGCGACGGCGCTCACCTGTGGCAGAAAATCGAAGCTGCCGTGAAAATACTTCTCATCCGTCAGCACGGAGATGGCCGACGCATGGTGTTTATAGATGTTAGCGATCCGCACCGGATCGAAATCGTCGCGGATCACCCCTTTAGACGGCGAGGCTTTTTTACATTCGAGAATAAACGCCGTCCGTGCACCCTGCAGAGCGTCGTAAAAGCTGCGCGTGGCAGGCACAATATCGCTCTGAAAACTGGCCAGCGGCTGCTGCTGTTTACGGGCGGCGACCCAAATCGCCTTATCCGCGACGATTTTTGCTAAAACGGTTTCCATTACTTACCCTCTTGCCGCAAGTGCGGTGACTTTGTCATAGGCAGCACCGCTGCGCAGTACGTCCAGAACCTTTTGCGCATTGGCCCGCAAATCCTCTTCTCCATGCAGACGCATCAGCATCGCCACATTCGCCGCGACGGCGGCCTCGTGGGCGGCTTCACCTTTACCTTGTAGTAAGCGCGTCAGAATGTCACGGTTTTCTTCCGGGGTACCGCCCGCCAGCGCCTCCTGACGATAGGGCGTCAGGCCAAAGTCGGTGGCTTCCAGCTGATAGCTGCTGATATCGCCGTTGTTCAGCTCGGCAACCAGCGTCGGAGCATGGAGGGAGACTTCATCCATGCCGCCGCTGTGTACCACCGCCGCCCGGCGGTAGCCCAGCACCCGCAGCGTCTCGGCAATCGGCAGTACCAGCTCCGGGCTGTAGACGCCAATCAGCGCCAGCGGCGGGTGGGCGGGGTTAATCAGCGGACCCAGCACGTTGAACAGGGTGCGGGTCTTAAGCTGCTGGCGCACCGGCATCGCGTGGCGGAACCCGGTGTGGTACTTCGGCGCAAATAGGAAGCAAACCCCTAGCTCGTCCAGCGCGGTACGGGACCTATCCGCGTTCATATCGAGATTGATGCCAAACGCCGCCAGCAGATCCGACGAGCCGGAGCGGCTTGAGACGCTGCGGTTGCCGTGCTTCGCGACTTTCAGGCCACAGGCGGCGGCAACAAAGGCGCTGGCGGTGGAGATATTGATACTGTTGCTGCCGTCGCCGCCGGTGCCGACGATATCGGCAAAGGCGTAATCCGGACGCGGGAAGGGTGCCGCGTTCTCCAGCAGCGCAGTGGCTGCTCCGGCGATCTCGTTAGGATGCTCGCCGCGAATTTTCATGCTCACCAGCGCCGCCGCCAGCTGCTCCGGCTTCAGCTCGCCGCGCACCACCGCCGAGAAGAGCTGGTGGCTCTCCTGCTGGCTCAGGGTCTGCGCCTGGTAGAGTTTCTCCAGGATCGGTTGCAGGGTGTTGCTCTGCTCCAGCTTCTGCTGCGCCCAGGCCAGGGTCTGCTCCAGCAGGCGTGCGCCCTGGGTGGTCAGAATAGACTCCGGATGGAACTGGAAGCCGCAGACGCGATCGGCGTCGTGACGCACCGCCATCACCATGCCGTTGAAGTGGGCGTTAATGGTCAGCCCCGCCGGCACGTTGCTGCCGACCAGCGAGTGGTAGCGCGCTACCGGCAGCGGGTTGCTCAGCCCGGCGAACATCGCCTGGCCGTCGTGCTCAATGTTCGACGCTTTACCGTGCAGAATTTCTCCCGCCTGGCCGACATAGCCGCCGTAGGCTTCGACAATCGCCTGATGGCCGAGGCAGATACCAATGATCGGCAGCTTGCCGCGCATGCGGGTTAACAGCTCTGGCATACAGCCAGCTTCAGAAGGCGCACCTGGGCCTGGAGAGAGCATCAGGACCGGGTTCTCCATGGTCGCCAGGCGGTCAATCAGCGTCTGGGCTGGCACATGGTTGCGGTAGATCACCACGTTGTGGCCGCTGGCGCGCAGCTGGTCGGCAAGGTTATAGGTAAAAGAGTCAATATTATCGAGCAGCAGAATGTCAGCCATCAGAACGTCTCCTGAGCGTGGTGTGCGGTGGCAATGGCGCGCAGGACCGCGCGGGCTTTGTTGCGGGTTTCATCGGCTTCAGATTGCGGGACAGAGTCCAGCACCACGCCAGCGCCCGCCTGGACGGTGGCCACACCGTTTTCAACGTAGGCGGAGCGGATCACAATGCAGGTATCGAGATCGCCATGGGCGGTGAAGTAGCCCACCGCGCCGCCGTAGCTGCCACGACGGGAGCCTTCCGCCTGGGCGATAAGCTGCATAGCACGCACCTTCGGCGCGCCGCTTAGGGTGCCCATGTTCATGCAGGCCCGATAAGCATGAAGCACGTCGAGATCGTTACGCAGTTCGCCCACCACGCGGGAGACCAGGTGCATCACAAACGAGTAGCGATCGACCTTGGTCAGGTCGGCAACGTAGCGGCTGCCCGGCGTACAGATGCGGGCCAGATCGTTGCGGGCCAGGTCAACCAGCATCAGGTGTTCAGAAAGCTCTTTATGGTCGGTGCGCATCTCCAGCTCGATGCGGCTGTCGAGATCGCGATCCAGCGAGCCGTCGGCCCGGCGACCGCGCGGGCGCGTCCCGGCAATAGGGTAGATCTCAATCTGGCGCGATTGCGCATCATACTTCAGCGAGCTTTCCGGCGATGCGCCGAACAGGGTGAAGTCATTATCCTGCATAAAGAACATATAGGGGCTAGGGTTGCTCTTCTTCAGCACGTCGTAGGCTGCCAGCGGCGACGGGCAGGGCAGCGAGAAGCGGCGGGATGGCACCACTTGGAAGATCTCTCCGGCGCGAATGGCTTTTTGCATCTCGCGTACGACCGCACCAAACTCCTCGTCGCTCTGGTTGCATTCGCAGCGCATAGACGCCACCGTCTCCACCGGCAGCGGCGCGGGAGGCTGGCTAAGCTGCTGGCGCAGCTCAGCGATGCGCTGGGTCAGGCGCTGCTGTTCAGCCTCGGAAGGGGTGAACAGGCTCGCCTGAATGCGAGTCTGCTGCTGCTGGTGATCGATAACCAGGAGGGTTTCAGCCAGGTAGAAGCAGAAGTCCGGGCAGCCATTCTCCTGCGCCAGCGCAGGCAGATCCTCAAAACCGGCGACCAGATCGTAGGCGAAGAGGCCGCCAAAGAACATGGCCTCCCGCTCTTCCGTTGGAACGGTAACCAGCTCCTGAAGCAGGCGAAAGGCATCAAACACCGACAGGGAGCAGAGGCGGGCATCTTCGTCGAGCAAATTGCTGACCGGCGGAAAATGCAGAACGCGACCATCTGGGCGAACGTTATTCGCTACACCAGCGGGCAGGGCGGCGTCCAGCAGCGGCAGCAGCGACGCGCCGTTAGCCGTCAGCGCCTCAATGGTGACAGTGTCACCTAATGCGGTAATGCGCAGCGCACTATCCACCAGCAGCAGGCTTTTAAGATCATCTTTGCTGTCGATATCGGCGGATTCCAGCAGCAGCGTTGCCGGGCGATCCGCGCACAGCTGATGAAACAGGGCGGTCGGGTTCTCCCGATACGCGGCGTGGTCTGTGAGAAGCTGAAGTGCAGGTTTTGGCATTGGCATAGTCATTCTCATCCGGTCATTATTCTGTTCAAAAAAAAGCCCGCTCAGTTGGCGGGCCGGGGTATCTGTCTGCATAAGGCAAACGCTTGCTCACCGCCCGTTTCAGGAGGAGTGCCACCAGCGGATAAGCGTATAATGGTTGAACATTTTCAGATACCTCGTTGTGTGAACTTGCGTACTAGTTAACTGGTTCATGAGAATAAAGTCAACCCCTGATTTCAGAATTTGCTGCGTAACCGTTATGATAGGGCGCTAAATGAGATACACCCTACGGGAGCCGCTTTGAGCGACACGAATTACGCCATTATTTATGACCTTCACTCTCACACTCAGGCCTCAGACGGCTTGCTCTCCCCGGAAGAATTGGTTCACCGCGCGGTTGAGATGCGCGTCGGCACGCTGGCGATCACCGATCACGACACCACCTCAGCCATTGCCGCCGCCCGGGCTGAGATTTTACGTGCAGGCCTGAACCTGACGCTGATTAACGGCGTGGAGATCTCTACCCTGTGGGAGAACCACGAGATCCACATTGTTGGTCTGAATATCGACATTGCGCACCCGGCGATGGTAACGCTGCTTGAGGAGCAAAAGGCGCGGCGTCAGCAGCGCGCCATGCAGATTGGCGAGCGCCTTGAGAAGGCCCACGTTCCTGGCGCGTGGGAAGGGGCGCTGCGCCTCGCCAACGGCGGAGCGGTGACCCGTGGCCACTTTGCCCGTTTCCTTGTTGAGAGCGGCAAAGCCAGCGACGTGGCGGGCGTATTTAAAAAGTACCTGGCGCGCGGTAAAACCGGATACGTTCCGCCCCAGTGGTGTACAATAAAACAAGCTATTGATGTGATTCATCATTCTGGCGGCAAGGCGGTAGTGGCCCATCCTGGGCGCTACGACCTGAGCGCTAAATGGCTGAAAAGGCTGCTGGCACACTTTGCCGAACAGGGCGGTGATGCGATGGAAGTCGCGCAATGCCAGCAGGCGCCCAACGAGCGCACCCAGCTTGCTGCGTATGCGCAACAGTTTGGTCTCATGGCGTCGCAGGGGTCGGATTTTCATCAACCCTGCCCATGGATTGAACTGGGCCGCAAACTGTGGCTACCCGCAGGCGTGGAAGGGGTATGGCAGCTATGGGAACAGCCTCAACATAATGAGAGGGAAGTATGAGTCAGTTTTTTTATGTGCATCCGGATAATCCCCAGCCGCGCCTGATTAACCAGGCAGTGGAGATTGTGCGTAAGGGCGGGGTGATCGTCTATCCCACCGACTCCGGCTACGCGCTGGGGTGCAAAATCGAAGACAAAGGGGCGATGGAGCGTATCTCCCGCATTCGTCAGCTGCCGGACGGCCACAACTTTACCCTGGTCTGTCGGGATCTTTCTGAGCTTTCAACCTACGCCTTTGTGGATAACGTGGCGTTTCGCCTGATCAAGAACAATACGCCGGGCAACTACACTTTTATTCTCAAGGGAACGAAAGAGGTGCCGCGCCGTCTGCTCCAGGAGAAGCGTAAAACCATCGGCCTGCGCGTCCCGTCTAACCCTATCGCACTGGCGTTGCTGGAGACGCTGGGCGAGCCGATGCTCTCCACCTCGCTGATGCTCCCCGGCAGCGACTTCACCGAGTCCGATCCGGAAGAGATCAAAGATCGTCTGGAGAAGCACGTGGATCTCATTATTCATGGCGGCTATCTCGGACAGCAGCCTACTACGGTGGTCGATTTGACCGATGACTCGCCGGAAGTGATCCGCGAAGGCGTAGGCGACGTGACCCCGTTCCTGTAAGCTTTGGTAACATCACCACAGCGTCCTGGTGTTTAAAAATTAACCTGGGGCGCTACAGCATTTCATTTAAAATTCGTGTAGTATGTGCGCCCAAGAAATAGAGTGTCCTTTGCACCTATCCAGACGCCTGTGAAGGCGACACCTGAAGGAAGCGCCATGAGCGAAAAATTACAAAAAGTGCTGGCCCGCGCTGGCCACGGCTCCCGCCGTGAAATCGAAGCGATCATTGCAGCCGGGCGCGTCAGCGTCGACGGTAAAATCGCTACCCTGGGCGACCGCGTTGAGGTGATCCCGGGCCTGAAAATCCGTATCGACGGCCATCTTATCTCTGTTAAAGAGTCCGTTGAGCAGATCTGCCGCGTGCTGGCCTACTACAAACCAGAAGGTGAACTCTGTACCCGTAACGATCCGGAAGGACGTCCGACGGTGTTCGATCGCCTGCCGAAACTGCGCGGGGCGCGCTGGATTGCCGTTGGCCGTCTGGACGTGAACACCTGCGGCCTGCTGCTGTTCACCACCGACGGTGAGCTGGCTAACCGGCTGATGCACCCCAGCCGTGAAGTGGAGCGTGAATACGCCGTGCGCGTGTTTGGCCAGGTTGAAGAGAACAAGATCCGCGATCTCTCTCGTGGCGTGCAGCTGGAAGATGGCCCGGCAGCGTTTAAGACTATCAAGTTCAGCGGCGGGGAAGGTATCAACCAGTGGTACAACGTCACGCTGACCGAAGGGCGTAACCGCGAAGTGCGTCGCCTGTGGGAAGCCGTTGGCGTGCAGGTGAGCCGTCTTATTCGCGTGCGTTACGGTGACATTCTGCTGCCGAAAGGGCTGCCGCGCGGTGGTTATACCGAACTGGACCTGGCTCAGACCAACTATCTGCGCGAGCTGGTGGAGTTAACGCCGGAAACCGAATCCAAGGTGGCGGTAGAGAAAGACCGCCGCCGCATGAAGGCGAATCAGATCCGCCGGGCAGTTAAACGCCACAGCCAGACCGGCAGCGCGCGTCCGGCTAGCGGTCGTCCTGCAAGCGGTAACCGCCGCTCCAGCACCCGCAACAGTAAAGCATAAAAAAAGGGGCCTCGGCCCCTTTCTCATTTAGTAATCAATGCCTATCTGCGCCTTCACGCCCGCGTCGAAGGCGTGCTTGACCGGGCGCAGCTCGCTCACCGTATCGGCCAACTCCAGAATATCGCGATGGCAGCCGCGGCCGGTGATAATCACCGTCTGCTGTGCCGGGCGCTCGCGCAGGGCGTTGAGCACCGTCTCTAAAGGCAGATAGTCATAGGCCACCATATAGGTCAGCTCATCCAGGACCACCATATCCAAAGTTTCATCGGCCAGCATCCGCTGGGCATGCTCCCATACCGCCAGACAGGCGGCGGTATCGGACTCGCGGTTCTGTGTGTCCCAGGTAAAGCCCGTGGCCATCACCTGAAATTCGACGCCGTGCGGCTCCAGCAGGTTACGCTCGCCGTTGGGCCATGTGCCTTTAATAAACTGGATCACGCCAACTTTTTTACCGTGGCCCACCGCACGGGTCACGGTACCAAAGGCGGCGGTTGTTTTGCCTTTGCCATTGCCGGTAAAGACGATAATAATCCCGCGTTCGTCCTGGGCGGCGGCAACGCGCGCATCCACGCGATCCTTCACTTTCTGCTGTCGTTGCTGGTAACGCTCTTCACTCATTGTGCAATCCCCGGTTTGCGTCCTGGCTGAGCATCAAAGCTCATGCCGGTTTTGCGACGGCTGTCATCACCCATCAGCCATAGGTAGAGCGGCATGATATCAGCCGGGGTCTTTAATTTTTGTGGGTCTTCCGACGGAAATGCACTGGCGCGCATTTTTGTCCGCGTACCGCCAGGGTTGATGCAGTTAACTCGCAGATGCTTGCTCTGATACTCCTCGGCCAGCACCTGCATCATGCCTTCGGTAGCAAATTTGGAGACCGCATAAGCCCCC
Organism: Pseudescherichia sp.; assembly: GCF_031987975.1. GTDB lineage: Bacteria > Pseudomonadota > Gammaproteobacteria > Enterobacterales > Enterobacteriaceae > Pseudescherichia. Next base: position 336,642 of record NZ_DALZYX010000001.1, on the reverse strand, counting down.
CAGCCAGCGCGTCCCTGACGGCCTACGCTTGAGGAGGTGAACACCAGCGATCCAGCTTCCGATTTGAGTAATAAAGGAAGAAGCGCCTGGGTTAAATAGAAGGTGGCGTTGACGTTGATCTGCATCACCTGATCCCACACCTCCGGCTTCTGCTCATCCATCGGACAGATATCCCCCAGCATCCCCGCATTATGCAGTACGCCATCAAGGCGTGGAACCGCAGCCTCAATCTGGGCGGCCAGCTGCTGGCAGTGCTCCGGCGTGCAGGTGGCTAAGTCCAGCGTATACCAGCGGGCGGTTTTCCCCCCGAGCTGCTCAATGCGCTGGGCCGCAGCCCGCAGCTTCTCTTCATTTCTGCCGAGCAGGATCACTTTTGCGCCGTAGCGGGCATAGGTCAGGGCGGCCTCCAGGCCAATACCGTCGCTGGCACCGGTCACCAGAATAATGCGGTTCTCTAATAAATCTCGTTTTGGCTGGTAGTGCACGGTTTCTCCTTTGCGCTCTCGTTCATCCAGGCGTCGTTTCACAGGATCGGGTCTTGAGGGCTTTATGCCTTAAACTGCCGCTTAATTCAATCATCAAGCTCCCGCATTCGTGCTTTGAACCTTTTCAAGTTCTTACAGAGTAAAAAAATCAGCAGGATGGCACGTAACGTCATACGACGGCAGAAGACGATGCGGGCAGGGTCATGTACACTGGCCTTTACGTTGAGTGGTTTAACCGAGGTGGTATGCGTGGAATTACTATCTGAATATGGGTTGTTTTTAGCCAAGATTGTGACGGTGGTGATTGCCATCGCCGTCGTGGCGATGCTTATCGTTAACCTGACGCAGCGCAAACGCCAGCGTGGGGAACTACGCGTCACAAACTTAAGCGAGCAATATAAAGAGATGCAGGAGGATCTTTCCGTCTCTCTGCTCGATACGCACCGGCAGAAGCTCTGGCACAAGGCGCAGAAGAAGCGTGCTAAGCAGGAGGCCAAAGAGGCGAAGGCCAGCGCGAAGCTTGGCGTACCGGCGGTCTCCAACAAAGCGCGTGCGTACGTATTGGATTTTAAAGGCAGTATGGATGCGCATGAGGTCAGCAGCCTGCGTGAAGAGATCACCGCCGTGCTCACCGTGGCTAAACCTGAAGATCGCGTGGTGCTGCGTCTCGAAAGCCCTGGCGGCGTCGTTCACGGCTACGGTCTGGCATCATCCCAGCTGCAACGTCTGCGCGATAAGAACATTCCGCTTACCGTCGCTGTGGATAAGGTTGCTGCCAGCGGTGGTTATATGATGGCCTGCGTGGCAGACAAGATTGTGGCCGCACCCTTTGCCATTGTGGGTTCCATCGGCGTTGTGGCCCAGATCCCCAACCTGAATCGCTTTCTGAAAAGCAAAGATATCGATATTGAATTACATACTGCTGGTCAATATAAGCGCACCTTGACCCTGCTTGGGGAGAACACCGAAGAGGGGCGGCAGAAGTTCCGCGAAAGCCTGAACGAGACCCACGATCTCTTTAAATCATTCGTTAAGCAGATGCGTCCTTCATTAGATATTGAGTCCGTGGCCACCGGTGAACACTGGTACGGCGTGCAGGCTCAGGAGAAGGGGCTAGTAGATGAGGTGGGGACCAGCGACGAGCTGCTGCTTAGCCTGATCAAGGAGTTCGAGGTGATCGGCGTTCGCTACACCCGCCGCAAAAAACTCATGGATCGCTTTACCAGCAGCGCGGCAGAAAGTGCCGACCGGCTGCTGCTGCGCTGGTGGCAGCGTGGTGAAAAGCCGCTGCTATAGATAAAGGAAAAGCATGAGCGAGGCGTAATGCCTCGCTCTGTTTATTCAGCCAACGTATATTTTTCCGACAGTACGTGGGCAAGATGCTTAAACATGTTAAATACCGCCGTACTTTTCGCCGTAGGCAGACCCTGTTCATCAAGAAAATAGTCGCCGCTGAAAATAAGAACGCCGTTACGTTCGGTAACGTTTGTGGCTTCAATACCCTGCACATAATCCTCATGCTCGCGGATAATCTCATTCGCTTTCGCCAGCAGTGACTGACGATCGATCGGTTGAACTGACTCTTGCATAGTTGCCTCCTTAAACGGTGTCGCCATTCTACGTCCAGGGGGATAAATGGGGCAAATATTCCCTGCTATCAAGAGGGCTTTTACCCTGTCCGACCGTTGGCACGATCCACTGTTGCATGCTAATAAAGTTGCGTAACAAATTTTATCAGGTAGAGTGTGCGCTTTCGTCAATCTGGCAACAGATTTGCTTGACATTCGACCTTAAGTTCGTCGTTCTCATCCCCTCAGGCGCGGAAAAACCTGTTAACTCAGTCACCTGGAAGTCTGAATTTCAGCGGCTGGTTATGAAAAGGGGTTGATATCCAGTGACGTCGCCGCTATATCTGAGGCACGTCGCCAGGGGATGGTGAGTCAACGTGCGGCGTATTCCTGGAAGAATCAAATTAGGTAAAGGTGAATATGGGTAAAGCTCTCGTTATCGTTGAGTCCCCGGCAAAAGCCAAAACGATCAATAAGTATCTGGGTAATGACTACGTGGTTAAGTCCAGCGTCGGTCATATCCGCGATTTGCCGACCAGTGGCTCAGCCGCCAAAAAGAGCGCTGACTCTGCCTCCACCAAAACGGCTAAAAAGCCCAAAAAGGATGAACGTGGCGCGCTTGTCAATCGTATGGGCGTTGACCCATGGCACGGCTGGGATGCGCGCTATGAAGTGCTCCCTGGCAAAGAGAAAGTGGTCTCTGAGCTGAAATCGCTGGCCGAAAAAGCCGATCATATCTATCTCGCAACCGACCTTGACCGCGAAGGGGAAGCCATTGCCTGGCACCTGCGGGAAGTGATCGGGGGCGATGAGACGCGCTACAGCCGCGTCGTATTTAACGAAATTACCAAGAATGCCATCCGCCAGGCGTTCGAAAAGCCGGGTGAGCTGAATATCGACCGCGTTAACGCCCAGCAGGCGCGCCGCTTTATGGACCGCGTTGTTGGCTACATGGTCTCTCCGCTGCTGTGGAAAAAGATCGCTCGTGGCCTCTCTGCCGGACGCGTTCAGTCCGTTGCCGTGCGGCTGGTGGTGGAGCGCGAGCGCGAAATCAAAGCCTTTGTGCCGGAAGAGTATTGGGAAGTGGACGCCAACGTCGCGACCCCGGCCGGTGACTCGCTGGCGCTGCAGGTGACGCATCAGCAGGACAAACCGTTCCGTCCGGTTAACCGCGAGCAGACTATGTCGGCGGTTAGCCTGCTGGAGAAAGCTCGCTACACCGTAGCCGATCGGGAAGATAAGCCGACCAGCAGCAAGCCGGGCGCGCCGTTTATCACCTCGACGCTGCAGCAGGCGGCAAGCACGCGTCTCGGCTTTGGCGTGAAGAAAACCATGATGATGGCCCAGCGTCTCTATGAGGCAGGCTACATCACCTATATGCGTACCGACTCAACTAACCTGAGCCAGGACGCGGTGAACATGGCTCGCAGCTATATTACCGAAAACTTTGGCAAGAAATACCTGCCGGAGAGCGCGATCCAGTACACCAGCAAAGAGAACTCGCAGGAGGCGCACGAAGCAATTCGTCCTTCTGACGTGGCGGTGGTAGCCGAGTCGCTAAAGGATATGGAAAACGACGCGCAGAAGCTCTATCAGCTGATCTGGCGGCAGTTCGTGGCCTGCCAGATGACGCCGGCCCAGTACGACTCCACCACGCTGACCGTGGAAGCAAGCGAGTTCCGCCTGAAGGCGCGTGGCCGTACGCTGCGCTTTGACGGCTGGACGAAGGTGATGCCTGCGCTGCGCAAGGGCGATGAAGATCGCACCCTGCCGCCGGTCAATAAAGGTGACGTGGTGTCGCTGATTGAGCTGACGCCGGCGCAGCACTTTACCAAGCCGCCGGCGCGCTTTAGCGAAGCTTCGCTGGTTAAAGAGCTGGAAAAACGCGGCATTGGTCGCCCATCTACCTATGCGTCGATCATCTCGACTATTCAGGATCGCGGCTATGTGCGGGTTGAAAACCGCCGCTTCTACGCAGAGAAGATGGGGGAGATCGTCACCGATCGTCTGGAAGAGAACTTCCGCGAGCTGATGAACTACGACTTCACCGCGCAGATGGAAAACAGCCTTGACCAGGTAGCGAATCACGAAACCGAATGGAAGGGCGTGCTGGACAACTTCTTCAGCGACTTTACCAAGCAGCTAGAGAAAGCCGAGCAGGATCCGGAGGAGGGCGGCATGCGCCCGAACCAGATGGTGCTCACCAGCATTGACTGCCCGACCTGCGGACGAAAAATGGGGATCCGCACGGCGAGCACCGGCGTCTTCCTGGGCTGTTCAGGCTATGCGCTGCCACCAAAAGAGCGCTGCAAAACCACCATCAACCTGGTGCCAGAGAACGAAGTTCTCAACGTGCTGGAGGGTGATGATGCCGAAACTAACGCCCTGCGTGCGAAACGCCGCTGCGTGAAGTGCGGCACGGCGATGGACAGCTATCTGATCGATCCGAAACGCAAGCTACACGTGTGCGGTAACAACCCCACCTGTGACGGGTACGAGATCGAAGAGGGTGAGTTCCGCATCAAGGGTTACGACGGCCCGATTGTGGAGTGCGAGAAGTGTGGTTCCGAGATGCACCTGAAGATGGGGCGCTTCGGCAAATACATGGCCTGCACCAACGACGACTGTAAAAATACGCGTAAGATCCTGCGTAACGGCGAAGTTGCACCGCCGAAAGAAGATCCGGTTCCGCTGCCGGAGTTGCCATGCGAGAAGTCAGATGCTTATTTCGTGCTGCGTGACGGTGCGGCCGGGGTCTTCCTGGCGGCGAACACCTTCCCGAAATCGCGTGAAACCCGTGCTCCGCTTGTGGAGGAGTTGTATCGCTTCCGCGATCGTCTGCCAGAGAAGCTGCGCTATCTGGCCGATGCGCCGCAGCAGGATCCTGCCGGAAACAAGACCATGGTCCGCTTTAGCCGCAAGACCAAGCAGCAGTACGTTGCCTCTGAGAAAGAGGGTAAGGCCACTGGCTGGTCCGCTTTCTTTATCGATGGCAAATGGGTAGAAGCTAAAAAGTAATCTGCTGTTACCTCCTGAAGGGCCGGTTATCCGGCCCTTTCTTATAACGACATTATTATTTTTTGTTCATATCTATACACTGTAGATATAAATGATATAGTGGTTATAGCTAATTCCTCTCTTATTATTAAATCGTCTTAAACGATGCCGTGTGCGCAAAATCGGATGGTCCGTCATGAAACTACAGCAGCTTCGCTATATTGTTGAGGTGGTCAACCATAACCTTAACGTCTCTTCTACTGCCGAAGGGCTTTACACATCCCAGCCGGGGATCAGTAAGCAGGTGCGTATGCTGGAGGACGAACTGGGGATCCAGATTTTTGCCCGCAGCGGTAAACATCTTACTCAGGTTACCCCTGCCGGACAGGAGATCATCCGCATCGCCCGGGAAGTGCTCTCCAAGGTGGAGGCCATAAAGTCCGTCGCCGGGGAGCACACGTGGCCTGATAAAGGGTCGCTTTACGTTGCCACTACCCATACCCAGGCTCGCTATGCGCTGCCTAATGTGATCAAAGGCTTTATTGAACGCTACCCGCGCGTGTCGCTGCATATGCACCAGGGATCGCCGACCCAGATTGCCGAAGCGGTCTCCAAAGGCAACGCTGACTTTGCCATTGCCACCGAAGCGCTGCATCTCTATGACGATCTGGTGATGCTGCCGTGCTACCACTGGAACCGCTCTATCGTGGTTACCCCAGATCATCCGCTGGCAGGCAAGCAGTCAGTGAGCATTGAAGAGCTGGCGCAGTATCCACTGGTCACCTATACCTTTGGCTTTACTGGCCGATCCGAGCTGGATACTGCCTTTAACCGTGCTGGGCTGACGCCGCGTATCGTGTTTACCGCCACCGATGCCGATGTGATCAAAACCTATGTCCGTCTCGGCTTGGGCGTTGGAGTGATTGCCAGCATGGCGGTGGATCCCATCTCCGATCCCGATCTGGTTAAGCTGGATGCGCAAGGCGTATTTAGCCACAGCACCACCAAAATCGGTTTCCGCCGCAGCACGTTCTTACGCAGCTACATGTATGACTTTATTCAGCGCTTTGCGCCGCATCTTACCCGTGATGTTGTGGATACCGCCGTCGCTCTGCGTTCGAACGAAGATATCGAAGCGATGTTCCACGACATTAAGCTGCCGGAAAAATAATAGCAGGGCGACAAAAGTAGTCGCTAACGTGGCGCAGCGCAAATTACCTTCTACAATAGTCTCTTCGCGATCATAACATCGAATATTTCACTCGAAATGATTCGTAAATTCGCTGGATTTTAGGCTAAAGTTTCTTTAGGATTTGTCCTATCTGATGATTACTTAAACCTATTGTTCGGTGTCAATATGATAAGCGATGTCGATTGTGTGAGGTTAGCAATGCCTGCAGGAAGTGAAGAATCGCAAAGGGATCCGGCGCTGAAGCGTAAAGCATGGCTGGCGGTATTTCTGGGTTCGGCCTTCTTCTGGGCGATTGTGGCGCTGATTATCTGGAAATTCTGGGGTTAAGCCTATGGCAACTACCGAGCAGTTAAATCCGGTTCAAGACCACTGCCGGTCCCCTAAACATGCTCGTCAGGGTGAACGCGAGACGGCGGTGAAGATCCCGGCCAGCTGGCAACTGACGGCGGCACAGAAAGCGTTTATTGACTCTTTCGCTGACGATAAGCCAAAAAAATAGCGTCAATGCAGTCCGTTTGAAACCTCGCCCTGGCGAGGTTTTTTGCTATCTACCGCCCAGAAACGGACGGAATTTAGCGATTTGGGTTGTTATCAAAACGTTACGACATGTTTGTGTTATCTTTAATACAGACCCTGATACCAGTCAGGGTATCGATACTCTGTATTAGGAGGAGCTTATGTCGTCTACCCTACGCGAAGCCAGTAAGGACACGTTGCAGGCAGAGAACAAAACCTGGCACTATTACAGTCTGCCGCTGGCCGCAAAGGCGCTTGGGGATATTTCCCGTTTACCCAAGTCACTTAAAGTATTGCTGGAGAACCTCCTGCGCTGGCAGGATGAGGATTCCGTTACCGAAGAAGATATTCGTGCTCTGGCCGGGTGGTTGCAGTCTGCCCACGCCGACCGTGAGATTGCCTATCGCCCGGCAAGGGTGCTGATGCAGGACTTCACCGGCGTGCCGGCCGTGGTTGACCTGGCCGCCATGCGTGAAGCGGTTAAACGCCTCGGCGGCGATACCGCAAAAGTTAACCCGCTCTCTCCCGTCGATCTGGTGATCGACCACTCCGTTACCGTGGATCACTTTGGCGATGATGACGCTTTTGAAGAGAACGTCCGTCTGGAGATGGAGCGTAACCACGAGCGCTACCAGTTTCTGCGCTGGGGCCAGCAGGCTTTCAGCCGCTTCAGCGTAGTGCCGCCGGGAACGGGTATTTGCCATCAGGTAAACCTTGAATATTTGGGGAAGGCGGTCTGGAGCGAGCTACAGGATAAGGAGTGGGTCGCCTATCCGGATACGCTGGTGGGCACCGACTCCCACACCACCATGATTAACGGCCTCGGCGTACTGGGCTGGGGTGTGGGTGGCATTGAGGCCGAGGCAGCAATGCTGGGCCAGCCGGTATCCATGCTTATTCCTGACGTTGTCGGCTTCAAGCTCACCGGTAAGCTAAACGAAGGGATCACCGCTACCGACCTGGTGCTGACCGTAACCCAAATGCTGCGTAAGCATGGTGTAGTGGGTAAATTCGTCGAATTTTACGGCGACGGTCTCGATCATCTCCCGCTGGCGGATCGCGCAACCATCGCCAACATGGCGCCGGAGTACGGTGCAACCTGCGGCTTTTTCCCTATCGATGATGTTACCCTCAACTACATGCGCCTGAGCGGACGCAGCGAAGAGCAGGTGGCTCTGGTAGAGTCCTATACCAAAGCGCAGGGAATGTGGCGTAATCCGGGGGATGAGCCAGTCTTTACCAGCACCCTCGAACTGAATATGGCTGACGTAGAGGCAAGCGTAGCCGGACCAAAACGACCTCAAGATCGCGTTCTGCTTAGTGAAGTACCGAAGGCGTTTGCCGCCAGCTCAGAGCTTGAGCTGAACCATGCCCAGAAAGATCGGCAGGCGGTAGAGTATACCCTGAACGGGCATCAATATCAGCTGCCGGACGGTGCGGTGGTCATCGCGGCCATTACCTCCTGCACCAACACCTCCAACCCAAGCGTGCTAATGGCCGCGGGGCTGCTGGCGAAAAAAGCCGTGGAGCTTGGGCTGAAACGCCAGCCGTGGGTAAAAGCCTCCCTGGCACCCGGCTCGAAGGTGGTCTCTGACTATCTCGCCCAGGCCAGACTTACTCCCTGGCTGGATGAGCTGGGCTTCAACCTGGTGGGCTACGGCTGCACTACCTGTATCGGTAACTCTGGTCCACTGCCCGATCCTATCGAGCAGGCAATCAAGAAGGGCGATTTGACCGTGGGGGCAGTGCTTTCCGGTAACCGAAACTTTGAGGGGCGTATTCATCCGCTGGTTAAGACCAACTGGCTGGCATCGCCGCCGCTGGTGGTGGCCTATGCCCTGGCGGGGAATATGAATATCAACCTGGCTACCGATCCCATCGGCAATGACCGGAAGGGCGATCCGGTCTACCTGAAGGATATCTGGCCCTCGGGCAGTGAGATTGCCCGGGCCGTCGAGCATGTCTCTACCGACATGTTCCGCAAAGAGTATGCCGAAGTATTCGAAGGCACTGACGAGTGGAAGTCGATCCAGGTAGAGCATTCCGACACCTATGGCTGGCAGAATGACTCGACCTACATCCGCCTGTCGCCGTTCTTTGATGAGATGCTGGCGACGCCGAAGCCGGTAGAGGATATTCACGGGGCGCGGATCCTGGCGATGCTCGGTGACTCCGTCACCACCGACCACATCTCGCCGGCGGGCAGCATCAAGCCCGACAGCCCTGCCGGGCGCTATCTGCAGGGTCACGGCGTCGAGCGTCGGGACTTCAACTCCTACGGGTCACGTCGGGGTAACCACGAAGTGATGATGCGCGGTACTTTCGCAAACATCCGTATCCGTAACGAGATGGTTCCGGGCGTTGAGGGCGGAATGACGCGGCACCTGCCGGGTAGCGAAGTGCTCTCAATCTACGATGCGGCCATGCGTTACCAGAAAGAGGGAACGCCGCTGGCGGTTATTGCCGGGAAAGAGTATGGGTCAGGCTCCAGCCGTGACTGGGCTGCTAAAGGGCCGCGCCTGCTGGGGATCCGCGTCGTCATTGCCGAGTCCTTTGAGCGTATTCACCGCTCAAACTTAATTGGGATGGGGATCCTGCCGCTTGAGTTTCCTCAGGGCGTGACGCGTAAAACGCTGGGGCTGACGGGTGAAGAGAAGATCGACGTTGATAATCTGACGCAGCTCAAACCGGGAGCCACTATTCCAGTGCGCCTGACCCGCGCGGACGGTAGCCAGGAGGTTATTGACTGCCGCTGTCGTATCGATACCGGCACCGAACTTACCTACTATCAGAACGACGGCATCCTGCACTATGTGATCCGTAATATGCTGTAAGTCAGCAATGCCCGGCCTACGGGTTCTATAGGCCGGGTAAAGCGGATGCCGCCACCCGGCGTTTACCCGCTGCCAATTAACCCAGCAGATGACCCATCTTAGCTGCTTTGGTATCAAGGTAGTGCTCGTTGTTGGGGTTACGTCCCACAATCAGCGCCACGCGCTCAACGATATTAATTCCAGCCTCGGTGAGGATCTCCACCTTACGCGGATTGTTGGTTAACAGCCGCACCTCATCCACGCCCAACAGCTTGAACATGTCCGCACACAGCGTGAAGTCACGCTCGTCAGCGGCAAAGCCCAGCTGGTGGTTGGCCTCAACGGTATCAAAGCCCTGGTCCTGCAGCGCATAGGCGCGAATTTTATTCAGCAGACCAATGTTGCGCCCCTCCTGGCGATGATACAGAAGGATGCCGCGACCCTCTTCAGCGATGTGGGAGAGGGCGGCCTCAAGCTGAAAACCGCAGTCGCAGCGCAGGCTGAACAGGGCATCGCCGGTCAAACACTCCGAATGGACGCGGGCAAGCACCGGCGTCTGGCCAGAGATGTCGCCATAAACCAGGGCAACGTGATCCTGTCCGGTTGCCAGTTCTTCAAATCCCACCATCAGGAAGTCGCCCCAGGGGGTTGGCAGTTTGGCTTCTGCCACACGTTTAAGCTGCATGTGATTCTCCAGATTAAGCTGGCACTTTCTGTGCCCGTAGCCTTCAGGCTTTCTCTCTGCTCCCATTTTGCCACAAGGCGCGTCACTTCACTAATCGCCACCGTGGCTTACAAAGATTAAGCGCACAAATCCGTCAAATCCGCCGAACTTGTTATTTTTCAGTTATTATTGTGTCACTTAATTGGAAGGGAAAGAAAATGCTCTCAATTGCAAGGCGGATTGCCGCTGGAACAGGACTTCTGCTGATCATGCCACTGCTGGTGTGGCTCTTTGGCTGGCATTGGCAGCCCGGCGGTCACAGCGGCTGGCTTCAAATGCTCTACTGGATCACCGAAACCGTTACCCAACCCTGGGGGATCGTTACCCACGTGATTTTGTGCGGCTGGTTTCTGTGGTGTCTACGCTTTCGTCTGAAGGCGGCGCTAATGCTGTTTGCCATTCTCGGTGGAGCGATTGTTATTGGCCAGGGGGTTAAATCCTGGGTAAAAACGCAGGCCCAGGAGCCACGCCCCTTTGTGGTCTGGCTCGAAAAAACTCACCAAATTCCGGTAGATGAGTTCTACACTTTAAAGCGTAAGGAGCGCGGCGCGCTGGTTCAGGAGCAGCTTACCGAGCAGGACAACGTTCCTGAGTTTTTACGCCAGCACTGGCAGAAAGAGACCGGTTTTGCCTTCCCCTCTGGCCACACCATGTTTGCCGCCAGCTGGGCGCTGTTGGGCGTAGGCCTGCTATGGCCTCGCCGCCGGACGGTAACCATCGTTGCGCTCATGGTATGGGCGGTGCTGGTGATGGGGAGCCGACTGCTGTTGGGCATGCACTGGCCGCAGGATCTGGCGGTGGCGACGCTCATCTCCGGTATTCTTGTTACCCTGGCGACCTGGCTTGCGCAACGCCTCTGTGGGCCGCTAACGCCGCCGGTAAAAGAGGACATAGAGATAGCCCAACGTGAAGAGAAAAATGAGTAAGGCCACTTAGCGTTGAATTTCCGCTTTTTGGCCTTACATCATCTGGATGTCACGGTTTTCCATTTCGTCTGCTGCGCGAAAATGGTAGTTTATAAGGCTGGATGCAGCAGGTTGAACAGAATTTATTCGCCCTAAGCCACATAACGGGAAGTAATGTGAAATATCTACTCATTTTCTTACTGGTGTTAGCAATCTTTGTCGTTTCCGTCACGCTGGGTGCGCAAAACGATCAACAGGTAACGTTCAATTTCCTGCTGGCGCAGGGAGAGTATCGTATCTCTACGCTGCTGGCGGTTCTGTTCGCAGCGGGCTTTGCAATCGGCTGGCTGATCTGCGGTCTTTTCTGGCTGCGCGTACGGGTGTCGCTGTCGCGGGCTGAGCGTAAGATTAAGCGTCTCGAACAGCAGATCGCGCCTGCCACTACTGCCCCTGCAACGAATAGCGTTACGGCAACGACCGCTACTACTCCAGCCATCAAGGAATAACAGGCTATGCTGGAGCTGTTGTTTCTGCTGTTACCTGTAGCAGCCGCCTACGGCTGGTATATGGGCCGCAGAAGTGCGCAACAAACAAAGCAGGACGAGGCCAACCGGCTGTCACGAGATTACGTGGCTGGCGTCAACTTCCTGCTCAGTAACCAACAGGACAAAGCGGTGGATCTGTTCCTCGACATGCTGAAAGAGGATACCGGCACCGTTGAGGCGCATCTTACCCTGGGGAACCTGTTCCGCTCCCGGGGCGAGGTGGATCGCGCCATACGCATCCATCAAACCCTGATGGAGAGCGCCTCCCTCTCTTACGATCAGCGCCTGCTGGCGGTTCAGCAGCTGGGCCGCGACTATATGGCTGCGGGTATGTACGATCGCGCCGAAGATATGTTTAACCAGCTGGTGGACGAAACCGATTTTCGCATCGGGGCGCTGCAGCAGCTTCTGCAGATCTACCAGGCGACCAGCGAGTGGCAAAAGGCAATCGACGTTGCCGAGCGGCTGGTCAAACTGGGTAAAGACAAACAGCGCGGCGAAATTGCCCATTTTTACTGCGAGCTTGCGCTGCAGCAGATGGGCAACGACGATATGGATCGTGCCATGGCGCTGCTGAAAAAGGGTGCCGCCGCCGATCGCACCAGCCCGCGCATCTCCATAATGATGGGGCGGGTGCTGATGGCCAAAGGCGACTACGCCAAAGCAGTCGAGAGCCTGCTGCGGGTGATCGACCAGGATAAAGAGCTGGTCAGCGAAACACTGGAGATGCTGCAGACATGCTATCTCCAACTGGGGAAAAATGCGGAGTGGGCTGAGTTTCTTACCCGTTGCGTTGAAGAGAACGTTGGCGCAACTGCCGACTTGATGCTGGCAGAGATCATCGATCAGCGTGAAGGGCAGGATCAGGCCCAGATGGCGGTAACCCGCCAGCTACAGCGTCATCCGACGATGCGCGTCTTCCATAAGCTGATGGACTATCACCTCCACGATGCCGAAGAGGGACGGGCGAAAGAGAGCCTGATGGCGCTGCGTGACATGGTGGGAGAGCAAATCCGCAGCAAGCCACGCTACCGCTGTCAAAAGTGCGGCTTCACGGCCTACACCATGTACTGGCACTGTCCTTCCTGCCGGGCCTGGTCTACGGTGAAACCTATTCGCGGCCTTGATGGTCAGTAATTTAAAAAAACACTCCTTTTAGTTACAACATACTTTAATGTCATTACATCATCTCCGGCAGCGAGCCTAATCAGGTCTGCCAGTGAAAAAATGCGCCCTGTCAATTTTCCGCGCTCGCAGTTAGAATGCTGCCCGTTTATTCCTTTTGCGCCCGCGCGTGCTCATCAACAAGAAGGTCTGGTCATGACGTTTACTGCTTCAGCTTCTTCCTCATCTCTGTGCCACTCTCCCGTTGTTGTCGCCCTGGACTATGCCAGCCGCGATCTCGCCCTGGAGTTTGTCGATCGCATTAATCCCGGCGACTGCCGCCTGAAGGTAGGCAAAGAGATGTTTACCCGTTTTGGGCCGCAGTTTGTGCGCGATCTTCATCAGCGCGGCTTCGACGTGTTTCTCGATCTGAAGTTTCATGACATTCCTAATACCGCTGCTCATGCGGTAGCCGCTGCAGCCGATCTTGGCGTCTGGATGGTCAACGTTCACGCCTCCGGTGGGGCGCGCATGATGAGCGCAGCCCGTGAAGCACTGGTGCCGTTTGGTAAAGACGCACCGCTGCTGATTGCCGTTACGGTTCTGACCAGCATGGAAGCCAGCGATCTGCTTGACCTGGGCATCACCAGCACGCCAGCCGAGCACGCCGAACGCCTGGCGCAACTGACGAAGCAGTGTGGCCTGGATGGCGTCGTCTGCTCTGCACAAGAGGCGGTGCGCTTTAAGAGCGTGCTGGGGCATGAGTTTAAGCTGGTGACGCCGGGGATCCGGCCTGAAGGCAGCGAGGTGGGCGATCAGCGCCGGATCATGACTCCTCAGCAGGCGCAGATGGCCGGGGTGGACTATATGGTTATTGGCCGTCCGGTAACCCAGTCTGCCGATCCTGCCCAGACGCTTAGCGCAATCAACGCGTCATTAAACGTGGGGGCGTAATGAAAGAGAGCAACAGCCGTCTGGTTTACTCCACCGAAACCGGGCGTATTGACGAGCCAAAAGCGGCTCCAGAACGGCCAAAAGGCGACGGTATCGTGCGTATTCAGCGGCAAACCAGCGGGCGCAAAGGTAAGGGCGTCTGCCTGATCACCGGCATTGACGGTGATGATGAAGCGCTAAATAAGCTGGCTGCCGAACTGAAGAAAAAATGCGGGTGCGGCGGATCGGTAAAAGAGGGCGTTATTGAAATTCAGGGCGACAAGCGCGATCTGCTTAAAACGTTGCTGGAAGCTAAGGGAATGAAAGTAAAGCTGGCGGGTGGCTAAGCATAAATAAATAAGCCACGGCGTTTGCCGTGGCCTTATGTCTGTAGTGCGTCATTCAGATCTGCAAGAAAGTATTATGGCGTTACCAGAACGCTTTATTCGTTCTTTTAAAGACCTGCTATGTCGTATAATTAATCGACCTGGTGACCGATAATCCCGCCTACCGCTGCGCCGCCCAGGGTACCCAGGGTGCTGCCATCGGTTAAGACTGAGCCACCGATTGCACCGGCGCCCGCGCCGATAGCGGTGTTACGGTCGCGTTTAGACCAGTTTGAACATGCGCTCAGAGACATTGCCAGTGTAACAGCCAGTACGACAGTTGCTGCTTTTTTGCTTGATAACATCATAATACTTTCTCCTGAAATTTCGATCCACGGAAAAAAATCTCTTTAAGTATAGTGCAGTTATGACACACTAAAGTCTTTTTCCGTAAATTATGTTACACAGTTGTTACCGATATCCACGCTTAAACCAAGCGGGGCGTTAGTTACATCCTGTTATATCGCTGAACATAATTTTACTTCTTGCTGGTCAACCAGACAGGTAAAAAGTCTTAATTGGAACGTCAGAAAAGTCTCATAGATGAGGGAGATAGCCCACATCGGTGGGCTTCAAAAGCGTTAGTGCGTGTGGGAAGATTTGACAATATTAACATGCACGCCAGCCTGCTCCAGCTCGCGCTGCGTGACCGGATTAAGCCGGTCATCGGTGATCACCCTGTTAAAAGGATGGTACTGACCAAGCGGGTAGGGGTGAACCGCACCAAACTTGGAGCTGTCGGTCAGGATAATAGCCTCACAGCCTTTTTCGAGCACGGCGTTCACGACGTCGGCGCGCATCATATCCCGGCCGGTAAAGCCGGTCTCAGCCTGCCAGCCATCAATGCCGATAAAAGCCTTACTGAAGTGCACCTGCGCAATATACTGGCGCGTCAGCGGCCCCACCATGCTTTCGCTTTTTTTCTGGTAGATGCCCCCGAGCAGGATCACCTCACAGGGCGTTTCTTTCAGCAGATGAGCAATATAGCTGCTCACCGTAATAATGGTGATATCTTTCTGCTCGGCAAGGGTACGCGCCAGTAGCGCATTGCTGCTGCCGTTTTCAATAAATATGGTTTCACCCGGCTCGACCATAGAGGCAGCAAATTCTGCCAGCTCGCGCTTAAGGGCGAAATTATTGAGCATCCGTGTTTCTACGTCGTCGCTTTCCAGCGGCACGGCATAGCCGTGTGTACGGCGCAAATAACTCTGCTTCTCCAGCGTATTGAGATCCTGGCGGATGGTAACTTCAGAAACGCCGGTTGTTTTCGCCAGATCGGTTACGCTAACCCGGCCCTTATCGATCACCATCTGTAAAATAATTTGTTGTCGGGAATTCATTGCGATTAAATTTCCCATGGCGTCTTAGGCGAATTTTGCCCTTGCGCCTGCTCTGCATCGTTCATTGCCAGAAGCTCTGCCTTAAGAATTTCAAGATTATGAATGGCAGAGTGGTAATCACCCGCAACCAGAATATCGAGCACGGTATCAATGCGTCCTGCCAGTTGCTTTGCGTCGATGTCAGCCATCATGTCACTCCTGATTGAAATGGTAATAAATTTCATGATGCAAAAAATAGTGTAAAAAGAGAAGGAGAAAAAAATAAATCTCAAAAAAGCATAAGCAACCGAAATAAATTGATGGCTAGCGCATTTTTCGCGTCTGATAACGCTTATACCAACGCTCAAAGGCAGCCGCGGGCATGGGCTTGGCAAAAAGAAATCCCTGGCGTTCATTGACGCCGTTTTTCGTCAGAAAGGCGTCCTCTTTGGCGCTCTCGACGCCCTCGGCAATCACCTGCAAATTTAGCGCCTGCGCCACGGCGACAATGGCCCTTACCAGCGACTGCGAAACCGACTGCTTATGCACATCGCGAACAAAAGACTGATCGAGTTTGATGGCGTCAATGGGGATGCGTGCCAGCTGTGACAGCGATGAGTAGCCGGTGCCAAAGTCATCAAGATGCACCTGCGCGCCCAGGGCGCTGAACTGCTCGATCACCGACAGGGATAGCTCCTCGTTTTCTATCAGGCAGCTTTCGGTGAGTTCAACGTCGATTGGGCTGTATTCAAAATGCAGATCCTTAAGCGCCTGTTTGAGATCGCTGCAGAGAGTCTGGTCCGCCAGCTGGCGCGCGGAGAGGTTTACCGCCACGCGCATGTTTAACCCCTTATCACGCCATTTGGCGACCTGCTGCAACACGTCGAGCATGATCCAGCGCCCCAGAGGGACGATTAGACCGGATTCCTCGGCATAGGAGATAAACTCGGTAGGGGCGAGAAGACCACGCTCCGGTGACTGCCAGCGTACGAGCGCCTCCAGGCTGCGTATCTCACCGCGCCAGGTCACTTTGGGCTGATAGTAGATTACCAGCTGGTTATCATCCAGCGCCTTGCGCAGGTTGGTGTCCAGCCACAGGTACTCAAAGACGCGCTGGTTCATCTCGGGGGTAAACACGCAAAACTTACCCCTACCGCTCTCTTTAGCCGTGTACATGGCGGTATCGGCATTGCGGATCACGCTCTCACGATCTTTACCGTGCTGGGGAGCCAGCGAAATGCCCAGCGAGCATCCCGAGTAGACCTCGATAAGCCCAATACGGAAGGGCTGGCGCAGGCGAGTCAAGATTCTGGATGCCATGGCCTCCAGCGCACCCTGCGACGTTTTGGTCGCCAGTACGATAAATTCGTCGCCGCCCAGCCTTGCCAGCACCTGGCCTTCCTCCAGACAGCTTAAAATGGCCAGCGCAACCGCCTGCAACAGCTGATCGCCAAACATATGGCCGTAGGCGTCGTTTACCTTTTTAAAGTTATCGAGATCGAGATAGACAATACCTACCTGGCTGTCGCCTCGTTTCGCAATGGCGTCGCTTACAAGCTCATTAATAGCATTGCGGTTAGGCAGGCCGGTTACGGTGTCGGTATTTGCCAACACGCGCAGGCGCTCCTGGGCGCGGCGCTCTTCGGTAATATCGGTCCCGGAGCAGATAAGAAATATTTCGTTTTTTCCGCTGCCGCTGTGAACAAATTTATTGCGAAACAGAAACAGCCGTTGTCCCTTGCGGGTTTTAATCCAGCGTTCAGCTTCGTACGCGCTACCGCTAAGAAAAAAATTATCAATATTGCGTTGTGACGCGACGGCCTCTTTGCGGCTCATGAATAGCGTGAAAACGTTCTGGCCAATAACCTCTTTCTCGCGCATACCGGTATACTCTTCGCATAGCCGGTTAAAGCGCTGAATATTGCCATGGCGATCGAGAATAACAATCACCGAGTGGGCTTCAGAGACCACCTGTTCAGCAAAAGAGAAGCCCTGACCTCTATCCCGGGTTACGGACGAGGTATCGTTCCAGGAGGAGGCGGTGCCCGCCCACTCTGTATTACTGATTTTTCGGCCAACCAGGTGCAGGTACACGTCGCTACCAAACAGGGGTAGGGTAGTGGTCACGCTGGAAGTGATCACCGTCATGGCCCTGATCTGCTCGGCCTGCTCATCGTTAAGCGTTATCGTCTGGCTTGTTTCGGCGTTTTCACTTGCGGCAAGCTGTAGCGTATTGCTGTCGGCTGAGAGTCGCCAGAATGGGCTACTTGAACCCAAATAGCGAAACAGCACACTATGATCCAAATCCTCTTTCATGCATCCTCCTGTCCCACTCAACGCGCTACGGTTTCACATTTTCAAGGTTTATCAAGCCGCATGTTAAACACCTGAACATGCTGTTTTTGCAGGCGATATTATAATATTTCTTCTAAAGCGAAAAAGCAGAATTAATGAATATTTATTACATGAAGGGAAAGGCATAATGCAATCGGCCTCGTTAATCACGAGGCCGACAGAGCAGGGAGAGTATCAGGCCAGCGGGCGGGCAATAACGCTGCGCGTCTCCATGCGGACCTCAGCGATAGTGACATCAATCACATCGCTAACTTTATACACGGTTTCGCCTTTGATCGTTACCGTACCGTTCTCCTGGCTACAAACCATCTCATCACGCACGGCGTGCAGGAACGGAGCCGGAATAAACGCGACCGCGCCGTTGTCTACCAGGCGCACGCGCATACCCCCGCGGCTGATATCAATAATCTCAGCGGCAAAGCGAGTATCGGTCCCGGCTTTATCCTTCAGGAAACGGGCGTACAGCCAGTCACCGACGTCACGCTCGGCCATACGATTAAGGCGGCGGCGCTCGGCCATCTGCAGCGTAGACTCATCCTGGGGACGGGCAACGGTTTCGTTTTTGATAATCGCTTTCAGCAGGCGATGGTTGATCATATCGCCATATTTACGAATAGGCGAAGTCCAGGTCGCATAGGCATCGAGGCCAAGGCCGAAGTGAGGACCCGGCTCGGTGCTGATTTCGGCAAAGGACTGGAAGCGGCGGATGCGGCTGTCGAGGAAGCCCGAAGGCTGCGCGTCGAGTTCCCGGCGCAGTTTGCAGAAGCCTTCGAGGGTCAGCACTTCTTCGGCATCGACATGCATGCCGTGGGTCTTTAACAGCGCGGCCAGCGCTTCGCCGTTCGCCGGATCGATCCCAAGGTGTATGTTGTAGATGCCGAAACCAAGCTTGTCACGCAGAACGCGCGCCGCACAGATGTTGGCGGAGATCATTGACTCCTCCACGATGCGGTTAGCAATTCGACGCGGCTCGGCCACGATATCCTGCACTTCGCCTTTTTCGCCCAGCACAAAGCGATAGTCCGGGCGATCCTTAAACACCAGCGCATGCTGGGTACGCCACTCGCTGCGGCTCAGGCAGACGCGGTGCAAAAGACGAATTTGGTTGGCAATTGCCTCAGACGGTGGCTGCCAGCCTGCTTTGCCTTCCAGCCAGTCGGAGACCTCGTCGTAAACCAGCTTGGCTTTCGATTCGATAGTCGCCGCAAAGAAGGTGATATCCTCTTCAATAGTGCCGTCGGCGGCAATAGTCATGCGGCAGGCCAGCACGGGACGCACTTCCTGAGCACGCAGGGAGCAGAGATCGTCTGACAGCTCACGGGGCAGCATCGGGATGTTAAAGCCCGGCAGATAGTTGGTGAAAGCGCGCACTTTGGCAATGTCGTCCAGCTTGCTGCCCTCGGCGATCCACGCGGTAGGATCGGCAATGGCCACGGTCAGCTGCAGCTTATCGTCAGCTAACGCTTCCACAAACAGGGCGTCATCCATATCTTCGGTGCTGGCGCTGTCGATGGTAACAAAGTCCAGCGCGGTCAGATCGACTCGCTCAAGACCCTCATCCAGCATCTCGGTAGCTACGCCATTCGGCGCCTCTTTTTCCAGATTGTGGCGGGCAAGGGTCACCCACCACGGCACGAAGTGGTCATCACCGAAGGTGATAAACTGCGTCAGCTCGGCGTAAAAGCCGCGGTCGCCCTTCAGCGGATGGCGACGCATTTCGGCTACCGCCCAGTCGCCCTCTTTAAAATCATGCTCCACGCCGCGCATGGCCCGGCAGGGAATGGCCTCTTTCAGCAACGGATGATCCGGTACGATAGACAGACGATCGTCTTTTCTGTGTACTTTACCAACAAAGCGCGTCAGAAACGGCTCGACAAGCTCTTCTGGCTCGGCGGATTCACGCTCTTTTTCACTATGGATCACGGCGATCACGCGGTCGCCATGCATTACCTTTTTCATCTGCGGCGGCGGAATGAAATAGCTTTTCTGTCCGTCCACTTCAAGGAAGCCAAAGCCTTTTTCAGTGCCTTTGACGACGCCTTCCGCACGCGGCGTTTGGGAATGCAGTTGCTGTTTAAGCTGCGCTAGCAGCGGGTTGTCCTGGAACATAATTTTATATTTTCGTGGCCATTAGAGCGGCTGACAGTTTTACGCGATTCTGAGTGTCGCAGCAAGCGCTGTTTCGCGCTAATGCGTGTCACCCAGCGCGATTTTAAGACGATTCAACCAGCCGCACAGCCCGCTCCACGCCAGCAGATTAATGGCCTGCTGCGGGGAAAGCCCCTGCTCAACGAGGGGAGTAAGCTGGGCGGCGCTAAATCTGTCAGCCGCCCGGGTTAACAGCTGCACGGCCTGGATAACCGCGCGTGCCCGGGGATCCGCCTGGCTCCACGTATTTAATGCCTGCTCGCCGCTGCGCAACGATGCGATCGGCGTCCCTGGTTCGGCAGTCGTAGCCCGGGTATTAAAGCAATCCAGGCTGCCGTTAATCCGTGCCGTCAGCAGGGCCACCAGATCGACCAGCGAGGCATCGAGCGCGTCGCAGAGATCGCTCTGTACAATTTCTCCCAGCGGGTTGAGCAGAGGGTACTCATGGGCCAGCACCGGGGTCAGCACCCGCAGGGCTGGAAGCGGTTGCCACTGGGCCAGCGCTTCCAGCTGGGGCGCACTGGCGAGGCGCAGCTCAACGCTGTCGAGGCCCGGCGTCCAGCAACTCTCCTGCGTGCTGAAAGGTTCGGCGGCAGCATCCTGCTGCATCTCCATGCCGGGTAACCAGCGTACGGGCTGGCCGAGCAAGGCCTGAAACGCTGCAATGACCCGCGCCTGAAAGCCAATAAAACCGATAATCTGATCCATCAGCACGATGTCCCAGGGGGTCAGCCCCACCTCGTCAAGCTGTTCTCGCGCCCGGGCATCAATCACCTCCGGCGAGCTGGCGAGCTGCCTGGCGTACTGGGTGATCTGCGCCAGGCGGCGGTTGCTTTCCCGGGAGGAGTCCGGGCCGGGCAGCGGTGCGAGACGGGCAGCATAGTGATTGCACAGGCGCTGAACGCCGTAAACCTGGGCCACCGTCAACGCCGTGCTCAGGCGATCGTAGGCGCTGAAGGTGCGCAGGCGGCTGACGTTGACGCTGCGGGGGAAGAGCCTGTCGTAAAGCGTACGGGCAGGATCTAACCAGCCTTGACAGGGAGCGATGACATCCTCAGGCAGCACAAGATCCAGTAAAAAACGATCGGTGACGGTGGCGGCTTCGGGAACTAACGGTAGCGCTTGTGCCTGGCCGGTACTCGACTGGGTCTCATGATACCAGTGGCCTTTGCCGGAAAAACGGCGTTGTTCCATGGGCTTTCCTTGATCTCAAAATGGCGATCAATATCCTGGCGTAACGCTTGGGGAGGGAAAAATATTGTTAGGTGATAATAAATAGCAGAAAAGCATAAACAGTCAGGAAGACCCCTCCCGAACGGGAGGGGAAGGGAACGCTTATTTCAGTTCCAGTTCGTTCATCGCAGCGATGCTGAAACCACCGTCAACGTGAACCACTTCACCGGAGATACCGCCGGAGAGGTTAGAGCAGAGGAATGCCGCGGTGTTACCCACGTCTTCGATGGTAACGGTGCGACGGATCGGGGTGACCGCTTCGCAGTGGGCCAGCATTTTACGGAAGTCTTTGATCCCGGATGCGGCCAGGGTACGGATCGGACCGGCAGAGATGCCGTTCACGCGCACGCCTTCCGGACCCATCGCGTTCGCCATATAGCGCACGTTAGCTTCCAGAGAGGCTTTTGCCAGACCCATTACGTTGTAGTTCGGAATAGCACGCTCGGCACCCAGATAGGAGAGGGTCAGCAGAGCAGAGTCCGGGTTCAGCATCGCACGGCACGCTTTTGCCAGAGCAACAAAGCTATAGGAGCTGATGTCGTGGGCAATTTTAAAGCCTTCACGGGTTACGGCGTTAACGTAGTCGCCGTCCAGCTGGTCGCCCGGTGCGAAACCGATAGAGTGCACGAAGCCGTCGAATTTCGGCCAGCTTTTTGCCAGCTCAGCGAACAGGCCGTCGATGCTTTCGTCTTTAGCAACGTCACATTCCAGAACGATGCTGGAACCCAGCTGCGCGGCAAACTCTTCAACACGGCCTTTCAGCTTGTCGTTCTGGTAGGTGAATGCCAGCTCTGCGCCTTCGCGATGCATAGCCTGTGCAATGCCGTATGCGATGGAGAGTTTGCTGGCAACGCCAGTTACCAGAATGCGCTTACCGGAAAGAAAACCCATAGTTCTAATCCTTATATTCATTGTTGTGGCGCTCGTCATCGAAAGCAGCGAGCGTCGTTAAAACGCGGCGATGATAGCACGTGTCGCCATATGTGTTAATCCGACCACCCTAAAGAGTGGCGCTAGCGGTCTTTTCGCCAGGCATCGGCCGTCAACGCCTCGCCAAAATGGCTGGCTATAAGCCGACGGGTCAGCTCATGCAGCGGGGCGGCCAGCACTTCGGCGGTGCTGCCGCGTTCAACCACTTCGCCCTGGTGCATCACGATGACCTGGTCGCTAATGTGTTTCATCATACCGATATGCTGAGTTACGTAGATATAAGAGATACCCTGTTTCTCCTGCAATTCCAGCATCAGGTTAATTAATTGCGAACGCATCGACATATCCAGCGACGCCAGGGCTTCATCCGCCACGATCACCTTCGGGCGCAGGATCAGCGCCCGAGCCAGCCCCAGACGCTGTTTCTGGCCGGGGGCAAGCATGTGCGGATAGTAGCTAACGTGATCCGGCAGCAGCCCGACCATACGCAACGTCTCAATCACCCGCTGTCGTCGTGCCTCAGGATCCAGGTCGGTATTCAGACGCAGCGGAAAGTCGAGGATCTGCGAGATACGTTGGCGCGGGTTGAGCGACGTCGAGGGATCCTGGAAAATCATGCGGATGCGCTGGCTGCGAAACGAGTAGTCGCCGTAGCGCAGGGGACTATCGTCAATCAGCAGCTCGCCGGTGGTCGGCTCGATCATGCCCGCCAGCATCTTCGCCAGCGTCGATTTACCGGAGCCGTTCTCACCGATGATCGCCAGCGTCTGCTTCTCCCGCAGGGTAAAGCTCAGGGGTTTGACCGCCTCCACCGTCTGGCGATGGAACCAGCCGGTGCGGTAGCGAAATGTTTTACTCAAATTACGCACTTCCAGCAGAGTATCGATCATCTCACTCCCTCTCCATATTCAGTGGAAAATGACAGGCATAGAGGTGATTTTTTGGCCCTGCCAGCAGGGGGCGCTCGATGCATTTGCGCTGGGCGTAAGGGCAGCGCGGCCCAAGACGGCAGCCAATCGGTAGATGCTCCAGCAGCGGGATCGCCCCCGGCAGCGTGTTCAGGCGGCTTTTATGCGGCATCGCACTGCCAAAGTCCGGAATAGCGCGGATCAGCGCCTGGGTATAGGGGTGATGCGGCGTGGCGATCAGCTCCTCACTCGGTGCGGTCTCCACGGTCTGGCCGCAGTACATCACGTTAATTCGGTCTGCCCACTGGCTTAGCATTTGCAGATCGTGGCTGATGAGAATAATGGTGGTGTTGTTGTTCTGGTTGAGCCGGGTTAGCAGGCGGAAAATTTGCGCCTGGGTGGTCGGCTCCATGGCATTGGTTGGCTCATCGGCGATCAGCAGGCGCGGCTGGTTCGCCAGCGCAATGGCAATCATCACCTTCTGGCACTCGCCGTCCGTCAGCTCGTAGGGAAAGCTGCGCATCGCATCTTTATGATCGCGGATGCCCACCCGGTGCAGCAGCTCAATGGCGCGACGTTTCCGCCAGCCCATGCGCTGCCACCAGCGGCCTTTATAAGTCCAGGCGGGGATGTTCTGCATCAGCTGTTTGCCGATGCGCTCAGAAGGATCGAGACAGGACTGCGGCTCCTGGAAAATCATCGACACGTTATGGCCGAGAATTTTCCGCCGCTCACGCGCTGAGAGGCGCATCAGATCGACATCGTCGAAGCGCATTCGGTCTGCGGTGACCCGCCAGTTATCTTTGGTGACGCCGCAGATTGCTTTAGCTATCAGGCTTTTTCCCGATCCAGATTCGCCCACCAGACCGCGGATTTCGCCTTCCGCAAGGGTGAGCGTGACGCGATCGACGGCCCTGACCCAGCCTTCGCCGGTCTTGACCTCAATGGTCAGGTTACGAATATCAAGTAGCGGCACTATTCCACCCCCGCATTGACCGCACGGCGGATCCCGTCGCCCAGCAGGTTAACCAGTAAAACGCTTACCATGATCGACGCCCCTGGCAGCATTACCGTCCAGGGCGCGACGTAGATTAGCTCCAGCGCGTCGCCCAGCATTGCTCCCCACTCCGGAGAGGGCAGCTGCGCGCCAAGATCGAGAAAGCCCAGCGCGGCAATGTCGAGGATTGCCATCGACAGCGCCCGGGTGATCTCAGTAACAAGGCCTGCCGTCATGTTTGGCAGCACCGCAAACCATAAAATATTGAGCGTTGTAGCGCCATCCAGCCGGGCAGCAACCACATACTCCTTCTCCAGCTCGTCATGCACCATACTGTAGACCGATCGTACCATTCTCGGCAGCAGCGCCAGCCAGACGGCAAACATGGCATGAGAGAGATGCGGCCCGGCAAAGGCCACTACAATGATTGCCAGCAGCAGGGAGGGAATGGACAGCAGCGTATCAAGCACATGGTTCAGCACCGCCGAACGCAGGCCGTGCGTTGCCCCGGCTACGACGCCCAGCACCAGGCCGCAGAGTGTCGCCGCCAGGGTAACAACAAACGCACCGCCCACCGTCGGCGCTGCGCCGCTAAGCAGGCGGCTGAGCACGTCGCGTCCCAGGTCATCCGTACCGAGGAAAAAGGAGACGTCCCCGTAGCGTGACCATGAAGGCGGCAGCAGCTGGTAGCCGAGGAACTGCTGATCGATGCCGTAGGGCGCAAACCAGCGGCCAAACAGGCACAGTAGCACCAGTCCGGCGCAGCCGTACAGGCCAACCATGGCGGTAGTGTCGCCATAGAAATTGCGCCACACCGTGCGCAGCGCACCGGGGGTTTGCTTCTCGTTATAGACATTATCGGAGGGCATACCATTCCTTATGTTTCAAAGGGTTCGCCAGCGCGCCCAGAATGTCAGAGATGACGTTAACAATAATCACCAGCGCGCCGATCACCATCACCCCAGCGGAGATGGCGGCATAGTCCTGCTGGCGGATGGCGTTGATGATCCAGCGTCCCAGGCCTGGCCAGCTAAACACCATCTCGGTGATCATCGCCAGCGTCAGCATGGTGGAGAACTGTAAGCCAAGGCGTGGGATCACCGGCGGCAGGGCGTTGTGCAGCACGTGGCGGCGCAGGATGGTCAGCCGCGACAGTCCGCGCGTAGCGGCGGCCTTGATGTAGTTCTGGTCAAACACTTCAATGGTGCTGAGGCGCATCAGGCGGATCACCTCGGTGGTGGGCGCAACCGCCAGGGTCAGCACCGGTAATACCATATGTCGCAGCGCGCTGACGATCATCTCCTCACGCCATATTGACTCTGACAGCCAGGCGTCAATCAGCGCAAAGCCGGTAACCGTTTTTACCTCATAGAGCAGATCGAAGCGGCCCGATACCGGCAGCCAGCCCAGCGTCAGCGAGAAGAAGAGGGTAAGCAGCAGGGCCAGCCAGAAGATAGGAATAGAGAAGCCAATCAGGGCCAGGGCGCTAATCAGCTTATCCTGCCATTTGCCGCGCATAATCCCGGCCATCATGCCGACCGGAATACCCACCACCAGCGCAAAACCGAAGGCGAGAATACACAGTTCCATAGTGGCTGGGAAGACCTCTTTCAGCTGCTCGGAGATCAGCTGGCCGTTGATGCTGGAGACGCCAAAATCCCAGTGCAGCACCCCCTTGAACCAGAAGAGCCAGGCGTTCCACAGAGATGCCCCTTGCAGCGGCGCGTGAGGGGTAAAGTAGCTCAGGCTGAAGCCGACAAAGGTCAGCAGAAAGAGCGTAACCAGCAGCAGAAGCAGGCGGCGCAGCGTAAAGATAATCATGGTTGCTTCACCTCTTCTTTTTCAGGTTCGCGCGAGACGCCGGCAAACGAGGCGTTGCCAAACGGACTCAGCACGAGGCCTTTGATATCGTAGCGGTAGGCCTGCAGGCGCAGAGAGGAGGCCAGCGGCAGCACCGGCAGCTCCCGGGCGAGGATCGCCTGCGCCTCATCATAGGCTTCGATGCGCGACGCCAGCTGCTGGGAGGTCAGCGCTTTTCGCAATAGGGTATCAAACTCCCGGTGGCACCAGTGAGCGAAGTTGGTCTGCGACTCAATGGCGGCGCAGCTCAGCAACGGACGGAAGAAGCTATCGGGATCGTTACTGTCCGTTGACCAGCCTGAGAGGGTCAAGTCGTGATTCATATCCATCAGCCTGGCTTCCTGAAAACGCCCCTCGACGGGGACAATCACCACCTTAACACCCACCTGAGCCATATCGGCCTGAATAAGTTCGGCGGTTTTCAGCGGACTGGGGTTCCATGCCTGCGAGCTGGTGGGCACCCACAGCTGCAAAGTCATATTCTCCAGCCCCAGCGCGGCCAGCTGCTGTTTGGCTTTTGTCGGATTGTACTCGGTGATCTTCGCTTCACTGTCGTAGGCCCAGGAGGCGCGGGGCAAGATCGAGGCGGCGGTCTCTGCCGTGCCGTAGTAGATCGACTGCATCAGGCGCTGGTTATTGATCGCCAGCGCCAGCGCATGACGCACGGCGGGATTATTCAGCGGCGCTTTATCAGTATTAAACGCCAGATAGGCGATGTTCATTCCCGGACGCAGGGTCAGGCGCAGGCGCGGATCGTCCCGTAAAATGGTCAGCTGGCTCGCGGCAGGCCAGGCCAGCACGTCGCACTCGCCGGTCAGCAGCTTCGATAGCCGTCCGGTTCCGCCGGAACCGAGATCGACTACCACCTGCGGCATCAGCGGCTGGCCACGCCAGAAATTAGCGTGGCGCTGCAGGCGGATATACTGGCCGGCGCGATACTCTGCGAGCTGGAACGGCCCGGTTCCCACCGGTTGGCGATCCAGCAGCTCCTGCCGATCGCGCCTGGCCAGCTGGTTAGCATATTCGGCGGACATCACCGAGGCATAATGCGTTGCCAGATGCCATAAAAATGAGGCGTCCGGCTTTTTCAGGCGAAACTCCACCGTGCGGCTGTCCAGCTTGCGCACGCTTTCGACAGCATCGGCAAACTGTAGGCTGTCAAAGTAGGGGAAGCTGCTACCGTTGACGTTATGCCACGGATGATGGCGATCGAAAATACGCTGAAAGCTAAACACTACGTCGTCGGCGTTAAGCGCCCGCCCCGGCGTAAACCACGGTGTTTTCTGGAAGGCGACGTTGCTGCGCAGGCGGAAACGATAGGTTGCACCGTTATCCAGCACCTCCCAGCTTTCAGCCAGCTCGGGTACCAGGCGATAAGTATAAGGGTCTACATCCAGCAGGCGATCGTAGAGCTGGGCCGCCAGGGTATCTACAATCAGGCCGCTGCTCGCTTTTTGCGGATTGAACGTGCTGGCCTGGCCATTCACGCAGTAGACGAAACCGCTATTACGGATATCAGCTGCAGCGGGACGCGCAGGCGCAGCCTGGACGAATCCGCTTAACAGGCCAACTGCCATGAGCAGGGAAGATATAATCAGGCGCATAATTTCTTTAACTGTAAGACCGATTTACAAAGTGTATCGCACTTAGCATGGCTACGTAAAAATGTCTGGGGGTAAGCGGCGCAAAAGTCATCAATCAGGTCGGTTTCGTATGCGGCTTAGGCTAAACAGGAGCGCCAGTCCGGTTGCCAGCACGGCAATCCACAGGCTCAGATGAACCGCGCCCGCCGCCTGGCGAGTGACTGGCGCAAAGAGTGCCAGGATGATGCCCACTAACGCACCGCCCAGGCACTGACCAAAGGTGCGCATAATAGCAAGCACGCCGGAGGCGTAGCCGCTCTGCTCCCGCGAGGCATTTGCCAGCATTTCACGGTTGTTAGGGCTTTGGAAACAGCCAAATCCTATCCCGCAGATCAGGCTGCGCACGCCGATATCCCATGTTTGGGCATGCTCAGGAAGCAGCGCCAACAGCGTTAATCCCAGGGCAAAAAGGGCTAAGCCCACCGTTGAAATCACCGCCGGCGGATAGCGATCGGCCAGTCTTCCTGCGTGAGGAGCAGCCAGCATGATACCCAGCGGCCACGGCGTAAACAGCAGCGCCGAGGCAAAGATGCTGTAACCGTAAACGCTTTGAAAAAGAAATGGCAGAGCAATAAATGTCATGCCCTGGCTAACGAACGAGGCCAGCGAGGTAAGGGCAGCGAGTGAAAAACGTGCCGAATCAAAAAGCGCCAGCGGCAGCAGCGGGTTTGGCGTACGTCGCAGGTGCCAGATAAACGCCAGCCCGGCTGCAATCGCGACGCTACCATATCCTGCTGCTGACCAAAGCGGAGTTTCCGCCTGTCCGGGATGGGAGAAGGCGTTTGCCGCCATAATGAATCCGCCCAGCATCAACGCTGACAGTGCCGCACCGGCGATATCAAAGGGGACATGTTCTGAGGCGCTGTTATCGGGGATGGTTCTTATCGTCAGCGTTAACGCGACAATCCCCAGCGGGATATTGATAGCAAACAGCCACTGCCAGCTCAGGAGGGACAGCAGCGTGCCGCCCAGGATCGGCGCGATGGCCGTGCTGGCCGCAATCAGCAAGGCGTGAAGGCCAAGAATGCGTCCCAGCAGGCGGTTGGGGAAAACAGAGCGTAGGATCGCCGGGGCAATACTCAGGGTAGCGGCTCCGCCCACCCCCTGCACAATGCGCCAGCCCGTCAGCATAGTAAGTGAAGAGGAGAAGGCGCAGCCCAACGAGGCCAGGGTAAAGAGGCCCAGACCGAAGGCAAACAGTGCGCGGAAGCCAACGCGGCGCGCTAGCGCGGCAAAAATGGCCAGCGTCACTGCTGCCGACAGCAGATAGCCATTGGCGACCCACACGGCCGACTGGGCAGGCACCGCCAGCGCGTGAGCAATGGGTGGAAGCGCAACGTTGACCATGGCACCGTCAAAAACGGCCATGGTGGTACTGGTCATGACGGCAGCCATCGCCAGCGCCCGTTCACGTCCGGCTAAACCCTCATCCCCCGGTCTTACACAGAAAAGCTCCATTTTATTCACCTCTATTTTACCTAAGCACTCGATGTATAAAGCCTAATGAGAGATATGGCAGGGCGGAAGACGCAGCATTTGCAGTAATAACCTGCACCAGACGCCTTCCCTCATACGTGGCCTGCGGAGTAAGATAAGCTAATGAACACACCCGATCTGAACCTGCTTATCGCTCTCGATGCGCTGCTGGCCGAAGCCAGCGTGGCGGGCGCTGCGCGTCGTCTGGGACTGAGCGCATCGGCAATGAGCCGTACGCTTAGCCGCCTGCGTGCGGCTACGGGCGATCCGCTGCTGGTGCGCGCTGGACGCAGCATGGTATTAACGCCGCATGCTGAGGCCATCCGCGAGCGTACGCAGCACACGCTGTTTGAAACGCTGGCGCTGCTGAGACCCTCTGTGACCGGGGTAGATCTGCTGACGCTCGATCGGACTTTCGTGCTGCGTACTAACGACGGTTTCATTGAGGCCTTTGGCCCAACGCTGATTGTGGCGGCAGCGAAGTGTGCCCCGCATGTGCGGCTGCGCTTTGTCGCCAGAGCGGAAAAGAGTGCTAAGGCGCTGCGTGAAGGGCAGGTCGATCTTGAAATTGGCGTTCTCGGTGAGATGGGACCGGAGATCCGCATTCAGGCGCTGTTTCGCGATCGTTTCGTCAGCGTGGTGAGGCCTGGGCATCCGCTATCGACGCTGCCCGAAGTGGGCGTTAGCGACTACCTTGCTTATGCCCACGTGGTTGCCTCCCGCCGGGGGCGAACCGCCGGGCCGGTGGATGAGGCGCTGGCTGAGCTGGGCCTCGAGCGGAAGATTGCTGCCGTCGTGCCGGGCTTTCCTGCTGCGCTGGCGGTGGCGCAGGCTTCCGACCTGGTGGGTCTGATCCCCGCCTCGTTTCTCATCCATCAACCTGTTGCGACATACAGTATGTTTGAGCTGCCGGTAAAGGTGCAGGGCATTACGTTGTCACAAATGTGGCATCCGCGTACCGAGGCTGACCCGGCGCACCGCTGGCTACGGCAGTTTGTGTTGGAGGTTTGCCGTAAGCATGCTCCCGCTCCCCAACAGTGATTGGCGAGCGCCGTGCATTGGCATACTATAGGGGCATACTTTCGTTACCGTAAGGATTGCCTGCGATGGCTATCATCCCTAAGAACTACGCCCGTCTTGAATCAGACTACCGGGAAAGGGCGCTGAAGATTTATCCGTGGGTCTGCGGGCGCTGCTCGCGTGAGTTTGTCTACTCGAACCTGCGAGAGTTAACGGTGCACCATATCGATCACGATCACACCAATAACCCACCGGACGGCAGCAACTGGGAGCTGCTGTGCCTCTACTGCCACGACCATGAGCACTCAAAATATACCGAGGCCGACCAGTATGGCACCTCAGTTGTGGCGGGCGAAGATGCGCAGAAGGACGTGGGAGCGGCGACCTATAATCCGTTTGCTGACCTGAAAGCGATGCTGAATAAGAAGTAACGCGGGTATTTGTCATAGTCCATTTGTGGAGCTAGCTGTACATGGTGCTTGTGCAGCGGAGCGCTCTCTGGGGCGGGGCAACCCCACCTTTTCAGGGCTGATGTTGCCGGGCATCGCGAGCGCCTTTACAAAGGGCTGTCAGTTCAGGCTGACAGCCTTTTATCATTTTACCGATCCCCTACATCACCTCTACAGCCCATGCTTTTTCAACAGCGCCCTGAGCTGGTGGTAGGTCAGGCCGAGCAGCTCCGCCGCACGCTTCTGGTTGAACCTGGCCTGCTGTAGCGCGGCTTCCAGCAGGGACTTCTCCTGCTGGTATTGAAACTGGCGCAGGTCCAGCGGCAGGGCAGGCGCAGTGGCTAAACCTTCCGACACCGGCTCAGGAGAGGTGGGGCGCTGGAAGGGATCGATAATAATCTCATCCAGCGCCACCTCACTGGTGCCGTGGCGGTAGACCGAGCGCTCAACCACATTTTTTAGCTCACGAATATTACCC
Source organism: Pseudescherichia sp. (assembly GCF_031987975.1). Lineage (GTDB taxonomy): Bacteria > Pseudomonadota > Gammaproteobacteria > Enterobacterales > Enterobacteriaceae > Pseudescherichia. The sequence goes on along the minus strand of NZ_DALZYX010000001.1, from coordinate 305,658 downwards.
GGCCAGCGATAGTGAAGCAGTGTCTCCCGGGCGCGCTCGGTAAAGCCCGGAAACAGCGGCAGCCGTAGTTCGCGGCACATCTGGATCGCGAAGTGCTCAGCCATCAGCATGATATCGCTCCGGCGCTCGCGCAGTGGCGGAAGCTGCACCACGTCAAAGGCCAGCCGGTCGAGAAGGTCGGCACGGAACGTGCCGTCGCGCACCATCCCAGGCAGATCGGCATTGGTGGCACACACCAGACGGACGTTAACCTGCAGCGGCTGGCTGCCGCCGACGCGCTCCAGCTCGCCGTACTCAATGACCCGCAGCAGCTTCTCCTGAACCAGCATCGGGGCGGTGGCCAGCTCGTCAAGAAACAGCGTGCCGCCGTCAGCGCGCTCGAAGCGGCCTGGATGGCGTTTTTGCGCGCCGGTAAAGGCCCCGGCTTCGTGACCGAAAAGTTCAGTATCCAGCAGGTTCTCATTAAGGGCGGCGCAGTTCAGCGAGATAAACGGCCCGTCCCAGCGTCCGGAGAGAAAGTGCAGGCGATTAGCGATCAGCTCCTTGCCCGTTCCCCGTTCGCCGATAATAAGCACTGGTTTATCCAGCGGGGCAAGACGTGAAACCTGCTCCAGTACCTCAAGAAAGCTATTCGCCTCCCCGAGAAGATTATCCTTGTATTCCGCCATGATGAAATTCGCTATTAGTTAGTGTTATTCACCACTGTAGACCAAATTGCCGCAGCGGTAAAATTAATCAACTCTTTTATAATCAATGGGATAAAAAGTTGGCACGGGTCTTGTATTAGCTTAGCAGCAGGGCATAGCCCGATTACATAAAATATGAGGATTACATTATGGGTATTTTTTCTCGTTTTGCCGACATCGTGAACGCCAACATCAACTCTCTACTGGAGAAAGCGGAAGATCCACAGAAGCTGGTGCGCCTGATGATTCAGGAGATGGAAGATACGCTGGTTGAGGTACGTTCCACCTCTGCACGAGCGCTGGCTGAAAAGAAACAGCTCTCTCGTCGCATTGAGCAGGCTACCGCCCAGCAGAACGAATGGCAGGAGAAGGCCGAGCTGGCGTTGCGTAAAGAGAAAGAGGATCTGGCCCGCGCTGCGTTGATCGAAAAGCAGAAGATGACCGACATCATCGCGACGCTTGAGCAGGAAGTGATTCTGGTTGATGAGACGCTGGTGCGCATGAAAAAAGAGATTGGCGAGCTGGAGAACAAACTCAGCGAAACTCGTGCCCGTCAGCAGGCGTTAACTCTGCGTCACCAGGCGGCCAGCTCCTCCCGCGACGTCCGTCGTCAGCTGGATAGCGGCAAACTGGATGAAGCGATGGCGCGTTTTGAATCTTTCGAGCGTCGTATCGACCAGATGGAAGCCGAAGCGGAAAGCCAGGGTTTTGGCAAGCAGAAGTCGCTGGATCAGGAGTTTGCCGAGCTGAAAGCGAGCGATGAAATCAGCGAGCAGCTGGCGCAGCTGAAAGCCAAAATGAAACAAGATATTCAATAATAACAAACGATGAATACTAACGGGCGGCGTCCGTTTATGCCGCCCCTCATCTGTAAGGAGTACACATGAGCGCGCTATTTTTGGCTATTCCTCTGACTCTGTTCGTGCTGTTTGTCCTGCCGGTCTGGCTGTGGCTGCACTATAACAACCGCAGCGGTCGCGACGCCCTTTCGCAAAGCGAGCAGCAGCGCCTGGCCCAGCTTAATGACGAGGCAAAACGGATGCGCGAGCGGATAGCCTCCCTGGAAGCTATTCTTGATGCAGAGCACCCGAACTGGAGGGATCGCTAATGAATGAATTTTTTAATAAAAAACTGTGGCGCATCCCTCAGCAGGGAATGGTGAAAGGCGTCTGCGCCGGGATTGCCCACTATCTTGACGTCCCGGTAAAGCTGGTGCGCCTGATTACGGTCCTGGCGATGCTGTTTGGTCTGTTCTTCTTTGTGGTGCTTGCCTATATCATTCTCACTTTCGTGCTCGATCCGATGCCGGAGGGGGAAATTAACGGCGAGGCTGCGCCGACAAGCAGCGAACTGCTGGATGCAGTGGACGCGGAGTTGGCATCGGGAGAGAAACGCTTGCGTGAAATGGAGCGCTACGTCACCTCCGATACCTTCTCGCTACGCAGCCGCTTCCGTCAGCTCTGATTTAACGACCTAACGAGGTAAATGATGAATAGCAAATGGCAACAGACCGGCAAAAAAGCCAAACCGGCACTGAAAATCGCAGGCAAGCTGGTGCTGCTGACCGCACTGCGTTATGGCCCTGCGGGCGTAGCGGGTTGGGCGATAAAATCTGTGGCACGCCGCCCGGTGAAAATGCTGCTGGCGCTGGCGCTGGAGCCGATGCTTAAACGCCTCGCGACGCGCGTATCGCGCAATATGAAATAATTCCCTGGCGGCGCATCTTCTGCGCCGCTTGCTTTTTTGCGCATGGATCCGTCTGCGCCTGCCGCCTTATACTACGCCTCTTATCAATACCTTCACTTCAGGGCAAAACAGGATGGCTATGAAGCGATTTAAATCTGAGCTTAACGCCCTCGTTAACCGCGGTGTTGACCGACATCTACGCCTGGCCGTCACCGGACTGAGCCGCAGCGGCAAAACGGCGTTTATTACTGCGATGGTTCACCAGCTGTTAAATATTCATAACGGCGCCCGTCTACCTCTCTTTAGTGCGGTTAGGGAGGAGCGCCTGCTTGGGGTGAAGCGCGTACCACAGCGTGATTTTGGTACGCCGCGCTTTACCTGGGACGAAGGTATTGCCCAGCTCTATGGTACGCCACCAGCGTGGCCGACGCCGACGCGCGGCGTCAGCGAGATGCGCCTGGCCCTGCGCTACAGTTCGAATGACTCTCTGCTGCGCCATTTCACCGACAGCGCCACTCTCTACTTAGAGATTGTTGATTATCCCGGCGAGTGGCTGCTGGATCTGCCTATGCTGGCGCAGGACTACACCAGCTGGTCCCGACAGATGACCGGTATGTTACAGGGTCACAGAAAGGCGTGGTCTGCTCGCTGGCGTCAGCTCTGCGAGGGATTGGATCCGCTGGCTCCGGCTGATGAAAACCGGCTGGCTGAGATCGCTGATGCCTGGACCGAGTATCTACACCAGTGCAAAGCGCAGGGGCTGCACTTTATTCAGCCTGGGCGCTTTATCCTGCCGGGAGAGATGGCCGGTGCGCCCGCGTTACAGTTTTTTCCCTGGCCGGACGTTGACGAAACCGGTGAGGCAAAGCTGGCCCAGGCGGATAAGAGTAGCAATGCCGGGATGCTACGCGAGCGCTTTAACTACTACTGCGAAAACGTGGTCAAAGGTTTCTATAAAAACTACTTCCTGCGCTTCGATCGCCAGATCGTGCTGGTGGACTGCCTGCAACCGCTCAATAGCGGGCCGCAGGCATTTAACGATATGCGTCTCGCGCTGACCCAGCTAATGCAGAGCTTTCATTACGGGCAGCGCACGCTGTTTCGTCGCCTCTTCTCACCGGTTATCGACAAGCTGCTGTTTGCCGCCACCAAAGCGGATCACGTCACCGTCGATCAGCATGCCAATATGGTCTCTCTGCTCCAGCAGCTGGTTACCGACGCCTGGCAAAACGCCGCCTTTGAGGGCATCGATATCGACTGCCTTGGCCTGGCGGCGGTGCAGGCCACGGAGAGCGGGCTGGTTGACGTCAATGGCGATAAGATCCCAGCCCTGCGTGGGGATCGCCTCAGCGATGGCAAACCGCTGACGGTCTATCCAGGAGATGTTCCCGCCCGGCTGCCGGGGCAAGCGTTCTGGGAAAAACAGGGTTTTCAGTTTGAAGCCTTTCGTCCGCGGGTTATGGATGTGGATACCCCAATGCCGCACATTCGTCTTGATGCGGCGCTGGAATTTTTATTGGGAGATAAGCTGCGATGAACGAGCCAATCAAACCACGCGTCGATTTTACCGAACGGCCTGTGACGCAGGTGCGCGAAGAGTTTAAGGCTGCTCAGGCGTTTAGCGATGCCGAGGCAGGAGAGTTCACGCCGATCCAGGCGGAAGAGTTATTGGCCGACACGCCGCAACCCGAGGCGAGCGTTGAGGCAGCGCTGCGACCCCGGCGTAGCCTCTGGCGTACGATGGTGCTGGCCGGGCTGGCGCTGTTTGGCGTTAGCGTAGTCGGGCAGGGCGTGCAGTGGGCAATAAATGCCTGGCAAACCCACGACTGGGTGGCGCTGGGTGGCTGCGCGGCGGGCGCGCTCATCGTTGGCGCGGGGGTAGGCTCGGTGGTCGGTGAGTGGCGGCGGCTGTGGCGTCTGCGTCAGCGGGCTGAGGCTCGCGACGAAGCCAGCCTGCTGCTGCACAGCCACGGCACCGGTAAAGGGCGCGATTTTTGTGAGCGGCTGGCTCGTCAGGCGGGCATCGATCAGGCCCATCCGGCATTGCAACGCTGGTACGCCGCCATTCACGAGACGCAGAGTGACCGCGAGATCGTCACTCTCTATGCCCGGCTGGTACAGCCGGTGGTGGATGCTCAGGCCCGCCGCGAAATCAGCCTCTCGGCGGCAGGCTCTACCCTGATGATTGCCGTCAGCCCGCTGGCGCTGGTGGATATGGCCTTTATCGCCTGGCGCAACCTGCGGCTGATTAACCGCATCGCCAGGCTGTACGGCATTGAACTGGGCTACTTCAGCCGGCTGCGTCTGTTTCGTTTGGTGCTGCTCAATATTGCCTTTGCCGGAGCCAGCGAGATAGTACGTGAGGTAGGGATGGACTGGCTCTCTCAGGATCTGGCTGCCCGGCTCTCGGCGCGCGCTGCTCAGGGGATCGGGGCCGGGCTGCTTACCGCGCGTCTCGGCATCAAGGCAATGGAGCTATGCCGTCCGCTGCCCTGGCTGGAGGACGATAAGCCCCGGCTGGCCGATTTTCGCCGCCAGCTTATCGGCGAGCTGAAGGCCAATATGCAGCGCAGCGGCCCGCAAAAGCGCGATTGAACGCTTATCTTTACGCCACAGCGGTGGGTTTTCCACCGCTCTGTCAATAATTGTTGACAGACAGCTTCCTGACTGCGAATAAGTGTCTTATCATTCTTAAATACGTTGACTGTTTAAGGGTGGCAACTCCCATGCGTCTTGAAGTCTTTTGTGAAGACCGACTTGGTCTGACCCGCGAGCTATTGGATCTACTGGTGCTCAGGGGTATCGATTTACGCGGCATTGAGATCGATCCTATCGGACGGATCTACCTTAACTTTGCTGAACTGGAATTTAATGACTTCAGCAGCCTGATGGCCGAAATTCGCCGTATTCCCAGCGTGACCGACGTGCGAACCGTACTGTGGATGCCTTCCGAGCGCGAGCACCGTGCCATGAGCGCCTTACTGGAGGCGCTGCCCGAGCCGGTACTCTCTCTGGATATGAAAAGTAAAGTTGAGTTGGCAAACCAGGCCAGCTGCCAGCTTTTTGGTCAGAACCAGTCCCGGCTGCGTAATCACACCGCCCCCCAGCTGATTAACGGCTTTAACTTCCAGCGCTGGCTGGAGGGTAATCCACAGGCGTCGCACCACGAGCATGTGGTTATCAACGGGCAGAACTTCCTGATGGAGATCACTCCGGTACACCTCGAAGGCGAGCCAGGCGATCCGTTGCTGACCGGCGCGGTGGTGATGCTGCGCTCGACTATTCGCATGGGCCGCCAGCTACAGGACCTGGTCAACCAGGACGCCAGCGCCTTTAACCAGATTGTGGCCGCCAGCCCGAAAATGCGCCACGTCATCGATCAGGCGCGTAAGCTGGCGATGCTCAGCGCGCCGCTGTTAATCGTGGGTGATACCGGTACCGGCAAGGATCTGCTGGCCCACGCCTGCCACCTTGCCAGCCCGCGAGCGGCGAAACCCTATCTGGCGCTGAACTGCGCCTCCATCCCTGAGGACGCGGTGGAGAGCGAACTGTTTGGCCATGCGCCGGAGGGGAAAAAAGGTTTCTTCGAGCAGGCTAACGGCGGCTCGGTGCTGCTGGATGAGATCGGCGAGATGTCGCCGCGTATGCAGGTTAAGCTGCTCCGCTTCCTGAATGATGGCACCTTCCGTCGCGTCGGCGAAGATCATGAAGTTCACGTTGACGTGCGGGTGATCTGCGCCACCCAGCGTAATCTGGTTGAGCTGGTACAGAAGGGTATTTTCCGGGAAGATCTTTACTATCGTCTGAACGTGCTGACGTTAGAGCTGCCGCCGCTGCGCGATCGTCCTCAGGATATCATGCCGCTAACCGAGCTGTTCGTGGCCCGCTTTGCCGATGAGCAGGGAGTGCCGCGTCCGAAGCTCTCTGCCGATCTTAGTCATGTTCTGACCCGCTACAGCTGGCCGGGCAACGTACGCCAGTTGAAAAATGCGGTTTACCGCGCCCTGACGCAGCTTGAGGGGTACGAGCTGCGCCCGCAGGACATTCTGCTGCCGGACTACGATGCGGGCACCGTGGCGGTTGGTGAAGAGGCGATGGAGGGATCGCTGGACGATATTACCAGCCGCTTCGAGCGCTCGGTGCTAACTCAGCTCTATCGCAGCTACCCCAGTACGCGCAAGCTGGCGAAACGGCTGGGCGTATCGCACACCGCTATTGCCAATAAGCTGCGGGAGTATGGCCTGAGTCAGAAAAAGGGCGAAGAGTAAAACAAGAGAGCCTTCATCACTGAAGGCTCTTTTTTTAATACGATTACGCTTTCTGCGCCAGGGCTTCCAGAGCAGCCTCGTAATCCGGCTCATTGGTGATCTCGTTCACCAGCTGGCTGAATACGACGGTGTCGTTTTCGTCGATAACCACTACCGCACGGGCAGCCAGGCCTTTCAGCGCGCCTTCGGCAATGCCCACACCGTAGTTTTCGAGGAAGTCGGCGTTACGCAGGGTGGACAGGGTGATCACATTGCTCAGGCCTTCCGCGCCGCAGAAGCGGGACTGGGCGAACGGCAGATCGGCAGAGATGCACAGCACCACGGTGTCTTTCATTTCGGTGGCGAGCTGGTTGAATTTGCGCACGGAGGCGGCGCAAACACCGGTGTCGATGCTTGGGAACACGTTGAGAACTTTGCGCTTACCAGCAAACTGCGCCAGCGTAACGTCGGTCAGATCCTTCGCTACCAGAGTGAAAGGGTGTGCTTTGCTGCCAACTGCCGGAATGGTGCCCGCAACAGAGACCGGATTACCCTGGAAATGAACGGTTTGTGACATGAATATCTTCCTGTTTACATATAGTTAACGTCGCCGCTAGTGTACGTGATCGGCCATAATCACGGCAAACCTATTTTTGTCCCGCTTTTCGCCACTATACTTTTAACATTCCGTTAAAGGAGCAAGGAATGAGAACAGTTAAGGTCTATGAAGAGAGCTGGCCGCTGCATTCACCGTTTGTCATCTCCCGGGGCAGCCGCAGCGAGGCCAGAGTAGTCGTAGTAGAGCTGGAGGAGGAGGGAATTAAGGCAACGGGCGAGTGCACGCCTTATCCACGCTATGGCGAGAGCGATGCGTCGGTGATTGCCCAGATCATGACCATCGTACCGCAGCTGGAAAACGGTCTCAGCCGCCAGCAGCTACAGTCTTTGCTGCCGCCAGGCGCAGCGCGCAACGCCGTTGACAGCGCCCTGTGGGATCTGGAAACCCGTCGGCTGGGCGTTAGCCTTGAGGACCATTTAGGAATTGTACTGCCGGAGGAGCTGATCACGGCGCAGACGGTGGTAATTGGTACGCCAGAGCAGATGGCCGCCAGCGCCGCCGCGCTGTGGGAGAAAGGAGCACGGCTGCTAAAGATCAAGCTCGACGACCGTCTCATCAGCGAGCGGCTGGTGGCAGTTCGCACCGCCGTGCCGGAGGCCACGCTGATTGTTGATGCCAACGAATCCTGGCACAGCGAGGGGCTGGCGGCGCGCTGCCAGCTGCTGGCGGACCTTGGCGTAGCGATGCTGGAGCAGCCGCTTCCTGCTAACAATGACGCCGCGCTGGAGAACTTTATCCATCCGCTGCCCATCTGTGCCGATGAGAGCTGTCACGCCCGCAGCTGCCTGAAAACCCTTGCCGGGCGCTATGAGATGATCAACATCAAGCTGGATAAAACCGGCGGGCTGACCGAAGCACTGGCGCTGGCCAGCGAGGCTCGGGCGCAGGGATTTGAACTGATGCTGGGCTGTATGCTCTGCACCTCCCGGGCGATCGCGGCTGCGCTGCCGCTGGCGTCACAGGCCCGCTTTGCCGATCTCGACGGTCCCACCTGGCTGGCGGTAGACGTTGAACCGGCGCTGCGCTTCAGCACCGGCCAGCTTCATCTTTGATTCGTCCAGCGCAGCAGGCGAGTCATCGCCTGCAGATAGCGCTCGCTGGCTTCATCGTTTGATATTGGCGGCAGCTCGGCGGTGATGCAGTGCAGGCCAATATCGGCGCACCAGCTGCCAAACGAGCCAGGAGTTTCGTAGCCGACGCTGCGCACCAACGGCAGGGCAAACGCCTCTGCGAGCCAGTGGCCCAGCGGGCTTTGCGCCGGATCTTCAATACAGGCCAGCGGATCGTGAAACGAGACCACCCAGGCTGGATGCAGGCGGTGAATAAGCTGGCAGAGGCTTTGGGTTTCAGGTTCAGAACCCGGCGTATCGCCCGCCTGCAGCACCACGTCACGGGCGCTCGCGGCGCTGTTCCAGCGGTAGACCGTCTCACCGACCCGCCAGTTGGCAGCGGGAAAGTTGCGATTGAGATCGACCCCGTGTGCGTTGGCGCGCAGGCCAAGCTGACAGCCGTCAGGATTAACCGCCAGCACTACATGATGATGACGCAAGGCTGGCTCAAGGGTGCGCAGCGCACAGGATAATGTCACCACAGCCGCGCTCTCGTCCCCGTGGGTGCCAGCGAGGATCAGCCCACTCTCCCGGGAGGGAACGGGCGCGGGGAACCAGACAAGGGGTGCGCCGAGTCGCGAGCGTCCATAGTGTTCCATTCCGGTGGCAAAAGCACCTCGTTCAGAGCGCGAGCGTAAGGCGGCCATAGCAATCCTTTCAAACAGAGGGATAGATAAAGTGTTAGGCAAAGCGCAGCGCTTTTCAAATTGTTTCATTCAGGATGAGAGCGGGGCAGTAAATATCGCCTAATCTTGCTAAGCCGTTTGCATTTCCTCATGTGAAAACAAATAATTATCCCATCTTTTCGCCGGGCATTTAGCTATAGGGTCATCTTATGAAACATCCCGTCTCCCTCCTCTGCGCTGCGCTGTGGTTTTGCGGTCTCTCTTCTCCCACCTTTGCCGCGGACGTGCCCGCAGGAACTAAACTGGCGGCGCAGCAGACCCTGGTGCGCCATATCAAAGATGAGCCAGCCACTCTTGACCCCGCTAAAGCAGTCGGGCTGCCAGAGATCCAGGTGATCCGCGACCTCTACGAGGGGCTGGTGAACCAGAATGAGAAGGGGGAAATTATTCCCGGCGTGGCAACGAAATGGAGTACCAGCGATAACCGCAGCTGGACCTTTACCCTGCGTAACGACGCCCGCTGGTCGGACGGTTCCCCGGTCACCGCTCAGGACTTTGTCTACAGCTGGCAGCGGCTGGTAGATCCCAAAACCACCTCGCCTTTTGCCTGGTTTGCTGCGCTGGCTGGCATCGGCAACGCCCAAAGCATCATCGATGGCAAAGCCACGCCGGACACGCTGGCGGTGACGGCGGTGGATCCGCATACTCTGCGCGTGCAGCTTGATAACCCGCTGCCCTGGTTTGCTAACCTGGCCGCCAGCTTTGCCTTCTACCCGGTGCAAAAGGCCAACGTTGAGAGCGGAAAAGCGTGGACGCAGCCGGGCAAGCTGGTGGGCAATGGAGCCTATGTGCTTAAGGATCGCGTGGTCAACGAGAAGCTGGTGCTGGAGCCTAACAGCCACTACTGGGATAACGGCAAAACGGTGATTAAGTCCGTCACCTTTATTCCCATCAACCAGGAGTCGGCGGCCACCAAGCGCTATCTGGCGGGGGATATCGATATCACCGAGTCCTTCCCGAAAAACCTGTATCAGAAGCTGCTTAAAGATATTCCTGGCCAGGTCTATACCCCGCCGCAGCTGGGTACCTACTACTATGCGTTTAATACCCAGAAAGGGCCGACGGCGGATGCCCGCGTACGCCTGGCGTTGAGCATGACCATCGATCGCCGCCTGATGGCGGAGAAGGTGCTGGGAACGGGGGAGAAGCCTGCGTGGCGCTTTACCCCCGACGTGACGGCAGGCTTTACGCCTGATCCTACAGATGCGGAGCACCTGAGTCAGGCCGAGCTGAACGTGCAGGCGAAAACACTGCTTCAGGCGGCGGGCTATGGGCCAGGCCGTCCATTAAAGCTGACCCTGCTGTATAACACCTCTGAAAACCATCAAAAGATTGCTATTGCCGTGGCGTCGATGTGGCGGAAAAACCTCGGCGTGGACGTGAAGCTGCAAAACCAGGAGTGGAAAACCTATATCGACAGCCGCAACACCGGCAATTTCGATGTGATCCGCGCCTCGTGGGTAGGGGACTACAATGAGCCGTCTACCTTCCTGTCGCTGCTTACCTCTACCCATAGCGGCAATATCTCCCGTTTCAACGATCCGGCCTACGATAAGGTAATGAAGCAGGCAGCCCTGGAGCCGACCGCCCAGGCGCGTAACGCGGACTATAACGCGGCAGAGAAAATCCTGGCGCGGGAGGCACCCATCGCGCCGATCTACCAGTATACCAACGGAAGGCTAATCAAGCCGTGGCTGAAGGGCTATCCGATCAATAACCCTGAAGATGTGGCCTACACCCGGACGATGTATATCGTGGCGCATTGACAGGAAGCACTTTTGGTATGACAAATATGGGCAAACTTACAAAAGATATTTTTTCATCGCCTGAGGTCGCCGAGCTGCAGTCCCTGCGCGAAACTATCTGGTTCAATCCACAGGTTAAGCCTGCGGAGGAGGGCCTCAAGCGCGTAGGGCTGACGCTCGCAGATGCTGAAGATGCCGAGGCTCGCCTGCATCGCTTTGCACCGCTGCTCGCCCTGGCGTTCCCGGAAACGGCCGCTACGGCGGGCATTATCGAGTCCGATATGGTTCCGGTACCGCTGATGCAGGCGGAGCTGGAGAAGCGTAGTCCGGTAGCAGGACATATCTGGCTTAAAAAAGACAGCCACCTCCCGATTTCAGGCTCAATAAAGGCGCGCGGGGGGATCTATGAAGTGCTGACCCACGCGGAGAAGCTCGCCCTTGAAGCTGGCCTTATCAGTACGACAGATGATTACAGCATCCTGCTCTCACCAGCGTTCCGCCAGTTCTTCAGCCAGTATAAAATTGCCGTAGGCTCAACGGGGAATCTGGGACTATCAATCGGAATTATCAGCGCCAGGCTCGGCTTCCACGTTACCGTACATATGTCTGCCGACGCGCGCCAGTGGAAGAAAGATAAGCTCCGCTCCCACGGCGTGGAGGTGATGGAATATGAGCAGGACTACAGCGTGGCGGTTGAGCAGGGACGTAAAGCGGCTGGATCCGATCCAGCCTGTTTTTTCATTGATGATGAGAACTCCCGAACGCTGTTCCTGGGCTACTCGGTAGCAGGGCTGCGTCTGCGTAAACAGTTGCAGGATAAGGGCATTACCGTTGATGCCGAACATCCTCTTTTCGTATACCTTCCTTGTGGAGTAGGGGGCGGACCTGGCGGCGTTGCTTTTGGACTCAAGCTTGCCTTTGGAGATGGCGTATATTGCTTCTTCGCTGAGCCTACGCACTCGCCCTGTATGCTGTTAGGCATGCGTACCGGCCTGCACGATGCTATATCCGTGCAGGAGATCGGGATCGACAACAAGACGGCAGCAGACGGTCTGGCCGTTGGACGGGCATCCGGATTTGTTGGTCGGGCCATGGAGCAGCTTATTGATGGTTGCTATACCCTCAGCGATGAGTCGATGTATGACCTGCTGGCGATGCTGGATCGGACCGAAGGTATCCGGCTTGAACCCTCCGCGCTGGCTGGCATGAGCGGGCCACAGCGCATCACGACGAACGTCGCCTGGCAGACGCAGCGCGCGCTCTCAGCTCAAGCCATGGCTAACGCCACTCATCTGGTCTGGGCTACCGGCGGTGGGATGGTTCCTGAGAAAGAGATGCAGGAGTATCTCGCGAAAGGGAAACGCTAAGCAGGTGCTCTGCCTCAGTAAATAAAAATATCGCTGCTGCTTTTCTCTGTCAGAGAACCCTGGCATCAGCGATTTTTCCCCTCAGTCATACTCCGCACGCCAAAACCTCATAAAAATCAGGCCATTATAGAAACATTTTTTTACACTAGCTGTTTACATTGTAATGATAATTCATATGATTCTGATAATTACTATCACTCGATAGGCTGGCGTTCATGCGCTATGTGGCATTAACGCTACTCATACCTCGAAATAATCAGGACGATCATAATAATGAAACCGCGTTGCTATTGGGCTATAAATCCTTGTTTATTAATGATGTTAGCCGCTAATGCCTCTGCTGAAGAACATAAAGAAGAGACACTGCTGGTCGCCGCCAGCCGGACAAATCACAACATGTCCGACATGGCGCAGACTACCTGGGTCATTGAACAGAATGAAATTGAACAGCAGGTGCAGGGGGGAAAAGAGCTTAAAGAGGTGCTGGCGCAGTTGATTCCCGGTATGGATGTCAGCAGCCAGGGGCGTACCAACTACGGTATGAATATGCGCGGTCGTTCAATGATGGTAATGGTCGATGGCGTGCGTTTAAACTCCTCGCGTAGCGACAGTCGTCAGCTGGATTCTATCGATCCGTTTAATATTACCCGCATTGAAGTTATCTCCGGCGCAACCTCCCTCTACGGCGGTGGCAGTACCGGTGGCTTAATTAATATTGTCACCAAAAAGGGCCAACCGGAAACGGAAGTCGAGTTTCAGACCGGCATGAAAACGGGATTCAACAGCCATAACGATAATGACGAGAACATCGCGGCGGCGGTCAGCGGCGGCAACGACAATGCTTCAGGGCGCCTGTCAGTTGCCTATCAACGCTTTGGCGGCTGGTACGACGGCAACGGCAACGAGGTGATCATCGATAATACCCAGACCGGTTTACAATACTCCGATCGCCTGGACGTGATGGGCACCGGCACACTGAATATTGACGATCATCAGCAGTTGCAGCTCACCACGCAGTATTACAAAAGTGAATCCGACGGTAAGCACGGCCTCTATCTTGGCGAGAATTTCGCGGCAGTGACGGGTTCCGGCAACGCATATAACAAAAATAATCTCGACTCCGACCGGATCCCTGGCACTGAACGCCACCTGATCAACCTGCAATATTCCAACACCGATTTCTGGGGCCAGGATCTCCTTGCTCAAATTTACTATCGCGATGAGAGCCTGACGTATTATCCCTTCCCAACGCTTTCAGGTGGCCGGGTAACCAGCATTGGCGCATCACAGCAGAAAACCGATTTCTATGGCGGCAAGCTTACCCTCAATAGCAAACCGCTGGATGATTTGACGCTGACATGGGGTATGGATGCCGAGCATGAAGTTTTCGACGCCAATCAGCAATTTTTCGACCTCAACAAAGCGGCTGCCAGCGGTGGCATGAAACTGGATGACGCTTATAACGTTGGCCGCTATCCGGGCTATAGCATCACTAACCTCGCTCCCTTCCTGCAAACGAGCTACGACTTCTCCGCTATCACCCTGAGCGGCGGAGTGCGCTATCAGTATACGGAAAACAGAGTCGATGACTTTATTGGTTACGCCCAACAACAGGCAATTGCTACAGGCAGAGCCACTTCGGCAGACGCGGTACCGGGCGGTAAAACCGACTATAACAACCTGCTATTTAACGCCGGTATTCTGGGCCATCTGACCGATCGCCAGCAGCTATGGTTTAATTTCTCACAGGGCTTTGAGATCCCGGACCTGGCGAAATATTACGGCTCCGGCACCTATCAGCTGGAGAACGGCCATTATCGTTTGGTAAACAGCGTTAACGTTAACGACTCGACGCTCGACGGTATTAAAGTTGATGCCTACGAGCTGGGCTGGCGCTATACCGGGGATAACCTGCGCACCCAGATTGCCGGTTACTATTCGCTCTCCGACAAAACCATCAACATTAATAAAAGCGACATGACTATTAATGTTGAAGATGACAAGCGTCGCATCTACGGCGTTGAAGGCCAGGTGGATTATTTCTTTACAGAGAGCGAGTGGAGCACCGGTGCAAACTTTAACGTCATCAAATCGCAAACCCGCGTCGATGGTAAATGGGAAAAGCTGACGGTAGACAGTGCCAGCCCGTCTAAAATGAGCGCATGGGTCACCTGGGCACCGGGCGACTGGACGTTGCGTCTGCAAAGTACGCAGACGTTTGATTTGTCTGATGAAGCCGGTAAACAGATTGAGGGTTATAATACCGTTGATTTATTAGGTAGTTATCTTCTGCCCGTGGGCAAGCTAAGCTTTAGCGTAGAAAACCTGCTGGATGAAGAGTATACCACCGCGTGGGGACAGCGTGCGCCGGGTTTGTATAGCCCAACCTACGGTGCTGCGAACCTGTATACCTACAAAGGCCGCGGTCGTACCTTCGGTCTTAACTACTCGGTCTTATTCTGATAATCACTGCCGCCTGCAAGGCGGGCGGCAGTTTTACACTCTTCTCGTTCCTTATCATTTTTCTGACACGCCATCGATTCAGGAATGGCGCTGAGCAGGAGTATGTGTCCACCGAACCTATTTATTCATCTCCTGGGCAGTCTTCAGATGCTGCTCAACCACCGGCGTGTGCGCGTCGGCCAGCGCCTTCACATCCGCATCCTTGATGTTTTTGGCGTCACTCTGCAGCTTCGATAGCACCATCTGGTGGTCTTTGGTGCCAGCGTTCTCCATATACATCTTGTCAAATGCATCGCCGCTCTGCTTTTCCAGCTTGTCGACCATGGCCTTATGCTGGGCATCCGGCTCAGTCGGCAGCGTCACGCCTTTTTGCTGGGCGACCGACTGTACTTTAGTCAGGGCAGCGCCGTGGTCATCGACCATTTTCTGCGCGAATGCTTTGACGTCGCTGCTTTCGGCCTTGCTCAGGGCAATCTTGGCGGCGGCGACTTCATTGATATTGGCCTGCGCCATGTCCTTCAACGCTTTTTCGTCGCCGGAGCTGAGCCTTGCGCTAGATTCGGTCTGGCCTGCGGCACCACTCTGCGCTGCGTTCGTCTGCGGCTGGGCTTGCACGCCAACGGCGCTGAACAGTGCTGCGACTGCCGATGCGGCTAGCAGCCCTTTCAAGGTTTTACTCTTTTGCATGTTGTACTCCTGAAGGTCATGGGTAGGGTTGTTGTTAGATAATTATCTATGGGCAGCCTCGTATGTAATTACAACTGCAATGGTCAGTATAGTGCATCAACGAGTTGAGACGTCAGGCAAAGGTATGGCCTTCAAGGGAAAGCGGCAGCAAACAAGCGGCTCGGCTTAACGGCCCATAAAAAAATCCTTCTTCTATACTCATTTACGTTTAGTGAGCGATATTGCTGCTGTTGCCCCGCATAAGGCGTTGTCCTGCGGGAATAACCGCCGCATTAGCCCACCATTACGCCACATTAACCATTGTTCATTTTTGATAGGGGTTTCCTGGTATGTTGCAATCTCAACCCTCACGCATCGGCACTCTATTGCTGCTGCTGTCAGCGGTGATCGGCTTCGCGGTGGCTATATACGCGTGGCTGACACCGCTCACTGGCGTCACCGGCACTATCGGTGCCCTGGGCGTGGCCATCGCCAGCGTGCTGCTGGCGATACTGACCTTTATACTGCGTGGCGCATCCCGCCGTGGAGCGCGCATTTTCCTGATTATTGTCACCCTTGTAATGCTGTTCGGTATTGGCTTTGCTGGCGCGCTGCTGCATCAGTACATCATTACCGCGGCAATGGTGGTCGGCCTGATCGGTTTGATTGTGCTGAGCAGCAATTCCGTTCGTCACAATCACCACGCCAGAGCTTAAGGAGCCGCCCGTGCACAACGAAAAACACTCGCCATTACTGAAAGTCAGCATGACGGCGCTGGCGCTGCTGGTGACTCCGCTCACGCTGCAGGCGCAGGATAAAGCCGCTGAGGCATCTCAGGGCACCCAGGAAGAACTCAACGTGGATGCGGCCGATCAACAAGCGCCGGGAACCACCAAAACCACTGACGATGCTTCAACGGACAAAAATGACGGACAAAAAGTAGAATCAGTCGCGCAGCCAGCGACACCGCTGGTTCCTTCTACCGCCACCTGGGACAGCTTTCATGGCCAACTTAACGCCCAGAAATACAGTCCGCTAACGCAGATCACAGCAGATAATGTCAATAAGTTAACCAAGATCTGGGAATTTCATACCGGCGACGTCTCGGACGGAAAGGGTGAAACCCCGGCCACCGTCTGGTCAGCGACGCCTGTTTTTGCCAACGAAACGATCTATATTGGTACGCCTTTCGATCGCCTGATTGCCCTCGATCCCGGAACAGGGAAAGAGAAGTGGCATTACGATACTAAATCATCGCGTAAAGCCCTGACCCAGCCGGTACTGAAAAATCGTGGCGTCTCATACTGGCAGGCAAAAAATCCGGTTGCCGGAGAGGCGTGCCAGAAGATTGTTTATATGGGCACCGTGGATGGCAACCTCTATGCGCTGGATGCCGATTCAGGTAAGCCGTGCGGCGATTTTGCTGACAACGGCGTGCTGAACATTAATCAGTGGAATACGGTTAACGCTAAATACCCGTTATCCATCCTGCAGCCGCCAACCGTAGTCGGCAACCACCTGCTTGTTGGCTGGGCTGGCAAGGACTGGGCCTATGCCGAAGCGCCTCCGGGGGCGGTATTCTCGATCAATGCACAGACCGGCGAGCGGGAGTGGACCTTTGAAGCGATTCCGGCAGAGATCCGCAAAAGCACCGGTACGGCCAACGTCTGGACTCACATGTCTGCCGATGAGGCTAATGGTCTGGTCTATCTGCCGGTATCATCGCCATCCCCGAACTACTGGGGCGGCAATCGCACCAAACCTATTCCGCTGGGAACCTCCACGACTGCGCTGGATATCAACACCGGCAAGGTGGTCTGGTCTCGTCAGTGGGTGCATCACGACGTGTGGGATTACGATATCAACTCTGCGCCGACCCTGATGGATATCACGGTTAATGGCAAACAGATCCCGGCGCTGATTCAGGCTACCAAGCAGGGCTTTCTGTTTGTCGTGAACCGCCTGACCGGGGAGGATGTCTGGCCTATTGAGGAGCGTCCTGTGCCGCAGGGCGACGGTTCGGTTCAGGGTGAGGTGCTCTCGCCAACGCAGCCGTTCCCAACGAAACCAGCGCCGCTGCTTGACCAATCGAAGAAGCCAGAGATTTGGAAACTGGCAGATGTTGTGGGTGCTGGCCAGTGTTCTCGTCTGTGGGATAATCTGACCTACGAGGGGATGTACACGCCGCCCACCACGAAGGGCGAAGGTGCGCTGACCTATCCGGACAGTGCAGGTGGCGTTCAATGGGGCGGTGTGGCGTTCGATCCACAAAAACAGATCGCCATCGTTAACACCTCCCATATTGTGCAGTACGTGAAGCTCTACAGCCGTGAGGATTATGAGAAAGCGGATAAAGGCTCCGGCAACGAGAGCGGCTTTGCTCCTCAGGAAGGCGCACCTTACGGCATGCGTCTGATGGTAGCAAATAACTGGCTTGGTATGCCGTGCTGGCAGCCGCCGTTTGGTGAAATCGTGGCGCTGGATATGCACACGGGGGATGTGAAGTGGCGTCGCCCGGTTGGCGCATCGCAACAGTATGGCTTCTTTATGCCGGAGAGCTGGGGCTCGCCAACCATCGGTGGCCCTGCCGTGACGGCGGGAGGAGTGGTCTTTATCGGTGCGTCAATGGATGCCAAAGTACGCGCCTACTCTGTAGATACCGGTGAAGAGCTGTGGTCCGATCAGGTTGAAGCGCCTGCGGTAGCGAATCCGTCAATCTATGAGTACAAAGGCCGTCAGTATGTCGCGTTCGTCGCCGGTGGCAATACCATCCTGAAGGATCAGGTGGGCGATCAGGTAGTGGTCTACGCGCTACCTGAATAACCGTTCGGCATACTGTCATTGTAAACAGCGTGGGGCCTTAGTGCCCCACGTTACCCTTATGACGAAGGCATTTCCAGAACCTCTCCCCCCTCCTGCGCCAGACGCGCTAAATAGCGCGCGGCATCCAGAATCTGATAAGGGAAGTATAATCCGGGTGCTACCGGCGACTGTCCATCCAGCCCGATCAGCCGCTCCAGGAGCAAGGCGATCCCCATTCCTGTTAGCGGGGCCGCGCCGCCCGGATGTACTACCGCATGTCGGGTGCGCAGCGCCTGTCCAGCATGATCGAGTCCAGAAATAGCCAGAACGATCTCCGTCGATAATGTCCCGCCTTTACGTCGGCTTGAGCTGACGCCCTGACCCAGGTCGAACTGAACGCTATGCGCGCCGGTAGCGGCGGCCAGCCCCGTCACGTCGATTGAGGAAAAGCCGGTGGCATGAATTTCAGTACCGTCGAGCGCGGAGAAAACCGCTTTGGCGTCGTCGCCCTCACGCCATAGCCAGAGACCATCCCGCAGCGTGAGCGCCTCCGGCAGCAGATGATTGAGATGTTCAAAATCAGCGGCCACCGCCGGACCGCCGGTATCTTCTTCATCAACCAGCGCGCCAATACGAATTTCATCTACCTGGCTGAACGATTTCGCCAGATGAAGCGCAGGAACCGTGGTGGCGCCTACCAGCCACTCATAGCCAAGCACAACCGCTGAGGCATCCGGTGCATTCATAAAGCTGGCGATTTCCGGGGCGATCTCAAATATTCCCGAAGAGATACTCAGATGCGGTATGCCGCGCGACTGGGCGAAGCGGAGTCCGGCGAGGGCATGATCCTTATAGAGAACGACCACAGCGCTGACTTTTTGCTCGCCAAGCCCCAGGTCAGCAGACGCCGTATCGAGTGCGACACCTTGCGCAAGTCCCATCTCTGCCGCTGCATTCTGTGCTTTGGTAAGGTCGCGGCCACCGACCAGCAGGGGAACATCGGGATAGATAGCGTGTATCGCCCGAGCGGCCTGGCGACCAATTGAACCGGAACCGCCCATTAATAGAATCGGATCTAATGACATAAGCGTGTCTCCTCGTTTAGATGATGAACGACTAAGGGGTAGGTATTCGGGCTATAACCTTAATTTCAAAATCAAATCCTGCGAGCCAGGTAACGCCCACTGCTGTCCAGTTTGGATAGGGGGGATGCGAGAAAATAGTCTCTTTCACCTGCATGATCGTTGGAAACTGATTCTGCGGATCGGTATGGAAAGTGGTGACATCGATCAAATCGTCAAAGGTGCAGCCCGCGGCCGCCAGCGTCGCTTTCAGGTTATCAAACGCCAGCTGCACCTGAGCGGCAAAGTCAGGCTCCGGCGTGCCGTCGGCGCGGCTACCCACCTGGCCGGAAACAAACAGTAAATCGCCGGAACGTATCGCAGCCGAATAACCGTGCTCTTCATAGAGAGCATGTCGGCTGGCAGGGAAGATCGGTTCGCGTTGAATCATAGGGTTTCCTTTACTTTATTGATTGTGAAAAACATAAAGCGCGGCACGGATAGATGATTTAATATACGCGGCGTATGTAAAATTAATCACACATACGCAGTGTATGTCAAATGAATATGGAGAACGTATGGTTGTCAGACGTCGCGCCGAAACTATGGAGGAAAACCGTGCAAAATTGCTTACGGCAGCACGAAAAGCATTTGCTGAAAAAGGGTTTGCCGCTGCATCAATGGATGAATTAACGGCCAGCGTTGGGCTTACGCGTGGCGCGCTCTATCACAATTTTGGTGATAAGAAGGGGTTACTTGCCGCTGTGGTAGCCCAGATAGATGGTGAGATGGCACAGCGTGCTAAGGCTGATGCTTCCCATACACGTGATGACTGGGAAAGGCTGCTGGCTGAAGGTGTCGCCTATATCAAGATGGCTCTGGATCCCGAGGTACGACGCATCGTGCTGCTTGATGGCCCGGCGTTTCTTGGCGATCCTGCCCAGTGGCCTGGGCAGATTAGCTGCCTGGAAGCCACTCGCGATACCGTTAAAAAAATGCTCGACCGCGGCATTCTCAAAGCAGTTGATGCAGATGCCGCAGCACATATGTTAAACAGTGCTGCGATGAACGCGGCGATATGGATAGCGGCCAGCAACGAGCCGGAGAAAGCGCTGCCAAAAATCATTGCGGTGTTTACGCAACTGGCTAGCGGCTTACGTAATGACTCTCTAAATAGAGAATCCTACTAAACGCATACATGATGGCTAGAAAGCGCGTTGTTGACGTAGCGCGGGGTGTCATGAAAAATAGGGCTTCAGCTAATGAAGCCCTATTTTTTTAATTACGTAGCGGATAAAAAGAACACGTATTCTTCTTATATTTTTGCCATTACCTTTCTAAATATCACATCACAGCGCACCTAACTTTACAATAAACGGGCATTGATACATTCTTATAAGTCATCTCGCTCGCAGGCTGCTGATATTATAAAGAAACATTAAAAATCAGTATATTATAAATGCTAATGGTTGTGCTGAAATTTCAGCAACAGAGAGTAGTCGCAGCAAATAAAATAACCCATAAGGCTTATCTGAAGGAGTAAGCTATGAGTAGTCCAACTTTTGCCACCGGTACGCCGGTAGTCAGCGTCACCGATAATCGGGGTGTAATGATACGCTCCCTAAACTGGAATCGTAAACTGGCAAGCGCTCCGCTTTATTTGCTGGTTGATCACCATCATATTAGCGATGACAGCCGGGTACTACAGAGTCGTGACCCGCGCCTGTTTGCCACCTGGTTGACCGACAATACGGCTGCGGCGAACCTGCGCAGCATTACCTCGCTGGCAGGTGAGGTACTGAGGCGGGAGAGCACCGACAGCGGCTGGCAGGTGGCTTTGTTTGATGCGGCGAGGTACAGGTGAGCTGGCGTAATGAGTATTGAGTATCAACGTCATAGAGAATACAGACTGACAAGAAGCGTCAGCGTTCCCAATCTTCAGGCCGTAGAGTCAGAACAAGAACATGGCGAAGGCGCAGAATTTATTGGCTATCACGGTACAAATGAAGCTTCCGCAAGAAACATCATCGAACATGGGTTGGATATTGACAAAATTCCCCACGGACAAATTGGGCAAGGTTTCTATATTGCGAAAGACAAAGCGCTTGCCGCAGGCTCTGCAGACCCCAGGGGCCTTGGCCGAGCGGCAGCGCCCCCGTCTTTCTTTGCAAAAGTCACGAATAGCATCTGGAGCATGTTTGGTTCACCTTCCCTGCAACCCGTGCCACAACTCCCTGATGAAAAAAAACCAGTAGTGCTGAAGCTCTATAGCAACCAACCGTTACAACACGCCCAATGGAATGGCATGGCCGGTTCAGATCTAGACATACTCACAGCATTTGAGGGCGAGGAGAGAATTGCTATGGGAGAAAAAAATATTAAACTTACCCAAAATAACCTTCAAATGGTTATTCCTGCAGAAGAGTTCCCTAAATTATCCATCGCCAGAGACGACGGAGTGGAAGAAACAGGGAAATGGCGTCAGCCTAAGGAAAGCCACGCACCTGAAGCAAATGCTATAAGTTCCCGGTATCAGGCAGTAAGTACGATGCAGCCCTCAGGCCCAGATGCTTCAATTAATCCTGAGATGGTAAATCTCAATAGTGTGATCAGAAAAAGATTTCAGCAAAACCGCAATAGCTATACGAGCAGTAGCGCTATGTAAGCAGTAAAAAAATGCCTGTCCGAGACGCCTGTCAGTCATTCTGTGTAACTGTCATCCTACTAAAGGTGATCGCTCAGGCGATCACCGAACCCTCTCCACCTTCCTGCCCCAGACGCGCAACCCTGGACAGAGGCGTGGCCCGGTGCCGAACCTGATTATGACCTGGTTAACAAACTTCTCAACAAGTCTCCTGTAATCCAGCAGAACCTGCAATGAACCCACCATAATTGGTAGGGATAAACACATCCAGGAGACAATCATGAACGAGTTACCTAAGAACAATATCGACGAGTTCAAAACGCACTTCCATGGGAAAGTGATCCTTCCTGATGAGGCAGGCTATGACGAGGTGCGCCAGATCTGGAACGCCATGATCGACCGCAGGCCCGCCCTCATTGCCCGCTGCATGTCGGCTGAAGATGTCGTCCAGGCTATCGAATTTGGCCGCACGCAGGATCTTCTTATATCAATCCGCGGGGGTGGGCATAACATTGCCGGTAATGCCGTGTGCGACGACGGTCTGATGATCGATCTCTCGCTGATGAAAGAAGTGTTAATAGACCTGAATACCCACCGGGCCAGCGTCGAGCCAGGCTGCACGCTCAACGATTTTGATGAGGCAGCTCAGGTCCATGGTCTTGCCACGCCGCTGGGCATCAATTCGACCACAGGGGTAGCTGGCCTGACCCTCGGCGGCGGGTTCGGCTGGCTAAGTCGAAAATATGGAATGACCATTGATAACCTGCTCTCCGCCGAGGTCGTTACGGCAGATGGCCGTCAGCTGCATGCCAGCGAATCAGAAAACGCCGATCTCTTTTGGGGACTGCGGGGTGGCGGTGGCAACTTTGGGGTGGTGACGCGCTTCGAGTTTCAGCTCCATCCCGTCGGGCCGAACGTGTTGAGTGGGCTTATTGTCTTTCCGTTTGCTGAGGCAAAACAGGTCATCTCGCAGTTCGCCAGATTCACCGAGACGATGCCAGATGAACTCAACGTCTGGATGGTCACCCGCAAGGCGCCTCCGCTTCCTTTCCTGCCCGAAGATGTTCACGGGAAGGAGATGGTGGCGCTGGCGCTGTGCTATGTGGGCGATCCTGATGAAGGAGAGAGGCTTATCGAGCCGCTGCGTGGCTTCGGCACGGTGCTCGGCGAACACATCGGCGTGCAGCCCTATGTCGCCTGGCAGCAGGCCTTCGATCCGCTGCTGGTCAAAGGGGCGCGCAACTACTGGAAGTCGCACAACTTCTCGCAGCTCAACGATGGCGTTATCGATGCCATTATTGAATACGCGGCCAAACTGCCGTCGCCTCAGTGTGAGATATTCATTGGAACGATTGGCGGCCAGACGGCCAGCGTAGCCCCCGACGCGATGGCCTACTCAAACCGGGACGCCAACTACGTCATGAATGTGCATGGCCGTTGGGAAACCGCTGCCGAGGATGAGCGCTGCATCGCCTGGGCGAGAGAATTTTTCGCTAAATCACAACCCTTTGCCAGCAACGGGGCATACATTAATTTCCTCACCCATGATGAGACCGACCGCATCGCCTTCGCGTACGGTGCGACCTGGGATCGACTTGTCGAGCTGAAGAATAAGTATGACTCAACCAATCTCTTCCGCATGAATCAGAACATCAGGCCGGTATAGAATCAACACTCACCAGTGTGGCCTCAAACGCCACCCCAGGCATCATCTGCGTAAGGCCGTCGGTAAGCATCTTGCCGGCGGCGTATAGCTCATCGAGGGGCATCTCCGGCAGGCTCTCCAGAATAAACCACATCTCTTTATCGGCTGCGCTCAGGCGGGTGCGAACGCCCTGACGCCAGTTCCAGCGGCGACAGGTTACGCCAATATCGTCACGCCAGATAACCTCTCCCGGCTCGGGCGACTCGACGGTGGGCTGCCCCTCTTTCATGGCATCGAACGCTTCTGTTCCCTCGGCAATGACCAATCGCGGTAAGCCGCTGTACGCAGCGAAATTTTCTCCGCCCACCGGTACGGCATAGCGCAGGCTGACCGCGTTATAGAGATCAACGACCGGATCCAGCGCTGCCATCGTGCCGTCCCGCAGCACCCGCTTGCGCAGTGCTTCGGCAGAGCAGGGGGTACGCCTGGGCTTAGCACCAAACGCTTTGAACACGTCACCCCAGGCGTTCAGGTGGTTTTCGGCCCATGCTGGCTGACCGTCAAGCACGGCCTGACAGGCCTCTTTCAGCGCCAGCTCTCCAACCTGTAGATCACACAGCGGAGCGGCTTTGACATAGATACTCAGCGCACGAAACCCTGGAGCGATACGTGCCAGCTCCGGGCTAATTGACGGTAACATAGAAGACATCGCATAATCCTGTAATGACTGTTTTATTCTATGATATCGACCGATGACCAAAAAAGTCAATATAACGACCGCGAGTGGTGCCGACGTTAGCGCCATCAACGAAGCGGTTTCCCAGCGCATCAAGCTCTATCGCAGCCAAAAGAAACTGTCGCTGGATGAACTTTCCCGCCGCTCCGGCGTCAGCAAGGGGATGCTGGTGGATATCGAAGGCTGTAGGGCTAATCCCAGCATTGCATTGCTGTGCAAAATCGCTGCTGCAATGAACGTCTCCGTAGCTGACGTCGTGAACGTTGCCAGCGAACCGACGGTTCATCTTATCGACCGGGATGAGATCCCCGTGCTGTGGCAGGGCGAAAAAGGCGGAAGTGCGAAATTGATGGCCGGTACCAGCGGGCCGGATATGCTGGAGCTTTGGCAGTGGGTAATGTATCCCGGCGAAGCGTTTGCCTCATCCGGTCATCCGGCTGACACCTGTGAACTGCTGTTTGTTAACCGGGGCCAGCTAACGCTACGGGTCGATGGGCGTGATTACCTCATTAAGGAGGGCTGCTCGGCGGTGGCCAGAACCGATACGCCCCATGCCTATATGAATGACACCCACGACGCGCTTGAATTTACCATGACGGTGTATGAAAAAAGCCGCTGATAGTGGCCTGGAGAACCTGATGAGCGAGCAATGTGTAGAATATATTCGAGGTGATTTTTGCGTTACCACGGATAAGCGTCGGTTGGATATTTCTGCAATCCAAAATTATCTTACTCAATCCTCATGGGCACCGGGTATTGACGTTGCAACCGTCAAATTATCTATAGAGCATAGCCTCTGCTTTGGTCTATTTGACGGCGAGCGGCAGATTGGTTTCGCCCGACTGGTAACGGACTACGCCACATTCGGCTATCTTTGCGATGTGTATGTATTATTAGATTATCAAAGCCAGGGGCTGGGGCGCTGGTTAGTGGAGTGCTGCCAGGCACATCCGTTGATGTCTAGATTGAGACGCATCATGTTAGTGACCGATAGCGCGCCGTGGTTATATGAGAAGCTGGGTTACCAGCCTCTCAACCGTACGAATTTTGTTTGGCAGATTAATCGCCCGGATATTTACCTGTAGAGCCTATTCCAGTCCCAGTGCATTAATAACAGCGGCGATTTCCGCGGTATGCTCTGCTGAAAGCGGCAGCAGCGGGCGCGGAAGGCAATCGCCGCTGGTCAAACCCAGCACGCCTGCTGCGGCGGCGATAACGCGTATGCTGCCGCCATGCTTACGAAATAGCTGCCACAGCGGGGCAAGACGCTCGGTCAGCTGGGTGACCTGCTGGCGATCGCCGCGTGCAGCGGCCTCGGTAATCTCTTTTGCCACACGAGGGAAAAGCCCCCCACATACCGAATACCACGCCTCACAGCCAGCATTCAGCCCAACCCCCGCAAACGCATCACCGCTAATACCAAGGGTTGTTTTTGCCGGCAGTCGCTCTCTGATCTGCGCGACCCGGGCCGCAGCCTTCTCAGGCTCCTCAGGCAGGCCAGGGATCTTGATAGAACTCACTCCAGGCAGCTCCGCTATACGCGCATACAGCGCGTCGGAAAACGCAAAGTGCGTAGTGCCGGGATTATCGTACACACATACAGGCAGGGAGGTGTGGCGCGTAACGGTGTCAAACAGCGCAAATACTTCATCTTCCCGCAGTTGCTGGTACGAGAGGGCTGGCAGCAGCAGGGCGCTGACACCTGCCATTTGCGCATCATCGATCAGATGCAGTACCTGTTCCGTACCGACAGCGCCGACACAGACCATCACAGGAATATTATTGGCGTGCTTTACGGCCAGGGTGGCAATGTGTTTTCTCTGCTCCCGGGTCAGGTAGGCATAGCTTCCGGTAGAGCCTAACACGCCGATAGAGTCGGCTTCGGCTGCGACGATCCGTTGCACAATTTTGCTAAATCCCTTTTCATCGAAACCTGACGCTGTAATGGGCGTGAGGGGAAACGCGCTAAGTCCGCTGAACATGACACACTCCAGTCAATTGAAGAATAAAAAGAGAACGGGTATTCGCCGGCATGGTGGCAAATTATTACACCGTATAGATTCGGATATCGTGCCCGCGAAAGGCATCGGCATAGGCTTTGCTGATATTCTCCTCGACGACCATGATGTCGATCTCACTACAGGCAGCGACCACGTAGCGGGCCACGGCGGGGATCTTATTGGCCGTAAGCGCGACGATGGTCTCGTTGCACTGGGCAATCACTGCCTTCTTAAATTCACAGTCGGCATAGTCAAATCCCGTCAGGCCCGACTCCGGGGCCATCGCACAGCCGCCGATAAATCCCTGATCAAAAAGCATCCCCTGTATCTGGGAGATGGCTGGCATGCCTACGCAGCCGCCTGAGGCGCGCTGAACCTGGCCGCCCAGGATAATCACCTCATACAGCGGCTTTTTCAGCAGCGCCGCTGCAATCTCCGGCGAGTTGGTCACTACGGTAAGCGCCAGCTCAGCGGGGAGCGCCTCCGCCATCGCCAGATTGGTGGTTCCCGTGTCGATAAAAATGCAGCTACCGGACTCGCTATGCGGGCTGGGCTTTACCTGTTTTGCCGTGGCGATGACCGCCGGACGCCTCTGCGGCGACGCTATTATTGCTCGCTTTGGTCAACTGCGGGTAGTGGTTTGCGGTGCCCGCAGTCACCACGCTGGGCTATATCGGCGTGTTGGCTGGTCCGGCGATGATCGGCTTTATTGCCCATCATAGCTCGCTACCTCATGCCTTTGTGTTTGTGGCCGCGCTGATGATCGTTGTGCTGCTGCTTAGCGTTGCGCTCAACAAAAACATAAAGCTAAGAGAAGAGGTTTAAGATAAACAGGAACGGGCTTTATCTATGAGTTTGGCTCATAAGTCCGTCCCTGTTTTTGCCCCTAATCGTCGCTGATACCCTTCGTTATACTCCCTGCATTCATCACGTTGAGCGAAAGTGGAGTCACCATGAAAGAGACATTTGACGGTAATAGCGTTTTCCCCCGTGGGGAAAAGAACGAGACCTATGCTCAGTATTTTACCGGGACCAGTTACCTCACCATGCTCTCCACCGAGGGGGTAAACATGGGTAACGTGGCGTTTGAGCCGGGCTGCCGAAATAATTGGCATATTCACCACAAAGGGGGACAGATCCTGCTGGTGACCGGCGGTAGAGGTTGGTATCAGGCATGGGACCAGCCTGCTCGCGAACTCAAGACCGGCGACGTTGTGCATATTCCGGCAGGCGTAAAGCACTGGCACGGCGCAGCGCACGACAGCTGGTTCGCGCACATTGCCGTCGAGATCCCTGCCGAGGGAGCATCTAACGAGTGGCTGGAGCCGGTTAGCGACGAGGCGTATAGCCAGCTCCCCTAAAAAAAGCCGTTTATTAAGCTCTCATAAACGATCAGGCCGCAAACACGCTGTTGCGGCCTCTGTTTTTTGCCTGATATAACGCCTCATCGACGCGCTGGAACAGCGAGTCCAGGCTCTCCCCGGCCAGATACTGTGCGACGCCGACGCTGACGGTAAGCGGAGGGATATCAGGTATCGCCATCTTTTCAACCTCGGCACGAAGATCCTCTGCAGCCTTCAGCGCTGCCGCCAGGGCGGTGTCAGGAAGCAGCAACAGAAACTCCCCACCATCCCAGCGAAAAACAACGCTGCGCTCCCATGTATTCAACGCCTGGGCAAGATGAATTAGCACCTCGTCCCCTTTTTTATGCCCGTAGCGCTGATTGATATCTCTGAAGCGATCGATATTTACCAGCAGGAGGCTGACATTGTTGGCTACGGGAAGCTGCCTCTCAAGCTGCTGTACCGCCTCGCGGCGGTTGAATAACCGGGTTAAGGGATCCCGACGCTCGGCACTCTCCAGCGCCTGCTCAAGATCTCTCTGCTCACTCATATCATGGACGACACACAGTATCAGCCGTTCGCCATAAATTTCGACGGGACCGACCGCGACCTGTACGTCACGAGTCGATCCATCGGCAAGACGGTGGGTAAAAGAGAGAGGTTTGTGTGTTCCGGGCAGGTGAGCAATTTCCGCGACGATCGGCAGTATATTACGACCGAGCGTATTAATCTGCCATATGTGCATAGTACAGAGCGTTTCATAGTTGTAGCCATAAAAGCGTAGCGCCGCGAGATTGGCATCAACAATCTGTCCCTCTCGGGCAGGATCGACCAGGACGATAGGGGCAGACGTAGTGTAAAAGAACCGGGCATAAAACCCATTTTTTCGTGGTCGGTAGGCGGCTGAGCGGCTCGCCTTTAAGCCAGTGTTACCGCGCGGCGTCAGCCCTTCAAATACGATAACCTCGCCCCAATCTTCAAGTTCAACCGCAGAGAGCTTACAGCTTAGCGTACGTGCTCCGTCGTCAGAGGGAAGAGACCAGACCTCAATAATATCCTCCTGGTTTTTCAGGCTGGTGGCGTAGGCGGTGAGGCTTTGATGTGCTACGGCAGAATACTCGCCGCTGCGCATGGACGCCAGAGTAGTGCCTTTCGATACGGACTGCGCCTGCTGGTTAGCAAAGATTAACTCTTCACTTTCCGGCGCAACAATCCATATCGGGGTCGCTAACATATTCAGAGAATCAAAATGACATGCCACTGTATGCTTCCTGTTTTTATTTTTTGCTGTGTGTATGACTCAACGTAAGTATTCCTGCTTACCATTTTGCCGATAAATGAAATATTAAAAAGTCATTTTTTCAACACGTTGTCGGCTTGCTTCTGAGGTGTGCTAATTTTCGCCACCCGTAAGCGTTTATATATTCACCTTTTAAATCATTTAAGCGGTGCTTAAATCTATTTCAGTTAAGTGCATTCTCCTTATTATTAAGAAATCTTAAGCTTTCTTTGTATGATATATTTTGCTGTAAAGTGGTGCTTATTTGCTCTATTTTTGCATGTTATTGCTGCCATTGAATGCTATAGCAGATGAATATGCTAACATCTTGCAAATTAACATCACTTAACGGTAAACATGTTATGAATTAAAAATTGAGATGAAAAAGCCATTTCCGAATGTTATAAAACTGATATCTTTTACTGATGTACAACAGGGTTGTTTTATGTTCCGAAATACAAGCGTGCGCACATTCATAATGCTTTTCTTGCTCGCTTCATTTGGGCTAATGAATATATTAGTGATCGTTCTCACGAAAAATAGCACCCTGCCGCTGCTAACGAGTATGATATCTGCGCTAACCCTGCTTTTTATGTGGCTTTACATGACCGCCTATTTGGTTTCACCCATCAATACGGTTAAAAAAAGCATTGATGAGGTAACGGCCGGGAACGTCTCTGTCACTATTCCAGAGTTTGGTAATAACTGTGCGGGACGTTTGATCCCTGGCATTAACAACCTCGCCAGCAGTATTGCTACTCTGGTGCGTGAAATTCGCGCCTCATCCCAGTCCGCTTTAGATCTCTCTCACCAGCTCTCTGCTCGCAGCGCCGAACTGTCGGTAAAAACAGAGGAGCAGTCTGCGGCACTTATCCAGACGGCGTCGAGCATGGAGCAGATGGCCGCCAGCACCAAAAATAATGCTAACAACACCCAGCTTGCCAGCCAACAGGCGATTGAAGCGACTCGCTGCGCACGTCAGGGCGGGGAGCTAATGACGCAGGTAGCCTCGAACATGCAGTCTATTACCGACTGTGCACGCCAGATGACGGAGATTATCTCCCTGATCGATGGCATTGCCTTTCAGACAAATATTCTGGCGCTGAATGCAGCGGTAGAAGCGGCAAGGGCAGGTGAGCATGGAAAAGGGTTCTCGGTCGTTGCCGGTGAGGTCCGCCATCTTGCCCACCGTAGCGCTGAGGCGGCAAAAAGCATTAAATCCCTCATCGACGTTACCGCGCAAAATGTCACCCAAGGGGCAACCGTCGTTGGCGAGGCGGAAAAGAATATGCTCGATATCGTCTCTGGCTCTGGATTATTGAGCAAGCTGATGGATGAGATCGCCGTCGCCACGTTGCAGCAGGAGAAGGGCATCGCGCAGATTACCCAGGCGCTCTCCGAACTGGAACGTGTTACCCAGAGTAACGCCACGATGGTAGATGAGCTGGCTGGCTCCTCTGACGTACTTAAACGCCAGGTGACTGACCTGCAAAGCAGAACCCGTAACTACCGCTTAGCGGACTCTACGGCGGCTGGCTCTTCACGCATTCCCCTGCAAATTCAGTACGATGGCTAATTTTCAGATTACTTACTTTCACCATCCGGCTAGACTGTCACTATTAGCATGCTGAATGTGGAGGAGCCGTGGAGGCGATTAAGGGATCGGACGTTAACGTGCCGGATGCGGTTTTTGCCTGGCTGCTGGATGGCAAAGGTGGCGTTAAGCCGTTGGGCAATGATGACGTTATTGACGGCGCACACCCGTGCTGGCTACATCTAAACTATACCCAGCCGGAGAGCGCCCAGTGGCTGGCATCCACGCCGCTACTGCCTAATAACGTACGCGATGCGCTGGCGGGAGAGAGTCTGCGCCCGCGCGTTACCCGTATGGGCGAAGGGACGCTAATCACGCTGCGCTGCATTAACGGCAGTACCGATGAACGTCCCGATCAGCTTGTCGCCATGCGGGTCTATATGGACGAGCGCCTCATTGTCTCTACCCGCCAGCGTAAAGTGCTGGCGCTGGACGACGTGGTCAGAGATCTGGAGGAGGGGACCGGGCCTGCTGACTGCGGCGGCTGGCTGGTAGACGTCTGTGACGCCCTCACCGATCACGCCAGCGAGTTTATTGAGCAGCTGCATGATAAAATCATCGATCTGGAAGATAACCTGCTCGATCAGCAGATCCCGCCGCGCGGTTTTCTGGCTCTGCTGCGTAAGCAGCTTATCGTCATGCGTCGTTATATGGCGCCTCAACGCGATGTCTATGCCCGGTTGGCCAGCGAGCGCTTTCCGTGGATGAATGACGATCAACGTCGGCGGATGCAGGATATCGCCGACAGGCTGGGCCGCGGGCTTGATGAAATCGATGCCTGTATTGCTCGCACGGCGGTCATGACCGATGAGATCACTCAGGTGATGCAGGAGTCGCTGGCGCGCAGGACCTATACCATGTCGTTAATGGCCATGGTTTTTTTACCCAGTACCTTTTTGACCGGCCTGTTTGGCGTAAACCTGGGCGGGATCCCCGGCGGCGAGTGGCATATGGGCTTCCCGCTATTTTGCCTGATGCTGGTAGTGCTCATCGGCGGCGTAACCTGGTGGCTGCACCGCAGTAAATGGCTGTAAAATTTCACATTTTTAACAAAAGTTGAACATAAAAACGCCGTTTTACTTGCGCGAAATCAATAAACAGACCGCACGCTTAAGGCAATATCTCTCTCGCAGGTGAATGCAACGTCAAGCGATGGGCGTTGCGCTCCATATTGTCTTACTTCCTTTTTTGAATTACTGCATAGCACAATTGATTCGTACGACGCCGACTTCAAATAGTCGGCTTTTTTTTGCCTCTTGTTCATCAGCTTCTACCCTTAAAGGGAGCGATGCCATCACCAGGAGGTAAAACATGTCCAGCCTTACCTTATTGAATCCCACTGACTCTCTGCCCGCCGATCCGGTGCCAACCGATCCGGTCCCGGTTCCGGAACCCATTCCCCGGCCACAGCCGCTGCCCGACCCGCCGCCTAATGAGGAACCGATTAAAATGTCGCGTTAAAGAGGCAGATCTGAGAGGATACGCGCCTGCTGACGTAGCCTTTTACCGCGAGAAAATATTGTGACCGCTTTTTCAACACTGAATACCCTGCCCACAGCCCAGCTCGATAACCTTAATGAGCTGGGTTATCACACCATGACGCCTGTACAGGCTGCGGCGCTGCCCGCGATCCTGGCGGGTCAGGATGTGCGCGTGCAGGCAAAAACCGGCAGCGGTAAAACGGCGGCGTTTGGCCTCGGCCTGCTGCAGCACATCGATGCCAGCCGCTTTCAGACTCAATCTCTGATCCTCTGTCCGACCCGCGAGCTGGCGGATCAGGTTGCCAACGAGCTTCGTCGGCTGGCGCGCTATATGCCAAATATTAAAATTCTGACGCTCTGCGGCGGCCAGCCTTTTGGCGCGCAACGCGACTCGTTACAGCATGCCCCGCATATTATTGTCGCCACGCCGGGCCGTCTGCTCGATCACCTGCAGAAGGGCACCGTTAACCTCGACGCTCTGCAAACCCTGGTGATGGATGAAGCCGACCGAATGCTGGA
Source organism: Pseudescherichia sp. (assembly GCF_031987975.1). Classification (GTDB taxonomy): domain Bacteria; phylum Pseudomonadota; class Gammaproteobacteria; order Enterobacterales; family Enterobacteriaceae; genus Pseudescherichia. The sequence continues at coordinate 273,280 of NZ_DALZYX010000001.1, read as the reverse complement.
CATGGGCTTCAGCGACGCCATTGATGAGGTGATCCGCTTTGCGCCAGCGTCGCGCCAGACGTTGCTCTTCTCCGCAACCTGGCCTGAGGCTATCGCGGCGATCAGCGGCCGCGTTCAGCGCTCGCCACAAACCATTGAGATCGACACCGTAGATGCGCTGCCCGCCGTCGAACAGCAGTTCTTTGAGGTCTCCCGTCAGGGCAAAATTAGCCTGCTGCAGAAGCTGCTCAGCCAGCATCTGCCTGCCTCCTGCGTGGTCTTCTGCAATACCAAAAAAGATTGCCAGGAGGTATGTGACGCGCTGAACGACGCCGGTCAGGAGGCATTGGCCCTGCATGGTGATCTGGAGCAACGCGATCGCGACCGGACCCTGGTGCGTTTTGCCAACGGCAGCGCTCGCGTGCTGGTCGCCACCGACGTGGCCGCCCGAGGCCTGGATATCAAATCCCTTGAGCTGGTGGTGAACTACGAGCTGGCATGGGATCCGGAAGTGCATGTACACCGCATCGGCCGTACCGCTCGCGCCGGTAACAGCGGGCTGGCGATCAGCTTCTGTGCACCGGAAGAGGCACAGCGCGCCAATATCCTCGCTGAAATGCTGCAACTGAAGCTGAACTGGCTCAGCGCGCCCGCCAACGTCAAGGTAGTACCGCTGGAGGCGGAGATGGCGACCCTGGTGATTGACGGCGGTAAAAAAGCCAAAATGCGTCCGGGCGACGTGCTGGGTGCAATGACCGGTGATATGGGATTAAACGGGGCGGATATCGGCAAAATTACCGTTCATCCGGCGCATGTCTATGTGGCGGTGCGGCAGAGCGTGGCTCGCCAGGCGTGGAAGCAGTTACAGAGCGGTAAGATCAAAGGCAAGAGCTGCCGGGTGATGCTGCTAAAGTAGAGCAGGGCAGCAAGGAAGCTCTCCGACGATAAACCGCCGGAGAGCAATCAGGTTATTTGACTTCCAGCACGTTGAGGCGCAGGGCATCCAGAGGCGTCTCGTCCTCTTCCGGCTGCCAGCCCGCAGGCTGCATAGGAATGGATTCACGGTCAAACGCCAGATCGCCACCGTCCACCACTTCGGAACCGTGAGTAATACCCTTAAAGTCAAACAGCGAGATATCGCTCAGGTGCGACGGCACCACGTTCTGCATGGCGCTAAACATGGTTTCGATGCGGCCCGGGTAGCGCTTATCCCAGTCGCGCAGCATGTCGGCGATCACCTGACGCTGGAGGTTCGGCTGAGAGCCGCACAGGTTGCAAGGGATAATCGGATAGCCTTTGGCCTGGGCAAAACGTTCGATGTCCTTCTCCCGGCAGTAGGCCAGAGGACGGATAACGATATGCTTGCCGTCATCGCTCATCAGCTTCGGCGGCATCCCTTTCATTTTGCCGCCGTAGAACATATTCAGGAACAGGGTTTGCAGAATATCGTCGCGATGGTGGCCGAGGGCTATTTTAGTTGCGCCCAGCTCTGTAGCGGTGCGGTAGAGAATGCCGCGGCGCAGGCGTGAGCACAGCGAGCAGGTGGTTTTCCCCTCTGGGATCTTCTCTTTAACGATGCCGTAGGTATTCTCCTCGACAATCTTATACTCGACGCCCAGCTGTTCCAGGTAGGCAGGCAGAATATGCTCCGGGAAGCCCGGCTGCTTCTGATCGAGGTTTACCGCCACCAGCGAGAAGTTAACCGGCGCGCTCTGCTGCAGGTTGCGCAGGATCTCCAGCATGGTGTAGCTGTCCTTACCGCCGGAGAGGCACACCATAATGCGATCGCCTTCCTCAATCATATTGAAGTCGGCAATGGCTTCGCCCACGTTACGGCGCAGGCGCTTCTGCAATTTGTTTAAGTTGTACTGCTCTTTCTTGTTAACTTCTTGTTGCTCTTGCATGGTGTACTGTCTCGGTTGACCGGGTCGTCATTCATTCTATGTCGCGTATGGTACGGATTACGGCGACGAATGCCAGCACGTTTTAACGTAACAGCACCTTACCAATCAGATAGGTTACTGCCTGCCCACCGATATGAACCCGGTCGCCCACTAGCTTGCAGCGCAGGTCTCCTCCACGCTCTGAACTTTGGTGTGCCAGCATCTCTGTCTTATTAAGTTTTTCCGCCCAGTAAGGAATGAGCATGCTATGCGCAGAGCCGGTGACAGGATCTTCTGCGACGGCTTCGCCCGGGCAGAAGAAGCGGCTGACAAAATCGTACTCTCCTTCGCCAGGTGCTGTTATACAGACCATTTTGCCGAGAGGGAGCATGGCGTTGATGTCAGGCCGCACGGCTTCAACCTGACGTTGATTCTCCAGGACAACGAGGTAATCACGCGCCACGCGGACCTCTTTGCACTCCGTAATGCCCAACGTCTCCAGCAGTAAAGGCAGCGGCATAACCGGCTCTGTTTGCCAGGCAGGAAAATCAAGCGTCAGCCATTCGCCACTGCGCGTTACCGTCAGTGGGCCAACAAACCGGGTAGCAAAATGGATAGTCGTGTCCGGGTAGCCGAGATGTTCAAAAATGACGTGGGCTGCGGCGAGGGTAGCATGACCACATAGATTAATTTCATCCTGAGTGGTAAACCAGCGCAGCTCAAAGCCAGTATCAGTGGCGACAAAGAAGGCTGTTTCTGACTGGTTATGCTGCTTAGCCATCTTCAATAATGTTTCATCGGGCAACCATTCCGTGAGCGGACAAACTGCGGCGGCGTTACCGGTAAAGGTGCTGGTAGCAAAGGCGTCTACCATGTAAAAATTAATTTCTTGCATCAAAAAAATCTCTCTTTGATATTAGGTTGAATCACACTATCACATCCCTCTGCCACCCGCAGCGTCAATTTTTATATGCAAGTGCGAAAGCTACCTCACATTTGCTCTAAATAAAAAACTCGGCTGGCTCTTAATTAATAATAATGGATGCGCTGTTTTAATAAGCAACATAAAAAGGCGATAAATATAAAATTTAATTTATAGTTTAGGATATGAGAGGTTAGTATATGAGTATGCCAACTAGCGGAATCGTAAGTCTGAAAGCCGATTATAATGCCGTAGGTGATGGGAGCGCAGATGACTCTCAGAGCGTCAGGAACTTTTTTGAATATCTTGCTGATAATGGCGGGACCGGCATCATAGAGCCGGGGACCTATCTGACCAGTGCTTATACCAGGAATGGACGTGCCCGTCCGTTTACCGTTATAGGCGGAGGCCCTAACGTATCGATTCTGAAAAATAAATCAGCAGGCAATTTCTTGACATGGATAAATTGCAGCAATATCCATATAAAAAGTGTGAGGCTTGATTGCTCTTACACGCTATACCCACCTACAGGCAACAATTATAAGCATGGATTTAAATTTTCATCCTGTCACAACTGCTCTGTTGAGGACTCGTCTGTTTATGACTTCGTAGGTACGGGTTTTATGGCTATGCAAGAGAGCGCGTCCTCATCACGACCTGATAACATAATATTTAAAAATTGCGTTGCTCAGGCCTCCAAGGCTTTTATTGACTGGGCAGCGGCCAGCACAACAGAATTAAAAAGGAAAAAAGAATGTGTTGGTATGTTGCTTGTTGACTGTGATTATAGTGCAATACAAGATTGCACTGCTATAGATATGTCTCTATACGGGATTGAACTTAAGAACAACGCGAAATGGAATAAAGTACTGCACAATAAAGCTATCACCTGTGTCTATGGCTTTGGTATGGGACAGCAAACAACGGGGGATATTGGTTGTGAACATAATATTGTTGAGGGATTTCAGGCCAAAGGGTGTTTTATGGGCGGAATTTTAGGTAAGGCTAAGTATAATCTTATGTCTGACTTTAGAGTTGATTTTACCGGCATGAACACAAATAATGTGCGAAATGCGTTTCGATTTCAGTTGAACTCGCGCTTCAACTCGCTGGATAATATCTTAATAAGCGGCATGCCTGCAGGAAAAATCGCTATTCTGTATGAGACTGGGTCTAACAATAACATCAGTGCAATATCTTTTTGTGAAAAAAATTCAGGAAACAGCGATATTCTGGTGGCTTCATATAATCACACGGCTCCAACTGCTACTGAAACCTATACTGATACGGTAAATAATTATACCCTGCTGTATCGGTCTAATACGCCAAGAAATAAACTAAAGGTGGCAGGTGATGCAGTGAGCAGTAATAAGAGTCGGTATCTTTGGGATAACAGCAATATTGTAGCGAGTGATGTGTCTGGTTAATTCCCAGTAGTGGCTTTTTTCGATAAATTTCACTTTGGCCGGAGAGGTTATATATTATATCGCCTTTCCGGCATAAGCCACTTAGATAACAATTCGTAGCTTGTACAGTGGCTTACCCCCGCAAATTCTGCGCGTAAAATTTCAATGCCCTGGCATAACGCTGAACGGCCGGCGTAGGAGGGTGGTTTGATATCAGCTCAAGCATCACCGTCATCGCGCGATCGTGTTCACCGAGGTTATGCAGGCACAGGGCATAAAAAGGTATCGCTTCACTGGCATCAGGGTAGTCTCTGATAATCTCTTCGAACCCTTGCTTAGCTATTTCGTACTTCCCCAGACAGCGCCAGGTACAGGCGAGGCCGAGCAGTGCTTCAAACTTATTATCGCCCACCAGCCCTTCGTTCAGCGCAGCCTGATAATACTCAGCGGCGCGCTCTTCCAGCCCCTCATTGTCGTATGACCAGGCGATATTAAGCAGCGCTTCCGCTTTTAGCGCCGGGAACTCGGTAAGCTCCCGAAGAAGTATCCGGCTTTTTTCGTATTCACCTGCGACACGGAGGGCGATTGCTCTTAGTATTCTGGGATCCATAGCCATTAACCTTTTCGGTCCAACAAGTTGATTAATAGCTCAATATACATCTTATGAGAGTAAGCGCTTTGCTTTTCTGAGTATGAGATTTATGGAGGGATCGGTGCCGGGTGGCAACAACCACCCGGCAGGGGACTACGCTGTCACTAAGTCTTCCTCAAGCTGCTCAAGATAACGATCGTAACGTTGCAGGAACAACGCCTTGCAATCATTATCCATATTGCCTGTGATTGCCTCCGTGCAGAGATGTCGTCCTTGCGAACGCATCTGAGCAAAGCTGAAGGCAAGAAAATCTAAATCCCCAGAAGACACTACATACTTATCACTCACTAACTGCATGACTTCCTCCTCTATTGTTGATAAAGCAAAAAGGAAATATGCATATTTAGCTTAAGTATGGATCAAAAATTGCGGGCGGAAGAGATATCAAAAACGATTGCTGTAACCTATCAATGCGTGCGGGAGAGCGCGTTGGCGCTCCCCCCTGTATGCACTGCTTACAGCGATTGCAGGAAAGCCAGCAGGTCGTTGTTCAACTGATCCTGGTGGGTGACGGCGAAGCCGTGCGGGGCGTTATCGTAGACTTTCAGCTCTGCGCCGCGAATAGTTTCCGCTGCAACTTTACCGGTTGTTTCGAACGGCACCACCTGGTCATTGCTGCCGTGGATCACCAGCGTAGGCACATCCACTTTCGCCACGTCCGGGCGGAAATCGGTCTCGGCAAAAGCGGTCACGCAGTCGATGGTGCCTTTCAGCGAGGCGAGCAGGGCAATATTCAGCGTCTGCGTCAGCACGCCTTCAGAAACATTCTGACCGGCGTTAGTGCCGTAGAACGGAGTCGAGAAGTCGCTGATAAACTGGGCGCGATCCTTACGCAGTCCGTCACGAATGCCTTCAAATACGCTCTGATCGACACCCTGCGGATAGTCGGCCGCTTTGCCAAAAATTGGCGTGACCGCGCCCAGCAGCACCAGCGCTTTCACGCGTTCGTTGCCGTAACGGCCAATATAGCGCGTCACGTCCCCGCCGCCCATCGAGAAACCGACCAGCGTAACGTCACGCAGATCGAGAGTGGTGATAAGGTCGTTGATGTCAGAGGCAAAGGTGTCGTAGTTATAGCCTTCCCACGGCTGATCTGAACGACCAAAGCCGCGGCGATCGAAGGCAATGACGCGATAGCCACGCTCGGCCAGGAAGTTCAGCTGGCTGTCCCACATGTCGGCATCCAGCGGCCAGCCGTGGCTGAAGAGTACCGGCTTGCCTGAACCCCAGTCTTTGTAATAAATCTGCGTGCCATCCTGCGTCTTGATTGTGCTCATATCAGATCCTCAATAGTAATAACGGGTTATGGGTTGTGCTGTTTAGGTGATGGGTGCTATTAGGTAGCGAGCCTTGGGGAGTTCACTACCCCGATGAAAAGCATGCACTCTGCTTTGAATCAGCAGATCGTTCACCGTGTGGCGCTCCTGCTGACGCAAATGCTCAATCCAGGTTCCAATAACAAACGTCTCAAGAAAAATGCCTGGCCGCTGAATATCTTCATACACCGACCAGCTTAGCGCCCCGCCGCGCTGGCGGACCCTGCGCATCTCCTGAATGCTGACGACAAAGTCATACACGTCGTCGGCCTCTATCTGATACTCATAAATCACCATAATCGGGCCGCGCTCGTGCGAAACATCCAGCGTCCGGGCGAGGTTGTCGACTTCACGCAGATCCAGATTGAGATCGGGATTCTCATCCAGCCGCCAGCGGAAAACGGTCAGGCTGGCCAGCACCATGCCTACCGTTGCCACGCTGAGCGAGACCGGGATGGTGAAATGCGACGCCAGCTGACCCCAGATGGCGCTGCCGAGGGTCATTGAGCCGAAAAATACCGTGAGATAGACCGCCAGCGCTCGCGCCTTGACCCATTTTGCCGCGCTGCGCTGCGCACCCATGTTGAGGGTGGAGAGCACCGCAATCCACGCAAAGCCAGTGATGAACAGAAACGCGTTAAGCAGCCAAAAGTGGCGGATAAAAGCCAGAGCCAGCATGGCGGCGGCATAAAACAGGCTGGTCAGCACCATCAGGCGATCCGGGTTAAGCCGTTTGCGCAAGACCGGCAGCACAACTGCGCCAAAAATCGCCCCGATGCCAATACAGGCCAGCATAATGCCGTAGCCACCGGGACCAAGTCCCAGCTCACGGCGCGCCACCAGCGGCAGTAAAGCCCAGGCGGCGCTGCCGAAAAGAAAAAATGCCACGGTGCGCACCAGCACGTTGCGCAGTACCGGCGCGGCGTGCACGTAACGTAGCCCTGCACGGACGGCCGGGAAGAAGTGCTCCGGCGGCAGGCGCTGAATAGTAGGCTCCGCTTTCCAGCGGTAGAGCACCCACGCGACGCCCAACACCGACAGCGCATTCAGTAAAAACACCACCCACGGACCGGCAAACGACAGCACCAGCCCGCCCAGCGCCGGGCCAATCGCGCGGCTGATATTGATGCCGAGCGAGTTCAGAGCGATAGCCGGTGCCAGCTCACTTTTCTCTACCAGGTCCGGCACGATGGCCTGAAAAGGCGGCGAACTCATCGCCGCGCCCGCGCTGAGCAAAAAGGCCGCGACAAGCAGCACCGTCGGGGTTACGTAACCGGCGAAGGAGAGCAGAGTCAGGCCCGCCGCCGCGATAAAGACCCATACCTGGGAAAAGAGCAGGTATTTACGCCGATCGACGATATCCGCCATCACCCCTGAGGGCAGGGCGAAGAGAAACATCGGCAGGCTGCTCGCCGCCTGCACCAGCGCCACGGAGAGCGGATCTGCGCTGAGCGTCAGCATGGTCCAGTTCACGCCGACATCGTTCATCCATGAGCCGATGTTGGAGACCACCGTCGCGATCCACAGCATGCGGAACACGCGGTTGCGCAGCGGCTGCCAGGATGATGCCCCGGTTGGCTGCGCTGCCGCAGAGGCCGCCTGTGCTGTTGCCGCGTGGATCTCATTTACCTGCGCCATAGCGTAACTCCTGTGCTCGGTTCGCGTGCGGCCGCCAGTTACCCGGCCCGGTAATCGCCAGCGTGGTGAACACGATCAGCAGCAGCCAGCCAAACTGGCCTTCCGCGATGCTCCAGCCAGGATGGACCACCAGCATCGCCACCAGCAGCACGCCAATAATCGGCAGGCAGGCCAGCCGTGTACCGACGCCTAAGATGATGAACAGCGGGCAAACCACTTCGGCGAAGATAGCCGGTAAGAGGCTTGCCCACGGGCCTAGTCCAAACGGATCCTCGATCCGCGTCAGCTCTTCACTAAAGTGCATCACCTTCGGCAAACCGTGCACGTAGAGCAGCAGCAGGCTACCGGTGAGGCGCAGGAAGAACAGCCCCGCATCAATACGGGGCGAAAAAGCCGATGCGCTTTTCATGGGCATCAGAAAGCGAAGCAGCTACAGCCGAGCGCGCCCCAGAAGGCGCTGTCGTCTGAAACTGGAACCGAGGAGCGGCGGGCCACGTCATGCTGGTGGCTGTGTACGCCGCACGGGCCGCTGCAGTGGTGCACGGCAGGCATCAGGCCTACGCGGCTCTGCGGCGGCGCGCTACGATAGTGGCCCGGCACGTTGACCACCGGTGACCACTCTGGCAGCACGGGGATCGACGGCGGCGCTTCAGAGGTGAAAGCACCTGCGGCGTAGACGATGTTACCATCCACGACGGTCAGCACGGACTCGATACCTTTGATCTCCTCCTCCGGCACGCGGAAGTAGTCTTTACTGAGCACGGCGAGATCCGCCAGCTGGCCCACTTTGATCTGGCCCTTTTTACCCTGCTCGCTGGAGAACCAGGCGCTGCCCTGGGTCCAGAGCATCAGGGCGGTGTCGCGATCGAGGCGCGCATTCACGTCATACATCTGCATGCCGCCCACGGTGCGGCCAGAGACCAGCCAGTAGAGCGCGGTCCACGGATTGTAGCTGGCGACGCGGGTGGCGTCGGTACCCAGCCCCACCGGCACGCCGGTCTCCAGCATCTTCGCAACCGGTGGGGTGTGGCGCACCGCCTCCATGCCATAACGCTCGGCGAAATATTCCCCCTGGAAGGCCATACGGTGCTGCACCGCAATACCGCCGCCCAGCGCTTTAATGCGGTCGATATTGTGCTGGGTGACCGTTTCGGCATGGTCAAAGAACCAGTGCAGGCCGTTGAAGGGGATCTCACGGTTCACTCTCTCGAACACATCCAGCATGCGGCTGATGGATTCGTTGTAGGTCGCGTGCAGGCGGAACGGCCAGCGGTGCTCGACCAGATGGCGTACCACGCGCTCCAGCTCGTCTTCCATACCGGGGGCGAGATCCGGGCGCGGTTCGAGGAAATCTTCGAAGTCAGCGGCGGAGAAGACCAGCATCTCACCTGCGCCGTTGTGACGGAAGAAGTCGCTGCCCTGGCCCGGCGTCAGCATATCGGTCCACTTCTCAAAATCTTCCAGCTCATGGCCGGGACGCTGGGTAAAGAGGTTATAGGCGATGCGGATCGTCATCTGCTCTTTGGCGTGCAGCTCGGCGATCACCTCATAATCTTCCGGGTAGTTCTGGAAGCCGCCGCCGGCGTCGATGGCGCTGGTCAGGCCCAGGCGGTTCAGCTCACGCATGAACTGGCGGGTGGAGTTGACCTGCTGCTCCAGCGGCAGCTTCGGCCCTTTCGCCAGGGTAGCGTAGAGGATCATGGCGTTCGGGCGCGCAATCAGCATCCCGGTCGGGTTGCCGTTGCTGTCGCGCTGGATCTCGCCGCCCGGCGGGTTCGGGGTATCTTTGGTGTAGCCCACGACCTTCAGCGCGGCGCGGTTGAGCAGGGCGCGGTCGTAGAGGTGCAGAATAAATACCGGCGTATCCGGCGCGGCCTCGTTGATCTCATCCAGCGTCGGCATCCGGCGCTCGGCAAACTGAAACTCCGACCAGCCGCCAACCACCCGTACCCACTGCGGAGAGGGGGTACGCAGCGCTTGCTCTTTGAGCATACGCAGCGCGTCCGCCAGCGACGGCATGCCTTCCCAGCGCAGCTCGAGGTTGTAGTTCAGCCCGCCGCGGATCAGGTGCAGGTGGGAGTCGTTCAGGCCTGGGATCGCGGTGCTGCCTTTCAGATCGATGACGCGGGTGCCTTCCGCCTGGTGCTGCATCACCTCCGCCGCCGTGCCGACCTCCAGAAACTTGCCGTCGCGGATAGCCACCGCATCGGCGACCGGGTTTTCCCTGTCTACCGTATGAAATTTACCGTTGAGTAAAATGAGTTCTGCCTTGCCGAGCGAGACCATTGGGTTCTCCTGCTGAAGCGTCCGAAACGTGATGCGCCGGACTGTAAAAGTGGTGGGATTATCTTCAGCAGGGGGATCAGGCGTCTAGTTATACGAACGTATACCTATACGAACGTATAGTTATACACAGAGATAATAGTTATGCCGGTTCAGTGGTTCTACTATCCGTGTCGATAACAATCAGTTTCAAGAACAATCCGTCTCAACATACACGACAATGGGAACTCACATGACCAACTCTAAGCTTGAAGTACTGACTCCGGAAAATTGCCAGATTATCTTTATCGACCAGCAGCCGCAGATGGCGTTCGGCGTGCAGTCTATCGACCGTCAGGTACTGAAGAACAACGTGGTTGGCCTGGCAAAAGCGGCTAAAGTCTTCAACATTCCCACCACCATCACCACCGTTGAAACCGAAAGCTTCTCTGGCAATACCTTCCCGGAGCTGCTGGACGTCTTCCCGGAGCACGACATTCTTGAGCGTACCTCCATGAACTCCTGGGACGACCAGAAGGTGCGCGACGCGCTAGCGAAAAACGGCAAGAAGAAGGTGGTGGTGTCGGGTCTGTGGACCGAAGTGTGCAACAACACCTTCGCCCTGTGCGCCATGCTGGAAGGGGGATATGAAATTTATATGGTGGCTGACGCCTCCGGCGGCACCTCTAAAGAGGCACACGACTACGCCATGCAGCGCATGATCCAGGCGGGCGTGATTCCGGTAACCTGGCAGCAGGTTCTGCTGGAGTGGCAGCGCGACTGGGCGCATAAAGAGACCTACAACGCGGTGATGGATATCGTGAAAGAGCACTCCGGTGCCTACGGTATGGGCGTTGATTACGCTTACACCATGGTGCACAAAGCACCAGCCCGCGCACAGGGCGCGCATCGCACCCTGGCACCGGTTCCGGCCAACAAATAATGCCGATGCGGGCCGGACGTGTGTCCCGGCCCGTTTTTATATTTCCATGACGGGAGCTGCTATGAATGCAGAGTTTATTTCCCTTGGCGCGGGTGTGCTGATTGGTCTGGTTTACGCGTTGCTGAAGGTGCGCTCGCCTGCACCGCCCGCCATCGCGCTGGTCGGCCTGCTGGGGATGCTGGCAGGCGAACAGCTCGTCAACGCCTTTACCTGGGCAGGCTAAATATGTTGAAATCATACGTTGTTTCGCTGGCGACCGGCCTTCTGGCAGGTGTCATCTATGGCGCATTACACGTTCATTCGCCTGCACCACCGGTCATCGCCCTGCTGGGGCTGTTCGGTATGCTGGTGGGTGAGCAGCTTATTCCGGTATGTCGTCGTCTTCTACGCCGTCAGCCGGTCACCCTGGCATGGTTTCGTCATGAATGCGTGCCCAAAATCAGCGGCACTCCTCCCCCCGAAGGCAAAAACCTACCGTAGGGAGCGCCACTCACCTTCGCGTGAGCTTAGTCAGAGGATCACGGCATGGCGTTCTCTCCGCGCATTGTCATTGTTGACGATGAACGTTCCGTTCGCAGCGGATTAAGTAACTTACTGCTGTCGGAGGGGTACGATACCTGCGCCTTCGAATCCGCAGAGGCATTTCTCAGTGACGACACGGCGCTGGCGAGCGCCGATCTGTTGATCCTCGACGTCAAATTAAAGGGAATGAGCGGCCTGGAGCTTTATGCTACGGTAGTATCGCAACCCGATCCGCCCCCGGTTATCTTTATCTCCGGGCATGAAGATGAAAGCAGCCAGTGGTATTTCACCGGAGATGACGCCGTCGCGCTTTTACGTAAGCCCATCAATATTGATACGCTGCTGGAACATATCCGCCGTGAACTCTCTTTACGCGAGGAGCGCTGATGAGCGAGAAACTCTCTGCCGCCGGAAAGTTGATGAATGGTGACGTATTTACCTTAACCGACGACATTATCTTCACGTCGCTGGCTCAGGAGGGCTGTGTCGCCTGGACCTTGTGTCACCCCCTGCATTCGGGCGAGAGTTTTATTCTGGCCAGCGCCGCCAGCGATGAGGCAGAGTTTCAGGCCACCCGGCTGCTCAAAAATGAGTTTGCCTTGCGGATGCAGCTCTCCGGCGTCTGGGCGGTGAGACCGATAAGCTCTACCAGTCACCATGGCCGCTATGCCCTGGTTTATGCGCCGTTTCCCTTCAGAACGCTGGCGCAAACCACCCGCCTGCGGGTGGGCAATATCGCGGACTTTTTGGCGATGGCGTTAGGTCTCTGCACGCCGCTGCGGCAGATGCATGCCCGGGGGCTGGTTCACAGCGATATCAAACCCGGCAACTTTTTCATCGATCCCGGTGGCGCTTACCGGCTGGCCGGGTTCGGACTGACAACGGCTTCACCAGAAAATACCAGCCAGACGAGTCTGACGGTGCCCGGCGGTACGCTGGCCTATATGTCTCCGGAGCACACCGCCCGCACTCGCGATAGGGTAGACAGCCGCAGCGATCTCTACAGTCTGGGCATCGTGCTGTATGAACTGCTCACCGGGGCACTGCCTTTTGATCTCAGCGAAGGCGGGCAGGCGGAGTGGGCGCATCACCATATCGCCTCCGTTCCCCGGCCGCTGCACCAGGTTCGGCCCGCGGTGCCGATGATGCTCTCTTCCATCATTCTACGACTGCTGGAGAAGTCGCCGGCGAACCGTTACCAGACGGTGGAGGGGCTGATCGCCGACCTGCGCCGCTGTCAGGCCAACCTTGCTGAAAATGGTGATATCGCGCCGTTTACGCCTGGTCTGCAGGATCGTCTGCCCGGACGCTTTCTGCCGGATAACCTCTATCTGGCGCATCCACAGCAGCAGCAGCTGCTGGCGGCGTTTGACCAGGTCATCGAGAGCGGCAGTCATTCGCTGGTGGTGATTAGCGGGCCGCTCGGTAGCGGCAAGTCATCGCTTATCGCCTCGGCGCTGAAAACGCTCCAGAACCGGCGCGTGCTGCTGGCCATGAGCAAGGCCGACCAGTACTCGGCGGTCGTACCCTATACCGTTATCGCTTCGGCGTTTCGCGCTTTAACGCTGTACCTGTTAGGCCTGGGCGCTGATGACGTTGCGCACTGGAAGCGGCGGCTCAACCGTGCGTTGGGCAGCTACGCCGTTCTGGCCGTCAAGCTGGTGCCGGAGCTGGGCCTGCTGCTGGACAACCGCTCCCTCACGGTGGGTGACCTGGATTCCACCGATGCCCGGGCGCGCTTCAACCAGATGGCTTCCCGGCTGGTGGAGGCGTTCGCCACGGCGGAGTGTCCGCTGGTGTTGCTGATTGATGATATTCACTGGATAGACCAGGCCAGCCTTCAGCTTCTGGAATACCTGACCAGCGCCAGCGGCGCGCTGCCGCTGCTTATGGTGGTCGCCCACTCTGATACCGACGCGTTTCCCGACGGCAGCGAGCAACCGCTGCTAAAAACGCTGCGCGCCGACGCGCGTCATCTGGTCGATATCCGGCCGGAGCCGCTGAGCGTGAAGGCCGTATCGCGCTGGCTGGCGGACATTTTTCAGACCCGGACGGCCGGTTTGTACGAGCTGGCAACGCTTATCCATGAAAAAACCGGCGGCAATCCGCTGTTCACCCGTGAGTTTTTCCAGCGCATCGTTAAAGACGGGCTTATCACCCATAACAAAAAGCAAGGGAAGTGGTATTACGATCTGCCAGCTATCCGGGCGCGAAACTACACCGAAAACGTGGCCAGCCTGGTGCTGCAGCAGCTGGCAGAGATGCCCCAGCAGGCGCGCAGGCTGCTGGGCTGCCTCGCGTGCGTGGGAGGAACGGGCAAGCCTGCATTGCTTAGCCAGATGCAGGAGATCGCCCCGGAACATCTTCATGAGCAGTTACAACCCGCCGTTTCCGCCCGGCTGATTAGCCTGGCAGGCGATGAATATACCTTTACCCATGACCGGGTGCACAAGGCGGCGCGGGCGTTGCTTAAACCTGACGAAATCAGCCAGCTTAATGTCTCTGCTGCACGCCTGTTCACCGCCGCGGCGGGTCAGAGCGACAGCAGCGATCGGCTGTTCCTGGCGGTCCACCATATTACCTCGGCCATTAACGTCATTCGCTTTTCGCCGGAGCGGGACAGCTACCGCGCGATCTGCCGTCTTGCCGCCCAGCGGGCCAAAAACACCGGCGATTACGCCTCTGCCGTACGCTATCTGCGGACGGCGAAGCTGTTAAAAGAGCAGGCGCTGCGCAAAGAGCCGGATGAGGATTTCCAGCTCGATTTCGACGAGGCGGAGTGTGAGTTTTTGCAGGGTAATCTCCCGTCTGCGCTGGCGCTATGCCAGGGGTTGATGCACGCCCCGCGCCCGCAGCAAAAAGCGGTGGCCGCCTGCATGATGGCGGAAATCTACATGCGCCAGTCCGATATGCCGCTGGCGCTGGAGACGGCCCTGTCCAGCCTTGCTGCCTTTGGCATCGACCTCAGTCGCCACCCCAATGCCCGCGACTGCGACGAGGCGTGGCGGTCGATTGAATCCAGGGTTGACGGCGATCCGGTCGCCGCCTTCCAGACGCTAGCGCTAACGGAGGATCGGGAGGCGGAGGCGATCATGAGCCTGATGATCAGCGCCAGCATGTTTGCCGCTTTTGCCTGTCCACGGCTGCACTTTTTGCTGCTCTGCAAAGTTATCCACATGACGCTGGATCGGGGATTATGCGGTGCCTCGACGACGGCGTTTGCCTGGTATGGCGTGCTGATTGGCCGCCGCTACAACGAGTATAAAAACGGCTATATCTGGAGCCAGCTTGCCCATGAGCTAGTAATGCAGCACGGTTTTAACAACTTTAAGGGGCGCACGCTGCTGGCGGTTGACCTTGCAGCCTCCTGGGTGAAGCCGATCGGTTCGGCAATCGAGAGCGCGAAAAACTGCTTTACGGCCTCGGTCGACCACGGCGATCTCACCGCGGCCTGTTTTATCATTCGTCATCAGACCATGAATTTTCTCACCCGCGGCGATCACCTGGACGGCGTGCTGACCTCCATCGAGCGCGGCCTGGGCTTTATTCGTAAGCTGCGCTTCCCGGATGTTGAGATCCTGCTGCTGCTCCAGCGGCTGTATGTCAATCACCTGCGCAATGCCTCAGGCAGCTTTACCGGGGCGGACGTTTTCCCGGAGTCGCTGATCGCCGACGAGGCCACCCGTGGACATCGGCACATTCCCCTGACGCTGTTCTGGTTCTGGCTCTATCGCGGCATGGCGCATTTTATGGCGGGGGAGTACGCCGAGGCCTCCCGCAGCCTGGAGAGAGCCACGCCGGTTGTCGATTGCGTGCCGGGATATATCCATCTGCTTGATTACCATTTTTACAGTGCGCTTTCGCTGGCGCTCTCGCTGACGCCGGAGAGCGCCACCGCCGCGCAGCGGGAAAAGGTGAGGGGCCATCACCAACAGATCGTGCTGTGGGCGCGTCACAACCCGGCGACCTTTGCCGATAAAGAGGCGCTGCTGGGCGCAGAGCTGGCGCGCCTGGAGCAGAAGAGTGACATGGCTATCGCCCAGTATGAGAAGGCGATTAAGCTCTCGGGCGACGCGGAGTTTCATCATATCAACGGCCTTGCCTGCGAGCTGGCCGGGAGCTTTGCCAAAGCATCTGGTTTTCAGGTTGCCTCCGAAGCCTACTTCCGTGGGGCGTTTTCCGCCTGGCGGCGATGGGGGGCGATGGCGAAGCTGCGTCAGCTTGAACGCATCTATCCGCATCTTTCGCCATCCGGACAGAGCACGCCCTACGACACCATTGCCTTTGCGCAGAATGAAGTTATCCACGATCTGGAGAGCGTGCTCAGGGCGGTTCGCGCCATGACGGAGGAGATCGACCTTGATAGGTTGATCCAGACGCTAATGACCCTGCTGCTGGAGCGGGCAGGTGCCCAGCGCGGCCTGCTTATTCGTATTCTCGATAACAACGTGCCGGAAACCCAGGCCTGCGCGGAGACCTCCTCGGACGGC
Source organism: Pseudescherichia sp. (assembly GCF_031987975.1). Classification (GTDB taxonomy): domain Bacteria; phylum Pseudomonadota; class Gammaproteobacteria; order Enterobacterales; family Enterobacteriaceae; genus Pseudescherichia. The sequence continues at coordinate 257,267 of NZ_DALZYX010000001.1, read as the reverse complement.
GTGAAGGTGCGGCTGGTTAAAGAGCGGCCTTCTGCGACGGATATGCCGCTGTCGATTCTGTCGGCGGTGATGCGTACCGGCCAGGAGATCCGCACCGGCAAGCCGGAGATCTTCAGCCCGTTCAGCCAGGACGCCTATCTGATCACCTCCGGCGCGGCAGTGATGTGCGTCCCAATGTACAAGCAGGCTAAAATGGTCGGCGTGCTCTATCTGGAAAACCGGGTTATGCCGGAGATTTTCACCGCCGAGCATTCGCGCATCGTCAGGATGCTGGCGGCGCAGGCGGCGGTATCGCTTGAAACGGCGCGTCTGTATGCCGAACTGCTGGAGGAGAACGTGCAGCGGCGGCGGGTAGAGAAAGAGCTGCGCGCCAGCCAGACCTCCCTGATGCTCGGGGAGCGCATCAGCAACACCGGCACCTGGCGTTGGGATATCGATCAGGACCTGATGTTTGTCTCTGACGAGTATGCGCGGATCCTCGGCCTGCCGGATCGGCAGCGCACCATTTCTATGGCGGATTTCCTGACGCTGGTGCATCCGGAGGATTATCAGCGTATCAGCCGGCTGGTGACCGAGAGCGTGCGTAACGGCGTCTCTATGCGCGCCGAGTTCCGTGTTTTCCGCCCGGATGGCGATTGCCGCTACATTCTGGGGGTGGGCAATCCGGTGGGGGATGAACCCAGCGTCGCGGAGTATTTCGGCGTGATCACCGACATCACTGCTCGCCGCCAGTCGGAAGATGCCGTGCGCGTGGCGCAGGCCGATCTTGCCCGCGTCTCCCGCGCCACCACGGTTGGACAGCTGACGGCCTCTATCGCCCATGAGATAAACCAGCCGCTGATGTCGATTGTGGCCAATGCGGGTGCCAGCCTGCGCTGGCTCAGCCGCGAGCCAGCTATGCTCCCTCAGGCGCGCACCAGCCTTGAAGAGATCATCAGCGAGGGGGAACGCGCCGGGAATATTATTCGTGGTTTACAGGCGCTAACGCGCAATCAGACATCAAGCCGCTCGCGGTTTAACCTGCATCATCTTGTTCATCACATTGTGGCGCTTTCACGCAGCGAGCTGGAGCGGCAGCAAATTGCGCTGCACTATCAGCTGAAGGCCCAGGATGCGTTTATCCACGGCGACAGCGTGCAAATCCAGCAGGTGCTGCTTAATCTCATCGTCAACGCGATTGATGCCATGGCGGACATACATGATCGTCAGCTGACGTTGACCGTTAGCTCGCAAAATCCGGAGCCGGGTAAAATCTGTCTCGAAATCACCGACACCGGTATTGGCCTGAGCGCAGAGGTGCAGGAGCGAGTGTTTGATTCGTTCTACACCACCAAAGAGCAGGGCATGGGGATGGGGCTGAGCATCAGTCAGAGTATTATCGAGCGCCATGCAGGGCGGTTGCAGGCCGCCCCGGGCGAGCACCACGGCAGCCGATTCTGGTTTACCCTGCCGGCGCATGACGGGCAGGGCGAGTAGCCGTCAGGAAGAGGGGGCGAGCTGCGATAAACGGTTGCGCAGTTCGCCATGCGCCGTTGCTACCTCGGTCGATTCCTGAAGGGCATCGAGGTATTTCTGGCGAAACTCACCGCTGTTTTCCGCGCCCAGCAGGTTGGCAAGCGTTTTACGCACGCTTTCCACCGCCGCACCATCTACCGGCTGCTCTTTGTCGTCCAGGCGCTCGTCAATCTCTACCAGAACCTCGGAGATCTGCCGCAGCCAGGCAAACTGCGGGTGGCTGGTCAGCAGCTGCAGGTGCTCAAAGGCGTTGCCGGGATCGCCAAAACGCTTGGTTTCGAGATCGATCAGCGTTTTATGCAGTTTTCTTAGCGTGGATGAAAGGGTCTTTAGCTGGGCGCGAGGTTCAGTAGCAGGCTGGTTGGTCATCGGTCTCTCCGGAATGCTTCAACGTTAACAAAAGCCGCAGCACAACCGCTAGCGGCTTTGCGATTTCACGATATTAAGACGCTCCGCACAGCGAACCAGATCCGCCAGCGAGCGCACGTCCATCTTTTCCATTACCCTTTTTTTATGCACTTTGGCGGTGATCTCACTAACGCCCATGGCGGTAGCGATCTGCTTATTCAGCAGGCCGCCAATAGCTAACTGGAAGACCTCTTTCTCACGCGGGGTCAGCGACTCATAGCGGCCGGTCAGGGTCTGTATCTCCTGCGACGCGCCCATGTTTTTTTCCGCCAGCGCCAGCGCATCCGCCACGGCCTTAAGCAGTAATCCCGGCACGGCGGGCTTGGTCATAAACTCGTAGGCACCGGCCTTCATCGCCTTAACCGACAGTGGAATAGTGCCGAACCCGGTAAGAAAGATAATAGGAATAAGGTAGCCGAGTTTAGTCAGCGATTCGGTGACGTCAAAACCGTCAGCGTCCGGCATATTCATATCGAGGATCAGACAGCCTGGCTCCGGTTTGAACGCATGAGAGAGAAAGGCTTTCGCTGAGGGAAAGTCTGCAACCCGATAATCCTCTGCCATTAACAACCTGACCAGAGATTGCCTTACCGAATTATCATCATCTACTACATAAACAATAGGTTCCATGAGTAGTCCTTGCCATCAACGTGTATGCATGCATCTAAACAGGTTATTAAGAAAGCATATAACGATTTTGTTGTCTTATATAACAGAGACATACAACTCACGTTTACCAAATAATAACCGGATATTAACACAATAATTCTCATTATCATCTTGAAAATACGACAAATGAATGAAAAGTAGTAACTTATTGACGAATAACGATTAATGTTTGAGCGGCGGTAATAAAAGAGGGTTAATTCTCAGGTTACGATGGCTGATAATGGACAGGCAATTATTGTTCTAAATGCTCGGTGGCGCTCCTGTGAATGCGGTGCGTTTTGTAGGCCCGGTAAGCTTTGCGCCACCGGGCGTTATTGGCCGGGGCCGTCTTTCTACCGCCTGCGGCGATGCACGGCATCCGCTTCCCAGAAGAGTAATCGTCGCTGTAGCCAGCGCACCAGCTCAGCGCCGCATAGCCCAATCAGAGCCAGCAAAATCACGCCTGCGAACATGGTCGCCATACTCATGCTGACCGAGCTGGCAGCGATCAGGTAGCCAAGCCCGCTCTGCGCCGAGAGAAACTCTGCCACCACTGCGCCAATCAGCGCCAGCGCGACACCAATCTGCAGGCCAGCAAAAATTTCGCCCGCTGCCGAGGGGAGTTTGACATGAAACAGTAAATACCAGCGTGAAGCGGAAAAAGCGCGGCAGGCGTCCAGCAGCTCTGGATCGGCGCGGCGAATACCGTTCACGGTATTCACAAACAGTGGAAAAAAGCAGACCAGGGTGACCAACACCACCTTCGACATTGTGCCAAAACCAAACCACACCAGGATGATCGGTCCCAGCGCCACCTTGGGCGTGGCCTGCAACGCCACCAGCAATGGATAGACGAACCGCTCAAAGGTGCGTGACTCCGCCAGCGCCACCCCCAGCGCAATCGCCAGCACGCTGCCAACGGTAAAGCCGCTGAGCGTCTCGCCCAGCGTGACCGCGATGTGCGGCCACAGGCTGTTATCCTGAAAACCGCTGGCCAGCGCGCCGAATACCGCGGCGGGAGAGGGCAGCAGGTAGTCGGGAATAGCAAACAGCCGGACGGCCACGTCCCAGATAAATACCAGCACGGCCAGGCTAATCAATGGGTAGATCAGCGGTTGAAGTCTACGCATGGGTAAAATACCTCCGTAAATGCTGGCACAGGGCCATAAACGTTTCGTCCCCCAGCGTCTCCAGCGTGCGCGGACGCGATAGCGGGATCGTCAGCTCTTCGACAATGCGCCCCGGTCTCGGCGACATCACCAGCACCCGATCGGCCAGAAATACCGCCTCCTGAATAGAGTGGGTGATAAACAGCACCGATTTGCGCTGCTGCTCCCAGATACGCTGTAGCTCCAGCATCAGCGTCTCGCGCGACAGCGCGTCCAGCGCCGCAAACGGCTCATCCATCAACAGCAGCTGCGGATCGTGCAGCAGCATACGGGCAATGCCGACGCGCTGCTGCATTCCACCGGAAAGCTCGAACGGATAGTCGTTGGCAAACGGCGCGAGGCCCACCAGCTCAATCAGTTCGAGGGCGCGCTGCCGGGCCGGGTCTGTGGGCAACCCCAGCGTACGGGCCGGCAGCAGCACGTTATTGAGCACGCTTTTCCACGGCAGCAGGTTGGGTTTCTGAAAGACCACCCCCGCCCGGCGGCCCGGCCCGCTCACCTCTTCTGACGCCAGCAGCACCTGGCCCGCTGACGGAGGCATCAGCCCGGCGGCAAGCTTAAGAATGGTTGATTTACCGCAGCCGGATGGTCCCAGCAGGGCTACAAACTCGCCGTCTTTAACCCGCAGATCGACGCTGCCCAGCGCTTCAATCTGTCCACGACGCGTGGCGTAGGTCAGGCCCGCGCCGCGCAACTCCAGCGCAGCGCTCATGTTTGCGCCTCGTGTTCTGCCAGCGCGGCGGCAAGGAATGCCAGCACGCGCTCCCAGCTTCTGCGGTTGGCCCGGGCGTTAGCAACCGGCGTTCCGCCGCCGTCGATCGCCACCCCCGCGACCGGATGCACTTTGGCAATGTCGGTTGTCGGGACAAACGGAAAGCCGATGGCATGCCCGGCACCGGCGTTATGAACGTGCTCAACCGGCCAGGGGTGCTCCCGCGCGACCAGGTCGGCCTTAATGCGCTCGCAGTACGCTTCCGATGGCCAAAAGCCGTCATCGGAACCGGAAATTAACAGCACGGGTCCGGCGATGCGCTCCACCGGTATTCGCGCCGCCGCGGTGAATACGCTATTGCGCTCTACCGTCAGAAACGCCGGAGCCTGGCGGAGGGGCGCGTCCGGCTTGGGGGGATGGTCAAATGCATGCCAGTCAGCCTGAGGGTTATCCCGCCAGATATTGCGCAGCGGCTCGCCGCGCCACGTCCAGGCGGTGGCATCGCGCGGCTCGTCTGGATGGCCAGCCCGTAACGTGCCGTGGATCACTGCGCTCGGCACATAGCCAATCACCGCGCTGATACGCTCGGGGAAAGTCGATCCCAGCAGCAGGGCCAGTTCACCGCCGCGAGAGTGCCCGGCGACCGCGATAAACCCGGCGCGCGGCTGAAGCTCACGGGCGGCCCACGCCAGCGCCTGCTCAAAATACTCCAGTGGGGTGCCGGAAATGTACTCCGGGCGTCCGGGCGCTTTAAAGTAAGCCAGCGCAAACGCCGCGTAGCCATGGGAGGCGAATAGCCCGGCGCGCTGCTCAGGTGTTCCTCCGCCGGAGCCGTTCAGCAGCACAACCAGCGGATGCGGGCCTTCTCCCGGCGGAGTGAAAAGGGTGCCGGAAAGATCGCCCTCGCGAACCTCGCGGCGCGTAACGCCGGGCGCAACAAGATGCTGCACGATAGTCGCCTGCGCTTCTTTGCCTGCGGCATCCACAAGGTGCAGCGCAATGCGTCGAGGAGCCGTGCTGTCTGATAGCCCAGGGTCTACCGGGGCGGAAACCTGACGCAGCGCCCAGACGGATGCCATGGGTTCTGCATCGTGCCAGTCACCCTCCAGCGGCACGGCGGTGGCAATATCCAGCTCGCCGTCGGCGGCAACGGCAAACGCGGCATGGCTTTGCCAGACGCTGCCGTCCGGGTGCGTAAACGAGGTTGAAAGCCGGGCTACGCCGCTCGCCAGCCCGCGTGCCGATATGCTTCGTGGCAGATCGACCGGCCCGTCAGGGATATCAATATGCAGGGTGATGCTCATTTTGCCGCCTCCGCCCGCTTGCGCAGCGCATCTTTATCAAAATCGTCAAACGCCGTGACGAACTCGTTAGAAAAAATCTTCGCTACTGGCACATCTGCGCTGGGGAACTCGCCCTCTTTCGCCATCGCGCCAATGGCCTGCTGGATCACCGCCAGATCGTACTCGCCCGGCTGGCGGCGCGTGCCGTCCGGCCGGTAAAGCGTGCGCTGCAGGCGGCGGGTGAGCAGCGTCGTCGCCTCGGTCAGGCCCTTGCCCTCGGCGTCAGCGGGTTTGCTTTCCGGATGCTGCCGCCAGAAAGCCTGCACGCAGTAGGTCGGGTTGATTTCACAGACGTACTGCGCCTCGGTATAGGCCCGGCCAAAGCGGCGGATTAAATCTGGGTTCTCTTTGAAGGTATCCTGATGAGCGATAAAACCGTTGCCGGGGTTCTCCTGGAACACCGCCGGGTAGGCGATGCGGCGGATTTTGGTGCCGGTTAACTCAAAAATATCGCCCCAGCTGCTGTTGTAGTTGAGCGCATCCACCTTGCCGCTGCGCAGCGCCTGGAAGCCTGAACCCAACGCACCGACCGCCACAAATTCGACGTTCTTGCCTGGCTCCAGCCCGGCGACCCGCAGCGCGGCCCGGCTGTTGGGCAGCGTCCCCCACGTCAGCGCGCCGACGCCGATCTTCTTATCCTTAAGATCGGCCAGGGTTTTAATTGGCGAATCTGCCAGCACCGTATACTCCAGCGTCTGGTTTGGCGTGCCGTTATAGAAGTAGCGCAGCGGCAACGGGTTTTTACCGCTGAAATAGCTGGAGATCACCGGTTCTGAGACCGGGTAACCGAAGGTCACGCGCTTGCTGGCAACCTGAGGCAGCAGCGCACCCGCGCCCTGAAAAACCAACAGCTTAACGTTGAGGTTTTGCGCTTTGAACAATCCCAACTCTTCCGCCGCCGCATAGGGCGCACCGTCGTGGACGGCAGGAGGGATGGCCAGGGCTACGGTCACGTCGTCAAGGGCCTGCGCCTGGGCGACGCCGGCAAAGGTGAGTGACAGCAACAGATACTTTACTCGCATAGGGCTTCCTGAGTGATGGCGAAACAGAGGCGCTCAAGGTAGAGCAGGCCATCCCCATGCAAAACGAACATATTGCGCTAACGATATGAATGAGCGTACTAATCTGGGCAGCTCAGCGGCAGAGTTGAACGCCGATCGCGCTACAGGCCGCTGATACGCCCTTATCCGTCCGCTGAGCAGCCCAGTTGATGCTTTTTCCTGCTTTATATTGCTGTTTTAATTATTAGAACCCGGCGCAAACCTGCCCCAGAATGGTCCCACTAAGAGCGTCAATGCGGCGCTGTGAGATGCTCACCGCGATGAGATAAGCGGCTAAGGGGAGTGCTGTGACGGAATCTTTATCTTTAGGCGATCGTGCTTACCATGCGATCCGCCGCGACATTCTGACCTGTCGCATGATGCCGGGATCGCTGGTGACCGAATCCGAACTGATGGAGCGTTATCAGCTGGGTAAAAGCACTTGCCGGCTGGCGCTGGCGCGGCTCAGCCATGAATACCTTGTCGAATCCCGCCCGCGTAAGGGCTATCGCATCGCACCTATCACCCTTCAGGATGTGGAAGAGATCTTCACCCTGCGCGTGCAGCTCGAACCGCTGGCCGCGCGTCTCGCCGTCGGTAAAGTGGATATCGACCTGCTCAGGCAGCTGGAGGCAGACTGCCGGGTAGAGGTCGCTGCACCGCTCTCTACGCGCATCGATGTGTTTATGAATGCCAACAAGCGCTTTCATCTGGCTATCGCCGAGGCGGCGGGTAACCAGCATCTGCTGCGTACGCTCTCGACCCTGATGGATGAAATGGCGCGGCTGGTGGCGCTGGGGTTCAACGTTCAGCGTACCAAGCCGGAAATCCGCCACGACCATAACGCCATGATCGACGCCTTTATCGAAGGCGACCGCAAGCGGGTGGAGTTTATCGCCCGCAGGCATATTGAGACGTTCCAGGCGATGACGCTGGAAAAAATCTACGCCACGCTAACCTCTGACGGTACGTTGCTGCCTGTTCAGGAACGGAGGGTTTTTTCATGAGCGCCATTCTTGAAGAGCTGCCTGCCGCCGTTGCGCCCGCCATTGAACTTCGCCAGGTCGACAAACATTTCGGCACGCAAGAGGTGTTGAAAGCGATTTCGTTCAGCGTCTATCCGGGGGAGATCGTCGCGCTGCTCGGCGCTTCCGGCTGCGGCAAAAGCACGCTGCTGAATATGATCTCTGGCCTGCTGCCCGCCGATGGCGGCGACATCGCGCTGCAGGGCGAGCCGGTGGCGCAGTTCAGCCAGTGGCGGCAGGTGGCCTATCTCTTTCAGGAGGACCGGCTACTGCCGTGGCGCACGGTGCGCCAGAACGTCAACTTTGCCCTGGAGAACAGTTCTCTGTCGCGCGTAGAGCGTCAGCGGCGTGTAGAGGCCGCTCTGCAGCTGGTGGGGATGGGGCAGGTGGGGCATAAGTGGCCGCACCAGCTCTCAGGCGGCATGCGCAGCCGCATCGCCCTGGCGCGAAGCCTGGTGGCGGAGCCGCAGATTTTGCTGATGGATGAGCCGTTCTCCAAACTTGATCCCCAGACCCGCAGCGCCATGCATGAAGAGCTGCTGCGTATTCGCGAGCTTAAGAACATGACGGTGGTGATGGTCACCCACGACGTGGAGGAGGCGGTGATCCTTGCCGACCGCATTGTCATTCTGCAACCCAGTCCGGGACGCATTAAGCAGTGTGTGACCGTGGCGCTGCCGCGTCCCCGGCTGCCGACCGGCCGCGACGTAGCGGAGAAGGTTCGTCTGCTGCGGATGGAGGTATAGATGCATAAGCGCAACCGAATGCTGTCGCTCGTCGCGCAGCGCCTGATCCTGCTGGCTGCCTTTGTCGGGCTGTGGCTACTGGCGGCACGCAACATGCCCGCCTTTGTGCTCCCCGGGCCGGAGAAAACCTTTCATGCGCTGCTGATGCTGTGGCGCAACGACACGCTGCTGCATGACATTGGCGTCACCTTCTCGCGGGTGTTCAGCGGCTTTTTACTGGCTACAGTCGTCGGAACGCTCGCCGGGCTGGCTCTCGGGGCGAGCCGCAGGCTGGCGCAGTTTTTCGAGCCGCTGCTGGCGGTGTTTAATACGGTCTCGTCGGCTATCTGGGCGATTTTCGCCATTATCTGGTTCGGCATCTCTAACGCCACTACCGTTTTCGTGGTGTTTATGACCTCTATGCCGCTGATCCTGACCAACGTCTGGCAGGGGGCGCAAACCGTCGAGCGGCAGTACGTGGAGCTGGCGCGCAGCTTCCGCATGAGCCGCGTGCAGACGCTGCTCAAAATCTATTTACCCACCATCCTGCCTTACTTTTTCTCGGGCGCGCGGCTGGCCTTTGGTTTTGGCTGGCGTGTATCGCTGGTGGCAGAAACGCTGGGCGCATCGGACGGGATTGGCTACCGGCTGCGTCAGGCGGGCGATCTGGTGCAGACGGATCAGGTCTTCGCCTGGACGCTGCTGCTGGTCTCGCTGATGCTGCTGCTGGAAGGCGGATTGCTTAAGCCGCTGGAGCGTCGCCTCTTTCGCTGGAAATCACACACACAGGAATAACAGATGAAAAACTGGTTAAAGGCGGCCACGCTGGCTGCCGGGGCTTTCTTCGCCCTAAATTTGGCGGCGGCTGAAAAAGTTCGCATCGGCTACTGGAGCAGCGGCGTCAGCCTGGGCTACGGCACCGTACTGGAAAATAAGGACTTTTTGGCTAAACGCGGTATCGACGCCGAGTTTGTTCACTTCCCGGACGTCAATGCGCCCATCAAGGCGCTGGCGTCAGGCTCCATTGATGTAGCATTCGGCGCGCCGCTGGCGGGCGTCTTCAGCAGCGCGGCCGAAGGGGTACCGATCAAAATCTTTGCCGCCACGCAGCCTGCCGACGTGCAGTTTGTTGTGCCGCAGGGCTCATCCATCACCTCCCTCGACCAGCTCAAGGGCAAAAAGATTGGCATGTCGCCCGCCGGGTCGTCGGTAGCGGTGATCGCCGCCACCCTGTTACAGGGTAACAACCAGATCGCCCCTAACGACTTCCAGCTTATTGGCGGCAACGAATCGCGCCTTGCCCAGTATCTGGTGCAAAAGCAGGTGGATGCCGCCGCGCTGCGTTCGCTGACCATTGAGCAGCTGGACGAGCTGAAAGTCACCCCTCTTGGCAGCTTTGCCGATGAGTGGAAAAAGCTGACCCACAGCGACACCGTACCCTATATCGGCGTCGGCGCGGTGCGCAGCGAGCTAATTGAACAGCACCCGGAAACGGTAGCGCGGGTTATCGCCGCGCTGCGCGACACCCTGGCGTGGGGCAAAACCCACCGCCAGGAGGTGGTTTCGCTGCTGCAAAAAAACGCCAACCTGCCGCAGCGCGATGCGGAAGTCTATTTCAGCCGCTGGGACAGCATGAACCGCGTCACCTTTGAACCGGCGGATATCGCCACCCTTAAGCGTCAACACCAGGTCTTTGTCGCCAGCGGCACCGTGAAAGGCGACGTGCCGGAGAGTCTCTACGACGACGCGGCGTACAAGGCATCGGCATCATTAAAATAACAGGAGATAACCGTGAGTCAGACCATGAAAGCGCTGGTGCTTAACCAGCACGGCAGCCTGGACAATCTGTCCGTCGTCACCGATAAACCGCGCCCGACGTTGCAGCCAGGCCACGCTATCGTGCGGGTGAAAGCCTCCTCGTTTAACTATCACGACGTCTTTACCGTCAACGGCATGCCGGGCATTAAGGTACCGCTGCCGGTGGTGCCGGGTCTCGATCTTGCCGGCGTCATCGACGAGCTTGCCGACGACGTGACGGGCTGGAAAGTCGGCGACCGCGTGCTGATCAACCCGCTGAAACCCGGCGTGGGGCTGATGGGCGAAATGACCGACGGCGGTATGGCGGAATACGCCCTGGTGGATGCCGCTCAGCTTATCGCGCTGCCCGAGGCGGTCACCTTCGCCCAGGCGGCGGCGCTGCCGGTGGCCTACGGCACGGCGCACCGCATGCTGGTGACCCATGACACCATTAAGCAGGGCGATCGCGTGCTGATCCTCGGTGCCAGCGGCGGCGTCGGTACGGCCTGCGTGGTGCTGGCGAAAAAGCTCGGCGCGGAGGTCATCGCCTGCGTCGGCAGCGCAGAAAAGGGCGAGGCGCTGACCGCGCTGGGTGCCGATCATGTCGTTAACTACCGCGAAGAAGATTTCTCCCGCTGGGCGATTGGCCGCTACGGCAAACCCCAGCGCCGTAACTATGAGGGCGGCGTGGACGTGGTGATTAACTTTACCGGCGGCGACACCTGGCGTCCCTCACTCAAATGCTTAAAACGCGGCGGCACGCTGCTGGTCTGCGGCGCGACGGCGGGCTACGACCCGGCAGAAGATCTGCGCTACGTCTGGAGCTTCGAGCTGAATATCAAAGGCTCCAACAGCTTCTACACCGAGGACCTGGAAGCGCTGCTGACGCTGGTGGCGCAGGGTGATATTAAACCACTAATCGACCGTGAGCTGCCTCTAGAGCAGGCGGCGGAAGGGCTGCGGCTGATCCGCGACCGCGAAGTCTTAGGCAAAGTGATTGTGACCCCATAAGGAGAGGCAGATGAGCGAGATGGTTGAGTTAAGCGCGCAGGACGTGCAGGAAAAACTGCTGAAGGGTCCCTATCACCAGTGGCTGGGTCTTGAGGTGCTGGCGGTGGCGAAAGGCGAAATCACCCTTACGGCTCGTTTTCGTGATGAGTGGGTGGTCAACCCGGCGGGTGGCTATATCCACGGCGGCATTCTGGCGGCGCTGGTTGACCTGACCGCCGACTGGGCGCTGGTGGCCTATACCGATAAAGGCGTGCCGACGCTGGATATTCGGATCGACTATCACCGCCCGGCGCGCGGCGACCTGCGGATCACAGGCAAAGTCATCAAGGTGGGCAAGCAGGTCTCCAGCGCGGAGGCCTGGGTTTACGACAGCGAAGACCGGCTGGTGGCGAGCGGCCGCGGCCTCTATGCCATGCCAGCTGTCTGAGGAGCCGCCCATGCCACTGGTATTCGATCATCTGGTGATCAACAACCATTTTGCGCTGGAGGCCACGCGGGATCTCTTTGCCGCGCTGGGCTTTACCCTGACGCCGGAGAGCTATCACTCGCTCGGATCGATGAACCAGCTGGTGATGTTTAACGGCCACTACCTGGAGCTTATCGGACTCCCGCGTAACGGGGAGCGGATCCGCCAGGAGCTGCTGGACAGCCCGCGCGGTATCGATGGGCTGGTGTTTCGCAGCACGGATGCCGCCGCAACGGAGCGGCAGCTGCGCGAGCAGGGTTTCACGGTGCAGCCAGTACAGCATTTTTCCCGTGCGGTGGCAGCCGACGGCGAACAGGGCGAGGCGCGTTTCAGCACGGTACGCCTTGCACCCGGCAGCTTTGCGGCGGGAAGGGTCTACTTTTGCCAGCATCACACCCCGAAATGGGTGTGGCGCGCCCCCTGGCTTGTCCACGCCAATGGCGTTGAGGGGATCGAGGCGGTAACCGTTGTGAGCCAGAACGTCGAGCAGGAGGCGCAGGCGTGGCAACGGCTCGGCGCGCCCGATCCCGCTTTTCGGCTGCAGTTGCTGACCCTCTCTGCCTGGCGTGATTCTTCCGCCGGACTTGCCAGCGTGGACGAGAGCCGCGTCAGCCAGTTTACGGCTATCCACTTTCGCGGCGGCAATGCGTCGATGCTGGCCCAGGCCGCACGTAACGCCGGGCTGCCGCTGCATCAACAATTGGGGCGGCTGCTGATCGCCATGCCCGCCATTCACACCCTACTTGAGTTCAGGCTATGACTGTTACCAATCTGGGCGCGCTGCCCCCGTCGGCCCGTCACAACCCGCTGCCTGCCTTTATCATGCCGCAGGGGGAAGGGCAGAGTGCCATCACCTTTGGTGAACTGGACGCCCAGGCCAACGCGGTAGCCGCGGCGCTTCAGTCCCGCGGCTATCAGCCGGGCGAGCGCGTTGCGCTGCTCGGGCGTAACTCCATTGCGTTTATCACCGCGTTTTTAGGCATCCTGCGGGCGGGGCTGGTCGCCGTGCCGATTAGCATAAAATTCCCGGCGGCAACGCTGGAGAAAATTCTCGACGACTGCAACGCTCGACTGGTCATGGGCGATGATGCGCTGCTGGCCAACCTCGCCGCCACACGTAGCCGGTGGGGCTTCAGCGAACTGTTGACGCTTGCGCCGGTAACCGACTATGACGCCTTTGCACCGCAGGCAGACTCGCTGGCGATGCTGCTGTATACCTCCGGCTCCACCGGCATGCCGAAAGGGGTGCGCCTCACCCACGCCAGCCATCGCTGGGTAGTGGAGACGCGACTGGCAGCTAACGAGCTGGCGGACCAGCGGGTGCTGATCGCCGCGCCCTTTTATCATATGAACGCCCTGGCGCTGGCCCTGTTAACGCTTGCCAGCGGCGTGACTACCATCCTGCTGCCCCAGTTTCAGGTGCGCGAGTATATCGCCGCCATTGCCCGTTACCGCTGCACCTGGATCACCGCCGTACCGCCGATGATCGCCATGATGATGAAAGAGCAGGCCCTGCTTGCCGCGAGCGATCTCTCGTCCGTGCGAGTAGTGCGTATGGGATCTGCGCCGGTTAACGAAGGGTTATTCAATCAGATCCGCCAGATCTGGCCGAACGCGCGGATCATCAACGCCTACGGCACCACGGAAGGCGGCCCAATTGTCTTTGGCTCCCACCCGCAGGGGCGCACCGCGCCGTTGCAGTCCAACGGCTATGCTCATCCGGCAGTTTCGCTACGGCTACGCGACGAGCAGGGGCAGCTTAGCGACCACGGCGTACTGGAGATGAAAAGCCCGGCGCTGATGCAGGGATATCACCAGCGTCCGGACGTCTCCGCGCCGTTCACTAAGGATGGCTACTACATCACCGGCGACGTTTTCATGCGCGATGCGCATGGCTTCTACACCTTTATTGGGCGACGCGACGATATGTTTGTCTGCGGCGGTGAGAACATCTATCCCGGCGAGGTGGAGAAGCTGCTGGAGCAGCATCCTGCCGTGCAGCAGGCCTGCGTCGTGGCGGTAAAAGATGACATTAAAGGCAGCAAGCCGGTGGCCTGGATTATTCCCCGCCAGGGCAGCGTCGCCGGGCCGGAGGAGATCAAGGCCTGGACGCTGGCGCATGGTCCCGCCTATCTGCACCCTCGCCATATCTGGCTCACCGACAGCTTCCCGTTAGCGGGCACTAACAAAGTTGATAAACAGGCGCTACGCGCAGAGGCGGAGCGCTATCTGGCGATGGCAGCCGACAAGGAGATGCGGGCATGAAATTTAACTGGCACAACCCCTACCTGACCACGCGCACGCCGCTGTTCGCGCGTAATGCGGTGGCAACATCGCACCCGCTGGCGGCACACGCTGGCAACCAGGCTCTGTTAAACGGTGGCAATGCGGTGGATGCGGCCATTGCGGCAGCGGCGACGTTAACTATCGTCGAGCCGGTCTCCAATGGGCTGGGCAGCGACGCGTTCGCCATGGTCTGGGATGGGCAGCAGCTACATGGCCTGAATGCCTCCGGCACCGCACCCTCGCACTGGGATACCAGCTGGTTTGCCCGGCGCTATGGTGTGGATGCGCAGGGCCATGCCAAACGGCCCGTGCGCGGCTGGGACAGCGTGACCATTCCGGGGGCCGTTGCCGCCTGGGAGGTGCTGCACCAGCGCTTCGGCAAGCTGCCGTTTTCCCAGCTGCTGGAGACCGCCATCGACCTCGCTGAACGTGGGGTGACCATTGCGCCGATGGTGGCGCGCAAGTGGCACGCCGCCGTGCCGCTGCTTCAGGATCAGCCGGGCTTTGCCGCCACCTTTATGCCCAACGGCCGCGCGCCGGAGATTGGCGAAAAGTTTGTCATGCCCGCTGCCGCCCGCATGCTGCGTCTACTCGCCGATCAGGGCGCACGCGCCTTTTATGAAGGTGAGGCGGCAGAAGCCATTGTGCGCTTTGCTGCCCAAAGCGACGTGCCGCTGACGCTTGCCGATCTCGCCGGGTATCGCCCCGAGTGGGTCACGCCGGTCAGCCGTCGCTATCGCGGTTACGACGTTCACGAGTTACCGCCTAACGGCCAGGGCATTGCCGCCCTGATCGCGCTGGGGATCCTTGAGCATTTCGACCTTGCGAGCCTGCCGCTGGACGGCATCGCGTCCCAGCACCTGCAGGTTGAGGCGATGAAGCTGGCCTTTGCCGATATCTATAAATACGTTGGCGATCCGCGCGCGATGGACATTACGCCTGAGCAGATGCTGGATGACAGCTACCTGGCCGAACGTGCCAGGCTTATCGATCCGGCGCGGGCCAGCCAGCCCCTGCCAGGAATGCCCGCCAGCGGCGGCACCGTCTATCTCACCACCGCCGACGAAAGCGGCATGATGGTGTCATTTATTCAGTCGAACTATATGGGTTTTGGCTCGGGCGTGGTGGTGCCGGAGTACGGTATCAGCCTGCAAAACCGGGGCGCGGGGTTCTCAAGCGATCCGCGTTCCGCCAACGTCGTCGCGCCGGGCAAGCGGCCTTTCCACACCATCATTCCCGGCTTTCTTACCAAAGACGGCCAGCCGCAAATGAGCTTTGGCGTCATGGGTGGGGATATGCAGCCGCAGGGGCACGTTCAGACGCTGGTGCGGATGCTGGATTATCAGCAGCAGCCGCAGGCCGCCTGCGATGCGCCGCGCTGGAAGGTGAACCGCGATTTTTCCCTCGACCTGGAGGTCGGTTTTCATCAGGGCGTGGCGGAGCAGCTCGGAAAGCGCGGGCATCGCTTTACCTCGCTTAACGACCCGTACATGGACTTTGGATCAGGCCAGTTTATCTGGAAGCTGACGACGGAGGGCAGTGACGGCTACGTTATTGCCAGCGACAGCCGTCGCGACGGCCAGGCGGTGGGTTTCTGAATGCTTAAGTGACAGGCCCCTGTCAGGGCCGCTCAGGATACTTAATGGTGGCAAAAACCAACTCATCGCCCGCGGTATGCGGCATGTGGTTGGTCTCACTCTCGGGCAGGGCGGCGGGCGCAGACACAGGCGGCTCGCTATCCTGCTGTAGGGCAACAATAGCGGCCGTCAGCCTTTGTGGTAATCCTGCGGCCAGCGTATAGGTTACCGATTTTGCTTCACGCACGGATTGCACCACGCCCGATTTGCGTAGCACCGCCAGGTGCTGGGAGAGATTAGGCTGCTTGATCTGGAGTTGCTCCTCTAAATGGGAAACGGTGAGCTGTGAGGCCTGCAGCAGCAGGGCAATGCGCAAGCGGACCGGGTGGCCCAGATGATGCAGCAGGGCGGCGATCTCCTCATGCTCACTCATGGGATTTTCCTTTCTGGGTTTTGTAATACCAGTCTGGCGCGCTGGTATCCGCAAGACGGGCGCGAGCGCCTTCAATGGTACGCGGTGGCGGGATAATCATATCGTCGCCGGGCTGCCACTCCGCCGGGGTATAAAAGGGGGCGTTATGACTAAGTTGAATCGCCTCCAGCTGGCGCAGATGTTCCAGCACCGAGCGACCTGTCGTGATCGGATACCAGCTGATGGCGCGAATAATGCCTTCTGGATCGATCAGGAATGTCCCCCGCACCGTGCCCGACGAATGCGAATGGCGAGGCAACATGCCAAAAGCGCGGGCAATATCCATAGAGGGATCTTCAATTAAAGGAAATGGAATATCAATATTGAAATTAACCTTGATGCTGTTTAACCAGGCCAGGTGTGAATATAAGCCATCAATAGACAGCGCTAGCAGCTGGCAATTTAAGGCAGCGAATTTTTCAGACTGGCGGGCGAACGCAATTAATTCACTGGTGCAGACCGGCGTAAAGTCTGAAGGGTGAGAAAAGAGCAGCACCCAGCGGCCGCGAAAAGCGCTCAGGCTAATATCACCATGCGTGCTGCGCGCAGTGAAATCCGGTGCTTCATCATACAAAAAGGGCGTTGTTGCGGCGTCAGTGGTACACATCATTTTCTTTCCTCATATTTTCATATTAGTAATCTTGCATATGAAAATCATCTCGACCAGCTTTTTTGCGTGCTAACTTATGCCTATTCTGGCAATTAAAATCACTATTTGATGTTTTGAATTCAAACATCACTAAGTAATAGTGGCGTCATATTAGAAAGCAGTAACTCATATAGTCATTTGCTTAATTGAGACGTCCTGATGAATATAAGTCCTGGATTAATTGTTCCACCCTTAACGCCGTTTGATGCTCAGCTGCGGGTTGATGAACCGCGTTTACAGGCGCAGGTAAATTACGTCGTTGATGTCTGCGACGCCAGCTTTGTTATCGCTGCGGGCGTCGAGGCGCAGGAGTACAGCTGCCTGACGCTGGCCCAGCGCAAGGCGCTGATTGACCGCACCATTGAATATGTGGCCGGACGACGTCCCGTGGTGGCAGGCATTTCTCACCCCTCCTTTCGTGTCGCGCTAGAGCTGGCCGACTATGCCGCTCGTGCCGGGGCGCAGGCCGTGCAAATCCTTGCCCCTCTGCGGCCCTTCGGTGGCGCGCCGTCGGAGCACGATCTGGTGAGTTATTTCACCCGCATCGCTGCGGAAACGGAGCTACCGATCATGCTCTACCTTAACGCCGGCCCCGGCGCAGACGTCTCTGTCGAGGCCACGGTAGCGCTGGCAGAGATCCCACAGATTCACTACCTGAAAGAGAGTTCCCGCGATCTCGCCCGCGTGTCGCGTCTGATCCAGCAGATAGATCACGCCGGGCTGGCGCGCTACTACACCACCATGCAGATGCTGCTGATCACCCTTGAGTTAGGAGGGGCAGGGGCAACCATGCCACCGCCCGCTGCGGCACTGGGGCGACAACTTATCAACGCCTGGCAGGCGGGCGATCAGACTCGCGCCAGAGCGCTTCAGCAGCAGTTCGCCCTGTTCCCGGCGCAGTGGATGAGGCACGGACTCACCCCCGTCATGAAAGCCGCTATGGAGTGGCTGGGTGTTTCCGCAGGCGAACCTTATCCCCCTTATTCAGCGCTATCTGGCCTCGATCGCGAAATGCTGGAGCGCTATCTGCACACGACTGACCTTCAACACCAGGGGACCCACCATGCTTAATATAAAACGCCTATCCGTCGAAGAAGCGGACACGCTTGTTACCGGCGCGGAAATTAAATCCCGCGAGCTGAACATCCCAATGTGTATTGCCGTCACTGATGAGTCCGGGCACTTACTCGCGTTCCGGCGCATGGACGGCGGCAAGATAACCAGCATCTCTATCGCTATTGATAAAGCATTTACCGCCGCCACGGCGCGAAAACCGACGCATATCTATAACCAGCTTTGTGTCTCTGGCCAGCCAACCTTTGGGATCCACATCACCAATGATGGTCACTTCTCTATTATCGGCGGCGGCTTTCCGGTAACGGAAGGCGGCGCAATTGTGGCGGGGATCGGTATCAGTTCCGGTACGGCGCAGGAGGACATCATCGTCGCTGAAGCCGCGCTGGCGTACTTCTATCAACAGTCAGGCTATACGCCATGAGCGGGCGCACACAGCTGGCATCCATACTGCCAGCCTCGCCTCCTCCGGTGCTGACGATCCGCGATCTCGGATTTCAGGCTCCCGCGCTCAAAAAAAGGGCGACCGGGCAGACTATCCTGCAAAACCTTAACCTCAACGTGCGGGAGCAGGAGTTTGTCAGCATCGTCGGCCCCAGCGGCTGTGGCAAAAGCACGCTGCTAAACTTCATCGCCGGTTTGCTTCCGGTACAGCAGGGGGAAATCCATCTGGCGGAAAAGCAGCCGGGAGAGGTCTATTCGCTGGGTTATATGTTCCAGCAGCATGGCCTTTTGCCCTGGCGTAGGGTACGCGATAACGTCGGACTGGGTCTGGAAATTCAGGGCGTGGCGAAGTGTGATATTGCTGAACGCAGCCAGCGGGTGCTGGATGACCTGGGCCTCACAGGCTATGAGCAGCACTATCCCGCCCAGCTTTCCGGGGGGATGTGTCAGCGCGTCGCGCTGGCGCGGATGCTGGTCAGCAGTCCCGATATCCTGCTGATGGACGAACCCTTTGGCGCGCTGGATGCGCAGACCCGCGTGTTTATCCAGGAGCTGTTCAGCCACTACTGGGAAACCCATAAAAAAACCGTGCTGTTTGTCACCCACGACCTGGCGGAGGCGCTGTTTCTCTCCGACCGTATTGTGGTCATGGGCGCGCGTCCGGGCCGGATCGTCGCGGAGTATGACATCACGTTTCCGCGCCCGCGTCATTTCGACACGCTGCGGAGCTCGTCTCGTTTCGGATCTCTGCTCAACCAGCTGTGGCAGGACATTAAAAGCCACACGGTAACCGGAGGGCAGCGCGATGCGTGAAGCACAGCAAATTCGCCTGCTGCAGGCGCTGATTTTCGTTGGTGCCATTGCGCTGTGGGAAGGCGGCGTGCGGCTTGGCTTGATCAACCCGTTCTGGACCAGCAGCCCGTCGATGCTGCTTCAGGCATTTGTCAGCTCGCTGGCTGAGAACAAAATCACCTTTCACCTCGGCGTCACGCTGTCGGAAGCGCTCAGCGGCCTGGTCGTTGGCGCTCTCGCGGGTATTGCACTCGGACTGCTGCTGGGAATGAGTCGTATCGTTGGCCTGGCGCTGGAGCCTTTTATCGTCGCGCTAAACAGCCTGCCGCGCGTGGCGCTGGCCCCGCTGATCGTGATGTTTGTCGGGATCGGTTTCGCCTCAAAATTTCTGCTGGCGTTTTCGCTGGTGGTGGTGCCGATGATGATTAACACCTGGGAGGGCATCAAGTCCGTCGACATCGTTCAGCTCAATTTGATGAAGGTGCTGAAAGCAAACCGCTGGCAGCTGTTCGCCAAAGTACTGTTGCCCAACTGCATCCCCTGGCTCTTCTCCGGCCTGCGCGTCTCGCTCTCCTTTGCCATTATCGGTGCCATCGTCGGGGAGTTTATCTCCGCGCGGGCAGGCATCGGTTTCATGATGGATGAGGCCGCAGGGGGTTTTGATACCACCGGCATGCTGATGCCGCTGTTTGTACTGATGATTGTCTCTTTCGCGCTCGACCGCGTTTTGCTGGCGGTCTCTTCTTACTACTTACACTGGCGGCAACAGCCCGCTCATTAACCCACCGGGAAATCCTTCTGGAGCCATGATGATAAAAAAATTCTCACGCCCGGCGCTAAAGCTGGCTGCCGCTACCCTGTTGTTCAGCGGCCTGACCCAGTATGCCAGCGCCGCCCAGGATGTGCATATTGGCATCTCCAACCGTTCGCTGCTTGGTCTGCCAGTGCTGATTGCCAAAGAAAAAGGCTTTTTTGAACAGCAAGGGCTTAACGTCACCATCGACTACTTCGCCGGCGGTGTGCCGGCAACGGCCGCGCTGATTGGCGGCTCGGTGCAATTTATCGACGCCGCGTTTGAAAACAACCTGAAAGCGGTGAAGAAAGGGCAGGAGATCGTCAGCATCGCCAACCTGCAAACCGACTTCGCCGGTGCCGTCATAGTGCGTAAAGAGGCCGTAAAAGCCCTCGGACACGCGCCGGGCGTGGCGGACCTGAAAGGGTTACGCGTGGGCACGCTGGCGCGCGGCGGTTTTGCCGATGTCTCAATGCGCTATATCGCCACCAGCGCCGGGCTGGATCCCGAGAAGGATATAGAACTTATTCCCATTCGCGGGGCCGATCGCCAGCTCACCGCCGGGGAAGCAGGTGAAATAGATGCCGCGTTCGTGATGGAGCCGTGGAACGTGATAGCCACTGAAGGTGGCGATAAGTGGGAGTACGTGCTGGACCTGACCAAAGGGCAGGGACCGGATGTATTCCAGGGGCTGGGCTACACCACCCTGCAAACCACGAAGAGCTACATCGCAGAGAACCGCGAAACCAGCGATAAGGTTGTAAAGGCCATCGTCGATGCGTTGCAGTACATCGTCACGCCCGCCAATCTCGACGCGGTGGCGGAGACCGCCAATAAGGAGTATGGCAATCCAGGCGTTGCGGTCATCAAATCATCGCTACAGCGTCAGGCGCATACCTTTTCTCCCGTACTGACCGAAAGCGCGCTGGCGAAAACCGGCCATCTGCTGCTCGAAAGCAAATCTATTGACGCCCCGCTGCCTGCGTTTGATCAGGTTGTGGATACCTCCTTCCAGCCGATATGGAACGGCTTCAACGCAAAATGAGGATTGCTGCCATGTCTGAATCCCGACCGAGTCCCCTGGATTTTCCGGACAGCCCGCTGGCGCAGGCTGTAAAGCAGCCGCTGATGCTGGGGCTATTTTTGCCAACCCAGACCGGCGGCTTTTCCCAGTCAACGTACCCGCGCGACACCGACTGGTCGTTTGAGTACAACGCCAGGCTGACCCTTGCCGCAGAGGCACATGGCTTTGATTTCGTCTTCAGCCTGCAACAGTGGGTACAGAAGGGCGGGTTCGGCGGCGAGGCGCACTACCGTGAAAACTTTCTCGACCCCTTTATTACAACGGTCGCACTCAGCTCGCTGACCCGGCGCATCATCACCATATCAACGGTGAACGTGCTGTATGGCAACCTGCACCCTCTCTATCTGGCGCGCTTTGCCGCCACTGCGGACCACATTGCGCAGGGGCGTTTTGGGCTCAACATCGTCACCGGCTATGACGCGAAAGAGCCGTTGATGTTTGGTATGGATCGGCTGGATCACGATGCACGTTACGATCGTGCCAGCGAGTTTTCCCACATTATGGAGACCCTTTGGGAAGGAGAGGATAACCTCGACTTCTCTGGGCGTTTTTACCAGCTTAAGCAGGCCTATATCTCGCCGCGCCCGCGCTATGGCCGCCCGATTATGGTATCCGCCAGCGCCTCTCCGGCGGGCTTTGCCTATGCGGCGAAGCATTCCGATATTGTCTTCACCTCAAGCCCGGCGGGTGCCATCTTCGAGCAGGCGATAACCGCGCTGCCAGCCCATACCCAGGCGATTCGCGAAGCCTACCAGGCAGAGGGCAAGACGCCGAAGATCATCATCTTTCCTCTGATCATTTGCTGTCCGACGCGTGAAGAGGCATTTGCCCGGCGCGACGCCATCGTGGCGCAGGCAGATGTCGAATCCATCGCGGCCTATACCGCGCGACATAAGGGTGGCGATGCCCAAGGCTGGAAACAGCATATTCCGGCGGACCGGGTGTTGGGCGGGCATATCCAGATCGTCGGCGACCCGCAGGATGTCGTCACCGCGCTTAAGCAACTACATGCGGCCGGCATCGACGGCGTGCAGATTGGTTTTTACGACTACGAGCCGGAGCTGGCCTATTTTGCACAAGCGGTGCTGCCGCTGTTGCAGGCGGAAGGCCTACGGATATGAGCACCCTTATTCTGAATGCCACGGTGCTCGGGCTGGGGATGCACCCCGGAGCCTGGCGTCTGGGAACGCGCTCCGGTGCAGCCAACCTGACACCGACGTTCTACCGTGAGATAGCCCAGGCGGCGGAGGCGGGCCATCTGCACGCTCTGTTCCTCGCCGATACCCTGGCAGCCGGAGAGGAGGCATATCAGCGCCCCTCGCTGGGTGCGATGGATCCGGCAACGGTACTGGCGTCGCTTGCATCTGTCACCTCCCGGCTCGGGCTGGTTGGCACCGCCTCGACCACCTTTAACTCGCCGTTCAACCTGGCCCGGCGCTTTATGACGCTCGATCACCTTAGTAGCGGACGCGCGGGCTGGAATATGGTCACCACCTTTGTGCCCCAGGTCGCGGCAAATTTCGGCGCAGCCTCTTTACCGCCGGGTGAAGCGCGCTACCAGCGGGCGGAGGAGTTTGTTCAGGTGGTGAAAGCGCTGTGGCGCAGCTGGCAGCCGGGCGCGATTGTCGATGACAAAGCCAACGGTATTTATGCCGATATTCATCGTATTCAGCCTATCAGCCATCAGGGCGAACACTTCTCGGTAGAAGGCCCATTAACGCTGCCGCCATCGCCGCAGCAGCAACCAGTCCTGTTTCAGGCGGGCGCATCCGGGCCGGGGCGGACGCTGGCGGCGCGGCATGCCGAAGTCGTTTTTACCGCACAAAACACCTTGAGCGAGGCGCGTGATTTTTATAGCGATTTGAAAAGCCGGGCGGCAGCCGTTGGACGCTCGCTGAAAGTGTTACCGGGACTGATGCCCATTATTGGCGGCACGGAAGCGGAAGCGCTGGCGCGTAAAGCCGAGCTGGACCGGCTGGCAGGCGACAGCGAGCTGCGAAAACTGGCGCTGCGCGTAGGCATTGACGTGGCCGAGCTGGATCCCGATCGCCCACTGCCGGTGGAAAAAATCCTCGCCAACGCTGATTTTCGCGGGTCGGAAGGCTTTCGCCAGGCGGCAATCGCGTTAACCCGGGCGGAAAACCTGACCGTGCGTGAGCTGTTATGGCGCAACGGCGGCGGCCATTTGCAGGTAGTTGGTACCGCAGAGCAGGTCGCCGATCTTATTGAGAGCTGGCATCGCCAGCAGGCGGCCGATGGCTTCAACCTAATGATTGACGCCTTACCGGACGGACTGCATCGATTTGTTGAATCCGTGGTGCCGCTGCTGCAACGGCGCGGCTTGTTCCAGCGTGACTACCGCGGTCATACCTTACGAGAAAACTTAGGCCTGGAGGGCAACCATGATCCACTATCAGCTTGATGGTCGCGTAGCGCGACTGACGCTAGACACGCCGGAAACCGGCAACCATTTTACGCGCCAGCTGCTGCTGGATTTTATCGCGAGTTTGCAACAGGCCGAGCAGGACCAGGCGCAGGTGTTGCTTATCAGCGCAAAAGGCGACGTTTTTACCTGGGGGCGAGACCAGAAGGAGCGGCTGCCGAATGTGCCGTTACGCGATAATCTGGGACTCATATTGCAGGCCAATGCGGCGCTGCGTGGCTTCAGCGGGGTGAGCATCTCGCTGATTGACGGGCTTGCGCTGGGTTTTGGCAGTGGCATTGCGCTGCACAGCAGCATTACGCTGGCAACGGAGCGCGCTGAGTTTGGTTTTGATGAAATTGACCATAATCTCGCACCGCTTATCGTGGTCGCTTATCTGCCGCACTTTATTTCACCGCGTATCGCTGAAGAGCTGGTACTCACCGGACGGCGGGTTCCGGCGCAGGAGGCGCAGCAGCTTGGGATCGTGACGCGTGTTGTGAGCAGTGAAACGCTGGATGAGGAGGCGGCGGCGCTGATTGATAACGTGCAGCGCTACCCTGGCGCTGTACGCACTATACGCCGTTATATTCAGGCATTGCCGGGCTATCCCTCTGCGGCGTTAAACCAGAAAGCAATTGATGACCTGGCCAGTTGGGTAGAGCAGGGAAGACCCGAATAAATCGGTGTGCTGATGTTTCGATCGGCGGGAATACAACCGGTCTTCTAGCGAAGCGGCTATATATTTCAATTAGTTACATGACATTAATTTCGCCCAACTGCCCCATGAGCTGTTCTACACTTACATCTTCAACCACGCTTTTTGATTGAAAAAGCAGCATCAATAGGAGGGTCGCGACAGCAAAGCGTCACGCAGTCGCAACCCTCAAACCGATCGTGCGTGAGAGGAGAACACTATGAAAGCAGTTGTCTATAACGGACCTTTTGACGTCTCAGTCAAAAACGTTCCGGACCCCAAAATCGTTCGCCAGACTGATGTGATTGTCCGTATTACCACCACAAATATCTGCGGTTCCGACCTGCATATGTATGAAGGGCGAACCAGCTTCGAGCCGGGTCGCATCTTCGGCCATGAGAATCTGGGACAGGTGATTGAAGTCGGCAGCGCTGTTGAGCGAATTAAAGTCGGTGATTACGTCTGTCTGCCCTTTAATGTCGGCTGCGGATTCTGTGAAAATTGCGAGAAAGGGCTAACCGGCTACTGCCTGACGGCAAACCCGGGTTCGGCCGGTGCCGCCTATGGCTTTGCGGATATGGGCGAGTGGGATGGTGGACAGGCGGAGTTATTGCGCGTTCCCTATGCTGACTTTAACTGTCTGCTACTGCCTCCGGATGCAGTTGAGAAGGAAGACGATTACGTTTTGCTTTCCGATATCTTCCCCACCGGCTGGCATGCCACTGAGCTGGCAGGATTACGCCCAGGGGAGAGTGTTGCCATCTACGGTGCTGGCCCGGTCGGCTTGATGGCTGCCCATTCGGCCATGATTAAAGGCGCATCACAGGTGTTTGTTGTCGATACCCATTCAGACCGACTGGCGTTGGCCGAACAACTTGGTGCGGTGGCGATCAACGGTGTGGGTAATGATGCGGTAAATAAAATTCTCGAATTAACCGATGGGCGCGGCACGGATTGCGGCTGCGAATGCGTGGGTTATCAATGCTGCAATAAGCATGGCCACGAGGATAACTCCGCCACCTTGAATAGCCTTGTCGCATCAACCAAAGCCACGGGCGGCATTGGTGCGGTAGGCGTTTTTATCCCTCAGGATCCCGGGGGGGCGACCGATCTGGCTAAAGAAGGTAAAGTGCCTTTCGATTTTGGTACTTTCTGGTTCAAAGGTCAGTCAATTAAGACCGGTCAGTGTAACGTAAAAGCGTACAACCGCCAGCTCGCCAGGCTTATCCATCAGGGCAGAGCCAATCCGGCGCAGATCATCTCACATCGTCTCGCGCTGTCAGACGCCCCCGAGGGATATAAGCATTTTGACGATCGTGATAATGGCTGGACAAAAGTCATTCTGAAACCCTGAATTATGGACCAACAGAACATAAGCCACATTTAGGCCATGGTGAGAGGGAGAATAGAAACCGCCTGCTGTGGCTTAATGCTTTACATCACATATTGTGTTTTTTCGCATCTGCCATGAGACGGAGGACAGTGACGGCCAGTCGATGGGGATTTAAATACGTTGCGCGTATAAATTAAGCGATTGAATACAAAAGTCAAAAATTTACATATGCGTTAATGCATTGATAAATATATCTTTTTATTATTCATGATTAGATAAGCGACGAGCAGCGTTTACTTAAGCCACTTGATCACGACATCATATAAATCTACTGTATAAATACACAGTAACTATTATAATAAGGTGACGTCGTGAGTTTAACATTTTACAAGCCCGCAGAGCTGCGCGAAGTTCTCGCGTTTCCTCTCTTTGGCGATCTGGTGCCGTGCGGTTTTCCCTCACCGGCGCAGGACTATGTAGAACAGAGTCTCGACCTAAACGAATTAATGATCCACCACCCCAACGCGACCTATTTTGTCAAAGCGGCGGGGGACTCGATGATCGACGGCGGGATTAACGATGGCGACCTGCTGGTGGTAGACAGCGCCCGCACCGCCGCCCATGGCGATATCGTTATCGCCGCCGTCGACGGCGAGTTTACCGTTAAAGAGCTTCAGCTTCGCCCCGTTATTCAGCTTAACCCCCGCAATCCCCGCTATACGCCCATCCGCATTGGCAGTGAAGAGGCGCTCGAAATCTTCGGCGTCGTCACTCACATTATCAAATTCACGTGCTGAATCATGTTCGCCCTGGTGGATGTGAACTCATTCTATGCCAGCTGTGAAACGGTCTTCCGGCCCGATCTGCAAGGCAAGCCGGTGGTGGTGCTCAGCAATAATGACGGCTGCGTGATCGCTCTCAGTGCGGAAGCGAAAAAGCTGGGCATTACCATGGGCGCACCGTTCTTCAAGCAGCGCGATCTGTTTCGCGCCCACCGCGTCACCTGCTTTAGCAGCAACTATGAGCTGTACGCCGATATGAGCCGCCGCGTCATGGGTACGCTGGAGAGGCTCTGCCCGCGCGTGGACGTCTACTCCATTGATGAGGCGTTCTGCGATCTCTCCGGGGTGCGTAACTGCCGGGTGCTGGAGGAGTTTGGTCAGGAGATCCGCAATACACTGTGGCGTGAGACCCACCTGAGAGTCGGGGTGGGGATTGCGCAGACCAAGACGCTGGCCAAGCTGGCTAACTATGCCGCCAAGCGCTGGCCGCAGCTGGGGGGCGTGGTGGATCTCTCTAACGTCGATCGCCAACGGCGGCTGATGGAACGGCTGCCGGTCGGGGAGGTGTGGGGCATTGGGCGACGCCTTGCGAAAGCGCTGGATGCGCACGGGATCAAAAGCGTACTGCAGCTCGCCGATAGTGATATCCGTTTTATCCGCAAGCAGTTCAGCGTCGTTATGGAGCGTACGGTGCGGGAGCTGCGGGGGGAGTCCTGCCTGGCGTTCGATGAGTTTGTTCCGGCAAAGCAGGAGATTGTTTGCAGCCGCAGCTTTGGCGAGCGTACCGCGGACTATGAGTCTGTCAGGCAGGCCGTCTGCACCTACGCCTCGCAGGCGGCGGCCAGGCTGCGCGGCCAGCATCAATACTGTCGCTTCATCTCGGCCTTTGTGAAAACCTCGCCCTTTGTGGCAGGGGAATCTTACTACGGCAACAGCGCAATGGTGAAGCTGCTCACCCCCACCCAGGACAGCCGGGATATTATCCACGCCGCGACACGCTGTCTGGACACCATCTGGCGCGAGGGGCATCGCTATCAGAAAGCGGGCGTCATGCTTGGGGACTTCTACAGCCAGGGCGTAGCGCAGCTCGATCTCTTTGACGCTAACGCGCCGCGTCCGGGTAGCGAGGCGCTGATGGCGGTGCTGGACGAGCTGAACAAAAAACGCGGGCAGGGGACGCTCTATTTTGCCGGGCAGGGGATCCAGCAGGCGTGGCAGATGAAGCGCGAGATGCTCTCGCCGCGCTACACGACCCGGTGGGCAGATCTGCCGATTGTAAAAAGATAATTGCGCATGCGTAAGAGAGGTCGTTATGGCCTTGTTTCAGTAGGGTTTAGGTTAGCCATGAGCGAAAATTGGATTTATCGCTAAAAATTGTTCATGCGTAACTGTGCGTTAGCAACAAAATAGCACCTAACAGGATTTTCTTCATTAATAGTCACCATTATCAAAAGAACACCAACCCCCCTTATGATGGCTACCATATCCACCGTGAGGATGTTCACCTTTAGGGCAAGCAAAAGCCGAAGCTGATGCTATAATCAAAACCACTGCTAATATTGTTTTCATTTGTCAGATTCCTAATTTAACTTCAGTTATGTTCAATGTTGTTTTATCGGGCTTACCGTTCAGAATATTGAATGTTCCGATCCAGTAGCGACTTTGTGTTGAGTCTGAAAAGATTAATGCCCCTGAAGTATGTGAGTTATTCACATAGGCTTCACTATGGGTAGAGTCACCCTTCTTAGCTGAAGTATCTGTGTCATCTTCAGTGAGCACCTTCACAGGGCTAGCTTTCACAAAGCTGTATGGCTCACTTCCCATCATTAGAAGTCCATTGTGTGTATAAGCTATCTGCACACCCTTCAGATCATTGAATCGGGTATCACCTCTAGTTGGCGCTGAAGGCACGTTAGAAGGAACCGGGGATGAGTCGTAAGACTGTACCTCTGTTGTTGCTTTCTGCGCATCCACTAGATCAAAAGCTGTCTCACAGCGTTCATACTGGCGTTCTGCTATATTGGCTTGAATCTGGGCTATATATGTTCCGGCTGCTGCTGCCCCCCACGATGCCCCATTCGCTTTGTCTGCGTAGCTTTGACACTGGTAATGGCGCGCATGTTCAGCACAGCCTGTGAGAGCAGTTGCTGTAGCCGCTATGAGCATTAAGCGCTTCATCTTAAATACTTCCACTGGCCAGCCTCATTATAATAAAGCCGTCATTGCCATTATCTTTATCCAGCACTTTAAATGAATTGCCATCTACCGAGCAAATAATGAGATCTTCAGTAGGCAACCACAGATTAGTGTTGTAAGTTTCACTATCATCAACTAAAAGCACAGCTTCATTTTCAAGCGTGATAACTTTCCCATCACCAACCACTTCATTAATCCAGTGGCTTGAATCACATTCAGCGCTAGCGCCAAATGAAGCCAGTAATGCACATGCAAAAATTAATTTTTTCATTAGTCACTTATACCTATTTGATGCCATTTTTTAGATGGAAATTTAAAGCACAATCATAATCTCAAGAGGCGCGAAAAATGCAGGGGGTGATTCTCCTTGTAATCATTCTCAGGCGCTTGTAAGGGATTATTTTCACTAAGTGAAGGACGATTTTTTGTCTTCAATGGAGAAACCAAAAAATCCATCAATGCTAATGCACGATCATTTAGCTGTTTTCCTTTTCAATGCTTCTAGACGCTGGATTTCATCAATTGGCTTGTACTTAGGATTAGTGCCAGCAGCATCGAATAGATCTAAAACTCTTCATCTTTGTCTTATGTTTTCTTTCGCTTACCCAAATATTTGACGTAAGCTAGAACAAGATTCTATCCCTATATGTATAATGGTTTTTAGGAATGCGTGCTTAATTTTTATCAAGAGCGGAATTGTCTGGGTAATTGGTTTGGATAATTCAGGAGGAATAACAAAATATTACAATAACTACTTTTATGGCACTAAAAAAACAAACAAAGGAAAAATAAAACATATAAATATAATGTATATTTAACATTCTTGGTATGTCGTTAACCTTTCTCAGATTCTATCAGAAAGTGGCATTGAAAAGTTCGCAGCTAAAGGAGAGACCTCGTTAAGAATTTCCAGAAGCAACGGAAGCCATCTCCCACCGATTTTTATCAGTGTTAAAAAATGTTATTTTAATCGATTTTATTTCATAGGTTAATAAAATCTTCAATATAATGAGTTAGTTATCAGTGCCGGGAATATGTTGCGATTGCCCTCATCAGGCATGTGGCCGCCCCGCAGGCCTATGTTCAGGTTATCAATCGCCAGTATTTCACTATCACTGAGGTGGAAGTCAAACAGATTGGCATTCTGGATAGTGCGCGCTGCTTTTTCGGATTTAGGGATATCCCTTTTGTTCATCTTTATTCTAGCAGTCACGCATTCTCCCTCTTGCTGGCAGGTCACACAAAAGTATTCTGGATTTGAAAAGGGGGCAGTGTGATGGCATCTTGTGGGGACATAAAAAAGCCCGGCACGGTAGCCGGGTCTAGTTTCATCTACATATACAAACCGTACATTTGCTCAATAAGTAATCACTTCGGCGAGATTTGAACGAAGGGTGTAAAAAGGAGAAGGACAATGATTTCAAAAGACAATGCTGAACATTATATCTGGGGTGATGATTGCGACGGCTGGTATCTGGTAAACCGGCAAGATATGCTGATTATTCATGAAAAGATGCCTCCAGGTACGCATGAAAAGCGGCACTTTCACTCCATTTCCAGACAGTTTTTTTATGTTCTTGAGGGCAATCTGACGATGGAACTGGAAGGGGTTAAACATGAGATCAAGGCCCAGCAGGGTCTGGAAATTCCTCCCGAGGCAAAACATCAGGCCAGAAACGACAGCCAGCTACCCGTAGAATTTATCGTTATTTCTCATCCTACAACGCGAGGCGATCGTTCCGATCTCTCCTCCAACTGATAACGGTTCTCCGAAGGGGGTTTTGACTGGATGATTAGCAGAAAGCAATGTGCTTGGTAGTGGGATATGAGGAACGTCCGCTTTGAGCGAAAAGCGGACATGCACATTTCTTGTCAGGAGACTAAATTGTGCTCGTCTGACTTATTTCAACAGCAGTCGTATTCCCAGAAGGGCCATAACGCTTCCGCTGAGTTTATCTAAAAACTTACGGTATTTAATGTAAGCCTGACGTGGCCCGTCAGTTGATAATAAGCATGCAACGACTGCATACCAGAGCACATCAATAACGAATGCCATTGTAGGCAAGATGATATACATAACAGGCTGAATATTTTCACTAAGCGCTGCGGAAAAAATACTGGCAAAGACCAGTGCTGTATGGGGATTGCTGATTTGCGTAAATACGCCAGTCATAAAAGCTTTTGAGGCGCTTATTTCCTCGGTACCGGCAGAATCACTAAAACGATTTGAAGGACGACGGAACATTTTTAACGCCAGCCATAAAAGATAGCAACCCCCTGCAACCTTCAGCCCTATGTAAAGAGATGGGACCAGAGTCAGCAGGGTGTGAAGACCTGCTAACGCTATGACAGCAAAAACAAACGCACCAAAACCCATACCTGCAGCAACAGATAAAGCCGCTCGTTTCGAACCGGACATGGCCGTTCGTGCCACGAGAAGAAAGCTAACACCCGGACTCATTGCGCCCAACAGGATAGCTGCGCCAATAGCAGAAAGCGCGATCAAATCACTTGTCATTCATCTTCTCCATCATTAATCAGTGCCAGACAGCTCCCTCATTGCGCGAACTGCACATCCCATGAACTGCGCCCGGTTAACAACATAACACAAGCCAGTAATGTCCGCTTCTGGCACGAAGCGGACATCCAGCGGCTGAATTTACTCGCCTTAACGTAAGTATTTCAATCATTTTAACGTTCACGCGCCCCGCGCTTGCCTCGTTCAGCTGAAACAGCTTTTTTAACGCTGAACTGACTATTAACGGCATAGTTTAAAATGGTCATAAGCCTATCCTGTAGGAGTTTTTTAACCAAGGAGATAATTATGGCACTACCCGATCTGACTTTACCCCAGGCGACCGATAACGTGATTCAATCTGCGGATATTGCGCTGGTGAGGGGCGTGGCGGTATCTATTCCTTATAACGTAGATATCCGGAAAGGTGATGTTATTCACCTGTGGTGGAATACTCGACTTATAGCAGCGAAAATTATTATTTATCAAGAGCAAGAGTTCCCCGTCGTTTTTCTGGTTCCGGACGAGCTTATATCAATTGGGCAGTATTCAGTAAGGTATGAGACAGTGGATCACGCCAGAAACATTGTATCCAGCAACGTAGTCACGGTAACAATTGAGTAATGATCGCCAGGCCAGAACATCGGCCTGGTTTAACGCATTATCCGCCGTTCGGGAAACTTCCCTTTTACCACGCCATCATAAAAGCGGCCTTTCGATACCACAGTCAAAAACACGGTAAATATACGCAGCGGCACGCCGTGGTACTGATAGCAGCTCCGGTCATGGAACAGGATCTCCAGCGTGCAGGAGGCTTCGTCATAGCCTACGGAGGCGATGCGTGATGATACAACAGGTTGATGGCGCATGGCGGGACTCCTGGGCAGGTCGACACAGGAGAGATTATTACACGTTTTGCCCGGCAATGCCGGGCAAAAACAGGGTCTTATTCCGCCTCGCTCTTTTCCGCTTTTCCGGCCAGCTGCGCCAGGAAGTCATAGCGTTTTTGCAGATCGGCAGTGGCATCTTTCCACAGCTGCTCTGCCACCTCCGGCTGCTGGGCGTTAAGACGACGGAAGCGCTGCTCTTTCAGCAGCGTGTCGGCCAGCGCATCTGACGGCGGACGGGAATCCAGCGCCAGCGGCAGCTTGCCTTCGTCGGCACGGCGCGGATCGAAGCGGTAGAGCGGCCAGAAGCCGGTGGCCGTAAGCTGGCGCATCTGATCGTGGCTGAGGGCCAGATCGTAACCGTGCTCTTCGCACGGGCTGTAGGCGATAATCAACGACGGACCCGGATAGGACTCTGCCTCCTGAATCGCCTTCGCCGTCTGGTTAAGCTGCGCGCCAAGTGAAATCTGCGCCACGTAAACATGGCCGTACATCATCATACTGACGCCCAGATCCTTACGCGCCTTGCGCTTGCCGTGCTCGCCAAACTTGGTCACCGCCCCCAGCGGCGTCGCCTTTGAGGCCTGGCCGCCGGTGTTGGAGTAGCACTGGGTATCCAGCACCAGAATGTTGACGTTCTCCGTCAGGCTCAGGACATGATCAAGCCCGCCAAAGCCAATGTCGTAGGCCCAGCCGTCGCCGCCAATCAGCCAGATAGATTTCTCCACTAGCGCATCGGCATCCGTCAGCAGCTCTTCGGCTTCCGCAACGCCGCTCAGATGCTGGCGAAGGGCGACAACCTGTTCCCGACGAACCTCCGGCGTCGCCTCTGCATGCAGGGCGGCGTTAAGCTCGGCCGGGATCGCCTCGGAGAAGGTCTCCAGCAGACGCATCACCCGCTGGCGATGCTGGTCAATGGTGAGGCGGAAACCCAGCCCGAACTCGGCGTTATCCTCAAACAGCGAGTTAGCCCACGCCGGACCGCGCCCGTTGGCATCGGTGGTGTAGGGGGTAGAGGGCAGGTTGCCGCCATAAATTGAGGAGCAACCGGTAGCGTTAGCAATCAGCATCCGGTCGCCGTAGAGCTGGGTTAGCAGCTTGATATAAGGCGTTTCACCGCAGCCAGAGCAGGCTCCGGAGTACTCAAACAGCGGGGTAATCAGCTGCGAGGTGCGAATGTCGATACGCTCCAGCTTGCTGCGATCGATCTCCGGCAGGTCAAGGAAGAAGTCATAGTTAACTTTCTCCTCCTCCACGTGCTCAAGGCGCGACATCATGTTGATGGCCTTGATCTCCGGGTTCTGGCGATCCTTGGCCGGGCACACCTCTACGCAGAGGTTACAGCCGGTGCAGTCCTCCGGCGCGACCTGGAGGACATATTTCTGACCGCGCATGTCGCGGGATTTAACGTCCAGCGACTGCAACGACGCCGGGGCGTTCTCCAGCGCTTCAGGGGAGACCACTTTTGCGCGAATGGCGGAGTGCGGGCAGGCGGCGACGCAGTGGTTACACTGGGTACAGATCTCCGGCTTCCAGATAGGGATCGCTTCGGCAATGTTGCGTTTTTCCCAGCGGGTGGTGCCCATCGGCCAGGTGCCGTCCGGCGGCAGGGCGGAGACCGGCAGCGCATCGCCCAGCCCGGCCAGCATCGCGGCGGTGACGGTTTTCACGAAGTCCGGTGCGGCGTCGCTAACTACCGGCGGGCGGTACGGGCTGGTGGCATTAACCTGCTCCAGCGGCACTTCAAACAGCGATTCGCGGGCCAGCGCCAGCGCCTGCCAGTTACGCTCGACCAGCTCCTGGCCTTTGCTACTGTAGCTTTTGGCAATGGCCCCCTGCAATGCCGCCAGCGCGGTATCGCCAGGTAAAATCTGCGTCAGATGGAAAAACGCCATCTGCATAACGGTGTTGATTCGTGCTGCCAGGCCGCACTCGCGGGCAATCTTCGCTGCGTTGATAATATAGAAGCGGGCCTGCTTCTGGTTCAGTACCGCCTGCACCTCCTGCGGCAGTCGCGCCCAGACCTCATCGGCGCTGTAGGGCGTATTGAGCAGGAAGATACCACCGGGTTTCAGGCGTTCGGCCATCTGGTACTTATCGATAAACTGTAGCTGGTGGCAGCCAACAAAATCCGCCTGCGAGATCAGATAGGCGGAGCGAATCGGCTGCTCGCTGACCCGCAGATGGGAGACCGTCAGGCCACCGGCTTTTTTTGAGTCGTAGACGAAATAGCCCTGGGCATACCATGGCGTGGCATTACCGATAATTTTGATATTGTTTTTGGTCGCCGAGACGCTGCCGTCGCTGCCAAGCCCGTAGAACAGCGCCTCAAGCTTAGCGCCTGAGGGCAGGGTATTCTCCGGCAGCGGCAGGGAGAGGTTGGTGACATCATCATAAATGCCGACGGTAAAGCGCGGCCTGGGCTTGTCCGCCCGCAGCTCGTTAAAGATAGCCAGCACGCACTCCGGGCCAAACTCTTTTGAAGAGAGGCCGTAACGCCCGCCGATCACCCGCGGCAATGTGTCGCGCTCGCCCTGGTTAAAGGACTCTGCCAGCGCGGTCATGATATCCAGATAGAGCGGCTCCGCCTGTGCCCCTGGCTCTTTGGTGCGATCCAGCACGGCAATACGCTGGGCGCTTTGCGGCAGCGCGGCCAGCAGATGCTGTGCCGAGAAGGGGCGATAGAGGCGCACCTTCAGCACACCGATCTTCTCATTGCGGGTCAGCAGCTCATCAACCACCTCTTCGCAGGTGCCGATTGCCGAACCCATAATCACAATCACCCGTTCCGCCTGCGGGTGGCCGTAGTACTCAAACGGCTGATAGCGACGGCCAGTGGCTTTGGCAAAGTCGTCCATCGCCTGTTCAACGTGGTCGTAAACCGCGTTGTACCATGGATTGGTCGCTTCGCGAGACTGGAAGTAGGTGTCCGGGTTGGCAGAGGTCCCGCGAATTACCGGATGCTCCGGGTTCAGAGCGCGAGCACGATGGGCCGCGATCTCATCGGCGGGCAGCATGCTGCGGATGGTCTCATCAGCCAGCGGCACGATTTTGTTGATCTCGTGAGAGGTGCGGAAGCCGTCAAAGAAGTGAATAAAGGGCACCCGGCTCTTCAGGGTGGCAACGTGAGAGATCAACGCGAAATCCTGCGCCTCCTGAACGCTGCCTGCGCAGAGCATAGCGCAGCCGGTCTGGCGCACGGCCATTACGTCGGAGTGATCGCCAAAGATAGAGAGCGCATGGGTGGCAACGGTGCGGGCAGCAACGTGCAGGACAAAGGGCGTCAGCTGACCCGCCAGCTTGTAGAGGGTCGGGATCATCAGCAGCAGACCCTGTGACGACGTAAAGGAGGTCGAAAGCGCCCCCGTCTGCAACGCGCCGTGTACGGCGGCAATCGCCCCGGCTTCGGACTGCATCTCTACCACCCGAGGCGTATCGCCCCACACGTTCTTCAGCCCGTTGCCGGCCCAGGCATCTGCCTGCTCGGCCATCGTCGAGCTGGGAGTAATTGGGTATATGGCGATAACTTCGCTGGTCCGGAACGCCACCGAGGCGACCGCGCCATTACCATCAACTGTGATCATAAGTTTGCTCTCATTGCGTAAATGTTCACTCTCTCACTCCAGTATAGACAGCCGTCCAGGAGCGGTTTTTGATCTGAAAGTGAAGATATCGCAAAATGTCGGGCACCATTTTCCCGTACGTAGCACTGCAAAACTATTTCAATTTACCCCTTGCACTGTGCGGATAATCATGCGTTAATAGCCTAACGATGTAGCACTGAAACTATCTTTGTACTCTACGAAACCCTCTCACTGTTTGTATCTTCTGATATTTCCCTGTAGATGTTTTCCCCGCTGATAAAAAATTTATTCAGCCTGTAACTTTCTCTGCATCTTTCTCTGCGAATACGATAACTACCGCTATACTTTTAATGGGAATCAGCGGGTTAAGGCAGGCCCAAACGGCCAGCTCTCGTTGAGCATAATTATGAAAAAAGGACACTATTATTACTAATCACATTCATTTCCGATGCCCATGTTGTCATGGGTCACAGTACAGAACCTCACATTTTGACGTTAGCGAAGCTAATCCCTTCGGCGCAAAATGTATTTTTTGTAAATCATCCATGGTCATTCTGGATAACGTCTCAGCACCTCTCTCCGCTGCCCATGTAGCGCTGGATTTACGCACTCCGGCGTAAACCGCTTCATAAAACCTGTGGCATAGCGCCAGCATTGTAAAAAACGCTATGCCGGACAGAAAACCCGCATCCTCCTCTCGACGTCAGGCGCTACGCTGCCTATTATGCATAAGTTTTGCTAACTCAGAGGGGGAGAAGAAATGCGTACAGCGTTATGGGTAGGGTGTGCCGTATGGTTACTTTCGGCATGTAGCAGCGAGCCTGTACAGCAGGCCACGGCAGCACACGTCGCGCCAGGTCTAAAGGCTGCCATGTCCAGTACGGGTCAGGCTAACTGCGCCATGATTGGTGGTTCGCTCTCAATTGCCCGCCAGCTGGATGGCTCCGCCACGGGCATGTGTGCGCTGCCTAACGGTAAACGCTGTAGCGAGCAATCTCTTGCCACAGGCACCTGCGGCAGCTACTGATTACTGCCCCGCATCAGCCAGCTTGTAAATCAGGGTCTGATCGGCGGTTGTTAACGTCAGCTGGCTATCGGTAAGATCAACCTGCGCGCCTTCGCGGAGCACGCTGCCAATAATAGTATCCAGTTCGTTGCGCTGCGGATCGGCACAGGCCATACGGGTCATTATCAGCTCTTTGGCCGTCAACTCACCGCCGGAGAGCTTTGCCTGACCGGAGAAGCGGTTGCACATGCTGCCAGAGATCGCCATTTTCTCCCCGAAGCGCAGCTCAGGTGGATTTTCTCCTGATGCGACCGCCGTGCCGTTAACATTTTCCAGCACGAAGCGGTGGCCGATAAGCTGCTCGCTGATCACAGAGACCTTTCCGTCACGGGCGCAGCCTGCCAGCAAAACGCATAGCGCAGTTAATGCAATCACTTTTTTCATCACGATTCCCTGAACATTTTCCATGGTAAATTCTATTTTATCAGTATGGTGGGGGATGTCTTGCGGGATAGTCTGAAACTCCCTCCGTTAACGGAGGGAGGCACTTATTACCTGGTTAGACCAGGGCGTTAGGGCATTGGCCGTCGTTTTCCAGCTGACGCAGGTTCTCCAGGGTCGTTTCCGAGATGCTGATCAGCGCCTCGGCGGTTAAAAATGCCTGATGGCCAGTAAACAGTACGTTATGGCAGGCGGAGAGGCGGCGGAAGATATCATCCTGGATCACGTCGTTCGACTTATCTTCAAAGAAGAGATCGCGCTCGTTCTCATACACATCCATACCCAGCGCACCAATTTTCTGCGTCTTCAGCGCTTCAATGGCCGCCTGCGAGTCGATCAGCCCGCCGCGGCTGGTATTGATGATCATTACCCCATCCTTCATCTGCGCAAAAGAGTTGCGATTAAGCAAATGGTAATTATCTTCCATCAGCGGGCAGTGCAGGGTAATTACGTCGGCGTTGGCAAACAGCGTCGGCAGATCGACATACTCGACGCCTAACTCCAGCGCCGCCGCGCTCGGGTAGGGATCGGACGCCAGCAGGCGCATACCGAAGCCTTTCAGGATCCGCAGGGCGGCAATGCCGATTTTCCCGGTGCCGATAACGCCTGCGGTTTTGCCGTGCATGGTGAAGCCGGTCAGGCCCTCCAGCGAAAAGTTAGCGTCGCGGGTACGCTGATAGGCGCGGTGAATACGGCGGTTAAGGGTCATCATCATGCCCACCGCATGTTCAGCTACTGCCTCCGGGGAGTAGGCCGGGACGCGAACCACGCGCAGCCCCAGCTCTTTTGCCGCGTCGAGATCGACGTTGTTAAAGCCAGCGCAGCGCAGGGCGATAAACTTTACGCCTTGCTTCTTTAACTCTTCCAGTACAGGTCGGCTGCCGTCATCGTTAACAAAGATGCACACCCCGTCACAGCCGTGGGCCGTTTTCGCCGTTTTTTCCGTGAGCAGGAAGTCGAAGTATTCAAGATCGTATTGATAGCTCTCGTTAACCTGTTGCAGGTACTTTTTATCGTACTGCTTGGTGCTATATACAGCGAGTTTCATAGGCTGTTCTCCAGTGATTTAGGAGTAATTATAGCCATTTACAATACTTCTTAACATAAGAATTGATGTCCTTTATGTTATAATATAACATCTCAATTCTTGACATGGATTGAGGGTATAATTTTGGCTAACCATTTTGGAAAACTTGCAGTCGCTCTGGGAACGTTATTAATGGGGGGACAGGCGCTGGCGCACGGTCACCATTCGCACGGCAAACCGCTGACGGCGCTGGAGCAAAAAGCCGCCGAGGGCGAGTTCGATGATAAGGACGTTAAAGCGCGCGAGCTGAGCGACTGGGACGGCATGTGGCAGTCCATCTATCCCTACCTGCTGAGCGGCGATCTTGACCCGGTTTTCAAAAAGAAGGCTGAGAAAGAGAAAGGTAAAACCGCTGATGAGATCAAAGAGTACTACCGCAAGGGGTATATCACCGATGTCGATACGCTGGGCATTGAGAACGGCGTGATGGAGTTTCATACCGGCGACAAGGTAAGCAGCTGTAAGTACGAATCTGCGGGCTATAAAATTCTCACCTACGCCTCCGGTAAAAAAGGCGTGCGCTATCTGTTTGAGTGTAAAGATGCCAGCAGCAGCGCGCCGAAGTTCGTCCAGTTCAGCGATCACACCATTGCCCCACGCAAGTCGGCGCACTTCCATATCTTTATGGGCAATACCTCGCAGGAGGCGCTGCTGAAGGAGATGGACAACTGGCCGACCTACTATCCGTATCAGCTCAGCAAGGAGCAGGTAGTCGACGAGATGCTGCATCACTAAAAGTAAGGGCTGCTGATAGTATGTAATCAACAGCTTAACGTGGCACAATGGCGGCAGTTTGGGTTACTTTTCGGGACGCTGACTTGCCCATGAAGGGTAAATACAAAGCCGCCATTGCGCTTCTTCTGCTGTTGATACTGCTGCCGCTGACGCTGCTGCTTACGGTCGCCCAGTGGCTGCCGGGGCTTGCGGGTATCTGGCTACCCGCAGGTACCCGTATCATGCTGGAGGCCAGCCCGCGCCTGACCCGGCACGCGCTGCAAATCCCCGATCTGCGTTATCTGGTGGGCGATTGCCCGCTGGCGTGGATCCAGAACGCAGAGATTACCCACCCCAGCCGCTGGCAGTTAACAATCGATGCCGTCGATCTCAATCAAACCTGCCTGGAAAAGCTCCCGCAAACTGAACCCTCAATCGCCGCGCCGCGTACCCTGGCCGAATGGCAAGCTATGCTGCCCTATGCATGGGTTAACGTTGATAGAGTGACAGTGTCACCTTTTCAGGCGTGGCAGGGGGCGCTCTCCCTCTCGTTAACCCCAAAGGTTCAGCAGCTGCGCTATCGTGGCGATCGACTTACGCTTGATGCCACCCTGCGCGGGCAGGCACTCACGCTCAACGAGCTGGCGCTCTCTCTGCTCGACGGTCAGCCGCCCATCGCGCTGTCGGGAGAGTTTACCCTGCCACGCCTGCCTGCAGGTGCACCCGTTAATGGGCGGGCCACCGCGACGCTCAGCCTGCCGCAGGTACCATCTGGCGTCGATGCCGAGCTGGAGTGGCGCGATAACGCCGGTCAGCTGATTGTCATGGCCCGGGACAACCCCGATCCGCTGCTGGATCTGCCGTGGCAGGTGACCCGACAGCAGCTGACGATTAGCGATGGCCGCTGGCAGTGGCCGTATCAGGCAGGCGTTCCGCTAAGCGGGCGCGTTGGCCTGAGGGTGAAAAACTGGCAGCAGGGTCTGGAGAAGAGTGAAATTAGCGGTCGGCTGAACGTGCTAACCCAGGGGCAGGCTGGCAGAGGCAATGCGGTGCTGAGCTTTGGGCCAGGGCGTTTGAGTATGCAGGAGAGCGCGATGCCGCTCCAGCTCACCGGCGAGGCGAAGCAGGGGGATCTCATCTTCTATGCCGTGCTGCCTGCTCAGCTAACCGGTTCGCTGGCCGAGCCGCAGCTGCGCTTCTCTCCCGGCGCGCTGCTGCGCTCCCGAGGGCGGGTGATTGACTCCCTGAATATCGATGAGGTGCGCTGGCCGCTGGCCGGCGTCACGCTAACCCGTCAGGGGATTGATGGGCGGCTACAGGCTATTTTACGGGCGCATGAGGCGCAGCTAGGAGATTTTGTCCTGCACCTCGACGGCCGCGCGCAGAATTTTCTGCCGGATAACGGGCTATGGCAGTGGGCCTACTGGGGCGACGGCAACTTTACTCCCATGCAGGCGCGATGGGATGTTAAAGGCCGGGGCGAGTGGCATGACAGTGAGATCGTCCTGACGGATCTCTCTACCGGTTTCGATAAGTTACAGTATGGCAGTGTGCAGGTTCGCCAGCCCCGGCTGGTGCTTGACGCGCCTATTCGCTGGTCGCGCGATCCGCAGCATCCATACTTCAGCGGTGCGCTGGCGCTGGACGCGCAGGAGACCTCTATCAACGGCGGCGGAGCTTTACCGCGCTCAACGCTTAAGTTCAGCGTCGAGGGCAGCGATCCGACCCTGTTTCAGTTCAAGGGCGACCTCCATGCGGCGGCGATCGGACCGGTACGGGTCAACGGACGCTGGGACGGGGAGCGCCTGCGGGGGCTAGCCTGGTGGCCTCGTCAGCCGCTAAGCGTTTTTCAACCGCTGGTGCCGCCCGACTGGAAGATGGATCTGCGCGACGGCGAGCTTTATGCCCAGGTCGCCTTCTCCGCCGCGGCGGAGCAGGGATTTGAAGCCGGTGGTCACGGGGTGATCCGTCAGGGTAGCGCCTGGCTGCCCGATAATAAATTTAACGGCGTTGATTTTATCTTACCTTTCCGCTTTAGCGAGGCGGGCTGGCAGTTTGGCACGCGCGGACCGGTGTCGCTGCGCATTGCTGAGATTACCAACCAGGTGACGGCGCGCAATTTTACCGCCGATCTGCAAGGGGCATACCCATGGCGCGAGGATAACCCGCTGCTGCTCAGCGACGTGAGCGTCGATCTGCTGGGTGGGAAAGTGACCATGCAGCAGTTGCGGATGCCCCAGCACGATGCTGCGCTGCTGCGCCTGCAACATATCTCCTCAAGCGAGCTGATTACCGCCCTGCATCCGAAGCAGATTGCGCTCTCCGGGCCGATCAATGGCGCGCTGCCGCTCTGGCTTGAGCATGAGAAGTGGCTGATTAAGGATGGCTGGCTCAACAGTCCTGCCGCGCTGACGCTGCGTCTTGATAATGATACCGCCGACGCGCTGGCGAAGAAGAATATCGCGGCGGGGGCAGCTATCAACTGGCTGCGCTATATGGAGATCTCGCGATCGTGGACTACGCTCAATCTCGACAACCAAGGTGAGCTGACGCTTCAGGCAACGCTGCACGGTACCAGCTACGTCGAAGGGAAGCGCAACACAGTGGATCTCAACTACCATCATGAAGAAAACGTCTTCACCCTGTGGCGCAGCCTGCGCTACGGCGACAACGTAGAGACATGGCTTGAACAGCATGCGGCGCTGCCGGGCTGTTCATCCGATCGAGGATGTAAGGAAAAAGAATGAGGATCCTAAAAGTCTCTTGTGACCTGCTACTGCTGCTGTTGTTAAGTGGCTGCACACCGCGCATCGAAGTAGCCGCCCCAAAGGAGCCGATCACCATCAATATGAACGTGAAGATTGAGCACGACATTAATATCAAGGCGGACAAAGAGGTAGAGGCCTTGCTGGACGAGCGAAAATAGCGGACCCAGGCAAGCCTGAGTCCTGGCTGATGGCTATTTCAGGTTCTCTCTGAAAAAGTTTTCAAGGCGGTCAAAAGGAATTTTATCTGTTTTGTCATAGAGATCGACGTGATCGGCACCCGGGACGATCACCAGCTCTCTCGGATTGCCGGCAGCGTTATAGACATCCTGCGAATAGTAGAGCGAGTGCGCGTTCTCGCCAGCGACCAGCATCAGCGGACGAGGCGCAACCATATTGATATTCGCCATCAGTGGGAAGCTGAAGAACGCCATCGGCGTCGTGGCCGTCCATGCTCGAGTAGAGTTGATGGATCGCGGATGGAAACCACGCGGCTTGCAGTAGTAATTAAAGAAGCTGACCACCACCGGGTCGGCATCCGCTGGCAATGAATCCGGGAACAGGCGCGCACTTTTGATAACCTTGCCGTCAGCATCAAAGGGTACCTCATGATAGCCACGGGCAACGCTGCCGCTCTCGGCATCAGCCCAGCGCTGCTGGCTAAGATAGTCGATCACCTTGTGGCGCTGCTCCAGGGTATAGCTGTCTTTGTAGCCCCGACTCATGCTGCGGGACATGTCGTACATAGAGGCGGTAGCCACGGCTTTAATACGCGAGTCGCTCGATGCCGCCGTGATAGCCATTCCGCTCAGCCCGCAGATAGCCATCGCGCCAACACGCTGGCGATCCACGCCGGGCAGAAGACCAATAAAATCCACCGCCGCACTGAAGTCTTCCGTAAAGATTTCCGGCGAGGCGGTATCTCTGACGGCGCCTCCGCTTTCACCGGTGAAAGAGGGATCGAAGGCCAGGGTGATAAAACCACGCTCGGCCAGCGTCTGAGCGTAGAGGCCAGAGGACTGCTCTTTCACCGCACCGAAGGGACCGCTCAGGACAATAGCGGGCAGTTTCACGCCGTTACGGCGCTTAGGCTGATAGAGATCCGCTGCCAGCGTGATGCCGTAGCGGTTACCAAACGTCACTTTTTCATGATCGACCCGGCTGCTTTTAGGAAAAGTTTTGTCCCAATCTGAGGTGAGCGTTAAGGTTTGCCCCGCCTGCACGGTTGCTGGACGCTGCGCAAAAGCCGTGGGCATACCTAAGGCCCCGGCGGCGCCAGCTACCATTGATGCCTGCAAAAAAGATCGACGTGATGGATTCATGGCTCTGTGCTCCTCTGCGTATATTTCGTTGAGAGGAGAGTAGCCACAAGCATTGCTGAGATAAATCGGGGTTAGCTTCAAGAACCGTTGAGTTTATTTCAGCAATGGCGAGAGGGGTGGAGCTATTTCCCTTTGTAGCGGACAGCGTTGACGAAGGCGGCAAAAGCAGGGGAAGTATCGCTGCGGTTAGGGTAGTAGAGATGAAATCCGGAAAAGTAGGGGCACCAGTCGATAAGAACCTCCTGCAGCTGCCCGTTATCAATATAGGGTTTCGCCATAAAATCGGGAATGCAGGCCAGGCCGATGCCATCCAGCGCGCCGTTGAGAATATGAATGTTGCTGTTAACCGTCAGCTGACCGTTAACCTTAACGCTCATGCTTCGGCCCTCTTTCTCAAACTCCCATGCATAGACGCTCCCGCCGATAGAGTGGCGGATGTTAATACACCGATGCTGAGTCAACTCCTGCGGGTGAACGGGCACGGAGCGCTCGGCAAAATAGGCGGGAGCGGCAACCACCGAGAGCCGCCAGTCGGGACCAAGCCGGACGGCAATCATATCCTGGCTAATAGACTCCCCCAGCCGGATCCCCGCATCAAAACGCTGTTCGACAATATTGGTAAATCCGTAATCAATAGCAATTTCGACATTAACGTCAGGGTATTCTCTGAAAAACGCGGGCAAGGCTGGGCGGAGCAGCTGTTCAGCGGCGTCATCGGAACAGGTGATCCTGATGGTTCCCGCAGGCTTGTCCCGCAGCTCGCCTATCTTATCGATT
The DNA here is from genome assembly GCF_031987975.1 of Pseudescherichia sp. Lineage (GTDB taxonomy): Bacteria > Pseudomonadota > Gammaproteobacteria > Enterobacterales > Enterobacteriaceae > Pseudescherichia. The sequence continues at coordinate 213,649 of NZ_DALZYX010000001.1, read as the reverse complement.
TCAGCGTTGATCTGCTCAAACAGTGGTCCCACCGCCTGCATCAGCCGCTCTCCCGCCTCGGTGGGAGCAACGTTACGGGTGGTACGCGTCAGCAGCCTTACCCCCAGGCGTGCTTCAAGGTTACGCAGGGTGTGACTCAAGGCCGATGGGCTGACTCTCAGGCGTGCCGCCGCCCGGGTAAAGCTCTTCTCTTTAGCTACCGCCAGAAATGCCTGAATATCATTCATCTTATATCCGCCGTTATTGCTGAGCATAATTCACAAGTACATAAAAATTACCCTATCTAATTAAAAGACACTAGCTGATTTAGGATCGTTATCTCATTTGACGCAGGAAATTAAGATGGTCCATCAGCAGCAAAATCACCCCCATACGCCGCCAGCATGGGGCGCTATCTTCTCCATGGCACTGGGCGTTGTCGTCCTGATTGCCTCTGAATTTATGCCGGTAAGCCTGCTTACCCCGATTGCCAGCGATCTCACCTTAAGCCAGGGGCAGGCGGGGCAGGCTATCTCCGTGTCGGGTCTGTTTGCTGTGATAACCAGCCTGCTTAATACCCCTCTCACCGGGCATCTTGACCGTAAAAAGGTCCTGCTGGCGTTTACGTTGTTGCTAACGGTGTCGGGCCTGATGGTTACGTTTGCTATCAACGGCATAATGTTTATGGCTGGTCGGGCGCTGCTGGGCGTAGCGATCGGCGGATTCTGGTCAATGTCTACCGCCACCGTGATGCGGCTGGTGCCGGCCCACGCTATTGCCAGAGGGCTGGCGCTGATCAACGGCGGAAACGCGCTGGCGGCAACGGTGGCTGCGCCGCTGGGAAGTTTCCTCGGCCAGTATATTGGCTGGCGCGGCTCCTTTTTTGTTGTAGTGCCGCTGGCGGTGATGGCATTCATCTGGCAGTGGAGAAGCATTCCCGCGATGCCGGGCACTAAAAAGCAGGCAGGCTCAGGGAATCCTTTTGCGCTGCTGCGTATCCCTCAGGTTTCTCTCGGTATGACCGGGATCGTGTTTCTGTTCATGGGGCAGTTTGCGATATTTACCTATCTCCGTCCTTTCCTCGAGGAGGTCACTCGGGTCTCGGTGACGCAGCTTTCGCTGACGCTGCTGGCACTGGGCCTGTTTGGCCTGCTGGGCACCTGGGCAATCGGTCATCTGCTTCAGACCCGCATGTACGCCTGGCTGATCTCAATTCCGCTGATGATGGCCCTGTTGGCAGGGTTGCTGATTGTGCTGGGAAGCGCGTTTCCGGCTGCGGTGACGCTGCTAGCGCTCTGGGGACTGATTGCCACTCCGGCACCGGTAGCATGGGGATTATGGTTAAGCCGCGCCGTGCCCGAAAACGCCGAGGCGGGCGGAGGATTGATGGTAGCGGTGATCCAGCTGGCCATTACCCTTGGCGCAGGAATCGGCGGGATGCTGTTTGACGCTGTTGGCTGGTGGAGTCCGTTTGCCTTCGGCCTGCTGCTGCTGATCTGCTCAGCGCTTGCCGCATGGCTGGCACTCCGGGAGTGGAAAGGGTGCGTTGAGGTCAAACCCGATCTGGCTGTTGCGGGGATTGCTCCCCGCATGAAAGCTACTTCTTCGATTCGTAAGCGAGAACAGCTTTAAACTCCATACTACGCTGCTTAAAGCTCAGCTCGCAAAGCGAGCCGCGCACCATCAGCGTAAATCCCAGTGCCGTACCGCATAGCACTATGATTGCCACAAGGGCATATTTCGTCGGCATGTTATTGCCTCCATGCAAAGAAGGGGCTAACATCCAAATTGTTGGGTTTGGTCGTTAGCCTCAGGTTGATAGAAATATCTCCTGGGGCTTTCAACTTTTTGGACTCCCGACATGCCTGAAGCCGCAAAAAGCCTCAAGCACCCAGCAGCATTCTAACGACGGGTGGCGCAGTGGGGATAACGGCGTAAGGGATTTGCGGCGCGGCTCGGAATAAAGAGAGCGGGCAGGGTAGATAAACCCCCTCTGCCGCAGCAGAAGGGGAAATGCTTAGGCGGTAACGATGCTGTCGATAGCGGCTTTAGCGTCAGACTGCGCTTTGGTCGCTACTTCCGGACCGTAGGCAATGCCTTCGGCGAACACGAAGTTCACGTCGGTGATGCCGATAAAGCCGAGGAACAGCTTCAGGTACGGGGCGATCAGGTCGGACGGGGTATCCTTATGGATGCCGCCACGGCTGGAGAGCACAACCGCACGCTTGCCGGTTACCAGTCCTTCCGGACCGTTTTCGGTGTAGCGGAAGGTCACGCCGGCACGGGCAACCAGGTCAAAATAGTTCTTCAGCTGGGTCGGGATGTTGAAGTTATACATCGGAGCCGCCAGCACAATCACGTCATGGGCTTTCAGCTCGGCAATCAGCTCGTCAGAGAGGGACAGCGCTTCCTGCTGGCGCGGGGTCAGCGGCGCATCGCTCGGGCGCAGCGCGCCAACCAGTTCTCCATCAAGAACCGGAATCGGGTTAGCAGCCAGATCGCGCACGGTGATCTCATCCGCGCTGTTCTTTTCACGCCACTGTTCAACCAGATAGTCAGCCAGTTGGCCAGACTGCGAGTACCCTGCCAGAATACTGGATTTAAGAACTAATACTTTGCTCATGGGTGTTTCCTTTGTTGTATTTGATGAGGTTCGCCCCCAAGTAATTGCTTGCCACTTTATTCACAAATCAGCGCCTTGAATAGCGCAATATATCGAAGTCTACATTCGAATTTTTTGAATAAGTCAAAGCAGAAGCGGATGTGGTACTCTACACTCAACGTAAAAGCGAGATTCTTCCGGCAGCGCATTGCCCGATAACACTATGACAGAACAACAGAAATTATCCTTCGCCGACCTCAACAATCACCTCGACAACCTGATGCTTCGGGATCGGCAGCGCTTCGCTCGCCGCCTGCATGGGGTGAAGAAGGTTAAAAATCCTGAAGCACAGCAGGCTATCCTCCGGGAGATGACGCAGGAGATCGCTCAGGCTGCGACAGTGGTTGAGCGGCGCGCGGCGGCACGCCCGGAGATTAGCTATCCGGACAATCTGCCGGTTAGCCAGAAGAAGCAGGATATTCTGGAGGCGATCCGCGATAACCAGGTGACGATTGTCGCCGGTGAGACCGGTTCCGGTAAAACCACCCAGCTGCCAAAGATCTGTATGGAGCTGGGGCGGGGCGTTAAGGGTCTGATCGGCCATACTCAGCCGCGACGTCTGGCGGCGCGAACCGTGGCAAACCGCATTGCCGAGGAGCTGAAAAGCGAGCCGGGCGGCGCTATCGGTTACAAGGTGCGCTTTAGCGATCACGTCAGCGAGAACACCATGGTCAAGCTGATGACCGACGGCATTCTGCTGGCCGAAATTCAGCAGGATCGCCTGCTGATGCAGTACGACACCATCATTATCGATGAGGCACACGAGCGCAGCCTGAACATCGATTTTCTGCTGGGCTACTTTAAAGAGCTGCTGCCGAAGCGCCCTGATCTGAAGATCATCATCACCTCGGCGACCATCGATCCGGAACGCTTCTCGCGCCATTTTAACAACGCGCCGATTATCGAAGTCTCGGGACGCACCTACCCGGTGGAGGTGCGCTATCGTCCCATCGTCGAAGAGGCGGATGATACCGAGCGCGATCAGCTGCAGGCGATTTTTGACGCCGTTGACGAGCTTGGCCGCGAAAGTCCCGGCGATATCCTGATCTTTATGAGCGGCGAGCGGGAAATTCGTGACACCGCCGACGCGCTTAACAAGCTCAACCTGCGCCATACCGAGGTGCTGCCGCTCTATGCGCGCCTGTCGAACAGCGAGCAGAATCGCGTCTTCCAGCCCCACGGCGGACGACGCATTGTGCTGGCCACCAACGTGGCGGAAACATCGCTCACCGTGCCGGGCATCAAGTACGTAATCGATCCGGGTACGGCGCGTATCAGCCGCTACAGCTACCGTACTAAGGTCCAGCGTCTGCCGATTGAGCCGGTTTCGCAGGCGTCGGCGAACCAGCGTAAAGGGCGCTGCGGCCGTGTGTCGGAGGGGATCTGTATTCGCCTCTACTCCGAGGACGATTTCCTCTCGCGTCCGGAGTTTACCGATCCGGAGATCCTGCGCACCAACCTCGCGTCGGTCATTTTGCAGATGACCGCCCTCGGGCTGGGTGATATTGCAGCGTTCCCATTTGTCGAAGCGCCGGATAGACGCAACATCCAGGACGGCGTGCGCCTGCTGGAGGAGCTGGGTGCCATCACCACCGATGAGAGCCAGACCGCCTACAAGCTCACCCCTCAGGGGCGACAGCTGTCGCAGCTGCCGGTAGACCCGCGTCTGGCCCGTATGGTGCTGGAGGCGCAGAAGCTGGGCTGCGTGCGCGAGGCGATGATCATCACCTCCGCGCTCTCGATTCAGGATCCGCGCGAGCGGCCGATGGACAAGCAGCAGGCGTCCGATGAGAAACATCGCCGTTTCCACGACAAAGAGTCTGACTTCCTCGCCTTTGTAAACCTGTGGAACTACCTTGGCGAGCAGCAGAAAGCCCTGTCGTCAAACCAGTTCCGTCGGCTCTGCCGCACCGACTACCTTAACTACCTCCGGGTACGTGAGTGGCAGGATATCTATACCCAGCTGCGCCAGGTGGTGAAGGAGCTGGGTATTGCGGTCAACAGCGAACCGGCAGAGTACCGCGAAATTCATATCGCATTGCTCACCGGCCTGCTGTCGCATATCGGCATGAAGGATGCCGACAAGCAGGAATTTACCGGCGCGCGCAACGCTCGCTTCTCCATCTTCCCCGGCTCCGGCCTGTTTAAGAAGCCGCCGAAGTGGACGATGGTCGCCGAGCTGGTCGAGACCAGCCGCCTGTGGGGGCGTATCGCCGCGCGCATCGATCCAGAGTGGGTCGAGCCGGTGGCCCAGCATCTGCTCAAACGCTCCTACAGCGAGCCGCACTGGGAGCGGGCCCAGGGTGCCGTGATGGCGACGGAGAAGGTCACCGTCTACGGCCTGCCGGTGGTGGCTGCCCGTAAGGTTAACTACAGCCAGATCGATCCGGCCCTAAGCCGCGAGCTGTTTATCCGCCATGCGCTGGTAGAGGGCGACTGGCAAACCCGGCACGCCTTCTTCCGCGAGAACCTGAAGCTGCGCAGCGAGATTGAAGATCTGGAGCATAAGTCGCGCCGCCGCGACATTCTGGTGGATGACGATACGCTGTTTGAATTTTACGATCAGCGCATCAGCGTGGATGCTATCTCTGCCCGCCACTTTGACAGCTGGTGGAAAAAGGCCAGCCGCGAGACGCCAGATCTGCTCAACTTTGAAAAGAGCATGCTGATTAAAGAGGGCGCGGAGCAGGTCAGCAAGCTGGACTACCCCAACTTCTGGCACCAGGGCAACCTCAAGCTGCGCCTGAGCTACCAGTTTGAGCCGGGCGCGGATGCCGACGGCGTGACGGTGCATATTCCGCTGCCGCTGCTGAACCAGGTGGAGGAGAGCGGCTTCGAGTGGCAAATCCCTGGCCTGCGCCGGGAGCTGATTATTGCCCTGATCAAGTCGCTGCCAAAACCGATCCGCCGTAACTTTGTGCCCGCACCTAACTATGCCGAGGCGTTTCTGGGCCGCGTCACGCCGCTGGAGCTGCCGCTGCTGGATGCCCTCGAGCGCGAGCTGCGCCGCATGACCGGCGTCACCGTCGATCGCGACGCGTGGCAGTGGGAGCAGGTGCCCGATCACCTGAAGATCAGCTTCCGGGTGGTGGATGATAAAAACCGCAAGCTGCAAGAGGGGCGTGACCTGACGGCGCTGAAGGAGAGCCTGAAGGGCAAAGTGCAGGAGACGCTCTCGGCGGTGGCCGATGACGGCATCGAGCAGAGCGGACTGCATATCTGGAGCTTCGGCACGCTCGCCCAGAGCTATGAGCAGAAGCGCGGCAACTATAAGGTGAAAGCCTGGCCGGCGCTGGTGGACGAGCGTGACAGCGTGGCGATCAAGCTGTTTGATAATCCGCTGGAGCAACAGCAGGCTATGTGGCGCGGGCTGCGCCGTCTGCTGCTGCTAAATATCCCATCGCCGATTAAGTATCTGCACGAGAAGCTGCCTAACAAAGCCAAGCTGGGACTCTACTTTAACCCCTACGGTAAAGTACTGGAGCTGATCGACGACTGCATCGCCTGCGGCGTGGATAAGCTGATCCACGAGGCGGGCGGCCCGGTGTGGACGGAAGAGGGCTTCACGGCGCTGCACGAAAAGGTTCGCGCCGAGCTGAACGAGACGGTGGTGGAGATCGCCAAACAGGTCGAACAGATCCTGACCGCGGTGTTCAATATCAACAAGCGCCTGAAAGGGCGGGTGGATATGACCATGGCGCTGGGGCTGTCGGATGTGAAAGCCCAGATGTCAGGCCTGGTCTATCGCGGGTTTGTCACCGGTAACGGCTTTGCCCGCCTGGGCGATACCCTGCGCTATTTGCAGGCTATCGAAAAACGGCTGGAGAAGCTGGCGGTGGATCCACACCGCGATCGCGCCCAGATGCTGAAGGTAGAGCAGGTCCAGCAGGCGTGGCAGCAGTGGTTAAACAAGCTGCCGCTCAATCGCCGCAACGATGAAGACGTGCAGGCGATCCGCTGGATGATCGAAGAGCTGCGGGTGAGCTTCTTTGCTCAGCAGCTGGGAACGCCGTACCCGATATCGGACAAGCGTATTCTGCAGGCGATGGAGCAGATCTCCGGCTAACGTTATGCCCGGTAGCGCTGCGCTTACCGGGCCTACGGATTACCCCTGTCCTGCCCAACCGCCACCTAACGCTCTATAGAGATCAATCTGCGCCAGCAGCACGCTGTTCTTTACCTGCACCACGTTCAACTGGGTAGAGAAGAGGGTGCGCTGGGCGTCCAGCACGTCCAGGTAGGAGGAGTAGCCGTTCTGGTAACGATTCTGGGCGATGCGCAGCGTCTCGTCCGCCACCTCGACCTGTCCCTGAAGCTCGGTCAGCTGCTCCTGCAGGCGGGCAATGGCGTCGAGGCTGTCATTAACCTCTTTGAAGGCATTGCGCACCGTACTCTCATAGCCGTAGAGCGCCTGGTTACGCTGAGACTGGGAGACATCCACCTGGGCATTCAACGCCTGACGGTTAAGCAGTGGGGCAAGAATGCTGCCGCCGACGCTCCACAGCCGCAGTGGATTATCAACTAACCCTGCTAGCGTATCGTCCTGGACCGAACCGCCCGCCGTCAGGTTAAGCGATGGCAGCAGCTGTGCCTGCGAAACGGCGAGGCTGGCGTCGGCAGCAATCAGCTCCCGCTGGGCCTGAACGATATCCGGGCGGCGATTCAGCAGCGAGGAGGGGAGCTGGCCGGGGATGCGCAGCGGGGTCAATTTATCAAACTCTCCGCTGCGGCGGATGCCGCCGGGGTTATCGCCGATCAATACACTCAGGGCGTTCTCCTGCTCGGCAATCTGATGCTGTAGCTGCGGGATTTGCGCCCGGGTAGCGCGCAGCTCGGAGTCGGACTGCATTAGCTCCAGGCGCGAACTATAGCCCGCCTCGTACTGACGCTGGGCCAGGCTGAACGCCTCTTCCCGCGCCTTCAGCGTTGACTGGGTGACACGCAGCTGCTCATCGAGCGAAAGTAACGTGACGTAGCCCGTTGCTACGGACGACGCCACGGTCAGGTTCGCTGCCGCGGCGGCGGCCCGCTGCGCTTCCAGTGAGGCCTGCGCGGCGCTGGCCGTGCTGCGGTTAGCCCCCCACAGATCCACATCGTAGCTGGCAGAGAGATTGCCCCGGTAGAGCGTGCTGTAGACCGGTCGCCCGGTGGCCGCCGACTGCGTTTGTGCGCGCGTGCCGCTGAGTCCCGCATCCACCGTCGGGAACAGGCTGCCCTCGGCAGCGTAAACCCGCGCCTGGTACTCATTCACTCGTTCGCGGGCAATGAGGATATCGCTGTTATAGCGTAGGGCCTGATCAACGTACTGGTTGAGCTGGCTATCATGGAAGCTGCGCCACCAGACCGCCTCAGCCTGGCTGGCTGGCCCCACGCTGCTACGCCATTGGGCGGGGATGGTCAGGCTGGGCTTCGCGGGCTGAACGTCAACCGACTGGCAGGCCGCCAAAGCAACGCAGAGCGTCAGCAGCGCGGGGCGAAAGGGTCTCATTTCGCCTCCCGGGTATCAATATGCACCTGTACCGACATACCTGGGCGCAGACGTGCGATCTGCTCCGCATTGCCCTCCACTGCGATACGAACCGGAATACGCTGGGCAATCTTCACAAAGTTGCCGGTGGCGTTATCTGGTGAAATCGCGCTAAATTCGACCCCGGTCGCTGGCGAAATAGATTCCACATGACCGGAGAAAGCCTGATTGTTCAACGCATCCACGGTAAAGCGCACCGGCAGGCCGGTATGAACATTGGCCAGCTGCGTCTCTTTCAGATTGGCGATAACCCAGCGCTGGGAGGGAACCAGCGAGGTCAGGTGTGTACCTGCCGTCACGTAGGCGCCAAGCCGAACGGCCATCTGCCCCAGCTGTCCATCGCGCGGAGCGACGATGCGAGTGTTTTGCAGATCGATCTGCGCCAGCTCCAACGCCGCCTGGGCATTCTCTACGTCGGCCTGCAGTGCCGCACGGTTGACGATAACCGTTTGCAGATCCTGGCGGGATGTCTCAAGCGTAGCCCGGGCCTGCGCAATATCGGCGCTACCCTGCGCCGCGCTCGCCAGCGCTGCATCGCGCTCACGAATCGACAGAGAACCATCTGCCGTCAGATTTTTCACCCGGCGTAAATCCGCCTGCGACTTCTGGTTCTGCGCCTGGGCATTTTGCAGCGCCGCCTCGTTACGCTTGATCACCGCCTCGGCGCTTTTGCGCTGCTGGAGATTATTATTCAGCGCCGCCACCTTCATCGCCAGCTGGGCCTCGGCCTGATGCACCCGCTGGTTGTAGATGCGATCGTCAATCTGCACCAGCAGATCGCCGCGCTTCACCACGGCAAAATCCTGCACCTTCACCTCGGTGATGTAGCCGTTGACCTGCGGGCTGATAAAGGTCGTCTGGCCGCGCACATAGGCGTTATCGGTAAACTGGGTATGGCGGGTAAAAGGCGGCAGCTGCCAGGCGTAGAGGATCACCAGTACGCCCACAATGCCAATGGCGGCGGCGGCAAAAATCGAAACCACCCGCAGATTGCTGCGGGTATGTGCCTGCTCTTTAGCGGCATCCTGCTGACTCATAACCACTCCTGTTGTAACACTGCTCTCATCAATACATATCCAATTCTATTTCGGGGTGTTCACTGCTTTTTTTAGGGCCAGATGGGCGGTAATACGCAGCCGCAGCAGCCGCCAGAAGATCCACAGCAGCGTGGCGGCGGCAATGGTAGCGGTCAGCATGTAAGTATCGTTGTAGGCGAGGATATTCGCTTCGATAGAACTGACGTTTTGTAGCTGGGCAACGGCCTGGGCGCTAAGCAGGGTGCTGTCGCCGATCAGGCTTTGATACTGCCGGGTGTAGAGCTGAATACGCTCGGTCACCAGCGGATCGAGGGTAGTGAGCTGATCCGCCAGCAGGCTGGAGTGATACTTCTCCCGCCAGACCTGGAAGGTGCCCAGCACTGCGGAGCCAAGCAGGCCGCCCAGGTTTTGACTCATGCCAAACAGCACCGAGAAGCTCACCAGGTTGCGCGGCTCGGTGACGACACTACCGATGCCTGCCAGCATCGCCGGGGCCAGGAAAAAGGCGCTGCCGAAGCCCAGCAGGAACTGGCTCACCATAAACTGATCCGGGCGGGTCAGGCTCGTAGACTGGCTGTCGAGCAGCGAGGCCACGATCATTACCGCCAGCGAGGTGACAATCGGCCAGGCCAGGCGCTGGGGCTTGATGGTCAGGCAGCTGGCGACAATGCCGCAGACGATGCCCGCAAAAATCGCCCATGCCAGATGGGTCATCTGCTCATTTTGCAGGCCGATGTACTGTAACCAGCCGATGGCGCCGCTGTTCTGCTCTGCCAGCACGATACGGATCAGCACCATAATCAGCCCCAGCCGCACGATGCTGCCGCTGGAGAGCCAGCGTGTATTAAGCAGGGGATTGCTGCGGTTGTGCTCAAAGACGATAGCGCTGACGATCAGCACCAGCGCCCCCGCCAGCGCCCAGCCAAGCCAGGGAGTCTCAAACCACCACTCTAGCCGCCCCAGCGACAGCACGGCACAGAGCAGTGCCATGCCAGGGGCAAAGAGAATAAAGGTGATAAAATCCTTCTTCTCAAACACTTTTTTACGGTCGCCAGGCGGCAGCTTAAGCATCACCACGCAGGCCAGAGAGACCAGTGCCAGCCCCAGCTCAAACAGATAAAGCCCTCGCCACTCGTCGGTTTGCAGCAGCTCGGTAGAGAAGAGCCGTGCCATTGGGATCGCCAGCGACGAGCCGGTAATGCCGATGGTTAGCGCCTTAAGACGATGGCGGGCGGGCCAGGCCTGAATCTGATAGTAGATCCCTAGCGAGCTGAGGGCTGCCGCCACCATGCCGTGTGCCGCCCGCACCATGATCGCCGAACTGAGATCGTTAACGAAGAGGTGAAAAAAGGTCACCAGCACGTAGAGCACCAGAAAACCTTCGGTAAAAGCGCGCAGGCCATACTGCTGACGGAACTTCACCAGCAGGAGGTTTATCGAGACGTTGGTCATCACATAGACCGCCGGTAGCCAGGCGATCTCGGTTGACCAGGCGGCAAAGGTGCCCTGCAGATTTTGCAGGTTGGCGGACACCATGGCATTGCCCAGCGCGCCGGTCAGGCATACCAGCAGACCCACGATGCCATAAGCAATACGTTTGGGAACAGGGTGCAGCGGCGTTGAGGGGGATCCCAGCAGCATCGGTTTTTCATGCGCCGCCCATTCACGGGGTGCATAGGGGTCGCGTTTCGTCAGCTGTCGGTCATCCATAGATTGTTAACATTAAGCATTCTGTATTGGTGAGTGTACTAATAGTTCTGATTATTTATCAAATTAATGAATAAAGCGAAATCAGCGATTAGGAGAGATCGCCTTTTCTTTACCTAAAGCTTTGTTAACCTGCTGGGATATATCCTGTAGGAGGTGACAATGTTTACTACCCGCTTTCCGGCTCTGCCAGAGAAAACGCTGGACGCCGTTAACGCTTTGGGGCATTGGCTGGCCCAGAATGAGTTTGAAGGTAAGCCGCTACCTGCGCAGGCCGACTGCATCGTGTTAGCCGGTAACGCGGTTATCCCCACCATTGACGCTGCCTGTGAGCTGGCCGCTGCGCGTAATATTCCGCTATTGATCAGCGGTGGGATCGGCCACTCCACGCCTTTCCTCTATGCTGCCATCGCACGCCACTCGCGCTATAACAAGGTACGCACCACCGGACGTACCGAGGCGGCAATCATAGGCGATATTGCCCGCCAGTTCTGGAAGATCCCTGCTGAGAAACTTCTGCTGGAGGAGCGATCAACGAACTGTGGCGAAAATGCGCGCTTCTCATGGGCGCTGATCGGCGAACGCAGCGTAGACGTTAAAACGCTGGTGGTGGTGCAGGATCCCACTATGCAGCGTCGAACGATGGCAACCTTTGCCCGCGTGCTGGCAGAGGTCAACGGCAAGGTACGGTGCGTAAGCTATCCCGGCTTTACCCCACGGCTCGACAACGGTCGCCATGGCCTGAGCTTCCTGCCGAAAAGGGAAGGGCTATGGCCGATTGAGCGCTACCTGTCGCTCATTCCCGGCGAGCTGGCGCGACTACGCGACGATAAGCAGGGCTACGGCCCGAACGGACGCAATTTTATTGCCCACGTCGATATACCTGATGAGATAGTCCGTGCGTGGCAGGTCATGCAGGCGGATGAAACGCTGATGCCTACCTTAAAAGCGCGAGCGCTAATATAAATGGCTGATGTAGAGCGCTGTTTATTATGAGATCACTCACAAATTGCGCCTGTAGCTCTGGGAATTATCCGGGACGCCTGTAAATTTTTAACAACAGATTTACTTGTTAAAAACAATCCCATTACAGGAGCAGGACATGACAGCACCCGTACAGCACCCGATGTATATTGATGGTCAGTTTGTCACCTGGCAGGGCGATGCCTGGATTGACGTCGTCAACCCGGCTACAGAAGCGCTGATTTCGCGCATCCCGGACGGCACGGCTGACGATGCGCGTAAGGCCATTGATGCTGCGGCTCGCGCCCAGCCGGCCTGGGAGGCGCTGCCAGCTATCGAACGCGCCGGGTGGCTGCGTAAAATTGCAGCAGGCATTCGCGAGCAGGCCAGTGAAATCAGCGCCCTGATTGTTGAAGAGGGCGGTAAAATTCAGCAGCTGGCCGAGGTCGAGGTGGCCTTTACCGCTGATTATATTGAGTATATGGCCGAGTGGGCGCGCCGCTACGAAGGTGAGATCTTACAGAGCGACCGCCCCGGAGAGAACATTCTGGTCTTTAAGCGCGCCCTGGGCGTTACCACCGGCATCCTGCCGTGGAACTTCCCGTTCTTCCTGATCGCCCGTAAGCTGGCTCCGGCGCTGGTGACCGGCAACACTATCGTCATCAAGCCGAGTGAGTTTACCCCTAACAACGCCATCGCCTTCGCCAAAATCGTCGATAGCATCGGCCTGCCGCGTGGGGTGTTCAACCTGGTGCTCGGACGCGGGGAGACCGTGGGCCAGGAGCTGGCGGGCAACCCAAAAGTGGCGATGGTCAGCATGACCGGCAGCGTCGGTGCCGGAGAGAAGATCATGGCGGCGGCGGCGAAAAATATCACCAAAGTCTGTCTGGAGCTGGGCGGTAAAGCGCCAGCTATCGTGATGGACGATGCCGATCTCGACCTGGCGGTTAAAGCCATTGTTGATTCAAGGGTGATTAATACCGGACAGGTGTGTAACTGCGCCGAACGAGTCTACGTGCAGAAGGGCATCTACGATCGCTTCGTCAATCGGCTGGGAGAGGCAATGAACGCCGTCGAATACGGCGATCCTGCCGCCCGTAACGACATTGCGATGGGACCATTGATCAACGCCGCTGCGCTGGCCCGTGTCGAGCAGAAGGTAGCCGGTGCCGTAGAGCAGGGGGCGAAGATCGCCCTCGGCGGTAAAGCCGTGGAGGGCAGCGGCTATTTTTATCCGCCGACGCTGCTGCTGGACGTGCGCCAGGATATGACCATCATGCATGAGGAGACTTTTGGTCCGGTGCTGCCGGTGGTGGTCTTTGATACCCTGGAAGAGGCGCTGGAGATGGCCAACGACAGCGACTATGGCCTGACCTCCTCGATCTATACGCAGAATCTCAATACCGCCATGCAGGCGATCAAGGGGCTGAAGTTTGGCGAAACCTACGTTAACCGCGAGAACTTTGAGGCCATGCAGGGGTTCCATGCCGGCTGGCGTAAATCCGGCATCGGCGGGGCAGATGGTCGCCACGGCCTGAACGAGTATCTGCAGACCCAGGTCGTCTATCTGCAATCCTGATTGATTGAGCCTGACAATATTTAATGAAGTTTTAATCAAAGCCCGGTATGTTTGCTTTTTTACTGTTTTAGATAAGGAAAATCTAATGCGCAGCAAATATTCCGGGTTACAAATAACCATTCACTGGCTCGTGTTTTTACTGGTCGTGGTGGCCTACTGTGCGATGGAGTTTCGCGGGTTTTTCCCCCGTAGCGACCGTCCGCTGATCAATATGGTTCATGTTTCCTGTGGGATCTCTATTCTGGTGCTGATGGTTGCACGTTTGCTGCTGCGCCTGAAACACCCCTCGCCGCTGATTACCCCTAAACCAAAAGCGATGATGACCGGTCTGGCGCATCTCGGTCATCTGGTTATCTATATTCTGTTTATCGCCCTGCCAATTATCGGCCTGCTGATGATGTGGAACCGCGGAAACAACTGGTTTGCCTTTGGCATGATGATGCCGCACGCCAGCGAATCGAATTTCGATCTGGTTGATACGCTAAAAAGCTGGCACGTTACCCTGGCGACGCTGGGCTACTACGTAATCGGCCTGCACGCCGCCGCCGCGCTAGCGCATCACTACTTTTGGAAAGACGATACGCTGCTGCGCATGCTGCCAGGCAAGCGGCGTTAAGCGTGATAGGGACCAGAAGTTACTCAATCGGTTCGACCATCTCTGGGCCCTGATTTCTGATATTTCCCACCGCGCGCGTGACCGGATGCCAGGTAAACATCTCCGCAGGGATCGTGCCGCGCTTAGCGATATCCTCCGCATCTTTACCGCTCACGTCCTGACGCATCCACTCCCGGGCGGCTTCCGGAGTTAATACCAGTGGCCGCCGATCGTGAATATCGACAAGACCCTTATCCGCCGCGGCCGTCACAATAAGAAAGCCTTCATTCTCGTCACCGCGTTCAAACGGTACGCTGCCGATGGCTGCCATCAGGATCGGCTGGCCGTCGCTGCGGTGGATAAAGTAAGGCTGTTTTTTATCGCCCTCCTTTTTCCACTCAAACCAGCCGTCGGCAAAGCAGATAGCGCGCCCATGCTGCCACAGAGGCTTAAACATTCTGCTGGTGGCCGCAGTCTCAACGCGGGCGTTAATCAGCGCTGGCTTATCCCACCAGCCTGGCGCATAGCCCCAGTGAACCGGATCCAGCGCCAGGCTGTCGTCGCGCTCGCTGAGTAACAGAACTTTGGTGCCGGGCGCAACGTTATAGCGCCCGATGGGTTCAGGATCGAAGGGAATATTGCGCTCGGCTTCGTCAGCAAGAAGGGTCAGATACGCTTCCCGCGGCTGCGCCTGAGCAAATCGTCCGCACATAAAGGCCTCCAGTTTCGTTACTGAAAGTATAGAGGGGGATGCGAAATGATATTGCCTGGTATATAAAGAGTCATTACGCCGCGCGGCCGCTTCGCATAACCCGGCCTTCCGCTCAACGCTAATGCCATGAGGATCGCCCTATGTTAGAGCTAAGACCAGGCTGTGAATGCTGCAATACCGATCTGCTGCCTGATTCTGAGGAAGCGTTGATCTGCTCATTTGAGTGTACGTTTTGTGCCAGCTGTGCGGAAAAGTTAGCGATGCGGTGTCCAAACTGCGGCGGCGAGCTGGTTAGAAGACCGCGCCGACCGGCAGAAAAGCTAATCAATAATCCTGCTTCGTCAAGGCGGGTATATAAGCCCGAGAGCTGCGCCTGACGCTCTGGATGCGTTATAGCGTCATACCAATCACCGCATTCGTCACCGACGAGCACATGAAAACGCAGCCAGCGATAAGCCAGACGGATTTTTTCTGCCGTACTGCCAGAATAAGAAAGATTATGGCTGTGATGAAAAAGGGAATGGCGATAATAGAGAAGGTGTTCATGTCGGCTTCTTATCTGGCTATGAATTGAGTATCCAGATTACCTCTGCTTTGGCTCTCTTAATACTCTGATAAAGGGTAGGTGGCCGCCAGACGCGGATTTTGTTTTAATTAACAATAGGTTTAATTGCTTTAGCGTGACGTTTACGATGTATAAAACTTTTAAGAATATGCGATGTAAAGTGGATCTAACGCCGTTTTTGTGCAGACTTAAATACTCCACTTAACTCAAACTGGAGCGTATTTATGGATAAAGATTATCAGAACTGTATCGAAGCCTGCTTAAGATGTGCTGCTACCTGCGACTACTGCGCCGCCTCCTGCCTGAAAGAACCTAACGTAGATATGATGAGAGCGTGCATCAAACTGGATATGCAGTGTGCAGCAATCTGTCGTCTCGCCGCTCAGTTTATGAGTCTGGGTAGCGACTATGCAAAACAGGTTTGCAGACTCTGCGCAGACATATGTAAAGCCTGTGCTGAAGAGTGCGCTAAGCATGAACATGAGCATTGCAAAGTTTGCGCTGAAACATGCCGTCGTTGTGCCGACGCCTGTCTGCAAATGACCGCCTGATGTGCAAATCGCCCTGAAATGGCATTCATACAGTGAATGCCATTCAAGGCCAGGCTAAGGGTCAACACTTCTCCAGCCGCTTAAGTGCTTCCGCTTCGGTCGTTTCCACCAAATCCTTACCAAAGTCTAACTCCGAGCCATCAGGCGTGGTCCAGGCCTCACCTGAATCATGCTTAAGCACGTCACCCACGTTAAGCTCACCATAGCCGGTAAGCAGGCCAAAGATAAATTTTCCTTTCTCACTTTTAAAGACATAGGCCGTCCGATCATGATGAGAAGCGTCTTTTTTATGGGTTACGGTTAAGCTGTTAGCATGAATCATATTACCTCCTGCACGTAGAGGGTTGTTCAGAGAATGACTCTTTAAACTTAACAGGTATAAGACCTTCTGCAATGTGTGGCTGTGTAGGCGGCACTTTAGTTTCAACAAACAGGCGATCAAGAGTATGAGGACTAACTTAAAAGCATGATAGCCGCTTCGATGCGGCTTTTTTATTATCTGTGCCGAGCCTTGCAGTAGCGAAGCTTAATAATACGCACGATAGAGATACGTCCTGATTGTCTATAACGCTGGATGTATCGCTGTTATGCGTTACCCCATATCACGATGAGGTCATTAATTGTTAAACATGAGGCTGCTAACCAATGAAAACTATGCTTATAGTGGCAGTAGTTGTTGGACTAATAGGCTGTACTTCTCAATCTGGGTCTAACAAACAGGCGAAAGTAGCGCCGCAGAAACAAATCCTTAATCCACAGCTTCTGGTGAAAACAAAAGATTCTGGCGCGGTGGTCATCAAACGCGACGGGAGCTTTACGGGTAATACATGCTTAAGCCGGGTGTATCTCAATGGCAAACCCGTAGCTGATTTAGATACCTCTCAGGAAGTAATCGTTTATCCCTCTCCTGGAGATTACGTCATTAGCACCTTGCCGAAGGATTTCTGCGGGGGAGGAATGAGTGCCCAGTCCGCCGAAGTTGACGCTGGCAGTACGTTGACGTTTCGTATTGGCTATGCAGCAGATGGTGACTTTGGGATCTACCCTGCGGGCCGTTAAAGTCTGAATCAAGGATTAATCAAACCCACCTTATGGTGGGTTTTTTATATGGAAATCATACATATTAAAATGAAATTTTCTTACCGTCAGGATTGTATTTCTTAATGCCGTATGGACACTGTTTAAATTGACAGGAGGTTATGTTTAAACATCGGTTGTCAAAATTGGGGGAATTTCCAGGGCAGCCTGTTTTTTGAATTAAATCGGTCCATGCTTCGGAAGTGAAAGGAAAGGTATGAAAGATTTTTAATTTTTTAAAATGACCATTAACGACTATGCCGATACTGCTTGTTGAAAGGTGATGTCCTGAGCGTAAGAAAAAATCACTGTGATACCATAATATCAATTTTAGATTACGAGGTGAGGATGCTGCTGCAAAGAAAGTTCCTGTAGTAGGGCTGACCAGCGAGTCAATGATTTTCCATTCCATATTATCTCCTGTAAGCAGAACAAATTTGCGAAAATGAAAGTATATGAACTCCGCAAAAAACAAATAGTCACTCCATGTAACTAAAAATGTAGCAGTTTAACTTAGGGAGTCAAAGCTTTTTCTTATTGTTTGAACTTCTTTCAAAAAATTCGCTTTGTTTTATAGATATTTACAAAACGTTTGTCCTGTTTTTGATATAAAACAATTTTAAGGGAAAAATATACTGCTGAACCGCTCGTGAAACGTGGGCGCTTGACTGCCGAGGCGTCATGCGGGTATTACCACGAAATGGGTGAGCAATCATCTTGTGTTTAGATCGTATGAGAAAATGATTAAATGACATACGGTTAGTCGGGTTTTTACAGTTACGGGTTGATTGTTATGACGATGGGGGCAATAGTCACAGAAAGCAATAGTCTATCTACGAAATTATATTGGTGCTGAGGGTTCCTGATGTGTCGATGAGCGAATCGACTGATTGGCGCTATTGCCCGCTACTCTGTGGCGACAGCGCATGGTACAAACTGCAGTAACGTTTGTATTGCCTTCCTTACATTATTTAACGTTATGGGTAGGGCTGAGCCTGGCAACCGCGGGTATTTCCTTTTCATTACGGCCTCTTTAGTAGCTGAACCGATAAAGCAAAATAGTATCGATCCTGCATTTTTAACGCAACAAAGCAGGGGTTTTTCATTGTTAATGAGATATAACCCGCAACTTACCCCTTAAAAATGCGCCTTTTTTCGTCAGGTGAACCTCGTCACATTTCTTTAACCAGCGAATCAGTAGATTTTCCGGCGACAAGTAATAATCGATTCAGCAAAAAGGACGAAAAATGAAAACTAAACTGGCTTTAACGGTGCTTGCGCTTGCAGTTTCTGGTCAGGTAGCGGCGAAAACCTGGGTGCTGACAAATGCTGAACAGGGCATAGATAAAGGAGACTGGAAGATATCCAGCAGTCAGCTGAACGCTAATGATAAACCGTTCAGCATTGAGCAAAAAGTCCTGCATGGCGGTAAGCAGGAAGGGAGTAAAATCCTCGTTATTTCCAGTCAGAACGGGCTAACCATTACGTTAAGCCCGACGCGGGGTATGAATCTGCTACACATTGAGGGCTTCGGCTCAAAAATGGGTTGGGATTCACCGGTGAAAGAGGTCGTCAATCCGGCATTTATCAATCTGGAAAGCCGCAACGGACTGGGTTGGCTGGAAGGTTTCAATGAAATGATGGTGCGTTGCGGCTATGAGTGGACTGGGCATCCGGTTACCGCTGATGGACAACTCTACACTTTGCATGGGAAAGCAGGAAATACGCCAGCCTCACGGGTTGAGGTTGAGATAGCCGATGCCGCACCGCATGAGATCCGTATTCGCGGGCTGGTCAAAGAGAGCACTTTCAAGAAGGCCGATTTGCAGACCATGACCGAGCTGCGCTATGTGCCCGGCAGCAACAGCTTTAGCCTGCATGATGTGCTGACTAACCACGCAGACTATCCCCATGATTACCAGATTATTTACCACAGCAACTTC
Source organism: Pseudescherichia sp. (assembly GCF_031987975.1). Classification (GTDB taxonomy): domain Bacteria; phylum Pseudomonadota; class Gammaproteobacteria; order Enterobacterales; family Enterobacteriaceae; genus Pseudescherichia. The sequence continues at coordinate 194,752 of NZ_DALZYX010000001.1, read as the reverse complement.
GGCATGCCGATCCTCGAAGAGGGTGCGCGTTTCCTCGCCCCGATGTCCAGCATCAGTCCGTTTAATGACTACGCCAAAGAGGGGCTGAAGACATGGCAAACCTATGCCGGCCCGACCAAAGGGTTTGATGAGATGGTTTTCAACATCCAGCCGCTCGCTGGGGAAGATCACCAGACCCTGGCGGCAGTGGTGAACAGGGCGGGGGACAAGGGGGCTTCCATCCAGTTTGACACCCGCCAGCTGCCGGTGCTGACGTTATGGAAAAATACCGATACCGTTAAACAGGGGTATGTAACTGGCATTGAGCCAGGCACTAACTATGCCTATCCGGTAACGATTGAACGCGAGCAGAAGCGGGTGAAGCAGCTGCAACCGGGTGCCAGCACCCAGTTTGATCTGACCTATACCTTACTGCACAGCAGCGAGCAGGTGGCTGACGTCGCGAAGAAAATTGCTGCTATTCAGGGCGAGACGAAAATCGAAGAGAACGCCACGCCGATAGCCAAAGAGTAATCTACCCGTAGCGCGCTCCCGTTCAGCTTCAGCGGGGGCGTGCTTTCAAAGTGACTCACGAAGCAACAGCGGGCTTGCAACGCGAATGGTATCGTTGTGCGTCTCCTGATTAATGATATGCAGCGCGCTCAATCGGCCAATATCATAATGCGGCAGCTGTACCGTCGACAGCGGCGGAAAGAACAGATCGCCAATGCCCACCATATTGTCGTAGCCCAGCACCGCGACGTCCTGCGGAATGCGCAACCCCTGGGCGAGTAGGGTTTGATACACCATAAATGCAATGCGATCGTTACCGCAGATGACGGAGTCAAACAGCGGCTTGCCCTGACGGATATGCGCCAGCAGCTGGGCGGGCATATCGCGATAGTGTTCATCGCCAAATTCCATATAAATATGATCGAGCGTATCGGGATCAACATTGGCTTCTCGGCAGGCGCGCTCCAGCCCCTGACGACGACGTATGGTCGCCAGATGCTTTGCGGGCAAATGCAGGCAGAGCGGACGACTATAGCCTGCGGCCAGTAGCGCCTTGACGGCGGTATACTGACCTTGTTCATCGTCCGGAATATAGCTCGCCACCGGCTCGTGCAGGCTTTCACAGTTTGCCAGTACGCAGGGAAGGGTGCGTAGCTTGGCGGGCAGCGGGACCTGACGTAGTCCCATGGTAGTAAAGATAATGCCATCCGGACGGTGAGAGAGCAGCAGATCGACCATGGTTTCCGGGCTGTCGTCGGAAAACATGTTGACCACAAAACTGTTCCAGCCGTGGGCGCGAGCGGTCTCTTCGATTGAGAGCGTAATCTCCACCGAGAAGGGTGTCGTCACGGTATCCAGTGCCAGCACGCCAATGGTGCTCGGCGAGGCGTGGGCACCGCGGATCTTCTTGGCTGATAAATCCGGCACGTAATTGGTTTGCTGAATGGCCTGCTGCACGCGGGCAAGGGTTTCAGGTTTTAACCGTTCCGGGTTATTCAGCGCACGCGACACGGTCATCAGCGATACGTTTGCCAGTCTTGCCACATCTTTAAGGGATGCCATTGTCTTACTCCATCATTACCGTGCTGCTCAGGCATTATAACTAAGTTGCTGATGTAAAAGGATCATACGCTAATCTTCTCTCTTCGTGTTGCAGACCTATAGCCAGAAATGTTGAGCGTGATCTCATTCTTGTAATGTTAACGTTAACTTTTGTGATTAACATCATGAATCGCAGCTAAACGAGATGAGCGACGTCATTTGTTAACGTTACCATTGGGCCACTACTCCAATATGAGATTGCCACGATGAAAGTCCATCACTCTCACAGTTACCCATTACTCAGTGCCTTACTGTTCTTCTTTTTTGTGACCTGGTCCTCCTCAGGCTCGTTGCTTTCCATCTGGCTGCATCAGGAGGTCGGGCTGAAAGCAGGGGATACGGGAATTATTTTCGCGGTGCTGTCAGTCTCTGCATTGTTCGCGCAGATCTGTTACGGCTTTATTCAGGATAAGCTCGGTCTGCGTAAACATCTGCTGTGGTATCTCACGGCGATGCTGATCCTCTCCGGCCCGGCGTATCTGCTGTTTGGGTATCTGCTGAAGATCAACATTCTGCTTGGCAGCGTGTTTGGCGGCATCTTTATTGGCCTGACCTTTAACGGCGGTATCGGCGTGCTGGAGTCCTACACCGAGCGCGTGGCGCGTCAGAGTCAGTTTGAATTTGGCAAAGCGCGGATGTGGGGATCGCTGGGCTGGGCGGTGGCAACATTTTTCGCCGGACTACTGTTTAACATCGATCCGAAGCTGAACTTTGCGGTCGCCAGCTGCTCCGGGCTAATGTTCCTGCTGCTGCTGGCACGGCTGCGGGTCTCCTCTGCACCCCATGCTATGCAGGAAGCGGTGGCGGGAGGAAAAGTGACGCTTCAGGACGCGCTGCGTCTGCTGACCCTGCCACGCTTCTGGGCGCTGGTGTTCTTCGTCGTGGGCACCTGTATTTACGGCGTTTACGACCAACAGTTTCCAGTCTATTTCTCCTCGCAGTTTGCCACCCCGCAGGAAGGCAATGCGATGTACGGCTATCTCAATTCGTTTCAGGTGTTCCTGGAAGCTGCCGGGATGTTTTGTGCCCCGTGGCTGGTGAATCGCGTTGGGGCCAAAAATGGCCTGATATTCGCCGGTATGGTGATGGCGATGCGCATGATCGCCTCCGGCCTGGTGGAAGGGCCACTACTGATCTCCATTACTAAACTGCTCCACGCCGTCGAACTGCCGGTGCTGCTGGTAGCGATCTTCAAATATAACAGCCTGAACTTTGATAAACGCCTCTCATCCACCCTCTATCTGGTGGGCTTCGCCTGCACCAGCTCGGTGATCGCCTCGGTGCTGTCGCCGCTGGCGGGCTACAGCTATGAAAAATATGGCTTCGCTGAATCCTACCTGTTTATGGGCATGCTGGTGTTCGGCATTACCTTTATCTCTATGTTTTTACTGCGATCCGGCAACGCTTCGGCGGATCCGCAGCTGCCACAACTTTCCGCTATCTGACTGAAAAGAGTGAAGACTATGACCTACTCAATTGCTGACGCTGAACAGGAACTTAAGGCGAAGCGCGACGCGCTCAACCTGCGCTGGTATCCGCGCTACCATTTGGCCGCCAGAGCGGGCTGGATGAACGATCCCAACGGGCTGGTATGGTTCGACGGCTGGTATCATGCCTTTTATCAGCATCATCCGTACTCCTCTCAATGGGGACCGATGCACTGGGGACATGCGCGCAGTCAGGATCTGGTCCATTGGGAACATTTGCCAGTGGCGATCGCCCCTGAAGGGCCGGAAGACAAAGACGGCTGCTTTTCCGGCTCGGCGGTAGTCGATGGTGATACGCTGGCGCTGATCTACACCGGGCATAAATTCCACGGTGATAGCGATAACGAAGATAACCTCTATCAGGTGCAGTGCCTGGCGACCAGTCGCGACGGCATTCACTTTGAGCGTGAGGGCATGGTGGTGGATACGCCGCCGGGCGTGCATCACTTCCGCGATCCGAAGGTCTGGCGCGAAGGAGAGAGCTGGTACATGGTCGTCGGCGCTCGTCTGGGCGAGACCGGTCAGGTGCGGCTCTATCGTTCAGCGGATCTGCGCCAGTGGCAGGAAGAGAGGGTTCTTGATGAGGCCGAGGCCGGGATGGGCTTTATGTGGGAGTGCCCGGACTTCTTCACCCTTGGCGACAAGCGCGTGCTGATGTTCTCCCCGCAGGGCATGGACGCGCACGGTTTCAAAAACCGCAATCTTTTCCAGAGTGGCTATCTGCTGGGAGACTGGCAGCCGGGCCAGCCATTTGTTCGCACCGGTGAGTTTGTCGAGATGGATCATGGGCATGATTTTTACGCGCCGCAGAGTTTCTTGACGCCAGACGGGCGGCGCATTGTGATTGGTTGGCTGGATATGTGGGAATCGCCCCTGCCGGAGCAGCAGGACGGCTGGGCCGGGATGCTGTCGCTGCCGCGTGAACTGAGCCTCAGTGCGGACAGGCGTCTGCAAATGCGCCCGGCAAAAGAGGTGGAATGCCTGCGTCAGGGCTGGTATCCCTGGCCGGTCAGCACGCTTAACAATCAGCAGATTGGCGTGGCGGAAAACGCCGAGGCGATGGAGGTGGTGCTGAACTGGAAAGGCGCGGAGAGCACTGCCGAGCAGTACGGCCTGAGTCTGGGGGATGGCCTGCGGATCTACGTCGATGCTCAGATGCAGCGCCTGGTGCTGGAGCGTCACTATCCGCAGCACGGTTTATGCGGGACGCGCAGCGTGCCGGTAACCCTCGATCGCGATCTCACTCTGCGTCTGTTTATCGACAGCTCGTCCGTTGAAGTCTTTGTCAATGATGGCGAGGCGTGCCTAAGCAGTCGTATATATCCCGATGCCGGGCAGCGTAAATTATGTTTATTTGCCTGGAGCGGCAGGGCATCACTGTCCGATGGCGGAGCATGGCAGCTTGAATAAATAAACCAGGCATGATCAATAACCCGTCCCCGGCGATGGGCGGGTTATTGTTGTCGTTATCGCCGGCTTATACCCCTACATAATTAACAACTGGTTACTGAATAATAAAAAAGGTTTTCCGATGAAAATAATCTGGGTCGGATGTATGTTGACGTCTGTATTTAGCGGCGTGGTGTGTGCACAGGGTAGCCTTTCTCTGGAAGATCGGCTGGTGCAAATGGAAAAAAGACTGAAAGCCACCGAAGCGCGTGCCGCCAGCGCGGAAGCGGAGATCCGCGCCCTAAAGCAGCAGGAGACACCCCGCACGGCAGCCTCCACCGCACCGGCAAAGCCCACGCTAGAGGTTAATGCTACTGACGAGTTAAAATTCTATGGCGACGTTGAATTTAATATGGATGGAGCCAGCCGAACCGGCGGGCTGACATCACTCAAAACCAGCGCCAATAAAAACTGGACGCCAGGTGAAAAAGAGCGCTGGGATATTAACGGGCGTATTTTGCTGGGTTTTGATGGTATTCGAAAAGGGGCTGACGGCAAATATGCCGGTTTCAGCGTGCAGCCGCTGGCGGACATGAATGGTAAAATGAACCTCGACGATGCGGCTTTTTTCTTCGGCCAGCAGGATGATTGGAAAATTAAAATCGGTCGCTTCGAAGCCTGGGATATGTTTCCGCTGAATCAGGATACTTTTATTGAGTATTCCGGTAATACCGCCAACGATCTCTATAGCGACGGTTACGGCTATATCTACATGATGAAAGAGGGACGAGGACGCAGCAACAGCGGCGGCAATTTCCTGCTTAGCAAAAAACTGGATAACTGGTATGTCGAGGTTAATACGCTGATTGAAGACGGCAGCTCACTGTTCGTCGATCAGAACTACCACGGTAACGCGCTGGATAACCGTAAAAACGTCGTGTATGTGCGCCCGGTGGCCGCGTGGCAGTCTGGCCCATGGTCAGTCGCGGCCGCGCTGGAGAGCAACCTGGTGAATAACGCCTACGGCTATCAGCAGGAGAATGGGCGCTTCCAGGATCAATCCAGCCGTACCGGTTACGGTATGACTATGACATGGAACACGCTCAGAACCGATGCGGAGAACGGCGCGGTGGTGAACCTGAGCACGGCTTACCTTGATGCGACAGACGAGAAAGACTTCAGCGCCGGTATCAATGCCCTATGGCACCGCGTCGAACTGGGCTATATCTATGCCCACAACAAAATTGACCAGTTCAATATGGTAGGCGTCAGCGCGGACTGCGATAGCGACTGTGCGATCCTCGCGCCGGGTCGCTACGACATTCACACTATCCATACCTCATGGCAACTACCGAACATCATGGATATGCCAAATTTTAATATTTACCTCGGGGCTTACGCCTCCTGGCTGGACTCTTCAGCTGCACAAACCGGCAGCAACGACGAACGCTACGGCGTGCGTGCCCGCTTTAAATATCTGTTCTGATTATTGATTTACGTTAAGGGGAGTGTATGAAAATCTGGGCATTAGGCGACGCGGTGATTGATCTGCTGCCGCAGGGAGAGATGCAGTACACCGCCTGTGCAGGCGGTGCACCGGTCAATGTCGTCGTCGGGGCTGCGCGCCTGGGATGCGAGTGCGGGTTTATCGGTAGAACGGGTGACGATCCGTTCGGCCATTTTCTGAGGGACACGCTGGCAGAGCAGGGCGTTAATACGCAGCATATGCAGTTTGATCCGTACCACCGGACCAGCACGGTGCTGGTATCACTCGGAGACGAAGGCGATCGCAGCTTTACCTTTCTGGTCGATCGTTCAGCCGACCAGTTTTTGACAGCAGATAATCTTCCGGCGTTTGGTAGCGATATTCTGCATTTTTGCTCACTGGCACTGGTGGCAACGCCATGTCGCGAAACGCTGGTACGGGCTATCAGCTACATCAAGCAGCGTGATGGCCTGCTAAGCTTTGATATTAATCTTCGTCCACAGATGTGGCCTGATGCGCAGGAGATGTTAGACACCGTGCGTCATTTTGCTCAGCAGGCCGATATTCTCAAGCTTTCACAAGAGGAGCTGTATTGGTTAGCGGGTACCACGCAACATGAAAAGGCATTGGGGATCTTACGTGGCTATCCGTCACGCCTGAAAGTCGTAACGTGCGGATCTGACGGGGCGATAGTGCTCTGGCAGGATCGGCTGGTACAGGTTAGCGCGTTCAGGGTTGAAAGTCTGGACACTACCGGGGCAGGTGACGCTTTTATGGCAGGGTTACTGGCCAGTCTGGCCCAGGGTAATGCGTTACAGGATGGGGGGCAGCTCAAGCAGGCCATAACGCAAGCCAGTGCCTGTGGCGCGCTGGCCACGACGGCGAAAGGAGCCTTAGCCGCACTGCCTGATGCGCAGGGGATGGTGGCCTTCATGGAAGCAGCACCATGGTTGCGGTTTGAAATAGAATAAACCTGCTAGCCCGTAGGCCAATGACAGACTGTGATATTTGGCCGCAAAAAAATTAAGGTTATTGGGCGGGTGAAACGGTGAACACCCAGATGCTTCTGATATCCTATGCGCCGTCAAAGCTGGCCGTAGACAGCATTCGACGACGGGGTGGAGACACGGACAGGTAAATTGAATTTTATGTTGACAAGTGTCAACACCAAATTTACAGTTAGCTGGAGTTTAGTTGTATCTGAAAAGCCATCCTAATAAGCACATTCAAGCAGCCATTGAATATGCTCTGAAAAAAGGCTGGGTCTGGGTTCGACCAGGCAATTCTGCACACTGTTTTTGTAGATTACGCTGCGGCAACCCTGAAGGTGAACACCGAGATCACCAGGTGAGCGTATGGTCAACGCCGAAAGATGCGGAAAACCATGCCAAACAGATCGTTCGCACAGTTAACCGCTGCGAATGATCTTTGTCCCGTCAGGAACGGCTGCAACCGTTCCTGACTGAATTAAGAATACACCATACTCTGACTATTAAACGAAGAGGTATTATGGCGCTTTATAACTTCACTCTGACCCTCTCAGGTGTCACGTATGACACTGACGGACTGGAAGATGCGCTGTACGAAAGCGGTTGTGACGATGCGCTGATTTGTGCATATGGTAACTCTGTTTACGTTGAGTTCGATCGTGAAGCTGACTCTCTGGATGAAGCTATTTCATCAGCGGTCGAAAATATCGAATCAGCCGGAATCGGCGCTATTGTTGAATCCGTCGACTCTGCCCTTGTGGGCTTAAGCGATATAGCTGAAATGACAAACATGTCGCGTCAGGCAATTGCGATGCTAAAAGATGGTACTCGCGGCAGCGGCGATTTCCCTTGCCCTATCCAGCGTATCAAAGGCCAGTCTCCATTGTGGGATTGGGCGGATGTTGCGCAATGGTTGTTACAAAATGGTCGGCTACCGGAAGGCAGCGAGCTGTTGAATAACGCTCGTGTATTAAGCAAATGGAACCTTGCACTACGAACCAGCGTGTCCAAAGACTTTAAAGAAGTTGAATCAATTTCGATAGCGCTCATCGAGCGACGTCGCAAAACAGTCGCATAGAATCCCGCGTTTGCTTGCCCTAAAAGCTGTGGAATTTGGATAATGCTCTCCCAGGCTACCGGGAGAGCAGAGAGGTTAAGCAACTAATATTGCCCGGATATCATTGACGTTAGTGAGCGTCGGGCCAGTAAGCAGTAAATCATCAAGCGCATGAAAATAGCTGTAGCTGTCATGCTCATCCAGATAGTGAGCAGCATGCAGGCCTTGTAACCTGCCGCGTGACAGCGTATCGGGGTAGATGAGAGCACCTGCTGCATCTTCCGTACCGTCAATACCGTCGCTGTCGCCCGCTACTGCCCAGATCCCGCTTTCACCCTGTAGCGCGCAGGCAAGGCTGAGCAAAAACTCCGTGTTTCTTCCTCCTTTACCGGCGCGACCATTACGCACCGTGACCGTGGTTTCTCCTCCAGAGAGCAGCAGAGCGGGAGCACCCAATGGTTGGCCATGCTGCTTCACCGATTTGGCGATACCCGCCATGACGATTGCCGCTTCACGACTTTCTCCTTCGATGGCATCCCCGAGGATCAGCGGCGTAATGCCATGGCCCCGCGCCGCCTCGGCTGCCGCTTTTAACGCCATTGCCGGCGTAGCTATCAGGTTAACCTCGCCATTCGGCATTCTGGCCGAGGGTGGGATTGGCATGCTCAGCACAGCACGCACCGGCTCAGATATCGCTATACCGTAGCGTTCAAGCACCTTCAGGGCATCACCTGGCGTTGTACTGTCCGCTACCGTCGGGCCGGAAGCAATATCCGCCGGGTTATCCCCCGGCACGTCGCTGATAATTAGCGATACCACACGCGCCGGCTGCGCCATTGCGGCCAGCTTGCCGCCTTTTACAGCTGACAGATGCCGCCGTACCAGATTCATCTCCCTGATAGTGGCACCACTGTGCAACAGGGCGCGCGTGACGACCTGTTTATCCGCAAGCGTAAGGCCCGGTGCGGGCAATGCCATCAGGGCTGAACCGCCGCCGGACATTAGCGCCAGCACCAGGTCGTCCTTTGTCAGCCCGCGCAGAGACTCCACAATCAGCATCGCTGCGGTTTCACTCATGGCATCCGACACCGGATGGGACGCTTCCAGGATCCGGATACGTCCCGCCGGTACGGCGTGGCCATAACGTGTGACCACGACGCCGCTGACCTCGACATCTGGCCAGGCTGCATCCACCGCCGCTGCCATGGCGGCAGATGCTTTACCCGCTCCCACCACAATACAGCGGCCTTTCGGCTTCTGCGGCAGGGCGGGAGGGATGACAGGCCCAGGGCGGGCGCTGTCAACGGCCTGCTTAAATATATCCTGCAGGATCTCTGCAGCCTGTTCATCTCTCATTTTTACGCGCTCTCAGCAACGGTGACCCGGGATTCAATAAACTGCACTACCGCGCGGGTGACATCTGCGGTTTTTGCCGTGCCGCCAACGTCAGGCGTCAGAATGCCATTGGTGCAGACATACTCAATCCCCTCCATGATCAGCGCGGCGGCGTCATGTTCGCCCAGGTGCTCCAGCATCTGTACGGCAGTCCAGAAAGTGGCAATCGGATTGGCGATGCCTTTGCCGGTGATATCAAAAGCTGATCCATGAATAGGTTCAAACATCGAGGGGAAACGCCGCTCAGGATCGATATTCGCCGTCGGTGCCACGCCAAGGCTGCCAGCCAGCGCGCCAGCCAAATCCGAGAGAATATCGGCATGCAGGTTGGTGGCGACGATAGTATCCAGACTCTGCGGATGCAGCGTCATGCGATGCGTCATCGCATCAACCAGCATTTTGTCCCACTGCACATCCGGAAACTCCTGCGCCACTTCGGCAGCAATTTCATCCCACATCACCATGCCGTGACGCTGTGCATTAGATTTGGTGACCACCGTCAGCAGCTTACGCGGGCGCGACTGGGCCAGCTTAAAGGCGTAACGCATGATGCGCGTCACGCCGACGCGGGTAAAGATCGCCACTTCGGTCCCGACCTCTTCCGGCAGCCCTTTATGCGCCCGGCCACCGTTGCCGGAGTATTCGCCCTCTGAGTTTTCACGGACGATGACCCAGTCGAGATCGCCTGGCCCGCGGTTACGCAGCGGCGAGGTCACGCCCGGCAAGATCTTAGTTGGACGCACATTCGCGTACTGGTCAAATCCCTGGCAGATCGGCAGCCGCAAACCCCACAGCGTTATGTGATCGGGCACATCGGGCGCGCCGACAGCGCCAAAATAGATAGCATCGAATTTTTTTAACGTCTGCAAACCCTCTTCCGGCATCATGACGCCGTGGCGCTTGTAGTAATCTGAACCCCAGTCGAAGGTTTCAACAGTAAATTTCAGCTCTGGATCCTGATGGGAGAGGGCATGGAGCACCTCGATGCCAGCAGAAATCACTTCAGGACCGATACCGTCGGCGGGAATGGCGGCGATAGAGTAGTTACGCATGGTTATTCTCCGTATCAATTAATGAGTGTGAATATGAGGGTGAGGAAGTTCGGTGGCCTGAGGCTTTTTCGCTCTCCCGGACAGGATCAGGACAATCAGTGCTGACATGACCAACAGACCTGCAACAAAATAGAGTCCCCAGGTATAGCTGCCGGTTTGCTGGCGGATAACGCCGATCATCATCGGTCCGACAAATCCCCCGAGGTTACCAATAGAGTTTATGGTGGCGATGCCGGCTGCCGCTGCCGGGCCGCTTAAAAACAGGGTAGGCATACTCCAGAGCGGCGGTTTCGACGCGCTGATGCCCGCAGTGACCAGCGTCAGAGCGATAATGACGGTAAACAGGGTGCTGACGTTACCGGCATAAATGAGTCCGGCTGCGGCCAGCAGACAGGCTCCGATAACGTGCCAGCTGCGCTCGTTTTTCCGATCTGAGTGGCGAGCCCAAAGGATCATACCGATAACGCCGACGATGGCCGGGCAGGCGTTAAGGAAGCCAATCTCCAGGGATGAGGCACCAAAGCTATGAATAATTTGTGGTGCCCAGATACCCAGCGTGTAGAGACCGGCGGAAGTACCAAAGTAGACCAGCGCCAGGGCGAGAACGCGTTTGTCCGCCAGCCCGCGCCATGCGCTGGTATGGCTCTGCCCGGCAGCGCGGGCCTGCTCTTCAGTCTGCATCGTATTCTGCAGCCAGGTCCGCTCCTCCTCGGTCAGCCATTTCGCTTTGGCGGGACGGTCAGTGAGGTAAAACAGGACGACGATGCCAAACAGCACGGCCGGGATCGCTTCCAGCACGAACATCCATTGCCAACCGGCATAACCCAGCAGGCCGTTCATCTCCAGAAGCATTGCAGAGATGGGCGATCCCAGAGCGGTTGAAAGAGGGGCGGCAGCCATAAATATGGCGGTAACCTGGGCCCGTTTTGCTGCCGGGAACCAGTAGCTCAGGTAAAGAATAATGCCCGGGAAGAAACCGGCTTCCGCAACGCCGAGCAGAAAACGCAGCACATAGAAGCTGGTTGTGCCCTGTACGAAAGCCATACAGCCCGAGACCAGTCCCCAGGTGATCATCACCCGGGCGATCCAGATCCTGGCTCCAACCTTATGCAGGATTAAGTTTGACGGAACTTCAAAGAGAAAATAGCCCAGGAAAAATATGCCTGCGCCAAGGCCAAATACCGTCGGCGAAAAGCCCAGATCCTGGTTCATCGTCAGGGCAGCAAAACCAATATTGACCCGGTCGAGGAAGGCGATGAAATACAGCAGCATGATGAAAGGGATAATGCGCAGGGTTACCTTGCGCATAACCCTTTTTTCGAGGTCGTTGTTCATTACAGGATGCTCCACGGTTGTAGGATTGTTATCGTTTTGTAATGAACTCAGTATGCTTTTTTAACTGGCTTTATCATCGGCAAGGGTTTATATAAATAATTTGTATAATTGTGTGCGGATGAAAAAATGGATATAAATCAGTTGCGTTGCTTTGTCGTGTTAGGTGATGAGCTTCACTTCGGCAGAGCTGCCCGAAAGCTTGAAATGATGCCTGCGTCACTCAGTCGTTTTATCAAACTGCTGGAGGATGATTTAGGCATACGCTTGCTGAATCGCTCTACCCGAAACGTTTACCTCACTCCAGAAGGCGCTGAATTTCTGAATGAGGCCAAGAGGGTGCTGAGCGACTTTGATGCACTGCGGCAGCGTTTCTTAAGAAATAACGTAATGCAGAAAAAAACGCTGCGAATTGGCGCAATTGACAGCGCAGCAAGGGGGGTATTGCCAAACCTGCTCAATCTTTTTGTCAGGCAGTTTCCTGAGGCGGATATTCATATTATCGAAGACAAGTCATCCAGCCTTATTCCGCGCCTCGCTTCCGGATGGCTGGACCTGGTCTTTGTGCGTCCACCGGAACAGGTAGATGTCATTCTGACGACGCGCTTTATCGCCTATGAAACCTGCGTGCTGGCTGTTCCTGCCGACCACCGACTGGTGGGTTATGACAACGTGAGCATTGACGATTTCCGCGATGAGCCGGTCATTGTACCGGAAAGACGTACCCGTCCGCATAGCCACGATCTGACGATGGATATCTTTAGAACCGGGGGCTGTTTTCCCGTTATTGCTCAGTACGCCGAGGAAAAACAGACGATCCTCAGCTTCGTGGCGGCAGGGCTGGGTGTGGCGTTGGTTCCCGCAGCGTATAAAAATATGAATGCTGACGGCGTAAGGTACCTTTCTCTTAAACCGATAGAAAATATTAAGGGCCTGCCGCTGAGCGTGATGTGGCATCAGGGGAATACGAATGCTTACGTTAAGGCAATGCTGGATATTCTCGCTGAAAATAGCGAGGAGCTGACTCGAGGTTTATAACGCTACAGAGCCTTACATATTGAAAAAAGATAAGCTTTTAACGTCTGCGTCAGGATTAACCTGCTTTACCGTTGCCAAAAAGCCAGCAAAATTCTGATTGAACATGGTGAGATTGTGGTAGAACTGCAGTTGTCTCTTCTCACCTTCGTTAATATATATGACGGACCACTTGCGTCTATTGTTTATTGTTGTATAGCCTGGTTTAACTGCAATTATTTTAGACAGTTGAACTTTATGAGTGGTGTTTTTTTTAATCTCATACAAAAAAGAGTCGTCATAATAGTATTCTGCCCTGGACGATCCGCCAAAATACGAAGGGTTGGATGATATTTTTTTCATTCCATTCTCTTCTGAAATGATCCGTTTTGGCTGGCGAAGGGTGCGGGTGAAAAGCTTTATCAGAATAAAAAGCGTAAGGATGGGCAGAATCATGAGTAGGACATTAATTGCTTCCTGCATATACTTTCTCCTTTGTTAGCTCAGGTTAATACTCACAGATGATTAAAGCGCTGTCAACATTGACCAGGCAGCTGCACACACGATGAGCAGTTACTTGAAATATTTATCCAGCGGATCGTGGTGCCGGTATTTCCTGAAGAAAAAGAGCCAGTAGACAAAGCCAAGGATCGCACCGAGCCCGGCGAAGTTCAAGAAAAGCGTTTTACGAAAGCTAAGAAGATCTGCAAAGGAGTATGCACCTTGCCATATATCAATGATGCTTCCGTTTATCATCAGATCCAGGAACAGAGCAAGAGCGGGTAGCGCAATGGCACAGGCCGCCATGAGATAGATAAGTGTCGCAATTTTGACCCTGGTATTGATGTGCATGTTCCGCCTCCTGGCCTGAATGACAAATATGATGAGGTGTAACGATGGGAATACTTAGATCCCAAGTGCGCTACGAATTGCGGTTTCCATTTTCTCTGGCGTGGTAAACGGTGCAAAACGCATGAGCGGTTTGCCATCGCGTCCGATCAGGAATTTAGTGAAGTTCCACTTGATCCGTCCACCCAGCACGCCGGGCAATTCGTCTTTCAGGTAACGAAAGACCGGGTGGGTAGCGGCGCCGTTAACCTCTACTTTCTCAAACATCGGGAAGCTCACACCGTAGTTGATGTGGCAGGTCTGCGCGATTTCATCAGGGCCGCCAGGTTCCTGAGAACCAAACTGGTTGCAGGGGAAACCCAACACCACGAGTCCCCTTGAGGCATACTTCTTGTAGAGCGCTTCAAGACCCGCATACTGCGGCGTAAAGCCACAATGGCTGGCGGTATTCACCACCAGCACCAGCTTACCCGCGTAGTCGGCCATCGAGATAGACTCGCCACGCAGACTGGTGGCAGTAAGTTGATGAAAGGTGGTCATGACGAAATCCTCAGAGCAGAATAGTTTATACGTTAACATTGCCCGCTATTGATTAACACACCATGTTGCTACCCACTCACACCTATCCAAACATAAATTTTACAGCAAGATAGAGATCCTGCTACTATACCCCCCTACTGTATAAGGTGTTTCGCCTAACTACCTGAATTAAAAGATTAATTATCCTTATTCGCCGTCTTTGGGGGCGTAATGGGGGCGACGCCGTATTTATCGTTAAGCATGCTCACCTGATCCCCGCTGAACTCTTTAAGCCAGGCCGAATACACCCTGTAAACCATCTGTGCGTCTTCGTGGCCGAGCTGGCTTGCAATAAATGACGGGTTAGCACCGGCAGAAAGTGCCCAGCACGCGAAGGTATGTCGTGTCTGGTATGGCGTTCTCCGGCGGATACCGGCTTTCTTTACTGCTGCATCCCACCGATCGCTGATCGAATCGCAGGTAAAATACTTCCCTGGCTTTTGCTTCTTCAGGCCGGGCAGGAAAACGAATCTGTGCTGTTGCTCCTCGGAGCTGCCGTATTCTCTGAAATGCTGAACGATGGTCGTCTCCGCCAGCTCGCCCGTTATTGCATACTGCGCGCGTAACGCATCCAGTGCAGTTGCGAGTAGGGGCAGCACCCGATCCCCGGCCAGCGTTTTTGGCGGAACGAAATTGCCCTGTTTCGTCAGGTTTCTTCTGACGTGAGCCGTGCCTGCCTCAAAATCGATATCATCCCATGCCAGCGCCGCCAGTTCTCCGTGGCGCAAGCCTGTATTGATGGCGAGCTGCCACAGGTTACGGTCCTGACCACTATTCGACAGGATTAGCCTGGCATACTCCTCACGATAAAGTGGATCGGGCTTTGTGCGGTCCTTATACAGCTTGGGAATGTATTCAAACGGCTTATCGGTGATGAATTTACTGCGGTGCGCATAGCGCAGGATCTGACAGGTCAGCGATATATAGTCGTTAACCGTGTTAACGCTCCGCCCGGTTTTCTGTCGCTTATTGCCGGGCGCATAAAATGTCTCGCCGCGCAGCAGCTCTTTCCGGTAATTCATCAGATCGCTGTGGGTGATATCAGCAATCAGGGTCATTTCTCCGATAATCCGGTTAATGGTTTTAAGCTGCGCTTTAACGCGAGCCATTGTGTTTTTTGAAATGTCTTCTTCTTTAGCATTGAGCCAGAGTTCGACCAGCTCACCCCAGGTATACGCTACGCGGGTCGATGAAAATTTCTGAAGAGCCCTTGAGTCGGGAAACCGCGCCGCATAATCAAACAGGCCAAGCTGGATTTCACTGACGATCACAGCGCGCAGATTACCGGCTTTCTTTATGTTCGAAGCATTAACGGCCCAACCTTTGAGGACCTCCCGACAGCGGGATCCGCGGTAAAGAAAGGTAATACGGATTTTCCCGTTATGCAGTTCAACGCCCGTTGGGTATGACATTACGACTCCTGTACTAACTGGTTAATCCGCGGGTAGTTGTACCAGATGATGCCTCGCTGGGTTTCCATACCTGACAGGGAGACGCGCTTGAAATGAATGCCTTCAATCCATGCGCCCTGGCGGAACGCTTTAATCTGGCGATCGCTGAGACCAGTTTTTTCGGTCAACTTAGACGCCACGATCCACTCTTCATTGAAAATTACTTGTGCCATATGAAGTACCTGGCGATCAGCACGAGTATAACTATGCTGATCGCGCGTTGATGATATTTCGATATCAAGACATCCGGCCGGCAAGGTGACGCAGGCGTCGCGCGCCGGTGATCGCCGTGGCCACGTAGCTGGCGCTGCGGTTTTGGACTTCGACCTTTACCTTCATTCCGTCCACCAGCACCGTGTATTCGCTACTGGTGGCCCGGCTGGCGTAATCGCCGAACCGTTCCACATGACGGGCCAGCGCCGCATCGCAAGCCCGGCGCGCCAACGGCGATTCTTTCTTGCTTCGGTTGATTAGCCTCATTCAGCACACTCCGGATCAAACACGTCCCAGCAGTTCCGCTCGATGTTCGCCAGCAGGCGGCGGTCTTCTACCTCAACCAGCGGGCGGCCGGTCAGCTCTGAGATTTGCCGGTTGCTGTGCGTCAGCAGTAGCCTCAGCTCTTCATCGCTCCAGCGGATCTGTTTCTAGCTCATCTCGTTACCGGGAGGGTTGCCCCTCCCGCCTCCATCAGGCCACATATTCCGGCTTCATATCCGCCAGGGTGATGGCGAACTGGTCATACAGCTCGTCGCCCATGTGGCGCTTCGCCGCCGCCAGTGCCTGCTCGGCTTTTGCGAACTGTTCCTCGGCACCAGGCTCGCCGGGCTGGGGCAGGGAGTTGATCGCCGCCTCCACCTTGTTACGGGCATCAACCAGGTAGTAGCGCCGAACGGCTTTGTTTTTCAGCTCTGTGAACAGGGCGGATCCTAACGTCGCTTTAGCGGTTTCGATGTCGGCACGCAGAGCTTTAGCACCGTCCACGTCCTGAGCAGCCTCAATGCGATCCCGGAATTCATCCGCCATAGCATCGATGTTGGCGGCAGATTCCTGCGCGCTGTGAGTTGTTGTTACGCCGTCACCTTTGATATCTGCAAGGCTCACGCGCTGGGCGGGTGCAGGATTGATTTCCCGCTCTGTGCGTTGCTCAAGCTCATCAGGCGTATAAACGCCAAGGATCACATGCGGGCAGTAAAGCCGCGCCCAGTACTTCACCCCAAGATAAGCTATCTGCTGGTCTGGTTTTGAAACCCACAGAGGCGAATTGCGGGTAACCACCTGAGACAGGTAAAGAGGCTTGTCCCAGGTGATTTCACTTTCGCCACGAAGAATGGCTCCGACCTGAATGTAGAGCCCAACTTCATCTTCATCAGTCCAGTCGCGAACGCGCTCAATGGAGGTGTATTTGCCATTCTTACCGGTTTTCTCGCGGCTAACTTCTTTAGTTCTGGTGCAACGTTCCCAGTCACCGCCGTAGCGATAATGAAAACGACCATGAATGGCGCTGGAACTGGTAATTACGGCATTAACAAGCTGCGCTTCATAACCCAACTGGCCATTGACCAGGTGAGTTTTTTGCGCCACCGCGTATGGGTTCATGCCCCACTGCATCGCCTGCATGACGATCGCCATGCAATCGGCGGGCTTTCCTGCCAGATGAGCCGGTACGGTAACCTGAGAGTCAGCCATCAGGTTGGCAAAGGCAGTAAGCTGGCTCAGCGCCTGCACGTTGAAAATAGCGTTGCTGGCAGAAATGGTGTTCGGTGCCTGCTGTTCTGCTGTGATGATGTTCGTATTTTCCATGGTCATTCCCCTTATGCCTGAGTACGCAGCGCTTCAAGACGGCGCAGGTCGAAATCGTCAAGTTCATCTGTGAAGTCTTCGGTGATCGGCGCAGGCCACTCACCTGTGTCGAACCCGGTAGAGATAGCACGCATGGTTTTGCGGTATTCCAGCATGCCCAGTTCCAGCAGCTCTGCAGATGCCTCGATAATGGCGATCCAGTGGTAGTTCTCGTCTTTGTTGACGAAAATCCAGAAGAACTGATCCAGCGCTGCGGTTTCGCAGTACATGGCCGCGCTCAGGTGGTAATCACGCATCCGGATCTCACGACGCAGCCGGGCTTTAAGCGCATCTGCTTTCACATCCCACATGCTGATAGTTTTTAGGTCGGCACCGATGCGAACGCCGTCCAGCTCAATTTCGAGGTCCGGCCGCACTCGAATTTCCAGACCTGTCTCTTCGTCAATGCCGAAATAGCTGGTCTCTACGGCGCGGCTAGGGTGCGTCAGCAGCATTCCGGAGGTCGGGTGTGCCAGTAACGCAGACTGAATTGCCCTTGCGGTCGCCAGCTGCTGGCGGGTTACCAGAACTTTGCCTTCCGGGTTCTCGCGCCAGGCGTCCAGCAGCTCGTCGGCGAATACGGCATCAGGCTTAATGGATTTAACCGCCTGTATTAGATCCGTTTTGGTGCCGCCCACTTTCAGTGACGCGGGCTTCTGCGCTTCCTGTGCAACCAGGTCAGGATTGACGACCGCCAGCTGCTCGAGGAGCGCGTCACGGCTTCCGGTGGTCTTCGCCGGCGCGGGCAGGGTGGCGTTGTACTCTTTGATGCACGCTTTCATAGCCGTGGCGGTATGCTTAGTGCCGTTTTCAATACGTTGGTATTCCTCAGGCAACTGCTCATACGATGCGTATGTCTCATCAGCTGAACCGCCCAGCGGCAGTGGCGCGGGCAGGGTGGCGTTATGCGCTTCCAGCAGCGCTTTGATATCGTCAGCGCTCAGCTGCGGCGGCAGGCTGGCGTTATACTCATCGATGCAGGCGCGGATCGTCGCCGTGGTGGTGAGCGCGCCCTCCGGGATTTCTGGCTCGATGCTGAACTCGGCGGCCAGCGTCTCCGGCTGCAGCGCCAGCGCATGCACCAGGTTGCCCATATCCAGGACTTTGGAGCGTTCGCGCACTATGGTCTTTGAGACGTGGCGCGCTTCGAAATACATCAGGCTGACGCGGGCGTCTTTCACCTGCGTGCTGCTGATGCCGTTCGCGGCGTGGTATACGTCGTTCGGCAGACCTTCATAACGGCCCGGCTCGAAGTATGCTGGCCATTGTGGCGCTGCAGCTTCTGGCTCGAAAATATCAGCTGCTGGTTCGATTTCTGGCGTTTCTGGTTCGGTTTTAGGTAATTCCGGCTCATCCTGGTTCAGAGGTTCGATATTCTGGTCCAGATCGGCGGCAACATTGCTCGCCAGTTCCGGTGCTGCAGCGGCGAGAATATCCGCCGGGTTTACGCTACCTGCTTGCGCCGCAGCTTCATCAACATTTTCGACCGCCGGTACCGCATCACCAGCTTCGACTTTGCTCGGGTCAGTCTCTTCCATCTGCACATGTACGACGCTCTCCGCTTCCTGTTTTGCGACTTCATTTGAGGGGGTGGCCAGCAGGCCTTCGATGGAGAACACGCCGCCGCCCAGGCTCTCAACTTTAGGCTGTTCATCACCGGCAGCCGCCCACTTCGGTAGGGTATGAACTTTGTTACCTTGTTCTTCTGCAATCTGCTGCTCTTCGGTTTTTACCCACTTCGGCATAACGTGGTTCGTGTCAGCCAGCTGGCTATCGGCTTCCTCGCGTACCGATTCTTCAGCTTTCGGCTGGCGGCCTGCACGGGAGTCTTCATCCCACTCTGGATAACCTTTAGAGCGCTCGCCGTTTTCATAAATCCCGTGCGCGGTGAACCAGTCACGCACCAGACCACGGAGTTCAGTTGTGGTCTCTTCACCAGCCCATGGAATGGCGCGGGTCACACCGAAAATACTGTTGGCGTTGTACTCGAGGATGTCAGTGATTTTACCGAGAACCTTGAGAGCTTTGACGTGTGATGCCTCTTTCTGGTCCGCCAGCTTTTTGGCTGCCATGAGTTGCGTACGGTTGATTTGTCCGGGTACTGCATCCGGGAATAGCAGGGCGATAGCGATCTCGATGCTCAGGTTCGCCATGTTCTGCGCGACTGCTCGCTTATAGGCTGCAGGGGTTGGTGGGGCTTCATCGACGGTACTCGTACTGACGCGATTCCTTGCGGCCCACTCACGAACGAGAGCCTCGCGGTCACCATGATTTTCGGCCGCAAGCCAGGTTTGAGTGAACTGCAGGATTACTGACAGCTCGTGTCGCTTCTCCTGATTGAATACATCTTTGATGGACGAGGTGTAGACCCACAAACCAGCAGTATCGAATGTTTTCAGTTCGGCACAGTGTTCGGCGACCAGCAGCAGGTTCTGGACATAACCATTATCGGTATCCATTTCGAGTGCGGTGATCTCAGCGTGTTCGCTGCGGGTAAGATGATGGCGCAGTTCGTTAGCAGTCAGCTGCGACAGAAGCTGTTTGCGGAACGGCATGCTGCAGACAGGATAGCGTGTACCCTCGTCGTCATTTTTGTAGATCTTCAGGCCGTTCTCTACCAGCAAAACATCCGATGAATCTAACTCGACTTCAGGCTTAGCTGGCAGCTTGCCGCTGAGCCAGTCTTCCACCAGCTGGCCGCGTTCGCTGACTTCAGCCGCTACCCAGTCGTTAACGAAAGTGGCGATACGTTTGGCTTCGTGGCCCTGATCCTGCGGGAATACAGCTTTAACCGCCTTGATAAGCTTCCACTCCACGTGCGCAGAAAGCTCCCGGATCTCCGGAGTATCCTCGATGGCCTGACGCAGGCCCTGGACAAAGCAATTCTCGTCTTTGCCTTCCATTACGCCGATTTCGATGTGCTGCTCCAGACTGATCTGGTCCATCTCTGTATCGTGCATGAGGTGGGCTAAGAGGCGCTGAATCAGGCGTAGCCGTGACAGTGGGCGGAGTTCCGCATCGGCGGCCGGTTGGGTGGGCTGGGTTTCCACGGTCACTACCGGCGCAGCAGCTGCGCCAGCGTCGCCCTGGACCGGACTCCATGAGCGGCCATCCTCGCCGAGGGTGTAGCGGTCGCACCAGGTATCATCCAGCACGCCTTCTTCCGGCAGATCGTCAGCGACATGCCAGTCGGTGCGCTGCGGCAACAGGTAGTCAGCACCACGGCCGACAGCAATATCGGCGTCGTCGAGAATGTTGAGGATCTCGCGTTCTGCGCGAGAATCGGATTTTGCAGAGAACCAGCAGAACAGATTTTTCTTCTCTGATTTTGCCTTAGCTTTAATCACAAACGCGTAGGTGTTCATTGCGTCTAAGCTCCTTTGGGTTGTAAGATCCCCGGCGCTGTATAAGCCGCCATTGCTTGGGTGGTTTAAAATTTCCGGTGTACTTTGGTCGGTCACCGGACGGAGAGCCCGCTTTGGCGGGTTTTTTCGTTACAGGGTCACGGCTGGTTGTTCGCCGTTACGGATAATGCGCTCCACTTCGAAACACTCGCCCGCAACATGCTGCTCAACAGCTGCCGCTTCACACTGGCGCTGGTCTTCATACACACCCAGCACCACATCCTGAAAATCGCCGTTGGTCATACCTACGGTCAGCACTAACGCGAATAACGTATTCATCAGTGCGTCCCCGCCGGTACCAGATGCGGCTGAATGCTGGGGGCGGCGAACGGCTGACGGATATGACGCAGGTTGCCCTGTGGCTCGTGCCAGTACATGCCTTCGATATGATTAAACGAGACGAGCCAAGCTGCGCCGGTGCGGCTGTTGCGCATCGCTACTGCTTTCCCGCTGTTTGGTACTGCCTGATTGGTAGTTTCCATCTCATCCTCCCGGTCTTTCCCGGCGTCAGAACGTTTATCGGAGCAACGCAGCGCGTTGTTGATGAGTGAATTAAACAACAGGTTTAAATGTAGGTCAAGTTTGTTTTCAACAACAAGTTTAAAAAAAGGGATGGGCGTAAAAAAACCGGCACATGGCCGGTTTAAAAAAATGGGCTGGATTACTTCGCTTTCTTTGTCTCAAGCATTTCTGCAAACAGAGCTGCATACTCACTGACACGACTGTTAAACATTGCGAGCATCTCACGCTGAGCCGATTTTGGCATCTGCCTGAATAAGTGCAGGAGTTCAACTTCTTGCTCTGAAAGACTCTCCAGAGGATTTGAAGGGGTATACAGGGGATCATAATCTAGTGCGCCATAGGGCAAGCTATAGTCAGCTTCTATCCTGCGGGCAATGCTATCTGTAATAATCTGTTTACCGTCATGGATGTCTTGAAGAATCTGCTTCTCCGTTAAGCTATCGCTATCTGGCAAACCTGCTGCGAAATAATGTTTGAATCTGTTCAGGCGGATTTGCTCAACAGTAAGGATGTCGTCAGGATCCCCTTTAAGCAACCAGTCTATCGAAACCTTTAACGCATCTGCTATACGTTGCGCAGACTCTCTCCCTAGTTCCCCACGAGTGAACCAGTTATTAACTGCTTGCGGCGACACGCCAACCTGTCTGGCCAGTTCAGATTTGGACATCTTCTTGGCTTTGAGGATTTTTGTAAGCCGATCTGATAACGCTGAATCTTTAATGGTTTCTTCTTTCATATCAACATTATAAACAGTTTGTTTAAATATCGAAATAAACAGCATGTTGAAATTAATTGACGCCAATTTAAACCTGTTGTTTAATTAACTCCGTTGAACTCTCACGGAGGTTTTATGGATTCCCTTCAAAAAGCGATTGCAGAAGCTGGCTCGGCGTCAGCACTGGCACGTGGACTAGGCGTTTCGCCTATGACTATCAGTCTATGGCGCACCCGATCCAGTGGCGTAGTACCAGTAGATCGAGTAATGGCAATTTTCGACCTAACGGGGGTAACACCCCACGAGCTTCGTCCTGATATTTACCCCAACCCAACAGATGGTTTGCCACGGCAAGAGGCTTAATCATGCAAACACTTACTTTTCAACAGAGTACATCTATTTCACAGTCAGCGATGATAAATCGCTCTCAAGTCAAAGAGCCGAACCATGTCGCTATCCGCGACGCCGTCCGCGCCTGGGCAGCGGTTGCCGGGCAGGACGTCGTTGCTGCTCACATCGTGGATCAGTGGCGCAGCTGCGGCGGGCAGGGTATCGAGTTTTCGCAAGATATCAGCCGGGCTAGGCAGAAACTTTTTCGCTGGCTTGATAACCGTTTCGATACCGACGACTGCCGGGATCGGGTTCGCCAGCTGACGCCTGCGATTCTGGTCGTTCTGCCGCTGGAGCATCGCACCGCGCTGGTGGGCGGTGACTGCAAAATTACGCGTCTGGCGCATGCCGAAAAGGAGGTGGCCGAGGCGAAGCGGGCCATTTTGCTGGACGCGCCCAGGCATCAGAAGCTGAAGGAAATGAGCGAAGGAATCGTGTCGATGTTTCGGCTTGAGCCGGATCTGGCCGGTCCGCTTATGGCAATGGTGACAACAATGCTGGGGGGAATATGACAGGTCTGGAAATGGTGAAAGCCGCGCTGGTGGAACAGCAACGGCTTTCGGGGTGTGAAATTACGGCTGCAAGTTCACGAGGTGAGTATGTCAAATACCGCTGAAGTTATCAATTTCCCTATAAAAACCGAGCGTTCGGGAGGTCAAATGGCCGACCTGGCTAACGGGTACACCAAGATCGCCAATGAGATTCAGAAGCTCAAGCCCAGACTGCGTATGTCCGGCCGGGAGTGGCAGTGTCTGGAAGCGGTGATCTGGCTTACCTATGGATGGAACAAGAAGCAGGACCGGGTGACAAACACGGTTATTGCTGAGCTGACGGACCTGGGTGATTCGCATATTTCGGACGCTATCAAATCGCTGGCAGCCCGGAAAATCATCTTCGCTCACAAGCAGGGTGTGATGAAAATTGTCGGTATAAATACTGAGCTATCTGCCTGGATTTTAGACAAGCCGAAAACGGGAAAACTTTCACCGAAAACGGGAAAATCCTTCCCGGAATCGGGAAAACCTTTCCCGGAAACGGTAGACACCCAATACAAGAACAAGAACAGTATTAAAAGATCTTCGTCCCGGAATTCTGACGAATCCCGAAACGACGCTACCAAAAAATTTCTCTCTCGCCATCCGGAAGCTGCTGACGGGATATACACGCCCGCCGGTAAGTCCTGGGGAACGGCTGACGATCTCAGGGCCGCGCAGTGGATTTACCAAAAACTTCTCATGGTCAATGCCAGCCTGTCAGAGCCCAAATGGGTCGAATGGGCTAATACCGTTCGTCTGATGCGCATGATTGACCACAGGACTCACCGCGACATTTGTGAGTTGCTCGTGTGGGCCAGTGAGGACGATTTCTGGGCCAGCAATATCCTGAGCCCGTCCAGCCTTCGTAAACACTGGGACACGCTGACCACACAACGTCTGCGCAACCCGAGGCAGGCGCAGCCTAAAGCAGGTACTGGCGCGCTGGACAACACCGACTGGATTAACGGAGTGCTCTGATGAAAAGCATTGCTGAACGTATGCACGATTTCGATCGCGAGAACATGCGCCGTATGGCTCACGGTTTGCCAGAAGTACAGGACGAACTGCCACGGCAGCAGATGGCGAAAACGGCAGAGATTTTTAATGAGCTGTTCCGCCAGCTGCGCGCCACGTTTCCCCTGCTGGCCAGCAAAAGCCAGGACGACCTGGACGAGATGCGCCGCCAGTGGCTGTGGGCCTTCAAAGAAAACGGCATCACCACCCTTGAACAAATCAACGCCGGTATGCGCGCTGCCCGCCGCCAGGAAAAACCATTCCTGCCATCACCAGGACAGTTTGTCGCGTGGTGCAAAGCGGAAGATAGCGCCGCTCTCGGGCTGCCTGACCAGAATGAACTAGTCTCGCTGGTATACGAATACTGCCGCAACCGGAGCCGCTACCACGATGCTGAGTCCTACCCGTGGCCTGATCACGGTATCACGCCTCATACCGTGAAATTCCGGGCCTGTTACTGGCTGGTTACCACGCTGTACCAGCAGATGCGTTCCGCGGGCCTCAGCGATATGGAACTGAACCGCAAAGCAGCGGACGAACTGGCGAAGATGGTCAAGCGTATCCGCCACGGTGAAGATCTTCCCGAACCGGTAGCCCGTCTCCCTGTGCTGGGTGGAAAGCCGCTGACGCGTGAGCAGAACATGGCACGGGTGAAGGAGATCAGGGAGAAGTTCGGTCTCAAAAGGGGGAGGGCGTGATCATGGCCAGTAAATCACTCTGGGCAATCGTCGATTACCTACGCGAAAACCAGACCATCATCCCACGTCAGGTGCAGGCCTTGCTGGGCTGCGACTGCAAAAAAGCCCATAACCTGCTGCTGCACCTGAACCGGCGCTCTGTGGTTCTCCGCGCAGGCGAGCCGCATCACCCGGTCTTTACGCTGCTGCCTGGCGGGGAAGCGAACATCAAGCGGCCAAAAACAGCAGCACCATCGGTGGCGGACGTTTGCCGCCAGAACTGGCAGGGCTACGAAATTCATAAAATTTTTGGGAGTGCACGGGTATGAGTGAATCACTGAATAACAAAGAGCTGGTGGTCGCAGGTCATCAATTTGCACGGCTGATGTCCAGCGACACGGCGCTAATCGATATCGCGAAAATGATTACCCGTCTGGCCGAACGGCTGGATTGCACCACGGCTGCGCTGCGCGAAACAGTCAGACAGCGTGATGCGCTGACGGCGGACAACGTGGCCCGCGCCGAAATTATTGGGCAGCTGGTCTGGCAGTACAGCGCCAGCGGCATTAAGCCGGTAGAAAAATCGCTGAACCCGGCCTCCGCGCTGCTGTTCGATGCACTGGAGGTATTGCGGCAGCCGACGACTAAGGCGGCGGTTAACGAGCTAAAAGCGCAAGCTAAACCAGAAGGATGGAGGCTTGTACCGCTTGAACCTACACCCGAAATGTTGGCCGAAATGTGCCTCGTTGAAGGGTGGACAGAACGAGCGCTCAAAGCCAGATATCAGGCCATGCTTGCCGCTGCGCCGGGCGAGGAAGTGTGATGGATCCACTTCTGCAATACGCCACCAGCCGCATTATAGAGCTGGAGCGCCTGCTGCTGGTGAACGTGCCGGAAACAGTCTGGCCAGCAGAGGTTGGACTGGTTTACGCACAGGTTGAAAGCGCCGGGGATCTCCCGGCGCACCACCAGCGCCGCCTGAAGCATCACATCAACCGGATGTGGCTCGAAAAAATGCCGGTGCCATCGATCATCACCGCCGCCCGTTCGCTGGCCACTGCCATGGAGAAATACGCGTGAATTTACAGGAAATCATCGTTGATAACTTTGCCGGGGGCGGCGGGGCCAGCACCGGGATCGAGCTGGCTATCGGTCGCAGCGTGGATATTGCGATTAACCATGACCCCAACGCAGTGGCCATGCACAGCACCAACCACCCGGACACGCTGCATTACTGCGAGAGCGTGTACGAGGTAAAGCCAAAAGTAGCGACCGCCGGCCGCCCGGTAGCGCTTGCATGGTTTAGCCCAGATTGCAGGCACTTCTCCAAGGCAAAAGGCGCGAAACCCGTAGAGAAAGCCATCCGTGGTCTCGCCTGGGTTGTTTTGCGTTGGGGGCTTGATGTAGAGCCGCGCGTCATGAAATTAGAGAATGTCGAGGAGTTCAAGACCTGGGGGCCGCTGCTTGCTGGAGAGATGCGACCGGATCCTGCCAGGATTGGTGAAACCTTCCAGGCGTTTATCGGCATGCTGACTACTGGTATTGATCCGAATCATCCTGCCCTGGCCGAATGCTGTGAGTTCTTAAATATCCCGCTGGATAGTGAGGATGCGGCACGGCTGATCAAGGGGCTGAGATACGTTGTCGAGTTTCGTGAACTCAGGGCATGCGATTATGGCGCGCCTACTATTCGCAAACGGCTGTTTGTCGTTATGCGCAGAGACGGGAAGCCTATCGTCTGGCCAGAGCCGACACATGGGGATCCGAAAACGGCAGCGGTGCAAAGTGGCAAGCTTAAGCCCTGGCGGACTGCGGCGGAGTGCATTGACTGGTCTATCCCTGCGCCGTCCATATTCGACCGCAAAAAGGCCTTGGCAGAAAATACCCTCCGGCGCATCGCCCGGGGCATTCAGCGGTTCGTGCTGGATAGCGCCTCGCCGTTTATCGTGAAGTGCAACCACACTACCACGAAAGGCAAATACGACTGCTTCCGGGGCCAGGCACTGGCGGAGCCGCTGCAGACAATCACTAAAACGCACGGCTATGCCATCGCGGTTCCGCATCTGACAAAGTTCCGTACCGGTGCAACGGGGCAGGCAGTTACAGATCCGGTGCCAACCATAACCGCTGGCACGTCGGCGCGACCGGGCGGCAATGGCCACGCGCTGGGACTGGTTGAGGCGGAACTCGCGCCGTTTGTCTCCCGCCAGTTCGGTGCAAGCGTCGGCCACCGCGCGGACGAGCCGAGCGCTACGGTTACTGCGGGCGGCGGCGGCAAATCGCAGCTTGTAACGCCGACCCTGATCCAGATGGGTTATGGCGAGCGTCCGGGGCAGGATCCGCGTGTGCCCGGCCTGCATAAGCCAATGGGTACCGTTGTCGCCGGTGGCGGAAAGTTTGGGCTGGTGGCGGCGAATCTGGTTAAGCACTTCGGCGGGAACTACCAGGGCGCAGGCGTGGCGCTGGACGAACCGGCCCACACGGTCACCACTACCGATCATCATGGCCTGCTGACCTCGCACCTGGTGATGCTACGCGGTACCTGCAAGGATGGCCGGGTAGTTGACGCGCCAGCACCAGGGTTAACTGCGGGCGGCCTGCATGTAGGGGAGGTTAAAACCACCTTGGCGGTTGAGGCCTACGACCAGCAGCGCGCAGATCAAACGCTAACGTTCCTGCAGAAATATTGCGGCGCGAACTGCGACGGCCTGGTGACGATCAGCGGCGTGGTTTACCGCATAGTTGATATCGGCATGCGCATGCTGCAGCCTGCGGAGTTGTATCGTGCTCAGGGCTTCCCGGAGTGGTACATCATCGACCGCGACTACATGGGCACCCGCTACGCCAAAGACAAACAGGTTGCGCGTTGCGGCAACGCGGTACCGCCGCCGTTCGCTGAGGCGCTGGTGCGTGCAAATCTGCCGGAAATGTGTGTAGTGAAAGATAAGGCTGCTTAATTCCTTAAAAAGGAAGCCCACAATAGCCGGGCTTCCTTCAATTACATTACCTGTAAGCCAAAAAATCCAAATTAATGGTTACGGCTTTCCAGGTACTCCAGTACGATCATGATAATGACCGTTACCGGGCGTGCCAGTTTTAAGAAAAGAAGCAACATTTTGCTTTGACCTTTCTGATTCACGCCTCACTGCAAGCACCCATGGATTCGCCCTTGCAGATGTTGTATCTGAGTTAGCTGCTAGATACATTCGGCCTGAATATGGTTGGGGTGCAAGTTCAAGCATCACCAAAAACCAAGGCTGACTAAAACTCTTTCAAAATCAAAAACAAAACAGTTTGATGCCTAAAAAAAATTGAAGGTTCGACTACATGTCGTTAAGCTTAACTCAGCTGCTAGGTACATTCGGCTCGGTAGATGAGGTGCGAACTCATCTACCAATTGGAAGGCCCGGGTTCATCACCCGGGCCTTTTTATTTTGGCTTGAAGGTGATGAAGGACTATATCTAGCCCCGCTGAAAGCTTGTGATGCCTACATCTTGCTGTTTGATTAGTATTCTAGTCTGGATTCTTTTCAGTACAAGAGTTGATTTTGAGGTTAAATTGCGGTTGCGGAAAGGTAATAATCGCTAAGTCCGCGAACGATAAAGGCTACAGGAAAGTCAATGTACTTGAAAAAAAAATCTTACTGTGATTTAAGATAGCGAAATGCAACTAAAAACGAGAAAAATGTCTTTTTCGTGGGCCTTGAAAATCAAATTTGCGGCGATTTCAGAAAAAATTTATGCTCGTCGTAAAGGTTTTTAGAGCCATAAAATGGATTTTTCTCTGGAATTATCATTGATCCAAGTGCCCGTTCTCCGACCGAGCTGATCTCTCAATGCAGTCGCTGTGGGTAGCCTGACTGTTAAATAGCCTACAAAGCTCTGGATGAACGTGTAGAAATAAACGTAACATTGCTTCGCCCAACTTTGAGTACAAAATGTGGCTTGCCATGTTAGTGATCAACGTATCAGTACTCCTTTAACAGCCGCAAAAATCTGCGGGATGACTTATTTGAGCAGTTACGATATTACGCGTGGCGTAGCATACAGTTGGCATCGGCAGAGGCTCCGCACTGCACCGTTTTGTTCGATGTAAGCAAAAAGTCGCTAACCCTTTTATCTCCCTTCATTGGCGGCACTTGCCGCGAGAGCACTTACACTCCCCACCTCGTCCGTAGTTTCAGCTAAACGTACAAGTAATATTCTTCATTAAGATTAAAATTTGACCTTATAAATCATTTACTTATTTTTGGCTGCACAAAAATATTTTATAAAATACTGTATATAAAAACAGTACAAGTTACCTATGGTTGCAGTGCCAGGATATAATTCAAACTTTCTGCCGCGCAGGTTATTAGAGAATTTACCCGATCTGCTAAGGTGGTTCGCATATAGAAGGTGAACAGCCAAAACTGGTTAGTCATAGTGAATTGAAGCGTCTAGGCGCTAAGGGGGTTAGTTGTGGATTTGGACATCGCTGAGGCGGTTAACATCATCAAGCAGCAGGGCGGTAAGTACCTTGTCACGTATGAAGACGGGAGGGTAACCGGGCTTGAGAAAGTGCGTCCTAATCAACACCTCCTTTCACTCGAGGATTTTATTGAGTTAGCAAAAGCAGCCGGATCGTTTGACCGGAACAATAACTCACTGACATAATCATATTGTCGCCTGAACAACGGCATCGGAGCATCGCAGCGCCACGGAGTGAACACCATGGCGCAGCAACTACAACTCATCAAGCAGTCCTCAGGAATCCTGATCCCCGCCACGCCGGAGACCAGCGATTTTCTGCAATCAAAATGTAAACTCGGTGCCGTGCTGGTGGCCGACTTCAAACAGGTCCGCAACCCGGCGTTTCACCGCCGCTTCTTCGCATTGCTGAATTTCGGCTTCGAATACTGGGAGCCTACCGGTGGGGCGATCTCTTCCAATGAGCGCAGACTGGTTACCGGCTATGCTAAATTCCTGTCCACGTTCGGTGGTAGCGAAGGCGCGCTGCTGGATGCCGCCGAGCAGTATCTGGCGCGAATCGCTGATCGCCGTTCCGGCAGCATCAGCATCTGCAAATCGTTTGATGCCTACCGTTCCTGGGTGATTGTGGAGGCCGGTCACTATGACGCTATTCAGTTGCCTGACGGCACCCTCCGCAAGCATCCCCGCAGCATCGCATTCGCCAGTATGGATGAGCAAGAGTTCCAGCAGCTCTATCGCGCAGCGCTCGACGTGCTGTGGCGCTGGATCCTCTCGCGCGCATTCCGCAGCCAGGCGGAGGCCGAGAACGCCGCCTCGCAGTTGCTGCACTTCGGGGGCTGATGGCGATGAACATGACATACCGCAGTAGAAAATGGTTAGCCGCCGTCGGCCAGATTGAACAATGCGTTCTCTGTGGTGCATGGGGCACGCAGGTTGCACACCGAAACGAAGGGAAGGGCATGGGCCTGAAAACCGACGACTGCGCCAGCGCCGCGCTCTGCGTTTGCTGCCATGACAGTATCGACAACGGCAACAAGCTGACGCGCGACGAACGCCGCCAGATGATGGATCGCGCCATTGTGCTGACCCTGATCCAGATTGCCCGCCGTGGGCTGGTGGTACCCGCATGAAAATCTACGACATTACGCCGATTGGCAAACCCCGCATGACGCAGCGCGATCGCTGGCACAAGCGCCCGACGACTGCTGTTTACTGGGCCTATAAAGCGCAGGTGCGGCTGCTGGGCGTCACGCTGCCGGAGTCTTGTTATCACGTCACGTTTGTAATCCCGATGCCGAAAAGCTTGAGCCAGAAGAAGCGCGCGCAGTACGACGGGCAGCCGCACCAGCAGAAACCAGACAAGGACAACCTTGAGAAGGCGCTGCTGGATGCAATCTTTGATGACGACAGCCGCATCTGGGATGGCCGGATTACGAAGATCTGGGGTGAAAAAGGGCAAATTATTATCAAAATACAGGAAGGAGCAGAGGCATGATTCACACGGCAGAAGTTGGCAAAGCAGGGGAAATGGTGCGTCTGCGCACGCTGGAAAGCATCTGGATCCAGGGCAAGCTGCGTATGTGGGGCCGCTGGTCCTATATCGGCGGTGGCAGGGCCGGGAATATGTTCAACCAGCTCCTGACCAGTAAAACGATAAGTAAAAGCGCGATCAATGAAGCCCTGCGGCGAATGAAGAAGGCAGGAATATCAAAGCCAGAACTGGAGGTGTTTCTCCGTGAAATGCTCAACGGCAAAAACAAAAGTAGCCTGGCGTTTTGCTCTGATGATGAGGGTTTAAAAATTGACGGAGTGATTAGTGCTGTGCTGACAAGCCAGGGGCATGACGGATTACTTGACGTACTGGCGCAGCGCTACCGCTGGCAGATGAGCAAACGGCAGTTGGCTGAGGAACTACAGGAAAGGCACCCGGACTGGGGCTTTATGACGTGCCGCCGTCGAATCGATATGTGGCTAAGTCTGGCAGAATCGATGCTTTACAGGCCAATGTGTGACATGTTCGGTACAAATAGTGAAAGATTTTACTTGCAAAGTGAGCCATCTGGTGATTGAATTGTGATAGGCTCGGAACGTTAAAGCGAACTGAGCAGCAGAAAATATAAGAAGCCCGCCACTGAGCGGGTTTTTTTATGCCCGCAATATCTCAACTCTCAGGCTCGCTTCGATGGTCTACTGCTGCTGTTCCTGGTTATGTCCATTAACTTTATCAGCAAATTGATGTCGGTCCTGGCTGACGGCGTGCTGGCGGCAGGAGCGGTAATCCTGCTCTGGCCACTGCCACAAACAACGAGATAACACTCTTCTAAAGGTGTCCGCCGGGCGTCTTTTACAGAGTGCATTTTTTGGTTACGGCGCTGTTTAATTTGAAGAATCTATTACCCACTTTAATGCTGATTCATAAAGCAATATTTCGTCCACCTCGGCGCTACTCTCGTAAACAGCAACATACTTGTCGGTGAGAAATTTAATAAGCAATTCTCTGCTTATTTCCTGCTCCGGGTCTGACTGGAAGATGTCAATGACAGCTCTTCCGATAATCCAGTCTTCATCACTCATGTCATTTCCAGTATGTGAAAAGGGCATCATGACCCTATTCCCACTGCATTGACAGGATTATCACAAAATAACTCTCTATGTTCCTTTGAAGATCAGAAGAGCAGGCATGAATTTTTATGCCTGACACCCTTTTTACTACTCACAGCACCCCGACCAAATCGGAGGTGAGAGATATGTCCAACATGAGCAAATTAGCTTCTGGCGCTGCCTATGGCGCATCTGCCGGGACGGTAGCTAATGGCCTACTGACCCGGCTCAGCCCTGACGAATGGAGCGCCATTGGCGTAATAGCAGGCATCTTCATCGCAATACTGACGTTTGGTATCAACTGGTACTACAAGCGCAAAACCACGCTGGCACAGATCCAGGCACTGAAAAATTGGCCCACACGTCCGGTTGATATTGCGGAGGACTAATGGCGATCTCACTGTCGTTACGTAACAAACTGATCGGCGTGGCTGGTGCTGGTGCGCTGGCGATCGCCACGGTGTTTCTGGGTGGCAAAGACGGCGTAGAAGGGCGCAAGTACGAAGCGTACCGGGATGTTGCCGGAGTGTGGACTGTCTGCGACGGCCATACGGGCCGGGATATCGTGAGAGGCAAGAAGTACACAGATCGCGAGTGTGACAACCTGCTTTGGAAAGACCTGCAGCCTGCCAAGAAGACGGTCGATAGTATGGTTAAAACGCCGCTGAACGAGTATCAGCGCGCCGCGCTCTACAGCTTCGTCTTTAACGTCGGCTCTGACGCTTTCTCAAAGTCCACGCTGCTGCGCAAGCTCAACCGTGGTGATCATGAGGGAGCGTGCGAGGAGATGCGCCGCTGGGTTTACGCTGGTGGGATGAAGTGGAAGGGCCTCCAGAACCGGCGCGAGATGGAGCGCTCAATGTGCCTGGCGGAGAGCAAATATGACCTTTAGCCTCCGAACGATTCTGCTGATCGCTCTCGTGATCGTACTTCTGGCCGGTGGCTATGGCGAGCTACGCTACCGTAATGGCTGGTATGACCACTCCGACCATATCAACGCCCTGGCCGCCGATAAGCGCACCAAAGCTGAAAAGGCTATTCAGCCTGTCGAGCAGAAGGCCGCGCAGGCCAGCGAAGAGAGCAAAATTATCTACCGAACCATAACCCGCAACGTGGTGAAATATGTCCAGGATCCGAATCGTACCGTTTGTGTTTTTGATGATGATTCTATCCGGCTGCGGCAACAGGCTATCGACGCTGCCAACGCCATCAGCGGATTTGATGCAGACCCCGTGCAAGGGCAGTGATGCAGGGGCGAATAGCGACGCAGACCTGCAGGCGGATGTCGAGACGGCGGAATGCATGCGCCAGCTACGGCTCAATACTTATCGCTGGCAGGGCTGGTATAACGCAGTGAAATAAAAAAAGCCCTCAGAAACAGGAAACCCAAAATGTTTCTGAGGGAGTGCAAGTGCACAATCGTTACGCTACTAAGTATGCTGATCTATAAGCATTTTGCACTGAGATTTAGCCGGAAAGTATTCGTTCAAGAAAAGCAAAATGTGCCAGGGCTCAAAAACTGACGCCAGCGCTGTACTCACTGTCGCTCTTATGGCCTATCCTGACCGCAGCATATTGAAGCGGAGGGGATATGAAACAGCCTTTGGATTTGAACAAAGTAGCGGTATGGCAGCTTACGTTCCGGTTCTCGACTGCCGCCGTCCCGGACGGCCAGGGCATCCATTTTGTGCGGGCACTAGAGAACGAGCCGACTCGGCAGCTGTATGACCGGATCTTTGATGAAGTGGATGCAGAACTGCGCGCCGATTACGGCGATTACAGCTTCGAGGGCTGCGACATCAGACCCGCGATAATGAAAGAAGACTGACCGCCTCCCGGCAGCTTTTGCTTCCTTAAGCATTAAGTAGCTTAAATACTATTATCTGTGTAACCAAAATTAGTAGGATTTTCCTTAGGTTGTTGCTTTGGGGTGATGCATCTTGTAATGATTGCTGCGCCTTAAATAACAAGCACATAACCATGAAAACTTTAAAAGTGATTAGCAGCTTTTTACTGCTGCTTTCCGCACACAGCAACGCAGCCTTGCAAGCGCGCGAACTCAATACCTGGTACGAGAAAGACCGGGTTTTATATGACATCACACAGACTGCCGATGACAACCCCGTAATGATAAGCATTGCTCAAGCTGGATATAAAACAGCCAACCTTACGGTTTCGTATATGTCTAATGGAGGATGTTCAAACAATCACCCGCCGCTAAGAATAAACAGCACTTTAGTGCCTGCTGCTTATAAGTGTGTACCGGTGGGGAAGGATAAAATTGAGCATTACATTGTGGATGACGCTGATAAGGTCAACGCCCTTGTAAGTCACCTGAAATCAGACTTTACAGCGGTCATTCAGGGAGACATAAAAGTCTGGGCGACCAATATCAAGTCTCCCAAGTACGGAATGGCTCCGAAATTTTGACGGAGCGAATGAAAGTAAACCGCCTAAGGGCGGTTTTTTATTGTCATAATAATGCGCAGTCCTGTCGTAATGGCTGGCTTAAAAAGCAGTTGGCAAAAGGTTAAAATCTCCAGCGCTGGTAAAGCTTCCCCGAAATACTTGGGTTGCCCCTTTCACTATGTCTGCTGTCTGTTCACTCATGCCGCCGGGACAAGCGCCTCTGGGATCAGCACTGAGTATGTGCCGCCCAGGTACTAAATGCACCGTTACTTTTTCTTCTGGATAAAGCTTCGCCAAAGGCTTTCCATCAATGAAAACATATAAATTACATAAGCTGCCCATTTGGCCTGCATCACGCTTGATTATTACTCTTCCAGTGTCTTCGGCTGCTTTTGAATAGGCAGTTGTTAAAAGCTGTGTTCCTGAAACCTCTTTAGCCTGATCCGTTGGAACGGGCGTGTTAGAGCATGCTGCTAATGCAGCAGCAATGCAGACAATACTAAGCCTCTTCATTTCTTTTTATCCATTTTGGTAATAGTGAATAATTTGTTCGCAGACAAGAATATTACTGCTGTCTGAGGAAGTACATATTGACCATGAAAGATCAAAGACCTCATCCACCACCCCTGTTGGTAGATAACCCAGACTTCAAACCGTACATCCGCATCATTCCTGCTGAAGGCCTGCAAGAATGGCTGCATGCCGAGATCCTCAGCGACGACGGCAATCTGCATAACCCTGACCATACTCACCTGCTGGAGGCCGATCTGTGTTTCCTCTGGGCGTCGAATGCCTTTGATAAAAAAGGGCGGGCCGTACTGGGTCAGGCGGAAGAGTTGATGATGCGCGCCGGGGGCTGGCAAAAGGCTCGCATGGAGCAGCAGATGCATGAATGGTTCGGGCGCATACCTGACTTCATCATCACCCTGGCGGCAGATTACTGCGCTCAGTGTTCAGATCTGGAGTTCTGCGCGCTGGTGGAGCATGAGCTGTACCACATCGCCCAGGAGACGGATGAGTTTGGCGCGCCGAAGTTCACGCGGGAAGGGCAGCCGAAGCTGAAACTACGTGGCCACGATGTGGAGGAGTTCGTCGGCGTCGTCCGGCGCTACGGTGCCAGCCACGATGTGCAGCAGCTGGTGGACGCTGCAAACAGGCCTGCGGAGGTTGCCCATCTTGATATCGCCAGGGCATGCGGAACGTGCCTGCTTAAGCTGGCCTAACTTTTGACTGATTATGACAGGCAGGTAACCAATGGCGGCACTGAAAGGAGAGGTCAAAGCCTTTATCGTCCAGTCGTTAGCCTGTTTTGATACGCCCTCTCAGGTAGTCGAGGCCGTCAAGAAGGAGTTTGGCCTTACGATATCCCGCCAGCAGGTGGAATCACACGACCCGACCAAAGCGAACGGAAAAGGCCTGGCGCAAAAGTGGGTGGACATGTTTAACGCCACCCGTGACCGCTTTCAGAACAAAATCTCTGATATCCCGATCGCCAACAAAGCTTACCGGCTGCGCGCGCTGGATCGTATGGCGACCAAAACAGAGGGAATGAAGAACTTTGCACTGGCATCCCAGCTAATCGAGCAGGCTGCCAAAGAAGTGGGCGACGCCTACACCAATAAGCATAAGTTCGAGCATTCCGGGCCGAATGGGGGCGCTATCGAAACAGTCACCATGAACAAAGACGATTACAAAGCTGCGCGGCGGGAGATGCTGGAGGATGACGACTGCTGAGCAAAAGCTTTTCGCCCGCCGCGTTGAATGCGTGGAGGATGGATTATATTACGCGCGATACTTCTTCAAGCAGCGCACCGGCGGCAAAATGATCGTCGCACCACATCACCGGGTGATCCAACAGACGCTGGACAGGGTGATAGATGGCGAAATTCAGCGTCTTATTATTAACGTCCCGCCTGGGTACACCAAAACTGAGCTGGCCACCATCAACATGATGGGGCGTGGGCTGGCGCTCAACCAGCGTGCCCGCTTCATGCATCTGTCATACTCCCACCAGCTGGCGCTGCTCAACTCGTCTACCGCGCGTGGCATGATCAAATCGCAGGCCTATCAGGCCATGTGGCCTATGTCGCTGCGCGATGATGCTGACAGTAAGGCGATGTGGTGGAATGAATTTGGTGGCGGGGTGTACGCCAGTTCGGCAGCTGGACAGGTTACCGGCTTTCGTGCCGGGCATATGGAGCCAGGCTGGCAGGGCGCGCTGATTATTGATGACCCGGTCAAACCCGATGATGCCTATAGCGAGATAGTGCGCGACGGCGTTAACAACCGCTTTAACGAAACCATCAAGTCACGACTGGCGATCGAGACGACGCCGATGATTGTCATCATGCAGCGCATCCACTATCACGATCTGAGTGGTTACCTGCTGCGTGGCGGTTCCGGCGAAAAGTGGCATCACCTTAATCTTCCGGTGCTCATCGACAACAGCCAGGCCTACCTGGCGCAGTACCCGGAGAACACCCACGCCATCCCGATTGACCACGGGCTGCCTGATGGCTGGCTCTGGCCATTCAAGCACAACGAAACTCACCGCGTTTCCCTGTTTTCGCACCGGCGCACTGCCGAGGCGCAGTACATGCAGAAGCCGCGGCGCTTCAATGCAGAGGGTGCGCTGTGGAATGAGGCGATGATAAGCGCCTCCCGCGACCTGCAGATCCGTTTCGACAAGGTTCGCTCGGTAGTGGCCATCGACCCGCAGGCAACCAACAGCGATGAAAGCGACGAATCCGGCATTGTGGCGGCCAGTGCGTATGGTGCTGGTGATAAAAAGCAGTTCTCTGTCGATGGGGATTACAGCGGCAAGTATTCACCGGCTGGCTGGGCCAAAAAGGCAATGTGGGCTTACGAAGAGCACGAAGCTGATGCGATCGTTATCGAAACGAACCAGGGCGGCGATATGGCTGAGGAAACGCTGCGTAACGCCGGTTACAAGGGCCGTATTATCCGTGTCCATGCCAGTAAGGGGAAATACGCACGGGCAGAGCCGATCTCTGCTCTCTACGAGCAGGGCCGCGTTGCGCACAACGGTAATCTCTACGTGCTGGAAAATCAGCTGATGGAGTACGTGCCGGCCACTGCCAAAAAGTCGCCTGACCGTCTCGACGCGGCGGTTTATGCGCTCACCGAACTCGGCGGCGCGCAGCCGATGGGCATGATGATTCCCAAACGGCTTCAGGGTAGATAAACTGAATGTGGTGAATGCGCAAGCTGATGCGCTTCGGGATCTAGCCAGGTAAAAATATGCCAAAACAAAATAAAATAATTATGCATCCGCTGCTGATCATCGATGAATGGCGGAAAGGATGTAGTTGCGCGATTAATACAACCTCTGGCGAAATGGGGCACCCTTCGCTTTGTTCGATCTGCACTGATGCCGCCATGAAAGGGATTGAAAAATGGTTTGTAGAAAATCCTCAGTGGATTCCTATGGAGCCAGTAGAAGAGCCAAAAGAAGATGACACTCTTGATCCGCTTTTTGATGATGCTTTGCAATATATTGTTTTGTCCCGTAAAGCATCAATTGCTGGCATTCAACGTGAGTTCCGAATTGGTTATAACAGAGCTGTACGCATAATCGAACAGATGGAAGCGCTGGGTATCGTTTCACCACCAAATGCTAATGGGAACAGAGATGTTTTGCCGCCTGCCCCTGGTGAAATGTAATTAGCAACTATCGAACACAGACCGCCTCCGGGCGGTTTTTTTTATTGCCTGAACCTACCAAACGGACCCCAGCATGAACAATAACCTTCAACTGGCCGTCAACCATGCGTTGGCCGAGGCCAGTCTTGCGCGCGCACGTATGCTGGCGGCTAACCCGACAATGGGTCTGGATGCAAAGCGCAGCACGGCATGGTGCGAGTACGGCTTCAAAGAGGATCTGACCTTTGACGACCTCTACAGCCTGTACCGGCGCGGCGGCATCGCTCACGGCGCGGTGCGAAAAATTACCAGCACCTGCTGGCTCAGCAACCCGGAGATCATCGAGGGCGAAAAGGCTGACGAAACGCGCAAGGTAACTGCATGGGAGAGCAAGGCGAAAGCCGTCTTTACCCATCGCTTCTGGCGCACCTTTGCCGAAGCTGATTTGCGGCGGCTGGTGGGCCGCTACTCCGGCATCCTGCTGCACATTCGCGATAATCTGGACTGGAATAAGCCCGCCACCAAAGGCAAAGGCCTCGAGAAGATCACTGTTGCCTGGGCAGGCGCGCTGGTGGTCAAAGAATGGGATACGGGGCTGAACTCCCGTACCTACGGGCAGCCGAAAATGTGGGGATACGTAGAGCGCCTTCCGAACGGCAGCACCCGGCGCGTGGATGTGCATCCCGACCGCGTGTTTGTCCTGGGCGATTACTCGAGTGATGCGATCGGCTTTCTGGAGCCAGCCTATAACGCCTTTGTCAGCCTGGAGAAGGTGGAGGGCGGCAGCGGTGAATCCTTCCTGAAGAACGCAGCGCGCCAGCTGAATATCAACTTCGATAAAGAGATCGACTTCAGCAACCTGGCCTCGATGTACAATGTTGATGTCAATGAGCTGCAGGAGAAGTTCAATGAAGCTGCTGTTGAGGTTAACCGCGGCAACGATGCGCTGCTGACCACCCAGGGCGCAACGGTGACGCCGCTAGTGTCCTCTGTCGCCGACCCCGGGCCAACTTACAACGTAAACCTGCAGACAGCGGGAGCTGCGCTGGATATCCCGACCAAAATCCTTGTAGGCATGCAGACGGGCGAGCGGGCCAGCACTGAGGACCAGCGCTACTTCAATGGGCGCTGCCAGTCCCGGCGCGGTGATCTGTCGTTTGATATTGAGGACCTGTGCGACAAGCTGGTGCTGCTGGGCATTCTCGACGCGGTACCACAGAAAACGGTTATCTGGGATGACCTGAACGCCAGTTCCGGCGCTGAGAAGATGGCATCCGCCAAACTCATGGCCGAGATCAACAGCGCTTCTGTAGCCAGTGGTGAGCAGCCGTTTACGGGCGAGGAAATCCGCGTGGCCGCCGGGTATGAGGGATCACCTGAACCGCTGGGAGAGGATGATGATGAAGAAGAAGACGAAGAGGATAAAACCTCCGATTCTGCCCGGAAATCTTAGCGACCCGACGGGGGCAGACCGCCTCGAGCGCGGCGCTATGAATGAGTTCTCAAGGCGGATCAAGCGTATCGCAAAAGCCTACCATGGCATCCTCGACCGCATACCCGCATCACCAGCAGTAAACCTTCGCTACACCTTCGACCTTGATACCTCGCTTCTGTCCATGCTGCTGGAGAACGCCTCCGCGCTGGTGGATGAGATCCTCTATGGCGGTAACGAAACGAATTTCTGGTTCTGGCGCGATTACGTTAATCAGGCGTACCAGCGCGGCACGGCGCAGGAGTTCGCCAGTCTGTCGCAGCAGTCAGCGGTGTACGCCGCCGGGCGGGAGAATCTCCAGCAACTGCTGCTGAGCGAACCCTATCAGCGCCGGTTGCTGCTGGTGCGCACCCGTGTATTTGAGGAGATGAAAAACCTCAGCGCGCGGACGAAGTCGGACATGGCGCGGATCCTTACCGACGGCATGGGCCGCGGGCAAATCCCCCGTGATATTGCCAAGCGACTTACTGAGCAGACCGGGATGGAAATCGGGCGCGCAAAGCGTATCGCCCGGACCGAAATAACCACGGCGCTGCGTCGCGCCCGCTGGGATGAGTCGGACGAGGCCGAAACCCAGTACGGCATCATGACGCGACAGATGCACCTTTCCGCACTTAGCCCGACGACACGCCGCAAACACGCGCTACGCCATGCCCACCTTTACACAACCGAAGAGTTGCGGGACTGGTACAGCGTTGACGGTAACGCCATTAACTGCAAGTGCACACAGGTAGCGGTGCTGGTGGATGCCGACGGCAGGCCGCTGAACCCGAACGTCATCGACATGGCGAAGAAGCGGCTGGAGAAGGCTCAGAAAGCCGGTCTTGTCGCCAACCATTGCGACTGCGGCCACCACCGGGCCGCTTAAACGAGAAACTACTATGACAATGCAAATCAACGTCACCACGCGGGTGAACAGCCAGACTATTCGCCGGGAAGTGCACAACGAGCGTGATCATCTCGTTCTGCCCAGCTATACGCTACCGGCCAATGTCGTTATGAACGGCGGCCTGTATTCCGCCAGCGAAATTGACGCGCACTACGCCGGTCTGGAAGGCACGCTGGCCCCGCTGGGCCATCCGCAGGTTAATGGCAAGTTCGTGTCCGCCTTCTCCCCGGAAGGGTTAAACGTTGGTTTTGTCGGTGCGTGGAACCGCAACGTCAAGAAATCCGGTAACCGCATCTACCTGGAAAAATGGGTGGATGTTAACAAAGCCAGCGAGTCAGAAGGCGGGCGCGAACTACTCGAGCGCGTGGCAGCTATCGAACGTGGCGAAGATGTGCCGCCGATTCACACCAGCGTTGCGGTATTCCTCGACCAGCTCGAAGCCAATGAAGAGCAGAAGGCGCTGGGTGCAGAGTGGGTGGCAAAGATTCACGGTATGGATCATGACGCCATCCTGCTGCATGAGGTTGGCGCGGCCACACCAGAGCAGGGCGTCGGCCTGATGGTCAATGCTGACAATGCGACTCCCCTGAAGGTTAACTCCGGCGCGCTGATGGGCGAATCCTACCGGGAGCGCGAGCAGCGTCTAGACCGTGCGGCTAAGGCCCGGTTCGCGCCCGGCGAGAATGAATACGCCTGGGTGGCCGACTTCACCGACAGCCAGGTGGTCATCATCCGTAACGGGGGCAACGCCCAGGTGTTCGGCTATACGTCAGAGGGCGGGAAAATCACCTTCGACGACACCGGAACGCCGGTAGCCCGCCAGGAGTCCTGGGTCGCTGTCGTAACCAACAAATTCAAATCTTTTTTCACTCCGCAGGATCAGCCTGCAACCAACCACCAAACGGAGGGCGACATGCCTTTAACCAAAGAAGAAATGGAACAAATCGGCACCATGATCGGTGAGGCTGTAGCTACCAATACTAAAAAGGCGATTGAGCCTCTTGAGTTACAAATCACAGCCCTTCAGACCAACCACCAGCAGCTTGCCGAAACCCTTACTGCTAATTCGCGCGCTGAAGAAAAGACGATGCGTGACGCTGTGCAGGCGGTACACGGCGAACTCGTGGCTAACGCCCTGTCAGGCCCGGCACTGAAAGAGATGTACAGCAAGCTGGGTACTGCCGCACCGCTGGGTGGTAATTCCGCGCAGACGCCTGGCGAAACCGGCGCTCCTGATCCGTCCGCTCACTTCCAGGCTTAACCGGCCCGTAACCAACTTTAAAGGAGACCGCGCATGGCATCCCGCTATCGTCGCGTAAATATCGACGGGCAGTCGCTCTACAAGACTGAAACCCGTACCACTGCTGCTGCCCTGCTGCCGGGCACCGCGGCGATCATCAATGGCGAAGACGTGTTTGCGCAGGCTACCGCGCTGACCGGACGCCTCTACATTATTGACTGCGCCTACCATCAGGGCCTGGACATTCGTGACGCCGTCCCGGAAGGTGATTCCGCTGTGGGGAACTATGTGGAAGAGGGGCGCGAACTGGCGCTGCTGTGCGTGCCTGGCGCGTACAAAAAAGACAGCCCGATCAAGCTTGGTGCTGCTGGCCAGTTCACATTGGCTACCGACGACACCGACGCGGTGATCGGCTACAGCCAGGACGAAGCCACCATTGCGGCAGGCACTACCGATTTCATCCGCGTTCGTATGCGTGTCGGCACTGCCGCCGCAGCCGCTGGCGCGTAATTCAAGGATAAACGCACATGTACTTTTCACGAGAAACCTTGGCGGCTAACAGCCGCCTTGTTGGCCACTGGAATGAGCTATGGGCTAACCGCAATATGTGGAACGCCCAGCACAATGCGATGATCGCCACCAACCGTGCTCACATGACGCCGGACATGCTGGCGTGTAACGCTGTAGGCGGCTTCTCCCGCGAGTTCTGGGCTGAGATTGACCGCCAGGTCATCCAGCTGCGCGATCAGGAGGTCGGCATCGAAATCGTCAACGATCTGCTTGGCGTGCAAACCGTGCTGTCGGTCGGTAAGACCGTCAAACTCTATAATGTCGTTGGTGATATTGCTGATGATGTGAAAGTAACGATTGACGGTCAGGCCCCGTTCTCGTTCGACCAGACTGATTATGACAACGACGGCGATCCGATCCCGGTGTTCACTGCCGGTTACGGTGTGAACTGGCGTAACGTTGTAGGCATGAGCTCTGTTGGTATCGATCTGGTGCTGGACTCACAGGCTGCGAAGCTGAAAAAGGTCAATAAACGCCGCGTTTCGTACTATCTGGACGGCGACCGCAATATTCAGGTGCAGGGCTATAAAGCCCAGGGCATGCGTAATCACCGTAACACCAGGCGTATTAATCTTGGTTCCGGTGCAGGTGGCGCGAATATCGACCTGACCAGCGCTAATCAAACGCAAATGATCGCGTTCTTCGGTAAGGGGGCTTTCGGCTCAACAGCACGCGCTAACCGCGTCGCACAGTACGATATCATGTGGGTGAGCCCGGAGATCTGGGCAAACCTCATGCAGCCGTATGTGGTGAATGGTGTGGTCAGCGGCAACGTCCTGAATGCTGTAATGCCGTTTGCACCTGTCAAAGAGATCCGCCCGACCTTTGCGTTCAAAGATAACGAGTTCCTGGCGTACCAGCGCCGCAAAGAAGTGATCTCTCCACTGGTGGGCATGGCTCAGGGCATTGTGCCGCTGCCGCGCCCGCTGCCGAACGTTAACTACAACTTCCAGATCATGTCTGCTGAAGGCCTGCAGATCACCGCAGACGCAGAAGGCCTGTCCGGCGTTGTCTACGGCGCAGCTGCCTAAGGATACGCAATGGCTAAGTACGAAGTGATCCGCCCGTGGTTCGGCGTTGTGGTCGGGGATATCGTGGAGTTTGAAAGTCTTAACCCGGCTTTTAAGTCCAACGTCCGCCTGATGCGTGGCGAAGCTGGTGGTGCGCTTACCCCGGCAACGCCCGGTGCAGGGAACGATGGCAAATCCCGTAAGGAGATTATCGCCGATCGCCTGAAAGAGCTGGGTATCGAGTTTAAAGGCACCCTGGGTGCTGAAAAGCTTTCGGAACTGCTGCCGGAAGGCGAGTTCGAAAAACTCTTCCCCGCTGAATAACAGCCGCCGCTAAGGCGGTTTTTTATGCCCCGTTCCGGCGGGGCTTTTTATTTCAGGAGTCAGCCATGGTAAATCCCGAACAGGCGCAGCAGTACCTAAGCGGTCAGGGGATTACCCTGCCTGATTTCGTGCTGGCGGCGCTGGTGGAGCAGGTAAACGGCATCGAAACGTGCCTGAGCCTGCATTATCCGACCGCTACAGCGATGCTTATCCAGCTGTACCTGCTGGCGCTAATGGGGCTGGGGCAGGGTGATAAATATCTGTCCAGCCAGACCGCGCCAAACGGCGCTTCCCGGTCGTTCCGCTACCAGTCTTTTTCCGATCGCTGGAAAGGCGCGCTGAACCTGCTGCGCGGGCTGGATAAACACGGCTGCGCGACGACGCTCATCCCGCCCGACCCGACTGCTACCCCTGCATTCGGCGGTATCTGGATCGGCAAGGGCGGCTGTATGAGCAACGGGGGCCGCTGATGGCCCTGATATCC
The DNA here is from genome assembly GCF_031987975.1 of Pseudescherichia sp. GTDB lineage: Bacteria > Pseudomonadota > Gammaproteobacteria > Enterobacterales > Enterobacteriaceae > Pseudescherichia. The sequence continues at coordinate 150,827 of NZ_DALZYX010000001.1, read as the reverse complement.
GTTAAGCAGCGTCTGCCGGAGCCGTCTACGAAAGTCTGGGTGCTGACTGACAGCGGCAGGAGGGTGACCGGCTACGTCAAAAGCAACGGCGAGTGGTTCATCTTCTGCCGCGAGGTCGCCGCCACAAAGCCGGAAGTACTCCGCTGGGAGGAGCCTTGAGCGCCACATCAGAATGGGTCTACACCAACCTCTGCACTGTTTATCCACTTAACGGTTATGACGACTGGAGCAACAGCTATCAGTATGGTGAGCCCTACCTTATAGCGAGCACATGGGAATCCGAGGCTAAAACCGTAACGGACGACAGCGGGAAAGAGTTCGTCTGTCAGCAGACTATCTATACCGAGTCGAAGCTGAACGGTGTGCTGATGCGCCTGCCGCAGCGCGATGATTATATCGCGCATGGTGATACCAGGAGTCAGTCAGATCCGCTTAAGGCATCTGCTGACAAAATTGTTGCCGTGCGCAGCGATGATATGAGCTTTTTCGGCGAAGACCCTGACTACCAAATCATGACATGAGGTGACTATGCCCGTAAAAGGCATTAAGCGCGTACAAATGAATGCCAAGAAACTGCTTGGTCAGGTTGCCGGGCCGGTGACAGAGCGGGTGATCACCGAGGTGATGATAGTCGGGATGGGTTATTCAGCACAGATAACGCCGATGGATACCTCCACGCTGGTGAACAGCCAGTTTCGTGAGTTGCGCCCCATCCCCGGCGGCATGACCGGGCGTGTCGGCTTTACTGCCAGCTATGCCGCCCGGGTCAACGCAGCACCAGGCACGCTTAAAGGGCAGCCGCGCGCGAACGGCAACGGCAACTACTGGGATCCGAACGGCGAGCCCGACTTCCTGCGTAAAGGCTTCGAGCGTGACGGAATAAACGATATCCGGGCCACCATACGGCGAGGGTACAAGCTATGACCCGCAACGAGGTGTATGACGCCCTGCGCGCCTGGCTCCGGCATCATGGTTTCGATACGGGTTATCGCGTGCAGAAGCGCTTTTTTTCTGAACGGCCGGATTCACAGAACGAGCGCTACCTCATCATTCAGCAGAACGGCGGAGGAAGTGACGAGGAGGCGGTCTCCCGCGACTATTTCCGCATCATCCTGCTGGCCGGCCAGAACGATCCCGGTGTCGATGCCGTGGAAAATAATGCTGATGCCATCCGCCGGGCCATGAGCCTGGAGCATCAGACCGAATGCATCATTCTGATGCAGCCAGTCGGCGGCATTCCCGCCTTCAGAACCGAAGAGGGCCGTGTGGCCTTCGAAATCAACTTCAGAACCATCATTTCTCAGTAACGGAGTAAAAACTTATGGCCGGATGTGAATCAGGTGCTTTCACAGGGCTCGCTGTCGCCGTTTATTACGCGATCGGCTGCCCTGAGGTTCAGCCAGCAGCGAACCAGTACAAGCGCCTCGGTATGATGCGCGGCAAAACCACGGGCGTGGAGTGGGAGACTGCCGACGCAACGGGTGACCAGAGCGCGGCGTTTACCCAGGAGAACGTCACCACCTATAAAAACGTGTCTTTCTCCGGTGACGGTGTAAGCCGCAAGGAGGCGATCTACGGCCAGCGGGCCATGAAACGCCATGTCTACAACCCATCAGCGGAAACCAGCAACCAGCCGTATGTCTGGCTGAAAATCATTTCCCCGCTGGATATCACCGAGGGGCCATTCCTTGTCACGAGCTGGCAGGACGAATCGCCACACGATGATGTCGCAACCTGGTCGCTGGAAGCCTCCAGCGCGGGCCTGGTCGATGTGCGCGACGTGGGTGATACCATCACTATCACGACCCAGCCGCAGAGCCTGACGCTGGAGGAGGGCGACACGCTGACGCTGAACGTGGCGGCCACCACCAGCGGCAGTTCTCCTTTGAGCTATCAGTGGCAGCGGGACGGTCAGGATATCGGCGGGGCGACGTCAGCAACGTACAACAAAGCCAGTGTGACCGCGGCAGACGACGGCACCTATGCCTGCGTTGTGTCATCCCCAGCGGCCAGCAGCGTATCGTCTGGTTTCGCAAACGTCGTAGTCACAGCATAATTACGGGGCTTCGGCCCCTTTGAGGTTTTATGCAGGTCATCACTGATATCGGCCAGGCGGTGATCCGCGCTGGTGGCCGCGAGATATTCCTCAACCCCTCTTTTCTGGCGATGTCGCGGATCGGCGCGCCAGAGGATATCGTCAGGCTGTTCGTCACCGTGCACGCCGGGCACTACCCGACGCACCGTATTAGCGAGCCGAGCATCATGCGTGACGTGCTGGCCCGCTGCTTTGCTGAGATGGCGGCGGCGGCGGCCCGGGTGGTTACCGCCTGCTGTACAGAGAACATCAGCCAGCTAATAGGTGTGTACATCATTACCGCAAAAGGCAAGCTGTCCTATCGACCCGGCCGGCTGGCAGTTCACGACGTGATAGAGCTGGCGAGGCATCTGATCCGCCACGGCGTCATGGGCGACCAGCCGCCGGAGCAACTAAAGGGCCGGAATAATGAATATTCTAATAAATTTGATGCCCGGTCATTCGTCTACACTGCTGTTGCTCACCTCGGCATGAGCGAGTCGGACGCCTGGAACATGACAATGACCAGTTTCCGCGCCGCAATGAATGCCAAGTTTCCGGCGAAAGAGAAAGACAAGATCCCGACGGAAGAGGCCTATGATGAGGTCATGGACTGGGCTGACAAGATGGTTGAAATCGACACGCAAAGGAATCGCATGTAGTTCACGTCCGTTTAAAATTCAAACTTACCTGAAAATTTCTACTAACTTTGGTAGCCCGCCAATGGCAGGGAAGTGATGTTAAGATGTTTCTGATTGCAATCAATGGAAACATCTAATGAAAAAGGTAGTTGCTGTTGCGCTTGGAGCGCTTTTATTATCTGGCTGTACAATCCGTGTTGCTGACATGACTGTTGGCAGCACCAAAAACTATAACCTGAACTCTGCTAAATTTGTGAAAGGCGCGCGGGTCACTGGTGAAGATACAGCACCAGTATTTATCTTCCCGCTGGGCATTCCAAACGTTAAGACTGCAATGGATCGCGCAATCGAAAAAAACCGCTGCGCAGTAGCTTTGTCTGACGTTGTTGTCACGCAGCTAAATCACGCGTTTATTGTTGGCCAGATTGGCTACCGTATCGAAGGCACCTCGGTAATTGACCGTAGCCAGCCGGGTTGCGAAAACGCTAACTGATAATTAAGCCACCTCAGGGTGGCTTTTTTGTATCTTTCATCTGAAATCAAAAAATCAGGCATCACGTTGCGCTGTCGTGCTCACCTGATAGGATTAGCCTCATCCACATTCGTTAAGGCAAATAGCATGAAAATCTTGTTATCCCTTCTGCTTATCTTCTTTGTAACTTCAGCCAGTGCTGATGAATGCACTGGTGATAGCGGCTATCAGGTTTGTACCAGCACAGACGTTGACTCAAACGGCGACACTACCGTCTCATCATACGATACTGAGGGTAACAACTACTCAGTTACATCCGGAACGAGAGAGCATGCTGACGGAGTGAGTGAGGCTTTTTCCAGCGACAGTGAGGGCAACGAGTACTCAGTCAAAAGTTGGTGCGATAATTCAGGCTGCCACACCTCTGACAGTGACGGTAATATGTGCACGGTTACTGCCGCTGGTGAAACCATTGGCTGCTGAAATTTTAAAATTGGCTTTCGTTTATCGCTGTGCCTGTTAGGGTAAACCTGATCTTTTACTAGTGGGGATATTGAAATGAGTTTTGCGAGCCAATCAACCCAACAAAGGTTCCATTATTCAGATACCGTTGTTTATGAACAATTGCTGGAAGCAATACCGGCAGTAGGTATGACTATTAAGCAAAAAGATGACGCACTTAAGCGTGTTTCCGTAAGCGCTGGTATGTCCCTTTTTTCTTGGGGGGAAAACGTTTCAATTGTTGTGAATGCAGATGGAGCCGAAGCTTGCATTGTTGGGATTGACTCTGCTTTAAAACTTGGTGCGAATGTTACAGGTGCTCACAGACATCAAAAGAACTTTGACAAAATTATATATGCGCTAAGCGATAAGCTAAAAGAGTGGGCAAGAATGCACCCTCAGCCAGCGGGCCCCGAAAAAACAGATGAAGAGTATCTGGAAGAGGCACGAAAAAAAGCTGGCCTCATTTAGCTGATGTATAAAAGATTGAACCCCGCTACGGCGGGGTTTTTTTATTGCCTGGAGAAAAGAAGATGTCAGAAAACCTTGGAACTATCGAATACATTATTAAGGCTGACACCGCCCAGTTACTGACCGCTGATAAGGACGTTACCAAGGCTACCGACAACATGGAAGATGGATTTGGTGCAGCTGATGATGCGGCACAATCACTTTCTTCTTCTCTGGGCGAATTGAGTAAAATTGCCGCGGCTGTAATGGCGATCCTTTCTGTTAACCAGGTGTCGCAATATGCCGATGCATGGACCGAACTGAACAACAAATTAGCAAACGCACTGCGGCCAAATGAAGAGTTGGTGGACGTTACAGAGCGGGTATTCAACATTACTCAGCAAACGCGTTCCAGCCTGGAGGCTACCGCGTCTCTCTATGCCAGACTGGAGCGAGCAACCCGCCAGTACGGCACCAGCGCAGAGGACCTTGTAAAACTCACAACGATTATCAACCAAGGTTTTGTAGTTTCCGGTGCTTCGGCAGAGGAAGCGGAGAATGCCATCATTCAGTTATCACAAGGGCTGGCCTCTGGTGCTTTACGTGGTGAAGAGTTCAACTCTCTGAATGAAAACGGTAATCGCCTGATAATAGCTCTTGCTGACTCCATGGGGGTCACGATCGGTCAGATGCGTCAGCTGGCCGCTGAGGGAAAACTCACTACTGATGTTGTTGTTAACGGGCTTTTATCCCAAGGGGCATCTATAGGGTTGGAGTTTGCCAAAACCACTACGACGATTAGCCAGGCAATGCAGGTTGCAGGCAATAACATTACAAAGTTCTTTGGTGAGAGCTCCTCAGTTAAAACCACAGTAGCAATATTCAATACCGCCATTATTGCCATGAGCGACAACATTGGCGGTCTTAGCGCCGTGCTTACTGCTGTAGCTGCTTTAATGGGAAGCCGCTATGTTGGCGCTTTGACAATGGCTACCACTGCCAAAATAAAAGCAGCCTTGGCGAGTAGGGAGCAAGCCGTTGCGGAAAACCAGGCCGCACAAGCAGCAGCTCTTAAAGCCACTTCTGATCTTCGAGCTGCCACAGTAGCAAAAGACAGAGCTCTCGATGAGGTCAGATTAGCCCAGATGATGAAAGCCGCTGCAGCTAATAGCACAAGTCTGGCTGCAGCAGAAGTACGGCTTTCTGCTGCGCGGATAGAGGCAGCAACTGCCACGGATAATTACAACCGAGCGCTGGCAGCAAACACAACGGCTCAAACAGCAGCAACCGCGGCCGCAGATCGCGCAGCCATAACAATAAGAACGCTTGGAGCCAGGGCACTGGGGTTGATTGGCGGCCCTGCTGGCTTGGCCATGTTGGCTGCAAGCGCAATTATTTACTTTGCTCAGCGAGCAAAAGAGGCAAAAGACGAGGCGAATAAACTGGCTGATAGCGTGAATGAGCTTGGCGCTAAATTCCAGGCAATGTCTAACGCAGAACTCGCAGCCACAATTGGCAAACTCAGTGAAAACCTGCCCGAGCTGAGCGATTCCGTTGCTGATGCCAGAAAAGAATTTGATAAGGCCACAGCATCAGTACAGTTCCAACAACGCGAAATCGAAAAGTACGGTACCGGGACGACTCGAGGAAGGCAGGCTGCAGATGCGCTTGGCGGCGCGCAAGATCGTTTAGCAATTGCCACTTTTAACTTGGAGCAAGCCCAGCGGCGCTATAGCCAGACTCAAAGCGCCATCAATATAGGTCGTGCGACACTTAACGGAACGATGCGACAGGGTATTGATCTGCTACGCAGGGATGGCGATGAAGCTGGTGTAGCGGCAGGGATGATGGGGCGTCTTGGGCAGATGATTAACTTTGCCTCAAACGCAAAGGAGAAATTCAACTCAACAAGCCTGAAGGTAGATCGCCCTGAGGATATCCAGCAATACCTCGATAAGCAGCAGGAGCAGATATCTCTCCAGAGCGAACTCAATGATCGAAAAAGAGCGCAATTGAAAGCTGAGCAAGATATTAGGAGTCTTGCTGAGAAAAATGGCTCTACACCAGATGACACTGAAAGCTATGTGCGTATGGCCAGAGAGCGTGCTGGTGCTGAGTTTGATGCACAGCAGGCGCAGAGAAATTCTAAGCAGGCAACTGAAGATGCTACTTCCGCAGCGAAAAAGTTAGCTTCACAGCAGGAGGCTATTTCACAAAAGCTTGCGAGCTTGAAACAAGAGTCAGAGTTAGCAGCGGACTCTACAGCAAATTTAAGCAGGGAGCAGGCAATCCTTAATGCGCAGCAGTCGCTTGGTAAGGCCGCGTCGGAAGAACAGATAAAGCTTGCTGGTCAATACGCTGCAAAAAAATGGGACACAGCGAATGCTCTGAAGGCGCAGGCAGCGGCCGAAAAGCTGCTACCAGAGTCTCGGGAAAATGCTTCTTATGCACAGGATGTTACAGACCTAAAGACAGCTTTTAACGCAAAAACGATGGGGCAGGAACAATATAACCGGACCGCAGAGCGTCTAGAGCAACAACACCAGGTGAACCTTGCAAAAATCCGGGCTGGACAGGCAGTAACACCGCAGCAGTCAGCTGCCGGAGAGGTTGACCCCGTCCAGCAGCTTGCCAATCAGCACGCACAGCAGCTGGCGCTTATTCAGCAGTTTGAGCAGCAGGGAGTGCTGGCGCACCAGCAGGCTGTTGAGCTAAAGAACGCTGCAGATACGGAATATGAGCAGCAGCGTATTGCAGCGCAGTGGGAGATCTTCCGCAACCAGAACCAGGCTAATGAGCTGCTGGCTTCTTCACTTGATGGCCTCCAGAGCGGTGCGAGTAGCGCCATTACCGGCCTGCTTAGCGGAACGCAAAGCCTTCAGGAGGCCTTCGCCAATATCGGCACCACCATCCTGAATGGTGTCGTCAGCAGTCTTGTACAGATGGGGATGGAATGGGTTAAAAGCCAGTTGATGGGCCAGGCAGCCGCCGCTGCATCCCTGGCTTCAACTATGGCCCAGGCAACTGCGGCGGCTTCCGCATGGGCTCCGGCGGCAATTAGCGCCTCTATTGCAACAATGGGAAGTGCTAACGCTGTAGGACAGACAGCATACGCGGGATCGCTACTGGCTGCTAAAGGCATGGCGGTAGCTGGTGCGCGTCGCTACGGCGGCAACGTCTCCGCTGGTAATGCCTACCGGATCAATGAAAACGGGCAGTCTGAGATATTCCAGACGGCAGGTGGTCAGCAGATGTTCATTCCGAACCAGTCAGGAAAGGTTATTCCGGCCGATAAGGCTGGTGGTGCTACATCATTCAACCCGGTAATGAACCTCACCATCAATACTACTGGCGGAATAAGCGATGAGGAATTAGCGAGAATGCGTAAGGTCTGGAACAACGATATGTTGAAAATGCTGATCGACCAGCAACGTCCAAATGGCGTCCTCCGGAGGAAATGATGGCAGAAGTATTTTCCTGGACGCCGCAGCGGAGCTACAGCGTTGATCGCACACCGAACGTAGCCGTAGTTAAGCTGGGCGATGGGTACGAGCAGCGGCAGGTTAAGGGCATAAATCCGCTGATGGCGAAATACAGCCTGGTTTTCCGGGGCGTAAGCGGCCCGTGCAGGGCTAATGCAGCTAAGGAGGCAGAAACCTTCCTCCGGGCGCGTATGGCGGTCGAGTCCTTCTACTGGACGCCATCCGATACGGGGGTGCAGGCGCTGTTTGTCTGTCGATCCTGGGGCATGGTCAAGAACGGGCCGCTGTACGAACTGACGGCCACATTTGAACAGGTACCACGATAAGGAAAAAGCTATGAAATTTTTTGATTTACCTGAGTGTGTGATTGAGGAGGCTTCTAAAACTCTTTCTCGCGAACTCGAGGGCATACTGACATGGAACGAGGATAAACGAACGGAGAAGGCTATAGCCGTTGCCGAATCCGTTCGTAAAAGCTTTCTTAAATTGTTTGATGAAAGCTAGCTCTTGCCTTCATTTTCTTTCTTAAAGTGTTGTACCGCCTGGCTATACATCGACAACAGGTTAGAAATATCCCCGCCTGAATAAACAGGCACTCTCTGAGCCCTGACTAATTCAATTAGTAGCGCATATGCTGATTCTTCAGGTGAGTCTTTCGGGTTTACAAGTCCGGACATCTGAACTTCCTTTTATAGTCGAAAGTTCAGCCTAACCTTACTTCACTCTATTGAAAATCCTGATAAACGATCAGTAGCTACCTCCGGGTGGCTTTTTTTATGGGAGATTTTCGTGCGCGACATTCCACCAGAGCTAATTATCGACAGCGTTGATGCCGGAGTCGGCGCGTTTATCGATCTCTTTGAGGTTGACCTGCAGCCATTCGGCGGCGACGTTCTCCGCTTTCATTCCGGCACGAACGGTTATTTCGGCGATGTCATCTGGCGTGGCCTCGCTTACCCGGCATACCCGATCGCCGTGGAGGGCTTTGAGTTTAAAAACGAGGGCACCTACGCCCGGCCCACAATGGCGGTCGCGAATATTTCCGGACTTATTTACGGCATTAACCACGATTTTAATGATCTCTACGGCGTGGTGGTCACCCGCCGGCAGGTGCCGGTTAAATACCTGGATGCGGTGAACTTCCCGAACGGCAACCCGGACGCAAACCCGACAATGGAGGCGGTCTCGCGCTACGTTGTGGAGGGGATGACAGAAGAGACGTTCGAGCAGGTGACGTATGAGCTGGCGACGCCCGTGGACTGCGATAACGCCATCATCCCGGCGCGCACCATTCTGGCCGACGTATGCCAGTGGCAGTATCGCGGTACCGGGTGTAACTATGACGGTCCGCCGGTTGCAGATGAGCGTGATAACCCCACCACCGATCCAGCAAAAGATAAATGCTCACACCGCCGTTCCGGCTGCCGCTTCCGTTACCCGCGTCCTGAGCCGATGCCAATCAGTAGCTTCCCCGGCTCCCAGAAGGTGTCCTGATGCAGGAATTACTCGACTATGCGGCCACGTCGCAGGATGAGGTGTGCGGCCTGATCATCGATGGCACCCGGCTTTTCCACTGTCGCAACATTCACCCCAGTCCGCAGAGCCATTTCCGGATCAGCGATGACGACTGGCTGGCGGCGGAGAAAGAGGGCGAGGTGACCGCCATATTTCACTCACACCCGATGAACTCCCCGGTGCTGTCCGGCGCTGACCGCCAGGCGCAGGTTGTAACAGGTCTGCCCTGGTGGCTGGCATGCAACGGTGCGCTGCGTAAGTTCCGCCCGGTACCACATCTGCTGGGTCGCCGGTTTCAGCATGGCGTCACAGACTGCTACACGCTGTTTCGCGACGCCTATCACCTGGCTGGTGTGGATCTGCCGGACTTTGAGCGGACAGATGGCTGGTGGCTGCGTGGTGAAAACCTCTACATCAAAAATATGGCAGCCAATGGCTTTCACCCGATCCCTGCCAGCGATGCACAGCCCGGCGATGTGATCATCCGCCAGCCATTCCCGGGCGCTGACCCCTGCCACGCGATGATCCTGCTTGAAAGCGGCAAGGTGCTTCATCACGACTGCGCCGGGCACCTCAGCAGGCGCGAGGATTACCGCCTGGCATTTATGAGGCAAACCCATTCTATATGGAGGCTCGAACGATGCTCCGATTTAAATTTAGCGGGCATTTACGCCGACATTTCAGCGAAATCGAATTAGCCGTCGATACGCCTGCGCAGGGTCTGCGCCTTCTGCTGGCGCAGGATCGCACCTTCAAGAAAGCCTTTCTGGCGACGCCTGTGCAGATCCGCGTTGATGGTGATGAGCTGGACGATGATAACGCGCGCTTACACATGGACCGCCAGCTGGATAGCGGAGCCACCATAACGTTTGTCCCGGTTGTGCAGGGGGCGGGGCTGGAAACCGGCACCATTGTTGCCATCGTGGCCATCACGATGTCAGTCGCTTCGGTTGCTTACTCGCTGTACATGTCCCGCAACATGAAAACCAAAACCTCAGCCGAGGCAGCGGAAAACAACACCATTACCAACAACTCATTCACCAGCACCGAGAGCCGTGTCGGCCAGGGTCATCCGGTCCCGATTCTGCTGGGTGAAATGGTGGTGGCTCCCAACGTGGTATCCCTCGGCATCGACACGTCGAATAACCAGGACTGGGATATTTCTATCAGTTAAGGTGAACATATGTCTTCTGGCGGCGGCAAAGCAAAAACCCCCAAACTCCTCGACGATAACCTCAAATCCAAACAGTTTTACCAGGTGCTGGATCTCATCACCGAGGGGCCAATTTACGGGCCGGTGGATCAGGAGCACCTGTCCTCATTTATGCTAAACAAGACGCCGGTTACCGATGCCCGCGGTAATATCAGCATTCCCGGCATCAGCGTTGCCTGGCGGCCGGGCTCAGAGTTTCAGAGTCCGATTAATGGCTTCGCTGCAGTCCAGGCATCAACCATCATTAATGCGGATGTAACCTTTGATACGCCGCTGGTACGTACCGTCAGCGACTCAGATGTAACCCGCGTGCGCCTGAATATTGGCGTCACCGGGCTGGTGCAGCAGGACACCAAGGGCAATCAGCAAAACAGCACTGTTACCCTGGTGATTGAAACCCGCACGGCTAACGGCGCGTGGGAAATTCAGAAGACGGTAAATATTACCGGCAAGATCTCCGGTGAATATCTGGAGGCGCACACTATCGATGCCCCGGATATCAAACCGTTCGATATCCGTGTCCGCCGCATTACCCCGGACAGCGTCAGCGACCTGCTGGCGAACGGCACCATCTGGAACAGCTACACCGAAATCACTGACGACAACCTGTCGTACCCGTTCTCGGCTATGGTCGGGGCCGTTATCGACCGTGACCAGTACACTGACACACCGAACCGCACCTATCATCTGCGCGGGCTGATTGTCGATGTGCCGGATAATTACGATCCGGTAGCCCGCACCTATTCCGGGCTGTGGCTGGGCGGCTTCAAAAAGGCATGGACCAACAACCCCGCCTGGCTTTTTCGCGAGCTGGTGAAAAACGAGCGGTTTGGCCTGGCCCGGCGTGCCGGTTATATCGATGTTGATGACGGCATGCTCTACGTTCTGTCGCAGTATTGCGACCAGCTGGTAAACGACGGCTACGGTGGGCTCGAACCCCGCCTGATGCTTAACGCCTATGTAACCGAACAAATCAGCGCGCGCGAGCTGCTGGATAAAATCGCGGGCATGTTCCGCGGTATTGCGCTGTGGGATGGTATGCGCCTGACGGTCATGCTGGACGCGCCGCAGGACCCGATCGCCACCATCACAAACGCCAGAGTGGTTGACGGCAAGTTTTCCCGTAGCTCTGTTAAGCGCGCCGAAAAATACAATGCCGTGGTGGTTTCCTGGACTGATCCGGATAACGGCTGGGAACAGGTGAAGGAGTACGTTTCTGACGATGACGAGATCGCCCGGGGCATATATAACGAGACCACGCTGGAGGCGTTTGGCTGTACATCCCGCGGGCAGGCATGGCGCGCCGGGAAATGGCTGCTGGAAACGGCAAAGCGGGAGAGCAGCCGCTTAACATTCCAGATGGCGCGCGATGCCATTGGGTTCACACCCGGCGATATTGTTGAGATCATGGACAACAACTATGCCGGGACGCGCCTGGGTGGGCGCATCATGGCACATTCAGGGAAAGTAATCTCTGTTGATGCTGACGTTTCTGAACTGGTATCGCCGGGCGACAGCATGTCGATTATGGATCGCACCGGGAAGATGGGCAGGCATGAGATCGCCAGCGCTGCGGGCCGCAACATTACCCTGCGCAATGCGCCCGCCTGGGTACGTGACGGCACCGTTTTTGCGATCTCCACCAGCGAGGTGTCGGTCCGGTTATTCCGCATTCTGAGCATCGCCGAGACGGAAAATAACTCCGTTTACAGTATCACTGCGGGTCAGCATGACCCGAACAAGCAGGCTATTGTTGATGATGGCGCAGTGTTTGATATCCCGAATGACACCCTGAACGGGTACCGGGTCCCGAACATTGAAAACCTGCGCATCCTGAATACCAACAGCGAGACCGTGCAGGTTACTGCCACGTGGGAAACGGCCACCACCACTAAAAAGCTGGTGTTTGAGCTCTGCGTTTATAACGAGGCTGGCGCAGTCGTTGCGCAGTACGAAACCGACCAGTTTCGCTATGAGTTCTACGGTCTGAATGCTGGGAGCTACTCGCTGGGTGTGCGTGGACGCAACGAGAACGGGATGAAAGGTGCCGAGACGCAGGTCAGCCTGATTATCGGTGCGCCACGTCCGCCTAATTCGGTTCAGTGGATCCCGGGTCCGCTGCAGGCGACGCTGGTTCCGGTTATGTCGGTCACTGCCACCACGGATACTTCCTTCGAGTTCTGGTACGCCGGGGAAACGCCAGTACCACCAACCGTCGATATCGAAAACAACACTCAATTTCTCGGACGTGGGTATCAGTGGACCATCCAGCAGCTGAAGTTCGACCATACCTACTATGTCTACGTCCGCACCCGTAACGCCTTTGGCGTGTCTGATTTTGTTGAGGCGTCCGGTAAACCAACCGACGATTTCAGTGATATCACCGACGCCATCCTGGAGCAGATTAAAGACACGGAGCTCTTTAAAGACCTGATCGAGAACGCCGTCGAGACCAGCCAGACCGTTGCGGACATGGCCGCCACCATTGCCGAAAATGCCGACCAGCTGGCCGCCGCCGTCGGCGCAACCCGGGAAACCGCCGAGGGCGTTATCCAGAATGCGCTGGCTATCGCCGAGGTGACGTTCCGGCAGTCGGCCCAGCAGGGCGAAAACTCGGCGCAGTTTGAGCAGCTGCGCCAGGTGATTGCCACAGAGACCGAGGCGCGGGTTACCGATGTCACCCGCCTTGAGGCATCGACGTCGGCAAACGCAGCGGACATCACTGAGGTGCGCGAGGCGATCGCTACCGAGGAAGAAGCGCGGGCCACGGCGGTTAACCAGCTGACGGCGGCCACGAAAACCGCGTCTGATAAAGCCGATGCGGCAGCGGGCAAAGCTGACGCAGCAGCAGAGGAAAGCGCGCAGAACACCGCGGCGATCACCGAGCTTGATCAGGTGGTAACAACGCTGGACAGCGCTACGGCCTCCCGGCTCGATGAGCTGGAGGGCCAGACATCGGAGGCCAGCGGCAGCGTACAAAATACGGCGGTCGCCCTGATTCAGAACACACTGGCGCAGGTAAGCGCCCGCCGGACACTGACAGCGGTGAATGCCGCCAACAGCGCTCAGATTGACCGGATCGATACTGTAGCGGCCAGCGACCGGGAAGCTACTGCACAGTCCATGCTGCAGATGTCCTCCCGGGTGGACGGTGCTGTCGCCTCGATCAACAGCATCAACCAGACGTTCGCTGATTACCGGCAGTCCACAGCGTCGCAGATTACCTCCCTGACAGCCACGATCAGTGGCGTCAGTTCGGCGGTGACAACCAATGCGCAGGCGGTTGCAAATATCAACGGCAGCCTGAGCGCGATGTACAGCATCAAGGTAGGGGTAGATTCAAACGGTGTGCAGTACGCCGCTGGTATGGGTCTGGGCGTGCAGAATACGCCGTCAGGAATGCAATCTCAGGTGATATTCCTCGCTGACCGGTTTGCAGTAATGAGCTATGCAGGCAGCGCGGTAACACTGCCGTTCGTAATTCAGAACGGCCAGACCTTCATCCGCGATTCCTTCATTCAGGACGGTACGATCACCAATGCGAAAATTGGCGCATACATCCAGTCATCGAACTATGTTGTCGGCACGCTGGGATGGAGGATAGATAAAAACGGGACCATAGAGATAAACGGCGGGGTTGCAGGTCAGGGCATGATGGTTATGACCAATAACCGGCTCGTTTCGTATGACCAGTACGGACGCCCGGCGGCAGTTATGGGGCAGAGGTTGTAATGCAGACATTTATCCAGGGAACCTCGTTTGATGCTATCAACTCGATGGCGGTTAACTACGTGATGGATGTGCTGGACATCTCCGGTTCGGGTAGCAAATCCTACCCAGCCGGATGTACCTACCAGGCATCACTTCTTATCGAGTCGGTTATACAGGTGATGCCGACTAATAACCCCTATCAGGTAACTGTTTCCGGGAATGTCGTCTCATGGAACGTGGCGACGCCGATCCGGCTGGTAGTGTTCGCCTCGCCCAATACGGGGCGGGAGTCGGATTATTACGGATTCTCGCTCTACTCCTACGACGGCAACGGTAACCGGACAATTAAACTGGCGCCTGACTTCACCCCGTTTTGCCTGGTAAGCATGATTGATGTTCCGCCGGGTAGCCAGAACATCGCCTCATCAATTCCGTTGGGTCAGAAAATCGTGACGTTTATCCGGGCGCGTGACGGCGATGCACGGATGCCGACGTCCTTTTACCAGCAGTACAATGCGGGGGGTAATTACGGATTCTCTTTCGTGCAGACGGGCGGCATGACGCAAACGGGGTGCCGCCTGTACATATTCTCTAACTACCTGGTGAACATTCCCGACTGGGGATTTTTCGTTTACCGGGACGGCGCGATGGTGTGGCACAGCAACTGCCTGCCGCTGAACATGCGACTTTTGGCGGGGGATGCAACGTCGGGATCCCCAATGGCAGTCACTCCCGGCATCACCTCCGGGATTTATATTCCACAAGATCCATCGAACCCCCAATACGGCGGCTACCTGAACATGAACTGTTCCAGCGCGGGTATTTCTAATGGCGTCTGGAAGGCGTCTTCGGCGGTGGTCTATTCCAGCCGGATTATTTCTTCCAGTGAGGCCGCTGCGTTTAAGCCGTGGGCCATCAGTGGCAGGGTGGGCCTAATAGACTGCAGTATCTACGACCAGTATTACCCCTATGCGCTCGGGCTGGTTTAGCCCTGCAGATAAAACCTACATTCCACACAGAACCCGCCGCGAGCGGGTTTTTTATTGTCCGGAGACAACATGATTTACACCACTGGCACGATCGCCGGCAGCGGCAGCACACTTACTGGTACCGGCACCAATTTCACCGCAGCGGGCACACTTATCCGCAACGGTTGTACTGTAATCGTGTTGACCAGCCCGGTGCAGGTATTCCAGATCACGGCGGTCAACAGCGCCACGCAGCTGGCCGTGACGCCTGCCGTTAATCCGGCAATCCCGGCGGGCACCCGCTATGCAATCCTGCTCAGTGATTCGCTCAGCGTTGACGGGCTTGCTCTTAATGTTGCCGAAACGCTCAATATGTACCTGGCATACATGAGCGGATTCGCTGACGTGATGACCGGCACAGGCAATGTGACTATCACCATCAATGGTGTGTCGGTCACGGTACCCACGCAAAAGTCACTGGTTCAGAAAGACTCGAACGGGCTGGTGCCGATGTCCCTGGGCGGTACCGGCTCGCCGAATGCTGCTGGCGCCCGCAAAAACCTCGAACTCGGAGACTCGGCAACAAGAAACGTCCACACTGCATCATACGGTGATACAGCGGGTGTAGGTGTGGCGTTGCAGACCAATGCCGACTTTCGCAGCATTGCTGGTTATGACGACGTACAAAACTTTCCGCGAGGGGTGTCAGGCGGCATTCAGTCAGCGTCTAAATACGGTGCTACAGGCGATTATGTCGGACTTCTGTCCGTGCGTGGATGGGGTGACTCCTCCGCTCCATCTGCTTCCTGGCAGATAGCCGTTAACAGCGCATTACAGGCTTTCCGCATTCCAGTTAGAGCTTCAGATGGTGCCTCATACCTCACCACCTATAAAATCTGGAACCAGCGAAACACGACAGTAGATGCCAATGGATTTATCAAACAGGCGTCGCCGATCGCGCGACTCACAGACAACCCGTCGCTGATGCAGTCCACTTTCCTGGACGGCTTCACACTGGCAGGCGTTGCTGCCGTTAACGATGAGGCTGCAGGGGTGGAGGCTGTCAGGGTATCGACTGGCGTTTATGAGGTTCGCGGCGCGACCGGGCTGCACAACGACGGCTGGACCATCGAGATCCCACAGGACACTAATGGCAATCGCCTGTGTTTTGTCGAAACAGAAGTGGGCGAAGATGGTGCAATTACAGTCTGCGTATTCAAACGCCGCTTCGATATCGATACGGCAATGATAGTGGCCGGTGAACCGATGGATATCCCGGAGGGTCGCTGGATTGACCTGCGACTGGAAATGCCAGCTGATTCGATCTACAACCAGCAAATGAAATCTGCAGAGGAGGCGGTGATTAAACAACAGGCTGAGCAGGCGATTAAAGACGCTGAAAGCATGGAACAAAGTATTAATCCCGATAATCAATAGGCCGCACCATCTTGATCTGGCCCCTCTTTAAAACTACTGTTTTTATATACAGTATTTAACAGGGAGGGGCATAGAGTGGCTAAATATTCAGATATCGGGACCGCGTTCAGGGCTGCGGTCAGGCGGGAACCTAGCGGCAGGCAGATAGTAACCAGCGTCGATTTTGTGCGGGAACTGGAGAAGCTCCATCATCACTGGTCTCTTAGCCAGGCCAATGCCTGGATTGAGCGGTACCAGACGTACTTTCGGGACTACACCTCTCACGAGGGTGATGACCGGAGCTATTTCATGATCGGCATGGGGAGGATCATGTAATGGGGTTCCCGTCGCCAGCACAAGATTATGTACAGCGTCCGCTGTGCCTGAACCAGTTATTCAACGTAAACGGCAATACTCTTCTGATTGAGACATCGAGCGGCTGGGCCGTGATCGATAAGTCGAAGCGGCCAGATCCCGGCATTGTTTTGCTGGTGAATGTTGACGGCTACAACCAGTTCGCCCGCTGGATGGGTGATACGCTGATAACGGAAGATGGCGAAGCGATAGAAGGCGAGGCGCTGGACGGCGTAACTGTCATCGGGCCGGTAATGGCGCTGATCAATGCTGTGGGACGTGACGACGATTGCCCTGTACTGTAAGCTATTTTGCCGGTCAGGGGATGTGGGCCTGGTAGATGAAGGAGAAATGTTCTCGTCTCGCTATCCCAACCGGCGGTCAAATCTGTCAATAGTGCGGGCTATTTAGTCATATATAAAAGGGGTCGTCATAGCGGCTAGATAACTTAACATGGCCCTACGTGAGTAGGGCAACATGTGGCCTTTACATTTAGGACTTCACCTAAGTAAACATGGATTATCAGCAATGATATTTTATATCTATAGCAGTAATAATCAGTCTGATTAAATTTTTTGTTTTATGGTGCTCTCTTTGTTCTCAGTTTTACAGCCCAGTCAGCAATGCTGGTTGTGGACAATATGCTACCTATACAGGATATAAAACCTTTTTCAGAAGTGGAATATGTGCTTTTGAGTTTATTTATTACTAGCGACATATCGTCCCCACTTTCATCAAAAGTAATGGTTGCAATCAACTTTGTATGAAAGGAATTTGACAAATATATAGGTTTTGTTTTAGTGTCGCCACTGAAGGTCGTGATTGAAAAAACATCAGCGACATTAAGCGTCCCTGTGACATATTTTGTATCCAGATATATACGGAATCGACCCTCAATAGACTCATTAAGTGCGTCGGATGCTTGTGTCAAATAGTGATTCAGCATTCCAATAGAACGTTCTACCTTATTAACTTTACTAACAGAGTCTGCAACAATTTTTCTAAATGGATTGTCATTCATTTTTATTTACCTCTATGCTAATCGGTAAGTGATCCAGATGATTATCATCACCATACACTAATTCTAGTATCTTATCATTAAAGAAAACCTTGGTTTCACTCTCATTCAGAACCCATGGCCCATCCTCAATGAAGGATGAAGACACATGTGCATGATCTAAAACGGAGCATCCATTTTCTGCATGTCTTTTAGATGAAGATAAAAAAGTGCCAAAGCCTCTATTGTTATGATTCCTTTGCATCGTGGATGTAGCAATTAATGAGTGTTGGCCAAAAAAGGAAAAAGCCAGATTATAAAGCCTAGAATTACTCCTTAGTGCATAGTATTTGTTATTGTAAGATTTTAGATTTGTCTCTTTTGTAATTTCTTCTGGGGTCTTATTATAATCACCCATCAATATTAACTGCTTGCCAGATTTAATTATCGAGTTGCATTCTCGACGTAATTCCTCTGCAGCATCCTTGTGCTTAAACTCATATCCCAGAGATATTTTTGATGGCCAGTGAGAAATAATTAAAGATAACTCTTCCTCATCCGTTTCGCAGTTTTTCATTATAAACTCAACGCCAACTTTTGTATTATTCCCTGTGTTTTGGTTTTCGTCTTCAAGATCGTTATATTTTATATACTTATTTAAATTGAGACTAAAGCTGCTATTTTTAAAAAGTGCGCATATATCGAACTTTAAATTCCTATTAAATTTTTCCATGGCAGGAAGTATTGTTATGTTACTTCTTTCGAAAAGATCAATGCTTTCTCTGTTTGAGATGAATTCTTCATCTACTTCACATACAAAAACAATATCATGATTGTTTTCTGTCATCAAATTAAAAATTGCTTCATTAACAGATGCCTTATAATCTGGGATATCTTTCTTATGAGTCAGTCCTATATTCCAAAACGCAATTTTCATGTTTTATTTTGACTCGTAGTTATAATATAAATAAGGTTTTAAAGGGTTTTATCAGTTTATCTCTAACCAGTGCATAGTTTCAAGAGTGCTGTCTCTTGAGCAGATATCATTTTCCATAAATCTTTCTTCCACTAGCAGGGACACAAGATGATAGGTAGCAACTTGGTTCATATCAATCTTAGAGTAAAGAGTATCGCTTATGCGGCCACGTTAACGCATTCCCGAATTAGCATCAGGTTATTGAAAAATTCATAAGTGGACTAAGTTATATCTGCTCCTATAATCATTAGTTGTTCATTTTTACAACATCATTTATTGGCATAAAGATGGCATTAATGCATGCCTCGTTAGCATAGACGTGGCTTGCCTTACGCGATCCACTCAGCCACCAGCTCTGGCAGATGAGCGTAAAATGCTCTCTCCAAGGTACACGAGGCGTTGGTCAGATGTGCCGACTTTGCTTGCTAACCAGACTACTTTTGACGGACAAACTTGGGGGCATATCGGGGGCGTTTTAGGGGCAAAATGGTGATTGGGGGCAGATTTAGGGGCATTAAGAAGGCTGTATATGTCCCCATATGTCCTTGAGTGTGATTTCGCAAATTATTGATCCTAAATAAATTATAAATTTTACAATAAGATATTAAAATTGTTACTATACCCCCCTACAGTATAGGAGGGCGTATGCCACACTCACCCGAAGACAAAAAACGCATCCTTACCCGTGTTCGCCGCATTCGTGGTCAGGTTGACGCCCTCGAGCGGGCGTTGGAATCTGGCGAACCCTGCATTGCCATTCTTCAGCAGATCGCCGCCGTGCGCGGGGCTGCTAACGGCCTGATGGGCGAGATGGTCGAAATTCACCTCAAAGATGAACTGGTCAGCGGTGAGACGACGCCCGACCAGCGTGCGGTAAGAATGGCGGAAGTCGGCCATCTTCTGCGCTCTTATCTAAAATAAACATTACTGTTCACATAAGGGAAGAGAGTCTATGAAATCACGTGCGGCTGTTGCCTTTGGCCCGGGTCAACCTCTGAAAATTGTTGAAATCGACGTAGCGCCACCGAAGAAAGGCGAGGTGCTGGTGAAGATCACCCACACCGGCGTCTGCCACACCGATGCGTTCACCCTCTCCGGGGACGATCCGGAAGGCGTCTTCCCGGCGGTGCTCGGCCATGAAGGCGGCGGCGTGGTGGTGGAAGTGGGCGAGGGCGTCACTAGCCTGCAGCCTGGCGACCACGTCATTCCCCTCTACACTGCCGAGTGCGGCGAGTGTAAGTTCTGCAAATCCGGCAAGACCAACCTCTGCCAGGCCGTGCGCGCTACCCAGGGTAAAGGCCTGATGCCGGACGGCACCACCCGTTTCTCCTACAACGGCGAGCCGATCTATCACTACATGGGCACCAGCACCTTCAGCGAATACACCGTCTGCGCAGAGATCTCTCTGGCGAAGGTCAACCCGCAGGCACCGCTGGATAAAGTCTGCCTGCTGGGCTGCGGCGTTACGACTGGCATCGGCGCGGTGCACAACACGGCGAAGGTAAAAGAGGGCGACAACGTTGCAGTGTTCGGCCTCGGCGGCATCGGTCTGGCGGTGATCCAGGGTGCAGTCCAGGCGAAGGCGGGACGCATCATCGCCGTTGATACCAACCCGGAGAAGTTCAAGCTGGCGGGCGAGATGGGCGCAACCGACTTTATCAACCCGAACGACTACGACAAGCCGGTTCAGGACGTGATCGTTGAGCTGACCGACGGCGGGGTTGAGTTCAGCTTCGAGTGTATCGGCAACGTTAACGTCATGCGCGCGGCGCTGGAGTGCTGTCATAAAGGATGGGGCGAGAGCGTGATCATCGGCGTGGCTGGCGCAGGCCAGGAGATCCGGACTCGTCCGTTCCAGCTGGTTACCGGGCGCGTCTGGCGCGGCTCCGCTTTTGGCGGTGTGAAAGGCCGTACCCAGCTGCCGGGCATGGTTGAAGACGCGATGGTTGGCAAAATTGACCTCGACCCGTTCATCACCCACCGTCTGCCGCTGGATCAGATCAACGAAGCCTTTGACCTGATGCACGAGGGTAAATCTATCCGTACCGTTATCCACTTCGGCGATAACTGATCCCACTGCCGGCGGTTTAGCCGTCGGCAGCCTTTTTAATGTGCGGATCTGTGACCGAGTTGGCGCTTTTAGACATAAGATAAATCTTATGTCTGCCGATGACTATCTGACAGGCGTGTAATTACGCATCTTACAATAAGAGAGTCGATAGCCATGGATAAAACAGCAGCGATGCACAAACCGCAGACAGTTGGCTTTTTACATCATATCCGCTTAGTACCCCTTTTCTCCGCTATCCTCGGCGGAATCCTTCTGCTTTTCGCCCTCAGCTCTGGGCTGGCAGGCTACTTCCTGATGCAGGCCGACAGCGATCAGCAGGACGTCACCGCCGAAATTCAGATCCGCATGGGGCTGTCTAACAGCTCTAACCACCTGCGCACCTCGCGTATTAATATGATCCATGCCGGGGCGGCCAGCCGCATCGCGGAGATGGATGACATGAAGCTCAACATCGCTGAGGCGGAGAAGCGTATTGGTCAGTCGCAGGAGGGCTTCAACGCCTACATGAACCGCAGCGTGAAAACGCCAGCCGATGAGGCGCTGGATGGCGAGCTTAAGGCGCGGTTTGATGCCTACATCGCCGGGTTGCAGCCGATGCTGAAGTACGCCAAAAACGGCATGTTTGAGGCGATCATCAACCATGAAAATGAGCAGGCCAGAGGGCTGGATACCGCCTATAACGAGGTGCTGCTGAAAGCGATTCAGATCCGTACCGAGCGGGCCAACAAACTCAGCGAACTGGCACACCAGCGTGCGCAGCTTGGCCTGATGTTTATGGCAGGCGCGTTTGTGCTGGCGCTGATCCTGACCCTCATTACCTTCGTTGTGCTGCGTCGCATCGTGATTAGTCCACTCCAGCGTGCCGCGCATCGTATTGAGCTGATTGCCTCTGGCGATCTGACCCATGCCGACGAGCCTACCGGGCGCAGCGAAATTGGTATCCTCAGCCGCGACCTGCAAAAAATGCAGCACTCACTGGTGAAAACCGTGGGTACGGTGCGCCAGGGCGCAGAGGAGATCTATCGCGGTACCAGTGAAATCTCGGCGGGCAATACCGATCTCTCGTCGCGCACCGAACAGCAGGCGGCAGCCATCGAAGAGACCGCTGCCAGTATGGAGCAGCTGACCGCTACCGTGAAGCAGAACGCCGACAACGCCCACCATGCCAGCAAGCTGGCCGGGGATGCTTCCGGCAAAGCGACCAAAGGCGGGCAGATTGTCTCCGGCGTCGTGCAGACCATGGGCAACATCTCCGCCAGCTCGAAGAAGATCTCTGAAATTACCGCCGTGATTAACAGCATCGCCTTCCAGACCAATATTCTGGCGCTGAACGCGGCGGTAGAAGCGGCGCGGGCAGGCGAGCAGGGTCGTGGCTTTGCGGTAGTTGCCAGCGAGGTGCGTACTCTTGCCAGCCGCAGCGCCCAGGCAGCAAAAGAGATTGAGGGGCTAATCAGCGAATCGGTCACGCTGATTGAGCGCGGTTCCGGAGAAGTGGTTGCAGCAGGCGATACCATGGGTGATATCGTTGCTGCGGTAAAACGCGTCACAGATATCATGCAGGAGATTGCCGCAGCGTCCGACGAGCAGAGTCGCGGTATTGAACAGGTTAGCCAGGCCATTACCGAGATGGATAACGTTACCCAGCAGAACGCCTCGCTGGTAGAGGAAGCGTCAGCGGCGGCGGCGTC
Organism: Pseudescherichia sp.; assembly: GCF_031987975.1. GTDB lineage: Bacteria > Pseudomonadota > Gammaproteobacteria > Enterobacterales > Enterobacteriaceae > Pseudescherichia. The sequence goes on along the minus strand of NZ_DALZYX010000001.1, from coordinate 128,298 downwards.
GCTGGAAGAGCAGGCAGCACGTCTGACCGAGGCGGTAGGCACCTTCCGGCTCAAGCACGGCAGCCAGGCGCGGGAAGAGAAACCCGCCGCAACAAAACCCTTTACGCCATCGCGTCCGGCGCTGGCCAGCGGCGATAACTGGGAAACGTTCTAATTTCACCAACCTTTGGGGGCCGCGAGGCCCCCTTTTTTTATCGCTTATTTGCTGTCAGGCAGCGCGTAGGCAATGATGTAATCCCCGCGGTCCGGAGACTGACGTGCGCCCCCGGCGTTGATCACAATGTACTGCTTACCGGTTTTCGGTGACACGTAGGTCATCGGGCCGGACTGGCTGCCTACCGGCAGACGCGCCTTCCAGATTTCGCTCCCCGTCGCCGTATCAAACGCGCGCAGATAGAAATCCTGAGTACCGGCAAAGAACAGCAGACCGGACTGAGTGGAGAGGGATGCGCCCAGGGTCGGCATACCGATGGGAATCGGCATATGCATGCGGATCCCCAGCGGGCCGGTATCCTGCACCGTACCTACCGGAACCTGCCACACCAGCTTACCGGACTTCAGATCGACTGCGGACATGGTACCAAACGGCGGCTTCTGACATGGAATGCCCAGCGGAGAGAGGAAGCGCTCGCGCATCGCGCCGTACGGTGTCCCCTCCATCGGCACAATCCCCATCTCAATGCCGCTGGCGTTTTTCGCAACCTTCGCGCGTGGCACCATGTAGTTTGCCAGTCCCAGACGCATGTCGTTCACAAACATCAGGCCATTGTTCGGATCGACCGAGACGCTGCCCCAGTTCATGCCGCCAAGCGATCCCGGGAACTGCAGGGAGCGGTCGAGGCCCGGCGGGGTAAAGACGCCTTCATGACGCATCGCTTTAAATTCGATACGGCAGATCAGCAGATCGATAGGGGTTGCACCCCACATATCCGATTCAGTCAGAGTCTGGTTGCCGATCATCGGCATCCCTACGGAGTAAGGCTGGGTCGGAGAGTAGCGCTCGCCCTCCACGTTGCCAGCCGGAACCGGACGCTCTTCAACCTTCGCCACCGGCTCACCGGTTTCACGGTTGAGCATGAAGATCATACCCTGCTTGCTGGTCTGCACCAGCACCGGCGTCGTGCCGCCTTTGCCGTCGGGCAGATCGTAGAGCAGCGGCTGTGCGGGCAGGTCAAAGTCCCACAGATCGTGGTGGGTAGTCTGATAGTGCCAGCGTACCTGGCCGGTGGTGGCGTCGACAGCAACAATGGACGAGCTGTACTTGTCGTCCAGCGCGGTACGCTCTCCGGCGAAGAAGTCTGGCGTCGCATTGCCGGTCGGCAAATAGACCAGGTTCAGTTTGGCGTCATAAGACATCGCTGACCAGACGTTAGGCGTCCCACGGGTGTAGGTCTGACCTTCCGGCGGCAGGCCGGTGATCGCCGGGTTACCTGGATCCCAGGCCCACGCCAGCTTGCCGGTGTGCACGTCATAGGCACGCACTACGCCCGGCGGTTCGCCCGTGGAGTAGTTATCCGCCACGCGACCGCCAACGACGACCACGTTACCCGCCACCAGCGGCGTGGAGGTCTGCTGATAGTAGCCAGGCTTCACTTCACCCATACCGACGCTGAGGTCGACTGAGCCGTTGTCGCCAAAGTCCGCGCACGGCTGGCCGTTATCGGCATTGATCGCAATCAGGCGGGCATCGGTGGTTGGCAGGAACAGACGACGCGGGCAGGCAGCAGGCTGCGCAGCAGGAACGGCCGCAGCCTGAGCATCTTCGTAATAGCCGAGGCCACGGCAGCGCTGCCAGTTTGGCGCAGTGGCTTTGCTGTCATAGCGCCACTTCTCTTTCCCGGAGTCAACGTCCAGCGCCAGCACCTTGCTGTACGGCGTACAGACGAACAGGGTGTCACCGATCTGCAGCGGCGTGTTCTGATCTTCCGCGCCGGAGCCGTTGCTCTGCGGAATATCGCCGGTGCGCGCAACCCAGGCCACTTCCAGCTGGTTTACGTTCTGCTTGTTGATCTGATCCAGAGCGGCAAAGCGGTCACCGTGGGTGGTATTACCCCAGTGCTTCCAGTCGGTCTGCTGGCTACCTTTAGCCACCGGCTGCACCGGCACTTCTTCGTTGGCAGTGACCAGCGTCTGCGGCTTGAACATCCAGCCCGCACTGACCAGCAGCGCAAGGGCAATTACGGCCGCAACGCCAAAGGCTGGCTTTTTGCTGCCTGAGGTGGTCATGAACGGCCAGAGCAGGGCGGCGAGGAAGGCCAGCACGCCAAAGGTAAAGAGCCGCGAGAAGAGCGGCCAGAAGTCCCAGCCGGCGTCACTAACGGCCCAGATCGCTGAGGCGATAAACGCCAGCGCGTAGAGCACGATACCGCTGGTGCGGTTTTTGATAATTAACAGCGCAGAGATCAGCATCACTACGCCCATCACCAGGAAGTAGGCGCTACCTCCCAGCGAGACAAGTTTGATGCCGGGAATACCAATAGCCAGACCGATAATTATCATCAGCCCGGCCAGAAGCCACTTCAGGATCCGACCGATCCCGCGTGGCGTGTTGCCAGTTGCCATGTCACTCTCCTAAAAACCGCTCAGGCGCACGAGGGTGAACCAAAACGGTAATTTAAACAGGGTTTGCCTTGTAAAATGGGTTCTAATCTCCACCATAACGAAATTATATGAACCATATGGTGAATTGTGCGACATGATAGATCTGTTAAATTGTTTTACGCAATTGTTAAAAAAAATAATTTCGCACATTTTGTGGGCGGCAAACAAAAAGCCCGTCACAAAGACGGGCGGTAAGAGAGGCAATTAGGGATTAAGCGATGCGCAGCGTTGGCTGAGCTTGCGCTTTGGTCACGCGGACCGGAATCGATTTTGAGGTTGGAGTACCTGTCCCTTCGCCAGTGCGGGAGAGGGGAACCAGCGGGTTCGTCTCCGGGTAGTAGGCGGCAAGGTTACCGCGTGGGATGGCGTAGGCCACCAGTTTGAAATCTTTCACCTGACGGACAATACCGTCATCGGCTTCGGTGGTGATGTCCACGCGATCGCCATCCCGCAGACCCAGCGCCGCAATGTCGTCGGCATGCATGAACAGCACCTCACGTTGGCCGTAAACGCCACGATAGCGGTCATCCAGGCCATAAATGGTGGTGTTGTACTGATCGTGGGAGCGCAGCGTTTGCAGAATAAACGGCGCGTCCTCGCGCACGGACAGCGGCAGCGGCGCGGCGCTAAACTCAGCCTTGCCGGAGGGCGTATTAAACGTCATCGCGGCAGCAGCATTACCCAGCCAGAAACCACCCGGCAGATCGCAGCGGGCGTTGAAGTCAGCGAAGCCCGGGAGGGTGGCGGCAATATGGTCGCGGATCAGGCTGTAGTCGCTCGCCAGCGCCAGCCAGTTAACGGCGGCATCACCGAGAGTCGCGTGGGCGATATTGGCAATAATCGACGTCTCTGAACGCTGGGTGTCGGCCAGCGGTTTGCCGATCCCTTCGGAGGCGTGGACCATGCTGAAAGAGTCTTCTACGGTAATAAACTGCCGACCGCTGGCCTGTACATCCTCTTCCGTACGCCCCAGCGTCGGCAGGATCAGCGAGGCTTTTCCCGGCATCAGATGGCTGCGGTTGAGCTTGGTGCTGATATACACCGTTAGCCCACAACGGCGCAGCGCTTCGCAGGTGCGCGGCGTATCCGGCGCAGCGGCGGCCAGGTTGCCACCGAGGGCGATCAAAACCTTAACCTCGTCGCGCAGCATGGCGTTGATGGCATCGACGGTATGGTGGCCCGGCCTGCGCGGCGGCTCGAAGTTAAAGTGACGGGCGAGGCTATCCAGCAGGGCGGCAGGCGGTTTCTCATCGATACCCACCGTGCGGTTGCCCTGTACGTTGCTGTGGCCGCGCACCGGACACAGGCCAGCTCCGGGTTTACCGAGATGGCCGCCGAGTAGCTGCAGATTGGCGATCTCTCGTACGGTATCGAGAGAGTGCTTGTGCTGAGTTATGCCCATCGCCCAAGTGCATATTACCCGCTCAGCGTTCTGCCAGATGCCTGCCGCCTCGCGCAGCTGCTGCTCCGTCAGGCCAGACTGCTCAACCAACGTTGCCCATGGAGTCGCATCGATTTGCGCAAACCACGCCTCAAGGCCCTGGGTGTGCTCAGCGATGAACGCCTCATCGAAAATACCGGGCTGGCCGTCAGCCTGCCGCTGGCGCTGCGTCTCCAGTAGCGCTTTCGCCATGCCGCGCACCGCCGCCATATCGCCCCCAAGATTAGGCTGATAGTAGGAGGAGCTGATGGTGCCTGCCATCGGGGTGATCACCTCCAGCGGCTTCTGCGGATCGGCAAAACGTTCCAGCCCGCGCTCGCGCAGGGTGTTAAAGGTAACGATGCTGGCTCCGCGATCGGCGGCGTGGCGCAGGCTGTGGAGCATGCGCGGGTGGTTGGTGCCCGGGTTCTGGCCAAAGACAAAGATCGCGTCGGCCAGGTCAAAATCTTTCAGGTGGATGGTGCCTTTGCCCACGCCAATGCTGCGCTTAAGCCCGGCACCGCTCGCTTCATGGCACATATTGGAGCAGTCGGGGAAGTTATTGGTTCCCACCATGCGGCCAAACAGCTGATAGAGATAGGCCGCTTCGTTGCTGGCACGTCCGGAGGTGTATAGCTCCATCTGGTCCGGGTTATCCATCGCCTGGATGTGTTGCGCAATCAGCGCCCAGACGGCATCCCAGCTTATTGGCTCATAGCGATCGGTGGTAGGATTATAGCTTAGCGGCTCCGTCAGGCGTCCCTGGTACTCGAGGAAGTAGTCGGACTGCTGATTAAGGGCGCTAACGGTGTGTTTGGCAAAGAAGCTGGCGTCTACCTGGCGGCGGGTCGCCTCCCAGGTCACGGCCTTAGCCCCGTTTTCGCAGAAGCTAAAGGTGCTTTTATTATCGTCGCCCCAGGCGCAGCCGGGGCAGTCAAAGCCCCGGGCCTTGTTCATGCGCAACAGGTTACGCATATTTTTCAGGGCATTTTTGCTGTCGATGACGAAGCGAGTTGTCGCTTCCAGAGAGCCAAGCCCGCCGGCAGCGGCGTGGTAAGGCTTGATGGCAGATTTAAATTTCATGAACGCTTCCAGACGGCGGGTTGCTGGACCCATAATCAATAACGCGTTTTTATCACACAATTAACGTCATGTTTACCAATTGCGCAACAACTGCCGCCGGAAGAGCGCTTAAGCGCACGCTGCGTTAAACCGGCATCGATTTTCGGATAGCGCTAAGCAGCGTTTGCGCTCCCGCTGACAGCGGGGCGTCGATACGAGTAATGATGCCAATCGGCTCGCCCGCCCCAAGGGCCGGGATCGGCAGTGCCGTCAATGCGCCCTGTTTGAGATCGTCCTTTACCGCCCCGGAGGGAACAAACCAGACGTAGTTATACTCGACGGTGAGCTGGCGGGAGAGGGAAGCCGACAGCGTTTCGATACAGCCGGAGGGCAGCGTGCACCCCTGGCTGGAGAGCAGCGCCTCGGTATGCTGACGCGGGGCAGTACCCTGCGGAGCGACCACCACTGGCCACTCCATCACCCGACTGAGCGTTACCGTATCTTTAAGTAGAGGGTGACTGGGATGAACCACCAGCTTCAGGGATTCCAGAAATAGCAGCTCGTAGTTCAGGCCGCTCATCATCTCCGGGTCCGACATGCGACCGATGCCGATATCCAGCTCGCCGGTTTTCAGACCGGCCAGCAGCATCGGGTTATTCATGGTCGCCACCTGAAGAGTAATATGCGGCAGATGGCGATGAAATTCGCCAATCGCCGGAGGCATAATGCCCAGCGCTGCGGTGGGCAGCGCGCCGACGCGCACGACGTCATTATTGACGCCTTCTTTATGGTACAGCGCCTGACCGGCGGTATTCAGCGCATCCAGCACCCGCACCGCATGGGTCAGGAACTGCTCGCCCACTACGGTCAGGTGCGCGCCCATGCGCCCGCGATCGAACAGTCGCGTGCCGGTCAGCTGCTCCAGCTCGTTGAGGGTTTTCGACAGCGCGGGCTGGCTAAGGTTGAGCGTTTCTGCCGCACGCCCCAGCGTTCCCTGTTGAGCGACGGCGACAAAGGTATGTAAGTGGCGCAAGCGAATGCGCTGACTGAAGAGGCCATTTTTTTCCATAACCAATGTTAAAAACAGAGCGCAACCGCTGACAAGAAAAGTTATCTAAATTTGATAACTTGCTAGCAAAATATTATTAACATTTAACCGTTTTCTCCGGCCATCTGCGGCTTTCAGCCTCATGTATGTATAATTATTTGTTATGTAACTGATGGTTACACTCTTTGCCCCGATCACATTTTGTAATTATTTCCCGCGCCGGGTGAGGACCTTCTCTACACTCCAGGTAGATGAAGGGGAGAAATGAGATTATGGCGTATACCATCACGGCTGATGAGATCCGGGAAGAATTTTCACAGGCCATGTCGGCCATGTACCAGCAGGAAGTTCCTCAGTATGGCACCCTGCTGGAGCTGGTTGCCGATGTGAATCTGGCGGTGCTTGAGAACAACCCTAAGCTGCATGAGCAGCTTGCCAACGCAGACGAGCTGGCGCGTCTCAACGTTGAGCGTCACGGGGCGATACGCGTGGGTACACCGCTGGAGCTATCCACCCTGCGGCGGATCTTCGCGGTCATGGGCATGCAGCCGGTGGGCTATTACGATCTCTCCGAGGCGGGAGTGCCGGTGCACTCCACTGCCTTTCGTCCGGTTGATGACGAGGCGCTGTGCCGCAATCCGTTTCGCGTTTTCACCTCGCTCCTGCGTCCCGAGCTGATTGAGAGCGAGTCGCTGCGCCAGCGCGCCAAAGCGATCCTGGCCAAACGATCGATTTTTACCCCGCGCTGTCTGGAACTGCTGGATTGCTTTGAGAAGCAGGGCGGATTCACGGCGGCCCAGGCGAGCGAGTTTGTTCAGCAGGCGCTGGAGACTTTTCGCTGGCATCAGCATGCCACCGTCGACTACGAAACCTACCACGCGCTGCATGCTGAACACCGCCTGATCGCCGATGTGGTCTGCTTTCCTGGCTGCCACATCAACCACCTGACGCCGCGCACCCTGGATATTGACCAGGTGCAGGCCCTGATGCCGGAGTACGGTATCGAGCCAAAAATCCTTATTGAAGGTCCACCGCGCAGGGACGTTCCGCTCCTGCTGCGCCAGACCAGCTTCAAGGCGCTGGAGGAGCCGGTACTGTTTGCCGGGGAGCACAGGGGAACCCACAGCGCGCGCTTTGGTGAGATCGAGCAGCGGGGCGTGGCCCTGACGCCAAAAGGGCGAGCGCTTTACGATCGGCTGCTGGCCGAGGCGGGCACCGGGAAAGATAATTTGACCCATCAGCGTCATCTCCAGGAGAAGTTTACCGCCTTTCCCGACAGCGAGCTGCTGCTGCGCCGCCAGGGGCTAGCCTACTTCCGCTACCGCCTGACGCCCACCGGCGAGGGACATCGTCACGCCTTTGGGCCAGGAGACGATCCGCAGCCGCTGATCGAACGTGGCTGGGTGGTGGCACAGCCCATCACCTATGAAGATTTTCTGCCGGTCAGCGCAGCGGGAATTTTCCAGTCTAACCTTGGCAATGAAACCCAGCAGCGCCAGCATGGCAACGCCAGTCGCGAGGCGTTTGAGCAGGCGCTGGGCTGTTCGGTACTGGACGAGTTTGCCCTCTACCAGGCGGCGGAGGTGCGCAGCCTGCGACGCTGCGGATTGGTGTAAAACTCTCATTGGATTCCTGGGCGATATTGTCTAGAGTGGGCGTGCTTTTATTGCCGCTGTTTCGCTTGCGGGCGGAGCGCTTACACACGACCAAAAGGACGTTTTCTCAGGCATGAACCGCAGACGTTTTTTAAAATCTTCTATGATACTGGCCGCTGCGAGCGGGACATCAGGCCTCGCCTCGCTCTTTTCCCGCGCTGCCTTTGCAGCGGAACCCGGCATTGCCGATGGCCAAAGCCATCGTTTTGATTTCGCCAGCCTGCAGGCCTCGGCGCACGATCTGGCCCAGACCCCCTGGGGCGGTGCGCCCCGCGCGCTGCCGGAGACGCTGGCTACCCTGACGCCGCAGGCCTACAACAGCATTCAGTACGATGCAAAGCAGTCGCTGTGGAACAACGTCGAGGGCCGCCAGCTTGACGTGCAGTTCTTCCACGTCGGGATGGGCTTCCGCCGCCGGGTGCGTATGTTCTCACTGGATCCGGCCACCCATCAGGCCCGTGAGATCCACTTCCGCCCGGAGCTGTTTAACTACCACGACGCCGGTGTCGATACCAAACAGCTGGAGGGGCAGAGCGATCTCGGCTTTGCCGGCTTCCGCGTCTTTAAAAAGCCGGAGCTGGCCCGCCGGGATATCGTCTCTTTCCTCGGGGCGAGCTACTTCCGCGCCGTGGATAGCACTTACCAGTATGGTCTCTCCGCACGCGGCGTCGCGGTCGATACTTTTACCGACACTCCGGAAGAGTTCCCGGACTTCACTTCGTTCTGGTTCGAAACGGCTAAACCGTCAGACACCACCTTTACCGTCTATGCCCTGCTGGACAGCCCGAGCCTGACCGGCGCGTATAAGTTTGTGATCCACTGTGAGCAGGACCAGGTGATCATGGAAGTGGATAACCACCTCTACGCCCGCAAGGATATCAAGCAGCTGGGGATTTCACCGATGACCAGCATGTTCAGCTGCGGCAACAACGAGCGGCGCATGTGCGACACTATCCATCCTCAGATCCATGACTCCGATCGGCTGGCGATGTGGCGTGGCAACGGGGAGTGGATCTGCCGCCCGCTCAATAACCCGCAGAAGCTACAGTTTAACGCCTTTGAAGATAACAACCCGAAGGGCTTTGGCCTGCTGCAATTGGATCGCGACTTCTCCCACTATCAGGACGTGATGGGCTGGTACAACAAGCGTCCGAGCCTGTGGGTCGAGCCGCGTAATAGCTGGGGTAAGGGAAGCGTCAACCTGATGGAGATCCCCACCACCGGCGAGACGCTGGATAACATCGTCTGCTTCTGGCAGCCGGAAAAACCGGTCAAGGCCGGGGATAAACTTGCTTTCCAGTATCGCCTCTACTGGAGCGCGCAGCCGCCGGTACGCTCTCCGCTGGCCCGCGTGCTGGCAACCCGTACTGGTATGGGCGGCTTCCCGGAAGGATGGGCGCCGGGCGAGCACTATCCGCAGGTGTGGGCCCGCCGTTTCGCCATTGACTTTGCCGGGGGCAACATCAAAGAGGCCGCACCACGAGGCATTGAGCCAGTGATCACTCTTTCAAACGGCGAGGCGAAGCAGGTTGAGATCCTCTACGTGGAGCCGTTCGACGGCTACCGTATTCAGTTCGACTGGTATCCCACCAACGACTCCACCGATCCGGTGGAGATGCGCATGTTCCTGCGCTGTCAGGGCGTGGCGGTCAGTGAAACCTGGCTCTATCAATACTTCCCACCCGCGCCGGACAAGCGGACCTACGTTGACGATCGCGTGATGCGCTAGGTTAAGGAGAGAAGATGGAAATTGGCACGGATGAGATCATTCCCGTTAACGACGCGCTGACGCTGTGCGCTATCGATGAGCGCTTCGTCAGCGAGCTGCACCAGCTGGTGGTGAAAAACCGGGCGTGGCTCCAGCAGTCGCTGAACTGGCCGCAGTATGTCGCCAGCGAAGAGGACTCGCTCAAGAACGCCCAGAGCAACATCATGCTGCATCAGCGTGGCTACGCCAAAATGTTCCTGATCGTGCAGCAGGAGACCATCGTCGGCGTGCTGTCGTTTAACGCCATTGAGCCGCTGAACAAAACCGCTTATATCGGTTACTGGCTCGATGAAGGGCATCAGGGGCAGGGCATTCTCACTCAATCGCTGGAGGCGTTTATTCAGCACTACGCCCGCAGCGGCGAAATCCGGCGCTTTGTGATCAAGTGCCGGGTGGACAACGCCGCCAGCAACCGGGTAGCCCAGCGCAGCGGTTTCGTGCTCGAGGGCTGTATGAAAGAGGCGGAGTTCCTTAACGGTCGCTATCACGACCAGAACCTCTACGCGCGGATTATTGACGTCTAGTGCGATCCCAGCAGCGGCGTGCGGGTGATACGCTCCGCGCCGCTAATTACCCTCGGACCACGCAGATGGATATACTCCTCTTCCAAAGCGATCACCGCCGCGTCGCCGCCGATCTCAATATGCGCCTCGATCAGCAGACTGCCGCTGAGCTGCGCCCGGCCCTGAACAAGCACAAAGTCGTCCAGCACTAACGGCCCGCCGCTGAGCCGCGCCTCGCCACCGACCCGTACGTGGTGCTTCAGCACGCAGTTGCCTTCCACGACTGCATTCTCCGCCACCTGAGCGCTGTAGCGCAGGGTAGGGATGGCATCCTCGCCGCGGCCAGCCACAATACGAGCGCGATCGTAAACTTTGGCGCAGTCGCAGACCCAGACGTCATTCTCTTCGTTGCCCTCCAGTAGAGCAAAATCAAACACTTCGGCCCGGTGCTCAATAAAGGCGTAATTGACAATGGCATCGCCGTAAATCTGCGCCTGGTGCACAATGCGGGAGTGGTTGACCGTAGCCCGCTCGTAGATGCGCAGCGTGGCATCGTTATCGACGGTTAGCCCGCGAGCGGCAACGATCTCGCTGCCGTTGAGGATGCGGGCATCATCACTCAGCACGCATTCACCGCTGACCCGCGACCGCTGCACCAGCACGTTGCCGCTCAGGCGAGCACCCCGGCAGATGTCCGATCCGTCCACCCAGGCATTGTCGCTTATCTCTACCCCGTCGTAGATAGTGCAGGGCTGGCTGATTCGCGCGCTGTCGCGTACCCGACTGCCGCCAAATACCATGCTGTTCTCATCGTAAATCCAGCAGCTACCCTGCTGGCTAAGTACCTGGTCATCCTCTACCCAGCCGCCAGGCGCGCCGGCTTTGACGTCATGAAAATCTTCAAGGGCGACGATCTGGCGCAGGGTAACATGCCGCTTCTCACCGTTATCCTGATAGCTGAAAGAGCGGCTGGCATCGCTCAGGCGATACTTGTTCATTGTTGATTTCCCGCTGATGGACTCTGTTAAACGTAGCAAACTTTGCCGCTCTGGCTATTGCCGGACAACTTCCATAAAATGTATCAAAAATATCATTTTAATTTTTTCGTCTTAGTAAGGATCTATCATGGCTCAGATTGATGAGAATTATTTCACTGAAAAATATGGCTTAACCCGCACCCATTCTGAAGTGCTGGCCGCAGCAGCGCTGATCCCACCCGGTAAAACCCTTGATCTTGGCTGTGGCAACGGTCGTAACAGCCTCTATCTTGCCGCGAACGGTTACAGTGTCACGGCATGGGATAAAAATCCGATGAGCATCGCCAATATTGAGCGTATTAAGGCGGCTGAGGGGCTGGAAAACCTTGAGATTGCTACCGCCGATCTCAATGCGCTGACCTTTGACGGCGAGTATGACTTTATTCTCTCTACTGTGGTGATGATGTTCCTTGAGGCGCAGACCATTCCCGGACTGATTGCCAACATGCAGCGCACCACCGTGCCGGGAGGCTATAACCTGATCGTCGCTGCGATGGATACCGAAGATTTTCCCTGCACCGTTGGCTTTCCATTTGCCTTTAAGGTCGGGGAGCTGGCGGAGTACTACAGGGGCTGGGAGAGGGTGAAATACAATGAAGACGTCGGTGAGCTACACCGCACCGACGCCAATGGCAACCGCATCAAGCTGCGCTTTGCCACGCTGCTGGCCCGTAAACCCGCTTAGCGGGCCGCCAGCAGGCAGAGCTGAAGCGCAACGTTGTAGGATGCCTCGAAGGATTTCAGCGGCAGGAACTCAAAGCGCGAATGGAAGTTATGCGCGCCGGTAAAGAAGTTCGGCGTCAGCAGGCCCTTTGCTGACAGCGCTGCGCCGTCTGTACCGCCGCGCATCGGCGTTGGCTTCGGCGTGATGCCCAGGGACTCCATCGCCTCAAACATCAAATCGATAGCGCGGCGATCTTCGCCCACGGCGTTGCTAATGTTGCTGTAGACGTCGTCAATCTCGTACTCCACCTTTGCGGTGGGGTGCTGAGCGGCGATGATGTGCGCTACCTCGCCAATTTGCTGCTTGCGCTGTTCAAAGCCCGCTTTATCAAAATCGCGAATGCTGGCGCTGAGCACGGCGTGGCCCTGTACCGCCTCCATGCCGTTAAACCAGGTGTAGCCCTCGCGGCCTGCGGTATGCTCCGGCGTCTGCTGACGATCGAAATGGCTAATGTAGTCCATCGCCATCAGCAGCGGGTTCACCAGCACCCCTTTGGCTGACATGGGGTGTGCCGTCACGCCGGTAAAGCGGATCTTCGCCTGGGCTGCGTTAAAGTTCTCATAGACAATCTCTCCCAGCTCGCAGCAGTCGATGGTCCAGGCAAACTCGACGTCAAAGCGCGTGAGATCAAGCGCCTTCGCCCCGCGCAAGCCTACCTCCTCGTCCGGCACAAAGGCCACCACGATATCGCCATGCTGGTGCTCTGCGGTCAGGTTCTCCAGCAGGGTCATCACTACCGTCACCGCCGCCTTGTTATCTGCACCCAGCACGCTGGTGCCGTCGCTGAAAATAATCTCTTCACCAGGGTAGGCCAGAATCTCTGGATGTTCGGCGGTGCGCAGCCAGATATCCTGCTGGGCATTCAGACAGAGATCTGTGCCGGTAAATTGCAGGATCTGCGGATGAATATCCGGCGACAGTCCAACGTCCACGGTATCAATATGGGTGATAAAACCGACGCGCGGCGCGCCCGCCACGTTGCCCTTTTTAACCGCCGTCACGGTGGCGTGCTCATCGATGACAATCTCTTCTAATCCCAGCGTTTTCAGCTCGTCGGCGAGGACGCGGGCCATCTCATATTGACCCGCCGTGGTGGGCAGGGTGGAGGCGGCGGCATCGCTCTGGCTGGTAATGGCAAGGTAGCGAAAGAAGCGCTGGGTTAATTGACTGGCGAGTGGCGATGACATAGTGATTCCTTCTTTATTTGTTTTATCAGGTGCTTACGGTGTGATTTTAATGTTATGTATTAATAGACACCTATTGATAGCACGTAGTGATAGCCAAATAAAAGACAGGATAAAGATGATAAGCAAACCCACAACACTTGCACTGGCGTTAGCCGCGCTCACGGTCAGTTCTACCGTGGCAGCGAAGACATTGGTTTACTGTTCAGAAGGATCGCCTGAAAACTTTAACCCTCAGCTCTATACCTCAGGGACCAGCGTCGATGCCAGCGCCGTACCGGTCTACAACCGACTGGTAGAGTTTAAGGTTGGCACTACGGAGCTGGAGCCAAGCCTGGCCGAGAGCTGGGACATCAGCGAAGATGGCAAAACCTATACCTTCCATCTGCGTAAAGGGGTAAAATTTCAGAGTAATAAATATTTTACCCCGACGCGGGACTTCAACGCTGACGACGTAATCTTCTCGTTTATGCGACAGAAGGATCCGAATCATCCCTATCACAACGTCTCCAACGGCAACTACTCCAACTTTGAGAGCCTGGAGTTTGGCAAGCTGATCACCAGCATTGATAGAGTGGATGACTACACCGTGCGCTTCAACCTTGCGCATCCGGAAGCGCCTTTCGTGGCCGATCTCGCCTGGTACTTCGCCTCTATCCTCTCGGCAGAGTATGGCGACGCCATGCTGAAGGCGGGCACGCCAACGCGCGTTGATATGGACCCGATCGGCACCGGACCGTTCCGGCTGGCGCAGTATCAGAAAGATTCACGCATTCTCTTCACCGCCTTCCCGGCGTATTGGCAAGGTAAGGCGAAGCTGGATCGGCTGGTGTTCAGCATTACGCCCGACGCCTCGGTGCGCTACGCCAAGCTGGAGAAGAACGAGTGCCAGGTAATGGCCTTCCCGAACCCGGCGGATCTGCCGCGTATGCGTGAGAATCCCAACATCAATCTGATGAGCAAAGCCGGGCTGAATACCGGGTTCCTCGCCCTTAACACGCAGAAAGCGCCGACGGATAACGTTAAGGTGCGTCAGGCGCTGGCGATGGCCATCAACAAGCCAGCAATTATCGATGCGGTCTTCCAGGGCACCGGCACGGCGGCGAAAAATCTCTTGCCGCCGGGGGTCTGGAGCGCCGACGGTGATCTGAAGGATTATGACTACAATCCGGAGCAGGCCAAAGCGCTGCTGGCCGAGGCGGGCTTTGCCAACGGTTTTAGCATTGACCTGTGGGCGATGCCGGTACAGCGTCCCTATAACCCGAACGCGAAGCGTATGGCCGAGATGATTCAGGCCGACTGGGCGAAGATTGGCGTACAGGCGAAGGTAGTCACCTATGAGTGGGGCGAGTACCTCAAGCGCGTGAAGGGCGGCGAGCACCAGGCGGCGCTGATGGGCTGGACCACCGCCACCGGCGATCCGGATAACTTCTTCGGCCCGCTCTTTACCTGCCAGTCGGCAGACGGCGGCTCCAACTCAGCGAAATGGTGCTATCAGCCTTTTGATAAGCTCATTGCCGAGGCGAAAGGCATTACCGATCAATCCCAGCGTACTGCGCTCTATCAGCAGGCGCAGCAGATGATGCATGACCAGATGCCCGCCGTGATGATTGCCCACTCGACAATTTTCGAGCCGGTGCGTAAAGAGGTGCAGGGATATGAGATCGATCCCTTCGGCAAACACATTTTTTATCAGGTCGATTTGAAAAAATAATCATTCCATGCCTGCGCTACTACGCAGGCATGATTTTTAGTAAAAGGGTGATCCAGCCCTCTTTTAGTCACAACAACTGTAATTGAGTTTTGCTATAACTGCGTATGCATAGTCATAATTCCAGGAATAAATACATGCGTACTCACTCATTGATTCAGGTAGCGGTACTGTCGGGGCTGCTAGCGTTGACAGGTTGTGCGTCAAAAGTTACACAGCCGGACAAGTATTCAGGTTTTTTAAAAGACTATTCAAATCTCCAGCAGGCGACCTCTGCCTCGGGTAAACCCGTGCTGCGCTGGGTTGATCCCTCTTTTGACGACAGTAAGTATGACAGCATTGTCTACAATCCCGTCGTCTATTACCCCACCCCCCGACCCACTACCCAGATCGGTCAGGATACCCTCAACGGCCTGCTGACCTACACCAATACCAAGCTGAAAGCCGCTGCTGCCCAGCGTAAGCCGCTGGTGGCCACGCCTGGACCGCGCAGCCTGATCTTCCGCGGAGCGATCACCGGCGTCGATTCCAGCAAGCAGGGGCTGCAGTTCTATGAGGTGATCCCGATTGCGATGGTGGTTGCCGGTACCCAGGCCGCCACCGGTCACCGGACCATGGATACGGCGCTCTTTTTTGAAGGCGAGCTAATTGACTCCGCTACCAACAAACCGGTAGTCAAAGTGGTACGTAAAGGCGAGGGTAAAGATCTCAACAACCAGAATACGCCGCTCACCGTCGATACCCTTAAACAGGTGGTTGACGATATGGCCAGCGACGCGGCGCTGTTCCAGGTGAAAAAACAGTAGTCAGCGAAGCGCCATCATGACGATGGCGCTTCACTCTTCTCAGGCAGAGCGCTGTCGCCACAGCCATACCCGCAGCAAATTCTCAGGACGGGTAAACATCACCATGTTGCCTACCAAAATCAGCACCAACCCAACCACGGCATTGCTCTCCCAGCGATACCCTTCAAACAGGGTAGAAAGGGTCAACGCCACCAGCGGAAAGAGCAGCGTGCTGTAAGCGGCATTGCTCGCCCCGATACGACCCACCAGTGAAAAATAGACGCCAAAGCCAATGACTGAGCCAAACAGAGCAAGGTAGACCAGCGCCCCCAGGTAGCTTACCGTCCACTCAGGGATAAAGCTGTCTCCACGTACCAGCGCGATAAAACCCATAATCAGCGTGCCGTAGAGCATCGCCCAGCCGTTGGTGGTCATTGTCTCCAGGCCTTTACGCTGGTGGCGCAGGCTGATCATATTGCCCAGCGAGAAGCCCAACGTGCCCAACGCGGAGAGGCCGATGCCCAGCAGCAGGTTAAGATTAAGCTCTTTCGCCAGCAGATCCTGCCAGAAGAGGGCGACAATACCGGTCAGGCCCAGCGCGGCGGCAAGGAAGAAGCGGGCAGGAGGGCGCTGACCAAAGAAGATAAAGCTGTTTACCGCATTAAACAGCACTGCCATAGAGAAAATAACCGACTCCAGGCCGGTATTGATCCACGCTGCGGCGGTGTAAAAGCAGAGGAAGTTGAAGCCAAACACACAGCCGCCCTGCACCATACACATCAGGTGATCTTTGAGCGTCAGCGCGCGCAGGCGCTTAAACGCCAGCAGGAGCAGCATCATAATTGCCGAGGCCAGCGCGAAGCGCCAGAAAATGGAGACTGGCGCGGAGACGGGTCCCTGTTGCAGATGGATCGCAATCCATGTTGTACCCCATATCACTACCACCAGGCCGTACATTAATGCATTCATTGTGCGCTACTCTCCGTTACTGAAAAGGCTATTGTTTATCGTGACGGGCAGCGCCGCTTGCAGCAAATTGCGACGGACTTGCAAAATCTTGCGGTTTTTTTGCAGGCGGATGTCGTAACGCTTTCATCCGCCCGGCACTCTTCATACACTAAGGGTCTGGTTAATCACTTGTTAATGTGGCTATGGCGGATACCTACGGTGCTTTTGAAAACCTGCGCAGGCATAGTGCAGTTCTGCATAATTCCGTTGCGCTGAATAACGGCATGCAGCTGGCCGCCTGGTCCAACAAGCGCGATCGCATCACCCAGTACTGCGATCACCATACCCTGAGCCTCTACGTTGCCGATGGCTATGAGAGCTACCATAAAACCCGCAGCGGCTGGCAAAACGGCGGCGGGCCGGATCGGTTTTGTCTCCTGCCGAAAGAGAGCGAATCGAGCTGGGATATTCGTGACGATCTCTCCTTCGTGCATCTCTACTGCACCGATGCGCACCTGCGCAGCGTGGGGGAGCAGATCTGGGATCGCAGCCCGGCCTCCCTGACTCTGGATGAGAAGACCTTTGGTCAGGATGCGCAGATCACCGCCCTCTATCGCCAGTTCTTGCTCGACTGCGACTGGCAGCAGCAGGCTAACCAGCTCACCCTAAGCACGGCGTCAACGCTGCTGTTGACCCACATCATCCAGCGCTACAGCAGCGTGCAATGGCGGGTGCCGAACGTTACCGGTGGGCTGGCCCCCTCGGTGCTGCGCAACGTGCTGGAGTATATTGATGCTAACCTTGCCCAGCCGCTGACGCTGGCCGATCTTGCCAGCCAGGCGGCGCTGAGCGAATATCATTTTGCCCGCATGTTTCGCCACTCATCGGGCCTGGCGCCGCATCAGTACGTGATGCAGCGCCGGATGCATCAGGCTCGGGACAGGGTATGCCACACCGCGCTGCCCCTGACCGAGATTGCGCTCGGCTGCGGGTTCAACTCCCCCAGCCACTTCAGCAACCGTTTCAAAAGCGTGTTTGGCATTACGCCGTCACAGATGCGCGCGGCGCGTGCCTGAGAGCACGGCAAAGCAGACACCTCCCACCAGCAGTCCCCAGAATGCCGAACCAATGCCCCACAGCGTCAGGCCGCTGGCGGTAATCAGAAAGGTCACTACCGCCGCATCGCGCTCGCGCTCGTTCACCAGCGCCTGATGAAGGCTACCGCCGATGGTGCCCAGCAGCGCCAGGCCTGCCAGAGTCTGGATCCAGCTCAGCGGCAGGGCGGCCAGTATCCCGGTAATAGATCCACCAAACACGCCGGCCAGCAGATAGAAAAAGCCTGCGGCGGCGGCGGCCTGCCAGCGTCTGTCCGGATCCGGGTGTGCCTCCGGGCTTTGACAGATGGCGGCGGTAATCGCGGCGATGCAGACGGAATAGACGCCAAACACGCTGCCGAGCAGCGCCAGTCCGCCGGTAAAGATCATCATCGGCGAGGCGGGAACGCGATACCCTGCGGCTTGCATGGTGGCGAAGCCTGGCGCATTTTGTGAGGCCATCGTCGCCAGGAAGAAGGGCAGCCCGACGCTGATAAGGGTAGTCAGAGTGAAGTGTGGGGCGATCATCTCGGGTATTACCACGGAGAAATGTATTGATGACGTGACAACGTCACCTTTTAGCCATGCTGCGATCCCTCCTGTCATCAGCGTAGCAATAATGGCATAGCGCGGAGCCAGAACTTTGCAGATTAACCATGCCAGCAACATGCTGAAACATAAAATGAAATCACTTTTCAAATTAGTGAAGGCCTGTAGCCCAAAACGCAGTAAGATACCTGCCAGCATCGCCGCCGCCAGCGCGTGCGGTATAACTTTCATCAGGCGGGCAAATAGGCCAGTGAGGCCGCAGAGCAGGATCAAGGCATTGGCGAAGATGAATACGCCCACGGCCTCGTTGAGGGTA
Organism: Pseudescherichia sp.; assembly: GCF_031987975.1. GTDB lineage: Bacteria > Pseudomonadota > Gammaproteobacteria > Enterobacterales > Enterobacteriaceae > Pseudescherichia. The sequence continues at coordinate 109,893 of NZ_DALZYX010000001.1, read as the reverse complement.
GCGCCCTCCAGGCTAGTTGCAAGCAGGGCCGCGCCGGGGGTTGACCAGGCGGTCAGCACCGGTACGCGGTAGCGCAGAGTCAATGCGAGGGTACTGATACCCATCGCCAGCCCCAGCGCCGTCATCCAGCCGGCGATTTGCGCATTGCTGGCTCCGGCGACGTGGGCGGCCTGCCAGATGATGGCGGCCGAACTGGCATAGCCCACCAGCACCGCCACGAAGCCCGCCAGCAGGGTTGAAAAGGGAAAGGGACGCAGGGGCATAACGACTCCATGTACGTTATCTCGGTAGATAAAAATAGCATTGTGCGTTATAACGCACAACAGGCCATTCACGCTATAAGGGAGGGAAGTATGGATCTGCCACAGTATTTGTCTGCGACACTAAAAACGCTGCGCCAGACGCGGGGCTGGAGCCTTTCGCGCCTCGCCACGGAGACGGGTGTTTCTAAAGCCATGCTCGGGCAAATTGAGCGCAATGAGTCCAGTCCCACGGTAGCCACGCTGTGGAAAATTGCCACCGGCCTTAATGTGCCGCTCTCCACCTTTATCACCGTGACGGATGCCAGCGCGCCGCAAGCCTACGATCCCGACCAGCAGGCGATGACCATTACGCCAATTTTTCCCTGGGATAACGAACTGCGTTTTGATCACTTCTCGGTGACGCTCGCCCCCGGTGCATTCAGCGAGTCTACCCCCCACGAGCGCGGCGTCATTGAGCACGTAGTGGTGATTGCCGGCACGCTGGAGATGCAGATCGACGGTGAGTGGCAGAGGCTACAGGCGGGAAGCGGAGTCAGATTTGCCGGGGACAAAACCCATGCCTACCGCAACAGCAGCGGTCAGACGACCCATTTTCACTCTCTGATCCACTATCCAAAAGAAAAAGCCGCAGGCGAGCCTGCGGCTAAACACGACGACGAATAACAATAACGCACACATGACGAGGAATGTCCGGAATACGCAGCTACTGTATCCCGTTCGGCGTGCCGGGAGAAATGCGGTTTATTTCAATGCATTGCTAATTAATGTATTAAGAGTGCCTTACGCATAGCGAAAATGTTTTCGTCCGGGCCAGCTTCTCACTACAATAGCGGCCATTTTGTTGATTCTGGATAATAACAACCGTATGCGCCTGCCCACTCATCATCTTGAACTGTTAAGCCCGGCCCGCGACACCGCCATCGCCCGCGAAGCTATCCTGCACGGGGCCGATGCGGTCTATATTGGCGGCCCTGGCTTTGGTGCACGCCATAATGCCAGCAACAGCCTGCGCGATATCGCCGAGCTGGTGCCGTTTGCCCATCGCTACGGGGCAAAAATCTTTATTACTCTGAACACTATTCTGCATGATGATGAGCTGGAGCCAGCCCAGCGCCTGATCACTGACCTCTATGAGACCGGCGTGGATGCGCTGATCGTGCAGGATATGGGCGTGCTGGAGCTGGATATCCCACCCATCGAGCTGCACGCCAGTACCCAGTGCGATATCCGCAGCGTGGAGAAGGCGAAGTTTCTCTCCGACGTTGGCTTCTCGCAGATCGTGCTGGCTCGCGAGCTGAATTTACAGCAGATCCGCGCTATCCATGAGAGCACCGACGCCACCATTGAGTTCTTTATTCACGGCGCGCTGTGCGTGGCCTACTCCGGGCAGTGCAACATCTCTCACGCCCAGACCGGACGCAGCGCTAACCGGGGCGACTGCTCCCAGGCGTGCCGTCTTCCTTATACGCTGAAGGACGATCAGGGCCGGGTGGTATCGTTTGAGAAGCATCTCCTGTCGATGAAGGACAACGATCAGACCGCTAATCTCGGAGCGCTGATCGATGCCGGGGTGCGCTCCTTTAAGATTGAGGGGCGCTACAAGGATATGAGCTACGTGAAGAACATCACCGCTCACTATCGGCAGATGCTGGACGCCATCATTGAAGAGCGGGGCGATCTGGCGCGCTCGTCGGCGGGGCGCACCGAGCACTTCTTTATTCCTTCAACGGACAAAACGTTCCATCGCGGCAGCACCGACTACTTCGTTAACGCCCGTAAAATCGATATCGGCGCGTTTGATTCACCGAAATTTATCGGTCTGCCGGTGGGGGAAGTGCTGAAGGTGGGCAAAGATTATCTCGACGTTGACGCCAGCGAGACGTTAGCCAACGGCGATGGCTTAAACGTGCTGATTAAGCGTGAAATCGTTGGCTTCCGCGCCAACACGGTTGAGAAAACCGGGGAAAACCGCTACCGCGTCTGGCCGAACGAGATGCCAGCCGATCTCTATAAGGTGCGTCCGAATCATCCCTTGAATCGTAACCTTGACCACAACTGGCAGCAGGCGCTGACCAAAACCTCCAGCGAGCGCCGCGTCGGCGTAGATATTGAGCTGGGCGGCTGGCAGGAGCAGCTGATCCTCACCCTGACCAGCGAGGAGGGCGTAAGCATTACCCATACGCTGGAGGGTGAGTTTGCTGAAGCCACCAACGCCGAAAAAGCGCTCAGCCAGCTGCATGACGGACTGGCGAAACTGGGCCAGACCATCTACTACGCTCAGGATATCCGCGTCAATCTGCCGGGAGCGCTGTTTGTCCCCGCCAGTCAGCTGAACCAGCTGCGCCGTGAGGCCGTGGAGATGCTTGATAGCGCCCGTCTGGCAAACTACCCGCGCGGCAGCCGCAAGGCCGTGGCGACGCCAGCCCCGGTCTACCCGGAGACTCATCTCTCGTTCCTGGCTAACGTTTACAACGAAAAGGCGCGTACCTTCTATCACCGCTATGGTGTGCAGCTGATTGATGCCGCCTACGAGGCGCATGAGGAGAAGGGCGACGTTCCGGTGATGATCACCAAACACTGCCTGCGCTTTGCCTTTAACCTCTGTCCGAAGCAGGCCAAAGGCTCGATCAAGAGCTGGAAGGCGACGCCGATGCAGCTGGTACACGGCGACGAGGTGCTGACCCTGAAGTTTGATTGCCGCCCCTGCGAGATGCACGTGATTGGCAAAATGAAAAACCACATCCTCAAGATGCCCCAGCCTGGCAGCGTTGTGGCCTCCATCAGTCCGGATGAGCTGATGAAGACCATGCCAAAACGTAAAGGGTAATCACTACCGTAGGCCCGGCAAGTCTTAGCGCCGCCGGGCAGCTCGGTTAGTGCGATTTAAAGCCCGCCGCCGACATCAGCAGGCGAAACGCCATGCTGACGGCAGTGAGGGCCAGCACGCTGGCGATCCAGATAGCAATCAGCCAGAAAAGACGTTTTACAAAACGGGGGGCTGCCATCAGTGATATCCCTCCCCGGGCTGAACTTTGCCCCGGAACACGTAGTAACTCCACGCGGTATAGACCAGGATCAGCGGAATAATCAGCAGCGCGCCGACCAGCATAAAGCCCTGGCTTTGCGGCGGGGAGGCTGCATCCCACAGCGAGATACTGGGCGGAATGATATTCGGCCAGATGCTGATCCCCAGTCCGCTAAAGCCAAGGAACACCAGCCCGAGGGTGAGGATAAACGGCAGCGTGTGATGATGCACGTTGCTCAGGCTGCGCCACTGCCAGATGCTAAACAGAACCACCAGCAGCGGCACCGGCAGGAAGAAGAAGAGGTTCGGTATACTGAACCAGCGATCGGCAATTCCCTGATGCGTTAGCGGCGTCCAGAGGCTAATCACACCAATGGTCACCAGCAGCGCTAGCAGCAGCTGTCTAGCGCTATGTCGCATTTTCTCCTGTAGCGGACCGCCGCTCTTCATCACCATCCAGGTCGCACCGAGCAGGGCGTAGGCGATGGTCAGCCCTAAGCCGCAGAAGAGGTTAAACGCCGTCAGCCAGTCCAGCGCACCGCCGCTAAAGCGACGACCGGTCACCTCAAAACCGTTTAGCACCGCGCCGACTACCACGCCCTGGGCAAAGGTGGCGACAATCGATCCGAAGATAAACGACTTATCCCAGAAAGGACGGTGGGCGGGCGTCGCTTTGAAGCGAAACTCAAACGCCACGCCGCGGAAGATCAATCCGGCCAGCATGATAGTGAGCGGAATGGTCAGCGCATCGGCAATCACCGCGTAGGCCAACGGGAAGGCACCAAACAGCCCCGCGCCCCCCATCACCAGCCAGGTTTCGTTACCATCCCAGACCGGCGCGACGCTGTTTACCATCACGTCACGATCCTCACCGTTGCGAATGAGGGGAAACAGAATACCGATCCCAAGATCGAAGCCGTCCATCACGATATACATCAGCGTGGCGAAGACGATTATCACAAACCAGATAACTGACAGATCGATACCCATTACTTGTTCTCCTCTGTCTCTAACGACTCACCGGCCGCAGAGAGCGGACGCGCCGGACGGCCCTCTGTCGGGTGACGATCTTCAGGCTGCGGACCGTGCTTGATCAGCCGGCCAATATAGACATATCCCACGCCAAAGACGGCGGAGTAGACGACAAAGAATCCCAGCAGGGTGAGGCTCATCTGCAGCGTGCTGTGTTGCGAGACGGCGTCAATGGTGCGCAGCTGGCCGTAGACCACCCACGGCTGGCGTCCTACCTCCGTCGTTACCCAGCCCGCCAGCAGAGCAATAAGCCCGGCAGGTCCCATCCACAAGGCAAAGTGATGAAACGGGCGTGACGTGTAGAGACGCCCTTTATAACGCAGCCATAGCCCGACCACCCCCAGCAGGATCATCAGCAGGCCCATCGCCACCATCAGGCGGAACGACCAGAAAACGATAGTGGAGTTAGGGCGATCTTCTTTCGGGAACGACTTAAGCGCCGGAACCTGCTTATCCAGACTATGAGTGAGGATCAGACTGCCCAGCGCCGGGATCTCCAGCCCGTAGCGGGTGCGCTCCTGCTCCATATCTGGCCAGCCAAACAGCAGTAGCGGGGTCGGCTCGCCGGGAGGGTTCTCCCAGTGCCCCTCAATCGCCGCAATTTTTGCTGGCTGATGCTCCAGAGTATTCAGGCCATGCATATCGCCCACTACGGCCTGGATCGGAGCCACCACCAGCGCCATCCACAATGCCATAGAGAACATTCTACGGATGGCGGGGGTATTGTTGCCTTTAAGAAGATGCCAGGCACCCGAGGCACCAACAAACAGCGCGCTGCTCAGGAAGGCCGCGATGGACATATGAATCAGGCGATAGGGGAAAGACGGATTAAAGATGACCTTAAACCAGTCAACCGGGATCACCTGGCCATTGACAATCTCATGCCCCTGCGGGGTGTGCATCCAGCTGTTGGAGGCGAGGATCCAGAAGGTGGACATCAACGTACCGAGGGCCACCATGCAGGTTGAGAAAAAGTGCAGGCCGGGGCCGACCTTGTTCCAGCCGAAAAGCATCACGCCAAGGAAGCCAGCCTCAAGGAAGAAGGCCGTCAGCACCTCATAGGTGAGCAGCGGCCCGGTAATACTCCCGGCAAACTCGGAGAAGCCGCTCCAGTTGGTACCGAACTGATAGGCCATTACCAGCCCCGAGACGACGCCCATCCCAAAGTTTACGGCGAAAATTTTCACCCAAAAGAGGTAGAGCGTGCGCCAGACCTGATTTTGCGTCTTGAGCCAGAGAGCCTCAAGCACGGCCAAATAGCTGGCCAGCCCGATTGTGATAGCAGGAAATAAAATATGGAATGAGACAGTAAAGGCGAACTGGATTCGCGCCAGATGAAACGCGTCTAGATCAAACATGCAGGACTCCGCGCATAATTTAAGTTATGTCAGCGAAAGTATAGGTGATGTCAATGAATGCGGGCAGAAACAGCACCCGAACTTAAAAGCATAACAGTTGCGCTGTGATAAACCATTAACGGCATATAGCGGTGTCTGTTATACAATAGCGTAGAGAGAGGCTAACGGAACCGAGTTATGAAGAAGTATCAGCGACTGGCGCAGCAGATTATTGATCAGATCAACCTTGGCGTCTGGCAACCCGGCGATCGGCTGCCGTCACTGCGCGAGCAGGTCACCATCAGCCACGTTAGCTTTATGACCGTCAGCCACGCCTATCAGATGCTGGAGAGCCAGGGACGCATTATTGCCAGGCCGCAGTCCGGCTACTATGTCGCGTCGCCTCCCGCCCATAAGCCGCCGATGCCCCCCGCGCAGGTGATGCAGGACGAGTCCGTAGATATCAATACCTATATTTTTGAGGTATTGCAGGCGAGCTGCGACGCCTCGGTGCTGCCCTTTGGCTCGGCCTTTCCTGACCCACGCCTCTTCCCGCTTCAGCAGCTTAACCGCTCCCTGGCCAACGTCAGTAAAACCGCCAACGCCATGAGCGTGATTGAGAACCTGCCGCCGGGCAACGCCGATCTGCGCCATGCCATTGCCCGCCGCTATGCCCAGCAGGGGATGAACGTTTCACCCGATGAGGTGGTGATCACCGCTGGTGCGCTGGAGGCGCTCAATCTCAGCCTGCAGGCGGTGACCGAGCCTGGCGACTGGGTAATCGTTGAGAACCCCTGCTTTTATGGTGCCCTACAGGCGCTGGAGCGATTGAAGCTGAAGGCGCTGGCGGTGGCCACCGACGTTGAGGAGGGGATCGATCTCAATGCCCTGGCCCAGGCGCTGAATGACTATCCAGTAAAAGCCTGCTGGCTGATGACCAACAGCCAGAATCCGCTCGGCTTCACCCTGAGTAATGAGAAAAAGGCGCGGCTGGTGGCGCTGCTGGCCGAGCACAACGTCACCCTGATTGAGGACGATGTCTACAGCGAGCTTTACTTTGGTCGTGAAAAACCGCTCCCTGCCAAAGCATGGGATAGCCAGGAGATGACGTTACACTGTTCGTCCTTCTCCAAATGTCTGGTGGCCGGATTTCGCATCGGCTGGGTAGCCGCCGGGAAACATGCCCGGCGCATCCAGCAGCTGCAGCTGATGAGCACCCTCTCTACCAGCTCCCCGATGCAGCTGGCGCTGGTGGACTATCTCTCCACCAAACGCTACGACGCCCATCTGCGTCGGCTGCGTCGTACCCTGGCGGAGCGTAAACAGCAGGCCAGACAGGCGCTGCTGCGCCATCTCCCAACAGAGGTGAAGATCCATCCCAGCGACAGCGGCTACTTTCTTTGGCTTGAGCTGCCCACACCGCTGGATGCCGGGCAGTTGAGCGAGCAGGCGCTGGCGCACCATATCAGTATTGCGCCGGGAAAAATGTTCTCAACCTCAGACGCCTGGACGCCATTCTTCCGCTTTAACACCTCATGGGCGTGGGGCGAGCGGGAGGAGCAGGCAGCTAAAACGCTGGGGATGCTAATCCGCCAGGCCATGGCGTAACGCACCGGCATTAACTCGTTGTCTCTGCACCAGAAGATGGCGGAGTGCGTCATCTGTCACAACCTAAGCAAATTTCTTTTGCGCCCAATGTGGGGCTGCAACGCGCCGTCTACCTTTACTGTGGGAGATATTTTTACGGCACGGCTGCCGCACATTTGATTGCGACAGGAGTAATGGCTTATGAGTAAAACATTTGCCCGCAGCACGCTGTACGCGCTCGGTATGACAATCGTCACCGCGCAGGCAGCCGAGCCAACGGAAATCGGTAAAGGAGAGGGGCGTCTCGATATCATCGCCTGGCCGGGATACATCGAACGTGGCCAGACCGATAAACAATATGACTGGGTGAGCGAGTTCGAAAAAGCATCTGGCTGCCAGGTGAACGTGAAGACCGCCGCCACTTCGGACGAGATGGTCAGCCTGATGGCGAAAGGCGGCTATGACCTGGTTACCGCCTCCGGCGACGCCTCCCTGCGGCTGATCATGGGCAAACGCGTCCAGCCCATCAATACCGACCTGATCCCCAACTGGAAAAACGTCGATCCGCGCGTGGCGAAGGGAGACTGGTTCAACGTCGGCGGCAAAGTCTACGGCATGCCCTATCAATGGGGACCTAACCTGCTAATGTATAACACCAAAACCTTCCCTGCGCCGCCGGACAGCTGGGCCGTTATCTTTACTAAACAGACTCTGCCGGACGGTAAGAGCAACCAGGGCCGCGTTCAGGCCTATGACGGTCCGATCTACATTGCCGACGCCGCGCTATTCGTAAAAGCCACCCAGCCGCAGTTGGGCATTAGCGATCCCTATCAGCTTAGCGAGGAGCAGTATCAGGCGGTATTGAAAGTGCTGCGCGATCAGCATGGGCTGATCCATCGCTACTGGCATGACACCACCGTGCAGATGAGCGATTTCAAAAATGAGGGGGTGGTGGCCTCCAGCGCCTGGCCCTATCAGGCTAACGCCCTGAAAGCCGAGGGACAGCCTGTCGCTACGGTCTTTCCGAAGGAGGGGGTGACCGGCTGGGCAGATACCACCATGCTTCACACCGAGGCTAAACACCCGAACTGCGCCTACAAATGGATGGACTGGTCCCTGACGCCGAAGGTGCAGGGCGATGTGGCGGCCTGGTTTGGATCCTTGCCGGTAGTGGCGGAGGGTTGTAAGGCCAGCACTCTGCTGGGCGAGAAGGGCTGCGAAACCAACGGCTACGGCTTCTTTGACAAGATCGCCTTCTGGAAAACGCCAGTTGCTGAAGGGGGCAAATTCGTGCCCTACAGCCGCTGGACCCAGGATTATATTGCTATTATGGGCGGCCGCTGATCGTCAGGAGTGACGCATGACCTATGCCGTTGAGTTTGATGATGTATCCCGGATCTACGGTGACGTTCGGGCGGTGGACCGTGTGAGCCTGGCCGTTAACGACGGAGAATTTTTCTCTATGCTGGGGCCGTCCGGCTCCGGCAAAACCACCTGCCTGCGGCTAATCGCCGGGTTTGAACAGCTCTCCGGCGGGGCCGTTCGTATCTTTGGCAAAGAGGCCAGCACGCTGCCGCCGTGGGAGCGTGACGTCAATACTGTCTTTCAGGACTACGCGCTCTTTCCGCATATGTCGATTCTGGATAACGTCGCCTACGGACTGATGGTGAAAGGCATCGGTAAAAAAGCGCGTCACGCCCAGGCCCACGAGGCGCTGGAGCGAGTGGCGCTGGGCTTTGCCCATGCACGAAAACCTTCCCAGCTCTCCGGGGGCCAGCGGCAGCGGGTAGCCATCGCCCGGGCGCTGGTTAATCAGCCGAGGGTACTGCTGCTGGACGAGCCGCTTGGCGCACTGGATCTCAAGCTGCGGGAGCAGATGCAGTTCGAGTTGAAAAAGCTCCAGCAGGATCTGGGCATCACCTTTATTTTCGTAACCCACGATCAGGGCGAGGCGCTGTCGATGTCCGATCGGGTGGCGGTGTTTAACAACGGGAAGATCGAGCAGGTTGACGCGCCGCGCGATCTCTATTTGCGTCCGCGAACGCCCTTCGTGGCAGGCTTTGTGGGTACTTCCAACGTCTTTAGCGCCGCGAGGACGCAGGCGCTGTGCGGCATGGCCGGTAACTACTCCCTGCGGCCGGAGCACATCCGCCTCGATTGGGCGGATGAGGTGCAAACCGAGGGCATTGTGCAGACGGTGCAGTATCAGGGGGCGGCGACCCGCCTTGAGCTGATGCTGGCAGATGGAGAACGGCTGCTGGTTAGCCAGGCCAATTTGCTTGATGCCCGTCAGCCTGCCGCGCTCCAGCCAGGGCAGACCGTGCAGCTCTCGTGGTCGCGAGCGGCAATGGTCCCGCTGCAGGAGGAGTAGATGGTGATGAGCGTTGTTCCAGCCCCGCGCCCGTCGGCGCATGGTCGCCTGAGCGGGCTGTTCTGGCGCAGGCCGACGCTGGGCCTCTTTCTGCTGCTGATTGCTCCGCTGATGTGGTTCGGCATTGTCTATCTTGGGTCGCTGCTGACCCTGCTGTGGCAGGGTCTCTACACCTTCGATGACTTCACTATGACGGTGACGCCAGATTTAACCCTGGCAAACCTGCAGGCGCTGTTTCAGCCCGCTAACTATGACATTATCCTGCGTACGTTAACGATGGCGATTGCGGTGACTATTGCCAGCGCGATCCTCGCTTTTCCGCTGGCCTGGTTTATGGCTCGCTATACCCAGGGCAAGCTGAAGGCCTTTTTCTACATTGCGGTAATGCTGCCGATGTGGGCGAGCTATATCGTCAAGGCCTACGCCTGGACTTTACTGCTGGCACGAGACGGCGTGGCGCAGTGGTTTTTACTCCATCTGGGTTTGCAGCCGCTGCTGGAGAGCGTGCTAACCCTGCCTGCGGTAGGTGGAAGCACGCTCTCGACTTCCGGCCTCGGGCGCTTCCTGGTCTTTGTCTACATCTGGCTGCCGTTTATGATCCTGCCGGTGCAGGCGGCGCTGGAGCGGCTACCTCCATCGCTTTTGCAGGCTTCGGCGGATCTGGGCGCGCGTCCGGTGCAGACATTCCGCCACGTGGTACTTCCTCTGGCGATCCCCGGGATAGCGGCAGGGTCGATCTTTACCTTCTCCCTAACCCTTGGGGACTTTATCGTTCCGCAGCTGGTGGGTCCGCCCGGCTTTTTCATCGGCAACATGGTCTACTCCCAGCAGGGGGCGATTGGCAACATGCCGATGGCGGCGGCCTTTACTCTGGTTCCCATTGTTTTGATTGCCCTCTATCTGGCGTTCGTGAAGCGCCTGGGAGCGTTCGATGCACTCTGATCGCGCACCGCTGCTGTTAAAACTGGCTGCCTGGGGCGGGGTGGTTTTTCTGCACTTCCCGCTGGCGATTATCGCCATCTATGCTTTCAACACCGAAGAAGCCGCCTTTAGCTTCCCCCCGCAGGGCCTGACGCTGCGCTGGTTTACGGTAGCCGCGTCACGGAGCGATATCCTTGATGCGGTGACACTGTCACTTAAAGTGGCCGCGCTGGCCACCTTCGTAGCGCTGATACTTGGCACGCTTGCTGCTTGTGCTCTCTGGCGCAGCCAATTTTTTGGCAAGAGTGCTGTCTCGCTGCTGCTGCTCCTGCCCATTGCGCTGCCGGGCATCGTAACAGGTCTGGCGTTGCTGACGGCGTTTAAAACGGTGGGGCTGGAGCCGGGGTTTCTGACCATCGTGATTGGCCATGCGACCTTCTGTGTGGTGGTTGTCTTTAACAACGTTATTGCCCGTTTCAGGCGTACCGCCTGGAGCATGGTGGAGGCGTCGATGGATCTCGGGGCCAACGGCTGGCAGACCTTTCGCTATGTGGTGCTGCCAAACCTTGGCTCGGCGCTGCTGGCAGGCGGAATGCTGGCTTTTGCTCTCTCCTTCGACGAGATCATCGTGACTACCTTTACCGCCGGGCACGAGCGCACCCTGCCGCTATGGCTGCTTAACCAGCTTGGAAGGCCGCGTGAGGTGCCGGTTACCAACGTAGTAGCGCTGCTGGTAATGCTGGTAACGACGCTGCCGATTTTGGGTGCGTGGTGGCTGACCCGCAGGGGTGAGAACGCTTTTGGCAATGAGAAATAATTGACCCTCAACCAGGATATGATTATGCAAGATCAACTGTTAATTAATGGCGAACTGGTAAGCGGCGAAGGTGAAAAACAGGCGGTCTATAATCCCGCCACCGGTGAGGTGCTGCTGGAGATTGCCGAAGCCTCTGCCGGCCAGGTAGACGCCGCCGTGCAGGCCGCGGATCGCGCCTTTGCCGAGTGGGGCTATGCGACGCCAAAAGTTCGCGCCCAGGCACTGCTCGATCTCGCCCAGGCGATTGAAGATAACGCCGAGGCGCTGGCCCAGCTGGAATCCCTCAACTGCGGCAAGCCGCTGCATTGCGTGATTGGCGACGAGATCCCCGCCGTGGTTGACGTGTTCCGCTTCTTTGCCGGGGCGGCCCGTACCCTCAACGGCCTGGCGGCGGGTGAGTATCTGGAGGGGCACACTTCAATGATCCGCCGCGATCCGGTGGGCGTAGTGGCGTCGATTGCGCCCTGGAACTATCCGCTGATGATGGCCGCCTGGAAGCTGGCCCCCGCCCTGGCGGCAGGTAACTGTGTGGTGATTAAGCCGTCGGAAATTACGCCGCTTACTGCGCTGAAGCTGGCAGAGCTGGCGAAAGATATCTTCCCGGCCGGGGTGCTCAACGTGCTGTTTGGCCGGGGAAAAACCGTGGGCGATCCGCTTACCGGCCACGAGAAGGTACGGATGGTCTCCCTGACCGGCTCGATTGCCACCGGAGAACATATCATTGGCCACACCGCCGCCTCGGTGAAGCGCACCCATATGGAGCTGGGGGGCAAAGCGCCGGTGATTGTCTTTGACGATGCTGACCTCGATGCGGTGGTGGAGGGAGTGCGCACCTTTGGCTACTACAACGCGGGCCAGGACTGTACTGCCGCCTGCCGGATCTATGCTCAGAAGGGCATCTACGATGCGCTGGTAGAGAAGCTGGGCGCGGCAGTAGCAAGCCTGAAGATGGGTGCGCCGGATGATGAGAGCACCGAGCTGGGACCACTCAGCTCCGCAGCACACCTGGAGCGGGTAACCAATGCCGTCGAAGCGGCGAAAGCACTGGGGCATATCAGCGTAGTAACCGGCGGCGCGAAACGCGACGGCGCGGGCTACTATTTTCAGCCGACGCTGCTGGCAGGAGCTAAGCAGGAGGATGACATCGTCCAGCACGAAGTGTTCGGCCCGGTAGTCAGCGTGACCGCGTTTGATGATGAAGAGCAGGTGCTGGGGTGGGCCAACGACTCCCGATATGGGCTGGCTTCATCGGTCTGGACCCGCGACGTGGGCCGGGCGCACCGGCTAAGCGCTCGCCTGCAATATGGCTGCACCTGGGTCAACACACACTTTATGCTGGTGAGCGAGATGCCGCACGGCGGGCAGAAGATGTCTGGCTACGGCAAGGATATGTCAGTCTACGGCATTGAGGACTACACCGTGATTCGGCATGTAATGATTAAGCACTAAGGTAGCTTCAGGTGGCTGAAACAGCAAGGGATGCCGTTCCAGCCATAGTTTATCTTTTATTCTGGCCGCTAACGGACGACACTGGGCCATAGGCAAGATTAAACTTCGGAGGATTCAATAAGTTCTTGCTTTTTAGGTCGTTAATCATGGATTTTTGCCGTGGTGAGCAAACCATAGTCGACAACGATATAACCTGTTCAATCAATCTTGAATTGGGCATGTTGTTATTCCCCCTGTAAGAGTAGCTCCACGCTATCACTCTTGTGCGGCAATGTCATCAGCCAAAGATGACATTACGATTATCTCTTTTTGTACCTTGAATCTAAATTCCGTCAACATCTTATCTATTTCTCTAAGATCTTCTGTTAGTTGTACGTTATCCGTAAAGTCCTCTATTTGAAGATTGAGATCGTTTCTAAGCGTATTAATACCTATAAATCGCCCATGTGAATGCCAACGTCTGTTATCGCTAAGAGCCACTGCGATATCTTCGGCCCTGGCGATTTTATCTTCCGGGGTTACAGGTGCTTGAGTGGTTTCTCGTACGTTCCAGTTACGAAATTTGTATTCAACAAGCCATTTCTTTAACAGATCTTTAGACAGCTCCCTGGCTTGCTCATAGCGTCTGAGCTGGGCTAAATCTAAGTTATTAAGCATCATTAATTCAGCCTGCGTAACCTGTCCGGTATGCGATTTGTTAATAACTTCCTCGACTTTATCCAGATATCCAAGAGCAGGTACCCACTTGCCGTCAGGTGACTGGACCTGTGGATCAATCGGACCCAGCGAAGAAGCATAATCCATATAAATTTTATCACCAGACATGCACCAAATCGTACCGGCAGACATGGCATAGTTAGGGACAATAAAATAGACCTCCTGATAAAAATGCCTGGTTATTTCAACCATTTTTTCTACAGACTCGACAGAGCCACCTCCGGTAGAAAGTATTATGACAAGAGAGCTTCTCTGTTTCCTTTTTGCTGCCCGACCAATGCCTTCAAGTACCGGTTGATAGATCTGTTTAGCCCACTCTGTGATTCCTCCATAGTATACAATGACATCTGAGTCTGGAAAGTGAACGTTTTTTAATTCATCAATTTTAAAAGCGATAAAGCCTTCAATTGTGTCATCTATATTGCTCAAAATACTCTCCGCAAATAATATGAATATAAATATTATTTAAATGAATGTAATTGGCAGGCTGAGGTTGCTGCTATTAAGGGGGGTTATATATTTTAGAGCCTCACCGTCATCACTGTGCCGATGATAGGGTTTATTTAAATTAGCGCAAGCTGATCTGTGTAAACAAGGGCGTTGCTCGAGATTTTAGTTAAAGAGAGTCGAATTACTTGCTGGCGGTACAAAAATGCACCGCCGCCTTCCTGCTTTGCTCTTCTTTTCACCCTTGGCTCTCGACATAATCGACAGGTCCGGTTTCCCTCACTTTCGCAGGGATAAAGCTTGATTTACATCAATAAAAAATGCATATTGCGCGCGTTTTATTCTATTTTGAGCAAATGTCGGCTATGACCCTATACCAAAAAATGCTGGTCTTCTACGCCGTGATGGCGACTATCTGTGCACTCATCACCTGGTTCTTGTCAAAGGATCGCAAGCGCATCCGCTTCCTGTGCGCATTTCTGATCGGCTCCACCTGGCCGATGAGCTTTCCGGTGGCGCTGCTGATTTCACTGTTCTAAGCGAACGGATTTAAAGAGGTTTCCCCGGCGCGCGCTGCGCCACCGGGGGACAGGCTGTCAGGGCAGAAGCGCCCGCAGCGTTTTGCGCTGGGCATCCGTCACGTCAGCCGGGTGCTGATAACCAATATTCTCGTTGCTGCGGGTATAGAGCGCTACCAGCCAGTCATAGACGTAGCGGGTTGCAGCATGAACCGGCTGATCGCCCAATCTGGTCAGTCTGCCTTCGGTGTGGGCTGGCGCGTCGGTGCTGAAGATCGCGCTGCCTTTCTGGATGCGGCTGGCCGGGCGCTGGCTTACCGTAACGTCGGCATAGCCAAGCCAGGCAATCAGGTTGCCAATGGCCGCATGCAGCTGTGCTGCGCAGGCGTTATCCCGCTGCATCAGCGTTTGCAGCTGACCGGCCAGGTCGAGGCGGTAGCTGGTGGTAATGATAGTGTCCGCCACCTGGCGCAGCGCAGTAGGGGTAATGCCCAGCCGGGTTGCGCTCTCCGCGCTGCGGCTCCACTGCCGCAGATGGTTTAGCCACATGGCGTGCGCCTGCTGACCCGCATCCCGCGCAGCGCTGGCGCGCTCCGGCGTCTCCTGCGCATCGGCAAAAAGATCGATCGCCTCGTTGAACAGGCCGCTCACCTTCTCCTCGCGCGGCAGCTGCACCTTCCACAAGGCGTCAAACTGCTTCATCTCTGGCAGCAAGCCCTCTAACAGCTCCCCGTGACGTCCGGCCTGAACCTGTAACTCACGAATAGTCGCCTCAGCGCGGGCGCGGCGGGCATCAGCATCTTCCGTCAGCGGCGAGAGCAGGGGCTGCATCAAATCGCGCAGCGTCTGGTAATGTCGCTCGCGTAAGGCGTTTAACCGGCCAACGCGTACAGATGGCGCGGTAGCCTGAGAGAGCCACTCAATCAGACGTTGCAGGCTGCTGGCGTCCAGCGCCTGCAAAGTTCCCCAGCGCTGGCCGGGCTTGCCCAGCAGCTGCTGGACGGTTTCGTCCAGATTCAGCGCGGTGGTAAACCGTGTGTCCTGAGGCGTAATTGCCCATACCAGCCCCGGCAGCGCCGTCTCCTGGTCCGACTGGGTATCCTGTACCCAGTTCAGAAGCGCTTTTGCCGTGACGGCGGTTTCGCTGCGCTGCGGCGTGGCGTTGCAGATCATCAGTACGTCCGGCTGCAGCTGCTGACGATAGCGCTCCAGCAGCCAGCGGCATTTGCTGTACCACAGGGGGCGCTCAGGCAGTGCCGCCGGGCAGGGGATATCCACAATATCCACCCCGTTCAGCACGCCATTTTCGATGCAGAGCACCAGCTCGCAGGCCAGCAGCGACAGGGTGGCAAGAGGAATGCTCACCGCGTTTTGCAGCTGCTCTTTTGACAAAGGATGAACCACCACTTCGGCCTGAGCCTCAATGCTCTCTGCCGCCAGTGGGTTTAAAAAGACTTCCGTCGGCAGGGCAAAGTTATCTACGAGCAGGCTTAACGGCGCGGCCAGCTCGGCGGCGTTGCCGGTTTGGTGCAGAACGTGCGCCAGAGTCAGCCACTGCTCGGTCAGCTCCTGCTGTTCGCCCCACAGCAGCGACCAGGCGCTGGCCCGGGCGCGCAGATCCAG
Organism: Pseudescherichia sp.; assembly: GCF_031987975.1. Lineage (GTDB taxonomy): Bacteria > Pseudomonadota > Gammaproteobacteria > Enterobacterales > Enterobacteriaceae > Pseudescherichia. The sequence goes on along the minus strand of NZ_DALZYX010000001.1, from coordinate 93,786 downwards.
AGAGGGGATCAGGGTAGCAAACTGGTACCACAAGCCATCGTCAATCTGCTGCTGCGCAGCGGGTACGGTAGTGCGCCAGAAAGCAGCGATCGAAGCCACCTCTTCTGCAGTGATGCCCGCCACCGGATGCGGCTGACGCAGCCCGCGCCAGCGGTTAAGACGATCCTCAATAATTGCCCGATCCACAAGATGACGCTCCTGCTCTCCAGCGGCATGGGCGATAAACATCTGCACCAGCTCAGCCTCAGTCATCAGACGAAGGCGCAGGGGAAACGCATCGTCAACGCGCAAGTCTTGGGTCGTGAAGCGCAGCGCCATGCCGGTCAGGGCATGGCCAGGATTGATATGGCTCAGGTAGTCGAAGCTCTTTTCACCGGCCTTGACGTTCACCCGGCCGCTGCCGCTGCTGCACAGGGCAGCAAGCAGGTGGGCTTTTGCCGCCTGGGCGTGACCATAGAGGCCCACGGTGCGGGGCTGGTTAGCCGCGCGCGCAAGCACGCTCTCATGCGCGGCCGCGGCAGTGAGGCGCAGCAGCAGAGCGTCGGCGTCATCGTCAAGCAGCGGGGCGTGCTGGCGGGTCTCATCTATCCATGCCATTAATGCCTGGGAGGTTTTGCTCAGATCTCTCATTTCAGGTACACGCTCCCGCTGTCAATCCAGTAGTGGCTGCCGCTGTGGCGGCGATCGGCCAGAGTATTCAGTTTAAACGTCAACGCATCGGCAGCAACCGGCGTACCATCCTGTAGCCAGGCTTCGCTCAGGGTGAAGGCTTCCGGCCCTGACGCTTTACTTCCGCCGGTGAGAGCCAGCCGTACGTTAAGCACTCCGTCTCCGGCGATGGCTTTTGCCAGCTCCGGCGAGTTAATGCTCAGAGTATAGAGCGGCGTCGCAGGCCAGCGGGCGTTGGCCAGCTGACGGAAGCCCAGCGTCACGTTACCACGCAGCGGGAAGTGCAGGCGGGCATCCAGCTTCACGCCGGGTTTGTCCAGATCGATATCCTCGTACCAGACGTTCTCCTCGCGCAGGGTATTAACCACGTTATCCAGCACGCCCAAATAGCGCACGGTGGAGTAGGCCCCGATATCTGCCGCTTTGAAGTTGAAGCGCGGCAGGCGCAGATCCAGCGCCAGGCTGCACAGCATCGCCCCAACGGCAGCGGTAGATTTCGGATTGCCGATCCGCCCCTGCTGGTTAAATGGATACCACTCGTGCACCCGATACTTGTCCAGCCATACCATGCGGTTGACGGGCACCGGCTGCAGGTGGCGGATTAGCGCCTGCACGCCTGGCAGGCAGCCCGGCCGCCCGGTGACCAGCAGTACGTCGCAGCCGTAGTGGGAAATGGCTTCACAAACGGCATGGATCGGCGCGGTCAGGGTAAATTGTCCGCCGAGCATCGCTGTCTGAAGTTCGCTAAAGTTAACCTGCAACGGCACGGCGAAGAGATCGAACTCTGCAGAGCCGGCGGGCAGAGCATGATCGATCGCCTGCCTCAGGTAGTTCATGACGTTGCGCGTTGGCTGTTGGGTAAGTAGCTCACCAAAGGTGGCGTGCAGACCGGCAAGCGAATCATTGATATCGCTTCGCTCCCAAGCCGACAGGATCGCATGACCAATCGGCATAAAGAGTTGCAGGGTGGTCTGCTGGCGCAGTACCGCCTGGGTGTCGATGCGGCCAGAGTCGCCGAACAGCGTCGCCATCAGCGCGGCGGCGTCGGTAATGCCCGACTTTTGCAGCTGGGTTTGCAGTGCGGGCAGCACGCAGCGCTGGATAATATCCAGCAGAATATCGTCGCCTGCAACCTTAAACCCTTCCCGGAACAGCAGATGCGGGGTGATCTTGACGTTGCTGCCGGTACCGTCATCCAACTGGTAGTGGACGATAGCCATATCGGTGGTACCGCCGCCGATATCGATCGACGCTACGCGCAGGGCGCGCCCTGGCTTTTCATCCGGTGCACCGGAGCGGTCGGGGCGGGCGAGAGAGGCAAAAAAAGTCTCCGTCTGTCCGGCGTAGTGGGAGATAGCTTCGTTATAGAGCCAGACCAGTTGGCCGCAGCTGGCTTCGTCCCACTCCATCTGGATCTGCGGGACGGGGACCACGCTCTTCTCACGCTGTTTGCTGCTGGAGAAATCGTCATCCTGCGGATGCCAGCCCATCGCTTTCCACACCAGAGCGATGGCTTCAAACATGCGGCGGCGGAAGATCTCCCGCTCCTGTTTCGGCATTGCTGAAGGCAGGGTCAGGATGATAGTTCGCAGCTGGCGCGGCGAGGCCGGAAAGCCGAGGCGCAGGCGCGTCGCCACGCTGTTGATCTGTCCCAGGGCTTGGGCCAGCAGTTCGCACAGCATGTGGGTCATCAGAGTGCTGCGGCTGTACTGTGGAGAGAAGACCGGCAGGCGCTCATCCAGCGGCAGGGTGTAGAGCGGCTGGCCGTCGTCGTTCATCAGGTTCATCAGCGGGAAAGCGGTAGCTAACGGCTCGCGCTGGGACTTGCTGTTCATCTGGCTAAAGCGCCAGTCTTGCAGCACCGGGGTCTCATCCCACAGGTAGCGGCGAGGGCTGGAGATACCGCTGTTACCCTCGGTGCCCAGGCGCTGTGTCGCCAGCTTGCGGGCCTCGTCGCCAACGCGGACGATCGAGGGCCAGACGAAGGCATCCTCGCGTCCGCTCTCTACCGAGAAGTGCTGCTTGCCGAAACGGGCCTCGGAGAACTCCAGCCGACTGGTGAACATTGGCTCGTTCAAAAATTGCGGCTCGCTCAGAGAGCGCACCTGTAACTCCGCCGTCTGACGCAGGCCGTCGTTGGCATCACCCTGATCTTCAATAATGACGCCACAGGTGTGGGTATTGCCCACGTCGAGGATCAGATCCACCGGAATAGCCGGGGTGCTTAGCGTATGGGTGACGATTTTAACTTCTGGAACGGTCAGCTGTTCGCCCAGCAAGGTGAGCAGGTTGAGCCAGTGAGCCTGATATTCGAAGCCACGCAAGGCCTGGGCAATCTCCCGCTCGCTGCGGTTTTCGACGCTGCTGGCATAGTGCAGGAACGCTTCGCGCAGCCAGCCATCAATCCAGGTCTGATCGAGGAAATCAAATACTTCGTCGTCGCGCCACGCCAGCGCAAAGCGGGTACCGTTAAGAATGTCATTGGTGGCCGGAGCCAGCGCCGCAGGCGAGAGATCGTTAATCTGACTGTCCAGCGCAAGGGTAACGCGGTGGGTGTTGCCTGCGCTGTCCGGCTCGGCCAGCTTACGGATCTGTACCCTGGCCCAGTTGTCCGGTCCCTCGACGAAGGTACGCGGTGGGTTAAAGCGCAAGAAAGGTATGGGCAGCCAGACGCCGTCCAGTACTGCCAGCGACTCAAGCAGCGGCAGGGTACTCTCCGGTTTCACCACCTCAGGCTGGCCGCCATCGCGCCCAGGCAGCGTATAGCGGTTGTTAATCAGATCGTAATCGAGGCGCAGCAGCGGCCCGTTAGCGGTCTTTCGCACAAAGCGTCCGCTCTGTAACGAGGCCTGCGGCGTCAGGCCAAAGTCGAGGAACTGCACGCCGCTGTTGGCAATCAGCGTGACGCTCTGTTTGTAATCGCAAAGATTAACCAGCATAAGATCAGGAACCTGTTTTTCTGAACGTCAACGGGACAATGGTTTTGGCATCATACCGGGCGGTGCACTCGGCAACGTCGCTGGTGCCTGCGGTGCAGGAGATCTCCGGCATTGGGTAGCGAGTACCGTCGCTGCAGCGCGCGTGGCCGCGGCTTTTGATCATCAATACGCCAGTGTCGTGCAGGCCCGAGAAGATCTCGGAGCGGCAGACAATGTTTTTGCCCTGTACCAGGCGAGCCGTACCCTTATTGTTCTGGATCTGGAAGCGCAGCGTAGGCGGCTTGCCGGTCGCTTCGTCTTTAATATCCAGCATCACGCGCCAGCTGCCGTTGAGAAAACGGGTGCTGCCCGCTTTTACCTGGCCTGCATCCATCACCAGCGCATCTTTGGGAATGGCGGTAATCGTTGGCTGGCTGGGTTTCTCCTCTGCTGGGGCAGGTGGCGCTTTGGCAGCCACTACCTCTGCCTGATGCAGCGGCAGAGACGCAGCCAGTACAGGCGCAGGCTCCACGCTGATGGATGGCGGCGTGAGGGGCTGCGGAGCGGGGGGAGGCGTCGCGGTAGTGGGTTCACTTACTGCAGGTTTATGCGGCCAGAGCAGCGGGGCGGCAACGGCGGCGACCACCACGGCGGCTACCGGCAACGCCCAAAGGCCATAGCGGCGCTTGTTGGGTGCCGAAGCTGCCTCAACGGCAGCAGCGGGAGCAACCGATACAGGCTGCGGCTCAGGCTGCGGCGGTTCGGGAGGCTGCTGGGTGGTCATCTCCGGCATGGCAACCAGCAGCGGCTCATCGGCTCTGCTGAAGGTCGTGACGGCAGGCGCTTCCTCTTCCTCGTCGCGCTCTTCCGGCATAACGATCGCCGGGGCAGGCGGCTCCTCTTCCCGCAGACAGGCAAGAACATCCTCGCGCGCGCTCTCGTTGAGATCGACAAAACCCCAAAAGGTAATGACCGGTTTGCCATCCACCAGGAAGACGTGGTTTACGCCAGGAAACTGCAATGCTTTTGCCAGCAGGGAGCCAAACAGTTGCTGGGCCGTTTTCGGCGACTGCAGGCTTTTTCGGCTCAGGGCCGATGCGCTGTCGAGGGTGCTCTCCAGAAAGCGCAGGGCGCGGAAGCGGGACTCATCGTCCGCCGCCTTCCAGCTTACCGCCCGGCCTTCAACCGGCGAGTACCAGTCCACGCGATCGCCGTCGTCATTAATCTGCGGTATCGCGAGGCAGTCCACCATCGCCTGCTGCTTGCGCAGGCGTAACGCTTCACGAATTTGCAATGCCGAATCAAAGACGGCCTGGCCGCCGCCGCCAACGGCCTGAAAATCATCCAGATCGCCGCTGCGCAAGAGAGTTTTTGCCACGTTTTCATCCCATAGACTTCTTCACGCCTCTACTTTACGAGATGTAATAGCAAGCAAACGGTGGAAGAGAGGCTAAAAGCGGTGAATTCTCGTGGCATTGCGCAGACGCTTTTCACTTGACGTTTCAGGAATAACTTAAGGCAAACTAAACAGCGGGGAAAGGTGAAGAAATCAGCAAAATCAGCTGCTTTGGCATAACCTGATAGTGATTCGTTATTTGCCTCATTTCGGCTGCTATGCTGAGATCACGTTTTAATAAAATAATAAGGTTTTAATTATGTTTTCAGGAAATTTGTCTACCGGCAAAACGCTGCTCGCGCTGGCACTTAGCACGCTTATACCGACAAGCGCGGCATGGGCGGCGGCAAAAGATACCCTTATCTACTGCTCCGAAGCCTCTCCGGAATCCTTCAACCCGCAGATCGCCAGCTCCGGTCCCAGCTTTGTTGCCAGCTCGCAGACGCTCTATAACCGCCTAATCAACTTCGATCCGGTAAAGAATACGCCGGTGCCGTCGCTGGCAACCAGCTGGACTATCTCCCCGGACGGGAAGACCTATACCTTTACGCTGCGTCAGGGTGTTAAATTTAACAGCAATAAATTCTTCAAGCCGACCCGCGACTTTAACGCCGATGACGTGATCTTCTCGGTACTGCGGCAGAAAGATGCTAATCACCCGTACCACAACGTCTCTCAGGGCAACTACGAATACTTCAACGATGTCGGCCTCGACAAGCTGATTAAAGAGGTGAAAAAAGTTGATGATTACCACGTCCAGTTTGTTCTGAACGAACCTAACGCCGCGTTTCTTGCCGACTGGGGCATGGACTTCGCCTCGATTCTCTCTGCGGAATATGCGGATGCCATGCTGAAAAAGGGCACGCCGGAGAACGTTGACACTTGGCCAATTGGTACCGGTCCTTATGCCCTGCAGCAGTACAATCGTGACGCACTGATTCGCTATATCGCCAATCCGAACTACTGGGACGGCGAGGTGCCGACCAAGCATCTGATCTTCTCTATCACGCCAAACGTTGAGACGCGGCTGGCGAAGCTGCAAACCAACGAGTGCCAGATCATTCCCGCGCCGTCTCCGGTTCAGTTCGACGTGATCAAAAAGAATAAGGATCTGGCCCTGCACTCGGTAGATGCGTTGAACGTCGGCTATCTGGCATTTAACACCGAGAAAAAACCGTTCGATAACGTGCTGGTGCGCCAGGCCCTGAACTATGCCACCGATAAAAATGCCATTGTTAATGCCGTCTTCTTAGGCTCTGGTACGGTAGCAAAATCGCCGCTGCCGCCAAACATGTTGGGCTTTAATAAGGATCTGAAGGATTATCCCTACGATGTGGAAAAAGCGAAGGCGCTGCTGAAGCAGGCGGGTCTGGAGCAGGGCGCAGAGGTCACGCTGTGGTCAATGCCGGTCCAGCGTCCCTATAACCCGAACTCGAAGCGTATTGCAGAGATGATCCAGAGCGACTGGGCAAAAGTGGGCGTGAAGGCCAAAATCGTCTCTTACGAGTGGGGCGAATACCTCTCCGGAATGCGTAAAGGCGAGCACGACTCTGCCCTGTTTGGCTGGATGTCCGACAACGGCGATCCGGACAACTTTGCCGACGTGCTGCTGGGCTGCGACAGCATTGAAACCGGCTCGAACGCCGCGCGCTGGTGTGATAAAACCTACGACGGGCTGGTGAAAAAAGCGAAGCTCACCTCTGTACCAGAAGAGCGCGCGAAGCTCTATTCCCAGGCGCAAGAGGTGTTCTATCAGCAGGCACCGTGGATCGCCCTGGCTAACGGTAAAACCTTCTATGCCACCCGCAGCAACGTAACCGGGTATAGTGTTAGCCTGATGGGCAGTGATTTTTCAAAAGCCAAAATCAACTAACAGACACAGGAGAGGATATGTCGCATCTGGCAGAGGTGATCGCGCGCGTGGATGACGTTATCAAGGAGAGCGTGATTACGCATATGAATGAGCTGCTGGTCGCGCTCAGCGATGACGCAGAGCTAAGCCGGGAAGATCGCTACGCCCAGCAGCAGCGTCTGCGCAATGCCATCGCGCATCACGGACGGCACCACAAGGAAGAGATGGAAGCGCGCCATGATCGCCTGACCAAAGATGGCACCATCCTTTAACCGTAAAGGCCGGGCGGCGCTCACGCTTGCCCGGCCTACGCCGCTACCACTGGCGTCTGGCCACTAACCACGCGCCAATCACCAGCAATACCGCCCCGCATACCGGGCCGATCAGCGCCCTCAGCGGTACGCCGTGACTTTTCACCAGATCCATTACCAGCCCGCCGATCAGCTGACTGGCGACCAGCACCGCGATAGTGGTTGCCGCGCCGACATACTGATAGCCGCTGATGCTGGCAAAAACAAAGAACGACCCGAGCAGACCGGGGATCAGCGTCCACCAGCGCACCGTCGCTGCCAGCTCGCTAAACCCAGCCAGCCCGTATTTCATCAGCAGAATCGAGACAAACAGCACGATACCCACCAGCGAGTTGAGCAGCATCGCAATCAACACGGTGGAAGAGGACTGGGTGATACGCACCATCAGCGTATTTTGTACTACCAGCCCGATACCCGCCGCAGCCAGGAACAGCAGGGTCAACGACTGGTTCATGCGATAGCATCCGGTTCGCTGCGATCGTCCAGCTGCAGCTGCATGAAGGTGAGATCCAGCCAGCGGCCAAACTTGGTGCCGACCTGCGGCATCTGGGCGGTGGTGACAAAGCCTAACTTCTCATGCAGATGAAGAGAGGCCGCGTTCTGCGACTCGATCCCGGCGACCATCACATGCTTGCCGATGCGTTTTGCCTCCTCGATAAGGCGGACCATCAGCGCCTGGCCCAGGCCTTTCCCCTGATGATCGGGATGAATATAGACCGAGTGCTCTACCGTGTGGCGAAAGCCATCGAAGGCGCGCCAGTCGCCAAAAGCCGCGTAGCCGGCGATCTCACCGTTCTCTTCGCTGACCAGCACCGGGTAGCCCATGAGGGTACGGGCCTCAAACCAGGCGATGCGGTTATCGGCGTCAACGGTCTGGTCGTTCCAGATAGCGGCGGTGTGTAAAACGGCGTGGTTATAGATAGCGGCAATAGCGGCGCAGTCGTCTTTGTCCGCGTAGCGAATAGTCATGCTTAAAACCTCAGAGGATATGCACTGGATAGTCTGTTATCAATACTATTACATGACGCAGAATGTCAAAGCAAAGAGAGGCGTAAGGCGCTACGCTGAAAGGATGTTTAACCGTTGAAGGAGACTACCGTGAGTCAAGAACAACAGCGTAACCGTCAGTGGCTGCTGGCTTCCCGCCCAAAAGGCGCGCCGGTTGCTGATAATTTTCGACTTGAAGAGCGCGACATCCCCACCCCAAAATCCGGCCAGCTGCTGCTGCGCACCGTTTACCTCTCCCTTGATCCCTACATGCGCGGGCGCATGAGTGATGAGCCATCCTATGCCGATCCGGTCAATATCGGTGATGTGATGTGCGGTGGAACGGTAAGCCAGGTGGTAAGTTCTGAACACCCGGACTATGCCGAGGGAGACTGGGTGCTGGGCTACGACGGCTGGCAGGCGTATGCCATCTCCAGCGGCGAGGGGCTGGTCAAGCTGGACAAAAGCCTGGAGCACCCCTCCTGGGCGCTGGGAGTACTGGGGATGCCTGGTTTTACTGCCTATATGGGACTGCTGGACATTGGCCAGCCTAAGTCAGGCGAGACGCTGGTCGTCGCAGCGGCAACCGGTCCGGTAGGGGCGACGGTCGGGCAGATTGGTAAGCTCAAAGGTCTCCGGGTGGTCGGCGTCGCGGGCGGCGAAGAGAAGTGCCGTCATGCCGTAGAGACGCTGGGCTTTGATGCCTGTCTCGATCATCACGCCGATGACTTCGCCGAGCAGCTGAAAAACGCCTGCCCACAGGGAATCGACGTCTACTATGAAAACGTTGGTGGCAAGGTGTTTGATGCCGTGCTGCCGCTGCTGAATACCGCCGCCCGGGTGCCGGTCTGTGGTCTGGTTAGCGGCTATAACGCCACCGATCTGCCGCCGGGACCGGATCGTCTGCCGCTGCTGATGGGTACGATTTTGAAAAAACGTATTCGGATGCAGGGATTCATTATTACCCAGGATTACGGCCACCGCATCGACGAGTTCCAGCAAGAGATGGGTAAATGGGTACAGGAAGGAAAGATCCACTATCGTGAGCAAATTGTCGATGGCCTGGAAAATGCGCCAGAGGCATTTATTGGCCTGCTGGAAGGTAAGAACTTTGGCAAAGTTGTTATTCGTGTAGCCGCGGATCAATAAAGTTAAGTGGCGCTAAAGAGCGCCTGAAAAAAAATGTGCAATTTTACTGAACCCTGGCTTTAATTAAGCATAGCTACACCAGCGAAGCATAAGCTTCGTTGGTGTATAATAATGAGCATAATTAATAACTTTTAGTTCTAACGTTTTGCGTCAATCCAATACCAGGCAACTCTCTACCTACTATATCTTATGGTTCGTGTGCGAATAATCACACGAATAGGTGAAAAGTAATAAGTATTCGACAGGACATGAATATGCTTGATTTGGAAAAAGCGCAGCGTCTAAGCCTCACTCAGCAGGTTGAAGTAAGTTTAAAAAATGCGTTAATCGTCGGTGCACTAAAACCAGGCGCACGCCTGATTACAAAAGAGATTGCCGATCAGCTTGGAACCAGTATTACACCCGTGCGCGAGGCGTTATTACGCCTGGTCTCCGCGGGCGCGCTGCATGCTACGCCTGCGCAGGCTTTTTTAGTTCCGGAAGTGAGCCAGCAGACTCACCATGAAATAACCCAAATACGCAAGCAGCTGGAATCCATGGCCGTCAGCGCCGCCTGTAATAAAATGACTGATGAAAAGCTTCAGCAGCTGCGGCTACTGGCTAATACCTTTAACGAAGCCAGGCTGGGTGGGAACGTAGAGCAGGCACTACAGGCCAACCGAAGCTTTCGCTTTCGCCTCTACGAATATGCTGAGATGCCGACCCTGCTCTCGCTGATCGAGCAGCTGTGGGTACGCATTGGGCCTTGCTTTAACCATCTCTATCCGGTCTCTGAAGAGCTGGCTCACGGTCATCATGATTATGTGGATCTATTAGATGCCCTGGAGAGGGGCGATAGCTACGCCAGCCAGAAGTCTATTCTCTGCGTCATTGATATGGGCGTGAACATTGTTCAGCCGCAATTTAAAGGCGCACCTTAGCTCCTCTGGTAAGATTGCTTTGTAACAGCTTCCCTGAGGAGTTTGCATCAGGGAAGCATCACCATCACACTTTTACTATTCTTCCTGCCAATCGCGTTAATTACCTTTCTCTGTTGCCGATAACCCTTTTATGCGCAGTTGGGCGCTAACATTTGTTTGTGCAAGGAGAGGGTATGTTTTTCAACCGGCGATTACGCGATATTACCATCAGCAAAAAACTGTCGGTGGGGTTTGGTCTGGTCCTGCTGCTGGTGGCTGTTGCTACCATCCTTAGCGTTATGCGTTTTAAAGAGATCCGCAGCGTTTATGATAAAACCAACCTGATATACAACATCAATATTGAAGTCTTTCAGGCCAAGATAAATCGGCTGAAATATTTTTACAGCGGCGATGAAAAATCGGGTCAGGCGCTAGCGAACTATGTTAACCACGCCGCTGAGCTTACCGCTTCAGCAAAAAATCTTGCCTGGACCGAGGCTGAAACAACGCTTCTTCATACCCTTGAGACGCATCTTGCCGACTTCCAGGCCAGCGTAAGTGCTATGCAGAGCGCCACCACCGCGCTCAATCCGCTGCGCGCCGCCGGTACCCAGGCTGGCAGCGCAGAGATGCAGCAGCTTCAGGCCGCTGAGGATCGCGTCAAAGTTGCCGGGGATAACAGCAGCGCCGATATCAAGCTCATTATCGCCTCGGTTAAAACTCATAACGATGAGCTGGCCTACAGCTCCAGCACCGTCACCGCCATAATTGGTGGCGTTGCCATTCTGATCGGCATTATGGTTTCGTGGTGGGTGATCCGCCAGATCACCAGGCCGGTGCAGCATAACCTGAAACTGGCGGAGCGCATTGCCAGCGGCGATCTCAGCTCGGTGATAGAGGCACAGGGCGGCGACGAGTTGGGAAAACTCACCGGGGCGATGGCGAAGATGAACCTTCGCCTGCGGGAGATGATCCACGAGGTGCGCAGCAGCGTCGCTCAGGTCTCCCACGCGGCCAGTGAGATTGCCGACGGTAATACCGATCTCTCCTCCCGTACCGAGCAGCAGGCTGCCGCGGTCGTGCAGACCGCCGCCAGCATGGAGGAGCTGACGGCGACGGTGAGAAACAATGCCGATAACGCCCGCCACGCCAGTAAACTGGCGGCCGAAGCCTCCAGCACCGCCAGCCAGGGCGGCAACGTTATGCGCGACGTGGTTAATACCATGGGCGATATTCATGCCAGCTCGCAAAAAATTGCTGATATTACGGCGGTGATCAACAGCATTGCTTTCCAGACCAATATCCTGGCGCTGAACGCGGCGGTCGAGGCCGCGCGGGCGGGCGAGCAAGGCCGGGGCTTTGCGGTGGTCGCCAGCGAGGTACGCAGTCTCTCCCAGCGCAGCTCCCAGGCAGCCAAAGACATTGAACAGCTGATCGGCGAGTCGGTATCGCGTATCAGTACCGGCAGCGAGCTGGTGGCGAAAGCGGGGCAGACCATGGAGCAGGTAGTGGATGCGGTGACCCGGGTAAACGATATCATGGGGGAGATCTCATCCGCGTCGGAAGAGCAAAGCCGGGGTATTGAGCAGATCGCCCGCGCGGTAGGCGAGCTGGACAGCACCACCCAGCAGAACGCCACCCTGGTTAGCGCCTCGTCGCTGGCGGCGGGATCGCTGGAGGAGCAGGCCCAGCTGCTGGCCCAGCTGGTGGCGGCGTTTCGTCTGGAGCGGCCGGTAGCAGCCTAAAAAAATGCCCGGTAGCATTCAGGCTACCGGGCATCAGCAGAGACTATAGTGCCTTATTCAAAGCGGTATGCCACGGAGAGACCTACGCCGTAGTTACGACCCGGAGCAGGCTCGTAGTAGCGGCCATTAGATTCGTTAACGATGACCGAACCGACATACTCTTTGTCGAACAGGTTATCGACGCGGCCAAACACATCCAGCATCCAGTTGTTGTAGTTGAACTTATATCCGGTGTTCAGACCCACGGTGGTATAGGAAGGGGCTTTTGCCGTGTTCTCATCGTTAGCTTCAATGTCGCTCATATAGCGCATATCGGCCCCCGCGTACCAGCCGCTCTCCGGCACGTAGCCAAGGGAGGCAAAGCCCATATTGCGGGCGATACCCGGCATCCGATTACCGTTGCAGTTGTCATCCCCGCAGACGTTGGTGCGGTAGGTGGCATCAAGATATGTCCACGCCATCTTCACCCGCCAGTCGCCGGCAAACTGCTGATCGAGAGATAGCTCAGCACCCTGACGACGGGTTTTCCCGGCGTTTTTATAGGTGGTGCGTCCGCCACTGCTGGTATCGGTCACAATTTCGTTATCGGTCATGGTCTGGAACAGTGCAGCGGTGAACAGACCGTTGCCGACGCGAGTTTTACTGCCGATCTCATAGGTATCGTTGGTTGACGGCTGAAGGTTAAAGTTCAGGCCGCTCTGATTGTTGGCACGGTACGACAACTCGTTGATGGTCGGCGTTTCGAAGCCACGGCCAGCGGCAGCGTAGACATTCCATGCATCGGTTACGGCATACTTCAGCGCACCCGCCGGGAGCCACTCGTGATAGCTCGCTTCCCCGCTGTCGTCACCGTTGGCGGCAGTCACGTAGTGGTCGTTGGAGTCGAACCAGACCGAGCTGTAGCGCACCCCAGCATCCAGCGAGAGCTTATCGGTCAGCTGCCAGCGGGATTGCATATAGGGATCGGCATTCCACATCAGGTTACGCTCGTTGCGGCGCAGGTTACCTTTCTGCCCGTACGACGGCGTGCCGTTATCCATCACGAAGTTCTCGAAGCCCTTACGATCTTCACTCATGTTTTCATAGTTAATGCCGGTCGTAATGGTCACCGGTACCAGCAGCTCGCCACGGTGAGTCCAGCGGGTGTCAATCCCCTGGTAGTGACGGCTAAGGTCGATCACGCCGCCTGCATGAGTCGGGTTAAGCTGCGGCGCACGCGGAATTGACTGGTACTGGGTGGTTTCGCGCTCGCCAGCGTACATCATCACGCTTAAGTCATCTTGCTCGCTCAGCTGGCGCTCGTAGCGCAGTCCAGCCTGGGTCTGCTTGATGGTTTTGCGGGTATTGTATTGGTCGGCACGCGGGGCCTGGTGCGGATCCTGCTTCCACTCCTGCTCGGTCAGGCCGCCCGGATCGTCCGCTTTGATATCGACGCTATTAAAGATCAGGCTCAGCTTGCTGACGTCATCGATACGCACGCCGAGTTTAGCGTTAGCCAGATTCTTACGTGCACCGCTGTGGTCGCGGTAGCCGCTGGTGATGAAACGCGTAGAGGAGACGGTATAGTCAACGTCGCCTGCCTGAGTACCGTCTCCGGTCGCACCGGTGGCCTTCAGACCGTAGCGCCAGCTACCGTAGCTGCCGTAGTAGCTGCTGGCTTCAATAGTGGTTGGCTGCTGACCGGTTTCAGTGGTGACGTTAACCACGCCGCCGGAGGCGTTACCGTACAGGGCAGAGAAGGGACCACGCAGGACTTCAACGCTCTCAACGCTATTAAGATCGATATTGGAGGTCTGCCCCTGGCCGTCCGGCATGGTTGCCGGGATGCCATCGACGTACATGCGGATGCCGCGCACGCCGTAGGTAGAGCGGGAGCCGAAGCCGCGCATAGAGAGCTGGAGATCCTGCGCATAGTTCTGGCGGTTTTGGATCTGCAGTCCCGGCACGCCGGTCAGCGACTCAGAGAGGTTCACGCGTGGCGCGGCATGGCGCATCTCCTCTCCGTTAACCACGCTGACGGCGGCTGGCGTATCCAGCTCGGACACAGTTTGCGGCGTGGCGCTGACGATAAGGGTTTGTTCGTCTGCGGCAGAGGCGTAGCCGCAGGCGGCTGGCAGCAGCAGTAAGGGGAGTGTAGCGTGCGTAATAGCAGTGATTTTCATTAAAGGAACCGGTTAAATAAAACGAACCAAATGGAACATGTGTGCACATGTTACTGTTTTTGTAAAAATTATGAAAACGATAACGGCACGTAGTGTTAAGTGATGTATCAGGGTGTGTATGGAGAAATTATGAAGATTATGGCCAACCCCGCAAGAAAGACTCTACATTTCATCAATTAATGATTATTATTCGCATTTGTAACATACGAATGGGTTAGTTAATCAAAGGGAGTCGTCATGTTTTTACGTCAATTAAGCTCGCCGCGCCTGCGTGGTTCACTGTTCCTCGGTTCACTGCTGCTGGCAGGTACGTTTAACGCCAGCGCGGCGGAAGAGATGCTGCGTAAGCCGGTAGGCAAGGGCGCATACGAAATGGCCTTCAGCCAGCAGGAAAACGCGCTGTGGGTGGCTACTACTCAGAGCCGTAAGATGGATAAGGGTGGGGTGATCTACCGTCTCGATCCCGCTACCCTGAATATTACTCAGGCCATCCATAACGATCTGAAGCCCTTCGGCGCGACCATCAATAATCAAACCCAGACGCTGTGGTTCGGCAACACGACCAACAGCGCGGTAACCGCCGTTGACGCGAAAACTGGCGAGGTAAAAGGGCGTCTGGTACTGGACGAGCGCAAGCGCTCTGAGACGGTGCGTCCGCTGCAGCCGCGCGAGCTGGCAGTGGATGAGACCACTAATACCGTTTACATCACCGGCATTGGCAAGGAGAGCGTGATCTGGGCCGTGGATGGCGAAACGCTGAAGCTGAAAAATACGATTACCCGCACGGGCACTTTCAGCACCGGGCTGGCCATTGATGCCGCAGCAAAACGCCTCTATACCACTAACGGCGATGGCGAGCTGATTACCATCGATACTGCCAGCAATAAGATCCTCTCCCGCCAGAAGGTGCTTGACGATGGTAAAGAGCATTTCTATCTTAACCTGAGCCTTGACACTGCCGGACAGCGTGCGTTCATTACCGACTCGAAGCAGGCCGAGGTGCTGGTAGTGAATCTGCGCGACGGCAAGGTGCTGGCGAAAGTTGCCGCGCCGGAGTCGCTGGCCGTACTGTTTAACCCGGCCCGCAACGAAGCCTACGTTACCCACCGCCAGGCAGGTAAGGTGAGCGTTATCGATGCGAAGAGCTATAAAGTGGTGAAGAGCTTTGATACGCCGACCTACCCGAACAGCCTCGCGCTCTCCGCCGATGGCAAAACGCTGTACGTCAGCGTGAAGCAGGCGTCCACCCGCGAGAAAGAGGCTACCGATCCGGATGATGTGATCCGTATTGCGCTGTAACGTCTAATGAAAAATGCCCGACAGGATTGCCGGGCATTGTTTAAAAAAGAGTTTTGCCAGGATTAGCTGGACGTTTTCTCAACCAGCACGGCGTTTTCTGCCGTCTCTTCAATATGCACTGGCGCGGTGCTTTGGATCTCATGCACCCGCTTACGCACGCCATACCAGCCTGCAACCAGCAGGACTGCCAGTACCGGAATCGAGGCAATGGTGTAGGTCCCGTTCGGGTAGTCGAACGCCATCAGCACCAGCACGCTCAGCAGGAACAGCAGCGTCAGCCAGGAGGTTACCGGCGCACCTGGCAGCTTGAAGCTCACGTCCGCGGCTTTGCCCTCTTTAATGGCTTTACGCAGGCGCATCTGGCATACCACAATGAAGGCCCACGAGGCGATAATGCCCAGCGCGGCGACGTTCAATACGATCTCAAACACGCTGGCCGGAACCAGATAGTTCAGCACTACGCCAAAGACGTAGATCGCCAGCGTCGCCAGGATGCCCGCGTAGGGCACATGCTGCTTGCTCATTTTGGACATGAACTTCGGCGCAGAGCCACCCATCGACATGGAGCGCAGAATACGGCCCGTAGAGTAGAGACCCGAGTTCAGGCTGGAGAGCGCGGCGGTCAGCACCACCATGTTCATCACGTCGCCAATATACGGCACGCCCAGCTTGCTGAAGAAGGTCACGAACGGGCTTTGCCCGGCCTGATAGGCGTTCCACGGCAGCAGCAGCACCAGCAGAACCACAGAGCCAACGTAGAACAGGCCGATACGCCAGATGACGCTGTTGATGGCTTTTGGCACCATGGTCTGCGGATCTTTACACTCGCCCGCCGCCGTACCCACCAGCTCGATAGAGGCGAAGGCGAAGACTACGCCCTGCACCAGCACCAGCGCAGGCAGCAGGCCGTGCGGGAAGAAGCCGCCGTTATCGGTAATCAGGTGGAAACCGGTTGTGCCGCCATCCAGCGGTTTGCCGGTGCCGAGGAAAATGGTCCCGACCACCAGGAAGACCACGATAGCCAGCACCTTAACCAGCGCAAACCAGAACTCCATCTCGGCGAACCACTTCACGCCGATCATGTTCATGGTGCCGACGATAGCCAGCGCGCCGAGGGCAAATACCCACTGCGGCACGTCGCCAAACGCCCCCCAGTAGTGCATATAGAGCGCAACGGCGGTGATATCCACGATGCCGGTCATCGCCCAGTTGATAAAGTACATCCAGCCTGCGACGAATGCCGCTTTCTCACCGAGGAACTCACGGGCGTAGGAGACGAAGCTGCCGCTGGAGGGGCGATGCAATACCAGTTCACCTAGCGCGCGCAGAATAAAGAAAGAGAAGATGCCACACACCAGATAGACGATGGCGAGGGAGGGACCTGCCATCTGCAGGCGTGCACCCGCACCGAGAAATAACCCTGTACCGATCGCACCGCCGATAGCAATCATCTGCACCTGACGGTTACCCATCGCCTGCTTGTAACCCTCTTCATGCGAGTTAAGCCAGCGGCGTTTTGCAGCCTGATGCTCTGCTGCGCTGTTGTTGCTGTTTTTCATTGCGTTACCTGTTGACCTGTCTGAATCATCAAGGATGTTTTCATCCGGCCAGGGCGAAACAAACGTTTGCCCTGGCGAATAAATATGCTGTCTTTCCCGCTATTTTGCGGATGGATAAGACGAAACATGGCGCAGCATCCTACCCGCAATTGATTAACGACGCAAAAGATACCCAGCGAAAAAATGAGCGCTGTCGCGTGAATATGTGTGGTCGGAGGAGAAGTCTTGTCGATACGATTCAGCGCTACAGGATCAACGGTGCCAGAGTGCACGCAGGATGGCCGCGACTTAGCCACTTTTTAGCTAATTAAATGTAAATTAATTGTTTCACAGACGTTTCCTGACCTTTTACTAATAGGGGCATATTTCCTCATCTGAGCGTACGCATGTCATATCGAATTAGTCTGCTGGATAAAAGCCCCATCGCCGATGGCGAAACGGCAACGGAGGCGCTGGCTCGTACCCTGCAGCTGGCGCAGCTGGCCGAAGAGTGGGGCTATCATCGTTTCTGGATCGCTGAACATCACAACACTTCCCAGTTGGCCAGCCCGTCACCGGAACTGGTTATCGCGTGGATTATCGGCCAGACCCGACGTATCCGCGTCGGCTCCGGCGGCGTTATGCTGCAACACTACAGCCCCTACAAGGTAGCGGAAAATTTTAACCTTCTCGCCACGCTGGCACCGGGACGTATCGATCTCGGGGTAGGCAAAGCGCCTGGCGGCCTACCGCTCTCCACTCGCGCACTCCAGCAGGGGTTGGATCCGGAGCGAGCGGGCACCTTTGCCGACAAGCTGGCCCAGCTCGACAATTGGCTTTCTCTCTCGGTTAACGATCGGCAGCAGGAGAGCCTGCTGGCAACGCCGGTGCCGTCGCACCGCGCCGACGGTTTTCTGCTGGGGGCGAGCGTAGAGAGTGCGCGTCTGGCTGCCTCCCTTGACTGGAACTTTGTCTTTGCTGCCCACCTGAATGGCGACAAAGCCCTGCTGCGCGACGTGCTCACGGCCTGGCAGGCCCATAGCCAGCGCAGCACAATAGTGGCGGTACAGGCGATTGTGGCCGACAGCGAGGCTGAAGCGCAGACGCTGGCTCAGGAGGTTGAGCTGTGGGGCGTGGAGCTGGAGAACGGTCAGCGCGTCACGGTAGCCAGCCAGGAGCAGGCCCAGGCGTTTGCCCGTCAGGCAGGCAGCCCGGCGAAGCAGATTGTGCGCCGGGACTCTTCGGCGCTGGTGGGCACGGCGCAGACGGTGCTGGCCGGGCTGAACGCGCTGCACCATGCGTGGGGTATTGACGAATTTATTATCGACACACCGATTACCGGAGGCGCGGCGCGGATCAACTCCCTGCGCCTGCTGGCAGAGGCGTGGTCGCAGGAGAAGCCTGTTGCGGAGGAGGCAGAATGCATTTTGCACAACAGCTAATTGAGTGGCGACGCGAGCTGCATCAGTATCCGGAGCTGTCGCTTCAGGAGTTTGAAACTACCCGGCGGATCCGCCAGTGGCTGGAACATGCCGGGCTGCGGCTGCTGCCTTACGATCTGCCCACTGGGGTGGTCGTGGAGATCGGTTCTGGCGAAAAAGTGATAGCCCTGCGCGGGGACATCGATGCGCTGCCTATCGACGAGGCCAGCGGCGTGCCGTTTAGCTCGAAAAACGCCGGGGCCATGCACGCCTGCGGTCATGACGTGCACACCACCGTGATGCTTGGCGCGGCGCTGCTGCTCAAGGAGAACGAACGTCGGCTGGCGGGCAGGGTACGCATTCTGTTCCAGCCCGCAGAAGAGAACTTTGGCGGTGCGAAACGGCTGATTAGCGCCGGTGTACTGGATGGTGTCAGCGCCATCTTCGGCATGCATAACGAACCCGGCCTGCCGGTGGGCGTCTTTGCCACTCGCGGTGGCCCGTTCTATGCCAACGTCGATCGCTTTGTCATTCGTGTTAAGGGCAAGGGGGCGCATGCCGCCCGCCCGCATGAAGGCAACGACGCGATTCTGCTGGCAAGCCAGCTGGTTAACGCCCTGCAGAGCGTCGCCAGCCGCAACGTTAACACCCTCGACTCGGTGGTACTCAGCGTCACGCGAATTGCTGGCGGAAATACCTGGAACGTGCTGCCGGAGACGGTGGAGCTGGAAGGCACCCTGCGCACCCACGACATTGAGGTTCAGCAGCAGGTCAAGTCCCGCGTAAATGAGATAGCCGCCGGGCTGGGCCAGGCGTTTGGCGCGGAGATCGCCGTCAGCTGGTACGACGGCCCGACGGCACTGGTTAACGACGAGCGCTGGGCCACCTTTGCGCACGACGTTGCCGACCGGTATGGCTATGAGACCCAACACGCCGGGCTGCATATGGGCGGGGAGGATTTTGCCGTCTACCTGCAACATATTCCCGGTGCCTTTGTCAGCATCGGCAGCGCCAGCGAATTTGGCCTGCATCACCCGGCGTTTAACCCTGACGAAGCATCGATTGAAGGCGCGGCGCGCTACTTTGCGCTGCTGGCTGAAGAAGCGTTACTGCAACCCTAAAAGGATGATTTATGGCGACTGAAAAACAGGCGACGACACGACAGTTAAGGCTGGGCACGATTTTGCAGGGCGCATCGGGAAATATGTCTGCCTGGCGTCATCCAGCAGCCGTGGCCGATGCCAGCATCAACTTTGAGTTTGTGAAGGAGACCGCCCGCAAGGCCGAGCAGGGGAAGCTGGACTTCCTGTTTGTGGCCGACGGGTTGTACATCAATGAGAAATCAATTCCGCATTTCTTAAACCGTTTTGAGCCGCTAACGGTGCTCTCAGCGCTGGCCAGCCTGACCACCCATCTAGGACTGGTGGGGACGCTCTCTACCTCCTACAGCGAACCCTTTACCGTCGCACGCCAGTTTGCCAGCCTCGATCATCTGAGCAATGGCCGGGCAGGGTGGAACGTCGTAACCTCACCTCTGGAAGGCTCGGCCAAGAACTTCTCCCGGGATAAGCACCCCGAGCACGCGCTGCGCTACCGCATCGCCGACGAGTATCTGGAGGTGGTGAAAGGGCTATGGGACTCCTGGGAAGAGGACGCCTTTGTGCGTAACAAAGAGAGCGGACAGTTTTTTGAGCCGCACAAGCTTCACACCCTCAACCACAGCGGGGAGTTTTTCCAGGTGGCCGGGCCGCTCAATATTGGCCGCACGCCGCAGCATCGTCCCATTATTTTCCAGGCCGGAGCCTCAGAAGATGGTAAGAAGCTCGCCGCCCGTCATGCCGACGCCATC
This sequence comes from Pseudescherichia sp., assembly GCF_031987975.1. GTDB lineage: Bacteria > Pseudomonadota > Gammaproteobacteria > Enterobacterales > Enterobacteriaceae > Pseudescherichia. Next base: position 73,591 of record NZ_DALZYX010000001.1, on the reverse strand, counting down.
TTTACCCACCACGACACCCTGGAGGAGGCCAAAGCCTTCTATCGTGACGTGAAGCAGCAGCTGGAAGCCAACCATCGCCAGTCTGAGGATCTCAAGATATTCCAGGGCGTGAGCATTATTGTTGGTGATAACGACGCCGACGTCGAGGCGCAGTACCAGACCACTGCCGCGCTGGTGTCGATCAACGATGCTCTGAACTACCTTGGCCGCTACTTTGAGCACCATGATTTTAGCCAGTATCCCCTCGACGAGCCTTTCCCGGACATCGGTAATTTAGGGCAGAACAGCTTTCGCAGCACCACCGATGAGATTAAGCGTAATGCCCGTGAGCGGAATCTGACTCTGCGACAGGTGGCGCTGGAGAGTGCCTCGCCGCGTCCGCGTTTTGCCGGCACGCCGGAGCAGGTAGCCGACGGTCTTCAAAGCTGGTTTGAGGCGCGGGCTGCCGACGGATTTATTATCCAGGGCGGTACGCCGGAAAGCTTTGCCCACGTGGTGGATCGCGTGGTGCCGATCCTTCAGACGCGAGGATTATTCCGCACCGACTATCCCGGCACCACGCTGCGCGAAACGCTGGGTTTATCCATACCTGATAATCAATTTATAAAATAATAATTTAATAAGGGAATACGCTATGCAGAGATCAACGCTACTCTTGGCCATTTCGCTCGCCTTTGCCCCGCTGGCGTGGGCTGACAGCGTCAACATTAACGGCACTGGCGTTAGCCTTGAAGCTAACAAAGCGCCCATCAATACCGCCAAAAATGCCCAGGCAGTGGCGGAGCTGCCTCAGGGCTACCGCTTCGCCCAGCCGGGCAAGTTTACCGTGGCGGTGGCAGCATTAAATTCACCCCCGCTGACGGTCTTCTCCGATGACAACAAGACGCTGCTGGGTAGCGAGGTGGATATTGCCCGGCTGGTGGCTGACAGCCTCGGCCTGGAGCTGAACGTGGTGCCTACCTCATGGGAGGACTGGCCGCTGGGGGTCTCGTCCGGCAAGTATGACGCCGCCATCAGCAATATTACCGTTACCAAAGAGCGTAAAGAGAAGTTCGACTTTGCCACCTACCGCAAAGATTCACTGGGCTTCTACGTGAAGTCCACCAGCCCGATCAAATCCATTGAGAAAGCCGAAGATATCGCTGGGCTGCGGATCATCGTGGGATCGGGAACCAACCAGGAGGCGATCCTGCTGGCCTGGGACAAGGCTAACCAGCAGAATGGGCTTAAGCCGTTTACGCCGGTCTATACCAAGGATGATGCCGCCCAGACGCTGGCGATCCAGTCCGGCCGCGCCGATGCCTTTTTCGGACCGAACGTGATTGGCGCATGGAAGGCGGCGCTGACGAACAAAACGAAGCTGGTGGGAAGCGTTGACGGCGGCTGGCCGAAGGCGGCACACATTGCGGTAACGCTGAAAAAAGGCAGCGGGCTGGTAGAGCCGGTACAAACTGCGCTTAACGGCGTGATTAAAAACGGCGACTACGACAAAGTGCTGGCCCGCTGGGGCGAGGGGGTGGAGCGTATATCCACCTCGGAGATCAATCCGGCTGGCCTGGGCGACTAAGGAGAGAGCCATGCGCGAACGTTTTCGTGATCTCCCCATGGATGCCCCCGAGCTGCAACCTATCATCGAGGGGCTGTTTGGCGAATACGCCGCCCGCTACGGAGACTACTTCTCCAAAGATGCAGAGGTGGAGCTGAACGAGTGGTATCTGCCGCCGCAGGGGCTATTTCTGGTACTTGAGCGCGACGGGGAGATCATCGCTACCGGGGCCTACAAGCCGTTCGATGAGCAGACGGCGGAGATCAAGCGTATCTGGACCCAGCGCAACCTGCGCCAACAGGGGCTGGCCGGACGCATGATGCAGGCCCTGGAGCAGCGGGCATCCCTCGCTGGCTATCGGCGGATCTTTCTTACCACAGGCTTTCGCCAGCCGGAGGCGGTAAAACTCTACCTGAGCCTGGGGTATGAGGCCCACTTCGATCTCCACCGCAACCCCGAGGAGTATAGCCTGCCGCCGTATGACGGACGGTTGCGCTTTACCAAAACGTTGGACGTTGCCCTGCGTCACTCTGCCTGAGGATAAAAGATGACCACACCTGAAACCATTAAAGTGATCCCCGCCCGCTATCCGCTGCGCACCGTGGGCGCGTTCGTGGCGCTGTTCGTACTGGCGGGGGTGGTCCAGTCCGTTGCCTTTAACCCGCGCTGGGAGTGGCACGTGTTTGCCCGCTGGTTCTTCGATCCGGCGATCCTCTATGGCGTCGGCCAGACGCTGCTGCTGACCCTGCTGGGAACGGTGCTCAGCGTGATTATCGGTGGTCTGCTGGCGTTGGCTCGCCTCTCGTCCTCCTGGCTGCTGAGCAGCCTTGCCTGGGGCTACATCTGGCTATTTCGCTCCCTGCCGCTGATTGTCGTGCTGATTATTCTCTATAACTTCTCCTATCTCTACGACACGCTGACCATCGGCATTCCCTTTACCGCCATTAGCTGGGGCCAGTTCGAGACCATCAACGTGCTGGGGCAGTTCTCAACGGCGGTGGTGGGGCTAACGCTGGTTCAGAGCGCCTATACCGCGGAGATTATTCGCGGCGGGTTCCTCGGCGTCGATCACGGTCAGTACGAGGCCGCTGCTGCCCTTGGCTTACCGGCGTGGCGGCGCACCCTGCGCATCATTTTGCCGCAGGCGCTGCGCACCATTCTGCCGTCGGGCTTTAACGAGATCATCAGCCTCGCCAAGGGAACGGCGATGGTTTACGTGCTGGCGATGCCGGAGCTGTTCTACACCATCCAGATGATCTACAACCGTACCCAGGAGGTGATCCCCCTCCTGATGGTCGGCGCGGTATGGTATCTGGCGATCACCAGCGTGCTGTCGATTATTCAACATCTCGTAGAGCGCGCTCTGGCCCGCAGCGAGCGCCGTTCGGCTATCAACGCCGCGCCGCGCGCCTCCCGTGTGGCCTCTCCAGCAACCCACGTTAACGCTCAGGAGCCTGTTCATGCCCAACTCTCATAATGGCCATATCTCTATTACCGGCGTCAGCAAATACTTTGGTCGCCATAAGGCGCTGGACGGCGTCTCGCTGGAGCTGCCACCCGGTTCGGTAACGGTGATCCTTGGTCCCTCCGGCTCGGGAAAATCGACGCTGCTGCGGGCTATTAATCATCTTGAACGGGTGGATGAGGGCTTTATCCAGATCGACGGGGATTACATCGGCTACCGCCGGGAAGGTGACAGGCTCTACGAGTTGAAAGAGAAAGAGATCCTGCGCCAGCGCATCAACGTTGGCTACGTCTTTCAGAACTTCAATCTCTTTCCGCATCTGACGGTGCTGGAAAATCTCATTGAAGCGCCCATCGCCCATAAGCAGCTCAGCCGCAAAGCCGCCGTCGAGCGGGCCTACGCGCTGCTGGACGTAGTCGGTCTGCGCAACAAGGCCGACGCCTGGTCGCGCCATCTCTCCGGGGGGCAGCAGCAGCGGATCGCCATCGCCCGGGCGTTGGCGCTGCGTCCACGGGTTATGCTGTTTGATGAGCCGACCTCGGCACTCGATCCCGAGCTGGTGGGCGAGGTGCTGGACGTGATTAAGACCCTGGCTCGCTCCGGAACCACGCTGGTGGTGGTCACTCATGAGATTGGCTTTGCCCGGGAAGTAGCAGACAAGGTGGTGTTTATGGTGGACGGGAAGATTGTCGAGCAGGGCAGCAGTGAGGCGGTATTGAACCGTCCGCAGCATCCTCGTACCCAGCAGTTCTTATCGAAAGTGCTTTAAGGAGCCAGTATGAAACAGAGGCAATTGGCGTTATTGCTGATTGCCCTGTGGATTAAGATATCTACATGATGAATAATGGTAGAAATGCTTTTTGAAAAGGTTAATCGTACGTGAAAGTGATAACGTTCAGATCCCCAACTAACCAAGAATTTCAGGCATTTGTTGACTACTTTATTCCGGATTATGCTGCCGAGATTGTCAGCAACTATCGACTCTCTGAAGAAGATGCTCTTGCGCAGGCGCGTCGCGATCTGGAAGCCAGCTTCCCTGATGGCGAGAAGAGTGCGGGGCAGGTACTCCTCTGCATTATTCTGAGTGAGCCTGAGAAAGAACACCACATCGGCTATCTCTGGTACAAGCCAGATCCGCACCTGCACTCCGTTTACATCAATGACTTCTACCTTTTCCCTTTGTTCCGCGGGCAAGGTTATGGCAGCGAAGCGATGAAGCAGCTTGAGCTGCGACTGATGGAAGGGGGCTGTAAGCAGATTAAACTGCGGGTGGCTGCTGGAAATCCGCAGGCCAGACGGGTTTATGAGAATAACGGTTTTAACGTAACCGGCATCAATATGAATAAAGTGCTGGGTTAACGGCCCAGCCAGACGCTAAATAAACGAGGAATGTGCTATGCCGCATATTGATATTAAATGTTTTCCCCGCGACCTGACCGACGAGCAGAAAACTGCCCTGGCGGACGATATCACCGCCGCGATTGTTCGCCATCTTAACAGCAAAGAGAGTTCGGTGAGCGTAGCCCTGAGCCAGGTTCAACCTGAAGACTGGAAGGCGCAGGTTTGGGATACGGAGATCGCCCCCCAGGTGGACGAGCTGATCAAAAAGCCGGGCTACAGCATGTAGTTTGCTCTCCCTGCTCATAAAGGCAGGGAGCATATTAGCTACTTATCGTTAACGCTCATCTGCTTGCCGCTGGTGACAAAGGTTCCGCCGCCCAGGTGGTGCAGGGTATTCAGTTGGCCATCATCAAACTGCCAGCGACCATTGAAAAATGCCCGCTCGTCGGCAGCAGCAGCAACCACCTCGCCAAACAGGGTATCGTACTTCTCCTGCGCGGCGGTGGCCGGCAGCAGGCGGCACTCCATCCACGCCAGACAGCGCTCCTCTACTACCGGCAGGCCTAACACCGGGCCAGAGATGACCGGAATACCGTAGCAATTAAATTTATCCTCATCGCGCCCGGTGACGCTCCCCACGGCGTAGGTCCAGTTCTTAGCGGCAACGCCGGGAACCACGATGCCAAACATGCCGCTGCGCTCAATCAACTCCCGCGACCAGGCGCTCTTGTCGATCACGATGGCAATGCGCGGTGGGGAGAACTCTACCGGCATTGACCACGCGGCCGCCATAATATTACGGCGATCGATCTGTTCATCCCGGCTGGTTATCAGGACGGTGGGACCGTGGTTAAGCAGGCGGCTGGCGTGCTCCAGGGCGACGGGGCGGAAATAGCTCATGGTGGCTCCTTGTGGTGATCTTCCTGCATTAAAAGCTGCACAGCCCATTAAATCAAGCCGCAACATTAGCGTCATCGCGTCGTAACAAAGCCTGCCTATAGTCGCCAGCAACCAAATCCCAAAGAGGATAATAATATGTTTGCTCTCCTGTCTTTTGTACAGGTGAGTGCGTCCCGTCATTATCTGGCGACGGGATGTTGTCGGCTTCCTGAAGCAGGAGGGCGATAATGCACGCACTTACCCGTATCCGTCTCGAAGGTGTTTCGTACGCCTTTGCCACCCATACCGTTCTTCATCAGATCGATCTACATATCGAACCCGGCACTATTGTGGCGCTGCTTGGACCGTCCGGCTGCGGTAAGAGCACGCTGCTGCGCCTGCTTGCTGGTTTGACGCTCCCCGCTGATGGTGAGATCTGGTTTGGCGAACGTTTAGTGGCAAGGGCAGGGTGGGCGCTGCCGCCTGAAGCGCGAGACATTGGCATGGTCTTTCAGGATTACGCGCTCTGGCCGCATATGTCTGTGGCGCAGAACGTGGCTTTTCCGCTCAAAATGCGCAACCTGCCGCACAGCAAACGTGAAGTTCGCGTTGCCGAGGCGCTGGCGCGGGTGGGGCTGTCTGATTTTGCCGATCGCAAACCTTCCGGTCTCTCCGGCGGACAGCAACAGAGGGTGGCTCTGGCACGGGCCATTGTCGCGCAGCCTCGGGTGCTGCTGTTTGATGAACCACTCTCCAATCTCGATAGCGAGCTTCGCGAATCATTGTGCCTGGAGATGTCGCGGATCCTGCGTCAGTCGGGTACGACGGCGGTCTACGTGACCCACGATCGTCGAGAGGCCGAGCTAATTGCCGATCGTATTGTGCACCTTTCAGCGGGTCGCGTGGCTGCATGTGATTCAGCTACGCCTAAATTAGTTACAACATACAAAGGAGCTTTATCATGAGACTGGTGACGTCTGTAATTAAAGGAGTTGCATTAACTATGACATTGTCTGCAATAAGCGTATCCAGTGCACAGGCGCTGACCGTCTATACCGCAGGGCCGGGATCGCTGGCAAAAGGGCTGGCAGCAGGCTATGAAAAGAAAACCGGCGTTAAGGTCAACATCTTCCAGGCGACAACAGGGAAGGTGATGGCGCGTCTGGAAGCCGAACAGGCCAACCCGCAGGCAGACATCCTCATCTCCGCCTCCTGGGATACCGCAGAAGACTTGCATAATCGAGGCTGGCTGCTGCCTTATCAAAGCGCGAACGCAGAAAAGGTGCCAGCTAATCTTAAAACTGATGACTATGTTGCTCAGGGCATTTCAGCCCTGGGCATCGTCTGGAACAGCAAGAGCGGCACGCCTGAACCAAAAGAGTGGCGGGATCTCACCTCTGCCGACTTCAAAGATAAAGTCACCACGCCCGACCCGGCACTTTCCGGCGCATCGCTCGATCTGCTGATCGGTCTGCAAAACGGTATGAATGACGAGGCATGGAAGCTGTTTGAACAGCTGAAGCAGAACGGCATGGTAGTCAGCGGACCAAATGCGCAGGCGGTAACGCCGGTGATGCAGGGGGCAAAAGCCGCCGTGTTTGGTGCAGTAGACTATGTCTCCTACGGCAATATTGCCCAGGGTGAATCTTTGAAGGTGATCTTCCCGGCCAGCGGAACGGTTATCGCGCCGCGTCCGATGATGATCCTGAAAACCACCCAGCACGCCGACGATGCAAAAGCCTTCGTTGACTACGTGCTCTCACCTGAAGGACAGGCGCTGGTAGCCGATGCCTGGCTGATGCCGGCCCGTACCGACGTTGCCGCCAAGCGCCCGCTGCTTAACGAGCTGAAAATTCTGCCGACCACCAACGACGGCAACAGCGAGCGCAGCGACGTGCTGAAACGCTTTAATACGCTTTTCGCGCAGTAATCACCCGGCGGGGGCAACCCCGCTTTCAGGATAGCCGTTGTGAAACAGAAATTTATTACGCTCACTACCGTGACGCTGCTGGCGATCCTCGTCGCGCTGCCGTTGCTGTTTATTATTCTGCAGGCCATCTTCCCGCAGTTTAGCGCTGGCTCGCTGAGCGGGGCGTTTAGCGGCATCGCGCCGCAAATGCAGGATCCACAGCTGCCTGCCATGCTGGGCGGTACGCTATGGATCGCCGCGGGCGTCGCGCTGCTCAGCGCCGTCATCGGTCTGCCGCTTGGCGTGCTGCGCGGGCTGTTTAATCTACCGGCTCCGAGACTATGGGACCTGATCTTTTTGATCCCCTTTTTGACGCCGCCTTACATTGCCGCGCTCTCCTGGATGCTGGTTCTCCAAACCAATGGCTATCTGGATCAGCTGACGGGTATCAATCTTAACGATCTGCTCTTTAGCCGCAGCGGCATCATGCTGGTCATGACGCTGAATATCTTTCCGGTGGTCTACTTTGCCGTCTCGCGCAGCCTGCTCGCCAGCGGGCAAAGACTAGCGCTGGTTGCCCGGGTGCATGGTGCCACGGCCTGGCGGGCGTTCTGGCATATTACGCTGCCGATGGTCGCGCCCGCGCTGGCGGCAGGTATGCTGCTGGCCTTTACGCTGGCCATTGAGGAGTACGGTGTGCCGGCGGCGCTGGGTTCACGTTCAGGCGTCATGATGATGACGGTAGGCATCGAGAAGAAGCTCGCCGACTGGCCGATCGATCTGCCCGGTGCGTCTCTGCTCTCAATGGTGCTTATTATTATTGCCCTGGCGGGATGGTGGTTCCAGCGTCGGCTGGTGGGGGATAAAGAGGTGACCAGCGTAACCGGAAAGCCAACAGAAAATCAGGGAGCTACGCTGGGCATCGCTGTTGTGCCGGTGGTCATGCTGATGGCTCTAACCGGTTTTCTGGCGGTAGGGATGCCGGGTTTGTCGATGGCGATCAGTGGCGTGATGTCTACGCTTTCGGGCGGGCTGGCCTGGAGTAACCTGACGCCCCAGCACTACCAGGCGCTCTTCTCCCAGCAGGGAGATGCCCTGTCGGCGCTGGGCACCAGCCTGTCGCTGGCGCTGGGCGCATCGCTCATTACCGGGCTGCTCGGATTGCTGATCGCGTGGCTGGTTGTGGTCAGGCAGATTAAAGGCCGCAACGTACTGGATGCGCTGTCGTTATTGCCAGCGGCGCTACCGGGTATTGTGGTCGGCGTTGGGTTAATTCTGCTGTGGAACCGCACCTTCTGGCCTGTCTCACCTTACAATACCTGGGCGATCCTGTTGCTCTCCTACTGCTGCCTGTTGATGCCCTGGCCGGTACGCTATATCACCAGCGCGCTGCGCCAGCTGGGAGGGAATCTTGAGCCTGCAGCGCGCGTCCACGGCGCAAGCGCGCTACAGGCGCTGCGTTTTATAGTGATGCCGCTGGTCTTTCCGGCCATGCTGGCGGCAATGCTGATGGTATTTGCTATCGCCTCTCGCGAGCTGGTGACGTCCCTGCTGCTCTCACCAGCAGGGACACAAACCGTGGCAGTGTTTATCTGGCGGCAGTTTGAGCAGGGATCGGTCGGGCAGGGAATGGCCATGGCAACCTTAACTCTTCTGGCCGGGCTTATTTTAATGCTTACCGCACTGGCGATAATGCAGCGCAAAGAGCGTGGTTGAGAGTTATTTACGCCGGGGGCGTTTGAATTTTAACCGATCGAAATGGGAGATATTGCGCAGGCGTAATTTGCTGTCTACGTTTATTCCGGTAATAATTTTCTCTCGATATGTAGAGAGGTCAGTAACTTTAAAATGAAGGCATATCGATGCACAGCGCAACAACTGAAGATGATGTAAATACCTACTTCGACCAGGGCATTCAGGCTTTTGAAGCCGAACGCGTGCTTATCAAGAAGCTCGCGCAAAACTTAAAAAGTAACCGGATTGAAGTAAATAATAAGAATCTGATTCTGGCTCTCATCAGGATGCTTGAAACAGAAGACGACGTCGTCAAACTTGATGTTTACCGCAACGCTCTGGAGCTGATCGTCCAGAAAACACCGGACGATTTGTAACCATAATAACCACGCCCTGTTCCGATTAATAAGGGGCAGGGCGCTGGTCTATGCTGGCTTCATAATACGCGCCCGCAGATAAGCCACGCAGGCATCCAGAACCCGTTTTTGCTGCGGTTCTTTGACCATAATGCGTCGGGCGCGAAGCACCATCATTAGGTTGTCTGCATTTACAGGGAGGCGCGAGTTCATTAGCCATGCTGCGGCCTCGCCAACTACCTCTTGGATATTCTCAAGTCGTACCTGGTCATCTTCGTTCAATTTCACTCTCAATGCTAAAGGGGGTTATCTTCCAGGCTTATTAGCCAAGATCAAATTCACAGAGAGCATTTTAGGGAACATGCTGAAGGCAAGTCTGATTAGAAGGGCGAAGCTACATACGGCAAAGAACCTGTCAATCGTAAGGATTGAACAGGCCGGAATGATTAGTGCTTATAGTCTGTTTTAACGAGATAGGATGCAGGATCACGTCTTGTTAACTTCAGCGAGCGGGAAGAGCTTTCCGCTTCGTCAGGCTGCGCTCTGAAATGATGTACCCCGTTGATCGCGGTACGAAAAGCTTCACGTCGCCCATAGTCGGTTTCATCATGCAGGTTATCCTGCAGTTGACCAATAAGGGCATCAAAAGAGACATTGTCATCAGCTTCAAGAAGCGTCATGACCGCTTCGCCCATAACCTTATCAACCAGCCTGTCTTTATCATTTTTGCTCATTGAGCCTCTCAATATTTATTACGACGGACCGCTCGTCTAAAACCATTATGCCTGCGAATGATGAGGATAGATATGCATTCAGGATATTTATTCATCATTGCGGCAACTGGGTAACAGCAGACCGATTAGCTCCCCTAAATGAGCTTCAACGATCGGATCGTCTGTTTTGCTCAACCTGGCTACCAGCTTGAGGCAGACTGTACGCCGGGTGATGCATTCACCGGCACGTAGAATCTCAATCACTATGCCGCCTAATGTCTCTTCACGGGAAGGAACACCGCTTACGGTCTCTGGCGCACTAGCACTTAGCGCTTTTTCACGTATTACATTTACATCTGTTTCACACATGTCTGCGTTTCCGTCCGGGTTAAGATCGTCGCCTCGCTGAGGGTTACTCATCAGTAACAGTCAGTTAACTCTTAATTATTTTGTAGCCTAATAATACCGATAAGAAACGGCAAAAGAAAATAGTCGCAATATTTTTTTAACCACACCTTAACTGCGACTTTTTTTAACTCATTAATTACTAATGAATATATTCTTATGTTTTTTGTACATAAACCTTCCTTAAGTACAGCTGCACTTCACTCTCTGCATCATAGGCTATGATTTTATGTACATACGGTCAGGAGAGGAAACACCCCTAACACCGTTTTAACACCCTTTCGTCACGTCTGCGTTTATTGAGGTATCTGCATGGAGTCCAGATCTTTTCTTAAAAGCTGGGGGGCCGAGTTCGTGGCCGCCGACACAGTGCGTTTTCGTGTTTGGGCGAGCGGTCAGGAAAGTGTCATGCTCAGGCTCACAGGCAAGGAATTTAAGATGAACACGGCCGGTGATGGCTGGTTTGAATTTACTGCAAGCGGGATCACGCCGGGCGCAGAATATAATTATATCCTGGCAGAGGGCACCGTTCTGCCTGATCCCGCTTCACGAGGGCAAAAGGCCGATGTTAATGGACCCTCCCTGGTTATTAATCCGCAAAGTTATCGCTGGAAAAACGCGCAGTGGCAAGGTCGCCCCTGGGAGGAGACCGTATTTTATGAACTACACGTAGGTACCTTTACTCCTGAAGGAACGTTCAAAGCCGCAATTGAAAAACTGCCTTATTTGGCAGACCTCGGTATTACCGCTATTGAAATTCTGCCCGTGTCGCAATTTGGCGGTAACCGGGGCTGGGGCTACGATGGCGTGCTGCTCTATGCGCCGCACTCTGCCTATGGTACGCCGGATGATTTTAAAGCCTTTGTCGATGCCGCTCATGGTCATGGCATATCGGTTGTGCTCGATATTGTGCTGAATCATTTCGGCCCAGAAGGTAACTATCTCCCGCTGCTCTCGCCAGATTTTTTCCATAAGGAGCGAACAACGCCCTGGGGTCCCGGCATTGCCTATGACGTCGATGCGGTGCGCCGCTATATTGTCGAAGCACCACTCTACTGGCTGAAAGAGTTCAGTCTGGATGGGCTACGCTTTGATGCTATCGATCAGATTGAAGACAGTGCTGAGAAGCACGTTCTGATTGAGATTGCCGAGCGTATCCGGGCCGAGATCGCCGATCGGCCCATCCACCTGACCACAGAAGATAGCCGCAACGTTATCTTCCTGCACCCGCGTGACGAAGAGGGCGTAACGCCGCTGTTCAGCGGCGAATGGAATGACGATTTCCACAATGCCGTGCACGTATTTGCTACCGGCGAAACCCACGCCTATTACCAGGATTTTGCACACGAGCCGGAAAAATATGTGGCCCGGGCGCTGGCCGAAGGATTTGCTTACCAGGGAGAGGTATCAGCCCACTCTGGCGAGGCGCGTGGCGTAAACAGTGCCAGCCAGCCGCCCGTAGCTTTTGTTGATTTCATCCAGAACCACGACCAAACAGGCAACCGCGCCCAGGGTGAGCGGCTGATTGCCCTGGCAGGAGCCGATCGAACGAAAGTACTGCAGGCTGCGCTGCTCCTGTCTCCGCATATTCCGCTGCTGTTTATGGGCGAAGAGTATGGCGAAAGTAATCCCTTCCTGTTCTTTACCGATTTCCATGGCGATCTCGCCAAAGCCGTGCGCGAAGGGCGGGCCAGAGAGTTTGAGGGCCACAGTGGTTACGACGGGGAGAGCGTGCCCGATCCTAACGCTGAGAGCACCTTTATGCAGTCGAAACTGGACTGGAAAAAGCCTGAAAATCACGAAGGGCAGTCCTGGCTGGCGCTAACCCGGGCGCTGCTGCGGCTGCGTCAGCAGCATATCGTGCCGCTGCTGGCAACCGCCGAAGGCAATTCAGGCCAGGTAGTTAACACTGCCGACGGCTTCCTCGCCGTCACCTGGAGCTTCCCGAAAGGCACTCTCTCGCTGGCGCTAAATATTAGTGAGCGTAAGCAGACTCTACCGGACTTGCCCGGCGAAACCATTTTTGCCTGGCCGAATGCGACAGATGAACTGTCGCAGAACTCAATTGTTGTTCGCCTTGCATCAGGAGAAGCAAAGTGAAGATCCCAACCGCGACCTACCGAATCCAATTCCGTAACGGCATGACCTTTGATCGCGCCGCTGGCCTTGTGCCCTATATGCAGCAGCTTGGCATTAGCCACCTCTACGCCTCACCGATTTTTACCGCTACGTCTGGCTCGACGCATGGTTATGATGTCACTAATGCCAACGAGATCGAGCCAGCCATCGGTGGCCGGGAAGGTTTCGACCGTATGGTGAATGCATTGAAGGAGGCGGGGCTTGGCCTGATTCTGGATATCGTTCCCAACCATATGGCGGCCTCGCTGGAGAACCCCTGGTGGCGCGACGTAATCGAAAACGGCGAAAAGAGCCGCTATGCCCGCTATTTTGATATTGACTGGTCGCGCCGCCTGACCCTGCCGTTCCTTGGCGATACCTTTGAAGCCGAGCTGGATAAGGGCGATATCACTATTCAGGCGGATCCGCAGAGTGGAAAACCCGCGTTCGCCTATTTTGAAAGCTTCTATCCGCTTTGCCCGGAGAGCTATCAGGGGCGCGAAGACGAGGTGCTTAAGCTCACCGATAAAGCAGAGCTTATCGCGCTTCACGAGCGCCAGCCCTGGCGGCTGATGACGTGGCGGGATGCAGCACGGGATCTCTCCTATCGCCGCTTCTTTGAAATTACCGGCCTTGCGGGCGTTCGGGTTGAGGACGATGCCGTCTTTGACGATAGCCATCGGCTGATCCTCGAGCTGGTACGCAGCGGGGCGGTAGACGGTCTGCGTGTCGATCATGTAGATGGCCTTGCAGATCCCAAAGGGTATCTCCAGCGCCTGCGTCAGGAGGCTGGGGCCGACTGCTACATTACCGTTGAGAAGATCCTGGGTAAAGGGGAGCATTTACCTGACGACTGGCCGGTGTCCGGTACTACCGGGTATGAGTTCATTGCCGCGCTCTCTGACGCGCTCGTGGATGATGACCGGCTCGAGGCGCTGCGCAAAGCCTACGATAAAACCCTGGGCAAGCAGGCTGATATGAAGGCCGAACTGCGGGCAGCCAAGCTGCTGATGGCCGACAGGAATTTTGAAGGCGAATTTACCACCTTGCTGAAGCTGGCGCTCGGTATTGCAGAGCGAGAAGGGATCCCAGCTCAGGAGGCGACGATCCGCGCCGCTTTACGCGAACTTTTGGTTGCTTTCCCGGTCTATCGCACCTATGGCACAAAAGAGGGGCTACCACCAGCCGATGCTGAGCTGCTGCAAAAAATCGTGGTGAAGGTTAAGGCCAGCGCCACAGCGCCGGATCCTGACGCGCTCGATTTCATCACCGGTATTCTGGCCGGATTGCTCTCTGATTCCGTCTCTGACCAGGCGGCACTTTTCCGCACCCGTTTTCAGCAGCTCACCGGGCCGCTGATGGCTAAATCAGTTGAGGATACGCTCTTCTTCCGTCAGAACATGGGCCTGGCGCTTAACGAAGTAGGGGCTGAGCCGCTACGGCGTGCTTTCTCCCTTGAGCGTTTTCACGATGAGATGAAAATCCGGTTAGAAAAACAGCCTAATGCGCTGTCTGGTACCTCGACCCATGACACCAAACGCGGGGAAGATACGCGCGCACGGCTCTACACCCTGACGGAGGCTCCGGCACGCTGGGCGGTATGCGTGGCCCGCTGGCAGGAGATCAACCAGCATAAGGTGGTTCAGCTTGAGGATGGCCCGGCGCCGAAACCCGCTGGAGCATGGATGCTCTATCAGGCGCTGGCAGGTGTGTGGCCCGTAACGCTCCAGCCCGATGACGCCGAAGGCCTGAAGGCGCTGGAGGCGCGTTTCCTGGACTTCGTTGAAAAAGCCCTGCGGGAAGCGAAGCTGCGGACCGACTGGGTTGACAGCAACGATCCTTTTGAAAAGGCGATGCTCGACTATGCCCGGCACCTGCTTTCTCCGGATAACCAGGCCTTCCTGCAGGATTTCGTTAGCTCGCTGCAGCCGTTTATTCGCGCCGGGCTGGTTAACAGCCTGACCCAGACGGTGATTAAGCTCACCGCACCGGGCGTGCCGGATATCTATCAGGGCAGCGAGGCGCTTAACTTTAGCCTGGTCGATCCTGATAACCGCCGCGAGCCAGATTTTGCCACGCTGACTCAACAGCTCGTCGGCGACGAACAACCTGTTCCGACCAGCGAAGAGAGCTGGCAGAGCGGCCTGCTTAAGCAGCAGGTTATTGCCCGAAGCCTGCGCCTGCGTCAGCAGAAGCCCGCGCTGTTCCGTTATGGCGACTATCTGCCGCTGACGGTAACCGGGGAGCGGGCGGATCACGTTATCGCCTATGCCCGAGTGACGCCGCGGATTCGAGGCGGTGATGCGCTGATCGTCATCGCGCCGCGCCTTGCGCTGCGGCTGCCTGACGATGCTGAAGCGGCATGGTTTACCGATACCACGATTGCGTTGCCGGAAGCACTGGCAGGCCGTCGCTACCGCAATATTCTCAGCGGAGACGTTCTCTCCCTGGGCGATCGACTCGATTTGACCAATATCACTGGAGATGTACCACAAATATTGATAGCTGATTGATTTGAATCCTGAAAATTTGCAGCGCTTAAACGCGCCTGGTTGCTTATTGCCTGAAGGAATGTGCCCTCTGAAGTCCACATTCTATGGAGAAGAATGAATGAAACACAGTAACGCTTATAAAATCCTGCCGGGGGATTATCATCTTCTCGGCGCAAACTACGATGGTGAGGGTGTCAATTTTGCCCTTTTCTCGGCGCATGCAGAGCGCGTTGAGCTTTGCCTCTATGATCCAAGCGGCAAGAATGAAATTGCCCGCCTCGAACTGCCGGAATATACCCATGAAGTGTGGCACGGCTACGTGCCGGGCCTGAAGCCGGGCGCGCTCTACGGCTTCCGCGTGCACGGACCTTTCGATCCGGAGAACGGTCATCGCTTCAACCCCAATAAGCTGGTTATTGATCCCTATGCCCGGGAGCTTGTTGGCGACGTAGAGTGGAACAAAGCACATTTCGCCTACGACATGCAGCATGAAGATAAGGATCTGACCTTCGATAAACGGGACAGCGCACCGTTTATGCCGAAGTGCCGGGTGATCGATCCTCACGAGTTTGACTGGCAGGACAATAATCGTCCGAACATTCCATGGTCGCAGGCGATTATCTATGAAACCCATGTGAAGGGCTTCACCCAGCTCAACTCTGCGCTGCCGCAAGAGCTGCGCGGTAACTTTGAGGGAATGGGCCACAAGGCTACTGTGGACTACATCAAAAATCTGGGCATTACCTCGGTCGAGCTGCTGCCGGTTCACTGGTTCCCGGACGACCAGCATCTGCTGGACAAAGGTCTGAAAAACTTCTGGGGCTACAATACGCTTGGCTTCTTTGCGCCAGCGTCGCGCTACTTCGGGCCGAAGGGTATTCAGGGCTTTCGCGATATGGTGCGCGCATTCCACGACGCGGGTATCGAGGTTATCCTCGACGTGGTCTATAACCACACGGCGGAAGGTAACGAGCTTGGCCCAACGCTGTCGTTTAAGGGGATCGATAACTTCTCCTATTATCGCACGCTGCCTGACCAGCACCGCTACTACATTAACGATACCGGCACGGGGAACACCGTTAACACCTCCCATCCGCGCGTGCTGCAGATGGTGATGGACTCTCTGCGCTACTGGGCGGAGTCGATGCATATTGACGGTTTTCGTTTCGATCTCGGTACAATCCTTGGCCGTGAGCCGGAAGGTTTCGACCAGCGCGGCGGCTTCTTTGATGCCATGACGCAGGATCCGGTGCTGTCGAAGCTGAAGCTTATCGGTGAACCCTGGGACATTGGCCCTGGTGGCTATCAGGTAGGTGGATTCCCGCCGGGCTGGGCAGAGTGGAACGACAAATACCGTGATACGGTGCGCGAGTACTGGAAGGGCGATAACGTTGCATCCGATTTTGCCTCCCGCCTGCTTGGATCGGGCGATCTCTACGACATACGTGGTCGCCGCCCGTGGGCGAGCGTTAACTTTATCACCGCCCATGATGGCTTTACGCTTAACGACATGGTGTCGTACAACGAAAAGCACAATGAAGATAACGGCGAGGATAACAACGACGGTCACAACGATAACCGTTCGTATAACTACGGTGCAGAAGGTCCGACTGACGACGAGAATATCAACGCGATCCGCGAGCGGCAAAAACGTAACTTCCTCGCTACGCTGCTCTTCTCTCACGGCACGCCGATGCTGCTGGCCGGGGATGAGTTTGGTCGCAGCCAGATGGGCAACAACAACGGCTACTGCCAGGACAGCGAAATCTCCTGGGTGCAATGGGACGATCTGCCCGCCTCCAGCGAGGCGCTGCGCGAGTTTACGCGACAGATAATTAAGTTGCGTACCGAGCAGCCGCTGCTGCGCCGGGAAAGCTGGCGCGATGGTCTGCTTATCGAGTGGTTCAACGCTGAAGGGGGCATTCAGCAGCCAGAGCACTGGCATGAAGGATCGGCCCTGGTGGTCTATATCAGCCGGCCGGATCTGAAAACGGAAGAGGGGATTTGGCACGACGTGCTGATGCTGCTCAACCCGTTTGAGGAGAGCATGGAGTTCCGTATCCCGCAGCCCGGCCAAAGCGGCTGGGTGCTGGAGCTGACCACCTTTGATACGGAAACGCGCGGCATCGTGATTGATAGCGAAACGGACTTTACTTTGGAAGGGCGCAGTATTGCCCTGTTCAGAAGGCCGTAACGCCTATTAACAGCGCCTGCCCAGGCGCGGATCGATAATAAACGGCTCTGCTTTAACACTCAGCAGAGCCGTTTTTGCATCGGGATGCTCCGGGTTAAATAGCGCGTTCCACTCGCCAGTAATCGTGCTCGGTACCCGCAGCAGCAAACCATTGTTTACGTCGGCCAGCCATTGATCGCCAATCTGCTGGGTAGAAATCGGGACCGGATCGGCCT
The DNA here is from genome assembly GCF_031987975.1 of Pseudescherichia sp. GTDB lineage: Bacteria > Pseudomonadota > Gammaproteobacteria > Enterobacterales > Enterobacteriaceae > Pseudescherichia. The sequence continues at coordinate 56,224 of NZ_DALZYX010000001.1, read as the reverse complement.
GCCAGTCCTCAGGTAACGTATTGAGATCGAGCGTAGCGATCAGCTCAGTCGGGATCTCAATAGTTAGAAAGCTGTAGCCTTCAGCGATGTCCTCGATTTCCAGATGCACCAGCATTTCCAGCACGCAAAGCGCTTTTGTTGAACCGAGATAGACGCACTCCCGACCCCGTGAGTTCCAGCGGCCACCGAAAGTGCGTGCGCCATAGCCATCAAATGCGGTCGCGACGTAGCGTGACTTCACCAGTCGCCAGAAAAGCTGCGTCTCCATTAGCTCAGTACGCCATGCTCAAGCCTGCCGACGAGGGTCAGTACCGCTTCAGCTCCGGCAGGGGTAGAGAGCAACTCTGCTGGTTTTTTGCCCCCGAGGCCCTTCGCGGGTTTGTTAAGCCACTGAGCCAGCCGGGCGTTATCGTCGTTGAACAGCTCGCGCGCCGCGCTGATGGCCCGAGCCAGGGTATAAACCCGTGCGCTCTGCTCAGGAGAGAAACGCTTCTCTGCACTGTTCAGCCTTCGGCTGTAGGTGTTGCGATCTATCCCGGCCATTCGTAGCAGCGTCGCCTCGTCAAGCTGGGTCGCATCGGTGATGCTACGTAAGATAGTTGCGCTCAGCCCAATATTGATGCTGTCGTGGGCGGCAATTGCCGCGGCAGGTAGGCCCAGCGTGCTGAGCAAGTCATGCGGAAGGGACGCTGCCTTGGGAGTAAAAAGTTGCATGATCATCACGCCTCCTGTTCATTTGATATCTATTTTAGTTCAAATGAACAGGAGGCACAATGCATACTATGCCTTAGCGACGGAAATCGATCACCATGCGGCCACGGATCTTGCCTTGCTCCATCTCCTGGAAAATAGTGTTGATATCTTCCAGAGGACGGGAGGCGACTTTTGGCACCACTTTACCTTCGGCGGCAAACTGGAAAGCTTCAGCCAGATCCTGACGGGTACCCACCAGCGAACCGACGACCTGAATACCGTCCAGCACCAGACGGGGGATATCGAGGCTCATTGACTCCGGCGGCAGGCCAACGGCCACCACGCGACCACCGGCACGCACCGCATCCACGGCGGAGTTAAACGCCGCTTTGGCGACGGCAGTGACCACCGCAGCATGTGCGCCGCCGGTTTTCTGCTGGATGATCTGCGCGGCGTCCTCGTTACGGGAGTTGATAGTCAGATCGGCTCCCATCTCTGACGCCAGGCTGAGCTGCTCATCGTTGACGTCGATAGCGATCACTTTGGCGTTAAAGACGTTCTTCGCATATTGCATCGCGAGGTTGCCAAGGCCGCCAAGGCCGTAGATGGCAATCCACTGCCCAGGTTTGATATGGGAGATCTTGATCGATTTGTAGGTCGTCACGCCTGCGCAGGTGATACTGCTGGCTGCGGCAGGATCCAGCCCATCCGGGACTTTAACCGCGTAGTCCGCGACCACAATGCACCCTTCGGCCATGCCGCCATCGACGCTGTAGCCCGCGTTTTTTACCTCACGGCAGAGGGTTTCGTTACCACTGTTACAGTATTCGCAGTGCCCGCACCCTTCATAGAACCAGGCCACGCTGGCGCGATCGCCCGGCTTCAGCGAGGTGACGCCCGGCCCGACCTCTTCAACCACGCCAATGCCTTCATGGCCGAGGATAACCCCGGTTTTGTCACCGAAATCACCGTTTTTAACGTGAAGATCGGTATGGCAAACCCCACAGCACTCCATTTTTAACCGCGCCTCACCGTGACGAAGGGCGCGTAAGGTTTTTTCTTTGATTTCTACTTGATGATCGTGAGTGACTACAGCAGCTTTCATTTTTATCTCCTTATGGGTATGCAGTTGGATGATGCATAACGTAATGCGCCTCGGGAGACGCAATTACCCCTTTAGGATTAATGACTTCTGTATAAGATGCAACCACCTGGAAATATTCTGCAATACTTTGTGAGAATCATTCGCAAATGGGGTAAGAGGTGTAGGCCCGGCAAGCGTAGCGCCGCCGGGCAACTCATTAAATTGACGTTCGGCGGTAGCTGCGGTACTCCGGTCGCCAGAAGTTATCGTCGATAGCCTGCTGCAGCGCCTCGGCGGAAGTTTTCACCGCCACACCTTCTTTCTGGGCAACTTTACCCACCGCAAAGGCGATAGCACGGGAGACGTGCTGGATCTCATCGAGGCCCGGCAACACCATACCGTTGTCGTTGGTCCGCAGCGGGGAGTGCTCCGCCAGGGTTTCGCTTGCGGCCATCAGCATTTCGTCGGTAATGCGCGACGCGCCGGCGGCGATGACGCCCAGCCCGACGCCAGGGAAGATATAGGCATTATTGCACTGGGCAATCGGGTAGAGCTTATCTTTCCACTGCACCGGTGGGAAGGGGCTGCCGGTTGCCACCAGCGCATTGCCGTCGGTCCAGGCGATGATATCCTGCGGCGTTGCTTCTACGCGGGAGGTCGGGTTAGAGAGCGGCATAACGATCGGACGCGGACAGTACTTATGCATCTCGCGGATAATCTCTTCGGTAAACAGGCCGGTCTGGCCCGAGACGCCGATGAGAATGTCCGGCTTGACGTTGCGCACCACGTCCAGCAGGGAGATGGCATCGCCGCTGGTCTCCCAGCTCTGAATATTCTCCTGCTTCTGCACCAGCTTGCTCTGGAACGGCAGCAGGTTAGGCATCTGATCCGTCAGCAGGCCGAAGCGATCGACCATATACACTTTTTGCCGTGCTGCCGCTTCGCTCAGCCCTTCGCGCTGGGTTTGGGAGACGATCTGCTCGGCGATGCCACATCCGGCAGAGCCTGCGCCGAGGAAGACAATCTTCTGGTTGCTCAGCTGGCTGCCTGCGGCGCGGCTGGCCGCGATCAGCGTGCCCACCGTTACCGCTGCGGTGCCCTGAATATCGTCGTTAAACGAGCAGATCTCGTTCCGGTAACGGTTGAGCAGCGGCATGGCATTTTTCTGGGCAAAGTCTTCAAATTGCAGCAGCACGTCCGGCCAGCGCTGCTTCACGGCCTGAATAAACTCATCCACGAACTCATAGTATTCATCGCCGGTAATACGCGGATGACGCCAGCCCATGTAGAGCGGGTCGTTAAGCAGCTGCTGATTGTTGGTGCCGACATCCAGCACCACCGGCAGCGTGTATGCCGGGCTGATACCGCCGCAGGCGGTGTAGAGCGACAGCTTACCGATAGGAATGCCCATGCCGCCGATACCCTGATCGCCAAGTCCCAGAATACGTTCGCCGTCGGTGACCACAATCACTTTGATATTGTGCGCCGGGACGTTCTGTAAGATGTCATCCATCATGTGGCGATTTTCGTAGGAGATAAACACGCCGCGCGCGCGGCGGTAGATCTCAGAGAAGCGTTCGCAGGCAGAGCCGACCGTGGGGGTATAGATCACCGGCATCATCTCATCGAGATGGTTTTCCACCAGACGGTAGAAGAGGGTTTCGTTAGTGTCCTGGATGTTACGCAGATAGATGTGCTTATCGATATCCGTTTTGAAGCCCTGATACTGTAGCCAGGCGCGTTCGGCTTGCTCTTCAATGGTCTCCACCACTTCAGGAAGCAGGCCAAGCAGGTTAAAGTTACGTCGCTCTTCCAGGCTAAAGGCGCTGCCTTTATTAAGCAGGGGGAACTCTAACAGCACGGGGCCAGCATAGGGGATGTACAGCGAACGGTTTTTCTTGTACTTCAGCAACATCTCAAAAACTCCTGGATAAACGGATCCCGGCGATGGCACGGTTACCTGCGTGCGGTCGGGGTGGATAGTACAGCGGGGGGAGTATAAAGCATGCTTAGTGCAATTTCTTGTTACTTCGCTGAAACATATTCATAAAGAGAAACGCCACCGGAGCGGTGGCGTGGAAAGCGATGATGCGCGGTGGTTAATGCATTACTGGGCGCGACGATGGCGACCATGGCGTTGCGTAACCACTTTTTCGCTGCCGTCTTCACTACGCACGATCTTTCTCTGATTCGACAGCTTGTAGTCCAGACCTAAAATATGACGTGCCTGACGATTCGTTCTCATGCTAACTCCTTAATTCTGTTAATAGTTTCAAGGACCAGTCCGCAGATGCGAACCGGGCAAAGCGTATCCCATAGCTAAATTAGCATACTGGTTTTGGTGAGTGAAAAATGTGCTGCACCGTTGAATTACGTTAATTCCCTCCGCCAAAAACCTGGACGGCGCGTTGCAGGCGTGCGGCACGGGAGGAGAGGTCGCAGGCGGCGTCGGTGACCCGCTCAACCATGCCAGTATTGTTATGGGTCATCATGCCGATACGCGAAACGGATGCGTTAATAAGCTCCAGCGCCAGGGTCTGTTCCAACGTAGCGGTGCCAATCTCTTTGATCATATTCGACATCTGGATCACGTTAGCGATCATCGCCGTCAGGTGGGTCTCGGTGTTCTCTACCATCTTCACGCCGCTGCTGACGTTGGCCACGTTCTGCTCGATCAACGTTTTGATCTCTTTCGCGGCGGATGCTGAGTGTTGCGCCAGTTTACGCACCTCGGCAGCAACGACTGCAAAGCCTCGACCGGCCTCACCGGCGCGGGCGGCCTCAACGGCAGCGTTGAGGGCCAGAATATTGGTCTGAAAGGCTATGCTGTCAATAACGCCAATAATATCGACGATCTGCTTATTATCCCGGGAGACGGACTGCATCATAGAGATGGTTTGCTGCATAATACTCCCGCTATTCATCGCGCTGCTGCTGGTTTCGTCAGCCCGGGACATCGCTTCTGATGCCGTTTCCGCCGTCTGCTTCACCGCGCTGGCTATCTCCTCAACTGCCGCCGCCGTCTGATGCAGATCCGCCGAGGTCTCTTCGGTACGCTGCTGCAGGGATCGCCCCTCTTCAGCGATGCGCTGGCTGACGTTGCGGATCCCATCCAGCTGGGTAGTGACATCCCCAACCAGAGAGTTAAGGTTTAGGCCGGACTGATTGACGAGGCGCAGTAGCATGCCGATCTCATCGACGCGGTTAAAATGAAAATAATCAGCCCGTCTTCCAGAAACAATCTTTTGCATTTGCGTTAAGATTAATTTTAACGGATGCGAAACCTGCAGCTGTATAAAAAGTGTGGCACATAAAAAGAGAGTAATCGCGACACCTGACTGAACCGGGGCTGGCAGATGAATAAACGGCAGGGTAGCAGTAATCAATGCAGCAATACCCAGCGCCAGATTTATACGCCGGGAGAGACTTAACCATTTAAACAGCGATAAAAAAGAGAACAGCCCCCGCCGCACCACTACGCCCTTATAGAAACGATATCCCTTTAATCTATTGGCGTTTATTTGCGCATAGAGGTTTTCACTCGCGTTAATCTCTTCCCGTGGCGGAATATTTCTCACTGAGATATAGCCGGTCAGTTTATCCTGGTGAAAGACCGGGGTAACGTTAGCGCGTACCCAGTAGTGATCGCCATTCTGACGTCGATTCTTCACCAGCCCCGTCCAGCTCTCTCCCTGCTGGATAGTAAACCACATATCGGCAAAGGCGAGTGAAGGCATATCCGGATGGCGGATGATATTATGCGGCTCACCGACCAGCGCGTCTTCTGCAAACCCGCTGGCTTCAATAAAAGCCGAGTTGGCGTAAGAAATATGACTTTGCGTATTGGTTGTGGACATGAGCGTCGTGCCGACGTTAAGAAAATACTCTTGCTGTGTAACAGGAGTGTTACGCTTCATAAATAACTCCATAATCAAGCGTCTTGCAATAAATAAAAAAGGAATACATATTCTTCTTATAGCCCGCGCATTTTCCACTATGATTTGAATAACGAGAAGTAGCCCGAGGAAATATTTTTAGCTCCTCTAAATATTGTCTTTAGCATTAGTTGCACAAATGAAAATAAATAAAGCAGGCAGTGTTAATGTTTTAGCAAACAGCAAAAACCTAACGCAAATAGAGAGGGGTTCGTGCTATGCCGCAAAAATAATCTAACCTTTACAGGTACCTTTAATCGCTGGACAGGCTCAGGAGATGGATATGCATACCCCTCACGCTTCAGGACGTTCGCGCTTTGCCGTAGCGCTGTATGAGCTACTCAATCCCATTCCACTCGGCTTTTTTACCGCCGCCTGGATCTTTGACATTCTCTATATTAAAAGCATGCAGATTATGTGGACCGACGCCGCCAGCTGGCTAATTGTTATCGGTCTGGTCATTGCCATTATTCCGCGCCTGATAAATCTGGTGCAGGTCTGGATAGGGCGGCGCTACGCCTTTAATTCACCCGTTAAGCTGCACTTCTGGCTCAACCTTCTCGCCATTCTGCTGGCGGTAATCAATGCCTTTATCCATAGCCGCGATGCGTATGCCGTCGTCCCGCTTGGCGTGATGCTATCTTCGTTAGTCGTGATCCTGCTACTGCTGGCTAATGTTCAACTCGCGCTGCGCCAGCGTAACGCTCAAGGAGAAGTCATATGAAAAAATATAACCGAGCGTTACTCAGCGCGGCGATTGTTGCCCTGCTAAGCGCCTGTGATAATGGCGCCAGTATCGATCCGCAGAAGCAGATGGGGCCAAACCCGGAGCTGCCGCAGGCGCAAAACTTCCTGTTGCCACCGATGCAGGTGCCGGAAGGCGTGCCGTGGAAGGAGGGCGAAAAGCCTACCGTTCCTGCCGGGCTGCAGATCGAAAAAATTGCCGATGGCCTGAAGCATCCGCGCCAAATCTATGTATTACCCAATAACGACGTATTGGTGGCGGAATCAAATAGCACGCCGAAACCCACCACGCGGCCTAAGCAGCTGATTATGGGCCTCGTGCAGAGCGCCTCCGGCAAGGCGGGAAAAGGCGGTGACAGTATAACCCTGCTGCGCAACGTCAACGGCAAGTGGGAGAAGCATACCTTCATTGAGAACCTGCACTCGCCGTTTGGTATTCAGCTGATCGGCAATACGCTGTGGGTTGCCAATGCCGACAGTTTAGTGAAGTTCCCCTATGAAACGGGGCAGACCTCTATCAGCACGCCTGCCGAAGAGGTGACCGAGCTGCCCGGCGGGCCGATCAACCATCACTGGACTAAATCGCTGCTGGCCAGCCCCGACGGCAGCAAGCTGTATGTCGGCGTCGGTTCGAACAGCAATATTACTGAGAACGGCATTGGGGCAGAGTACCGCCGGGCAGCCATCCTCGAGGTGGACGCCGCCAGCGGAGCGAGCCGCATCTACGCCAGCGGCCTGCGTAACCCCACCGGTCTGGGATGGGAGCCGCAGAGCGGCAAACTGTGGGCTATCGTCAACGAACGAGATGAGATCGGTTCCGATTTAGTGCCGGACTATATGACCTCGGTGCAGGAGAACGGCTTTTACGGCTGGCCCTACAGCTACTTTGGTCAGCACGTCGATGAACGCGCTCAGCCCCAGCGGCCGGATCTGGTAGAGAAGGCCATCAAGCCCGACTACGCCATTAGCTCGCACGTGGCCCCGCTCGGCCTGCTGTTCTATACCGGAGACAATATGCCGCAGTATCGTGGCGGCGCGTTTGTGAGCGAGCACGGCAGCTGGAACCGCAAGCCGCTTAACGGCTATCAGGTGATGTGGGTGAAGTTTGAGAACGGCCAGCCGGTAGGATTGCCGCAGCCGGTGGTCACAGGCTTTTTAACCGACGACCAGAAGCAGGTTCGCGGCCTGCCCGTGGGGCTGGGGATGGATGCCCAGGGCGGGCTGATTATCGCTGACGATGCGGGCGACGCCGTCTGGCGGGTCAGCGCCGCGCAGTAATTAACGTGAAAAAGGCTGCCATAAGGCAGCCTTTTTTATGCGTTTCGCTTAACGACTGAATCACGTACGATCAGCGAGCCTTCATGCAGCGACTGCGGGACGCTGTCCGGAGATAACAAGATACGTACCGCATCGCGGATCATCTCATCCATCGGAATGTGCACGGTGGTCAGAGTGGGGGTAAAGTAGCGACCAATGATGGAGTCATCGAATCCGGCGACGGAGATGTCGCCCGGCACCCGCAGGCCATGGTCGATTATGGCCTTGGTCACGCCGATGGCCATGTCATCGTTAGCGGCGAGAATGCAGCTCATGGGCCGTTCCTTTTTCAGCAGGGCGCAGCCCGCCTCGTAGCCGCTTTCGGTACTCCAGCTGCCGCGCACGATCAGCGTTTCGTCAGGCGTCAGGCCCGCAGCGTTAAACGCATCGCGATAGCCAGCCAGCCGGCTGTCACCCGTCGGCGAGCCTTCACCGCCGGCAACAAAAGCGATGTTGCGGTGCCCCTGGGACAGGAGATACTCCACCATACGTATGCTGCCCTGGTAATGATCGACAAACACCGAGCTGCTGCGGTTGCGCTTTAGCTCACGGTTGATCACCACAATAGGGACGCTGCTCTCATCGATAATATCATCGAGTTCATCAACGCTGAGATACTTGGGGTAGATCATGATCGCCTCACAGCGCAGCTGCACCAGGAAGTTGATAGCGTTACGCTCATCCTCCCGGCTATGCTTGCCGTCGGCCAATACCAGCTGACGCTGGAGATCTTCACTGCAGGTCGCCGCCTGGTAGATCATGGCGGAGAAGAACGGCCCGTTATACAGGCCGTTGGTGATCACCAGTCCCACCGAGTTGGAACGACTTGTCGCCAGCGTACGCGCCAGCAGGTTAGGGCGATAGCCTGTCTCCTCAATGGCCTTGAAGATGCGAGCTTTCACCTCTTCGCTGACCACTACCTTACCGTTTAGCGCGCGGGAGACCGTTGCTTTTGAGACGCCCGCTCGCCTGGCGACATCCAGTATCGTGACCATAACCTTCCCCAATTATTTATCAGCGTATCAGGAGACGGTCATTAACGGCATCTCCTGACGAATGGCGCCCCCGGACTGGAGCTTCGTCAGCTGAAACTCATCGCTGTTGATCACCAGCACCGGCGTGGTGAGATCGTATCCGGCACGCTCGATGGCGTCCTTATCAAATTCCAGCAGCGGCGTACCGGCTTTCACCACGTCGCCTTCCTTCACCAGCGGACGGAAGTGCTCACCCTGTAAATTCACGGTGTTCAGGCCAACGTGAATCAACAGCTCCGCGCCGTTGTCGCAGGAAAGGCCAATGGCGTGACGTGATTCGATTACCGTTTCCACCCGAGCGTCGCAGGGCGCAACCACTTTACCTTCATGGGGCCGAATAGCAACGCCATCGCCCAGCACCTTTTGCGAGAACGCTTCGTCTGCAACCTCTTCCAGGGCAATCACATCCCCGCTAAGCGGGCTATTCAGCGCAAGACGGGTTTTCGCCGCTGCGGTTGAGGTTGTGCTGAGCGGGGCACTCTCCGGCGTCTCGGTGAGCGTCTCTTCTGCCACCGGATCGTCAAAGCCCACAAACTGCACCAGTATAATAGTCAGGACGATAGCCGTTGCGCTACCGGCAAGTTCACCGATGAAAGACATCGGTGCATCCGGACTAATGGCGTTTACCAGAGTAAAGAGGCCCGGCAGCGCCGCGTAGGCGTAGTAAAGGGAGCCAAACAGGCTGGCAACCACCGCACCCACTGCGCCGCCGATGCAGCCGCAGATAAACGGCTTCTTAAAGCGCAGCGTCACGCCATAGATCGCCGGTTCGGTAATGCCGAAGATGGCGGTTACGCCCGCTGACAGGGAGGTGGTTTTCAGTTCGCGGTTGCGGCTTTTCAGGAAAACGCCAAACACGGCGGCCATCTGGCCGATTACTGCGATGGTCTGATAAGCCTGGAAGGAGTCATATCCCTGGGTATCGAAGTTGGCCATGATCACCGGGGTAATACCCCAGTGTACGCCGAAAATAACGATGATCTGCCATACGCCACCGATGAGTGCAGCGGCGACCGCAGGCGCGGCAGCGAACAGCGCATTATAGCCGCTGGCGATGCCCATCGCGGCCCAGGTGGTAATAGGCCCGATGACGATAAGGGTCAGCGGAACGATGATCACAAAGCAGATCAGCGGGGTGAACAGGGCGCTCACCACATCCGGCAGGATCTTCTCTACCCGCTTTTCAAGCCAGGAGAGCGCCCAGACCAGGAACAGCGGCGGCAGTACCGAAGAGGTATAGACCGTCTTTGCCAGCGGAATAAACAAGAAGGTAATGGTCTCTCCGTTGGCAATGCGGCCCGCCATCGCTGACCACTCGGGATTGATCAGCGCGCAGCAGCAGAGTACGGCAATAAACGGATTACATTTAAAGTGGCGCGCGGCGGTAATAGCGATGAACACCGGCAGGAAGGCAAACGGCGTCCACGACATGAAGTTGAGGATGGCGAAGGTACCGGTGGTTTTGATATCGGCATCAATCAGGCCGACAACAATCAGCAGCCCCTGAAGAATGCCGGCGGCGGCAAGGATGTAAACGATGGGGGCGAATACCGCAGACATGGTGGCAATCACCGCATCAAGCCAGCGGGTTTTTGGCTTGCTGGTCGTCCCGGCGTGGTTTTCGCCCAGCAGCGCAGAGAGGGCGTTGAACACGTCGGCAACGTGAGTACCAATAACGACCTGGAACTGACCGCCGCTCTCTACCACGGCAATCACGCCGGGCAGGTTCTGGATCCGGCTTTTCGCCTCGGCAGGGGTATCGTTTAAAACCAGGCGTAAACGGGTGGCGCAGCGTGTAAAGCTATTGATGTTCGCTTCGCCGCCCACCTCCTGAAGAATGTCACTGGCTAACTTATTGTAATCCCTAATAATGGCCATTCTGATGTACCTTTTTTATGGGTTTTGAGTGTGTGACTTTTGTTTGAAACCGGTTTCATGCTAGCAGTGAACCACTTCCTTGCAACCGGTTTCATGGCTAAAATGTGGGCTAAATCACAGAGGGATGCGACAGGAAACAGGTTTGGGCGGGCTATAGAGCATTAGCGCTCGTAAAAATGCAGCCTTTACGCGTACATTGTTAGACAGATTGATCATTCGGGTTCGCTGCTATGCCGCTGTTAACAGAAACTGCTCTTCCGGTCAGTCGTGAAATTCAAACCTGTGAAATTTCACTTGCCGGCAATCCCGATACCGCAGAACAGCTCAAAAGGGTTGAACAGTTTTGCGGCATCGCTGATGCGTTAAATCAAGAAGAGAAGAAAAGGGCGCTCTACCTGTATTTAACCGGCCACCATCCGCCGATCTCGGTCAATGACGCTAAGGCGTTAGCCCTAAGCGAAAAGCCGCTTACCGGGCCAGAGCTGGGGCAGGTAGCTCGTCAGCAGAACCTGGAGATCGCCGCGTATCGCGCCACCGTCAACGACTATTTTGCCGATTGCGATAATAACTGGGAGCACATCATTCCCCAGGAGACGCTGGTGATGCACTACAGCGGGCAAAACAGACAGGCAGCCCAGTTTGTTGCGAAGGTTAATGGCATTGTGGCACATACCGCATTGACCTATTTTGAAAATCAGCGTCGTCACCAGCGTCATACCGGCACCCGCTGGCTAATTATTGATAAGAAAAGCCGGCAACAGGCGCTGCCTCTTCCTGCTGGTGCCGTGTTCCATCACTCTCTCAATTTTTACTACCATGGGCAGGGTGAGGAGATGCGGATCTATAACTTCAGGGGCCAGCCGTTAAGGAGAGTTAACTGCGGCCCGGAGACCTCTCTCGCCACAATTTTCGATCATGAAGTTGCCCGAAAAAATTATGTAAACACCCTGGCGCGCTTGCTCAGAGAGCAGGTGGATGTGGCCTCGGCTATTCAGCTCAACCAGCAGTGTTACGCTGCGGATCCGCTCTGGCAACAGGAGCGCCTCAATGGTAACGCACCTAATAAATCCGATGCAGTGGCGGACGCATCCTTCTATCTGGCTATCGCTAATGGTGACAGCGTCACGTTTATCGCGGATACCAGTGGCCTCGATCAGGAGAGCCTGACGTTGATAAAGGTTACCCTGACACCTGAAGAGAAGATTGCGGCGGTCGTTGCAAGACTCACCGCTACGCTGGGTAGAGTGCCGCTACCTGATGAAATCGAGGCGATTGTGGCGAGTGCTGGGATAGGCTAGCCGACATGGCTAATGAAGCTTACGGGGATGCAATATTATCTGCTGCGCGCGAAACGGGGTTGGATGAAACGCATTTTCCTGAGAAAACACCGTGGACGCTAGAAGAAATTCTTGAGTCTGATTATTTACCGGAGTAGCAAATGCCGGGTAGCGCTTCGCTGGCCCGGTCTATGCTATGGATTGAGCCTAAGCTCAGATATCATCCATCGTATGATCGACGACAATCTCCAGCGTCTTGCGAATAATATCGCTCTTCACCACGTCGCGCGTGGACTCGATTGCCTGAATAAGATGCAGAATAATAGCTTTGTTAGTGAGATCGCCGCCTGAGGCAAGGATCGATCTGACTACTGCACCCAGGACCGTTGATTCATCGGCCAGGACATCGCCCGCATTACGGAAATAGGCAGAAAGGGCCGAATCGGGCAGCGCTTCAAAAGGGTCTGATGATTGCTGGAGCATGGCCTGAAGCATAAAGTTGTACCGTTAAAGTTAGATAAATGTGTGCAGTCAGTGTTTTTTACTGGTGCCCTGCTGTTGGCTACTGCCAAACAGTTGAAACACGTTGTCGTTTTGTTTGCTTCCAGAGTCCTTCTGCTCACGTCCGGCCTGCCCGCGCATCGATACCTGTGTAGTATTATTGATTTCGGCAATAATGCGTCCAAGTATCTCACGTCGTCTGCTGTCGGCCTCTTTTGCTTCCATAGCCCGCAACCTCGTGACGAGCGACCTGGTGTTAACAGGCCCGTTTTCACTGAGGAGGGATAAGACGGCTTCTCCAATTAGCTCATCTGTTAATTTATCAGTTTCACTTCTGTTCATAACTGCGTCTCTGCTGCCAAACTATTCCGTCAGGAAACGAGGCATGAGTTTGCGCCCGGTGGAGGAGGCGTTATCTTCCATGAAAACCTACCCACCAAAAGCGACTTGAAACTTAACTATCCGTTGCTGTGCATTTGCATGTCCTTAGCGGTCAAACAGCAGGCCAATCAGCGTATGGTAATGGCTCTCTTCGTCGGCATCAGACGCTGTTTCAAGGCGGCTGAGCAGCTTGGTGCAGATTGCCTTACGGTTCAGGCTCTGACCACTGCTTAGGATCTCGACCACAATCTGGCCCAGCGTTTCCTGCTGGCTTGGCAGTGCAGCTTTATTAAAGTACCGGGTAATGGCATTAGCTGTATTCGGAACAAGGTTGTTCTGCTGCATATGTCACTCCTGTAAAATTCAGTAAGTTGTGATAACGAGTACAAAGTTATACAAACTCGGCAAACTTGTACATAGAAACTGTACAAATTTTCGTAATTTATTTTAGATATTTTTAATATATGCTTATATTCAATGAGTTATGCTGGTGATTCACCAGGATTTCAGAATACTTGTACAGGTATAGCAAAAAGCTGTACCCTGTATTGAGCAGCATACTTATACACGGGAAGGATTGCCTTTAAAATCAGGCACAATCATTACAAGATCTGTGTGCTGCCATTTGTTAAGGTGGCCTTCCACACACTGATCTTCCCGGAATAACTATGCTTACAACCATTATTTACCGCAGCCATCTCTGCGACGATGTACCGGTTAAAATGTTGGAAGAGATGGTCGATGCAGCAAATCAAAAGAATGGCCAGGCCGAAGTAACAGGCATTCTGCTTTTTAACGGTACCCATTTCTTCCAGCTGCTTGAGGGCCCGGAAGAGAGCGTGTTCAAAATTTACCGCGATATTTGCAAGGATACCCGTCACTACAACCTCGTAGAATTGCTGTGTGACTATGCTCCCTCTCGGCGGTTTGGCAAATCGGGAATGGAGCTTTTTAACTTAAGGGAGTATGACCGGGACGATGTCCTCCAGCGCGTGCTGGATAAGGGAACCTCTAAATACCAGCTTACCTACGATGACCGTGCGCTGCAGTTCTTCCGTACCTTCGTCGAGGAGCGCGAGAAAGAGAATTACTATGAAATCCCACCCGCAGATGCCTGGGATTTCATCTCGGATAACAACGCTACCCGCGCAGAGTCGCAGGCAGCGGCTGAAACCGCAGAGTGCAGCTTCGCTTTTCAACCGATGATCGATCCCTTTGCCCGGGAAGTGGTCTCTATTGAAGCGCTGCTGCGTACGCCGGGCGGGGATCTGCCTGATGCCTGGTTTGCAGGGCTGACGGGAGACGATGTCTACGAGGCCGATCTGCGCAGCAAAAAAGTGGCCTTTGCCATGGCGGCGGGGCTAAACATTGGTGAGCAGACGCTGGCGGTGAACCTGCTGCCGATGACGCTGGTCAAAGTACCCGGCGCGGTCGATTTCCTCCTGCAGGAGATTCAGGCTAACGGACTGGTGCCGGAGCAGATCATCGTCGAGTTTACCGAAAGCGAAGTCATCTCTCGCCTTGAGGAGTTTACCGACGCGGTAAGACAGTTAAAGGCAGCGGGCATCCGCGTTGCTATCGATCACTTTGGTGCGGGCTTTGCCGGTCTGCTGCTGCTGGCGCAGTTTCAGCCGGACAGGATTAAAATTAACCGCGACCTGATCAAAGATGTACATAAAAGTGGGCCACGGCAGGCGATTATCCAGGCCATTATTAAGTGTTGTAGTTCGCTGGAGATCCTGGTTTCTGCCGTGGGCGTTGAGCAGCCTGAGGAGTGGATGTGGCTGGAGTCGGCAGGCATATCGCAGTTCCAGGGCTACCTGTTTGCCCGTCCCGATTTTGCTGGTATTCCTGCTGTGGCCTGGCCAGAAAAACGAACGGGTATATGAGATACTAATAGCGTTTAAATATGACCGTAGCAGCGTTGAGTTTAGGGGAGTTGATGGCCTTTTACAGTATTGGCGATGTAGCTGAAAAATGCGGTATCAACCCGGTCACGCTTCGTGCCTGGCAGCGGCGTTATGGCTTGCTGAAACCGCAGCGCAGCGAAGGCGGGCATCGTCAGTTCGATGAGGAAGATATCCAGCGCATTAAAGAGATTAAACGCTGGATTGAGAGCGGCGTGCCTGTCGGTAAGGTTAAGGCCTTGCTGGAAGGCAACAAAGTGGTTGCCCATGATGATTGGGCGTCTTTGCAGGAAGAGATGATGGGCGTGCTGCGCCAGGCGCGTCCTGCCAGGCTACGTGCCGCCATTGCGACCCTTGGACGCGACCATACCGTAGACGATCTTATCGACCATATACTCGTTCCAGTACGCCAGCGTCTGACCCTCGATCAATACACGGCTCGCGCGATGTCCAGCCTGCTGGATGGCGTCATTACCGAGCATGCTGTCTCATGCGTCATCAACGCACGTAAAAAAGCGGGCAGGGAAGCGCTGCTGATTGGCTGGGGCAGTGAGGATCGCACCCGGCTGTGGCTGGAGGCGTGGCGTCTGTCGCAGCGCGGGTGGCACATCGACCTGCTTGCGGAGCCGCTGGAGGTCCCTCGTCCGGAACTGTTCCCTGGCCAGCATATCTTTTTATGGACTGGTAAAGTGCTGACACGCCGTCAGCAGGAGCAGCTTGAACACTGGCGAGAGCAAGGATTTGCCGTTGCGTCTCATGATCCATAACTGATTCATTAATGAGTTTTTGTTCCGATTAGTTCACCTACCCACAATTCCTGTACCAGGCTTACAGAAAAGGTAAAAGCAATTGTGGAGCATTATGAAAGAGCAAAATCGTACTATCGGTATCAAACCCTATGGCGGTTCAGCAGGCGGTTGGGGAGCATTAAAAGCCGTTGCCGACGCAATACGCGGCCAGATGTCGGTAAAGCAGGACGTCATTGCCCTGTTCAAGGTTAACCAGCCACAAGGCTTCGACTGCCCAGGCTGCGCCTGGCCCGATCCGCAGCACGCCTCCTCGTTTGAGTTCTGTGAAAACGGCGCGAAAGCTGTCTCCTGGGAAGCCACCAGCAAACGTACCACCCCCGAATTTTTTGCCGCCCATACCGTCAGCGAACTGTGGGAGCGTAACGCCTTTGAATTGGAAGGCGAAGGCAGATTGACCCATCCGATGAAATACGATCCCGCCAGCGATACCTACCAGCCCATCGAGTGGGAGACCGCCTTCAGAGAGATTGGCGAGCATCTGCATAGCTATGACGATCCTGACAGCGTTGAGTTCTATACTTCCGGCCGCGCCTCCAACGAAGCGGCATTTCTCTGGCAGCTCTTCGCCCGCGAGTACGGTACCAACAACTTCCCTGACTGCTCGAACATGTGCCATGAACCTACCAGCGTCGGCCTGCCTGAATCCATCGGCGTAGGCAAAGGAACCGTTGAGCTAGAGGACTTTGACCACTGCGATCTGGTGCTCTGTATCGGCCATAACCCAGGGACTAATCATCCGCGGATGCTCGGCACCCTGCGGGAGGTCTCGAAACGTGGCGCAACCATCGTAGCCATTAACCCGCTGCGCGAGCGAGGTCTGGAGCGATTCACCTCGCCGCAAAGCCCTATCGAGATGCTCTCTCTCAGCTCCACTGAGCTTGCATCGACCTACTATAAAGTGCGGGTCGGCGGCGACGCGGCAATGCTGAAAGGGGTGATGAAAATCCTGCTGGCGATGCATGAAGAGGCGAAAGCCAAAGGCGAGCCGGGAGTAATAGACGAGGCGTTTATTCGCGAGCATACCCAGGGATTTGAGGCGCTAAAAGCCGACCTTGATGCTACCGAGTGGGCGCATATCCTGAAGGTCTCCGGCATGGAACGTAAAGAGATCCAGCATGTTGCCCGCCTGTATGCTAACGCCGAGCGGACAATCATCTGCTACGGCATGGGCATCACACAGCACCAGTACGGTACGCAGAACGTTCAGCAGATCGCCAATCTGCTGCTGATGCGCGGCAATATCGGCAAAAAAGGGGCCGGCATCTGTCCGCTGCGCGGCCACTCCAACGTGCAGGGCGATCGTACCGTCGGTATTACCGAGATCCCGCCACAGTCGCTGCTGGACAGCATCGAAAAGGTCTTTGGCTTTACGCCGCCGCAGAAACACGGCCATGGTGCCGTCGCGGCTATTCAGGCGATGCGCGACGGTCACGTTAAGGCGCTGCTCTGTCTGGGAGGTAACCTCGCGGAAGCGATCTCCGATCCGCAGGTCACCTTCCCGGCGATGCGCAAGCTCGACCTGGTCGTGCACATGGCGACCAAGCTCAACCGTTCCCACCTGCTGCTGGGCAAACACAACTATCTGCTTCCGGTACTGGGCCGTACAGAACGGGATGTTCAGGTCTCCGGCGAGCAGAGCATTACCGTCGAGGACTCTATGTCGATGGTGCATGCCTCTCACGGTTCGCTGGAACCAGCCTCGCCGCACCTGAAATCCGAACCGGCGCTGGTCGCCGCATTAGCAAAAGCAACGCTGCCGAACACGGTGGTCAACTGGGATAGAATGGTAGGCGACTACAGCTTTATTCGCGATGCCATCGAGGCGACGATCCCCGGCTTCGACAACTTCAATGAGCGGGTGAAAAAGCCGGGTGGTTTCCGCCTGCGTAATACGGCATCGGAGCGGATCTGGAATACGCCTTCCGGCAAAGCTGAATTTAAAATCATGCAGGGCATCAATGAAGATCCCCACTCGCTGAAGTGCCACGACCTGGTGTTGACCACGCTGCGCAGCCACGATCAGTACAACACCACGCTGTATGGCCTGAATGACCGCTATCGCGGCGTGACCGGCAGGCGGGACGTGCTGTTTATTAATGCCGATGAGGCCGAGAAGCGCAACCTGCGGGTAGGGGATCAGGTCAACATCGTTGCGCTTGATAGCGAAGGCAACGCCACCGAGCGGCGCATGCACAACCTGACCGTGGTGGTGATCGACATGGCGCCGGGTTCCGTAGGCGCATATTACCCGGAAGCTAACGTAATGGTGCCGCTAGACAGCCATGATACCAAAAGCGGTATCCCGGCCTATAAGAGCATCCCGATAGCGATGGAGCGCGTGGAGGCGGTCACCACCTCCGGCGCGCTTCGCTAATCAACATTAGCTAATCAACTGCCCCAGCGGCTCCGCAGGTAGTTTACCGCCTGCTGGGCCTGGGGCTGATTGAGGTTGTTCTCGCGGAACAGAATGGTGCCGCCGATTTCTGGCAGGGCATCGTTGAGATCGAGCTGCTTTTTCAGCTCTGGTACGCCGCCGTTGACCGTCCAGTCCGGCTCGGTTTTCGACGGTTCACCTACCTTATACAGCGCCACGCCAATATAGAGCCGCGTATGGGTGGGTTTCACCACGTTTGCCCACCACTTCGCCAGCACATCATAGCGCGCTGCATCCCGTGAGAAGGGCCAGTAGATCTGCGGGGCGATGTAATCGACAAGGCCTTTCTGTACCCACAGACGCGTATCGGCATAGGACTCATCATAGGCCGCCGCACCACGCGTATCGGACCCGGCAGGATCATGAGAGCGGTTGCGCCACACGCCGCTGGGACTCACGCCAAACTCTACGTTAGGGTTCAGCTGCTTAATGGTGCGTGACACCTGCTCGATCAGCTGCTGCGTGTTGTTGCGCCGCCAGTCTGCCTTTGAGGCAAAGCCGCTGCCATATTTCTGAAAGGTTTGATTATCGTTAAGGGTAGAGCCGGGCGTTTCCGTATAGAAGTAGTCATCAAACTGCACGCCGTCCACCGGATAGTGAGCCACCACCTCCGCCACGATGCTGGTGATCCAGTCCCGCGCCTCCGGAATGCCGGGGTCAAGCACGTAGCGATCGCTGGAGGTGCGGATCCAGTCGCGGTGCAGCACAAACACGCTGGCGGGATTGAGCGGTAGGGTGCGGTTCAGCTCGGCAACGGTACCGGGTTTGGTATTGGTGGAGACGCGGTAGGGGTTAAACCAGGCGTGCACCTTCATGCCACGCTTGTGGGCCTCATCCAGCATGAACTGCAGCGGATCGTAGCCGGGATCGGTGCCGATAGAGCCGGTGAGCATATCTGACCACGGCAGGATCTTAGAGGGCCACAGAGCAGTACCGTCAGGCTTCACCTGGAAAAAGACGGTATTGACCCCGAGGCGTTTCAGATTGTCCAGCTTATCCGTTAACGCCTTCTGCTGCTGGCTGATGCGCAGCGCGGGGCTGGCAGTAACCGATGACGCCGGCGGCCAGTCGAGACGAGAGACCGTCGTCAGCCAGACGCCGCGCACCGGCTCATTACTCCGGGCAGTGCTATCCGGCAGAGGCTGCTTCGTTACGGGCGGAAGCGGGGTAATCAGTGATTTCGGTGGTTTAGAAGAGCAGCTGGCAAGTAAAAGCGCGCAGCCAACCAGTGCGCCTAACCGTGTAATGTGTCGCGCCATCTCTTTTTCAGCTCTTATTCAGGCGGCTATTAGCCCATGGGTTAAAAGCAGGCTCGTCCTGTTTCTCCGGGACGGCATCATCCAGTGGATCCCTGTCCAGTGAATCTAAGTAGAGTGCTTCCACCTCCGCGCGCGCCCAGGGCGTGCGGCGCAAAAACTTTAGGCTCGACTTTACGCTGGGATCGTTTTTAAAGCAGTTTATATTAATAAGTTTGCTTAGTTCGCCCCAGCCATAGCGCGCCACCAGGGCATTCACCTGCATTTCAAGCGTTACGCCGTGCAAAGGGTCTTTAGATACGTGTGCAGTCATAACCAGTCCGATGGTTTGGGATGTGGTGATTAGAATAGCGGGCGCGGAGTAAAAGAAAAGGGGGAAATGCGGCATGTTTTTTGCTTCATTCCGGTACGTTTCTTCAGCGCAGGTACTGATATGCCTCTTTCTGCCCTCGATTTCGTCCTGGCTGCCAGACGAAGTGAAATCATCGGCCTACAACAGCTGCTGCAAATGAGCAAACTGGTGGGGGCTGTCAGCCAGCTAATCCATGTCCTGCAGCGCGAGCGGGGCACGGCAAACATCTATCTCTGTTCACAGGGTGATACCTGGGGCGACCGGCTTAGCGAGCGGGCGCGTCAGGTCCAGCAGGCCGCTGAGGCGGTGGATAAACAGCTGGTGGCACTTGATCTCGCCGGGCAGCCGATGGCTAACGCATCGCGGCTGTTCAGCCGCATCGCCACCGCGCTACACAGCCTGAGCAGCTTGCCTTCGCTGCGAAAACAGGTTGCGGCGCTAAGTATTCAACAGCCCGAGGCTATGAGCCGCTATAGCGAAGTGATCCGCACCCATCTGGGGCTGGTATTCGAAGCCGCCGACACCTCCGGGGATCCCACGGTGTCACGCGCGCTGCTGGCCATGTTCAGCTTTATGCAGGGTAAAGAGCTGGCCGGGCAGGAGCGCGCCCTGGCCGCGGCTGGCTTTACCTCGCGGCACTTTGATGAGCATGCCCATCAGCAGCTGCTGGCGCTGATTGAGGGGCAGGAGCGCTGCTTTCACACCTTTATGGAGTTCGCTGATGAGCACGCTCTGGCGCTGTGGCAGGAGCAGCAGGGCACGGAAAGCAGCGAGCTGGAGCGTTTCCGCCGTATCGCCTGCACCTGCGCAACCCCTTCCGGCGAAGCCATCGATCTCGCGCTGCGCTGGTTTGACATTACCACCGCACGCATAGACGGCATGAAACTCATTGAGGATCGGCTGGAGGCGCGGTTAATGGTCTGCTGCGAACAGCGGATCTGCGAGGCACAACGCTCTGGTGCACTACAACAGCAGGAGATTGCGGAGCTGCCGCAGCAGGATATCCACTATGCGGCGCTGATCCCACCCCAGCTCAGCCGTTCCGTGCTTGAGCTTATTGAGCAGCAGTCTCGCCAGCTACAGGCTCAGGATACTGAGCTGGCTGCGCTGCGCGCCACGCTTGCCGACCGAAAGCTGGTAGAGCGCGCCAAAAGCCTTTTGATGCAGCATCATGGGATGAGCGAGCCGCAGGCGCATAAGGTGCTGCGCGATATGGCGATGAAGCAGAATAAGAAGCTGACAGAAATTGCGCAAGCGATGCTCTCTGTAGCGGCTGTGATGAGCAGATCTGCATCATAACACTTAAGGAGTAGCTGCACCGACGGTGTGCAAATGGCAAACCGTTGCGGTGCAGGGCGATCTCTACTCACCGTCGATTTTAACCTATTGCCCTGATTTTAAAGGGGACCAGAAGTTGGCACACAAGCTGCATTATCAACAAAGCACATAGCGACTAAGCCAACGGCGGTTTAGTCAGCGTTTCGGATAAAGGCGTCCGTTAGCGTTCAGGAGACTGAGCGCTAACTGGACGCTTTTTTTTGCGCATTTTTCACCATACAGGAAGCCGCAATGAAGCAAGACGATAACAACAACACCCTGGTGAGTCTCTCCCGCCGCCGATTTCTGGCAAACAGTGCGTTGCTGGGCGGCAGCATGATGTTGCCGGGCTTTATGAACAGCGTCTGGGCGGCGGGTTCTGATGCACCAGAGAAAAAAGAGATCCGCGTGGGCTTTATCCCCTTAACGGACTGTGCCTCGGTGGTGATGGCGGCGGTGAAGAAGTTTGATGAGAAATACGGGATCAAAATCACCCTCAGCAAAGAGTCCAGCTGGGCGTCGGTGCGCGACAAGCTGGTCTCCGGTGAGCTAGATGCTGCTCATGTACTGTACGGGTTGGTATACGGACTGCAGCTCGGCGTCTCTGGCCCGCAGCATGATATGGCGATGCTGATGACCCTCAACAATAACGGTCAGGCGATCACCCTCTCGAACCAGCTGAAAGAGGCGGGCGTGACCGATGCAGCTTCGCTAAAGAAAACCATCGATGCCAGTCCGAAGGGAACCTACACCTTTGCCCAGACGTTTCCCACCGGCACCCATGCTATGTGGCTCTACTACTGGCTGGCTAACGCCGGGATCCATCCGTTTAACGACGTCCGCAACGTCGTGGTGCCGCCGCCGCAGATGGTGATGAATATGAAGATCGGCAATATGAGCGGCTACTGCGTGGGTGAACCCTGGAACCAGCGCGCCATCCTCGACGGGATTGGCTTTACCGCCGCCACGACCCAGGAGATCTGGCCCGATCACCCGGAGAAAATTCTTGGCACCACCTCCGCATGGGTTGCCGCCAATCCTAATACGGCTCGCGCCCTGACCGCTGCCGTGCTGGAAGCGTCTCGCTGGATTGATACCTCAGACGCTAACCGTATCGAAACGGCGAAGGCCATAGCAGGGCGCGCCTACGTCAACACTTCCCCAGAAACTATTCAGGGACGGATGCTCGGCGACTATGACAACGGGCTGGGCAAAAAGTGGAAAGACGCTCACGGCATGCGCTTCTTCAACGAGGGCGCAGTGAACTATCCGTATCTCTCAGACGGCATATGGTTTCTGACCCAGCACAAACGCTGGGGACTTATCGATAGCGACCCGGACTATCTGGCCATCGCTAAGAAGATCAACCGCACCGACATCTATAAGCAGGCAGCAGCAGCAGGGGGCATCAGCCTGCCCGCCAGCGATATGCGTAGCAGCACCCTGTTCGACGGCAAGGTATGGGACGGCAGCAACCCCGCTGAATACGCCAACAGTTTTGCCATGAAACGCTAAGTGAGGCCAAGACTATGAACACAAAAACTAACGTTGTTATAAACACGAATATTGTTGCGCTGGCCGCCGAGCCGGAGAGTGCTGAGATCCTCCCCCTGAAGACGGCGGCTCCGACGCCGCAGCCGGAGGTAACTAAAACTGCGCCTATTAATCAATTTCGCGAAGCGCTACGCGGCGGATTAAAAAAAGCGGTGCCTGGGATGCTGGGGGCAGTTGTGCTGATTGTCCTCTGGCAGATTGCCGCCCTCAGCAGCAACGGCTTCCCTACGCCGCTGAAAACCTGGGAAGCGGCAAAGATCATCTTCGCCGAGCCGTTTTATATTGCCGGGCCTAACGATATGGGCATCGGCTGGAACGTGCTGGCCTCGCTCCAACGCGTGGCGCTGGGTTTCGGCCTGGCGGCGCTGGTAGGCATTCCTCTCGGGTTTCTCATCGGCCGTTTCAGCTTTATCGCCAACATGCTCAACCCGGTCATTGCCTTGCTGCGTCCGGTCAGCCCGCTGGCCTGGCTGCCGATTGGCCTGCTGCTGTTCCAGCGGGCAGAGCCTGCCTCGGCGTGGACCATCTTCATCTGTTCAATCTGGCCGATGATCCTCAACACCGCCGAGGGGGTGATGCGTATTCCGCAGGACTACCTCAACGTGGCGCGGGTGCTCAAGCTGAGCGAGTTCACCGTTATGCGCAAAATCCTCTTTCCCGCCGTGCTGCCGCACATTCTGACCGGGGTTCGCCTGTCGATTGGTATTGCGTGGCTGGTGATTGTCGCAGCAGAGATGCTCACCGGCGGCGTCGGGATTGGTTTCTGGATCTGGAACGAGTGGAACAACCTCAACGTGGAAAACATCATCATCGCCATCCTGCTGATTGGCGTGGTGGGGATGCTGCTCGAGCAGGGGCTGATGGCCATTGCTCGCCGTTTTAGCTATGGCAATTAATCACGAATACCGTCAGGAGCCAGATATGAAACATGAAAAAGCCATTATCCGCGTAGAAAACGTCACCCAGCGCTTTCAAACCGCATCAGGGCCGTTTCTGGCCCTGGACAACGTCAGCTTTGAGCTTGCACGCGGCGAAACCGTCAGCCTGATCGGCCACTCCGGCTGCGGGAAATCTACGCTGTTGAACCTGATCGCCGGGCTGAGCCATCCCACCGAAGGCGTTCTACTCTGTGATGACCAGGAGATCAGCGGCCCCGGCCCGGATCGCGGCGTGGTGTTTCAGAACCACTCCCTGCTGCCGTGGCTGACCGCATTTGACAACGTTGCCCTGGCGGTAGAGCAGGTCTTCAAAGGCAAGATGAGCAAGAGCGAGATGCAGGCGTGGATCGAACACAATCTCGAGCTGGTGCATATGGGGCATGCGATGCATAAACGTCCCGGGGAGATCTCCGGCGGCATGAAGCAGCGAGTAGGTATTGCCCGGGCGCTGGCGATGAAGCCGAAGGTGCTGCTGATGGACGAACCCTTTGGCGCGCTGGACGCCTTAACCCGCGCCCATTTGCAGGATGCGGTGATGGAGATCCAGTCGCGCCTGAATACCACCATTCTGCTCATTACTCATGACGTTGACGAGGCGGTGCTGCTCTCTGATCGAGTCATGATGATGACCAATGGACCTGCGGCAAAGGTCGGTGAGGTGCTGCATGTCGAGCTGGAACGCCCACGCTCGCGGCTGAGCCTGGCGAACGATCCGCGATTCCATCACTACCGCCAGCAGGTGCTGCATTTCCTGCATGAAAAACACCGGGCCGTGGCCTGAGACAGCGGGCGAGGTAAGCAGAATGGATAAACCTGTCCTGGTGGTGATTGGCAATGGTATGGCAGGCGTACGGCTGGTGGAGAAGCTGTGCGAGCTGGCCCCGGCGCGTTATCGCATCGTAGTCATTAGCGACGAAGCGCAACCTGCCTATAACCGCATCATGCTTACGCCGGTGCTGGCGGGTGAGAAAGGCTTTACTGACATCATTACCCACGACCGCACCTGGTACGAGCGTTACAACGTCACGTTAATCGTCGGCTACCCGGTGACCATGATTGATCGCGAGGCCCGTATCCTGGACGTTAACGGACGGCAGCTAAGTTACGATTATCTGGTGATGGCAACCGGATCGCTACCCTTTATGCCGCCGCTGCCGGGGGGGGAATTACCGGGCATTCACGGCTTCCGCAATCAGCAAGACGTAGAGAGCATTCTTCACGAACTTGTTGCAGGGCAACCGGCGGTAGTGATTGGTGGCGGGGTGCTCGGCATTGAGACCGCTGCGGCGCTGGCCCTGCGCGGTATGCAGGTCACTCTTTTGCATCGTGGTTCGCATCTGATGGATCAGCATCTGGATCCCCATGTAGCAGGGCTACTGCGTGGCGAGCTGATGGCACGAGGGATAGAGACGGTACTGGAGGCAGAGACGGTAGCCTATGAGGCGGACGAAACGGGAAGGGTGCAGAGCGTTAAGCTTTGCGACGGGCATGCAATTCCTGCCCGACGCGTTATCGTTGCCGCCGGTGTGCGCCCCAATATTGCTCTTGCCCAAGCCGTCGGGCTGGATTGCGCCCGCGGCATTCTGGTAAATGACCAGCTGCAAACCTCCGATCCGCATATCTCGGCTATTGGCGAATGCTGTCAGTTAGGTGAGCAGACGTTTGGGCTGGTGGCTCCGTGCTGGCAGCAGGCAGAAACCCTGGCGGCCAGGCTGGCAGGGATGAGTGCACCAGCAATGCTCGTCCATGACGTACCGCTGCGCCTTAAGGTTACAGGTATTCATCTCTTCTGCGCCGGAACGCTACATGCTACGCATGACGCTGAGATCCACACCACCTTCGACCCCTTCGACGGCCACTATCGCCGCCTGCTTATCCAGAATAACCAGCTGCGGGGCGTGTTGCTGTGGGGAGACATCAACGATGGACCGGCGTATTTCGCCCGCCTTGGCCATCCGCAGTCAAGCCTGTTTACCCCGGAAGCGTCCAACCCCATTTTTCTGAAAGAGCCGTTATCCCTGGAGATAGCGAGGAGCAACGTTATGTCAAAACCCGTTTTAGTGATGGCCGGACACGGCATGGTAGGTCACCATTTTCTGCAGCAGTTGGTCGAACGTGAGCTGCATCTTCACTATCAAATCATTGTCTTCGCCGAAGAGACCAGGCCAGCCTACGACCGGGTGCATCTCTCGGAATACTTCTCCGGCCGCAGCGCTGAGTCGCTGTCGATGGTAGAGAGCGACTTCTTTGTGTCCACGGGGATTGAACTGCGTCTCGGGCACGGCATTGAACATGTCGATCGCAACCGCCGTTTTGTGGTCGATAAGCAGGGGCGGCAGACCGCTTATGACGTGCTGATTCTGGCGACCGGCTCTTATCCGTTTGTGCCGCCCATTCCTGGTAACGATATGCCGGGCTGCCTGGTCTATCGCACTATCGACGACCTTGAGGCGATTCAGGCCTGCGCGGAGAAGGGCCGCGTCGGCGTGGTTGTCGGGGGCGGCCTGCTCGGGTTGGAAGCGGCTAACGCGCTGAAGCATCTTGGTCTGCAAACGCATGTGGTAGAGTTCGCGCCACGGCTGATGGGCGTTCAGCTCGACGAAGGCGGGGCGGCAATGCTGCGTCGTAAGATTGAAGCCCTTGGCGTGCAAGTGCATACCAGTAAAGAGACGCGGGAGATCGTTCCAGGGGAGAGCAGTCATTACCGAATGGTCTTCGCCGACGGCAGTCATCTTGAGACCGATCTGGTGCTCTTCTCCGCCGGGATCCGCCCGCGCGACCAGCTCGCCAGGGAGTGCGGCCTGGAAGTTGGCCCGCGCGGCGGGATTGTGATTGATGACCAATGTCGCACCTCCGATCCCGCCATATTTGCCGTCGGGGAGTGCGCCCTGTGGAGTGGGCAGATTTTCGGCCTGGTGGCACCGGGTTACCAGATGGCGCGAACTCTGGCAGAGACGCTTGCCGGCAGCGAGGCGGCCTTTAAGGGCGCGGACATGAGTACCAAGCTGAAGCTGCTCGGCGTTGAGGTCGCGTCAGTGGGCGATGCCCATGGCCGTACGCCGGGGAGTGAAAGCTATAGCTGGGTGGATGGCCCGGCAGAGATCTACAAAAAGATTGTCGTGTCGTCGGATCGCAAGCGTCTGTTGGGCGCGGTGCTGGTGGGCGACAGCAGTGAATACAGCACCCTGTTGCAGATGATGCTCAACGATATGCCGCTGCCCGCCAGTCCGGAAGGGCTGATCCTTCCCGCCAGCGCGGGCGGTGCAAGCCAGTCGCTTGGCGTTGCGGCGCTGCCGGACGCAGCGCAGATTTGCTCCTGCCATAACGTCAGCAAAGCCGACATCTGCAATGCCGTAAAGAGCGGT
This sequence comes from Pseudescherichia sp., assembly GCF_031987975.1. Classification (GTDB taxonomy): domain Bacteria; phylum Pseudomonadota; class Gammaproteobacteria; order Enterobacterales; family Enterobacteriaceae; genus Pseudescherichia. The sequence continues at coordinate 29,448 of NZ_DALZYX010000001.1, read as the reverse complement.
TGCGATGACATGGCCGGGATTAAGTCCTGCACCAAAGCGGCCACCGGCTGCGGCGGTTGCGCGGCGCTGACTAAACAGGTGATGGAGTTCGCGCTGAGTGAAATGGGTGTCGAGGTGAAAAAGGATATTTGCGAGCATTTTGCTTATTCCCGTCAGGAGATCTACCACCTGGTGCGCGTAGGTAATATCCGCAGCTTCGATGAACTTATCAGTAAACACGGGCAAGGCCACGGGTGTGAGATCTGTAAGCCGCTGGTGGGTTCGGTGCTGGCGTCGTGCTGGAATGATTACCTGCTCAAGCCGCAGCATCTGCCGCTGCAGGATACCAACGATCGCTTTTTTGCCAATATCCAGAAAGATGGCACCTACTCAATAGTGCCACGCATTCCGGCCGGGGAGATCACCCCGGACGGGCTGATCGCCATCGGCCAGGTGGCCAAACGCTACAACCTCTATACCAAAATCACCGGTGGGCAGCGGGTCGATCTCTTCGGTGCACGGGTAGAGCAGCTGCCGGAGATCTGGCAGCAGCTTGTGGAGGCCGGATTTGAAACCGGGCATGCTTATGGCAAGTCATTGAGAACGGTGAAGTCCTGCGTCGGATCCAACTGGTGCCGCTACGGCGTGCAGGACTCTACCACATTGGCGCTGCGGCTGGAGAACCGCTATAAGGGCCTGCGCTCGCCGCACAAAATTAAAATGGCCGTCTCGGGTTGTACGCGTGAGTGCGCCGAAGCGCAGAGCAAAGACGTCGGCGTGATTGCTACTGATAAGGGCTGGAACCTCTACGTCTGCGGCAACGGCGGCATGAAGCCGCGACACGCGGATCTGCTGGCCCAGGACCTGAGCACGGAGGCGCTGATCCGCACCGTGGATCGGTTCCTGATGTTCTATATCCGCACCGCCGACCGTCTGCAGCGTACCAGCACCTGGATGGATAATCTTGAGGGCGGCATGGAGTACCTGCGTCAGGTGGTGCTGGAAGATAGCCTGCACATCGCCGCCGAACTTGAAAGCGAGATGAATGCCGTGGTTGAGACCTACCAGTGCGAATGGCAGACCACGTTGGCGACCCCCGATCGGCTCGCACTGTTTAAAGCCTTTGTTAACAGTGATGAACAAGTACGGACGGCGCAGGGCTGGGTGGAGATCTGTGACCTGAGTGCGATCCCGCCAAATGCGGGCATGGCGGCCCGGCTAAGCAATCAGCAGATTGCGCTGTTCCATCTGCCGGATCATCCTCAGCAGGTGTTTGCTCTCAGCAACCATGAGCCGAACAGCGACGCCAACGTGCTGGCTCGCGGCATGCTGGGCGACGTGAAGGGTGAGCCGGTAGTGATTTCTCCTCTGTATAAGCAGCGGTTCCGTTTGCGGGATGGTCGCAGCGTGGACGATGGGCAGAGCACGCTCAGCGTCTGGCCGGTGAAAGTGGAGGGCGGACGCGTCTGGGTGCAGGAGCAGCCTGCGAGCCACACGGCCCGGCCCACCGAGATAATCGAGACGGTCAGCCTATGAGCAGCGCGCCGGTTTCAACCACCTGCGCCTACTGCGGCGTAGGCTGTGGCGTCAGGATGCAGTCCCTGCAAGGGGGCTTTACCGCCTGCGGCGACGATTCGCACCCTGCCAATATTGGGCGACTGTGTGTTAAAGGCAGTGCTTTAGGGGAGACGCTGGATCTGGCAGGGCGTCTGCTGCATCCGGAGATCGATCGCCAACCGGTAAGCTGGCCGCAGGCTTTAGATGCAGTGGCTCAGGGATTGCAGAACATCATTCATGAGTATGGCCCGCAGGCGGTGGCATTTTACGGCTCCGGCCAGCTGCTGACGGAGGACTATTACGTCGCTAACAAGCTGATGAAGGGCTTTATCGGCGCGGGGAATATGGATACCAATTCGCGGCTCTGTATGGCCTCGGCGGTGGTGGGCTATAAACGGGCCTTTGGGGCCGATGCCGTGCCGTGCAGCTATCGGGATCTGGAGCTGGCCGACTGCGTAATCCTCACCGGATCGAACACCGCCTGGGCGCACCCGGTAGTGTATCAGCGACTGGCTCAGGCAAAAAAAACGCGACCGGAGATGCGCATTATCGTCATCGATCCCCGTCAAACCGCCACCTGCGACATCGCCGATTTGCATCTGCAGCTGCGTCCAGGCAGCGACGCGGCGCTGTTTTGCGGGGCGCTGAATGCGATGGCAGAGCGTGGCAAGCTGGATAGTCACTTTCTGGAGCACCACACTCAGGGTGTCGAGAAAACTTTGGCGGCGGCAGGTGACTGGACGGAGGCGAAAACCGCTGAGTTCTGTGGACTGCCGCTGGCGCAGCTGCGGGCGTTTTATCAAACGGTTGCCGATAGCGATCGCCTGGTAACGCTCTATTCGATGGGCATTAATCAATCCAGCTCGGGCGTGGATAAGTGTAACGCCATCATAAACCTGCATTTAGCGACGGGTAAAATAGGGCGCGAGGGGTGCGGTCCATTTTCGATAACCGGTCAACCAAATGCCATGGGCGGTCGGGAGGTAGGCGGGCTGGCGAACCAGCTGGCATCGCATATGGGCTTCACTTGCGAAGAGATAGACCGCGTAGGGCGTTTCTGGAAGAGTGACAACGTCACAAAAAACGCTGGCTTAAACGCCGTTGAGCTGTTCCATGCTATAGAACAGGGGCAGATAAAGGCAGTATGGATCATGGGTACTAATCCGCTGGTCTCGTTGCCGGACGCAGATCGGGTACGTGCCGGGCTGGCACGTTGCCCGCTCATCATTGTCTCCGACGTCATGCGCGATACCGATACAACGCGCATGGCGCATATCTGCCTGCCAGCGCTGGCCTGGGGAGAGAAAAATGGCACCGTTACCAACTCTGAGCGCTGCATATCACGCCAGCGCGCATTCCTGCCCGCGCCGGGAGAGGCTAAACCTGACTGGTGGATCCTCAGCCAGGTCGCCCAGCGGCTAGGATTTGGCGAGGCGTTTGCGTATCAACATCCGGCAGAGATATTTCGCGAGCATGCGGCACTGTCCGGCTTTGAAAACGACGGCACGCGGGCATTTGATATCAGCGGCCTCGCGCAGATCTCCGATCGGCAGTGGGATGAGCTGTGCCCGGTGCAGTGGCCGGTCAACGCGGCAAACCCACAGGGCAGGGAGCGACTATTTACCGACGGGCGGTTCTTCCATGCTGATGGAAAAGCGCGGCTGATCGCTATTACGCCGCGGCTGCCGCTCAATCAGCCGACGGATGTTTATCCCCTGGTCATGAACACCGGCAGGATCCGCGATCAGTGGCATACGATGACCCGCACCGGCAAATCTGCACGCCTGATGCAACATATCAGCGAGCCGTATTGTCAGTTTCATCCCGATGATGCGCCACACATTCGCGTCGGGGATCTTGTGCGCGTCTCATCATCCCATGGCTGGCTGCTGCTGCGTGCCCAGCCTGATAGCCTGCAACCGCGCGGTAACGTATTCGTGCCGATGCACTGGAACAGCCAGTTTAGCCAGCAGGCGAGGGTGGATGCGCTGGTTGAGGCGCATACCGATCCGCTTTCCGGCCAGCCGGAGAGCAAACACATGCCGGTCAGCCTGCGTCGCTGGCAGGCGGCATGGCAGGGCGAACTGTTTATCCGCGGCAGCCATCTGGTCCCGCCCGCCACGGCGTACTGGAGCCGGATCGCACAGACGAACATCACGCACTACGTGCTGGCCGACTCCTCTGTGCCGGAGGAGTGGCTGACATGGCTGAACGAGTACATCAAAACTGAGCAGTGGGTTTGCCAGTCAGCGCGCCTGGGCGAGGGTGGTTTCAACCTGCTGGCGTGGAGGGACGGTGAGCTACAGCTGGCGTTTTACGTACACCGTGAGCGTCCCGAACTGGAGCGCCAGGCGATAGTGGCCGCGTTCAGCCAGCCCCCGCAGACTGCGCAGCAGCGTCTGGCTCTGCTAGCCGGTAGAGCTGAAAACGGCAAAACTCCCGCCGGAGCAACCATCTGCAGCTGCTTCGGGGTGGGAGAATTGACCATAGCTGACGCCGTACGCCAGGGATGTAGCAGCGTGCAGCAGCTCGGTGCAAAACTTAAGTGTGGGACTAACTGCGGCTCCTGTATTCCAGAGCTGAAAACGATTATCGACGAACAGATCTCTTTGAATTCAGGTATGTCTTAGTAGTGAGACGCTGCTGTTCTGCTAGCTTAATGATTTAGCTGATGTTGGTAACCGGAGGTTATCTTTGCTGATTAAACTTAAAAGAACACGCTCGCACAATGAGGACCGTAAGCTGGCATTGTGGTTGGCGACAGCGGCAGGTCTGCTGAATGCCATCGCTCTTGGTGCCTTCGGCTTCTTTCCTTCCCACATGACCGGTAACACTTCGCAGCTCTCCAGCGAAGTCTCCAATACGGATCTGCGGGATGTGCTGTTTTTTAGCGCCATCATCGTTGCCTTTGTCAGCGGGGCGGTTTTGGCCCGCATCATTGTGCTGTGGGGGATTGTGCATAACTGCCGGCTGATTTTTTGTCAGATCCTGTTCGTTGAGGGCATTTTGCTAACCGGCATTTCGCTGTATGAGATCTACTTTCATGCGTTCTCATCGAACCGGGAAATCGTCGTTGTTCTATGCGGCCTGATGGGCCTGCATAACTCGACCTCAACGCAGCTGTCCGGTGGCCGGGTGAGATCTACACACATCACAGGTACTTTAACCGATGCGGGGATCTCGCTGGCGTCGGTGCTGGCGGCCATGCTGCGCCGGGATTTCTCAAAAGACAGTGCTGCGCAAAAGAGTCAGCTTAAGACCCATCTCACGACGATCTTCTCTTTTTTAACCGGCGGCATCGCGGGCCTGTTTCTGTTCAGATGGTTCGGTTTTACGGCCATGTCAGCAGTAGGCGTGGTACTGATGGCCATTGCTGCACTGTCGATTGTTAGCGTTACCGTTCGGGTCAGAAAAGTCAGGACGGCGATGCGCGGGATGCCTTAAGCGTTAATTAATCGAACCACGTCGGACGATCTGACGTTGCGATGTCCATACTCATTTTAATTTGTTCCGGTACGATTCGCGTTAGCGATAAATCCGGTAGCTCATGAATGTCAAAAAAGCCGATGTCGGTAGATTCGTGGCTTAACGCCAGACTACCGCCGGTTTCCTCACACAGGAAGATAAGCTTATAAACATGCCAGGGGTAGGGTGGATGGCCATGAAGGTTGCGATCCCAAACGCCCAGCAGTTTTGTCACTTTTACGTTGAGCCCGGTCTCTTCTTTAACTTCACGACTGACAGCTACCGAAGGCGTATCGCCAACGTCCGCCCAACCGCCGGGCAAACTCCATAGACCGTCGTCAGCCTCACGAACCATCAGAACTTTGCCTTCGCGGAGGATGAACGCACGAACATCCGTTTTCGGCGTTGCGTAACCAACTTCAGAAACGTGATTCCACGTCTCAGCGTTAATGTCAAAGCGTGAACCAATCAGCTCGACGGCCATCTGCTGAAGAGCTTCATAGCGCTCGCGATCGAAAACATCTTTTGCATAGGTGAGTCCAGTTTGGGCGATAGCATTGAGCTGTTTTGCCAGGGCAATGCTATCAATAACTTTCAAATCGTTAGGCATAGATCTTTCCTCAAGGTTGTCGTTATGGTTCGTCCGGGCAATGACACAGAAAGGAGATGATAGTCATGTTGGGTTGCTGAAGAGAAGGGGAAAGAGGCTGATTCTAAAGAATTAACTGGGATGGGATAAGGAGCATGTGAGAATGCAGTATGCAATTTAACATAATATACATTATGCGCACTAAGGTTGTAGGGGCTCAATGCTAATGTCTATTTGTGGCTCATTATTAGGAATGTCCCGGTTATAGTTTCAAAGCTGCTTGACTAGACAACGACTCACTTTTCCTGATGAGGAGTTTTCTATGTCTGTACATGCCGCCGGAATGTTCACCGTGAAAGAAATCAACCGCCTGAAAATCCTTCAGGATGTCATCGATCGCAATCTGCGGCCTGGCCAGGCTGCAGAAATGCTCGGTATCACGCCGCGTCATATGAGATTTCTCACTATCTTGTTATTTACTGAGGCAGATCACTTGCCCGGAACATTCACCATCCTGTAAATCCATGATGACCAGGGCGGCACGATCCTCTGGAGCCTGAGCAATAAGCTCACCCTTTTCATTCCATGCAGCGCTTTTCCCGACCGGTTTCCAGCCGCCTGACGGGCCACAGTAATTAGCCATCAGCGTAGGCATTGCGTAACGTTTGGCGTAACTTTGCAGCAGACCTGCATCTTTATCATAGCCACCTGCGCTCAGAACTGAATTAATGTAAATCTTAGCCCCCCGCTGCACCGTCCGTTCTGCATGCATCGGATGCCCGGCATCTGCGCATATAGCCACGCCAATATTAAACGTGCGTGCTGTAATAACACACTCCGCTTCGCCGGATGAAAAATAATCAGACTCTCCAGGATGAAGATACATTTTTCGGTAAAAGAAAACAGGTTGCTTCGACGAGATGACACATGCGCCGATGGCTGGTTTACTATCCTTAACATGCAAAGGTGCACCCGCAACAATCGTCATATCATACCTCTCAGCTAACGTCTGTAGCGGCAGGAGGCGGGTCTCATCGGCGAGAGCCAATCTATCAGCCATTTCTGGTTCATAACCCGTTAAGGAGAGTTCCGGAAAAATGATGAGGTTAACGCCTGCGGATGCTGCTGAAGTAATCAGTAATTCGTGATAGTGCATATTCTCTTCAATACAGCCGCGAACCGGAGCAAACTGTCCTGCTGCGATCCTTAACCTTTTCTGAATACTGGCCATGGTCATTTCCGTAATTTTTTGAAAATCATGAGTTAATATACAAAAATAAGCATCATACGTCATCTTAAGAGCGTATCAAGGTTAAGCGTCCGCTCCTGGCACTAAGCAGACTTTTCAACATCAGGACATTTCTAACGAGCCAGCTGATAGACATTTCTACTGAGCTTTGACAAAGGTAGTAGCAGCAAAGTTGTAGTGTCCGCTGTGGGCTAATAAGACGTCCGTCACGTAGGTTCACCATTAAGGGATTCTGATGACGGCACACGCAGCGGAGTTTTTTACCTCGGATAATGTTAACCGAATCAAAATCATATTGTTTGCTGTAAGGCATCTGTTACTCTGGCTGGGCTTGAAGGATAAAATGTTCACTCCGGTATTTGAGAACAATAGTTAGTCACCTGTCGCTGTTATCCGCAAGGGGTACCTGTATGACTGATGCACATCAGGATGAAACGATGTTTAACCGGTCAGTCAGAAATAGCTGGCTGCTCGTTTCCGCCCGTTTTATCTCTGACTTTGGTGCCTTTTTAAACATGGTGGCATTATCCACCTACGTATATGTCATTAGCCAAAGTGTGATGCACGTGAGTGTTTTTTTAGCCTGTCGTGTTACTGGAGGTATTTTAGCCAGCTTGTTTGGTGTTCCATTCTTCAGGCGTTTTAACGGACGTCTGTCTCTGATCCTTTTTGATGTTGTTCGCGCCGCCCTGCTGGCACTATTACTGATTTTCCCTTCAACGGTACAGCTTTATATCTTACCTTTTATCGCTCTGGGGATTGGCATCGGTAACTCCATGTTCGCAATTGGGCTTAACAGCCAGTTACTCCAGTGGGTAGATGAATCCCGCCGGGTTGCAACTAATGCATGGTTGACGTCTGCATCTGCGACAGGCGCCGTTACGGGAAGCATGGTGTCAGGTATCCTGCTGGCTGCAAGCGGTTATGAACTGGTGTTTGTCACAAATATTCTCACCTATCTGCTGGCCGGTTTATGTATTCTGCCTTTACGTTTTCTGACCATTCCAGTTGTTAATGAGGTTAAGAATCAGCCTAAAGAATGGAGTAGCCTTGTAAAAGGCTTACGCGTTGCGCCGTTAATGGCTGGAATGTTGCTGGTAACCATGGCCGATACACTCGGTAGTGCCGCGCATAACGTGGGCTTTCCCATACTTTCAGAGCTTTTGACGTCAGACTCGCCAGGAAAAACGATGGGGCTGCTTCTGGCTGTCTGGGCAAGTGGGAAATTCGCAGGGGCAAGAGCGTCAAATTACATTTTGCTTAAGTGTGGTATACGTACTGAGCGTTTGTTTTTTTACGGGGTGTCGTTAATGTCCTTGGGGTTTATTTTCACCTTCCAGCAAACAGCCGTTCCTCTTGCACTGGTATTTATTTTCATTGCCGGTATTGGCGATGGCCTGGCGGATGTCAGTCTAATATCACGCATCCAAAGCGAGGATGCGTCTTTACGGTTACCTATATTTAGTCTGATGACTCTTCTACAGATGACAGGCTTTGGGATCGGTATGTTGATTGTGGCGCCCTTCTATATCTGGTTAGCTCCCGCCATTGTTATTATTATTTTTCATGGAATACCCTTAGTGACTTTGACCATCGTATGGCTCTTCAGTAGACGGTGGCATCCCGCACGCCAATAGCGTCCACCTGCTTGTTTCTGTTGGTTAGCATTGAATAGCGTATGATGAGCTGCTGTAAATGCTGCGTCGCCTGAAGCTTTTGCGCATCCGGGATGGTTCCGCTTGCTTGCAGCTCAGCCAGCTGGCGGAGCTGTTCTTCCACCGGAACCGAGGCGTTAAAAGTCTGAATCGCCGTAAATACCTGCGATTTCAGCTCACTGACGGTAAGATATTTCCTCCTCTGCCCATCCAGCGCATTGAGCTGCTCGCTTAGGTTCTGAAGCTTTATCATGCCCTGATGCCAGCCTGCCAGCGACTCATCCTGCGCCGCGTTCAGCGCCAGTTTGTGTTGCCATCGATCGCTCAGTTGTTTAGTGCCGGAAAGTCCCGGCCAGAGTGTCTGCGCCTGATTTATCAGTTGCTGGCCATAGCGAAGGTTCCAGTCCGGCGGCAGCGCTGAAAGCGCATTTAGCCTCTCTGAAGCCCCTTTCAGCCAGACGGTGGCCAGCGCATCTTTTTTATAGTTGGGTTTCAACGCCTCGATTGCCGTCGCATCTGGCATTCGCGGCAACGGCTGTAAGCTGCTATTAAGCAGTTGCAGGCCTTCATCCGGCAGGGTCAGATAGTGCCAGCCTGCATAACCGAACGCATTGAGCGCAAAGGCGGCCAGCATCCCGCTCAAGAAGATACTGATACGCTTTGATGCAGGTGCTTTTGCGTAGATCACTTCCACATTTGTACCCTGCTCCTGCTCGATCACATACTGCAACTGAGGTTCCGCAGGAAGGGTAATTGCAGCCGTGGAAGCCTCTGGTTCTGGTGCATTCTCTAAGCGCGTCATTGCACTACGTACCTGTTGAAGCAGCGGCGCTATCTGACTGACCTGCTTTAATTCATGCCGTAACAGAATGCCGCTCAGCGACTCAAGCGTCGATTCCAGGTGCTGTAGCTGAGAGTAATCCGCATGGCTCAAGGTAAAAGTGCGAAACACCTTCTGTAAACGCTGAAACAGCCCGCAAAGGATCTCAGCCCGCGGGTGGCTGGCCTGCGGCCAGAACTGTGTCCACTGATGGCTGAGCATCGCCGCAATGATGTTCAGCCCTTCGCTCATGCCCCCTACCCGCGCCAGATGGCTGCGCGCCAGGGTATACCATGCCCCTGTCTGCAACTCCACGCCATTCTTTTCGAAAAGTGCCAATGACAGCTGCTCTACCCGATCCCAGTAAATGTCAGGCCGGGCTGGATGTGTCTGCTTGCTCATTTCATCGCGAAGCGCAGCGAAGTCAGGAAATGGACGCGGATCGCCGCCCGTGCGGATATGACGAAATTCAGTGTGTTTCATAATGAACTCATTGGTGAATGTGCAGACGGGAATTTGTTTTAATCGACGTAATTTTGCTGCTTCAGGTGACGGATAAGCACCCGTCCCTCTGGCATAAATTCGGTGCCGTAGCGCACCAGGCCCACCCCCTTCAGTTGGGCATCAATGGCATAGCGCAGCTCGCCGGGGATCGTCTGGTCAAGAAGAACAACACTGAGGCTTTTCAACCGCGGCTCATACTTAAGCAAAACGGCCGACAGCGTGCTCATCAATTCGTGAGCGGTGCCCGGCATGCCCTGCAGGATTTTGGTCATATCCGGCAGACCGTAATCAGGCAGGTGCGCCAGTGTCCCGGCGCGGCAGTTTAAAATGCGCTGCATGTTGTCCAGCACAGACAGGATCACCTGGTTCTCTTCAGTGGCCTGGTTCAGAGCGAGATCACCAGTGAAATTGCTGAAGAGGGTTTCGTATAATGAGGGGTGTTGTGACATTTTATTATTTCTTAATGGTGATAGTGCTAAATAAGATTAGTGTGGCAATTAACTGTATTTGCAAGTTGCTCAGTGCTTATTTAATGTTAAGTTATTATTTGTTATCAATAATTTTGATGTTGAAATAAATTCCCCGCCATCGCTATTTTTAGCGTCATATATCTTTGTTCTTATTTTGAAAATGGCATTAACATGAATAGTTCCGTTTTTTACAAATGGAGCTATGTCCCTGTGCAATAGATCCCATGAAAAAGAAACGTAGCTTCCGGCAGGAATATAGAGCATTTTTTCCTTTAGATCCCAGCTGACAAGTCTTTGTTTTAATATTATGTTTTTCCTGCTGTATTGATCCATTAATTTGACGCTGGGGCCTGTTTTTTTAATGTAAACCCATGGAATGTAAAAACCATTAGAAGAAATGTTATCTAGCCTCACAACTACGGGGATTTCTTCCTGATTATTATATGCACACTCTTTCTGGCCGTTGCAATCCACACTTATAGTGAAAAATTTGTTATCAGAAATTCTTAAAGGCTTTGCCATAGTGACAGGAGGAAAAATAATAGATAAAAGCATTAATACTAAACCACGTGGCATATTCACTCCTAAAGTTTAATTATGAAGCCCCATATTAGCCTTGAGATTTGTATAGCCTTTCATAGTAATAAATCTTATGTGGGTGACAGAATTAAATCTCAGTCATCAACGGTAACAATCCAAGATCCAGAAGTCTTATTTCTATGTCGTTCGCTTTGCCAATGTGTTCTTTGTTGCTCCCATCAAATATTTCCTCAGTGGAAACAACGATTGTTCCTTTTTGCATCTTGCCATCCATCACAGGGACAAATCGGGCAGCTTCGGGTATTAATTCAGGCAAAACTACATGGGGGATATATAACATCCAGCCAACAGCCAGTCTGTCCGGGAACACATTCCTTCCCAGCACACTGTATCCTTTTGAGTCAACATTCACATAGGCGCAGTTGAAATATGATGATAGTTGTGAGATTAATGCTGTGAATTGATTCAATACATTCTCCAAGTTTTGCGGGACTATACTTAACTCTACAGATGCCCTATTTTTTTCATCATAAAACATCTTCCTGTATGAAATTCCACAGCTATGATTGTCATCATTAGCATCCCATATGCTATCAACGAATAATGGTTTGCTTTTTTTGTATCGACGTTGCCATTTTATACGGGTGGTATCTGTAATGCCTCCGAACTGAAATGCCACTTGACTTAGCGCCTGCTTTCTGGAATAGCCAGTTTCATACCAGGTTTTTTTTGTTTGCGTGAAGGTGTCAATTGTCGATATTATAAAATTAAAATGCTCAATTATTTCTGAGAACTGAATGTCACCACTCTCATTTCGAAATTCAAAATTCATTAAAAACCGAGTATCCATGTTTATGGCTCCCATCTGACGATGATATCTTTCATTCTAGAAAATAGTTTAGAAAAATAGTGATAACTAATAGGTTGCATGAAAATCCAAACTACTTTCAATGGCTGATTGACCGTAGCAACGGCCTGATGACGCCCGGCCTGATTGATTGCACTGGAGTCTCCCCGCCACCAATCTTTCTTCGAACCATCAGCCCTAAAAAACTGGTCATACCGCGCCTTCGCCTCCCAGAACTGACACAACTTATCCTTCCAGCCATCAAATGACACACCGCAGTATTTGTATTCCTGGATCTGTTTGGTTTCAGGATTATAGCGCGTGTCACAAATCCGTGTCTGGTAGTCGATAGTCACCTCACTCCAGCGCGAACAACGCCTCAGCATCGGTAAAACCTTCCCTTCTGGTGGGCAATGCTCACAGCTTTTTTCATCTGTTCTGGTCTGTGCTCCCGCTCTGGTATCGATGCCCTCATAGCTCACCGTTTCTGAGTAATCCATATCATCTTCCCAGAAGTCACCATGCGTTTCTGCACTCACTATCATCGGTTCATTAAGTATGGGATCATCAGGTTTACCCTGATAAGTAAAACCTCCGTTACGCTGAGACTGCGTACTTCCTGAATCAGGATAAGACAGGTCATCCTCGTCCCAGCTCTCATGACTTCCCGCCCCGGGGAATATCGATACCCCGGTCGCCCCGCCAGCCAGACCAACGCTTCCTGCCGCTGCGCCGCCCATTCCTCCGGCTACTGCTGATGAGATCATTAGCATCAGTGCTTCCTCCTTTCCCTGTTGAGCATGACATGTTTATAATCTTCAAGCCGCTGATCTGCCGAATACCCGTTTGGGGTTCTCAGCCATTTATCCACTTCCGGCTTCTGATAAAAACCGGGATAAAAAATTTCCAGCCTCAAAAAGTCCCGCCTTGCATTCATATCATTCAGTGGCAATGTATTTGCATAGTTTAATGCGCTCTTCAACCGAACAAAGAAAATGTCATCCGGTTCGTTAATCCACGGATATTTGTTTTTCAGCTTTTGAGCAGCATCCTGGACAAAATCATTATCTTCCATTTTATTGACTTCGCTACACTGCTCGTTCGTCAGCTTCAGCATATAAATTCCTTCCGCTTCAGGGAATAAACTCGATCACTTACACTGGAATACCATTCAGCAATCTCCCGGGTTATAACCCAGTGCTGCCCCTCATCCAGCTGCTCCCCAAGCCGCACCTGAACTCTGGGATCCTGCAGCCGTAATAAAGCCACCCGCCCATCCGGCATTTCCACATTTATACACTGTTGCAAATGTGCCAATAACTCAGAAAGCGTTGATGCAGATAAAAGCCATGATACGGCGGGGAGATGTTGTTCAAGTTCCACCACTTTTTGCCTGAATGCCATAGCCTTGTGCATATCAATCAGCCAGGGTCCCGCAAACGCAATTCGGGAATCCGGATATGTATCAAACAAAGGAAGAACGATATCCTCTCTCATTTCAAGCTCCCTGCCGAAATACCGCTCAAACTGGAGACCGTCGACCAGAGCAAACAGGGAAATCGTCGTTGTTACCAGCAATTGCCCGGCAGCAAGAGTAAACGCCGTTGTCATGCTTCCCCCCGGATAACAAATGTATTGCCATTCATAGCAGCTTTCATCAGACAGCTCAGGCAAATTCCGCCACCCGCTACAGCCTGAAAAGGTAACGTGGCAGCCCCCGTCAGATGCGTCCGCCTGATCTTCCGCGTATAGGTCGTGTCCGTGCCGTACTCGATCTTTCCGGCATCAATAATCAGGTAGCTGCCGCCGCCGATCAGCGTCACCCGCTTTTTACCCGCAAACAGCATGTCGCTGGCTGACAGCAGGCTCAGCCTCTGCTCCGCACTGATGTGCATCGCCCCGGTCTGCGCCTGGATCTGCACCGGCCCTTCGCTGGCGTTCAGCGTCAGGCTCCCCGTCCGTGCAAACAGCCCCACGCTTTCCCCCGCCAGGATCGCTGTATTACCCGTCGCCCCGCTGCTGACGTCCCCTCCCGCGTTCACCGCCACGTTCTGGCTGGCGGTCAGCTGCGTATGCTCCCCGCTGGTAAAGGCCACGCCCTCCGGGCCGTGAAAGTGGATCAGCGCGTTCAGCGGCTTCAGGCGTTGGCTGAACATCGCCTGCTGGCTGGCGATATCCGCCTCCAGCGCCTGCGCCGCCTCTGCCGCTGCGGCCAGGGCCTTGATCTGCTGCTGGCAAATCTCGATCTCCCGCAGCGCGGTCGCCATATCCAGCACCTCCCCCTCGGCTTTGGTCTGGCCGTCAGCGGTGATGAACAGCCCCTTCGCTACCCGGATAACGCCATACTCATCGGTGCGCAGCTCAAAGCCGTGGCCCCGCGGTTTGTTCTGCGTGTCGGTAATATGCCCCTCGTTCAGCTGCGTTGCGCCGTAAGGCGTGGTCAGCGCGATATGCTCTTCGCCGCGCTGGTCCTCCATGCGCAGCTCGTTATCCGCAGCGGTGCGCAGGATGTTCTGGCTGCGGTTGTCCCGGTTAACGACGTCCTGATGTTCTGAATCGTGAAACGCGTGGGCGATGTACGGCCGGTCGATATCCCCGTCGTCATACCCGATACCCACTTCCGTGCCGTCCGTCAGCGGCATATGCCAGCCGTACGTGTCGCCGGAGTACGGCTTTGCCTGGCGTATCCACAGGTAGTGATACCCCGGCTCCGCATCCTCACGGCTGAAGTCCAGTTTCACCCGGTAGCGGCCCTGGTTATCCAGATGCGCGTAGATGTCGTGCAGCTCCCGGCTCTCGATGCGCGCCGTCAGAGTGCCGTGGATCTTCGGACGGAGGCGCTCCGCGGGGCGGAAGCAGACCTGTTCGCTGTAGGGCATCCCCCACACGGATACATGCAGGCGCGTATCGCGTGCGGCGCGGAAGGTGGTGAGCGTGATCAGCATCCCCTCGTTCAGGTCGTTCAGGGTGCTGCCGTCCGCTTCCAGCACCATGCCCGGCGTCAGATGCGCCGCGTTGCTGAACAGGTGCAGGCGGGCGGACTGATTCAGCTCACGCTCATGATGAAGTCTCGCGTAAAACGCCCCGCTCTCCGTTTCCGGCTCTGAGGTGCTGTCGTCCCCGGCCTCCAGAAACGGTTCAGCGTAGCGGTAGTGCTCACCGGTGGTTGTGGCGCTGTTTCTGGCGGTGACGGCGGAGTCCATCGGCGTGGTGGCCGTGCGGTAGTTATAGTCCCGGGTCCGCACCAGACCCGTCACCGTGTTGTGCCAGGTGCGCAGCCCCCATACCGACTCGGCTGCTCCATCATACAGCGCGGAAGGCTCCTGGTACGGCAGATGGACATCAAACTGGTAAAACAGCTGGCTGTCCGCAAAGGTCAGCGTATCCAGCCCGGTCACATCATTGACCCCGGTGCGAAACCAGATCCCGGTTTCCGCCAGGATGCGCTGAATGAATTCCAGGTCGGTTTCGCGCCACTGGGTTATCAGCTCGCGCTGCGGATAGCTGCGTTCAAGGCTGAACGTAAAGTCAGCCCCCTCCATACCATGTGCACGCAGCACCTGCTCCACCAGCTCCGGCACTGAGAGGTTCTGGTATACCGCACAGCGCCGGGTCAGGCCCAGCAGCGCCAGACGGGACGAGAGCGTCACGCGGTAGTGCGTCTGATCGGCCGTTACGCCCAGCCAGGCAAAGGCGGTGATGATCCCCTGCACCACCCGGCCACTGCGCATGCTGAGGGTGGCGTACTTCAGCAGTATCTCTTCACCGGCGATATCGTCCTGCGCGGTGGTGAACTCAATCCGCCACTGCGACGGTGCGCTCAACGCCTCGTATCCGTGAAAGTTCAGCACGTCCGGTGTTACCCGGCTGTCATTTACCTCAAGGGTGTAGCGGGTCTGCCCGTCAAACAGGGCAAGCCAGTTGTCCATTGCCATTATTTCACTCCTTCACGGGCACCAGGGTCAGAAAACCGTTACCCAGCTCGATGGTGCGGGGGGTGTCCGGGTCGAGATCGTCCCGGCTCAGCACCAGCCGCCATGTGTTATTTTTCAAATCAGGGCGGTTAAACAGCCCGACCACCGCGACATATTTCGCCCCCTCATCCATCGGCATGTTGAGCGTGACGCTGCCCTCCGGCATCACCAGCAGGGATTTGCTGGCGACGATGTCCTCCTTTAACACGATGTCGGCATCGCGCAGTAACGCCTGATAGTCGACGGCATCCACCTTCTGCCGATCCCTGAGCTGATACACCCGGACCATGGTGGCCAGCGGCGTCTGGGCTTCATCCGCATTGGCCGCAGAGCGCGGCGCCAGGTCGAGGTGCAGCACCTTTATCTTTTTATAAAAAATGGATTTAGTGATGCTGGCAGTGTCATCAGTGACGGTCTGGGTCAGGCCGCAACCGGCAAGCAGACCACACAGTGCGAGCAGCGCGAACTGCCGCAGAGAAACAGATCTCATTCAGAGGTTCCTTTTCAGCATTAATCGAAGCGGTAACCGCCATCCCGTGCCGGGGAAAGCGGTTTGCAGTCCAGCCCCGCGTAGCAACCGAGGCTAACGGTCAGATGGGTACGTTTGCCGGGCCTGGCCTTTTTCAGTCCCAGCACGCCGGTTCGGCCAAGCTGAACGCGGTGTTTTTTTCCCAGCCTGGGTTCAGGCAGCGCACTTACCGGAACGGTCAGCCGCAGCCGGACGTCCGAGCGATAGCCCAGGTAGACCCGCAGCAGCACCATTAGATCCGTGTGCAGCTGACCGCCTGGCAGCCAGCCTTCGGCTTCCTGCAGGTTACTGGTGGAGAGCATCAGCAGAATGCGACTGCAGGCCTCTTTCCCGGTTTTGCCCAGCGTCGCCCGCTGTGCCAGGGCAACGCGGCTGGCCTTTCCCAGCCCGGCGCGCTGTGACACCTGTACCTTTACCGGGTCGGGGCTGACAACCGTCGCGCTGGTCTCCGGTGCCAGCAGGCTCACCAGCTGGCGAATACCCTCGGCATTACGGGTCGGCAGGCGCATGGTGCCCAGCAGGGCAAGAAATCGGGAGACCGGGGTGGCCACGTTTTCCGCCGTGCCGGGAATGCCCAGCCCGACCAGCCCCAGCAGACACTGCGAGGTGGCATCCGTCGCACCGGGTTCAAACGTGGCCGGATAGGCGTATTTGCGCCAGATACGGTAGTACTGGGTGGTGATCCGGTGGCTGAAGATATCGAGAAAGGCTGAGGTGGCCTCATACCCCTCCCGATGCTGGGCGATGTCATCCAGATAGGCGGTCGGCAGCGGTGAATCCACGCCGTACATCCCCAGAAACGTGGTCCGTACGGTCGGCGGCAGTGCCGGGCGATCGTCGTCTGTTTCCACTGCCCGCAGTTCAGTTGCCGGAAAGCCCATCCCCGGCCAGGGGCGAAAACGGACAGGATCGGCAGACGGCTTATCGCCGGTGCCCAGCAGCGGCCGGTCGGGACTCTCCTGTTCAAGCAGCTGGCAGAAACGGTAAAAATTAACCCGCCAGATATCTTTTTCGAGTGCGCCGGTCAGCCCGGTACGTGCTGGCTGTGATTCTCTTTCCATCGCAGTCGTTTCCCTGTCGGTTGCAGTACCAGCGTCAGCTGGTTGAAGAGGTGGACATCGGCATACAGCGCAAAGAAGCGGTGCAGCATTTCACCAAACAGATTCACATCCCCCTCACCGGCGAAGTTGTCCGCATTGAGCGTCACTTCAATATCCACGCCGCGCAGCATGAAGCCCCGTTCAAAGCGGCGTATCAGCGTATGCTTTACGGCGACGATGGCCTCCAGACGGCGGCGGTTCATCTCATCGTCGGTCCAGTCGTAGAGCGCCAGCGTGCCGCGCAGCACCTCCGGGTTATCCATCATGCTCAGGAAGCTGGAGCCGAGATGGCTCATTACCCGCCAGTGGAAGCGATCGCTGGCGGGCGGATAGAGTGGCAGCGTCGGTGCAGTCAGGTTCAGAACTTTTACCGGTACTTTCCCGGCTTTCACCACCCGGTCGAGCAGCGTACTTTCCAGCGCCTTGCGCGGGATCTGCCCGTTAGTGCCGGTGATGCGCATCGACAGGGACTCCGGTTTCTCCGCCAGCTGCGCTATCTCGAACGAACGGCCGCCAAGAATAAGCCAGGTGTCATACAGGCCGGATGGCCCGCGCTTCACGCGGGTGTGGAAGTAACGCTCAGGGGCATCGTGGCGCATCATGCCGCCACGGTGCCGAAAGCTGGTAAACGGCACGTAGGGATGCTTACCGTTTTTGACCGCACCGTGAATGTTATCGACGCTGTAAATTTCCGTGTGTCCGTCCTGGACGCGCAGCGGTCGCAGCAGGTACTCATTTTCCAGCGGATCGATGGTCAGCGGGTCGGCTTCCAGAGTGAACAGGTTGATCACCGGGACACAGTGCAGACGGAAGTTTTCGGTTTCAAACGGCATATCGGCTGGCCAGCCGCCATCAAGCACAATATCGGTTTCAAACCAGGTGGTGTCCTGGTTGAGACCCGTCTGCTCCAGTCCGTGCAGCTCCACGAACATAAACTTCGGGCGGAAGCTGAAGTACTCCAGCAGCAGCTGGTAGCCGCTGAACGCCGAATCACCTTTTGGCCACAGACGCTCATAATCGTCAAAGCCCATCGGCTTGCACCAGCCGTCAAAACGCACCCGTTCGGTACGGGTTGCGGCATGGCGGGCATACATCGCCTGTACGCGGCGGGTCAGCGCCAGATGCAGGGCCGACGCGACAGGGCTGTCAGCGTCCAGATAGATGGCGACTTTATCAATGCCGCTTTTCGCCCAGTCCACCTTACTGGCGCACTCAAAACGCAGGCGGATGGCAGCCCGGCCGTCCGGCTCGGTCTGAAGGCGCGCATCAGCCAGATGAACGGGCTGCAGGGTTACATCCCGGGTGGTGCGGTACTGGCAGACGGTTTTATCCGGCCCGACCGGGCTGGAGAGCACCGGAAACGCGCCGGGCAGGACTTCGGCCTGCTTCAGCTGTTGCCACTCCGGGGAGAATGCCACCACCGCCAGGGATGGAATGGTGCGCATGTAATGCGGCCACAGCAGGCTTACCAGGCCTTCGGTCAGCTCCGGCAGATCATCATCGAGTTTTTCGCGCAGACGGCCCATCAGGAAGGCAAACCCTTCAAACAGCCGCTCCACATACGGGTCGCGGGCACCGGTGCGGTCAAGATTAAGCATGGCGGCCCGGTCGGGATGGGCGCGGGCAAACTCTTTACCGGCTTCGCGCAGATAGCGCATCTCTGCTTCGTAGTAACGTAAGGTTAAATCATCCATGTACGGGGATCCTGAATGTCATGGGAATCAAAAAAGAGGTGCAGCCCGATCAACCGCAGAGCACCATCGCCCGTGCAGGGTCGATGGCAATCAGCCCAGCCAGCAGTGCATCCATCTCCGGGGCAAACCGGGCTTTATCCGTTTCGCTGCGCCCTGCCCTGAGGCGAAGCAGTTTCAGGCGGCGGGCCTGCACTTCAAACAGCAGCGCAGGCTCCCACTGTTCAAGCGTCAGCTGTGGTGCGCTGGTGGTCAGCTCGCCAAGCAGGTGGAGTGCCATCTCATTGCGCCCGAACTGTTCGGCGACTCTGGCCATTACCAACCGCTGCAGCCAGCGGCTGCGGGGAGAATCCATCCCCGGACGGGTCTGAAGCCAGCCCAGCGCGGCCTCCGGTCCTTCACTGTCGCCTTTCAGCATCGCTTCCGCTTCCAGCGCAGGGAGGTCATCCGTTTGCCCGCTTCCGGCAACGATCGCGAAGTCATCACCGAACCCCGGCATCTCGTTGTTCACCTTTTCTGCTATCCAGCTGAGCGTGACGTCATCGGCAAAGGACGTGCCGTCACTCCAGGCGAGCTGCTCAAGGCCGGGCAGACGCGCCAGCAGCAGTTTCAGATCGCTTATGATGTAAGCGGCCCAGCCCTCCCAGGGCTGACCTGCACGGATCAGGCCCTGCCAGAGATACCACTGCAGATCGAGCCAGAAGCGGTTGCCGCCATCGCTGAACAGGGTACCCGCCAGCTCCACCAGTTCTGTCCAGCTCTGTTGCATGTACAGACGCTTAAGCTGTGCGCGCTGTTCCGCTTTCGGCGGCAAAAGACGGGTTCGTGCGCTGGCATCCAGGGCAGGCAACTGCCCTACCGTATCCCAGCGCACGGCTTTCATCAGGCGATGTGCTGCCAGCCAGCCCTCGGGCTGATCGGCGAGCCAGCCTGACAGCACTTTCGCCTGACTCACAAACTCACCTTCTGATTTCACCACCCCATTCGGGGTTGATGTTCTGACAGCAGAGGCAGGGCTGGTTTCAGTATTGCCGGTACCCTGCGGCGCGAACCCGTCCAGGCCGCCGGATCCTGCCAGCCGGATCTCCAGCGCACGGGATAATCCATCGAGTGCAGGACGATCGCTTTCCGGCCAGCTCTCCAGCAGCGTATCCAGCAGGCACAGTACTGCTGCAGTTTGCGCGGTCTGTTCGCGGCTGGCCTCCGGCCAGAGGGAGAGCGTGTCCTGCACCTTCGTACTGTTCAGCCACTCCAGCGCGGATTTGCGGGCATTCGGACGGCGGGGATGGCAGCGCTCACCGTAGCGGGTCAGCATCGCGGCCAGCAGCTGAAGCCCTTCACATAATCCAGGTTCACCTTCCCGCTGCAGACGGGCAAAGATATACCAGGTCACGACCCGCACGTCCCGGGCGGTATGGCAGAGGATCTTCTCAGCCAGCTGGCTGAGTTTTTCCGGATCGGTACCGGAGAGTTTATTGATCTCCTCACGCATCAGCTGGAAGTCGTCATCGTAGGTGGGTTCTGTTCCCGCCCCGTCACCATCAGCCAGCGGCTGCAGCCAGTTATCCCACTGAGGCAGCGTATTCTGTTGCTGTGCAAGCAGCCCGGACTGCTGCGCTTCGTCAGGCACACACAGTGCCAGCAGGGTTTTTGCAGTAGCCATCTTATTGCCCCTCCGCAGGTGTCAGGGCGCTATGGGCGGCGTCAGGGCCGACGGTGAAGACAGCATCCGGCAGACTGAACCCCCGGAGTTTCAGCAGCGCCAGCGGCCCGTCCCCCAGCTCGCTGCGCATGATGAATTTCAGCGGGTTGCCGTCCGGGGTGATCCACACCAGCTGGGTGCGGCTGCTGTCGAGCGGGGTGATCAGCGCTTCATCCAGCAGGCGAATAAAGCCCCAGTTCCCCTGCGTGTGTTCATACAGCCGCATTTCGGTGTTCACCGTGCGCCAGCTCAGATCCACGCCGGGATAGTAGGTATTCCCCGGCCAGGTGAAGCTTTGCCAGCCCGCCATCTGGTTGAAGTAATCCAGGCTCTGCCCGTCCACCGCCAGCTGCACCCGCGCCACATCCCGCGATGGCCGGGCCATCAGCTCGAAGCGAACCCCGGCATCTCCCTGTGCAAAGATAATGTCTGAGATATCCGCCAGCTGGTTGATGGCCTTCAGGAAAGCCGGGCTGACCGTCATGCCCTGGCTGGCGGCCGGATCCACCATCCAGTGGCTGCCCTCCTGGTGCAGGATCCCGCCGAGATTCGTTTTCAGGAAGGTGGCAATACGGCCTGAGTCACTGCGCAGGAACTGCGCAAGCAGCGGGAGGGAGGCATCGCTGCCTGTGGCTTTAAACGGGTAACGCCCGGCAAAAGCCGTGTTCCACTGCGAGACGATGGTGCTCTGCCAGCGCGCATTCAGGCTACCCGCCGCAGGGGCCAACACCTGACGCCAGGCCAGATCCAGCGGCTGAACAAACAGCGCCTGGCCAAATCCGTTCCACTCCTGCCCGAGGCTGGCGGCGACAAGGCTGCCGTAATCCCGGGTGTCAGTCAGATCGATGGCTTTACCCTGAAAAACGGTCTGCGCCAACCTCTGCGCCATTGCCTGCGGATCGGGCGCGCTGGTCACCTGTTGCAGCTTAAGCCGGACCTGAGTCACGCGGGCCAGCCAGGACTGGAAGCTCAGGTTACCGTTACTGCCCGCTCCGTCTTTGCCTGCCATCAGGCCATTCAGTGGCCCAAATACCCCGTCCAGCGGCCCTTTCGGTCCCTGCGCCTCTGCCACAAACTGCTGCGCATTTTTGTTACGTCCCACCAGTTTTTTCGCCGACTCCACCAGCGAATCGGCCAGGGCTTCGCCTTTGGCCCCGGTCTGACCCTGCCAGGCCAGGGTATTCATCAGCGCCACCAGTGGCGACTGGCGCACGTCTGCCAGCAGGTTCAGCTGGGCGATCGCTTCCGAGAGCGAGCCGGCCTCATGCCACTGGATGCTGTTGGCCATGTTCAGCCAGGCATTGCCAAAATCCGTAAAATAACGTTCGGTTAGGCGCTGTCTGAGGGCGTCCGGTGAGATATCGCTGCCTGCCTGGTGGGTTTTGTCGGTCAGTACCCAGTCAATTTCATCCCGCCGGGTTTTCACCACCTCATCAATGGCGTCCTTAACCTGCTCGTCCCATGCCTGGCGGGTGAACATACCCGGCACCACCTCACTGGTGCTGAACAGGGTTGAGGCATCGGTATCGCCGGTGATATCTGCCAGCGTCAAATCGGGCCAGTTACGGGCAATGCGCTGCAGCATCTCCTGGTAGAGACCCGACTCGGCATTACGCTGGCCGATCTGTTTAAGCAATATCTGGCGAACAGTGCTGACCAGTTCCGCATCGGGTGTGATCTGCCACTGCGGATGCGCAGGCAGATTGGCGGCAAAGAAGCCCAGCAGTTTGGGTGCCAGGGTCTGCCAGGCGCTGGCAGGCACACCGGCACGCTCCGGCCAGGCCTTCGGCATACTGGCAGCAAACCATGCCGCATCCGCTTTAGCCGGGCGGGCCAGCATCAGATACCCTTTCAGCAGGTTATAGGTCTTCTGCGTCGCCGCAGTTCGCGCCTCGCTGGCCGGCGGCAGCTGCACGAAGGCAGTCAGCTGGCGGTGAAGCTCCTCTGCCAGCGCATCACGCATCAGCGTCTGATTACTGCGGACATACAGCGGCCAGAGAGCATTCAGGGTATCGTGGTCCTGATTCAGGCCAAAGCGGGTATACCACGGCGCACCGTGTGCCTCGCGGTCCTGCAGGCGGGCAATCGCCTGCTGCAATACCAGCTGGTTACGCAGACGCTCTGTGAGGGGCTGTCGGGTATCGGCCGCCAGCCTGGCGGTTGCCTGGGCCTGATAAATCTGGGTGCGGTTGACTACCAGCGACAAGAGTGTACCTGCGCCCCACAGCAGAATTAGCGTCAGCAGCACTAGGCGCAGCACGCACTGCCAGTGAAAGCCGATTTTACGCGGATGCACATGCAGACAGTCCTCCTCAAGCGCCTGCCATGCAGGATGGCTCAGGCGCGCATGTGGCAGCGTGTCGGTTGCAGGTGCAGGTAGCGCGGGACTGAACATTACACCGCGCAGCGTATACGGGGCGGGTCCGGTCATCAGGCTGGTCAGTAGCGGGATCAGTTTCAGCTTAAGGTGGCCACGCAGCTCACCGGACAAGCGCATCAGCCAGCCGTGGCGGGTATCGCCCAGCAGGCGCGGCATACCGGCCCGGCGCAGGCGTGATGAGAGGGGAGCCAGCGATGCAATGGCTGCGTCCGGTGCTGCCCCCGGGCCGAATAACAAACCGGCTGGCGGTACGCCCTCGCCCTCCTGGCTCCAGGTGTCTTCATTAATGAACCACAGCCAGACCGGTGCCTTCCAGCCCAGTATGACGTCTCCTTTCTGGCGGCTGCGCACGAGCGTATCCACTGCGGCGGCATTCGGCAGCGTGGCGCAGTCCAGCACCTGTACAATGCCGTCCACGGGGCGCTGCCGGCGCACCTGGTTCAGCACCGCAATAAATTCCGGCTCCGGTGTGGCATGAGGAAGCCCGGCATGGATCAGGACAATGCCATCGCTCTCCTGCCAGTGGTCGCGCTTCAGCCCCGGAACGACCTTTTCGATATGCTCATCCGTACCCTGGACCAGAAGCAGGCGTACTCTCGATTTCCAGCGGCGGTTATAACGCAGGCGGAGGTGATCGATAAGGGGGCCGGAGGTAAAACGCGTGGTGTCTTCATCAGTATAAGGGGCATCAGGCTGGAGTGAAGGCACGGCGCTGTTTTCTGCCCCTAGGGCCTGACTGCCACCGCGTTCACCCGCCGCCGCCATTAATATCTCAGCAAACCATCCTGCAATCAGGATGATAATGCCAAGCGTCAGGCAAAAAACGAGCACGCCCGGGTGGCTGAAGGGTCCTATATGCACCGCACGGGCCGTCTCTTCCGGGCAGAACCAGAGAAAATAGCCGACCAGGCCGGTGATACAGAGCGCAAAGAAAAAAACAGATGCAAGTGCTGAAGGTCTTTTCATAACGAGCGGTAACCATCCCTGCTGATTATTCTGAAGTGACAGCGCAGAGCTGCCGGTAGTCTGGTGACGATTCGGTCACCACCATCTGTGCTTCACGGTCTGCAAGGCACTGGCGGGTGGAGAGGATCAGGGCCTGCCACGGCGCTGCCACACCGGCGAAACCGGCTACGGTGTCAATATTGATGAAGCGGTCGGCAGTCAGTGCCGGGGCATGAACTTCGCAGGCAACGTTCATTGCCCCAGCGGAAGCAAGGGTGCCACCGGTTATCCAGCCGCGCAGCGGTGTGTGCTTTTCAAGTCCGGCCCATAACACCGCATGGCGCAGAGCATGCTCCGGATCACCCGTATTATCGATTTGCGGACGGTGGATACGCGTTGACTCCGCTGGTGTGCCTTTAAGACGACAGTTGGTCATCAGCACAACCGAGACGGCCTCTCCGGTGTCATTTTGGGGCACATCATTCAGCTGTACGCTAATCACCAACAGCGCAGCGGGTTTTTCATAATGGTAATCAAGCCAGTAATCGAGGATTGCCAGCCCTGACAGATCTCGGATACGTACAAACGGACGGCGGATCTCCGGCAACCAGCTCAGGGAAAGGTCCGGCAGGCCTTTTGCCAAGTCCAGTGCCAGGTAGCAGGTCATTGCCGGAGGCAGTGAGTCCAGCAGCTGGTTGATGTGTCCTGTTATCTCCTCCTGCAGGGAGGCCAGCACATCCCCGGCATTTTCCCAGCCAGACAGCCGGGAATGCCTCACAGGTTTTTGCACTCCGCGAGGTTTGACCGGCTGAAGGACGGGTTTTTTATCAATGGCCGCTTTTTGTGTGGCCATATGCTGCTGCTCCAGGGCATTGAGCAGGTATTCGCCAGCAAACCAGGCAAACCGCTGCCCACGCCCCCTGGCGCAGGCATGACGCGTATCGATGGTTCTGTTGGCGCTGTACTGCCCCACGCGCTGAAATTTATAGCCCGCCCGCCGCGCCGAGAACATGGCTCCCCAGAGACACACCGGAAGCACGATCGCAAACAGCCAGAACACGGGACCGGCGCGCTCGCCCTGCCAGAACAGCAGCGTTAACCCCATCCCCGTGATTAAGGCGGCAGCGCCAGAGATAAGCCAGCGCCGGGTCACAGGTCGCGGCGGTCTGGCTCTCTTTTCCGGGATCCTTTCCAGAACCACAGGCATGATCAGCCCACCACAGCATCAGGCAGTGAGCTGATGAGCAAGCAGCCGCAGCCGCATTTATGATCCTGAAACGCCACCGGGATCCCGTTGTCCAGGTAGTCCGGGTTACCTTCTGATATGGTGGTTGGCCCGTGCTGCGGACAGGACACGCTGTCGCCTTTACGGGCAACACCTTTGCCCGCGAAAATCATGGTTGAAGAGCCTGACTGGACTGCCCCGCCATGCGTGGTTTTGTCGCCGATTCGAATAATGCCTTTCATATTTTCCTCATAATTTTAAATTGATAGTCGTTATGTAAAAGTCAAGCTTTTAATGGGGCTGCAATATCTTTCTTGCTCAAATTTTTGTAATATACGATCTCAATGACAAGGATTGTGTGGGTTGTAAAAACAGTGATTGCGGCAGGCCTGATAGCAGAGCTTAAATAGCATGACTATTTATTTTTCAGATAGCAATACCAACACCCCATCTTTAAAGTTATAATACCTTTCTCTATAGGTGGGGTTTGTTTTTTTATTGTCCTTGTCATACTCTGCATCGGCTGAAGTACCAGAAATAATTATCAAAGAACTGTCTTTTTTAAAAGATAAATCGAAATCATTAACAAGATAAGCGTTTGGCAACCCACTTATAACCTTTCCTGTATTAACATCATATATCTCTCCACATCTCGCACCTCCGCCGCAACCGAATGTATATATTGTATAATGACCAGCAAAATTAGGGGGCATTTTAGAGATTTTGATTCTTATGCTATCAACGAGATTATTACCACTTGGAGATTCGCTAAAACTGTGGTTTTTACCTTTATAGATACTATCAACATGGTAGCTATCAAATAGATATTGATTAGCGAAAGCTGCCGCCGAAAATTGCAGTACAATAGCAAGAAAGATGATTTTAATTTTCATTTTTAGATTCCTCTAATGCTTTTATCATTTGCAAGGGCATCAGGTGCGCCGTATTAAGTCCGTCATCTGCATAATAAGATTCCCCTTCAAATGCAGCAATGCGATCAATTTTAATAGTTTTCCCATTACTATCTTTAATTTTATTGCCGTATTCATCACGCTTAATCGTTGAGCTGATACGTTTTCCTTTTCTGACCCCTGCTGAAGCAAATTCTTTTGCCCAATCATAAATTGCATCTTCTACACTGCCATTTCCCTCAAGATAGTTTATAAATGCCGACCTTTTTACCTTTATTAAGTAATCATTAAAAATCCTATCTTGAACATCCTCGTCAAAGTTCAGCTTTGGATTTAAATTTAACGTATTCACTGCGTTTTTCAGAGTGCCGGGAATTAACTGGTATCGGCCTACAGCAAACATATCTCGTGCCTCTTGCTTATCTATAACCTCGGAGATAGTCATTTCCGTTAAGTTCGTTTTAAAATATGCAGCTAATTTTGGATGTGTTTTATTATATGCTGTATAATCATCCCTTGATTCAACGGAGGCCAACAGATTGGCAAACGTACTATGAGCCCATCCATTTTTTTCTTCCGTAACGCCTCCAAAAACACCACCGGATGCATATGCCACACCGCCTGGCCCGACGTGAACGGCTCCACCTGGCTCATCCACTCCATGTCATCCAGCCACTTCTTCGCAAAATCAATCCGCAGGGTGTCATAGTCCTGGAAAAACGCCGTCCATTTCTGGTGGCCGCTGCCGCCAAACCACTCGCTCTCATGTTTCACCACCATCCGGGAGACGATGTCCCGCACGCCCATGTCCGGATGGTGCAGCGCGGCATACACCTCCCGGCCTGACAGGTCTCCGCTCCTGTCGCTGTCGAGCTTATCCGCTACTCCCTTATAAAAGTGCGACGTCAGCGTCTCCCGGACACCGCGCTCCGGCATCACCTGCTCTGCCAGCCACCGGCAGGTGGAGGTCACCCATCCCTCCTTAATCGAGGCAGACATATCCGGCGTACTCTCTTCCACAAGCGCCGTGAAGCCCAGCCCGTTCAGGTCGTACTGGTTAAGCACGTCCACACCGTCCTGACGCAGCCAGCAGTTCTTCCCGGCCTGGTAGTACGTCCGGCCTTCCCACTCCCGCGGGTTGCACTTATCCACCGGCAGGATGAGATGTTTGTCCTTGTTCACCGTGGTGGTTGTTCTGATGAACGTCTCCCCACTGTCGATATACAGCACGGCGTCCGGGTGAATGCGGATATATTTCCGACCGGTTTTAACCCCGCCGGGATTCGCCAGAAAACCCGGCATCCGGCTGTCCGTGCTGAGCACCTCAAGATGGGCATACGCGCTGGGACTGATTTTTGCCATCCCCGCCGGGGCAATGTCCTCACCCAAAAAACCGATGGCATCTCCGGCACTGATTGTCAGGGGCGCATCCGGTTTTACCACCGCATCCAGGACACCCGTCGCCACCGCCTGCTGCATCCACACCGGCAGCCGGGCATGCTGCTCACACCTTCTCGCTTATAAAATCTTTTAAAAGTTAAATCTAAGGGAAACTAAACCCATTATTCCTAACACTACTATCTGAGACATCCTCAATACTATTCATTTTTATATTTTCCTCTCCAAAAGAATTCGAATCACATCGCTTTGAGCTAATTACGGAATCATTTTTTTTGACATCCAAAAGAGCAACAGCTCCCGGTTTTTCTTCTGGGACTTTTAAGATATAAGAGTAATTGCCTCGACTAAATCCAAGGTAAGTAGTATATGTCCCAAGATCAACCCATCTTTTAAGTTTATTTTTGATGTCAAAACTTATAGTTAACTCAGAGGTAGTGCCTTTTATAAAATCATACCTTATTGTATCGTTTTTTTCATTTGCACAAAAAGTAGCGATATGGCTTTCTTTGCCTGAAATTTCACATGATGCTATGAGAGTTTCACCATGTTTACATTCATTAGCATATGAATAAAAAGAAGCTGAAATCATTGCAAGAAATAAAAATTTTTTCATAAGAAAACCTTTTCACATAGTGATAAGGGAGTCAAAGAAACCAATCCCATCAGAATTAATGACTTACTTATAGCGTTCATAATCACCCATTATTCTGGCGTTGCAACCGAGAAGTGGATATGACTCATTCCAGTCAAAATGTGATCACTTAATGTTTTCATTTCGTTATAACCATCACGCAATGATAATCGCGTAAGAATTTCATTAATCATAACTTTAATCAATTTGGAATGTTGCAATTTTTAGTTTGGTTCAAGTTCAACTTATCCGGTATATGCATGTTGAAATCATCAAATGGTTTTTTATCTACCATGCTTAGCATAATGGCGTTGTTGTTTTTTGTAATCAATCCCTTACCTGCCCCACCAAAGGTTACAGATAATCTATTATTAGAAATAACACCTTCTATTATCGAGAGATTTTTATCACAATCAGTTTTATTCCCATTGGAGTTAATGAAGCAATAAGAACCCCTGACGTCCTTACCCTTTTCAGCAAGCTTGATTACGTATGAAGATGTATTGTTAGATGAACTCCAGCACCCGGTAAAACCGACTGCAAAAGTATCGAATGCAATTAATGATAATACAATAACAACATACTTCATAACACAATCCTCATACAATCATCGACTCTTTTTTGCCAGCCTTTAAGAAATTTTATTTGGTCATTTTCCTTGCCATTTGCAATGGCAAGGGATTTATAATAATTTTTTCTGGATTCAGCTAATCTTTGAAGAAAGGAATTTTGATCATCAATAGCATTAATAGAGTGAATCATTGACTCATCCATTAGGTTAGTGATAGATAATTTATTATCGAACTCTTTATTTACCAAGGCTCTTACTTCTCTAATGGCCCAACGTGAAGTGATTGTCCAATCATAAATCATTAAAGCAACTTTCGTGTTCTCTAGTTTACAGAACCCTTGAGTTTTCCAAAAATGATTGTAGTAAATTGTCTCAGCTTGTTCTTTTGTCATATTTTTTAATGTAAGAGATGAAGCCGTTATCCCCAAATCTTCCATTGAGAATCTTTTCCATGTATCCATAGTTATTCCCATATTTGTCTCACCACCCTTGTCATCTGGATCATTTACATATCCCCCCTCATGACGAAGAATTATGTCTGCTACTTTAGAAAACAGCGCTTTACAACGATCACTTTCAGATTGCGTAAGGGATTCTAAGAACACCACCGGATGCATATGCCACACCGCCTGACCCGCCGTGAACGGTGCCACCTGGGTCATCCACTCCATGTCATCCAGCCACTTCTTCGCAAAATCTATCCGCAGGGTGTC